>CAXXDB010000007.1:0-55633 GCA_963666645.2 uncultured Tenacibaculum sp. | reverse complement strand
CAATGAAAATGCCTATAGATATGTTACAAGCAATGCAAGATTTTACAGGAAGTATAGGCACTTTTGTATCGTGGCACGCAAGTTTTGAAATAGGAAGAAACAAAGACTTAATAGAATGGTTGTCACAGTTTACCAATTATCTAACTTACATTAACAAGCATACATTTGATTTAGAAACTATTTTCAAAAAAGACTACATAGACTATCGTTTTCACGGTTCAAGTTCCATTAAAAAAGTATTACCAATATTATGTCCAGATATAAGCTATTCAGATTTAGATGTTAATAATGGTACTATGGCATTAGATACTTGGGGCAGAATGATTTTAGACCCAAATTTTAATGAAGATATAGAAGCAACAAGAAAAAACCTTTTAGACTATTGCGAATTAGATACGTTGGCAATGGTTAAAATATATGAAGTGTTAAAAGAAACTATTAAATAAAGTATTAAAATAAGTAACAAAGTAACTCGTTATAATACTTATAATAAAGAACTTAATTAAGTTACCAATTATAGTTTTTGGTATAAATATTGTTTTAAAACAAATAAATTATATAATTTTGCACTATATTTAAGCATAATGGCAATAGCAATTAAATCAATACCAGTATTAAAAGATAAGGCAGCAGTTAACTTTACTTCTAAAGTAGCTGAAAATTCTGCAAAGAAATCTTCTATTGATTTTTCTAAACAATCTTCTATTGCATCAAAGATTTTAGCTAAAGCAAAATTATAATTTCTTGCTTTGGGTTTTCTACTTGATAACTGCACACTTAAACTTTACAATCAAGAGTTAATAGATAGTTGTAATCCTTTCGATTGCGACCATCAAGATTTAAATGATTTTTTTACAAATGATGTAGATAATTATTCTTCTGAACTTTTAGGTAAGACGTATTGTTTTACTTTAGATGAAGACCCTACTATTGTTGTTTGTGCTTTTACTATTTCTAATGATAGTATTAAAACAACTCATTTACCTAATTCAAGAAAAAAGAAAGTACTTAAAGAAATACCAAGACCAAAACATATGCGTAGTTATCCTGCTGTATTAATTGGTAGATTAGGTGTTCATAAAGATTACAGAAATATTGAGGGTGAAGAAGAAAGGACTGGTAAACAATTAATGGATTTTATTAAATCTTGGTTTATAGATGGTGCTAATAAAACAGGCTGTAGATTTATTGTAGTTGATTCATATAATGAAATTGGTCCTCTGGAGTATTATAAAAGAAATGAATTTATACCATTATTTAGTACAGAAGAGCAGGAGAAAGAATTTACAGGTTTACCTTCTGAAGCTGAATTACACAAGGTTATGGTGGTTAAAGTGTGTTGTAGAGTTATTTAAGAATTAAGGGGAAACAAAAAAGGGTAAGAACCTTATAGGGTAACTTTAACTATGTTTTAATACAACATGTGTTGTTTAGATTTATTTCTCCAACCAGATTGACTTTTGTACTTCACAAAATAAATCTTCAAATCACTTTGACTAGGGTAATCTACAAAGTAAACTTTCTTATCTGATTGGGTTGAATATTCTACAAAATACCATAACCCTTTGTTTCCATCTACTTGACTGGGGTAATCTACTTTAAATACCTTTAAATCACATTGGATTTCATATTCAACAACATATACTTTTAAATCAGATTGGGTTGAATATTCTACTGAGTATATTTTTTGTGAATGTGAAACAAGTGGTAAAATAAATAAAAGAATTAAGAGTTTTTTCATTTATGTGTTATTCTGATAATTCATTGGTTAGTTCTTTTGTTTCTCCATTGGTCATCCCAATCTTTTATTTTGACATTTATATTGGTTGAAAATGAAATTCTCTTTTTGTCAAAATAATAAACGATTTAAACCCCTACCTTGTCTTCAACAGAGTAGAGTTCTTTCTTTTTGAGATAATTAAGTTTATAGAAGATACTTAATGTATTGTTCTTAAATCCACCCCACAAAGATACAAATTGAACCGTAAAATTGTTCTTAATGTTGTTCTTTTTTGAAATAAAAACACAAAATATAACTATCTGATTTTTCAGTTTATTATGGGAATTAAATGTGGTACCTCCAGGAATCGAACCAGGGACACACGGATTTTCAGTCCGTTGCTCTACCAACTGAGCTAAGATACCTCGCTAATGCGGGTGCGAATATAACACAGTTTATTAATTCAACCAAAAAAAATATAGAAAATCTATTGACTTGGACATTTTGTGACTATGGATAAAATGAATAAATTCGAGATATTAATTATTCGGTATTATTCATGTTATTATGTAGAATTCCCTACTGATAAGACCTTATTCCATCAGGTGTTAAGTTTTGATGGTATTCAAGGCATTTTATGTTGTTTACTTTGTAAGTATAAATAAGAAAAAATGCTTCTGCTGATTTGATTTATAAGCCTAACTTACGACAAAAGAACTGTTGGTCATTCAAACGTAAAGTAATGAAAACTATGAAGAGTTCAGTGAATTACCTTATTTATCGGTAAAGAAAATCCTGATATGCTTATCAAAAATTACATAGCCTCTAATACGGAGATTAACACAGGCAAACGGATGAGGTATCAACCTATAGGGACGTTAAAAGTTTGACTCAATTATACTTTGAAGATAAAAGAAAGAGCTTACCCGAACTAAAACCAGGTTGCTATGAACTCTAAATCCCGAATCATGAGGAGTACATCATCACGTTAAGAGATTTGCAAGATGACTTAGCTTTCGGTAGAGTATGATTCTACTATTGTTAATTATGGAGGTTTGAAACTTCAAAAATATCACATTTTAGATGGTTTAATATGCAGTCAAAATAGATTATTAAAAATACTTTGTAGTTCGTCTAAAACCGAAATTTCTATTTTTACTCTCCCGGAATATGAAAGACAGAGAATTGTAACGGAAATTGCGACTAAATATTTTTACAATTAAAAACCTCTCTTTTTGGACATTTCACATAAAAAATACAACTCCGGCTTAGGCAAAAATCCTGACCTCTCAGGATAGCCTTATAAAAAAATTAGAATATTTATAATTATTTAGCTATTCTCATTTAAATTTACTATATCTATAAACTATTCATTAAAATATAAACAAATTTTATTTCTTAACAAAGAAACAATTATAAGGAAAACGGCTTACAATTTCTGTTTTTTATTCTGATTGGAATACTGATGTATTCCTGTCAAAAAGATGATGTTTTTTTAGTGAAAGTCAGGTAAAACAAACTGAAATCAACATTCTTAATGAGATAGTTCTGGGAAACAAACTAGAGAATCCATGCTCTGTTACAAACATGAAGAAAGCATTGGGTAATTTAAAAACTTCATCAATTACAAAGACATTAAGGGATTAAGACATCCTCCAAAAAACAGCTTCTGGAGAACGCAAATGAAGATTAGAGCATACTTAAAAAATATATCTGATGAGGGAAATCTTGGGACTCATACTGCCGGATGGAGAGCTTTTGGCTTATATGAATCTATTAAAATATACACTTATCAAAGACCAGCTATAGAAACTTACTCAACTATTATTCATGAGTTGACACACGCTTCCCATTAGAATATGAACAGAAGTGATTTTAATATTACTGAGACTAAAGTAAAAAAATCCCGGGCAAGAGGTGTACAATGAGAATTGACCAGAATGACTTATCCGGCTTATAAAGGAGGGGTAACTTTTAAACCTAACTACATTCAAATAGTTCTTGATATGACAGATGGTGGTTTTGATACCACTGAACTTAAAAGCATTAAATATATCGCTTGAAATTTCTTTAAATTACCATTTGGGTTAATCAAGGTATTCGTTACCAATTTCCCGGGTTCAATAATTATTTTTTAACAGCCAATAAACATAAGAAGGTAATTAAACCATTTAAAATTAAGATAAAGAATTCAAAATCAAAATTCCATAAAGTATTTGTTAAGTAGTTAATTGCAAAAGCTAAACATGGAGAAGCGATACAAACTACCGGAACTAATTTATCTTTTGTGTTTCGTTTGGTAAATAATCCAAAAGTGTATAATCCTAATAACGGACCATATGTATAACCAGCAAATTGGAATATCTTTTCAATAATACTGGTATCAGCTATAAAGTATTTAAAGATTAAAATAATTGCTATTAATATGATTGAGAATAAAACATGAATTTTTTTACGTATAGATTCTTTTTCTTCCTCATTCTCTCTTTTGTCAATTTCTAAAATGTCAATACTAAAAGAAGTTGTTAGTGAAGTTAAAGCACTATCTGCACTTGAATAAGTGGCGGCTATTAATCCCAATAAAAAGAATAATGAAGTTGCAATTCCCAGTTCTCCGCTCATTGCTATAACAGGGAATAAGTTATCTTTATGAGCATCAATTTCGTTTGTAGTAGCGTAATCAGTTAATAAAACCCCTAAAGCCAAAAAGAAAAAATTTACAATGACTAATACAATAGTAAACCAAAACATATTTTTTTGTGCATCTTTTAAATTACGACAAGTTAAATTTTTTTGCATCATATCCTGATCTAAACCGGTCATAACGATAGCAATAAATGTTCCTGAGAAAAAGTGCTTCCAAAAATAGCTTCCTGATTTTATATCTTCAAAAAAGAAAATTTCAGATAACTTATTTTCAGCTATATACGAAAACAAACTGTCTATTTGCATTGTATCCTTAATCATTACAATACAAACTCCTACAGCGATTAACATAAATAAAGTTTGTAAAGTATCTGTCCAAACAATTGTTTTAATACCCCCTTTCAAGGTGTATAACCAAATTAATAAAATGGTAATCGTAACGGTAACCCAAAAAGGAATTTCATACGCATCGAATAAAATTAACTGTAATACATTAGCGGCTAAAAATAAACGAAAAGCAGCTCCTGTAATTCTTGATAATAAGAAAAATGAGGCACCTGTTTTATAAGACCACTTTCCGAATCGATCTTCTAAATAGGTATATATTGATGTTAAATTAAGTTTGTAATATAAAGGAAGCAACACAAGCCCAATCACCATATATCCTATAATATAACCCAATACCATCTGCATATATGCCATTTTCTGACTTTCTACCCACCCCGGAACGGAAATAAAAGTTACTCCTGATAAAGAGGTTCCAATCATTCCAAAGGCAACTAAATACCATGGAGATGAATTGTTCGCTTTAAAAAAAGTTTGATTGTTTGCTGATTTCCCGGTTAAACAGGCAATAAGAATAAGAGTGCTAAAATATGCGATAATTAAAAGTGCAATGTGTAATGGTTGCATTGAATTAAATTTAAATGTGACTAATATAGTAATAAATAAAAAAGTGTTAGCAATTCTAATAATTTAACGCCGCCTTTAAACAAAATTAGTATCAGGTTAGAACATTCAAGATATAGAAACATCGCTGATTATTTTAACAACAAAAAATTTAAAGATAAAAACTTTCGCTAAAATAGATTAAAGGTACTAAGGCTATACCTGATTTTATAGTTATATCGAACACATGTGAACATTAGGAGACTCCGAAAATAAAACTGATAACAGAATTATAAACATATGAAAATATTTGTATCATTAAAATTTTAAATGCTTTTTTAATCATATCGAATTTTTTTCATGCCGGATTAACATGAATAATATTTTAAACTTTTTTCTATTAATTCTTCTGAGACTTCACAATCAATTTTAAAATCTTCATAATCTTTTAATAAAACAAACTTTACGACGCCTCCCTCACTCTTTTTATCGTGTATCAACAGATTCATAATAGAGTGTATATCTTCTGATTTAATAATTTTTTTTCCATAAATGGTAACGATAGTCTCTTTAATTTCCTGCATCTTTTCTTTAGGAAATCCCAATGTTTCAGAAGAAATATAACCTTCACAAACCATACCTACAGCTATGGCTTCTCCATGAGTTAAGCTTTCTTTTTCATCATTCTCCATAAAATGCGATTCTACAGCATGTCCGATAGTATGCCCCCAGTTCAATACTTTTCTTAATCCTTTCTCTTTAGGATCTTCGGTAACAACTTCGTTTTTTATTTCTATTGACCTGTGGATTAAATCAACCATATTTAAGTTGGAATTATCTTTAATCTCATTAAATAAATGAATATCGTGTGTCATTCCATATTTAAGAATTTCGGCAATCCCCGAGCGGATTTCTCTTATAGTAAGTGTATGTAAATACTTGGAATCAATTAACACCATTTCCGGATTTGCAAAAACTCCTATTTGATTTTTTAACACTCCTAAATCTATGCCGGTTTTTCCACCTACAGAAGCATCTACCATCGAAAGTAAAGTCGTTGGAATATTAATAAAATCAATTCCTCGTTTAAATGTAGAAGCTGCAAATCCTCCTAAATCAGTAATTACACCTCCTCCCAGAGTTATTAACAGACTTTTCCTGTCAGCACCAAATTCAATCATAGCATTCCATACTCTTGAACAGGTATCCATGTTTTTATGAATCTCTCCAGCTTTTATCTTAATAATTTTAGTTTTAGAAGTTGTCTTAAGATATTGCAAAAATATGGGATAACAATATTGTAAAGTATTATCGTCAACTAAAATAAAGACAGAGGAATAACTCTTTAAACTCAAAAACTGAGCTAACTCATTATATGATTTACCGTTAAAATGTATAGGGTAAGTTGTTGCCCGGATTGTTTTCATTGATTTATATAAAATAATGCAAATTAAACAGAAAATATTAAAAATTAAATGTTGTCCTTTTATATTTGTTGAAATAATACAAACCGGTTACCAGCAATGAAACTTTTTGAAAATACGGAAATTGCGTTTAAACTAAAATCTGATTCTGAGTTAGAAAGAGCTTACTTTTTATTTCGCCTAATTCAAAACCAGCCTATGGTCAGAATAGGAACAGCAGTAACCAATTTTATATTGAAAGCACATTTACCCGTTGAAGGGTTGATTCGTTCAACTGTCTTCGATCATTTTTGCGGAGGCATCACAGAGGAAGATTGTATTCCCAATATTGAAAAAATGCACAAACAAGGAAATGTGTATAGTGTTTTAGATTACTCGGTAGAAGGAAAAGAAGAGGAAGAAAGTTTTGACAGTGCTGTGAAAACTATTCAAAAAATAATTATGTTTTCTGAAAAAAAAGAATCTATTCCGTTTGCTGTTTTTAAGCCTACAGGATTGGGTAGATTTTCTTTATACCAGAAAATAGGAGGTAAAAAAGAGTTAACTGCTGAAGAACAAGAGGAATGGAAACGGATAAAGAAACGTTTTCATAAAGTTTGTAAACTGGCATACGATAAAAATGTCTCATTATTGATAGATGCTGAAGAAAGTTGGATCCAGGATGCAGCAGATAATTTGACTGAAGAATTAATGGAAAAATACAATCAACACAAGGCAATAATATTTAATACATTACAAATGTACAGACATGATCGTATGGAATATTTAAAATCATTGCACCAGAGAGCACATCAAAAAGGATTTCATATCGGAATGAAAATAGTTCGGGGAGCTTATATGGAAAAAGAACATGCAAGAGCAGAAAAATTGGGATATCCGTCGCCTGTATGTAAAACCAAAAAAAAGACAGATGAAAATTACAATGAAGCTATTTTATATATGATAGAACATAAAAACATGGCTTTATTTGCAGGAACGCATAATGAAGAAAGCTCTTATCTATTGATGAATCTAGCAAAGAAATATAACATTGCTAATAACGATAAAAGAATGTGGTTCGGACAATTGTATGGGATGAGCGATCATATTAGTTTTAACTTAGCCGAAGAAGGTTATAATGTAGCGAAATACGTTCCGTTTGGTCCCGTCAGAGATGTGATGCCTTACTTAATTAGAAGAGCCGAAGAAAACACCTCGGTTGAAGGACAAACGTCACGAGAATTAAGCTTACTGAAAAAAGAAAAGGAGCGTAGAAAATTATAGATCATTAACATATTTTGAAGCAATATTTATCTTTAACAATTGTTTATGATTTAAATGGAAATTTTTATAAGTATTTTCGCTTTTATATTCGTGTTAAAGGGAGTATTAATATCTTTTTTAAACGAAAACAGCAACCAATAATAAATTATAGATAACATGCAATTCGATTACCAAATATTTGATTTAATTCAAGAAGAAAAAGAACGTCAACTTAATGGTTTGGAGTTAATTGCTTCTGAGAATTTTGTTAGTGAACAAGTTATGAAAGCTCAGGGATCTGTATTAACAAATAAATATGCTGAAGGATACCCCGGAAAACGTTATTATGGAGGATGTGAAGTCGTTGATATAATAGAACAAACTGCTATCGATAGAGGAGAAGAACTTTTTGGAGCTGAGTACGTAAATGTACAGCCTCATTCAGGAAGTCAGGCAAATACCGCTGTTTTCGCAGCTTGCTTACAACCGGGAGATACTATTTTAGGTTTTGATTTAGCACACGGCGGGCATTTAACACACGGTTCTCCGGTAAATTTTTCAGGTAAATTATACAACCCTGTATTTTATGGAGTTGATAGAAAAACTGGATTGATAGATTATGAACATTTAAAAACACAAGCCCAAAAACATCATCCCAAATTAATTATTGCGGGAGCATCAGCTTACTCTAGAGATATGAATTTTAAACGCTTTAGAGAAATAGCAGATAGTGTAGGGGCAATTTTAATAGCAGATGTTTCTCATCCTGCCGGATTAATTGCTAAAAGAATCTTAAATGACCCACTACCACACTGTCATATTGTAACTACTACTACTCATAAAACATTAAGAGGACCAAGAGGTGGGTTAATTATGATGGGGAAAGATTTTGAAAATCCTTTTGGCTTCAAATTAAAAAATGGAAAACCAAAGAAAATGTCTACACTATTAAATAGTGCTGTTTTCCCGGGAAATCAAGGAGGTCCGTTAGAACACATTATTGCTGCCAAGGCAGTTGCATTTGGTGAAGCTTTAACTGACGAATTCTTACAATATCAAACACAAATTATAAAAAATGCCAAAGCTATGGCCAAGGCTTTTGTTGATAAAGAATATCATATTATTTCCGGAGGTACAGATAATCATATGATGTTAATTGACCTGAGAAATAAAAATATCACAGGAAAAGATGCCGAAGTCGCTTTGGGGAAAGCAGAAATTACGGTAAATAAGAATATGGTTCCTTTTGATACTGAATCGCCGTTTGTAACATCAGGAATTAGAGTTGGTACTCCGGCAATAACTACCAGAGGTTTAGCAGAAAAAGATATGCTGACTATTGTTAACTTGATAGATGAAGCTATTCAAAATTCCAAGAATGAGGAAAAATTACACGAAATAAGAGAGCACGTAAAAGATTTAATGCACTATAGACGATTGTTTGTAATATAGTTAAGCCCAGGGCTAGTCAAAAATGCTTAGCTCTAATTATTTTGAGGTCTTATTATAATTTTTGATTACATTAAAATATCGAAAATAAAAACTGGATAAAGAATATTTACAAAGTCTTAAACGAACTCTCTTAAATAAATAGATAAAACTTGGTGTATATCAAATATTCTTTGTAAATTCCTGCCCTTTAATGTCATTGAAAATATGAAATTACTTTTAAAAATACTATCGTTGAATGTTCTGTTACTGAATGCTTCATGTTTAAATGATATTGATTTCAATCAGGCAGAGAGTTTAAAATTAGAACCCGTAATAGTTGGGGCATTAATTAATTTCAATATTACTCAAAACAACTTAGCTGCAAATGGTACAGAAATTACATCATTATCTCAAAAAACACCTTTTATAGTTTTAGATAATGATATAACAGAAGAAAATCTACAACGAATAGTATTTCGATTTGAAATTGAAAATCAATTTAATAGAGATTTTCAATTGGAGCTTATATTTCTTGACAATACAAATACCGAAACTCATGAACCGATTACATTAAATGTTTTGGCAAATCAAACTGATTTTATTCAAGAGGAAGAAATCATCATCGCTGATAATCCGGATTTTACTAATTCACGTAATATACAAGTTGATTTAGCACTGTTACCTAGCTCAGGTGGAACTATAATTGATACAAATATACCGGCATCTTTAATCTTTAAATCAGCAGCAACATTTTATCTTACAATAAATTAAGTGTTGTGAAAAAGATTTTATTTTTCCTTTTGATTGCTGTTGGCAATAAACTAACATCACAAAATAAACAAATCTTATACGGATTTGATAGAATTCCTCAAACATTATTAATTAACCCCGGAGTAAAAACTAACTATAAATACCATATTGGAATACCTCTGCTATCAGGGATTTCAGCTAACGTAAATGCTTCAGGAATAACCATTGCAGATTTATTTAGAGATGATAACATCGATTTTACTACAAAACTAGATAATACCATAAATAATTTAGAGAGAAATGATTACGCTTATATTAACTCCCAGATTGAAGTACTTAGTGCAGGATGTCAATTAAATAAGAAAGATTATTTGAGTGTTGGCTTTTATAATGAATTGGATGTTTTTCTAACAATTCCTAAAGATTTATTAAAACTGACAAAAGATGGGAATGCAGGTTTTATAAATAAGCGCTTTTTATTTTCCGATATAGTAGTTAAAGCAGATTTATTAGGAGTTATTCATGCAGGAATTAGCAGAAAATTTAATGGAAGACTTATAGCAGGAGCCAGAATGAAAATCTATTCAGGAATATTAAATGTAACATCAACAGGTAACAGAGGGAGTCTTACTACTCGCCTATCGCCTAATAGTATCTACGAATACTCTTTAAATAATATTGATATAGCCTATTACAGCTCCGGATTAAGTGGAAATAGCATAGATAAAAATGTAAGAAAACTTTTTTCAGGAAATAATTTAGGTGTAGGATTCGATATTGGTTTTACATATCTCATAAATGACCAAACAGAAATTTCAGGCAGTTTATTAGATATAGGTTTTATTAATTATTCAGATAAAATAAACAATACTTCTGTAAATGGTAATTTTACATTTACAGGAATTGAATTTCAATACGACGGTACGAATCGTGATTATTGGCAAGAATTAGAAGATAAGATTAAAGGGCAATTATCAAATGAAGATAACCAAGAATCATATTCAGTAATGCGACCATTAAAATTTAACTTTGCATTAAAATATAGCTTTGGAAAATCAAGAGGAGAAGAAAGCTGTTCAGATATGTCGTTTAATAATTATTACAATAATAGTGTTGGAATACAAACCTACTCAATGATTACTCCAATAGGTCCTAGACTTGCATTAACAGGATTTTATGAAAGAAAACTATCAGAAATCCTGAATACAAAAATAACATACACTGTTGATGATTTTTCATACTCAAACATTGGATTGGGAATTTCTGCCAATATTTGGAAATTAAACCTATACGGGCTGGTAGATAATATCTTAAAACTTTCTGATATTGCAGATACAAATAGTAGCTCTTTTCAATTTGGAATTAGTATATTATTTAAGTAAAAATAAAGTCCTTTATCTCTGATTTTAAAAACATATTAAGATGATTATAAACTTATCAAGTTGTTTTTTAATTAATTATACAATTATTGTGGTGTTTTAAAAGAGAGAAATTATTACTTCTGAAAATGACTTTTTAAATTCCAATAGAATTGGTATCTTTACTAATCAAAGGTTAACAGAAATTCTGTTTTTATCTAATTAGAAATCAAACAAATAAAAATATTTTTTTTGATACTGTTTACACTCAGGTAAAAAAACTATTTAAAAACATACTTTATTCATGAATTGCAATAGTTGCTCAACTAACAAAAACGGTATTCCTGAAGGATGTAAAAATAATGGAGATTGCAATACAAAAGCATGTACAAACGGGAATAAATTAGCTGTTTTTGATTGGCTATCAAATATGGCTTTACCAACAGGCGAAGATTCATTTAATATATATGAAGTTCGTTTTAAAAATGGGAGAAAGCATTTTTATAAAAATAATGGAAAAATGAAAATTTCTATAGGAGATATTGTAGCAGTAGAAAGCATTCCGGGTCACGATATAGGAGTAGTCTCTTTAGCAGGTGAGCTTGTAAAAGTACAGATGAAGAAACGTAAAGTAGCTGTAGATAGTGAGGAAGTGAAAAAAATATACAGAAAAGCTACTCAAAAAGATATTGATGTTTGGCAACACGCCAAAAACAGAGAATCAGAAACACAACGCAGAGGAAGAGAAATTATTAACCGATTAGGATTAAAAATGAAACTTTCAGATGTTGAATTTCAAGGAGACGGAAATAGAGCAACATTTTACTACACGGCAGATGATAGAGTAGATTTCCGCCAATTAATACGTGATTTGGCTAATACTTTTTCCGTAAAAGTAGAAATGAGGCAAGTGGGAATGCGTCAGGAAGCAGCCAGATTAGGAGGTATAGGCTCTTGTGGCAGAGAATTATGTTGCTCTACTTGGTTAACAGATTTTAGAAGAGTAAATACTGCTTCGGCAAGATATCAGCAACTATCATTAAATCCATTAAAACTGGCAGGTCAATGTGGTAAATTGAAATGCTGTTTAAATTTTGAATTAGATTCCTATTTAGATGCCCTTGAAAAATTTCCAAAGCAAGACATAGTTTTAAAAACAGAAAAAGGAGACGCTATTTTTGTAAAAATGGATATTTTCAAGAAACTACTTTGGTATACCTATAGAAAAGAAAAAATTAAATGGTATAAACTTTCCTTAGATCAGGTAAATGAAATTATTGAATTAAATGATGCAAATGAAGCAGGGTTACCCTTAGAAGATTATGAATCTGAAATTGCAGAAGAAACAAAAATGAATTTTGAAAATGTAGTAGGTCAAGATAGTTTAACACGTTTTGATATATCAAAAAAACCAAGAAGAAAAAGTCCCAATCAAAAAGTAAGGAAAAATAGTAATTCTCCAAAAAACAGAAACAAAAATGCTAAAGCTAATAAGCAGAAATAGGCTGATATATAAGTTTATCGTACTATTCATCTTGATGTCGTGTGACTCAAAAAGAGTTTTTGATAGATACATTTCTCCTGAAAATGGGACTTGGAAAATTAACACTCCGATAAAATTCCATTTTTCTGTAAAAGATACCTTAGCAAAAAAAAATCTGTTTATAAATATTAGAAACAATAATGATTATGAATTTAGCAATCTGTTTTTAATTACTAAAATGAACTTCCCGGATAATCAGAAACTCATAGATACTCTTGAATATGATATGGCAGATAAAAAAGGAAAATTTTTAGGAACAGGTTTTTCAGAAACCAAGGAAAATAAACTTTTTTATAAAGAGAATATTTTATTTCCTGTGGCAGGAGAATACTCTTTAGAAATTTACCACGCCATGAGAAAAAATAATAAAGTAAATGGAGTTAAAGAATTAAAAGGTATCACAGACGTAGGATTCAGGATTGAAAAAACGAATAATTATGACTGAAAAAAAGACAATAAACTTTAATACATATATAAGATGGTTTTGGAAACTAATTTTAGGAGGGATTCTTACTATATGTTTTGTTTTTTTATTAGCATCATGGAGTGCTTTTGGAAAACTCCCTACATTTGAGGAATTGGAAAACCCTAAAAACGACTTAGCAACGGAAATAATATCCTCAGATGGTAAAACCTTAGGAAAGTTCTATAAAGAAGCAAACAGAACGCCAATCCATTATAAAGATTTACCTGAGAGCCTGATTAAAGCTTTAATAGCTACCGAGGATGAACGATTCCATGAACATTCAGGTATTGATTTTAGAGGATTAGCAAGAGCCGTTGCAAAATTAGGAAAAGGGGGAGGAGCCAGTACCATTACACAACAACTGGCAAAGAATTTATTTACTAGAAAAGCATCTTCCAACACAGCTAAAAGAATTGTTCAAAAAATTAAAGAATTGATTGTCGCTGTTAAATTAGAACGGCAATATACCAAGCAAGAAATAATAACTATGTATTTAAATACGCAAGGTTTTTTATTCAAAGCTACGGGAATTCGTTCTGCTACCCGCATTTATTTTGGCAAAGAACCTAAAGAGTTAGACCTGCAGGAATCAGCAATTTTAGTAGCAATGCTAAAAAATCCACGCCAATTCAATCCACATAGAAAAGTTTCAAGAAAAAAATCATTAAACAGAAGAAATGTTGTTTTTGCTCAAATGTATAAAAATAAATTTATTACTAAAGAACAAAAAGATTCACTACAAGAACTACCGTTAAAGATAAAATTCACACCAGAAAGTCATAGTGACGGACTGGCTACATACTTCCGTGAGTATTTGAGACAGTTCATGAAAAAATGGGTAAAAAACAACCCAAAACCTAATGGAGAATTATATAATATTAATAAAGACGGATTGAAAGTTTATGTAACTATTGATTCTCGTATGCAACGATATGCAGAAGAAGCTATACAAGAACATATGGCAAATCTTCAAAAATATTTTTTTAAAGAACAAAAAAAGAATGAAACGAGACCTTTTTATGAACTGGAAAGAGAAAAAATTAAAATAATCATGAATCGTGCAAAAAAGAATTCAATTCGTTATAAGCGAATGAAAGCCATAGGAAAGTCAGATGAAGAAATAGAAAAAGCATTCAATACAAAAACGGATATGCAAGTATTTAGCTGGAAAGGAGATCGCGATACTATCATGACTCCTTATGATTCTATCTTATATTATAAACATTTTTTACGTTCAGGTTTAGTATCTATAGAACCACAAACAGGTCATATTAAAGTATGGGTGGGTGGGATTAATAACAAACATTTTAAGTATGATGCTGTAAAGCAACAAAAACGTCAAGTAGGCTCAACGTTTAAACCTTTCGTATATGCAACAGCAATCAACCAGTTAAAAAGATCTCCTTGCGATAAACTTCCCAATACCCCATATACAATCCGAAAAGAAAAATATGGAATGGAAGATGATTGGACACCCAAAAACCCGGGAGAAAAATATGGAAATGAATATACATTAAAAGAAGCATTAGCAAAATCGGTAAATGTAATTACGGCAAGATTAATTGATGAAGTATCACCTATAAATGTAGCACGCTTAGCAAAATCAGCCGGAATTTCTACCAAATTTAAGGCAAACCCCTCAATTGCTTTAGGATCTGTAGATTTAACATTGTTAGAAATGACTAGTGCTTATTCTACATTTGCCAATAAAGGAATGCGAGTTACACCGATGTTTATTACACAAATAGAAGACAAAAACGGAACCGTATTGGAAACATTCGTTCCTAAAACAAAAGAAGTATTCAGTGAAGAATCAGCCTATGTAGCTTTAAATTTAATGGAAGGAGTTACACAGTTTGGTTCGGGTGCCCGGTTAAGAACTATTGGGAATCGTGGTAAATTTATAACAGGATATCCCTATAAATTTACCAACGCTATTGCCGGAAAAACAGGAACAACTCAAAATCAATCTGACGGTTGGTTTATGGGAATTGTCCCCAATTTAACAACAGGAGTCTGGACGGGTGGCGAAAATAGATCAATACACTTTGCTGATTTGGTAGAAGGAGGAGGAGCATCAATGGCTTTACCCGCCTGGGCTATTTTTATGCAGAAATGCTATGCTGATAAAACATTAAAAATAAGTCAGAAACCTTTTGATAAACCTTCAGAACTTTCAATAAATTTAGATTGTAGTAAGCATGAAGAAAAAACTAAAGAAGAACAAGAAAGAGGAGCAACAGATTTTTAAAAAGTTAACTAATAAATAGTGAGCAGTTCAATTAAATGATAAACAAAAAAGTAAATTCAATAAACGAAGCTTTACAGGATGTTTCTAGTGGAATGACCATAATGCTTGGAGGTTTTGGCTTGTGTGGAATACCGGAAAATGCAATTACAGAATTGATGCGGTTAGGAATTACTGATTTAACCTGTATTTCCAACAATGCCGGAGTGGATGATTTTGGATTAGGATTATTACTTCAAAACCATCAAATAAAAAAGATGATTTCCTCGTATGTAGGGGAAAACGATGAATTCGAACGACAAATGCTTTCAGGAGAATTAGACGTAGAATTAACACCACAAGGAACTTTAGCAGAAAAATGTAGAGCGGCACAAGCAGGTTTCCCGGCATTTTATACACCGGCAGGTTATGGTACGGAAATAGCAGAAGGCAAAGAAACTCGGAAGTTTAACGGAAAAATATATGTGCTAGAGGAAGCTTTTAAGGCAGATTTTGCTTTTGTAAAAGCCTGGAAAGGAGATGAAGCAGGAAATTTAATTTTTAAAGGAACAGCTCGTAATTTCAACCCCTGCATGTGTGGTGCCGCTACAATAACGGTAGCTGAGGTAGAAGAATTAGTACCTGTTGGAAAATTAAACCCTAATCAAATTCATATTCCGGGAATTTTTGTACAACGTATTTTACAGGGGAAAAAATACGAGAAAAGAATTGAACAAAGAACAACTCGTACTAAAAATTAAAAATTATCCTGCGAATTCAAATTTGAACAATAAAACAGAAAATCCGTGATTGGATTCTATATAGCAAATATTAAGAAGTATCAAAAGCAGATAGATTATTACCTTGATACATAAAACAAATTGAGACATTAGAAAGATGTTAGATAAAAAAGGAATAGCAAAACGTATAGCAAAAGAAGTGAAAAATGGCTATTATGTAAATTTAGGAATTGGGATTCCAACACTGGTAGCAAATTTTGTCAGGGATGATATAGAGGTAGAATTTCAAAGCGAAAACGGTGTTTTAGGAATGGGTCCATTTCCTTTTGAAGGAGAAGAAGATGCAGATATCATCAATGCAGGAAAACAAACCATAACAACATTACCCGGAGCAAGTTTTTTTGATTCAGCTACAAGTTTTTCTATGATTAGAGGAAAGCATGTAGATTTAACTATTTTAGGAGCAATGGAAGTCTCAGAAAATGGAGATATAGCCAATTGGAAAATTCCGGAAAAAATGGTAAAAGGTATGGGAGGAGCGATGGATTTAGTAGCCTCTGCCGAAAATATTATTGTAGCAATGACACATACCAATAAAAGAGGAGCTTCAAAATTATTAAAACAATGTTCATTACCATTAACAGGAGTAGCTTGTGTTACTAAAATTGTAACTAATTTGGCAGTATTAGAAATAAAAGACAATGCGTTTCACTTGTTAGAAAGAGCTCCCGGAGTAACAGTAGAAGAAATTCAGGAAGCTACTGAAGGAGCATTAGCTGTTAATGATGAAATTCCTGAAATGATATTCTAACAAATTGTATTTTTTCCCAGGTTTCTTATCCCATGACTTCGTAGAACAGGATAAATTTTGTTGAAAAAAATTAATGGTATTGAGTTGAGGAAAAAAAGATGGTGCTAATATAACTACAGAAATAAAATCCGAATATAGAATGGAAAAATCTTTTAAAATAACAATCAAATTGTTG
This sequence comes from uncultured Tenacibaculum sp., assembly GCA_963666645.2. Taxonomy (GTDB): domain Bacteria; phylum Bacteroidota; class Bacteroidia; order Flavobacteriales; family Flavobacteriaceae; genus Polaribacter. Next base: position 38,212 of record CAXXDB010000007.1, on the reverse strand, counting down.
ATTTTTTGTGTGATATTGGTTTCTTTTACTTTCTTTTTTAAAGAAAACCTTTATAAGTATCTTATTAAAGAAGACGGTATTATTGAATATCTTACTTGCTTATTATTATTAATAGCTTCTGTGCTTTTATTTTGGAAAGTTATTAAGATTAAATTTTGCAAAGGACATAAATGGTTTTATTTCAACTTATTAATGGCTTTAGGGTTGTTCTTTGGGTTTGGAGAAGAAATTTCATGGGGGCAACGCATTTTTTCAATACCCTCTAATGATTTTTTTATAAAATACAATTCTCAAAACGAAACCAATATCCATAATTTTATTGTAGCGGATGTTAAAATAAATAAATTAATTTTCTCCTATTGCTTTTCTGTTATTTTTGGGATTTATTTTTTATTTCTTTATTTTTTATATAAGAAAAGTAACCATATAAAAAATATTGTTGACAAATTTGGAATTCCGGTTCCTAAAGTTAAACATTCAGCAACTTTTATCCTTTCATCCGTAGCAGCTGTTTCCTTTATCTCTGATGGTAAAAAGTGGGAGTTATGGGAATGCTTATTTGCACTATTTTTCCTTTTAATACTAACAGATCCTTATAATCATAATGAAAAACTTCTTTTGGAGAAATAAAAAAACTATCACATTATACCTGAAAACTATGAAAATAGTATGAAAATGATAAAAGATACGTTAGTAATTATAGAACTTGATTCTGTCTGTATAAAATATTATTGTAACCATAGTTTACTAATAAGAAGAGAAATTTCAAAGTTATTAAAATAATGTTCACTATCATAACTAGAATAGTTTGTATTACTAAGATTTGTCATCCTGTAACTTGCCTTAAAATTTCATCTTTATGAAAGTATTATCATACAATGTAAACGGAATACGTGCAGCCTTAAAAAAAGGCTTTTTAGATTGGTTGCTTACAGTCAATCCTGAAGTAATTTGTATACAAGAAATCAAAGCGGAAAAAGAACAATTAAATACCATGGATTTTGAGCAAATAGGATATCCATACCAATATTGGTTTTCTGCTAAAAAAAAAGGATATTCAGGGGTTGCTGTTTTCTGTAAAAAAGAACCCAATCATGTAGAATATGGAACAGGGATAGAAATGATGGATAATGAAGGGAGAAACCTTCGCGTTGATTATGACCATGTTTCAATTATGAGTATGTACTTACCTTCAGGGACAAATGATACCAGATTAAACTTCAAATTCAGCTATATGAAAGAAATCTTAAATTATGCTACAGAGTTAAGAAAAACGATTCCAAACCTGGTAATTTGTGGCGATTATAATATTTGTCATGAAGTAATAGATATTCATAATCCTAAAATGAAGGGAGTTTCCGGGTTTTTACCTGAAGAAAGAAAATGGATAGGAGACTTTATTGATAGCGGATTTATAGATAGTTTTCGTTTTCTAAATCCAGATAGTCAAGAATATTCCTGGTGGAGTTACCGGGCCAATGCCAGAGCTAATAATAAAGGTTGGCGATTGGATTATTGTATGGTTGCCAAATCACTAAAGAAGAATATTTCAAGAGCCTATATACTGCCGGGAGCCAAGCATTCCGATCACTGTCCTGTTGCAGTAGAGTTTAAATTTTAGTATCATCATAGATGCTTTATATGAAAAAATTCTTTATCGGAGCCATTCTTATTATTTATAGTGCTTTCACACAGTAACAATCTACAGATTCTATTCATAAAATTGATTCGATATCACCCATACAAATCGATACAATTCTTCCACAAGAAAAAATTCAAAAAAAACATACACAAACGACGATTTAAAGAGAATAGATAGTTTGTTAGTTGAAGTAAAATTCAATTCATCGCTTCTTGACACAATCTCTTATATCATTAAGGATAAAGATTAATAAGCAATGTAAATCAAATTGTTACACCAGAATTATTAAAAAAAAGATTATCAAAAATTAATTTTACAACTCCTTCTGATTTAGAATTTAACCCTGTATTAGAGTGAGTTATCAATAATTACTTAAAGTATCGAAAAAACATTATCCAATTTTAATGGAAAGATCTAAATATTATTTTCCAATTTTTGAGCGATATTTATCTCAATATGATATTCCGTTAAAAATGAAATATCCGGCAGTAAGTGAATCCTCATTGCGACCACAAATAAAATCCAGAATGGGAGCGGGCTTATGGCAATTTATGTATGAAACCGGCAAGCAATATAAATTAGCGGTTAATTCTTATGTAGATGAACGACAGGATCTGATAAAATCTACTATTGCAACCTGTAAATACTTAAATTATCTGCATCAGCTCTTTGATGATTGGGATTTAGCTTTAGCAGCATATAATTCAGATCCCGGAAATGTATTAAAAGCCATTAAATGATCTGGCGGATATAAAAATTATTGGAACATTCGTCGGTTTTTACCTGGAGAACCTGCAGATTATATTCCTTCATTTTATTCCACTATGTGTATTTTTAAATATGCTGATGAATTGGGAATATATCCGGAAAATCATAAAATTTTTAATTTTCAGACTAATAAGATACAGGTGAAAAAACAATCTCATTTCAACAAATTTCTGAAAAGATAAATGTAGATAAAAAAGTTCTTGCTTTTTTAAATCCTGAGTATAAAATTGATATTATTCCTTAATATAGAAAAGAAAAAATTTACTGTGCGTTTATCAAGAAATAAAATAATGGATTTTTTAGACAAAGAACAGGAAATTTATGCCCTAGCAGAAGCTGAAGATGCTTCAAGAGAAGAACCACTTCCTAAATATTTTGAAATGGATAAGAGGATTCGATACAGGTTGGGTCAGGAGATTATTTAGGTAAAATAGCTAATAAGTTTAGAGTAAGAGTCAAAGATATAAAGCGTTGGAATAATATGATAAATACAAAATTGAAAAATAGGACAACGTTTATATATTTATCCAAAAAGAATGTAAAACGGAATACTTTTTGATTGGTAGCAACTATTATACTAACTAATACCAATTATTATGAAAAAAATATGGGTGCTTTTTATGGCAATGCTAGTTTTAGCAAGCTGTAAGCAAGATGGAAAAAACGATATAATATTACCATCATCAACAGGAAATACGAATGGTATTTTAGTAGTAATGAAAAGAGGAGATTGGTTAGGAAAACCAGGGAATGAAATTAGAAGTGTTTTTGGCGAACATCAAGTAGGTTTACCACAACCGGAAACATTGTTATCAGTAACACAAATTGACCCTTCAGGGTTTAAAGGGTTTATAAGAAACAATAAAGCAGTATTATTATTTCAAAAATCAGATACTACAAATATATCTATTATAAAAAATAAATATGCTTCACCACAAATTATAGTAATTGCTACAGCCAACGACGAGTATGATTTAATCAACTTAATTAGAAGCAGAGGTAAAGAAATTATACAAATTTTTAAAAACGAGGATATAAAATTTATTCAATCAATTTTCAGAAGAGAGAAGTTAGATGCTTCAAAAATCAATACACTTCAAAATCTGGGAATTGATATTGATATACCTGAAAGATACCGTTTGGTTGATGATACAGGAGAGTTTCTCTGGATGCGTCAACATCTTAAAAGTGGAATTGCAAGAGGAGATGGAACAAATAATATTCTGGTGTATTCTATCCCCTTAACTGATGAATCTAAGATAGCAGATAATATAACTTCGGTAAGGGACAGTATTAGCAAAAAGTATATCCCCGGAAGAAAAGAAGGAATGTATATGATAACTGAAAAAGCTTATACGCCATTTACTTACGATACAATAATTAATACTAATAAAGCATACGAAACCCGAGGGAAATGGGAAGTGAAAAATGACTTTATGGCGGGTCCTTTCCTGAATTACACGATTCTTGACAAAGAAAATAATCGATTGATAATTTTTGAAGGATTTACCTACGCTCCTTCAGTAAATAAAAGAAATCTTATCTTTGAATTAGAAGCTATAGGGAAATCTGTAAAAATTAACTAAGACAAATTATTATTCTGTATTACTGTGATATTTTATGCCTTTCTTTATCGTAAAAGTACATAAAAAATATGGCAATAATAGTATAAAAGAATAAGCTTCTGTATAAATTTATTTTCAGCCGTACAATTTGGAATAATTAATCTATATTTCATTAGTGTTGGTTTTGGTTATTACAACTCCCAAGATCGAACTTTCATTACCTCATTACATAATGCTTTTTAAATACAAATCTGTATTTATCGGATTTCTTTAATCATGAAGGATTTTTATCTACACTTATTACTTCAACTTCTTCCATGCTTATTCTCTCTCATGAAGCATTAATGTCAATGACCTTGTTTTTAAAAACATATTGCTTAGGAAATTCCACAGGAATTTCATTTATAGATAATTGTTTTTAGATAAATTTTATGGAAAACTATATGCTAACAAAGGATATCCGGGCATAGTAGCCTTACTAACTTCTTACCCAAATATTGTTGAAGGCCCTATTACATATAGTTTTTTAACTTGCAACTTAAAAATAGCATTATATTAATTTATAATTCAGAGAATAAAAAACAATTATCTTTGCTATATGACACATAAAGCAGGATTTGTAAACATTATAGGAAATCCTAATGTTGGAAAATCAACCTTAATGAATGCTTTAGTTGGTGAAAAATTATCAATTATTACCTCTAAAGCTCAAACTACAAGACATAGAATATTAGGAATTGTTAACAGCGAAGAGTACCAGGTTGTTTTTTCAGATACACCGGGAATTATAAAGCCAGTCTATGAATTACAAAATTCAATGATGGATTTCGTGAAATCTGCCTTTGATGATGCTGATGTGCTTATTTACATGGTAGAAATCGGCGAAAGAATTCTAGAAGATGAAGTTTTTTTTAATAAAATAATAACCAGTGAAATTCCTGTAATTTTATTATTAAATAAAATCGATCTATTTAGTCAAGATAAAGTTCAGGATAAAATTGATTATTGGAGAAAAAAAGTTCCAAACTCTTCTGTTTATGTGATTTCAGCATTAGAAAGATTTAATATTGATACTGTTTTCTGTAGGACTATTGAACTATTACCCGATTCTCCCCCATTTTACCCAAAAAATCAACTAACAGATAAATCGGAACGTTTTTTTGTAAACGAAACGATACGAGAAAAGATTCTACAACGGTATAAAAAAGAGATTCCATACTCAGTGGAAATAGAAACGGAAAGTTTTATTGAAGAAGATGTTATTATAAAGATTAGATCTGTAATTATGGTTGAAAGAGAAACTCAAAAAGGAATTATTATTGGTCATAAAGGAAATGCAATAAAACATGTAGGAACAGAAGCCAGAAAAAGTTTAGAACACTTTTTCGATAAAAAAATTTTTTTAGACTTGTATGTGAAAGTGAATAAAAACTGGCGATCTAATGATAAACAATTAAGACGTTTTGGTTATAAAAATTAAAATTTTCTGTTAAAGAACTTAAATCTATAAAATTAAAAAGAACTATTAGACTGTTAGTTAGTCAATAGTTATCTTCACAGAAATGCTATCTTTGCAATTATGAGTACTATCGTAGCCATTGTAGGAAGGCCCAATGTAGGAAAATCTACACTATTCAACAGATTAATTAAACGAAAAGAAGCCATTGTAGATTCTATAAGTGGCGTTACCAGAGATCGTCACTATGGAAAATCAGAATGGAATGGTAAAGAATTCTCTGTAATTGATACTGGTGGCTATGTAGTGGAATCTGATGATATTTTCGAAGAAGAAATCAGAAAACAAATACAACTGGCCTTAGATGAAGCAGATATTATTCTTTTTGTTGTTGATATAGAGCAAGGTGTTACTCCAATGGATAGTACAGTAGCTAAAATTTTACGTCAAATAAACAAACCTTTATTTATTGCTGTAAATAAAGCAGATAATACGATACGGGCATCAAATGCTGTAGAATTTTACAACCTTGGACTAGGTGATTATCATACAATATCATCTATTAACGGAAGTGGAACAGGTGATTTATTAGACGCAATAGCAGAAGAAATTCCTGAATCTTTCGGCGATGAAAAAGAGGAACTTCCTCGATTTGCTGTTGTAGGCAGACCTAATGCGGGTAAATCTTCATTTATAAATACTTTAATCGGGGAAGATAGAAGTATTGTAACCAACATTGCAGGAACTACTAGAGACTCTATCGATACAAAATACAATCGATTTGGTTTTGAGTTTAACTTAGTAGATACTGCCGGAATTCGAAAAAAATCAAAAGTTAAAGAAGACCTTGAGTTTTATTCTGTGATGAGAGCCGTTAGAGCTATAGAGCATTGTGATGTAGCTATTGTTATAGTTGATGCTACTCGCGGATTTGAAGGTCAGGATGAAAAAATATTTTGGTTGGCAAATAAAAATAAAAAAGGAATTATAATTCTGGTAAATAAATGGGATTTAATTCAAAAAGAAACTAACTCAATGTGTGATTTTGAAAAAAAAATCCGAAAAGAAGTTGAGCCATTCACAGACATTCCTATTATTTTTATTTCTGCATTAACAAAACAACGAATTTTTAAAGCCATAGAAACAGCTGTTGAAGTGTATGAAAATAGAAAACGAAAAATCCAAACCAGCAAGTTAAATGAAACAATGCTGAAAATTGCTCAGAAAACACCACCGCCAGGTATAAAAGGCAGGTTTATTAAAATTAAATACTGTATGCAATTACCAACCCATACACCTCAATTTGTTTTTTTTGCCAATTTCCCTCAATATATCAAAGATTCTTATAAACGATTTATTGAAAATCAGTTGAGAAAGCATTATAGTTTTAACGGAGTACCTATTAGCATTTATTTCAGGAAAAAATAAGTTTCAATAGTTATCTAATGATAGTGTCAATTATGAAGAAATTTGTCTATTAAATTCTTACCTCATTATTCTTCTACAGAAGCACCACGTGTTTCAACATTTTTATCTATTTTACGCATTAATCCTTGTAAAACTTTTCCCGGACCAACCTCAATAAATTCATTAGCTCCGTCAGCAATCATAGCCTGAATACATTGTGTCCATTTTACAGGTGTTGTTAATTGTGCTATTAAATTTTCTTTAATTTCTTTTGGATTGATTATTGCTTTAGCGGCTACATTTTGATAAATGAAACAGACAGGATTATTAAAAGTAGTTTCTCCAATAGCTTTTGCTAGCTCTTCTCTGGCAGATTCCATTAAAGGAGAATGAAAAGCTCCTCCAACAGGTAATACTAAAGCTTTTTTTGCTCCTTTTATTTTTAAAGCTTCACATGCTTTATTAACAGCTTCTGCTTCTCCTGAAATTACTAATTGACTTGGACAATTATAATTTGCCGCTACCACAATACCTTCTGTTGCTTCACAAGTTTCTTCTACAACTTTATCTTCTAAACCTAAAACTGCCGCCATAGTAGATTGTTGCATTTCACAAGCTTTCTGCATTGCCAACGCTCTCTTAAAAACTAATTGCAAACCATCTTCGAAAGATAAAACGCCGTTAGCTACCAGAGCTGAAAACTCTCCTAAAGAATGTCCTGCTACCATATCAGGCTTAAAGGATTTTCCTAATACTTTTGCTAAAATGGTTGAATGTAAAAAAATAGCAGGTTGTGTAACTTTTGTTTGCTTTAATTTTTCTGCAGAACCTTCAAACATTATATCGGTAATACTAAATCCTAAAACAGAATTTGCTTTTTCAAAAAACTCTTGAGCTAATGAGTGTTTCTCATACAAATCTACTCCCATACCTGTGAATTGAGTTCCCTGACCAGGAAATATATAAGCTTTCATATGTTTATTTTCTCCATTTGTTTGTGGATACAAATATAATCAATTTTAATTTTTTATTTTCGTTGTATGATTAATAGTGATAAATTACTTGCTCAAAACATTTATTTAATTTTAGTCGCATTATTTATTGCCTCTCTGGTTGTTTCTAATTTAATTTTTCAAAAGTTCTTTTATTGGTATCCTATAAATATTAACATATTTGAGAAACAACTTTTTCAAGTTTCAGTAGGATTACTCCCTTACCCAATTACCTTTTTAATTACTGATATTTTATCTGAGATTTATGGAAAAAGAAAAGCGAATCAGGTGGTTATTGCTGGAATTTCTGCTTCGTTATTTTCATTAGCAATTATTTTTGTTGGTAAGCTCGTACCTGCTACTTCCTGGTCACCGGTAAATGATTCTACATTTAATCTTGTATTTGGTGCTGCTCCTTTAGCCGTATTAGCTTCTATGTTAGCTTATTTATTTGCTCAATTTATAGATATCAGAATATATCATTTCTGGAAAGATTTTACAAAAGGAAAACATTTATGGTTACGAAATAATTTTTCTACTTTCTCTTCTCAATTTATAGATACATTAACTGTTTTAATACTGCTGTGTTCTTTTAAGATTATTACATGGGATAACTTTTTGGGACTCCTTATCAGCGGAGTACTATTTAAAATAATTATTGCTGCTTTAGATACTCCTGTTTTATATGGAATTGTCCATTTATTTAGAAAAAAGTTTAATTTGAAACCTGGTGAAGAAATTTCTGATATATAATCAATGAAACCAATCATCTCTCTAAGTCATTTAGTTCTTCAAAAGTTAAAAATACACCCCTTAGGCTTCATTAGTTTAAGTTATATAATTCTTTGCGGTTTTATAGCGTTATTTTCTTATGTATTAGCTCCAGATAATAGCAATTCTGCTAATCAAATGCATATTGAAATTCATTCCAAGCCTCCCGGATTCTCTACACACATAGTAAAAGTACCTGTTAATAATACCAAAAACTTCTGGTTTCATACTTTTTTATATGGAAAACCTTTAAATTTTGATGAAATTCCCATACAATCTTATAAAAAAACTGATGAAACTCTTGAAATTATTAAACTTTCTGATGGATTACCTAAAAAATATAACCTCTCAATTTTCAATAACAATCCTGAGAACTTTATTGAAACCAAAACTTTTTATCTTGGTACCGATAAATATGGTAGAGATTTATTCAGTCGATTACTTATTGGAGCAAGAATCTCTTTTTTCATTGGATTTGTCGCAATATTTATTTCTTTACTAATCGGAATTCCTGCCGGAGCTATTGCAGGGTATTATGGAGGGAAAACAGATGCATTTATAATGTGGATTATTAATATCACCTGGTCTATTCCTACTTTACTAATGATTATTGCTTTTATTTTGATTCTTGGAAAAGGTTTTTGGCAGGTTTTTATTGCAGTAGGATTAACCATGTGGGTAGAAGTTGCCAGAATTGTTCGCGGACAAGTTATAAGTACAAAGCAAGAACAATATATTGAAGCTGCCAGAGCTTTAGGGTTTTCTGATATGAGAATCATACTCAAACACATACTCCCTAATATTTTAGCTCCTATCATTATTATTTCTGCTGCTAATTTTGCTGCAGCTATTTTAATAGAAAGTGGTTTAAGCTTTTTAGGTATTGGAGTACAACCTCCTACTCCATCATGGGGTGCCATGATTAAAAATCATTATAATTATATAATTCTCGGGAAACCTTTTCTTGCTATTATTCCCGGCTTAGCGATTATGAGTCTGGTAATGGCTTTTATGCTTTTAGGAAATTCATTAAGAGACATACTGGATGTAAAAAACTAAGTTTGTACATTCACTCTTTCTAAAATTTCAACAATGCGGAAAGAACAGGTAATTTTTGAGAAATAAAAATAAGAGAATAAGGTAAGAATTGATTAAGTTTTAAAAAAATTATATCTCTTTTCTCAGAACAAATCACTACTAAAATTACTTCTTAAATTTAGCATATTTATTTTTGAATTTATCAATGCGACCGGCTGTATCTACTAACTTAGATTTACCGGTATAGAAAGGATGAGAGGTTCTGGAAATTTCTAGTTTAACTAATGGATATTCAACTCCTTTAATTTTTAAATTTTCTTTTGTGGCAACTGTTGATTTTGTTAAAAATACATCTCCGTTAGACATATCTTTAAAAGCTACCATTCTATAATTTCCCGGATGTATATCTTTTTTCATCTTTAAAATTGGTAAAGTTTTAAGCGTCTTCAAAAAATCAAAAAACCTGCAACGGGTATTTGAAAGTACAAATTTAATTCTTTTTTTTTAATTTCAAACAAATAAATTGTTTTATTTGTAACGAAATTACTGACTAGTTATATCCAATCAATTTTTATATGAAATATTTACATATTCTATTTATCTTATTGACAGTTGTATTTGTGTTAAAATCTTGTAGTAGAACAAGTTACAAATTTAAGATTACTTCTAAAGAAAAAGCAATTTTAGGAGAGAAAATTCAAGTTGCAGTACAACAAATTAATGGAGGGAGTGTTGACAGCATTCAATTGTATATTAATAATAAATTAATAAATCTTGAAAATAATAAGACAGTCATTAATACTTCAGACTTAGGTGCAGGTAAACATTTAATAACAGTTTTGGTCTTTGTGCCTGAAAAGGTTGAAAAAATTAGAAACTCTTTTGAAGTATTTTCTAATAAAGAACCAAATCTTTATACCTATAAAATAGTCAACACATATCCTCACGATAAAAAGGCATTTACTCAAGGACTGGAGTATTACAATGGTTATCTATATGAAACAACAGGAAAAAAGGGTAAATCATATCTGCGTAAAGTTGATGTCACAACCGGAAAAGTGGTTCAACAATATGATTTAAGCGACAAATACTTTGGAGAGGGAATGACCATTTTTAATAATGAAATATTCTGGTTAACATGGCAAGCCAGAAAAGGATTCGTTTTTGACTTAGAAACTTTTGAATTGAAAAGAGAATTTCCTTACAACAAAAGTCATGAAGGATGGGGATTAGCACATACAAATACTGAATTAATTAAATCAGACGGAACTAACAAGATATGGTTTTTAAACACTGAAAATCAAGAAGAAAAAAGAAGCATTCAGATATATACCAATAAATTACCTCTAAAAAAATTGAATGAATTGGAATTTATCAATAATAGAATATACGCAAATTATTGGCAAAAACCGTTAATCGCTATAATAAATCCAACCAATGGTATTGTAGAAAGCATTATTAATTTGAAAGATTTAGCTCAGAAAATGAAAGAAACTCAAAAATTAGTTCCACAAGAAGACGTGCTAAACGGAATTGCCTATGATACTAAAAACAATCGCTTATTCGTTACAGGTAAACATTGGAATAAATTATTTGAAATAGAATTAATTAAACAATAAAACTATGATAAGGCTAATACAAACAATATCAATTATGGCATTTATAGTTGCTGTAAGTTCATGCAGAAAAGATTTTAGTACTGTCCCCAGTTTTGGTAACTTAGAATTTTCGAAAGACACCGTTTTTTTAGACACAATCTTTACTAAAATTGGATCTGCAACCTATAATTTAAAAGTCTATAACAGAAGTAATAAAGCTATTTCTATACCTGAAATTAAATTAGAAAATGGACAACCCTCTAACTATCGTTTAAATGTTGATGGTATCCCCGGGAAGATGTTTCAGAATATTGAAGTTTTAGCAAAAGACAGCATTTTTATTTTTGTAGAAACTACTATTAATTTTAATGATGTTTCTAACCCTCTTTATACTGATAAAATTTTATTTGATAATGGAAACAATCAACAGGATGTAGACTTAGTTACTTTAACCCGGGATGCTACTTTCATTTTTCCTGATCGAAATCCAATTACTATGGAGATTGATAACCTTTCATTAGATGGTATGACTACAAATATTCCGGGCAGATTTCTTGAGGATAGCGAATTGGTGTTTACAAGAAATAAACCTTATGTAATTTATGGCTATGCTGTTGTCCCTCCGGATAAAACTTTAATTATTGAAGCCGGTGCCAGAATTCATTTTCATGATAACTCAGGACTAATCATCGATGAAAAAGGGAGTTTAAAAGTAAATGGCACACTAAATGAAAAGGTAGTTTTTGAAGGAGATCGATTAGAACATTCTTTTAGCAGAGTTTCCGGGCAATGGGGAACAATATGGATGCGAGCAGGGAGTAAGGACAATGAAATTAATCATGCTCAAATAAAAAACGGAATTATCGGTATCTTAGTAGATAGCACGAGTTCTAATACCTCACCCACCTTAAAATTAAAAAATACAGAAATTTATAATCAGGTAACCTTCGGAATTTTAGGCAGAGAAGCCAATATAGAAGGAGAAAATGTTGTTATTGGTAGTGCCGGTCAGACTTCTTTTGCCGGTACCATAGGAGGAACATATAATTTTACACATTCTACTTTTGCAAATTACTGGAATAATAATTTACGTACACTACCCGCTGTTTTAGTTAACAATTTCTCTGTTTTTGAAGACGAAAAAGGTCAGGAAGTTATAGAAACCAGAAATTTAAATGCTGCAAATTTCACAAATTGTATTATCTATGGAAATAATAATATAGAATTTGTTTTAGATCGAGTTGAAGATGAAACTTCTTTTAACTATTCAATTAAAAACTGCTTAATTCAATTTGATGATTTTAACAATACGTTTGCTGATAACAATGAATTAAGTTTTAACGATACTTCTTATTACAAGAACATTATTTTAAACGGAAACCCTCATTTTAAAAACCCTTCAAAAGAAGAATTTATTATTGGAAATAATAGTGATGCTATTAACAGAGCATTACCTACTTCTATTTCTTTAGATCTTCTTGGAATCAACAGAATGGCTAATCCGGATATTGGTGCATATCAGCATATCACACCTAACTAATCCAACTTTTTATGTGCGTACAATCTTCATTTATCCTCAAAATGAAGGGTTTATATTTCCAAAGATTTTATATGATATTATTTTAAGGCACTTCCATCGTGCTATATAAACAAGTATCCGGCAAGAATATAATATTCTCAGGAAAGATTATCTTTAAAAAATCATATTACACAAGAAATGGTGTTATTTTGTTTTATCTGCAATTATACGATTTTCTCTATTTGCTACTTCCCAGGCAGTATAGAAAACTAATCGGGTTCTTTTTTCTAACAACTCATAGCTTATCTTATCCGGAGTATCCGTAGGCTGATGGTAATCTGCATGTGTCCCATTGAAATAGAAAATAACAGGAACGTTATGTTTCGCAAAATTATAGTGATCTGATCGATAGTAAAAACGATTCGGATCATTATCATCATTGTACTTATAGTCTAAATTGATATTTGTATATTTTTTATTCACTGACTCAGATAAATCATGAAGTTCTGTACTTAATTTATCAGAACCAATTAAATATATGTAATTAGGATCTACCTTATGATGTGCGTCTATTCTTCCAACCATATCAATATTTAAATCAGCAACTGTATTAGCTAATGGAAAAATTGGATTTTCATCAGTATAATATTTAGAACCTAATAAGCCTTTTTCTTCGCCGGTAACATGTAAAAATAACACAGAACGTTTTGGCCCTTTACCAGCATCTGCAGCTTTCTTAAAAGCCTGAGCAATTTCCAGAATAGCTACAGTACCTGAACCATCATCATCAGCCCCATTATAAATTTTTCCATTTTTTACCCCTTCATGATCTAAATGGGCAGAAATAACGACAATCTCATCTGGTTTTTCCGAACCATTAATATACGCAACTACGTTTTCCGAATCCTTTAATTTAATTCCTTGGCGATTGCTGCTTAAGTAAGAAGAGGGTATTTCCTGAAAATAATCACTTCCTCCTAAAGGAGAAGCAATTCCTTGACTCATATAAAAATCTCTAAGATAGTTTACAGCTTTTTTTTGCCCGGGTTCACCGGTATTACGCCCTTCAAACTCATCTGAAGCATACATAAAAAGATGTGTCCCTAAATCTTTTGCGGTAATAGTCTCTGCATAAACAGCGACATGATTTTTCATATCTCTGACACTGTCTTTTTTACCGGAAGTTATGTTCTGATTACTACTGCAGGCTGCAATAGTTAATGAACAAACAATATAAATAAAATTTTTCATTATAATATTTTGTTTCTTGTTTAGGTTGTTGAAATGACCAAGTGTAGATTAAAAGTTACACAGCATCAAATTTAATTTTTGTTAATAACAAACTGTTGTAAATTTTTGTTAAAACTAATTAAATCTTTTGGAAATAATAATGAAAAAGCATTTTGAGAAATTAAATCAGAAGCATTGCCACTAAAGATTTTTTGATCTGAAAGTAAGATAAATTCGTTAGCTAGCTTTAATGCTAAATTCACTTCATGTGTTGATATGATTATTGTTTTCTGAGTAGTTTTAACCAGATTCTGTAATAACGAAAATATTTTATAGGTATGATGAATATCTAAATGAGCTGTAGGTTCATCTAAAATAATAATTTCAGTATCCTGAGCTAAAGCCCTGGCGATGAATACACGCTGTAATTGCCCGTCACTTAACGTATAAAAAGGTTTATTTTTCAGATATTTTACACCTGTAAGATTCAAAGCCCATTCTACTTTATGAATGTCATTTTGAGATAGTTGATCCAACCAATTTGTATGTGGCTGCCTGCCTAAAGCTACAATTTCAAGAACAGTAAGCTGGCTTTCAGGTAAACGTTCAGTAAGCACAAGGCTAATAATTTTAGCTAAATCCTGTTGAGAATATGAATTAAGATGTTGTTGATGTATAAAAACATTACCTCCCAATTTTTTCTGAACTTTGCTTAAAGTTCGTAATAATGTAGATTTTCCTGATCCATTCTTCCCCAATAAAGCAACAAATTTCCCTTTTTTTATTGACAGATTAATTCCGGAAACAATGATACTTTGTTGCTTTCTGTCTTGATAACCAATGGATAAATTATTGGTATGTAGAACGATATGTTGTTTACTTGTTTTAATTTTCTAATTTCTGCTATACATAAATTTTCCTTTTTCTTATTAATAGCCAGATTACTACAGGAGCCCCTAATAAAGAAGTAATGGCATTAACAGGTAATGTAAACTCACTTTTTGGAAGCTGAGCAATACTATCGCAAATTAGTAAAATAATGCCTCCTAAAATACCCGCAGCCGGAATTAATATTTTATGATTGGATGTTTTAAATATCAATTTAGTAATATGAGGAGCAGCCAGTCCGATAAAAGCTATAGGCCCCGAAAATGAAGTGATTACACCAGTAAGTAAACTGGTAATTAATAAAATAAGATTTCTGCTTCTTTTAGTGTTGATACCTAAACTTTTAGCACAATTTTCACCTAACAAGAAACTATTTAAAGGCTTAACAGAAAAAAAGACTCCTATGATAGCTATTAAATATATTGAAGCAAAAACCAGAATTTCATTCCAGGATAAATTACCCAAACTTCCGAATCCCCAAAACATATATTGCTGTATTTGTTCAGCATCACTAAAATAAGAGAGTACGCTGATAATTGCAGAAGCAAACGAACCAAACATAAGGCCTATAATGAGTATAGACATAGTATTTTGAACTTTGTTAGCTGTTCCAATAACCACTAATAAAACAAGAAAGGCTCCCAAACTTGAAGCCATGGATAACCCCCAGTTCAAAAGATTCGAAGCAAAAGCGAAACCACCAAAAAAACCTGATCCTAATAAGAATAATGCAACTCCCAGGCTAGCTCCTGATGAAATCCCTAAAACAAATGGTCCGGCCAACGGGTTACGAAATAAAGTTTGCATTAATAAACCGCTTACAGAAAGACCCGATCCAACTAAAATAGCGGTAATAGTTTTGGGTAATCGATAGTTTATAACAATTATATACCAACTTTCTTTAGAGACTCTTCCTCCTGACAGAGAATTGAATATTTCATGAAATGGAATTTCTACAGAACCTAAACTAACATTTAAAGAGCTAAAAAAAATAAGGGCTATGATTAGCAGAATAAAATGATAACGGTATATTGGAAATTTTTCCATGCGATGTTTTTAGATGATAAAAAACCTTTGTTTTTTATCATTAAATATCATGTTGATGCTCCTCACAGGAGGTATGGTTAATAATTTTTAAAAAAATTACTAGTTTTTGAATCGCTAATCCTCTGTGACTGATACTGTTTTTTTCATCTGAAGTCATTTCAGCAAATGATTTTTTAAATTTTTCAGGCTCAAAAACAGAATCGTAACCAAAGCCTTTTTCTCCCTTTTTTTGTGTTAAAATCCTCCCTTTACATATTCCGTCAAACAGAAATTGTTTCCCGTTTAAATTTAAGCAGACAGAAGTCCTGAACTGTGCTTCTCTGTTGGTTTCATTATTTAAATTTTTTAATAGTTTATAGATGTTATTTTCCGTATCCGGCGGTTTACCAGCATAGTGTGCAGTATGTACGCCCGGATCTCCATTAAGTGCCACTACTTCCAGTCCTGTATCATCAGCAAAACAATTATACCCATATTTTTTGGTAATATAATTTGCTTTAATTTGTGCATTTCCTTCTAAAGTGGTAGCAGTTTCTTCAATCTCATCAAAAAAATTAATGTCTTTTAAAGATAAAAATTCAACGGAATCGGGAAGCATTTCTTCAACCTCTCTTAGTTTGTTTAAATTATTGGTGGCAAAAACAAGCTTCATGTCATAAAAATTACCAAACAAATGTAGTACTTTTTATAATCTTTGTATGTTGTAGAAATATTAATTTTAATCGTTTCTATTTTTTCTGCAACTTAGTGTTGTCTATCTCCGGTTATTATTTTTTGATAAATTTAACTGTATTTTTATTATTAAACTTTAAAAAATAAATTCCGCTGGTTAATTCTTGAATATCAATTTTTTTAGTATCAGAAATTTCTCCATTAGCTATTTCTGCTCCTAAAATATTATAAATTTTGTAATGCTTTATTTCCGGTAATCTGGAAAAGTTAATAAAATTACCAGAAGATGGATTGGGATGTATAGTTATTTTCCGGTCTTCAGAATAATCATTAGCGGAGAGCGTTGATAAATTTAATTTAGAAATTCTGTCTAGCCTGTGCAACATATAATTCATCTCCTTTTATTGCTAAGCCATTGGGCTTATTCAATCCTGTTACAATTGTAGTAATTGTCGGATTGGAAGAAGACGGATTTTCAACTCTTATAATTTCTCCGGAACTCGTAGAAGTATACAGTTTACCATCGTGAAGCAACAATTCCAAAGAACCGGTTAAACTTGTCATGCCGGTTTTATCAGAAGAATCAGCGACATTAATTCTAATAATATTTTCTCGTCCTTTGATTGCATACATATTGTTTCCTTCAATTTCTATATCTGCATAGAAGTTTCCTACATCGCTCAGAAATTCAGAAAGTACAGGATTATTTTGAGAGATATCAACTTTATATATTTTCCCTATACCAATAGAAGTAATGTATAATTCATCTACCTTCATTGCTAAACCTGTAGTTGAGGCTAAAGCTGTATCTGAAGGCGTTTTGCCATCGGCAATTAAATCTTTGATAACAGGTGTAGTCATCGAAACATCAATTTTAGATACTTTATTGACAGAATTTTGATGATGACTAAATAATAAATCGTTACCATCAATAAGAATATTACCAAGATTTCTTAATCCACTTAACACTTCATCAGCAGATGGAGAAGCACTTGAAATATCAATTTTTAAAATTTTTCCGTTATGATTGATAATCGTGCCAATAGCAACTCCGGTATTAGGATCAGTAATAATGCTGCTAGTACCTCTATATAATTCTGCAACATACAGCACAGAACCTTTAAAGAGCAGTTTCCTCCCTTCAATATCAGAAGTAGATAATCCGGTAAGTACATCGGTTACTTGTGAAAAAAGCAAACTATTAATCACAAGCAGATTAATAAAACAAAAAGTAAAATATTTTCTCATGATTGTAAATTTTTATAAATTAATTCAGAAAACTTTCCCAACTGATATAACAAGTAATTACAGAAAAACCCTACCTATAAAATAGGTTTTTTTGCTTTTTCACATCGCAGATGTAATTAAAAAAATTTAAGGAAGTTTTCCTTTGTAAGAATTCTGAAAAATTAAATAGACCTAATAGTGTTCTCTTTTATCATTTAAAAGAATTAACTGAACTAAGTTTTTATCATCCGTTTTGCCTGTGGAAAGGAATTTTATTTTCACAGAACAAAATCAGGAATTCTTAAATCATGAAAACCCAAACATAATTTAAAAATACTATCTTTACAGTTGAATATCTAAAAAATGATATCTAAAAAACAATTTAATAAAGAACTGGATTTAATAATTGCAAATGCAATACGGGAGGATGTGGGAGAGGGCGATCATACTTCATTATCCTGTATTCCTGCAGATGCACAGGGAAAAGCAAAATTGCTTGTGAAAGATAAAGGAATAATTGCAGGTGTCGAATTTGCAAAAATGGTATTAGCTTATGTAGATACGAATTTACAGGTGGAAGCGTTAATAAGTGATGGAGTCCGAGTAAATCATGGAGATGTTGTGTTCTATGTTTCTGGTAAATCACAATCAATATTACAGGCAGAACGTTTGGTATTAAATGCAATGCAGCGAATGAGTGCCGTAGCTACAAAAACGCATTCTTTTATGAATTTACTGAAAGGAACAAAGACAAAAGTGCTGGATACTCGTAAAACTACCCCCGGAATCAGAGCTTTAGAAAAATGGGCAGTGAAAATTGGAGGCGGTGAAAACCATCGTTTTGCATTATATGATATGGTCATGATTAAAGACAATCATATCGATTTTGCCGGAGGAATAACACAAGCAATCACCAAAGCAAGAAAATACTTGACAGAAAGAGAATTAGATATTAAAATTATTGTCGAAGCCAGAGATCTAAATGAAATAAAAGAAATTTTATCAAATGAAGGAGTCTACAGAATTCTGATTGATAATTTTAATTATGAAGACACCCGAAAGGCAGTTGATCTTATTGGAAATAAATGCTTAACAGAAAGCTCAGGAGGAATCAACGAAAAAACAATACGCAACCATGCTGAGTGCGGCATTGATTTTATTTCTTCCGGATCATTAACACATTCAGTATATAATATGGATTTAAGTCTAAAAGCAGTAGAATAATTAAAATTTAAAAACAATGAAACAATTTTTTTTAATAGCAACTATTATCATAATGGTTAGCTGTAACACCAAAGAAACAAAAAAAGGAGAGACTGATATGAATATTTCTGTTTCTGAAAACCCGTTGTTAGTAAAAAGTACACTGGATTACGGAGCTCCTGATTTTACTAAAATTGAGGATGATCATTTTATGCCGGCAATTTTGAAAGCAATGGAGATGCAAAATGAAGAAATTGCTGAAATTATAGCAAATACAGATGTGCCAACTTTTAAAAATACCGTTCTGGCACTTGAAGAAAGTAGTAAAACATTAGATAATATAACAGCTGTATTTTTTGCATTAACAGGAGCACATACCAATGATGTATTACGTGAAAATCAAAAAGAGTTAGCCCCTAAATTTTCTAAGCATAACGATGAAATTTTATTAAACACAAAACTATTTGAAAGAATAAAAGTTGTACACGGCAGTTTAAAAAACTTAAACTTAAACGCTGAATCTGAGCATTTAGTAAACGAGTATTATAAAAATTTTGTAAAAGCAGGAGCAAACTTATCTGAAAATAAGAAAAAAGAATTAAAAGATATCAATGCTCAAGTAGCAAGTTTATCAAATGATTTTGGAAAAAAATTATTAGACGCCAGTAAAAAAGGGGGAGTAGTAGTTGATAATAAAGAAAAACTAAAAGGATTCTCTGAAGAAAAAATAACGTCTATTGAGAAAGACGGGAACTATGAAATTCAGTTAATCAACACAACTCAGCAACCTTCACTACAGACTTTAGAAAACAGAGAAATTCGTAAAGAATTATTCAAAAAATCGATTTACAGGACAGAAGGAGGAGAATACGATACCTCAGATTTAGTAAAGAAAATGGTAGAATTACGTGCAAGAAAAGCAAAAATTCTTGGATTTGATAACTATGCAAGCTGGAGTTTACAAGGAACTATGGCCTCTACACCAGAAAAAGTATTTGATATGTTCAAAAACTTAATTCCGGGATCTTTAGAAAAAGCAACTTCAGAAATTGAAGAAATTCAGGCAGAGATTAAGAAAAATGGAAAAGATTTTAAACTAACTCCTTATGACTGGAATCATTATGCTGAAAAAGTGCGTAAATCTAAGTATCGTTTAGATGAAGAAGAAGTAAAGCAATATTTTGAAATTAACAATGTATTAGAAAAAGGCGTTTTCTTTGCAGCAAATAAATTATATGGAATTACCTATAAGAAGCGTACGGATATTCCAACATATCATCCGGATGTTGTTGTTTATGAATTATTTGAGGAAGACGGAAGTAAGTTAGGATTATACTACGGAGATTTCTTTGCCAGAGACAGTAAACGAGGTGGAGCGTGGATGAGTGCTTTTGTAAAGCAATCTAAATTACGTAATCAAAAACCGGTAGTTTACAATGTATGTAATTTACCAAAGCCATCAGAAGGAGAGCCGGCGTTAATTAGTTTTGATGAGGTAGAAACAATGTTCCATGAGTTCGGACATGCATTACACGGTTTATTCGGAGATCAGCAATATGCCTCAATTTCCGGAACAAGTACAGCAAGAGATTTTGTAGAATTCCCGTCTCAGTTCAATGAAAACTGGGCAACACATCCTGAGGTGTTAAACAATTATGCATTACACCATAAAACCGGAGGAGTGATTCCGGATTCATTATTAAAGAAAATTAAAGATGCAGGAACATTTAATCAGGGATATTCGATCATCGAAAACTTATGTTCTTCAAACTTGGATATGCAATGGCATACGATAGGAACAGATGTAAAAATCGAAGATGTAGCCAAATTTGAGAAAAAAGCCTTAAAGAAAATGAAACTAAATATTGATGAAATTCCTCCAAGATACCGCTCCACTTATTTCGCACATATTTTTAACGGTGGATATGCCGCAGGATACTACTCATATTTATGGACAGAAATGCTAAGTCATGATACTTATGATTGGTTTAAAAATAATGGACTATTAACTCGTGAGAATGGAGATAAATTCCGTAAAGAAGTGTTATCCAGAGGAAATACAATGGATTATGCAGAAATGTATAAAACCTTTGCAGGTCGTAATCCAAAAGCCACACCTATGTTAAAAGCCAGAGGGTTAAAATAATTCTCAAATAAAATGCCACTTCGGGTAATAAATCGGGATTATATCGAAAGAGCGTTCAAGTAACTAGAAAATTTGTTGCCTAAAATTAAAGTAGCGAAAGTTATTTTTTAGACTTTTTTTAATGTTCAAACTCAAGATAGGGAATGAATACTATGACAATGAAACATTTACCAAGATTAGTTTTACCGGCAATTAGTTGAGTAGAACTGATTTTGATTCTTGTATCTTTAAAAACTGTAATCTTTCAGAGTTACATAAATAAATTAACTCATAATTTTCAGAATGCAAATTTATTGATTGTAACTTAAGCAATACCCGACTAAAGACAGTAGTTTCCTCCCCATCTGTTATAAGGTTAAAATTATTGGGATTAAAATATTTTTGAACTGATATCCTTTTTATTGCAAATAATCTTAAAAATTGTAACTGTATTAATTTGTTGGGCAACATACGAGAAACAGATTTTACAAAACAGAAAATGTGAATTTTAAAAAAGTACATAGTTTTTCTATAGACTAGTAGAAGCTAATAACCTTGAAAAAGTAGTTTTTTATGAAGAAAATATCGATAATTTGTTAGAAAAACGTAGAGTTAAAGCAGAATAAGTTTTAGATTTTTTTGAGTTTCAAAAGTTTCATAATTAAGATTATGACAATACTGCAATCCTCATTATTTGAATTACCGGAAGAAACAAAACGAATGCCATCAGGTTTAATCAGAAAGCCAAAACAAAAATGATAACCTTACTTTACTCATATCGCTCTTTAAAACTTTATACCTTTGCTCTTCTAAAACATATGTAACTCAAAAAATGTCAAAAAGAATAGAAAAAAGCGGTGAAAAAATATCTGTCGTAAATCGGTTGGTAAAACCAGAAAAGAAAATTAAAATTCCTGGCTTAGAAGGACTATCACTATATGACGTTTTAGAAATGTATGTTATTGGTATTGTAAAAGGAGCATTAACCGCCCGGGCAGGTGGAATTGCCTTTAGTTTTTTTATGGCAATTTTTCCTTTTCTCTTATTCATACTTACCTTAATCCCATACATACCTATCTCAGGATTTCAAGAAGGATTATTCGATTTAATTCGGGAAGGATTACCTCCAAAAACCTTTGATGCCGTCAATGACGTTATTAAAGATATTATCAATAATCAATATGGGGGATTGCTATCCTTTGGTTTTTTAACCTCTGTTTTTTTAATGACGAATGGAGTCAATGCTATTTTCGGAGGCTTTGAATATTCCTATCACGTACAAGAATTTAGAAATGTATTTAAAGCCTACGCACTATCTTTAGCCGTTTCTCTATTAATCGCGTTCTTCTTAATAATAACAGTTTCGCTAATCATATTATATCAAATTGCCCTGTCTAAAATAGATTGGTTCAACACCAGTGAATTGGATTTATTTTATTTAGGAAGAATTATTCTGTTTTTAATTATGATTTATACAGTAATATTTTTACTTTTCCGATATGGTACCAAACAAGGAAGTGCCATAAAATTCTTTTCACCGGGAGCGATATTAACTACGGTAGTGTCGTTATTTACATTTTATTTATTCGGAATTTATGTAATAAAGTTTGCAAAATACAATCAATTATACGGTTCAATAGGAACACTATTGATTTTAATGCTGTTTGTCTGGTTAAATGCCATTATACTGTTGTTAGGATTCGAATTAAATTCATCTATTTATCAATTAAAACGCCGGAATAAAACTTCATAATCCGCCAATAAATTCGGATATTTGTCAGCTGATTTTAATCTTAAAATTTTTAAATTAAAAATTATCAACTCGTAATTAACAATGAAACCAAACATCCCAAAAGGAACCAGAGATTTTTCATCAACACAAGTAGCCAGAAGAAACTTTATCTTCAATACTATGAAGTATTCTTTTGAACTATTCGGATTTCAAGCTATTGAAACACCAGGTTTTGAAAATTCATCAACCCTAATGGGAAAATACGGGGAGGAAGGAGATCGTTTAATCTTTAAAATTTTAAATTCAGGAGACTATTTGGATAAAACTGACGATAGCTTACTGTCAACAAAAAATAGTAATAAGCTAACATCTCAAATCTCAGAAAAAGCTTTGCGTTACGATTTAACCGTACCGTTTGCACGTTATGTGGTACAACATCAAAACGAAATTACCCTTCCGTTTAAACGCTCTCAAATTCAACCCGTTTGGAGATCCGATCGTCCGCAAAAAGGCCGCTTCAGAGAGTTCTATCAATGTGATGCCGATGTAGTGGGAAGCACTTCTTTATGGCAGGAAATAGAATTCGTGCAATTATACGATTCAGTTTTTAGTAAGCTGAATATTAAGGGAACGACCATTAAAATCAATAATCGAAAAATAATATCCGGAATTGCTGAAGTCATTGGGGTTAAAAATAAATTAATCGATTTTACCGTGACGTTAGATAAGCTTGATAAGATTGGAAAAGAAGGTGTTGTAACAGAGATGATTTCGAAAGGAATTTCTGAAGAAGCTATTGAAAAAGTACAGCCTCTGTTCGACTTTAGAGGAACTAATAAGGATAAACTATGTTCATTATCAGAAATGTTAGCGAATTCTGAAGATGGAACAAAGGGTGTGAAAGAATTACAGTTTATAATTGATACTATCAATGCACTTGGATTGGAAACATCAACTTTAGAACTAGATGTTACACTGGCTCGCGGATTGAATTATTATACAGGAGCAATTTTTGAAGTAGCCGCCCCAAAAGAAATAAAAATTGGCTCTATTGGAGGCGGAGGCAGA
The DNA here is from genome assembly GCA_963666645.2 of uncultured Tenacibaculum sp. Lineage (GTDB taxonomy): Bacteria > Bacteroidota > Bacteroidia > Flavobacteriales > Flavobacteriaceae > Polaribacter. The sequence goes on along the minus strand of CAXXDB010000007.1, from coordinate 14,264 downwards.
TACGATGATTTAACCGGAATTTTCGGATTAAAAGATGTGAGTGGTATAGGAATTTCTTTTGGGTTAGAACGTATTTATATGGTAATGGAAGAATTGGGTCTTTTTGAAACAGTTGAATTGCCGAAACCTAAGATCTTGTTCCTGAACTTTGTTGAAAATGAGGTTTTAACAAAAATTAAAGCCATAAATAAACTAAGAGACAGCAGAATTAAGTCAGAGCTATACCCGGATGTTGCAACAAGTAAAAATCAGCAAAAAAAACAATGGAAGTATGTTGATAAGAGAGCTGTTGAATTTGTTGTTACTTCGGTAAAAAATGATAAATTCAAGTTAAAGAATACACAAACAAAGGAGGAGCATTTACTTACGATAAATGAAATAATTAACTTTGTACAATAAGGATAGTTTTTTGCTTTATCTTTACAGTAAGAAACTTAGACGAAAAATCATGTTTGAGATTAACAATAATATGAGAGATGAAAGAATAGATGAGATAGGAGAAAATCATATAGGAACTTCTGCTAAAACACCGTTGCGCAAAGGGGCATTTGATATTCCGGACGAACAAAAGATTGAGAAAATTCAGAAAAATGTCAAGGATATACTGGAAATATTAGGAATGGATTTAGATGATGATAGTTTAAAAGGTACGCCAAAACGTGTAGCTAAAGCTTTTGTTAATGAGATTTTTATGGGATTAAACCCGGCAAATATGCCAAAAATTTCTACTTTCGAGAATAATTATAAATATGGTGAAATGTTGGTAGAAAAAAATATTACCGTATATTCTACTTGCGAACATCATTTATTACCCATCGTAGGACGTGCTCATGTGGCATACATATCTAACAGAAAAGTAATCGGATTATCGAAAATGAACCGTATTGTAGAATACTTTGCAAAACGACCACAGGTACAAGAACGATTAACAATGCAAATAGTACAAGCAATGCAGGAAGCATTAGAAACAGAAAATGTTGCGTGTGTAATCGATGCAAAACATTTATGTGTAAATTCCCGGGGAATAAAAGATATCGAAAGTTCTACCGTAACATCTGAGTTTGGTGGCAGATTCAAAGAGAAAGAGACCAGAAGAGAGTTTTTAGATTACCTGAAAATAGATACTGATTTCGATTAGGTTAAAAGATATTAAGATTATAAAATATAACTATTTAGCTCCTTCCTGAAAAAAGTATGATTTCAAGTTTTTTAGATTTGGTAAAAAAATCAATTTTTTCACCTTGTTTAATTACTGCACTCTGAATAAAGTTTCAGTATTATCTATTAAATATACTACAAAGAATTATCACAAAATTAAAAATACCGGTTTTAGAATATTGTTTAAAAAACATAAATGCCCTGAATTTAAATTAAGGGTAGCGATTCTGGGTTAATTAAATTGAGCATAATTGAAACTCTGATGATTTCTGAAGTTAAATTTCTTCTGAACTCCAATCGAAACAGCATTATTAAATTTATATAGAATTTAAACTTGACTTAACAGTAGTATATTCTTTAATAATCTCATTCAAAACTTGCTTTGCGGGTTTAATTGTATGAATTAGTCCCGCTACCTGACCTATTTCTAATTCTCCTTCCTCCAAATCTCCTTCAAATATTCCTTTTTTTGCTCTGGCTCTACCTAATAATGTTCTTAAATCTTCGGTAGTAGGATTCTGTTGATATAGTTTTTGTATATCATTGAAAAATTTATTCCGAACCAAACGCACTGGCGCTAATTCTTTTAAGGTAAGGTAAGTATCCCCATCTTTAACATCAACAATTGTTTGTTTAAAATTATCATGAGCCGAAGACTCCTCGGTGGCTGCGAATCGACTTCCCACTTGCACTCCGTCAGCTCCTAAAACCATGACCGCTAACATACTTCTCCCCGATCCTATTCCACCAGCGGCAATTACTGGAATTTTTACTTGCTCTTTTATCATAGGAATTAAGGTAAATGTAGTTGTTTCTTCCCGTCCGTTGTGACCACCTGCTTCAAAACCTTCACACACTACGGCATCTACTCCGGCTATTTCTGCTTTTAATGCAAATTTTACTGAGCTAACTACATGAACCACCATAATCTCTTTTTCTTTTAAAAATGATGTCCATGTTTTAGGATTTCCTGCTGAAGTAAACACAATTTTTATTCCCTCTTCCACGATAATATCCATAATCTTTTCAATACCGGGATACAGCATAGGTATGTTTACTCCAAAAGGCTTATCGGTTGCCTTTTTACATTTTTGAATATGTTCACGAAGTACATCCGGATACATTGAGCCGGCACCTATTAAGCCTAATCCGCCTGCATCAGAAACTGCGGAAGCAAGCTTCCATCCTGATACCCAAATCATTCCACCTTGGACAATAGGATATTGTATATTAAAAAGCTTTGTAATTTTATTTTTCACTATCATTTCTTTTAAACTTAAAATTTTCTTACCTAAAACAATAACTTCCGGATTATCTTGAATGTTCAGATTAATATTCAGTTTTAATGTATTGTTGAATGAGTTAGGATATACACTTGTTTCTTGAAGAAAGGCGGTTATTTCATTGATAATGAATTTGAACTGCATTTAACCATTTAAATTTTGCTAAAACGGTTATACTTGTTGAGGTCTTTATATAATTATAATTTCCTATTGGAATATCCTTAATGTCAAAAACTCTTCCTTGCTTATTTTTTCGATTTACTGATTTCCGGGTTAACATATTCAGAGGAGAATTCATAAAATTTGATGAACCGGGTTTATCTTTGAAAAATATCCGGACATCTTCCTGAGATATCAAATAGTCTGATAAGAAAGTAAATATGAATATTAGAAATTTCTTCATCTATTTTAATTATTGGCTCAAATAATACTTAAAAAAGCAAGTTAAGAGATAATTCCAGAACCTAAAAGCTCTTCGTTATGATACCAGGCAACAAACTGTCCTTCCTGAATTGCTGTTTGCGGATTTTCAAATTCAACAAACAAACCGTTTTCTACTTGATGTAAAGTTGCTTTTTCTAAAGGTTGGCGATAACGAATTCTTGACTGAACTTTCATAGTTTCATCTACTTTTAAGGTTAAATCTTCACGAACCCAATGTAATTCTTCTTTTATCACAAATAACACATTCCTATATAATCCCTTGTGATGCTTACCTTCTCCCGTATAAATTACATTTTTATCTACATCTGTTTCAATGACAAAAAGCGGCTCTTTAGTTCCGCCTACAGCTAATCCTTTACGCTGTCCTTTTGTAAAATAATGTGCTCCTCGGTGTTTCCCTACTACTTTACCATCTGAAATTTTATATTTATATTTTTTAGATCGGTAGCTTAACTCTGCCTGCTTATTTTCAAAACGAGGGGAAGGTTGATTGTATGTATTAAAAGAATTAGAAACTTGAACAATAACTCCCTCTTTAGATTGTAATTTTTGTTGTAAAAAATCGGGTAACTTAACTTTACCAATAAAGCATAATCCTTGAGAATCTTTTTTTTGAGCTGTAATTAAACCGGTTTCTTTTGCAATAGCTCTAACTTTGGGTTTTGTCAGTTCTCCAATGGGAAATAGCACTTTAGCTAATTGTTTTTGGGATAATTGGCATAAGAAATATGATTGTTCTTTATTATCATCTTTTCCTGCTAATAATTTATATATGGTTTTTCCATTAACAATTTCTTTCTCTTTTCTACAATAGTGACCTGTTGCTACATAGTTTGCCCCTAAATTCAATGCAATATTCATAAATACGTCAAACTTAATTTCTCTATTGCATAAAATATCCGGATTTGGTGTACGTCCTTTCCCGTATTCATTAAACATATAATCAACAATACGTTTTTTATACTGTTCGCTTAAATCTACTGTTTGAAACGGAATTCCTAATCTTTCAGCAATAATCATTGCATCATTACTATCTTCCAGCCAAGGGCATTCATCGGAAATTGTTACAGAATCATCGTGCCAGTTCTTCATAAAAAGTCCGATAACTTCATAGCCTTGTTCTTTTAATAAATACGCAGTAACACTACTATCAACTCCTCCCGAAAGCCCAACTACAACTCGTTTCATAAATACATTTTCTTTATGTAAAATCATTAAAAACCGTATCTTTAATTTCGATAAAATTAGTACAACACTCAGGAACGAGATACATATTTAATTTTGAAATCAGATTGTAAATCTACGAAATTCCTATCGATTGTTGCTCTTGTATAAGAAGTACTGAGGAAGTAATTAGTAATTATCAGAAAAGGATTGTCAGTGCGTAATCAATAACTTAACGCAACAAATCTAAATTAATAGATTTGTCTATTATGGTACGTAAAAAAAATAGTCGACTTACTCTTAAAGAAAGAATTCAAATTGAGACTCTTTTAAAGGAAAATAAGTCTAAATCTTACATTGCTAAAACGCTAAATAGAGCTCGCTCTACAATCACCAGAGAAGTTAATAAATGGGTACAATCCGATATAGATAAATAACTCCGCTGAATTAGCTAATTGGAATGCAAAAGATGATTATTTAAACAAAAGAAACACTGATAAAATATCCACGTATAAAAAACTTAGAGTTTATGTTTTTAAAGGGCTTTTATCACAATGGACTCCTGAACAAATTGCAGGAAAAATTAAATTAGAATACCCTAATGACCCAATTATAGCTATTTCACATGAAGCTATTTACAGATACATTTATAAACAGCCTCAAGCTCGTTTAAATAAAAAACTCATAAAGCTACTTGTTCGTAAAAAAACACGAAGAAGACCTCCTAAAAAAAGACGTGGAACTGGAAGTAAAATAACCAATCAAGTCAGTATTGATAATAGACCTAAGCATATTAACCTTAGAAAAGAAATCGGGCATTGGGAAGGAGATTTAATGATTGGTAAAAATCAAAAATCTGCTATTGGAACCATTGTAGAACGAAAATCTAGGTATACTTTAATTGTAAAACTAAAAGCTAGAAACTCAAAAGAAGTGGCTAAAATGTTTTCTAAAATACTTAATAAGCTAAATCCTATTTTAAAAAAATCTATGACCTACGACAACGGAGTTGAGATGGCTAGACATAAAGAAATAACAAAAAAACTGGTATGAAAATATACTTTGCGCATCCGTATTCGTCATGGGAAAGAGGTACTAATGAAAACACAAATGGACTCATCAGAAGATACCTACCTAAAGGAACGGACTTCAATTTAATTGACAAAAAAAAGCTCATGATTATTCAAGAAAAACTAAACAATAGACCTCGAAAAATAATAGGATTTAAAAAACCTAAAGAAATTATAGATTCTGAACTAAAATTTGTAGCTTAGCCTCAAATTAAAAAAGCAACATTTGTTGCGTTAAATCCTTGAATCCAGCTTGGTTTTAATAGTAAAAAAGATAAAATTATGATTCATTTTTTTATTTTTATAATTGGAGTTTATTATTTAGTTTTTGCTCTTTTGTTATCTCTTAAAAAGGTATTCAAAATATTGTATTTTATTATTGGGGGGATAATAATAATCCTTTCTTTTCTAAAAAAAACAGATTTAACTGTAATAATAGGTTTAGTTTTTGGAATTTTTCCATACATTTTATATCGCCTTTATGAAAGAAAAATGTTAAAATAAAAACTACACCTAACACGGTATATAAAAAATAGCAGTTAAGTACAGATTTCCAAAGTTTGTGCTTTTCTACTGTTTTTGTTTATAGACTGAAAATTACAGTTTTTTTCACTCTGCTACTTTTCATATACGTATTCCAAGATCAAATCCTAATAAAATTTAAAGTTTTTTTAAGCTGCGTGATTTTGAAGAACCACATAAGGCGTCCCTCTTTTTATCACGGCAAAAGCTCTGGCAATTAGTTTGTTTCTAACATTATTTATCGCTAACATTTTGTCTTTTCCTTCTGCTAATTTTCGGTTATAATATAATCGTAATTCACTATCATGTTGTATCGCTGAAACACTTGCCATACTCAATAAACTCTTCATTTTCCTATCTCCTAAATAGTGACATTGTTTTCGCCTTTTTATACTTGTTCCTGACTCATGGGCAAAAGGTGCAGTACCACAATAACTAGAGAAAGAACGCCAATTATCAAAGCGAGTAAAATTTCCTGTATGGTAAATAAGTTGACAGGAAACAACGAATCCTACGCCTTTTAATCTTGATAATAATTCGTAATTTTTTGCCATCAGTTTATCATCAAATATTAGCTCTTGAATTCTAAGTTCAATAGACTTTATTTGTTTCGATAAATAATCAATACTTCTTTTTAATATAATACAACCTGGATCTGTACTCACATTACTTAATAGTGATTTTAACTCTTTTAAAGTACCTTTTAATCCTGCTGTATTCCTTACCATTTGGTCTCTTAAAGCCAGTAATCTCCCTAACTCTAAATGGGATTTACTTTTAAACTGTACTTGGGCTTAACTCTTCTCTATAAAGCCAACCATAACGTGCTATTATACTTGCATCTAATCGATCTGTTTTCTCCTTTACAATCCCTGACGATCGCTTTATTTTCAAAGGACTTTCTTCGACATAAACAATCTTTTGACTTGTCAAATAAAGAGCTAATTTTAAAGAGTAATAATCTGTATTCTCAAAACAATAAAAAACACTAACTCCTTGGGTTACTTTTAAAACCCATATTATTAGACTTTTATAGCCAACAATATCGTTCTTAAACTCTTTGTGAGATTGAGATTGATGACAATAAGCATCTATTGTCTTTTTTGACACATCAATTCCTACGACTTCTTTGTAATTTTTCATATTTTTACATTTATAGTGAATAAATTGTTGCTTTAACTACTTCCTTTATCGGGAGATTTTTATCCTGGTATTCCAAATGGTTCTTCGCAACTTTATAGAAAGAGAGGACTCGTACGTGTACTGGAGCTTCAAATCTAAAACACGTTATAGTTCTCCTCTTTTTCTATATAAAGATATTTATTACAAACTAAAGAAACACGTTGCAAGTAATAGCGGAAATCACTCTGCGTACTCAATAACTTAACGCAACAAATCTAAATTAATAGATTTGTTATTATGGTACGTAAAAAAAATAGTCGACTTACTCTTAAAGAAAGAATTCAAATTGAGACTCTTTTAAAGGAAAATAAATCTAAATCTTACATTGCTAAAACGCTAAATAGAGCTCGCTCTACAATCACCAGAGAAGTTAATAAATGGGTACAATCTGATATAGATAAATACTCCGCTGAATTAGCTAATTGGAATGCAAAAGATGATTATTTAAACAAAAGAAACACTGATAAAATATCCACGTATAAAAAACTTAGAGTTTATGTTTTTAAAGGGCTTTTATCACAATGGACTCCTGAACAAATTGCAGGAAAAATTAAATTAGAATACTCTAATGACCCAATTATAGCTATTTCACATGAAGCTATTTACAGATACATTTATAAACAGCCTCAAACTCGTTTAAATAAAAAGCTCATAAAGCTACTTGTTAGTAAAAAAACACGAAGAAGACCTCCTAAAAAAAGACGTGGAACTGGAAGTAAAATAACCAATCAAGTCAGTATTGATAATAGACCTAAGCATATTCTCCTGAGACAAGAAATCGGACATTGGGAAGGGGATTTAATGATTGGTAAAAATCAAAAATCTGCTATTGGAACCATTGTAGAACGAAAATATAGATATACTTTAATTGTAAAACTAAAAGCTAGAAACTCAAAAGAAGTGGCTAAAATGTTTTCTAAAATACTTAATAAGCTAAATCCTATTTTAAAAAAAGCTATGACCTACGACAATGGAGTTGAGATGGCTAGACATAAAGAAATAACAAACAAAACTGGTATAAAAATATACTTTGCTCATCCGTATTCGTCATGGGAAAGAGGTACTAATGAAAACACAAATGGACTCATTAGAAGATACCTACCTAAAGGAACGGACTTCAATTTAATTGACAAAAAACAGCTCATGATTATTCAAGAAAAACTAAACAATAGACCTCGAAAAATAATAGGATTTAAAAAACCTAAAGAAATTATTGATTTTGAACTAAAATTTGTAGCTTAGACTCAAATTAAAAAAGCAACATTTGTTGCGTTAAATCCTTGAATCCAGCGCTAACCATCAACATTTGAACTAAAAAACCAGCCACATATTTTAGCACTTTCGGTTTTTTCCACCGCTCAATTCAAACGCTCTAAAAACCAAAAGAGCTAAAATTTTCCAACGCTTGAATAAAATGAGGACAATTGACCGTTATATAATTGTCTACATAATTCCATTTTTGTAAAATGAATTTGCAAAGAAAATTTGGACTTGTATTAAAAGAACTTCGACTTGAAAAAGGACTTTCTCAAGAGTCTTTAGCTAACCAATCTGATATTGACAGAACTTACATAAGCGACATAGAAAAAGGAGAACGAAATATTTCTCTCAAAATAATTGAACGACTTTCCGAAACACTTCAAATTTCTCTTTCAGAACTTTTTGAAAAAATAGAGGAATATGGAAAGCACAAATGATTATATCAAAAGAAGATTTGGAGTAGATGAACAAAAGTTTGTCGAAGTAATGAAAATGAACCCAGGAGCCGAAGGATACATTCACGGTTCCTTAAGCGAATTGTTGTTTAAAGATTTTATAGAATCTATCGGATTTGAAGCTTATCGTATCAAAGAAAAGCCAGAAGGTGGTTATAATGCAAAAAGTGATTATGCAAGAGGAGATTTTTATATCAGAAAAAAAGGTAATACAAAAGATGAATGGTATGTGATTGAAAATAAAGGAATAAAAACAAACACAGAAAAACACCTATTTACTTTAGACACCAAAGACAAACTATACAGGCACTTAAAAAGTCTTGCTTTCCCTAAAGCAGATTATCTTGAAAAAGCGTATGAAAATGGCTTTAATAGATACACAAAAGCAAAGGAAAAATGGGAAGCCAAAAATGTCGGTAAAAAATATCCTGATTTTAAATGGGATAAAAAAACACCTGGAGCAAGAGCTTTTAATTTAATTGGATATTGGGAAAATGTAAAAGAATTACGAAAATGGGTTGACAGTCTTGACGATAAATCACTAACAACGGAATCATATCTAAATCTACAAGGACCAATTAGAATGCTTGCAACTCACGCACCAAGCAATAGAACAGCACCTTTTACTGGCATAAAACAAGCTGCACCTTTAGTAACAGAATTTAATATTATGTGCGTTGATTTATTTCAAAGAATTGGAGTGCATAAGTTTGTCTTTATGAATCCTAATAACATTTCTCATTCGCCAACAAGTCCTGAACATTTATATCAAAATTATCATATTGACTATATTATTCCTGGAATCAAAGATGATTTAAAACTACAACATCCTTGGTATGAAGATATCGAAGAATGCATCAAACAAACTAATCCTATTCCTCGAAAAATAGACAAATCACAGTTAGATTTAAGATAATTTCATATATCCCACATTTGTGTTTATATTTGTCACAAATGTGGGATATATGAAATTAAATTTAGATTTTGAGCTAACAAAGACAGATAAATTATTAAGAAAGTTCGAAGAAATTCACAACTTTATTTATGCAAATGATGGACTTTCAACTCAACAAACTTTAGAAGAATTTATTAAAATACTCTTTATCAAAGTAATAGACGAAAAGAAAAAAGATAAACAATTCTATATCGATGAAGCAGAATTCGAACAAATAAAAACTTCAAGAAAATCCGAACAATTACTTCAAAGAATAAACAGTCTTTTTTCAAGTACAATAAAAGAATACTCTGATTTATTCGACAAAGGAGATAGAATTAAATTAAGCCCTTTATCTTTAGCTAACACTATAAATAAATTACAAGACTTTTCTTTAATTAATTCTTCAAATGATGCCAAAGGATTAGCATTTCAAAAATTCTTATCTCATCAAGAAAAAGATAGTAGAGGACAGTTTTTCACACCTGAACCTATAATAGATTTTTGTGTAAGTATTATTCAACCTAAACCAAACGAAACTATAATTGACCCAGCTTGTGGAAGTGGTGGTTTTCTTAATTCTTCATTTAACTATATTTTAAATAATAATAAAAAAGTAAATGTAGAAAAAGTAGTTTCAGAGAATCTTTACGGTTTAGACATTAATAAAAGTATAGCAAGAATTGCAAAAATGAAATTGCTTCTTGAAGCAAATGTTGAAACCAATGTAAAATGTATCAACTCTTTAACAGATTATGATGAAGTCCTCTTAAAAGTGAAGGTTGATAAAGCATCTAAAGGGTTTGATATTGTTTTGACAAATCCACCATTTGGTACTGCTGGAAAAATATCTGACAAAAAAATACTCTCTTCTTTTGATTTAGGATATAAATGGAAAAAAACAAATGACAATGAATTTATAAAAACTGATAAACTTCATACTGGTCAAGTAGCAGAAATATTGTTTATAGAAAGATGTATTGATTTATTAAAGGAAGGTGGAAGAATGGGAATTGTATTACCAAATGGTCATTTTGAAAATCCATCTTTAGAATATTTAAGATACTACATAAAACAAAGAACAAAAATATTAGGAATAGTAAACTTACCTCAAGAAACATTTATTCCATATGGTACTGGTGTTAAAACCTCACTTCTATTCGTCCAAAAAGACACACCAAATGTAGATAGAAAATATCCATTATTTTTTAGCCAAATAAGAAAAATTGGCTATCAAGGAAATAAAAATGGAAGTCTAATTTACCAAAAAGATGATTTTGGTAAAATAATACGTGATGAAAACAAAAACCCATTACTTGATGAAGATTTGACTACAGTAATTGGAGACTACAAAAAGTTTCACAAAGATAAAAATATAGAAACTGATAATTCGTATTCAATCGAATACAATGAATTAAATGGACGTTTCGATTATGATTATTATTCATCGAAAAACAGAAAATTAATAGAACTAATAGAAAAAAATAATGCAGTTCGTTTATGTGATGTTGTAGAAGTTATAAAAAGTAAAAGCAAAAAATTAGCAAATAAAAATTCGACTGTTGAATATGTAGAATTATCTGATGTTAATACACCGTCATTAGAAATTATAAATTCAACAGAAATGTCAGTTTACGAATTACCAAGTAGAGCATCTTATGAGATAAAAAAAGGAGATATAATAACAGCAATAGCTGGTAATTCTATTGGTTCAAGAAAACACGCAACTGCTTTGGTTAACTCGGAATTTGATGATGCAATTTGTACAAATGGATTTAGAGTTTTGCGAAATTTTAAAATTGACCCATATTATTTACTTTTTTATCTAAAATCTGAATATTTTCTTAATCAAATCTCAATGTTAAGAACTGGAGCTGCAATTCCGAATATTTCTGATAACGATTTCAAAAACTTATTGATTAGTATTCCAAATGAAAAAACTATTAAAGAAATTAGCAAAAAAGTAAAAAACTCATTTGAATTAAGAGAAAAATCAAAAAGTGAACTAAATAGTATTGAATATGAATTAGCATAAGCCAACGCTCAAAGCCATACACATTTGCAATTCGCTAAAGCCAACGCTTCACCTAAAATTGCAAAAGAGTATGTCTTGCCAACGCTCACATTTGAACCAAATAATAAACATCGGAAAAACAAGCTGAACGTGAAAAGCACTACTTACAACAATGTATATAAAAAATAGGGCGATAGTTGCTTAAATGAAGGCTTGTGCTTTTTTACAAAGTCCGCCATATTTTTAATTTGTATTTTAGTGAAAATTTAAAAATAAAATGAAAAATATGGCTAAGTGTAAACCCGAAAATAAGTGTTTATCAACTGCCCTACTTTCCATATACTAATGCGTACTCAATAACTTAACGCAACAAATCTAAATTAATAGATTTGTTATTATGGTACGTAAAAAAATAGTCGACTTACTCTTAAAGAAAGAATTCAAATTGAGACTCTTTTAAAGGAAAATAAGTCTAAATCTTACATTGCTAAAACGCTAAATAGAGCTCGCTCTACAATCACCAGAGAAGTTAATAAATGGGTACAATCCGATATAGATAAATAACTCCGCTGAATTAGCTAATTGGAATGCAAAAGATGATTATTTAAACAAAAGAAACACTGATAAAATATCCACGTATAAAAAACTTAGAGTTTATGTTTTTAAAGGGCTTTTATCACAATGGACTCCTGAACAAATTGCAGGAAAAATTAAATTAGAATACCCTAATGACCCAATTATAGCTATTTCACATGAAGCTATTTACAGATACATTTATAAACAGCCTCAAGCTCGTTTAAATAAAAAACTCATAAAGCTACTTGTTCGTAAAAAAACACGAAGAAGACCTCCTAAAAAAAGACGTGGAACTGGAAGTAAAATAACCAATCAAGTCAGTATTGATAATAGACCTAAGCATATTAACCTTAGAAAAGAAATCGGGCATTGGGAAGGAGATTTAATGATTGGTAAAAATCAAAAATCTGCTATTGGAACCATTGTAGAACGAAAATCTAGGTATACTTTAATTGTAAAACTAAAAGCTAGAAACTCAAAAGAAGTGGCTAAAATGTTTTCTAAAATACTTAATAAGCTAAATCCTATTTTAAAAAAATCTATGACCTACGACAACGGAGTTGAGATGGCTAGACATAAAGAAATAACAAAAAAACTGGTATGAAAATATACTTTGCGCATCCGTATTCGTCATGGGAAAGAGGTACTAATGAAAACACAAATGGACTCATCAGAAGATACCTACCTAAAGGAACGGACTTCAATTTAATTGACAAAAAAAAGCTCATGATTATTCAAGAAAAACTAAACAATAGACCTCGAAAAATAATAGGATTTAAAAAACCTAAAGAAATTATTGATTCTGAACTAAAATTTGTAGCTTAGACTCAAATTTAAAAAGCAACATTTGTTGCGTTAAATCCTTGAATCCAGCTTGGTTTTAATAGTAAAAAAGATAAAAGAGAATATGAACCTTGGTGGTATGGAGATGCGGAGGTAATGGTTAAAGTAATTTTTTCTAATAATAGTACCGGAATTTCACAATTTGAAAGTACAACAAAAATGATAAATAAAGGTTTTATAGGTGTTAAATGGTTTCGTTCATACGTGAAAAATAAAGTGGTGAATATTCCTATTGTTTTATGGGAAACAAGTGTTTATGGTGACAGAATGAAATATATGTTTTACGAAATTGATAATAGGGGAAAAACAAAAAAAATTGAAACATCTTTAACTTCAAAACTAGATGACAATGCAAGTACAACTGTAAAAGGAAGCTTTGAATTAAAAGAGAAAGATTTATTTATGGGTGATGTTATTGTCAATTATAAAGATAGCACAAAAGGAGACGGGACTAAATATAATACAGGATCATTTTCTTGTTGGATTAATCAAAAATAACAATATGAAAAAATTAGTATTTATTTGTTGTCTATTTTTAATTACATTTAATTCTTTTGGGCAATTTAAAGTTAGTGCATATACTGAAAATTATTTTGGTTTAGAATTAAATTTATCAAAAAAGATAAGTACAGAATTAAGGTTTAAAGCAAATAATATTGGAGAGGAATTTAGTAATGAAACAATTGTTTTTTATAACCTTTTTAATAAAAGTTATTATCAATTTAAATTAGGATTAGGAGTTGATTATAGATTATTTGAATCTGATGGTTTAGACAGTTTTATTTTTCCTTTTCAATTTGAAATAAAACCTTTTGAAAAATATAAATTTATATCTTTTGTATTTGAACCCTCAATTGTTTCAGAGTTGGAATCTAATACCTACTTTAGAAACTTAATTGGAATAAAAATAAAATTATAAAAATTACGTTGCACAACACCGTATAAAAAAAATTGCTATTAAGAGCCAATTTATGAAAGTCCTCGCAGACTTTCTATCTGTGTTTATTTGCTAACTTTACCGCTTAAAACACGCAACTAATCATACACGTATTCCAAGATCAAATCCTAATAAAATTTAAAGTTTTTTTAAGCTGCGTGATTTTGAAGAACCACATAAGGCGTCCCTCTTTTTATCACGGCAAAAGCTCTGGCAATTAGTTTGTTTCTAACATTATTTATCGCTAACATTTTGTCTTTTCCTTCTGCTAATTTTCGGTTATAATATAATCGTAATTCACTATCATGTTGTATCGCTGAAACACTTGCCATACTCAATAAACTCTTCATTTTCCTATCTCCTAAATAGTGACATTGTTTTCGCCTTTTTATACTTGTTCCTGACTCATGGGCAAAAGGTGC
>CAXXDB010000006.1:0-27970 GCA_963666645.2 uncultured Tenacibaculum sp. | reverse complement strand
TCATTCTTTTTTTATAAGTTTGAAAACATGAGAAAGGTAATTGTATTTTTAATTATTTCAACTTTCCCGTTTGCAAGCATCTCACAAGAGGTGATAAATGCATTTAAAGATGGAGAATGGCTTCAATACAGGATGAGTTATAGCGGTTTTTTAAAAGCAGGAATTGCCACATTAGAATTAAAAAAAGCCAATTATGAAGGAAAAAAAGTACTTCATGCGATTGGAAGAGGAAGAACTTCAGCCGTTGTTGGTTGGTTTTTTAAAGTTGATGATACATACCAAAGCTACTTTGATATTTCTGAAACTAAACCCTATTTGTTTAAAAGAAAAATTAATGAAGGAGGTTATAAAAAAAATACACAAATAATATTCAATCATTTAGAAGAAAAAGCACACGTTAAAGATATTTTAAGAAAGAAAGATAGTGTAATATCAATCAAAAGTCCTCAAGACATGATTTCTACGTTCTATTTCCTAAGAAATCACGATACTAAAAGCCTGAAAAAAGAAGAGAGCATAAATGTGAATATTTTTTTTGATAAAAAAACATATCTGTTTAAACTACGCTTTCTTGGTTATGAAACATTAAACACAAAATTTGGAAAAATTAAAACTCAAAAATTTAGACCGTTAGTTCAGGCAGGTCGTGTTTTTAAAAAACAAGAAAGTGTAACCATTTGGATAACTGCCGACGATAATAAAATTCCGGTTAAAATAAAAGCTTTATTATCTGTAGGATCTTTAAGAGCAGAACTGGAAGCATATAAAGGACTGGCAAATCCATTTGAAATAACTTTTAATTAATGTAATATCTTACGTATTATTAAAATAGCAATTAAAAATGCTTTTATTTGTACATTTGCCTTTTTAAGGTAAACTAAACGGGAAACTGTGAAAACTAATTATTACGCACATACTTTTTTATCTCTTATTTTTCTGATACTTTCATGTAACCAAGATAAAATTAAAGAGTCTCCAGAAGAAATTGTTGAAACCGTACAATCAAAACCTATAATTAAATATGGATTTAACTTCGATGATTATACAGTAATAAATGATACAATTGAAACTGGGGAAAGTTTTGGAAAAATTTTAGACAGGCATCATGTTTTTTACCCCAAAATTAGTGAAATTTCAGCCACTATTAAAGATACATTTGATGTTAGAAAAGTAAGATCAGGAAAACCATATACCATATTAGCATCAAAAGATACCTCAAAAATTGCTCAAATATTTATTTATAAACACAATAAAATAGAATCTACCATAATAAATTTTAAAACCCCCGTTGTTAAAGCATATACCTATAAAGAATTTGTTAGAATTATCGAAAAAGAAATATCAGGTAAAATAACAGATAGCTTCTCACAAGCAATTGATACTTTAGGGTATAGCCCGGTTTTAGCCAATGAAGTGGCAGATATTTACTCATGGACTATAGATTTTTACGGACTTCAAAAAGGAGATACATTTAAAATTATTTTCGAACAAAAATTTATAAAAGACACCATTCCGGCAGGTTACGGAAAAATTAAGGCTACTCTGTTTAATCATAAAGGAAAAGATTTATATGCGTATCGCTATGTAATAGATTCTATAAAAGGAGATATGGATTATTATGATGATAAAGCAGGACTTCTTAGAGGGCCATTTTTAAAATCACCCATTAAATTTCAATATCGAATTTCATCCAGATATAATTTAAGAAGACAAATTCCACTTTATGGAAAAGTAAGACCTCACAGAGGAACTGATTTTGCCGCTGCATACGGTACTCCCATTATGACTACAGCTAGCGGAACTGTCATAGAATCTGCCCGCAGAGGAGGGAACGGAAACTATGTGAAAGTAAAACACAACAGCACCTATACAACTCAGTATTTACACATGAAAAGACGTAATGTGCGTGTAGGGGATTATGTAAAACAAGGAGGTACTATTGGCTGGGTTGGAATGACAGGAAACACAAGTGGACCACATGTATGTTACCGGTTTTGGAAAAATGGCAAACAGGTAGACCCATTCCGGCAAAAACTGCCGACAGCGAAACCAATGAGAGATAGTTTAAAACCTGGGTATTTCGAATTTATAGGCCCTTTAAAACAGCAGTTAGATGATATTCCGCTTCCGGTTAGCGAAGAAATAAAAAATATAAAGGAAAATATTATTGCCAAGCACTCACTAAACTAATTCATGGCTCTGAAAAACTACAATCCAACTAAAACTCAAGCTTGGAAAAAATTAATAGCCCATTTTAATGATTCAAAAAATCTGGCTTTAAAAGATATGTTCAGAAATAATACTGAGAGAAAAAATAATTTTTCAATTACAATTGATGATCTTGAGCTTGACTATTCTAAAAACAAAATTACACAAGAAACAATTAATCTGTTTACAGAATTAGCCAATGAAATAAAATTAAAAGATGCTATTGAAAAATATTTTTCCGGTGAAATTATTAATATTACAGAAGAACGGGCAGTTTTGCATACTGCTTTAAGAAGTAATTCTGATGACCCCGTATTTGTTGATGGTAAAAATATTAAACCAAAAATTCAAGCAACCCTTAGAAAAATAAGAGCCTTTAGTAATAAGATAATTTCCGGTAAATGGAAAGGATATACCGGAAAATCAATAACTGACATTGTAAATATAGGTATAGGAGGTTCTGACTTGGGACCTGATATGGTTGTTGAGGCACTCCAATACTATAAAAATAAATTAAATACTCATTTTGTCTCAAATATTGATGGAGACCATGTTTGTGAAATACTTAACAAACTGAATCCGGAAACAACTCTTTTTATTATTGTTTCTAAAACATTTACCACACAAGAAACTATAAGTAATGCCAATACAATAAAAAACTGGTTCTTAAAAACCGCTTCAATTTTTGATATAGCAAAGCATTTTGTGGCAGTTTCAACAAATTTGAGTGCAGTTTATGGTTTTGGAATTGATAAAAACAATGTTTTTCCAATGTGGAATTGGGTTGGAGGTCGTTTTTCATTATGGTCTGCAGTAGGCTTATCTATTAGTTTAGCGGTTGGATTTGATAATTTTAAAAAATTATTAAACGGAGCAGAAGAAATTGATAATCATTTCAGATCAGCAGAATTCAATAAAAACATCCCTGTTATTTTAGCATTACTAAGTGTTTGGTATAATAATTTTTACGGAGCAGAAACGGAAGCTGTACTTCCATATACACAATATTTGTCAAAACTGCCGGCATATTTACAACAAGCAGTCATGGAAAGCAACGGTAAAGGAATAGACAGAAATGGAGAAGAAATCAATTATCAAACAGGAACAATCGTATGGGGAAGTACAGGAACCAATATGCAACATGCCTTTATGCAATTAGTACACCAGGGAACCAAATTAATTCCCGCAGATTTTATCGGCTTCAGAACTCCTTTATACGGTTTAAAAGACCATCATGAAAAACTAATGGCAAATTATAAAGCTCAAATGGAAGCATTAGCCTTTGGAAAAACTAAAGAAGAAGTCCATTTAGAATTAAAAATCTCAGGAAATTCAGATAAAATAAGCTTACTGTTGCCTTATAAAATTTTTAAAGGAAACAAACCTGTCAATGCAATTTTATTTGAAAAACTTACTCCTGAATCATTGGGAAAACTTATAGCGGTATATGAGCATAAAATTTTTACTCAGGGAATTATCTGGAACATATATTCTTACGATCAGTTTGGAGTAGAGTTAGGAAAAGAATTGACTAATAAAATTTTAAAAACTACCCTTTTTTAGAAAATTTTTAAAGCAATGTTAAAAAAGTTAACATTTAGTTAATATTGGAGATTATAAAAAAACAGAATTTTGCATTTTTTAAGTAACAAGATAAAAAGACAATGAAAAAAATCAAAAAATTATCATTAGTATCATTCCTGTTCGTAGTAATTACAATTTCAGGTCAGGGAGTTACCTCCTCCTCAGTATCCGGAAAAATTACAGATGATACAAGGGAAGGACTACTTGGGGCTAATGTGTTTTTAGTACATATCCCATCAGGAACTAAATACGGTACTTCTACTGATTTCGATGGTTTCTTTAGAATTTCCAACATGAGAACCGGCGGACCTTATAAACTTACTATCTCTTTTGTAGGATTCCAATCCATAGAGAATAATGATATTTTCTTAGCATTAGGTCAAACTAAAAAAATTAATGTTGCACTAAAAGAAAATTCCGGGCAATTAGATGAAATTGTAATTAATGCTCAAAGAGATGGATTAATTGATGGAAACAAAACAGGAACGGGAACTACTATTGGTAAAAGAGAAATTACTACCATAGCGTCAGCTTCTCGTTCAATTGCAGATTTTGTAAGATTAACACCTCAAACTCAGATTTCTGAAGGAGATGATGGTTTCTCAATATCCGTTAGTGGTCAAAATAACAGGTATAATTCTATCTATATTGATGGAGCTGTAAATAACGATGTATTTGGTCTAGCAGGTTCAGGTACCAATGGCGGACAAACAGGAGTTAGTCCATTTTCTATCGACGCAATAGAACAATTTCAGGTAAATATTGCCCCTTTCGATGTGAAACAATCAGGGTTTACGGGAGGTGCGATTAATGCAATTACAAAATCCGGAACTAATAATTTTGAAGGATCTACTTATTTCTTCACCAGAAATGAACGTTTAGCAAGTAAAACCCCGGTAGATTTAGCAGGACCTAACGGAAGACAGAAATTGGGTGATTTTACAGCCAATACATACGGCGTAAGAATCGGCGGACCAATTATCGAAGATAAGCTATTCTTCTTTATTAACTATGAAAAGCAAGATGACGAAACTCCACAACCATTTGCAATAGAAAATTATAATGGAAATTCTGATTTGGTTGATATTAATCGATTAAGAGATTACGTATTAAGCAATTATCAATATGATATTGGTAATTTTGAAAATGCTCTGAGAACATTAGAAAGTGATAAAGTTACTGCTAAAATAGACTGGAACATCAACAACAATAATAAGCTTTTATTAAAACACACATATGTAAAAGCAGATAACCTTGAAACAAGAAGCTCCGGAGGGAATGATTTAGGTTTCTCCAATGGGTCAGAATTCTTTAACAGTAACACAAATTCCAGTTCATTAGAATGGAGTTATCAGGGAGATAAAAAAGGGAATAATTTATTATTGGGATATACGAGAGTAAGAGATGATAGATCTCCCTTTGGAAACCCATTCCCAACGGTAGTTATTGGAGATGGAATTAATACTTTTGGTTTCGACGGTATTCAGTTTGGATCTGAGCGTTTTTCTACAGCGAATTTATTAAATACAGATATATTTACTGTTACTAATAACTTCGAGGTTTATCACGGAAAGCATACGATAACCATTGGTACACATAATGAATTCACTGATGTTAAGAATTTATTCTTCGCATCTAACTATGGTACATATGTCTATGAATCTGTTGATGACTTTATTGGCAACACTAATTTAGTTGATTTTGAAAGAAACTATTCATTAATATCTAATAGTTTTGGTGATAATTCCTCCGGATCCGCAGAATTCGGAACTAAACAATTCGGCTTCTATATACAAGATGGAGTTGATTTTACTGATAATCTTAAAATTAATGCCGGTTTACGTTTTGATGTACCGGTTTGGGAAGATGGAGCAGATAACATTGATTTTAACACAAGATCAGTAGCATTATTAGAAGCTACAGGTAAAGATTTACAAGGAGCAAGAGTTGGAAAAGGCGTAGATACCAGATTATATATTTCACCAAGATTAGGGTTTAATTGGGATGTAAAAGGAAAATCAAAAACTCAAATTAGAGGAGGATTAGGGATTTTTGTTTCCAGATTACCGTTGGTATGGCCTGGAGGTATCTACAATAATAATGGAGTTACTCAGGGAAATTTAAATGATACTCTCGGATTGACATTTAATCCTGATGTTTCAAATCAACCAATTGATGTTGCACCAGGATCAGGGGCAACCGGAGGCAATATCGATTTATTTGCTCCAAACTTCCAATTGCCACAAGTAGTAAAATATAACATCGCAATCGATCAAAAATTACCTTCAGATTTCTCAGTTTCCGCAGATTTTATTTACAATAATAACTTATCTGCTATTTACTATGAAAACTTAAATATTAAAGGATCAGCAGGAAACTTGATAGGAGCAGATAACAGACCATTCTATAACAGATCTAGAATAGATAGTAATTATGGTAGAATTATTCTAGCCTCTAATACTAATGTTGGTAATTCCTGGAATACTTCTTTCACTGCCAGAAACACATTTAAAAGTGAGCTGATTGATGTGTATTCTCAAGCCACTTATTCGTTTGGAGCTTCTACAAGTATTTTTGATGGAACTTCCTCTCAAAACAGTTCTCAATGGAGAGGTATTATAACAAGAAACGGTAAAAATTCAAACCTCCAGTCAGGCAGATCAAGATTTGATCAGGGACACAGAGTGCTAGCGAATGTTAGTGCTGATTTCAAATGGAATGAAAACTTTAAAACAACATTAGGCTTATTCTATAATGGCTCTCAGGGAAGACCGTTTTCGTATATTTATGGAGGTGGAATTTTAAATGACGATTCAAGAGATAATGCTTTATTCTACGTTCCTGCTAATGCTTCTGAAGTTAATTTAGTTGATTTTACCAGTAATGGTGCTATAATTACAGCTGCTGAACAATGGATTGCTTTAAGTAATTTTATTGAAAACAATGATTATCTAAGAAGTAGAAAAGGCAAATATACTGAGAGAAATGGAGATAGAGCAAAATGGTCTCATACTGTAGATTTTAAATTATTACAAGATTTCTCTATAAATGCATTCAGTAAAAAACACACATTACAATTAAGTGCAGATGTGTTTAATCTTACTAATTTATTAAATAAAGAATGGGGCAAAGTATATTTTGCAGGAAATGTAAATACAGTTAATGTTGCCGGTGGTGGCGGTACTGAAAATCCATCGTTCACATTCAACCCGGATAGATTACCCGTGATTAATCAGATAGATGATAGAGGGATTCAATCTTCAAGATGGCAAGCACAAATAGGAATTAGATATATTTTTAAGTAGTATGAGTTCCATATAGCATTCAGAATTTTAGGGTTGTTGTCAATGGAGCAACAGTTTCTCCCAATGAGAGTTTTACAGTAGAAGAATCATATTAGAGTAATATATCACGAAAATAAATTAAAAACTATTTCAAAATGTTGCTGAACTTGTTCAGAAATATGTTTGAAATGTACGAGCGAAAGCGAGATTATTTAGACACATTTGGATACTTTTTTGAGATAGTCTTGGCTACTTTTTTGGAAGTGTTTCAAATACTTCTTCAAAACCTTTCTTTTTACCTTTAAGAAATGCAGTATTTTCAAGTTTTTGAATATCTGAATACTCGTAATGTTGGCTAATTCCGTAGCCTATTGACAAGGAAATAAAAAGCATAGAAATAGCAAAATACCACCAAAGAAACTTATAACTTATTTTTTCAATAGTGTGTTTTATTGTAAACTCTTTAGGAATACGCCCTATTACACAATTATAACTATACTAAAATTTAGTTTGCAAGATACTATAAAAAAATGTAATTTCGAAACAGAGCAATACCAGAGATGACAATTCCAACGCACGAAAAGTGTTAGTAATGCAAAACCCCAACTATATGGTCGGGGTTTAATTCTTATTATTATAAGTATTATTAAGATTTATTTTTTTCTTTATTAAATTTTTCATCTTTTTTTATAGACCATTCCATAAGCGTTTCTCTAATATCCAATTTAAAGTAAAAGCTATTGAAAATACTGTTAATACATTTTTTGCACTTAATTTTGAACTATTAGAATAAAAATGTAAAATAGTTAAACTTATGGGTATAATAAATAATCTACCTAACGATATTAAATAATTTTTTCTTTTGTTAATCATAATTTAAAAAAATACATATAATATAATTTATCTTCTTTGAAAAATAAAATAAATTAACAATTTGCTACTTGAATACCTATATTTACTATAGAAGGTATAGTAGTTCCTACTAATGTTCCTGCAGAATCAAGCCAAGAACCTAACTCAAATCTCCAAATAACACCTGATATTGCTCCACCAACGGGTAGCTTCTGCTAAAGAAAAAACACTTCCTTCACAAGCTATACTTGCATACTTTTTATTATTTAATAAATCGTCTTTATAAAGTTCTATTATAGAAAAAAACCCTGCGAGACTTTCTAAACTAGATTCTGAACTATATCCATTTTTGTATTGATTAAGCAAATCAACCATACTTTTAAAATCACCTTAATTATTCAATCTTTCTAATTCATTGAAATAATTTATAGTTTTAACGGATAATTCTGTGTCATTTAAACTAATATCATTAACATTAGTTTTGTTTTTTAAAGTATTTATTTTTTGATAAACTGATGTATTTAAATAATCAAGACTTTGATTATCTTCTTTAATTGTTTTTAAAACAAAATTCTCTACGTCTTTATTACTTTTAAAGTTTGATTTTTCATTATTAACATAAGTGGCTGTTTTTGATTTTAAATATTCTAAATTTTGAATGTAATAATCAAATGATCTAGTATCATTTCTAATTTTAGTTAATTTTGTTTCATTATTATCACACCGTATAAAAGAAAATGTAGTAATTGTTAAGAGTAAAATTAACCCGATAAACTGTAATTTTTTCATTTTATTTAAAGTTACTAATTTATAAGTTACATATTTAAAAATTAAAATCGGTAAGTCATTGACTTATTTTCTTAGTTGTTTTTTGCATTTTCATTCACTTCCCTCATTTTCAGCGGAGAAAAATCTGTCTCAACGGCGAGCGTATCTCGCAATAATTTTAAAGGTGTCTGCGACGCATTTTGTTATTTAAGGCTCTTCCTTTAACAACCGAGATTTTTCTCCACTGAAAGTGTTATTCTTCGTGGAAAATTTCCCCTGTAGTTGGATGAACTAAATCTGTAGCACCTGTCAAAAGAATCTTTTGTCAATGTATGGAAGATCAGCATTCATCAATTTTTTATGTTCTTGAACATTCTCAAAGTTGTTTTTGTTTTTGAATACCATATGAGGACTTATTATATCAAAGTTTAATAAAACTTCCGCTCCTTTCCTATACCTAAATTACGTTTATATATTATCTTCTTTTTTCTAAATTCTTGATGTGTTTATTAACGTTTGTTGAACTTATACCTAAGTTATACTCTATCATTTCAGCATCTATGATTATTCGATTTTATTTATCCATATAAGACAATAAAAATATCAAAATCATATATTCATTTTTAGTTAGCTTACAATGTAAAATATACTTTAAAAATTCTTGATTTAGTATGCAAAAACTGTCATAAATTTTACCTTGTTTTAAATGATTTTTTAGAATTGGAGTCATGTCTAAATTTTCAGCTTGTTCGCCATCAAATTTATATGTCATTTGCAGCCCTTTTTTTGACCTTTTGGACTACCTTTTTTATTCATAAATGTTAGTAATTTTTTACTAAGATAATAAAATATTAGTGACTTTTTACTAAACGTAACAGTATAAATTACTGTAAAAGAAGTGTTTATGTAAACTCCCTATTGTAAATCCTTGTGTACAAGGTATGGAATTAGGGCTTGATGAGAATTGTAGCCTTTCGTTTCTCTTTGGTAATGATATTATTTTTTTGTAGATAATCAAAGAATAGCTTGTCTTGGTAATATATGTAATGATACATTCATTTATGAGCAAAATGTAGCGAGATGCTACACTAATTTTTAGCTACAAAAACTAATGATAAATGGCTTATTGGTAAAGTTCCTGAGGCGAAACCAACTTTAGGTAGTGACTGTGTACAATGTGAAAGTGCTTTACCCGAATCTTGCTTAGGACAATATATTACATCAGGAAAAATTATTCAAAATACCGGCAATAACAATACCTGGAAGTTTATATTTGGTAGTGCAAACATCTCCGTTTCAAATACAGATGACAGTGGAAATCGAAGACAATTGTATTTTTTATATAATACAGTAGGTCAGATTTATCTCCTTTTAGTAGCGGTCTATTGGAAATTACAGGTTCAGATAATTCCGGAGTTGAAATTTATCTCTTGATTGGTTCATCTAGTTTTATAGGAAGTCTAATATGCGATAAAGATTTAAATTTGCTTTTATGGCACGTAGTCCTCAAGAGATAATAAAAAGGCAAAATATTACATATCAAATATATACAGGACAATATTTCTGTAAAAATATAATTACACTGGAAGTAAAAGGAAATTAAATCTTTAAAAATTATTTTTTTAATAAACTAGGAGAATAGTTTGATTTTTTTAGAAATAAGTAGTTGAAAACTTGCCTCTGTTTCTTATGAGTATTCGTATATGTATTTTATGTAACTAGCTTAAAATGAATTGAGACAAGAACAGAATTTCCTTTCTTAAATGTATAATTCAATAAAACTATTTACAGCAATCAGTAATTGCTTTTATAACTTGCTTTTAACCAAGCTATACTATAATAAAATTACCTGTCAGTTTCTGAAACATAAAAAACTACCTCAAGACAATGAATTTTTTTCATAGAGTTATCCAAATTCTATCTAAAAGAATTATTTTTGTTCATCTTAATTATTAATTTTTCAATAAAAAACATAAAATGAGAATAACAGTTGTAGGGGCAGGTGCTGTGGGTGCAAGTTGTGCTGAGTATATCGCTATTAAAAATTTTGTTTCAGAAGTTGTATTAATAGATATTAAAGAAGGGTTTGCAGAAGGTAAAGCAATGGATTTAATGCAAACAGCTTCATTAAATTATTTCGATACTAAAGTAACGGGGACTACCGGAGATTACGGCAAAACAGCAGATTCAGACATCTGTATTATTACTTCAGGAATTGCTCGTAAGCCGGGAATGTCTCGTGATGAATTATTAGGAATTAATGCAGGAATTGTAGAATCTGTTTCTGCTAGTTTGATTGAACATTCTCCAAATACAGTTATTATTGTTGTATCTAATCCGATGGATACAATGACAT
The DNA here is from genome assembly GCA_963666645.2 of uncultured Tenacibaculum sp. Taxonomy (GTDB): domain Bacteria; phylum Bacteroidota; class Bacteroidia; order Flavobacteriales; family Flavobacteriaceae; genus Polaribacter. Next base: position 16,918 of record CAXXDB010000006.1, on the reverse strand, counting down.
ATTTAGTACACAAAAAAACAGGTTTATCAAAAAACAGAATCATAGGAATGGGGGGAGCTTTAGATTCTGCTCGTTTTAAGTATAGATTAGCGGAAGCATTAGAAGCTCCAATTTCTGATGTTGACGGAATGGTAATCGGAGGGCATTCCGATAAAGGAATGGTGCCATTAATTCGTTTAGCAACTCGTAACTCAGTACTCGTTTCTGAATTCTTACCGGAAGAACGATTAGAGCAAGTAAAACAAGACACAAAAGTAGGAGGTGCTACTTTAACAAGCCTGTTGGGTACTTCAGCATGGTACGCTCCGGGAGCAGCAGTATCAGGATTAGTACAAGCAATTGCTTGTGATCAAAAGAAAATCTATCCTTGTTCTGCATTATTGGATGGTGAATACGGACTATCTGATTTATGTATTGGAGTTCCTGTAGTATTAGGAAAAAAAGGAATAGAGAAAATTGTAGAAATCAATTTAACCGATGCAGAAAAAGATCATTTAGCAACGTCTGCTAAGGCTGTTAAAAATAACAATGCAAACTTAGCTATATAAAAAATAACAAATTCTTTACAAGAATCATCAATAGAAATTACAAAGCAGAATATTTTAATTAATTGTATTCCAATATTTTAATTTTCTGCTTTTTTCTAAATAAAATAGTTTTTATACCGGACTCACATTAATTAATATAATCAATAATACGTTCCAGTAGCATACCTCTGGAACCTTTGATAAGAATATAGTTTGACATTATCTTTTTATTAGCAAAATAAGAAGTGGCTTCCTCAAAACTTTCAAATTTTAATTGATTCCCTTTTGTTTTATAGAAGTTTTGTCCTATCAATATAACTTGATTAAAATTTAACGAATTCGTTAAATCAGCAATTAACTGATGTTCTTTCGTGTTGTTTGTTCCTAATTCAAACATATCGCCCAAAACTACGATTTTATCTTTTTTAGTATTTATTATATTAAAGTTTTCTAATGCAGCTGTCATACTTGTCGGGTTTGCATTATAAGCATCCAAGATAATTTTATGAGTTCCTTTGTTAAGAATCTGAGACCTGTTATTTTTCGGTATATAATTTTCAATAGCTGATTTTATTTTCTCCTTGGAGACCTTAAAATACTTACCAATTGTTATTGCACAAGCTATATTATTATAATTATATCGACCGATTAAATTACTTTTAATTTCTATATCATTATAATTTAATGTAACAAAAGGATTGGCTTCTATATAGTTTATATCTCTTGAAAAGTATATTGTATCTGCATTAATTGTTTTAGATAATTGAATAGGATCATCGGGGTTAATAAAAATTTTTTTCTTTTCTTTTATTAAAAACTCATATAATTCAGATTTTGCTTCGATAACTCCTTCAACAGAGCCAAAGCCCTCTAAATGTGCTTTCCCAAAATTCGTAATATACCCATAATCAGGTTGAGTTATCTCAGATAAAAATGAAATTTCTTTATGGTGATTTGCTCCCATTTCAACAATTCCAATCTCAGTTTCAGGGGTCATTGAAAGTAGTGTTAAGGGTACTCCTATATGGTTGTTTAAATTCCCTTTAGTTGCGTTAGTTATAAATTTTTCTTTTAATACAATATTAATAAGTTCTTTTGTTGTTGTTTTTCCATTACTTCCTGTTAAAGAAATTATAGGAATATTTAATTGTTTTCTATGAAATTCTGCCAAATTTTGGAGTGTTTCCAACACACTATTAACCATCAATATATTGCGTTTTACTTGGTATTTTTTGTCATCTACAATACTGTATAAAGCACCTCTTTCAATGGCTTCTTCTGCAAAAGAATTCCCATTAAAATTACTTCCTTTTAACGCAAAAAAAATACTGTTTTTTCGTATACTTCTGGTATCAGTATCTACCAAATAATTTTCAGAATATAATTTGTAAATATCTTTAATATCCATCGATAAAAAACTAAAAACCTCGTCTATCAACGAGGTTACGGGTTATAATAAAAAAATAATATTTTATCCTTTCAGAGTAATTACATCTTATTTCGGCGTGGCTGTTTTCTTTCTGTTTTTTACCATAGGTCCTACTTTATCAGTAGCACATCTAAATCCAATGTAATTCGTCGAAATATATTCAGGAAAATATCTTCTTTGAGCCGGATCCAGCCAATATTCCCTATCAACCCACGAGCCTCCTTTGTATACTCTGGTTTTATTACTAATCAGAGTAGTTCTTATTTTTTTATCGTATTCTAACCGGGAAATTACATTTCCTGATGAATCTCTTTTTCTTCTAACTGGTGAATTATACATTCTGGGAACTACTTGATTTTCTTCAGCATCGTAGCCCTTTGTCGATTTTTTGTCTCCATCATTTAAGTCAGAATTGTCTGCAAATGAATAATTTCTTCTCATATAAGTATCATCCTTAGTAATAGGGATGTATTTGATGGTTCCCGGCAGTGCTTTGGGAACAATGCTTTCATTAACTAAAGTATCCAATTCCACTTCATCATCATTTACAATAACAACTTTGCCGTTTTCATCAATTAATTTTTTTGTGAAAATATTACCTCTGAAATAGTTAAAATCATTTGCCTCAGCATCTACTATAGGGCGATATACATCAGCAACCCACTCTGCAACATTTCCGGACATATCATATAGTCCGAAAGCGTTAGGGGGATAGCTTTTTACTGCGTTAGGAATATCTGAACCATCACTGCTCCAACCGGCAATACCACTATAATTTCCTTTACTTTGTTTGAAATTTGCCAGCTGATCTCCTCTTTTAGGTTTAGTTCTATTTCTGGTATACTTCCCTGTCCAGGCATACTTCTTTTTACCGCGAATATTATTGTATTCTCTATTTTCAAAAATTGATTTTGCTGCATATTCCCATTCTACTTCTGTAGGCAATCTGAATTTTTGAGATAATATCCCATCAGATGAGGTAACCTGTCTTCCGGAAAAAGATTCTTTAGCAGGTTTCGGATCTCCTTTTTTTCGTGGAACAGGAATTCCTTTTTTATAGATGGTAGAATCACCATCAAATAACATATAGGGAGCTGTTAAATATACATCGGTATCAAAATTATTCCTTCCTCTGAATTTTAATGAATCATCTTTAAAAATGTTGGTTATTACTCCTTTATCCATTAAAATTTTAAGGTTAACTGCGTTTGTTCTCCATTTACAGTATTGGTTTGCTTGAAGCCAGGTAACACCAACAACAGGATAGTCAGAATAGGCAGGATGTCTTAAATAGCTTTCTGATAACAGATTGGTATTTCCTAAGCCTTTTCTCCAAACCAAAGTATCCGGTAATACAGATGGGTAAATGTATTTAAATTGAGGGTCACTCGGAGGGAATACGTCTTTGGTGTACTGAATAAACAGACCATATTCTGAGTTTGTAACCTCTGCCTCATCCATATAAAAAGAACCGACATGCATTTGTTTAGGAGTAGTATTCCAGTCAAACATAACATCATCCTGTACTAATCCCATAGTAAATGTTCCGCCTTCAATATGAACCATTCCGGAAGGAGTATTAACATCTTTAAATTTTCCTTTTAAGTAATTACCATAGCCGGGGTCATTAAAATTCCAACCTGTTAAGTTAGATTTACTGGAATTTCTTGAACTGTTACAAGAAAAAATAATCGAGGAAATGAATAGTAATCCTGTTAATTTTAATGCACTTTTCATATATTATTTCTATTTTTTATAGTCTGCTAATTTATAGCATTTATAATTAAACCAACACTAATAATGCAAAGATACTAATTTTTAGCTTATGTTTTCGAATACTTACCAACTTAACAATTGTTTTTTAATTTTATTGTGCAGGTCTTACTAAAATAAATACTATTCAATAATAGTTCTCGTTATATTTAGAACATTTTATGAAAAAAAAAATACTTTTTATTCTATTACTTTATACCGTTTTTACTTTCGGTCAGAATGCCAACTCTGTATTGTCAAATGGAGAATGGTATAAATTTTCAATAGATACTACCGGGATATTCAAAATCGATGCTGATTTTTTAAGAGATTTAGGAGTGAACATCAATAATATCAATCCTAAAAATATAAAGATATATGGGAATGGCGGAAAATTACTGCCTGAATTAGCTTCTGAGTTCAGATATAATGATTTACAGGAAAATTTGATTTTTGTTAACGGTGAAGCTGATAATAAATTTGATGAAAATGATTATATATTATTTTATGGCACCGGTCCCCATAGCTGGGATGTTGACATTGCTAATGAAACAGCCGGTCATATTCAAAATATTTATTCCGATAACGCATTCTATTTTTTAACTATTTCCAATTCTCCCGGAAAAAGAATAACTAACGCTCCAATAATAAACACAGAGGCATCAATTACATTAACTGACTTTGATGATTTTGTTTTTTATGAAAAAGAAGCTGTAAACTTATTGGCCGTGGGCAGGCTTTGGTTTGGAGAAAACTTTAGTATTGAAAATATTCAAAAATTCTCAATTCCTTTCGAAAATGCCCTTACAAGTTCAACTGCTACTATAAAAGTTACCGGAGTTGCACAATCAACTATCATCTCAAATATGAACATTACTGCTAATGGAGATAATATGCCTGCTATCAGCTTCTCTCGTGTTTCAAATTCTACCTCCTCAGGTTTAGCCAGATATGGAATGAGTCAGGGAACTGTTAACCCCGCAAATACTATAGAAATCCAAATTAGTTACAACAATAATGGAAATCCCTCTGCAAATGCCTATTTAGATTATATTGAAGTGGTTGGAAAAAAAAGATTAATTGCTGCTAACAAGCAATTTTCTTTTAGAAGTTTTGTCCAGGCTAAGAGTGTTGGAATTGTATCTTACCGGATTGAAAATTCAACCTCCGTTTTTAGAATCTGGAATGTTACCAATCCAATAAATCCAATAAATATAGAAAACGAAAATAGTAGTAGTAATAATTTCGTCTTTAAGGCTAATGGCGGTAACTTAAATGAATATATCGTATTGAATGAAAATAATTTTTTTACCCCGAAACAAATTTCTGATTCACAAATTAAGAATCAAAATTTACACGGATTATCTGATATAGAATATCTGATAATTACCCGTAAAGAATTACTCAGTGAAGCTCAGAGATTAGCAAATTACCATCAGCAAAACTCAAATCTGTCTACAAAAGTTGTTGAACTTTCGCTTATCTATAATGAATTTTCATCAGGAATGCCTGATATTGTTGGAATTCGTGATTTTATTAAGTACCTGTATGATAATTCCTCATCTGAAACATTAAAATACGTTTGTTTTTTTGGCGATTCCTCCTATGACTTTAAAAACCGGATTACCGGAAACAATAATGTTGTTCCTGCATTTCATGCACAAAATAGCTTCGACCTGGTAACTTCTTATGTTACAGATGACTTTTACGTCATGGTAGGAAATAATGATGGTAAAATGCTATCAACTGATACTATTGATATTCCGTCAGGCAGAATTCCTGTAACTACTATACAGCAAGCAAAATCCGTAGTTGATAAAATCCTAAGCTATTATGGAAAAGACTCTTTTGGGGATTGGAGGAACACAATAACTTTAATCGCAGATGATATTGATGCCTCTTCAGACATCACACTGCAGCCGGGTCTGGAAGAAATAGCTGATGATATTAAACGATTTAAACCTGTTTTTAATATCAATAAAATTTATGCAGATGCTTTCAGACAAGAAACTTCTTCCGGAGGAGAACGGTATCCCGAAGTAAAAAATGCTATTTCAAATACCATGGAAAAAGGCTCTTTAGTTTTTGATTATTTCGGTCATGGTGGTGAAGATGGTTTAGCACTTGAAAGAATTTTAGAAGTGCCTCAAATACAAAGTTTCAACAATTTTACAACACTGCCCTTGTTTATAACGGTAACCTGCGAATTTTCAAGATTTGATAACCCGTTAAGAGATACCGCAGGAGAGCAGCTTTTTTTAAATCCAAATGGCGGAGCAGTAAGCATGATTTCTACTGCCAGAGAGATTTTTATATTTTTAGGAGAAACTTTTAATAAAGAACTAACAAAGTATGTTCTTGATTTTGATAATGCTGATGATCCTATTTCAAAAAACCTGATTAAAACTAAAAATGCCATCTCCAGTAATCAACGATTTTTTATTTATTTCTTTGGCGATCCTGCAATGAAATTAGCCATTCCTAAACCTGATGTGCAAATTACGAAAGTTAACGGGGTAGATATTTCCCGAACAATTGCCCCTTTAAAGGCTTTATCCCGAATAAAACTTGAAGGTATTGTTACTCATTCAGACGGATCAATTCTTAACGATTTCAACGGTACCGTTTTTACAACTATTTTCGATAAGCCTATTGATAAAAATACTTTAGATAATGACGGTTTTGGCATTGTTAATACTTTTGATTCTCAAGAGAGTAAAATTTTCAGAGGAAAATCATCTGTTAAAAACGGTCAGTTTGAATTCGAATTTATAGTTCCAAAAGACATTAAAATAACTGAAGGAAAAGGAAAAATTAGTCTATACGCTCAAAATGAACAGGAGGATAAAGCAGGTGGTAATTTTGACATAACTGTGGGGGGAATAAACGAAAATGCTCCTGAGGATACTACAGGTCCGAAACTACAAATTTTTATGAACGATGAATCATTCGCTGACGGCGGAACTACAAATTCATCTCCTAATTTAATTGTTAAACTATCTGATATCAGTGGAATTAACACATCAATTACTGCCGTCGATCACGATATTGTTGCCATTCTTGATGAGAATCAATCTGAACCCCTCATATTAAATGATTTCTACGAAACTGAAGAAAATGATTTTACAAAAGGAAAGGTAGCATTTAAACTTCGTGATTTATCTTTAGGAATGCATACAATAAAGATAAAAGCATGGGATACGTATAATAATTCTTCTGAAGCTACGTTAACTTTTGAAGTTGTAAATGATGCTGAATTATTACTGAATAATGTATTAAATTATCCTAATCCATTCACAAATTATACAGAATTCTGGTTCGGTCATAATAAACCAAATGAACCTTTAGAAGTTCAGGTACAAGTATTTACCGTATCAGGTAAATTGATTAAAACTATCAATGAAACGGTACAAACTGAGGGTGGATTATCAAGGTCAATAACTTGGGATGGATTAGATAATTCCGGAAACAAAATTGGTAAAGGTGTATATATTTATAAACTTAAAATAATCTCCTCAGTAAATAGGTTGACATCAGAGAAATATGAAAAATTAGTTATCCTGTAATCAAAGTTATATATTTGCCGAAAATAATTATCAAAATTTAAAATGAAGAAAACTCTGTTATTAGCTCTGTCAATAATTGCCTGCATAAAAATAAATGCCCAGGTAGAATCTAAAGTAATCACTACTTCCTTACCTTTTTTATTAATTACCTCAGATGCAAGAGCCGGAGGCATGGGAGATATTGGTGTTGCTACCTCTTCAGACGCTTTTGCTTTATTTCATAACCCTGCCAAAATAGCTTTTAACAGCAACAAATTGAGTATTGGCGGAAACTACGTCCCTTGGTTACGTAATTTAACTGATGATATTTTTGCCGGAAATTTATCCATAGTAAATCGATTTAGTGAAAACAGTGCCTGGGGAGTTGATTTAAAATATTTCTCCTTAGGAAGAATTGAATTAACAGACAATATTGGCTTACCCACAGGTTTCAGAAACCCTACAGAATTTGCACTTTCCGGATATTATTCATTAAAGTTAAGTGAAAATTTTTCTATGGGTGTAGGCTTAAAGTATCTGAACTCTAATCTTGATATTGACGATTCCTTAGAGGCAGTAAACTCATTTGCTGTAGATATTGCAGCTTACTATCAGTCAGATGAAGAAAATTATGGTACTTTTAATGGTCGGTATCGTATTGGACTAAATGTAGCTAACATCGGACCGAAAGTAGAATATACACCCGGTCAGGAAAATTTTATCCCTGCAATAGGTAAACTCGGAGGAGGGTTCGATTTTATTTTTGATGATTACAACACATTGGGGTTAAATGTGGAATTTAGAAAGTTACTAGTCCCCTCCGGCGGAACCAGATCTTCAAGAGGTTGGTTTGAAGGAATGTTTGTTTCACTGGTAGATAGAAATTTAAAAGAAGAATTACAGGAAGTAAACTGGTCTTTAGGTGCTGAATATTTATACAACAACGCTTTTGCAATTAGAGGCGGATACTTTAATGAAAGTGAAGAAAAAGGCAATAGAAAATATTTTACATTAGGTGCCGGTTTTACTGCACGGTCATTTTCTATAGATCTTTCATATTTAGCCAATGTATCAGATGTTAACAACCCGCTGGAAAACACCTTACGCTTCTCTATAGCATTTGATTTAGGAGAAATTTATGAAGATTATTAAGATATTATTGCACAGCAGAAAAATAGTCCGGCAACTGTTTGCTAACTCACATAATGATGAAAAAGATAAATTTTACCTCTGATGCCATAGTTTATGAAAACTTATCTGAACTTTCATCAGAAGATGGAATTTTAATGAAAGAAGCCATAACAGCAAGGGGAAAAGCATATGCCCCCTATTCAAAGTTTAATGTTGGTGCAGCTTTACTCCTGAATAATGGAATTATAGTGCGAGGTAATAATCAGGAAAATGCTGCATACCCCTCAGGCATCTGTGCTGAAAGAGTTGCTATATGGAAAGCAGGTTCAGAATATCCGGATATGAGCGTTAAAAAGATTGCAATTACTGCCGCTTCCGGTAAAACTACAGTAGATAAGCCTGTAGGACCTTGTGGTGCATGCAGACAAACTTTATATGAATATGAGTTCAATCAAAACCAACCTATTGAAATTTTATTTATGGGAGAAATTGGAAAAATTATTAAAACAAAATCACTGATTTCTCTTCTTCCGTTCTCATTCGACAATTCATTTTTGTAATTTTTTTAAAACCCTGTCTTTTTCTTTGAAACATTCATAATTGAAATCAAAAAACTTAATGATTTTTGCTTAATAAACTGCCATATATTTAAGAGGAATCATCAAAAAATTATGACTTTAAAATATAAAGAAGTTATAATAAAAATAAAAATTAATAGGTTTCCTGACTTAAAACTTGTTTATTTGCTACTGTTTTAATATTTAACTTATTAATAATGAAAGTAGTAATAACCGGAATCGGATCTTATATACCAGCTGTAAAAAAAGAAAATAATCAATTTATTAATAATCGGTTTTTAAATACAGATGGTACTTCCTTTGACACCTCCAACACTGTAATTATTGAAAATTTTAAAACTATAACAGGTATTATTGAAAGAAGATATGCCGAAGATCACTTTAATGCATCTGATTTAGGTTTTTTTGCTGCTGAAAAAGCCATAGAAAATGCAAAAATAGATCCGGAAGAACTGGATTATATAATCGTTGCACATAACTTTGGAGACGTTAAAAAAACAGGAATTCAAAGCGATCTCTTACCCAGTTTAGCTACCAGGATAAAACATCTGCTCCGGATAAACAATCCTAATTGTATTGCTTACGATATTTTATTTGGCTGCCCGGGTTGGATAGAAGGAGTAATTCAGGGGCAAGCATTTATAAAGGCAGGAATTGCAAAAAAAATTTTAGTCATAGGTACCGAAACACTATCAAGAGTAATTGACAAGCACGATAGAGATTCTATGATTTATAGTGACGGAGCAGGTGCCTGTATTATTGAAACTTCTAAAGACAACTCTGAAAGCGGAATTTTAGGTCATGTCACTCAAACATTTTCTAAAGAGGAAGCATATCACCTGTTTTTTGGAAACTCTTATGATAAAAATAAAGATTCAAGTATTCGTTATATCAAGATGTATGGAAGAAAAATTTATGAATTTGTACTAACCAATGTTCCTGAAGCTATGAAAATAGCTTTGGAAAAAAGTAATATCAGAATCGATGATGTCAGCAAGATTTTTATTCATCAGGCAAATGAAAAAATGGATGAAGCCATTATAAATCGTTTATATCGGTTATACAAGAAGCCCGTTCCGGAAAACATTATGCCTATGAGTATTCATAAATTAGGAAATAGCTCCGTTGCTACCGTACCCACACTACTTGATTTAGTTTTAAGAAATAAGGTTAAAAATCATACCTTGCAAAAAGGAGATGTTTTTATCCTGACCTCTGTGGGTGCAGGAATGAATATAAATGCTATTATTTACAGGTATTAAAATCTTAAAAATAACTATAAAAATAAAATCAAACTATTATTTTTGCAGATGCAGCAATACAATGTCCTTATATTAGATTTTGGATCGCAATACACTCAGTTAATCGCACGTTGTGTAAGAGAGTTAGCTGTTTACTGTGAAGTTCATCCTTATAATAAATTACCCGAGAGTTTAAATAATTTTAAAGCAGTAATACTTTCAGGAAGTCCCTCATCAGTTCGTTCTGACCAGGCACTCCATCCTGATTTATCAGAAATTAGAGGAAAAAAACCATTACTTGCTGTATGCTATGGAGCACAATATCTGGCTCATTTTTCCGGAGGGTTAGTAGCCCCCTCAGATACCAGAGAATATGGCAGAGCCAATTTATCATACATTAAACCTGATGAAGTCTTTTTTAAAAATATTTCTGAAGGAAGTCAGGTATGGATGAGTCATTCTGACACAATAAAAGAACTACCTGAAAATGCAGTACTGTTGGCAAGTACAGATAATGTAAAAAATGCTGCTTATAAAATTGAAGGAGAAACCACATTTGCTATTCAATTTCACCCTGAGGTGTATCATTCAGTTGACGGAATGCAATTAGTACAAAATTTTTTAGCAGAAATTGCCGGTATTAAACAAAACTGGACTCCTGATTCTTTTGTAGAATCTACAATAAATAATCTGAAAGAGAAATTAAAAAATGACAAAGTTATTCTGGGACTGTCGGGAGGAGTGGACTCCACAGTTACAGGTATTTTATTACATAAAGCAATTGGTAAAAACTTATATTGTATTTTTGTTAATAATGGCTTGTTAAGAAAAAATGAATTTGAAAGTGTACTAAAACAATACGAAGGGATGGGATTAAACGTTAAAGGAGTAGATGCTTCTGAGCGTTTTTTAGATGCTTTAACGGGGATTGGTAATCCTGAAATTAAAAGAAAAACTATTGGCGGGGTTTTTATTGAAGTATTTGATGATGAAGCCACTAAGATTGAAAACGTAAAATGGTTAGCACAGGGAACCATCTATCCTGATGTAATAGAATCGGTTTCGGTAAATGGCAGTCCTTCGGCAACTATTAAAAGCCACCATAATGTAGGAGGATTACCCGGCTTTATGAAACTACAAATTGTTGAACCCCTCCGTATGATTTTTAAAGACGAAGTCCGCAGAGTTGGAGCATCAATGGGAATTGATAAAGAATTGTTAGGAAAACATTCTTTCCCGGGTCCCGGGCTGGCAATTCGGATTTTAGGGAGTATCTCTTCAGAAAAAATTCGTATTCTGCAGGAGGTGGATAATATATTTATTAATGGATTAAAAGAATATAATTTATATGACAGCGTATGGCAAGCCGGAGCAATTTTGTTACCTGTAAATTCTGTAGGAGTAATGGGTGATGAAAGAACATATGAAAAAGTAGTCGCATTAAGAGCTGTTGAAAGTACAGATGGTATGACAGCGGACTGGGTAAATCTGCCTTATGAGTTTTTACAAAACATATCAAATAAGATAATAAATAACGTTAAAGGAGTCAACAGGGTTGTTTATGACATTAGTTCCAAGCCTCCTGCAACAATTGAGTGGGAGTAATATTTAAAAAATATATAAAATTATATGAATAAGTTTATATTTTGGATTATCACTTTTGTTTTAGCATTAGTTGTGTCCTGCAGTCAACAAAAGAGATATATTTCGTATCAGGTCAAAGAAGGAGAAACTATAAGAAATATCGCTGAAAGAATTAATGTAACTCCGGAAGAATTAAATCGTTTAAATCCGGACTTAAGAGGTTCTCTTTCTGTTAACAGTGTGATTATCATTCCTAACCCGGAGTATAAAAAAGCAATTTCGTTAATACAAAAACCTGCTGATAAATCAACCATAAGTACTGATAATAATGAACTTAAGGATGACAATAACGTAGTTTCTGACAATTCTAAAATAGCTGATTCCACACAGATAATTCGTACAATTTATGACTATAAAACACATACCGTACAATCCGGAGAAACAGTATATCGCTTAACTAAATTGTATGATATTTCTAAAAGTGAACTTGTAGAATTAAACCCTCAATTTGAAAAGTTAAAAGATGATTATCTGGACGTTGGTCAGAAATTAAAAATTAAAGTAACTGAGAGAAGAATTATTTATATTTCCAGAGAAGAAGACTTAAAAACCTATCTTACCCATACTGTACAATCGAAAGAAACAGTTTATGGATTAACCAGGTTTTACAATATCTCTAAAGATGATTTAATACAACTGAACCCTGAATATCCTGAAATTATCAACGACAAATTAAAAACAGGTCAGATACTCAGAGTTAGAAATATCGAAGGACAGTTAAATACCGGCAATAATTTAATATTCACTGACACAATTGCCAGCTCAGATAGCGATATTAAAGTAGCTATGCTGTTCCCCTTCAGAGCTAAAGCATATGATACCATCCCTTATGATAGCATATTTGATATTAAAAAGAATCGCAGATATGCTCATCTGGCTAACATAGCTACTGATTTTTACCTGGGCAGTGAAATAGCGATTGATTCTTTAAAAAACCTGGGAGTAAATCTTAATGTTTCAATTTTTGATACCGGTGACAGAAATAAGTCAATTAACAAAATTATAGAAAATGACTTACTTAAAGATGCGAATGTCATTATTGGTCCTTTTTATTCAGAGGAAGCCGAATTAGTTGCCGAAAAAACAGAGATTCCTCTAATATTTCCTCTTTATTCAAAAAAACAAAATCAATTCTCCTCACCGGAAATTATAAAATCTGCACCGGATAAAAATACCCGCAGTCAATTTCTTGCAGATTATTTATTAACTATTTATAACGGAGCAAATATCTTTATCATTAGTGATGGAAAAACCGTGTCCGAACGACAAACAAAAAAAATCGCTGAAACTCTGAAAAAACATGATTCCGTCAAAGAAATCCATATTTTAAAACCCGAGAATAATTATATTAAAAAAGAACGATTTATTGAAAAAATGAAACCTGATTCCCATAACTGGATAATCATTACTTCAGATAATAGCGTATCCGTAGCGGATACCGTAAATAGTATGGTTGTCCTCCCTGAAAATATTACTGCTCAGGTCTTTTCAATTGATAAAGGAAATGAGTATGCAGATATTAATAATAATACATTAGCCCGGATTGGCTTTACATATATTTCTGATAGTTATCTTGATTTTGATGACCTGAACTTAAAAAAGTTTTTTAGAAAATATAAATTAATAAATAACGATATTCCCTCTGAATATGCAATTCGCGGATTTGATATTACTTTTGATACATTAATGCGTCTGGCTTCCGGTAAAAAACTTTCTGAAACATTTCAAAAAGGGGCTTCTATTCGTCTGAAAAATAAATTCGATTTTAATAAAAAAATACCCGGAAGCTTCTCCAATCAAGGATTATTTATTATACGATACGACAGTGATTTAACGCTCGAAAGAATTAAATAAATTTATTGACTTAACATTTAACGGGCAACACTAAGATAATGACTGCCAAAATTATAAAATTAAAAATCTGAATTATTTAAAATAAACAATAATGGGTTGCATTATCACTATATTTAACTATGAATTTAGATTTTAAAGAATTAAAAGATTTTCTTGACGCTAAGGTTATTAAGTTCAATACTCCCGATTTTATAGAAGATGACCCTGTTTCCGTTCCTCATAAATTTTCTTTAAAGGAAGATATCGAAATATCTGGTTTTTTAACGGCAGCTATCGCCTGGGGTAACAGAAAAATGATAGTCAGAAATGCGAAACGTATAGTTGATTTATTAGATAACACCCCTTACGATTTTATAATAAATCACCAGGAATCTGATTTAGACAGATTGGAAAATTTTGTTCACAGAACTTTCAATTCCGTTGATCTGAGATTTTTCATTCAATCTTTAAAAAATATTTATGTCAATCATACGGGATTAGAAAATATATTCACACAACATGCTGCAAAAAACTCCTTACAACCGGCAATTCATCATTTTAAAAAAATATTTTTTGAAATAAAACATCCTCCCCGAACAACTAAGCACATCTCCGACCCTGAAAAAGGTTCAGCAGCTAAAAAAATTAATATGTGGTTGAGATGGATGGTAAGAAACGATAAATCAGGAGTAGATTTTGGTATTTGGAAAAATATTTCGCCCTCAGCATTGTCATGTCCTCTTGATGTTCATTCCGGAAATGTCGCTCGTAAGTTGAACCTTTTAACACGCAGACAAAATGATGCTAAAGCTCTATCAGAATTGGATAATTCACTACGAAAACTAGATGAAAAAGACCCTGTTAAATATGATTTTGCACTCTTTGGATTAGGGGTCTTTGAAAAATTCTAACCCTTAAAAAAGATAAGAAGCAAAAAGACTAAAATTCTAAAAAAGTTACCCCTTATCTAAAACATAAAAAACACTAAAACTGTATCCCGTTACCTATAGCTCTCGCAATAAACAAGTTAAGATCCGTAATCTGCACCTCGCCATTCATATCGGTATCACTCCCGAAATATCCCGACTGCCCGATGCGGGTCGTCGCAGCGTTATAATCTCCTGTCTGCACCTGATTGTTGCCATCCGCATCTCCCGCAAATAAAGCATATTTCCCCGTACTCACTTCCACCATGGCATTGGTACCGCCGGTAACGTTTGCCACAGCAGTAAAGTCTATGGCGGTAGATGTGGCACTTAAAGTCAGGGCGGCGGTCGTAGCCACGGCAATATGGTTTCTGTGGTTGACGCTTACATAATAATCTCCGCCTGTGCCGCTTACCGTCACATCGGAAGTCCCGTCGGGAGCTACAATGTCTCCGTCACGCTGAATCAATGTCGATGCAGTCGTCAGTACCTCGGTAATATCGGAGCTGTTGCGTAATTCTATCTGTACCCAATCCACAATATCGTCGCTATCATCGGTATTATCAAAAACAGCGGTGCCGGTTACGGTCGCTCCGTCGTTATAAGGAGAAGTTAAGGGAATTCTGTCTGCCACTCGTAAATCATCATTCATCATACCGGCAGTGCTGTCATAAGGTCCCTGTAACAGGGCATCGGCAGCAATGTTTAAACCCAGACAATCGGAATCAAGACTGTCTCCGGTAATTATCCAGCCATAGGTATCGGTCAATATTTTTCTAGCTGCTTTTCCGAAGCAATAACTTACAGGGGGTGCTCCGAAGGTAATTCTGTTTTGTAAGGTAAGTTCAGACCATCCTGATAGTAATTTCTCATAGTTTTGTCTGCTAAAACTGTTATTCAAAAAAAACATAAATCGCATATCAGTAACCTTAGATACATTCCAGGTACTGAGATCATCGTTAAAACTGAGAGCAAGATCAAACATATGACTCATATTGGTTACATTCGCGACATTCCATGCACTTACATCACTGTTAAAACCTGTGGCACCATGAAACATTTCCCTCATATTGGTTACATTCGCGACATTCCACGCACTTACATCGCCGTTAAAACTTGCAGCACCACGAAACATATCGCTCATATCGGTTACCTTCGCCACATTCCAGGTGCTTACATCCCCGTTAAAAAATCCGGCAGCACGAAACATAGAACTCATATTGGTTACATTCGCCACATTCCAGGTGCTTACATCACTGTTAAAAATACCACCACCATGATGAACAGTATAAAACATGGCACTCATATCGGTTACGCTTGCCACATTCCACGCACTTACATCGCCGTTAAAAACAGAAGCATTCTGAAACATGGCACTCATATCGGTTACCTTCGATACATTCCACGCACCTACATCGCCGTTAAAAACAGAAGCATTCTGAAACATGGCACTCATATCGGTTACGCTTGCCACATTCCACGCACTTACATCGCCATTAAAAACAGAAGCATCCTGAAACATAGAACTCATATCGATCACATTCGCCACATTCCACGTACTTACATCGCCGTTAAAAACGGCAGCATCCTCAAACATAGAAATCATATTGGTTACTTTCGATACATTCCACGTACTTACATCGCCGTTAAAAACAGAAGCATCCTGAAACATAGAAATCATATTGGTTACTTTCGATACATTCCAGGCACTTACATCGCCGTTAAAAACGGCAGCATTCTGAAACATAGAACTCATATCGGTTACGCTTGCCACATTCCAGGTACTTACATCGCCGTTAAAGACGGCAGCATTCTGAAACATGGCACTCATATTGGTTACGCTTGCCACATTCCACGAACTTACATCGCCGTTAAAAACAGCAGCATTCTGAAACATGGCACTCATATTGGTTACGCTTGCCACATTCCACGCACTTACATCGCCGTTAAAAACAGAAGCCCCCTCAAACAGGGCATTCATATTGGTTACATTCGCCACATTCCACGCACTTAGATTCCCCGTAAAACCGGTGAGATTCTTAAACGCGGCACTCATGTCGGTTACCCTGCTCAAATCGGGAACTCCCGGGAAAGGGGCAATACTCATATTGGCACAGCCTTCAAAAGCACTGTTCATCGATGTCCACACAATGTTTCCCCAGTTTTCTATAATGGTTAATTTCCCGGGGTTATTGCTATTGGCAAATCGTATTTGCAGCTCATTTTTGGTATTGGCGGCATTGGGGCGTACGGCAATGGTATGAACCCCCGCACTGCCTAAATCGAGGGTTTGTGTCCCTGTAAGATTCAGC
>CAXXDB010000005.1:0-61569 GCA_963666645.2 uncultured Tenacibaculum sp. | reverse complement strand
ATCGCCGTTAAAAACAGCAGCATTCTGAAACATGGCACTCATATTGGTTACGCTTGCCACATTCCACGCACTTACATCGCCGTTAAAAACAGAAGCCCCCTCAAACAGGGCATTCATATTGGTTACATTCGCCACATTCCACGCACTTAGATTCCCCGTAAAACCGGTGAGATTCTTAAACGCGGCACTCATGTCGGTTACCCTGCTCAAATCGGGAACTCCCGGGAAAGGGGCAATACTCATATTGGCACAGCCTTCAAAAGCACTGTTCATCGATGTCCACACAATGTTTCCCCAGTTTTCTATAATGGTTAATTTCCCGGGGTTATTGCTATTGGCAAATCGTATTTGCAGCTCATTTTTGGTATTGGCAACATTGGGTCGTACGGCAATGGTATGAACCCCCGCACTGCCTAAATCGAGGGTTTGTGTCCCTGTAAGATTCAGCCTGTCAAAAGTACCGTCATTATCGGTGTCCACATCATAGGCTCCTGTAACTACGGGTAGGGTAACCGAGGTGCTTCCGCTCTCACCGGCTTGGGTATTCCAGGTAGTTACAAAATGATTTTTATCTTTTACAAGTGCCAGAGCACTGCCGTCGGTATTGTCTCTTCCCGGGGAAAAACGAACATTGTTGGTTGTAATGGCGGTATGTTTTACAAAATTACCCGTAAAGTCGGGGTTTCGGGCTATGGAACGGTCATCACCGGCTTCCACACCGTAGGTTACTGATGTAATGACCGTATCAGAGGCATTTTTCAGGGTAACGGTATCCCCGGTGTCGTCCAGAAATAAAGAACTTCCTTCGGAAGCCGTTTGCAGCAATCCGGGGATATTTCCGGGAGTCCCTCCGCCGAAAACAACCAAGGATTCTTCAGGGGGAATGAGGGTTCCCTCCGGGAAGATATGCCTGTCTTGAGCGGCATCCGTCAGTTTCCATCCGGAAAGATCGATGGGGATTTTATCGGTATTATACAGCTCTATAAATTCGTCCTGCAGGGGGTTTCCCGTTCCGTCCCCGTTGGCATCTCCGGCAATTGTATTTAAAGGATCTGCAAAAATTTCGTTAATCACAAGGGTATTCGCCGGTGTAGAGCGTTCATAACTGAAACCGCCTCCGAGATTGTCATTAGTCCAGGAGAGAAACTTGATATCAATATAAATATCATCGGTAATAAGGTGGAGTACCATATTTCTGTTATTAGCAATGTTTTTAAATCCACCGCTTACTAAGGCGGGCAGACTTTCATAAGTTAAAGAAGCATAGTCTGCTGTTGTGCCGTAGGCCCACTCCGTATCTGCCGGTGCGGGATTAGAAGAACTTTGAGCATTGCCAGCATGGGTCTCTTTAATAATATTAAATAAGGATTTACTCCCCTTTCTTGTTAACGCAACGTTGTCGGTAATTCTGTCCTGATTAGCCGGGAGATTCCAGTTAGCACCATTGGCTTTTGTAAATGTTACTTTGGGTCCGGTCCAGATGGTGGAGCCGTCTTCATCCGGTGCGGCAAGGGGCGCAATGGTAACCGGGCAGCTGTAGGTATCTCCGGTAATGACCCAGCCGTAGGTGCCGGTAAGAAGATCTCTTGCCGTTTTTCCCGTGCAATAGCTTACCGGGGGTGCAGTAAAGGAAACTCCGTTTTGCAGGGTACGCTCAGACCAGCCTGACAGCAGTTTCTCATAGTTGTATGTGTTAAGACTGGGGGCATTCTGAAACATCTCGCTCATATCAGTAACTTTTGATACATTCCAGGTACTGAGATCCCCGTTGAAATTAACAGCTTGATTAAACATCCCGCTCATATCAGTAACTTTTGATACATTCCAGGTACTTACATCCCCGTTAAAACTCTCAGCTCCGTGAAACATAAGCCACATATTGGTTACGTTTGCCACATTCCAGGTACTTACATCCCCTTTAAATCTAGAAGCATTATAAAACATGGAACTCATATTGGTAACCTTCGATACATTCCACGCACTTACATCCCCGTTAAAACTCTCAGCTCCGCGAAACATAAGACTCATATCGGTTACCTTTGATACATTCCACGCACTTACATCTCCGTTAAAAGCAGAAGCTCTCTGAAACATACTGGTCATATTGGTTACCTTCGACACATTCCAGCTGCTTAGATCTCCGTTAAAACTGTCAGCACTTCTAAACATCCCGGCCATATTGGTCACGTTCGACACATTCCAGGTGCTTACATCCTCGTTAAAAGCAGCGTTATAAAACATCCCGGCCATATTGGTTACCTTCGACACGTCCCAGGTACTGAGATTCCCATTAAATTTATAGGTGTTTTCAAACATCCCGGCCATATTGGTTACCTTCGCGACATTCCAGGTACTGAGATTTCCGTTAAAAGCAGAAGCATAGGAAAACATCTGGTTCATATCGGTTACCTCCGCCACATTCCAGGTACTCACATCCCCGTTAAAAACGAGGCTATAAAAAAACATCTCGCTCATATCGGTTACCTTCGCCACATTCCAGGTACTTACATTCCCGTTAAATTTAACAGCCTGATTAAACATCTGGCTCATATCGGTTACCTTCGCCACATTCCAGGTGCTGAGGTCACTGTTAATACTGGCAGCTCCCCGAAACATCCCGCTCATGTCGGTTACCTTGCTTAGATCGGGAATCCCCGCATCAGCAGCAATGTTCATATTCGAGCATCCCCAGAAGGCCTGGTGCATGGATGTCCAAACAATGGTACCCCAGTTGTTTATCGTGGTTAGCTTGGTAGCCTTGTTTCCGTTGGCAAACAGGATTTGTAATTCATTTTTTGAATTAGCGACATTGGGGCGTACGGCAATGGTGTGGGTGCCGGTACTGCCTAAATCAATGGTTTGTGCTCCTGTCTGGTTGGTGAGTTCAAAAGTGCCGTCGTTGTTCGTGTCCACATCATAGGCTCCCGCAACTACGGGAAGGGTAATCGAAGTGCTTTCGGTATCCCCGGCTTCGGTGTTCCAGGTAGTTACAAAATAGTTATGGGCACAGTTGTAGCTATCTCCCGTGATGGTCCAGCTGTAGGTGCCGGTAAGAATATCTCTTGCTGCTTTCCCCTCACAGTAGGCTGTCGGGGGTGCCGTGAAAGAAACTCCGTTCTGCAGGGTACGTTCAGACCATCCTGATAAGAGTTTCTCATAGTTTTGTCTGCTGAAACCGGTAGCACCCGAAAACATATTTCCCATATCAGTTACGCTCGCCACATTCCAGCTGCTTAGATCGCCGTTAAAAGCAGTAGCTCCACCAAACATACTGCTCATATTAGTTACGCTCGCCACATTCCAGCTACTTAGATCGCTGTTAAAAGCAGAAGCTCTGTCAAACATACTGCTCATATTAGTTACGCTCGCCACATTCCAGCTGCTTAGATCGCCGTTAAAAGCAGAAGCTCCGCCAAACATAATGGTCATATCGGTTACGCCTGCCACATTCCAGCTGCTTAGATCACCGTTAAACCTGACAGCTTGGGCAAACATCCGGCTCATATCAGTTACGCTCGCCACATTCCAGCTGCTTAGATCGCCGTTAAAAGCAGAAGCTTCGGTAAACATATTGGTCATATCAGTTACGCTCGCCACATTCCAGCTGCTTAGATCGCTGTTAAAAGCAGAAGCTACAAAAAACATATTTCCCATATCAGTAACTCCTGCGACATTCCAGGTACTTAGAT
The DNA here is from genome assembly GCA_963666645.2 of uncultured Tenacibaculum sp. Classification (GTDB taxonomy): domain Bacteria; phylum Bacteroidota; class Bacteroidia; order Flavobacteriales; family Flavobacteriaceae; genus Polaribacter. The sequence continues at coordinate 57,880 of CAXXDB010000005.1, read as the reverse complement.
TGCCGTTAAAAACTCGAGCACCAGCAAACATATTTCTCATATCAGTTACGCCCGCCACATTCCAGGTACTTACATTCCCGTTAAATTTATAGGCACTCTCAAACATCCCGTTCATATCGGTTACGCTCGCCACATTCCAACTGCTGAGATCGCCGTTAAACATTCGGGCAACATTAAACATCTGGTTCATATCGGTTACGCTCGCCACATTCCAGCTGCTGAGATCGCCGTTAAAAGCAGAAGCTCCTAAAAACATCTCTTTCATATCGGTTACGCTCGCCACATTCCAGGTACTTACATTCCCGTTAAATTTAGTAGCATCGTAAAACATCTCACTCATATCGGTTACATTCGCTACATTCCAGCTGCTTAGATCACTGTTAATATTGGCAGCTCCCCAAAACATCCCGCTCATGTTGGTTACCTTGCTTAAATTGGGAACCCCCGCATCAGCGGCAATGTTTATATTCGAGCATCCCCGGAAAGCCTGACGCATGGATGTCCAGACAATGGTTCCCCAGTTGTTTATCGTGGTTAGCTTGGCAGCCTTGTTTCCGTTGGCAAACAGGATTTGTAATTCATTTTCTCTGTTGGCGGCATTGGGGCGTACGGCAATGGTGTGGGTGCCGGCACTGCCTAAATCAATGGTTTGTGTTCCTGTCCGGTTGGTGAGGTCAAAGGTGCCGTCGTTGTTCGTGTCCATATCATAGGCTCCGGCAACTATGGGCAGGGTAATGAACGTGCTTCCGGTATCCCCGGCTTCGGTGTTCCAGGTAGTTACAAAATAGTTATGGGCACAGTTGTAGCTATCTCCCGTGATAGTCCAGCTGTAGGTGCCGGTAAGAATATCCCTTGCTGCTTTCCCCTCACAGTAGGCTGTCGGGGGTGCCGTGAAAGAAACTCCGTTCTGCAGGGTACGTTCAGACCATCCTGATAAGAGTTTCTCATAGTTTTGTCTGCTGAAACTGGTAGCACCCGAAAACATTCCGCCCATATAGGTTACCTTCGCGACATCCCAGGTGCTTAGATCGCCGTTAAAAGCAGAAGCTCCAAAAAACATATTTCCCATATCAGTTACGCTCGCCACATTCCAGGTGCTTAGATCGCCGTTAAAAGCAGTGGTATAAAACATAAGCCTCATATTGGTTACATTCGCCACATTCCAGGTACTTACATCCCCGTTAAAATTAGAAGCATTATAAAACATCCGATACATATTGGTAACTTTAGCGACATTCCAGCTGCTTAGATCGCCGTTAAAATTAGAAGCATTATAAAACATGGAACTCATATCGGTTACATTCGCCACATTCCAGGTACTTACATCCCCGTTAAAATTAGAAGCATTATAAAACATGGAACTCATATCGGTTACGTTCGCGACATTCCAGCTGCTTAGATCGCCGTTAAAAGCAGAAGCTCCCGAAAACATCCTGGTCATATCGGTTACGCTCGCCACATTCCAGCTGCTTAGATCGCCGTTAAAAGCAGAAGCTCTGCTAAACATCCCGGTCATATTGGTTACGCTCGCCACATTCCAGCTGCTTAGATCGCCGTTAAAAGCAGAAGCATCGATAAACATATTGATCATATCAGTTACGCTCGCCACATTCCAGCTGCTTAGATCGCCGTTAAAAGCAGAAGCATCGAAAAACATATTTCTCATACCAGTTACACCCGACACATTCCAGGCACTGAGATTCCCGTTAAATTTATAAGCGTTCTCAAACATCCCGGTCATATCGGTTACGCTCGCCACATTCCAACTGCTTAGGTCGCCGTTAAACATTAAGGCAACGTTAAACATTCCGGTCATATCGGTTACGCTCGCCACATTCCAGTTGCTTAGATCGCGGTTAAAAGCAGAAGCTCCTAAAAACATCTGGTTCATATCGATTACCCCCGCCACATTCCAGGTACTTACATTTCCGTTAAATTTAGCAGCATCGTAAAACATCTCACTCATATCGGTTACATTCGCCACATTCCAGGTGCTGAGATCACTGTTAATATTGGCAGCTCCCCGAAACATCCCGCTCATGTCGGTTACCTTGCTTAGATCGGGAACCTCCGCATCAGCGGCAATGTTTATATTCGAGCATCCCCGGAAGGCCTGACGCATGGATGTCCAGGTAATGGTACCCCAGTTGTTTATCGTGGTTAGCTTGGCAGCCTTGTTTTCGTTGGCAAACAGGATTTGTAATTCATTTTCCGTATTGGTCGCATTCGGGCGGATCGCAATGGTGTGGGTGCCGGTACTGCCTAAATCAATGGTTTGTGTTCCTGTCCGGTTGGTGAGGTCAAAGGTGCCGTCGTTGTTCGTGTCCACATCATAGGCTCCGGCAACTATGGGCAGGGTAATCGAAGTGCTTTCGGCATCCCCGGCTTCGGTGTTCCAGGTAGTTACAAAATAGTTATGGGCACAGTTGTAGCTATCTCCCGTGATGGTCCAGCTGTAGGTGCCGGTAAGAATATCTCTTGCTGCTTTCCCATCACAGTAGGCTGTCGGGGGTGCCGTGAGAGAAACTCCGTTCTGCAGGGTACGTTCAGACCATCCTGATAAGAGTTTCTCATAGTTTTGTCTGCTGAAACCGGTAGCACCCGAAAACATACTGCTCATATTAGTTACGCTCGCCACATTCCAGCTGCTTAGATCGCCGTTAAAAGCAGAAGCTCCGCCAAACATAATGGTCATATCGGTTACGCCTGCCACATTCCAGCTGCTTAGATCACCGTTAAACCTGACAGCTTGGGCAAACATCCGGCTCATATCAGTTACGCTCGCCACATTCCAGCTGCTTAGATCGCCGTTAAAAGCAGAAGCTTCGGTAAACATATTGGTCATATCAGTTACGCTCGCCACATTCCAGCTGCTTAGATCGCTGTTAAAAGCAGAAGCTACAAAAAACATATTTCCCATATCAGTAACTCCTGCGACATTCCAGGTACTTAGATTGCCGTTAAAAACTCGAGCACCAGCAAACATATTTCTCATATCAGTTACGCCCGCCACATTCCAGGTACTTACATTCCCGTTAAATTTATAGGCGCTCTCAAACATCCCGTTCATATCGGTTACGCTCGCCACATTCCAGCTGCTGAGATCGCCGTTAAAAGCAGAAGCTCCTAAAAACATCCCGTTCATATCGGTTACGCTCGCCACATTCCAGGTGCTTAGATCGCCGTTAAAAGCAGAAGCTCCTAAAAACATCTCTTTCATATCGGTTACGCTCGCCACATTCCAGGTACTTACATTCCCGTTAAATTTAGTAGCATCGTAAAACATCTCACTCATATCGGTTACATTCGCTACATTCCAGCTGCTTAGATCACTGTTAATATTGGCAGCTCCCCAAAACATCCCGCTCATGTCGGTTACCTTGCTTAAATCGGGAACCCCCGCATCAGCGGCAATGTTTATATTCGAGCATCCCCGGAAGGCCTGACGCATGGATCTCCAGACAATGGTTCCCCAGTTGTTTATCGTGGTTAGCTTGGCAGCCTTGTTTCCGTTGGCAAACAGGATTTGTAATTCATTTTCCGTATTGGTTGCATTCGGGCGGATCGCAATGGTATGGATCCCGGCACTGCCTAAATCGACAGTTATCGTTCCTGTTTGCTTGGTGAGGTCAAAAGTGCCGTCGTTGTTTGTGTCCACATCATAGGTCCCCGCAACTACGGGAAGGGTAATCGAAGTGCTTTCGGCATCCCCGGCTTCGGTGTTCCAGGTAGTTACAAAATGGTTTTGGGCGTAGCCTGTAACGATACTTATAAAATAACAGAAATATAAAATTTTTTTAGGGTACATAATAAAACTATTTGATTGTACAAATATAGTCATAAATTGAAAGATTTCCTTACAAGGTATTTTTTTTCCGGGGAATTTCGCTTACGGAATCCTGAACACTTACCGGGGTTATTTTTCTGTTTTCGGAAGGGGTTTTATTGAGTTTTTGCTTTATGGGAGGAGCGGGAGATGAAATCAACGGGGTGTTTTCAGGGCTTACTGTTTTTTTTATAACATATTTTTTGCACCAGCGGCATACAATTTTAAATACATTAAGCAACTATACCCGATTTTATAGTTATACCGGACTCATATTAATTCATATAATTTCTATTGAAGATTAGTAGTATATTTGCAAAAAAACAGATTTGCGAACAATTTTTAATGATTCCGTTATTGCATTAGCCACACCATCAGGTGCCGGAGCTATTGCTGTATTACGTCTTTCAGGAGAAAAATCAATTGAAATTGTTAATCGTTTTTTTTTTTCAGTTAAAAAGGATAAATCTTTATTAAACCAAAAAACTCAAACTATACATTTAGGTCATATCATTGACAATGCACGAGTATTAGATGAAGTTTTAGTTTCGGTTTTTAAGGCTCCGGATTCATACACGGGAGAGAATGTTGTAGAAATTTCATGTCATGGCTCCGTATTTATTCAGCAGGAAATTTTACAATTGTTTTTGCGTAATGGTTGCAGAATGGCAGATAATGGTGAATTTACCATGCGTGCCTTTCTAAACAATAAGATGGATCTAAGTCAAGCCGAGGCAGTTGCAGATGTTATTGCTTCCAATTCGGCAGCTTCACATAGGATGGCTGTTCAACAAATGCGCGGCGGCATTACTAATGAACTGAAAGAACTGCGAAGTCAGTTATTAGATTTTGTTGCCCTGATTGAATTAGAGCTCGACTTTTCCGAAGAGGATGTTGAGTTTGCCGACAAATCCGGGTTTAGAGTTTTAATAACAAAAATATCGTCAATTCTAAAACGATTGATTGATAGTTTTGCTTTTGGAAATTCTATGAAAAACGGGATTCCCGTTGCTATTATCGGTGAGCCTAATGTTGGAAAATCTACCTTATTAAACGCTCTTCTGAATGAGGAGAAGGCTATCGTTTCCGATATTGCCGGGACAACACGTGATGCCGTTGAGGATGAAATAATTATTGATGGCGTTGCGTTTCGGTTTATTGATACTGCGGGAATACGTGAAACAGAGGATGTTGTAGAAAACATAGGGATACAAAAAACGTATGAAAAAGCGGATAATGCTCAATTAATACTTTTTTTAGTGGATTCTGAGAAAATCAAAGCAAAACCTTCTGAAATTGAAGAAGAAATTGTATTAGTCCGGCAGCGTTTTGAATATAAACGCTTATTAGTCATTGCCAGTAAAACCGATAGTTTATCAGATTCAAAATTGACCGAAATTAAAGTTGCTTTCCCTGATGTTCTGTTACTTTCAGCGAAGCAAAAAACCGGAATTGATGTTTTGAAACGGAAACTTACCTCTTTAGTCAATACCGGGGTTCTTAGCAACAATGAGACCATTATCACAAATTCACGTCATTTTGAGGCACTTACTCATGCCTTAGGAAGTATTCAGTCAGTGGAAAACGGAATTGAATCAGGTATTTCTTCTGATTTGTTTGCTATTGATATTCGTGAATGCTTACGTCATTTAGGCAATATTACCGGAGAGTATGATATAGACAGAGATATTTTAGGTCATATATTTTCTAATTTCTGTATCGGTAAGTAATTACGTTTCTTTTATTTAGTTTTTTCTTGTTTTACAGAGGTTTACATATTCTTTTTTTGTTGCCTAATTGCTCTTTTTTTAACTATATTTGTTTCATATCTGTTGCCTTAAATGCGGATTTGTTGCCCAAGTCTGTTGGCAAAAATAAAGGCGAAATGATGCACCATTTATGAGCAGTAATCTATACATCCCGAAAAAAACTTTAAGACTAAACTATTCAAAAAGATAAAGAGGCACAAAGACTAACATTTAAAAAGTCCCGTACCTCTTATCCAAAATATGAAAACATACTAAAACTGTATCCCGTTACCTATAGCTCTTGCAATAAATAAGTTAAGATCTGTAATCTGCACTTCGCCGTTCATATCGGTATCGCTCCTGAAATATCCTGACTGCCCGATGCGGGTCGTCGCAACGTTATAATCTACCGTCTGCACCTGATTGTTGCCGTCCGCATCTCCTGCAAATAAGGCATATTTTCCCGAACTTACTTCCGCTACGGCATTGGTACCTCCGGTAACGTTTGCCGCAACGGTAAAATCTATGGCGGTTGCTGTGGCACTTAACCTCAGAGCGGCGACTGTGGACGCAGCAATATGGTTTCTGTGATTGACACTTACATAATAATCTCCGCCCGTGCCGCTTATCGTTACATCGGAAGTCCCGTCGGGAGCTACAATGTCCCCGTCACGCTGAATCAGTGCCGAAGTAGTGGTTAATACTTCGGTAATATCGGAGCTGTTGCGTAATTCTATCTGTACCCAATCCACAATATCGTCACCATCATTGGTATTATCAAAAATACCGGTGCCGGTCACAGATGTTATGTTGCTATAAGGAGAGGTTAGGGGGATTCTGTTTGCCGTTCGTAAATCATCATTCATCAAAGCGGCAGTGCTGTTATAAGGATCCCTGTAACAGGGCATCGGCGGCAATGCTTAAATCCAGGCAGTCGGAATCAAGACTGTCTCCGATGATTGTCCAGTTATATGTGCCGGTCAGTATATTTCTGGCTGCTTTTCCGAAGCAGTAACTTACAGGGGGTGCCCAGAAGGAAATGTTATTTTGTAAGGTAAGTTCAGACCATCCTGATAACAATTTCTCATAATTTTGTCTGCTAAAACTGGTAGCACCTTCAAACATAAAATTCATACCACTAACCTTAGCTACATTCCAGGTACTTACATTACCGTTAAAATTAGTGGCATCGTCAAACATGCTATCCATATTAGTCACATTCGTCACGTTCCAGCCATTTATGTTGTTATTAAAACTCTCAGCCTCAAAAAACATTCTTCTCATATTGGTTACATTACTTACATTCCAGGTACTTATATCCCCGTTAAAATTAGAGGCATTATAAAACATGGAACTCATATTGGTAACCTTAGCTACATTCCAGTTATTTAGATCATTCGTAAAAATAGCGACACCAAAAAACATAGAATTCATACTGGTTACGTTCGAGACATCCCAGGCATTTAAACTACCCTTGAGACCGGTAGCTCCCTTAAACATTTCTGTCATACTGGTTACCTTGCTTAGATTGGGAACTCCTGCAACAGATGCAATTCCTATACGGGTACAGCCTTCAAAAGCTTTGTTCATGGACGTCCAGACAATCGTTCCCCAGTTTTCTATGGTGATTAGTTTCCCGGAGTTATTGCCACCGGCAAATTGTATTTGTAATTCATTTTTTGTATTAGTGCTGTTGGGTCGTACGGCAATGGTATGAATCCCCGCACTGCCTAAATCGAGGGTTTGTGTCCCTGTAAGATTCAGTCTGTCAAAAGTACCGTCGTTGTCGGTGTCCACATCATACACTCCTGCAACTATGGGCAGGGTAATTGAAGTGTTGCCGGCATCATCAGCTTCAGTATTCCAGGTAGTTACAAAATGATTTACATTTTTTATAAACGCCAGCACACTGTCGTCAGTATTACCTTTTCCCGGGGAAAAATGAACAGGATTGGTTGTAATGGTGGTATGTTTTACAAAATCACCTGTAGAGTCAGGATTTCTGGCTATGGATTGATTATCCCCGGCTTCCGTGCCGTAGGTTACTGTTTTAATGACCATACCGGAGGCATCTTTCAGGGTAATGGTATCGCCGTCGTCGTTCAGAGATAAACTCCCGGTGGTAGCTGTTTGCACCACTCCCGGGATGCTTGTCGGTGTACCTCCTCCGAAAACAACCAGAGAGGCTTTAGCGGGAATGATTGTTCCCTGCAGAAAAGTATGCCTGTCCTGATCAGCATCTGCCAGTTTCCATCCGGTAAGATCGATGTCTGTTTCGGTGGTATTATACAGTTCTATAAACTCGTCCTGCAGGAGGTTTCCCGTTCCGTCCCCGTTGGCATCTCCGGCAGAGGTATTTGAAGGGTCTGCAAAAATTTCATTAATCACAAGTCCATTGGGTGTAGAACGTTCATAGCTGAACCCTCCGAGACCTGAAGTATCGCCACCACCAGGAGTCCAGGAGAGAAATTTGATATCAATATAAATATCATCGGTGATAAGATGGATTACCATATTTCTGCCGTCAGCAATGTTTTTAAATTTTTCGCTTCCTATTAAGGCGGGCAAATTTTGATAGGTTAAAGAAGCGTAATTTTCTGTTGTGCCATAAGCCTATTCCGTATCTCTCGATGTGGAAGTAGAAATCCTTCCAGTATTGCCGGTATTGGGTTCTTTAATAACATTGAGAAGAAATCTTTTACTTTCTCTTGTTAACGCGACGTTATCGGTAATTCTGTCCTGATTAGCCGGGAGATTCCAGTCAGCACCATTGTTTTTTGTAAATGTTATTTTAGGTCCTTTCCAAATGTTTTGTGCGTTCAGCGTAAAATTAAGACTAACCGCAACGATGCAAATAGATATAAAATTTGTTTTCATGAAGTTTGAATATTTACTATTTTTTACTGTTTCCAAGGAGCTAAGGTACGCTACTTTTTTTATTTAACGTGTAGTTTCAGCAAAAAAAATATTTTTTTTCGGGGGGGGGGGGGGGGGAAAGGAATTTTATTCTTTATATCTTTGATTATGAGAAGTTTAATTCTCAAAAAATAATCATCAAAAATATTCTAAATTATGAAATTAACCGTTGCTTTTTAATTTGCCTGCTCCGGATATTCCCTTTAAAATTTGGTAAATAATTGTAATTTTTCATTTGTATTGAAAAATTGTATTCAATTATCCTGAAAACTTTTAAGATTAAACTATTTAAAAAGGTAAGAGGTACAAAGACTAACATTTAAAAAGTCCCGTACCTCTTATTCAAAATATGAAAACATACTAAAATTGTATCCCGTTACCTATGGCTCTTGCAATAAATAAGTTAAGATCCGTGATCTGCACCTCGCCGTTCATGTCGGTATCGCTCCTGAAATATCCCGACTGCCCGATGCGGGTCGCCGCAACGTTATAATCTCCTGTCTGTACCTGATTGTTGCCATCCGCATCTCCTGCAAATAAAGCATATTTTCCCGAACTTACTTCCGCCACGCCATTGGTACCTCCGGTAACGTTTGCCACGGCGGTAAAGTCTATGGCGGTTGCTGTGGCACTTAACCTCAGGGTGGCGGTCGTAGCCGCGGCAATATGGTTTCTGTGGTTGACGCTTACATAATAATCTCCGCCCGTGCCGCTTATCGTTACATCGGAAGTACCATCGGGAGCCACAATGTCTCCGTCACGCTGAATGAGTGCCGAAGCAGTTGTCAATACTTCGGTAATATCGGAGCTGTTGCGTAATTCTATCTGTACCCAGTCCACAATATCATCATCATCATCGGCATTATCAAAAATACCGGTATCGGTTACGGTGGTTCCGTCGTTGTAAGGAGAGGTTAAGGGGATTCTGTCTGCCATTCGCAAACCATCATTCATCAAAGAGGCAGTGCTGTTATAAGGACCCTGTAACAGGGCATCGGCGGCAATGCTTAAATCCAGACAGTCGGAATCAAGTGTGTCTCCGGTAATTGTCCAGCCATAGGTATCGGTCAGTATATTTCTGGCTGCTTTTCCAAAGCAATAATTTACAGGAGGTGCCCAGAAGGAAATGTTATTTTGCAAGGTAAGTTCAAGTTCAGACCATCCTGATAACAATTTCTCATAATTTTGTCTGCTAAAACTGGTAGCACCACCAAAAATAAATTGGAAATCAGTAACCTTGGACACATCCCAGGCGCTTATATCACTGTTAAAATCAGAGGCATTGGAAAACATAGAGTTCATACGGGTAACTTTAGCGACATTCCAGGTACTGAGATTCGCGTTAAAATTAACAGCAGACGTAAACATAGCAATCATATCCGTTACATTGACGACATTCCAGGTACTTACATCTCCGTTAAAACTAGTGGCACTGGAAAACATAAACGCCATATTGGTTACATTCGAGACATCCCAGGCATTTAAATTACTCCTGAAATTGACAGCCCCCCGAAACATAGAATTCATGTTGGTTACGTTCGAGACATCCCAGGTATTTAAATTACCCGTAAGACGGGTAGCACCTCTAAACATTTCTGTCATATCGGTTACCTTACTTAGGTTGGGAACTCCCGCTTCAAGAGCAATATTCATATTGATACAGCCTTCAAAAGCTTTGTTCATGGACGTCCAGACAATCGTTCCCCAGTTTTCTATGGTGGTCAGTTTCCCGGGATTATTGCTATTGGCAAATTGTATTTGTAATTCATTTTTTGTATTAGTACTGTTGGGGCGTACGACAATGGTATGGATTCCCGCACTGCCTAAATCGAGGGTTTGTGTGCTTGTAAGATTCAGTCTGTCAAAAGTACCGTCGTTGTTGGTATCTACATCATACGCTCCTGTAACTATGGGCAGGGTAATTGAAGTGCTGCTGGCATCATCAGCTTCAGTATTCCAGGTAGTTACAAAATGATCTTTATTTTTCACAAGTACCAACACACTGGCGTCGGTATTATCTCTTCCCGGGGAAAAACCAACGGCATTGGTTGTAATGGTGGTGTGTTTTACAAAATCACCTGTAAAGTCAGGATTTCTGGCTATGGATTGATTATCCCCGGCTTCTGTGCCGTAGGTTACTGTTTTAATGACCGTCCCCGAGGCATCTTTCAGGGTAACGGTATCGCCGTCGTCATCCAGAGATAAACTCCCGGTGGTGCTGTTTGCACCACTCCCCGGGATGCTTGTCGGTGTACCTCCTCCAAAAACAACCAGAGAGCCTCTGGCGGGAATGATTGTTCCCTCTGGAAAAGTATGTCTGTCCTGATCAGCATCTGCCAGTTTATATCCGGTAAGATCGATGTCTGTTTCGGCGGTATTATAGAGTTCTATAAACTCATCCTGCAGGAGGTTTCCCGTTCCGTCACCGTTGGCATCTCCGGCAGAGGTATTTAAAGGGTCTGCAAAAATTTCATTAATCACAAGTGCATTGGATGTGGGTGTAGAACGTTCATAGCTGAACCCTCCGTAATCTGTAGCAGTGGCACCGTTACCATTGGTCCAGGAGAGAAATTTGATATCAATATAAATATCATCGGTGATAAGATGGAGTACCATATTCCTGCCGTCAGCAATGCCTGTAAAATTACCTTCTCCTATTAAGGCGGGCAAATTTTGATAGGTTAAAGAAGCATAATTTTCTGTTGTACCATAAGCCCATTCCGTATCTGCTGGAGCGAGGGTTCCAGCTTCATGAGTATTTCCAGCTTCTGACTCTCTAAGAATATTGAATATGCCACTGGCATTTTTTCTTGTTATCGAAACCCTATCGGTAATTCTGTCCTGATTAGCCGTTGACGTGCCAGTATTATCGGCTTTTGTAAATGTTATTTTAGGACCTCTCCAAATGGTTTGAGCATTTAGCGTAAAGTGGAAGCTAAATAATGCGATGCAAATAGATATAAAATTTGTTTTCATGAAGTTTGAATATTTACTATTTTTTACTGTTTTTTGGGGGGGGGGGGGGTAAGATACTTAATTTTTTTATTAATGTTGCGATATAGTGTATTATTTTAAATTTTGTTAAGATTAAGTAAGTTTGTCTGTAAATTTTTAATACTTTGTTGAGAGGTTTCTGTTATAATTTGTTGAGAGGTTTCTGTTATAATTAGAATGTTTAAATTATCTTTGCCGGAAATTACATTTAATTTACAGTTTATAAAATGAAAAAATTTATTTCCTTTTTTTTAATTCTTTTAATTTTTTTTTCATGTAAGAAAAATAATTTCGTAACATTTTCAGGAAAAATTAAAAATAAGAATTCTGACTCTGTTGTTATCTCAAATCCTCAGAAGCAGTTTCAAAAAATAATTAAAATTAATGACAACGGCACTTTTAAAGATACTTTAAAAATTGATAAGGGTCTTTTTTCGTTATCTGACGGAAAAAAACATGCTGTGGTATATTTTCGTAACGGCGATGAGATTAGCATGAATGTTGATGCTAAGGAATTTAATAAATCACTTGTTTTTGCCGGAAAGGGTGCCGGTGAAAGTAATTTTTTATCAGTTACGGCAAGGCATCAGGTAACGTTTACAGCGAGTATTCCTCAGTTGTTAGAATTACCTGAAGAACGTTTCAGTAAAGATCTTAATACGTATGTTTCTGATTTTAAACTGCGGTTACGGAATAAAGATTTAGATACTGATTTTGTTACTGCTCAAAACAAAAACATAAAGCGTTTAGAGAGTCAGCTTATACGATTGCATAAGAATAAAATGTACCTCAGAACTCAACTGCCCAGAGGGATGCCTTCTCCTAAATTTGTTGAGTATGAAACTCCGGAGAAAGAAATTGTTTCTCTGGATGATTTAAAAGGGAAATATGTTTATATAGATATATGGGCTACCTGGTGTAAGCCCTGTACAGCTGAAATTCCTTTTTTAAGAAAAATAGAGGAAAAATACCATAATGAAAATATTGAGTTTGTAAGTATTTCTATTGACAAGAGAGATGATTATTTTACATGGCTTGATATGGTTGAGGAAAAAAATCCGGGAGGTATTCAATTATATGCCAACGAGGATGAAAAGTTTACCACAGCTTATATGGTTAATGATATTCCCCGTTTTATTTTAATTGATCCTGACGGTAATATTGTAGATGCTGATGCTCCCGAGCCTTCCAATCCGGAATTGGTTGAATTATTTACTGAACTGGAAATTTAAAAAGCATTCTGTTTGTGGCTGAACTCAAAAAGACCAGCTGGTCAAAACAGTGATTTTTGTTTTTTTTGATTTGGGATTTTTAAATTTATGTCCAATGCCGAATTTAGTTTTTTTATAAAATATGAAGCCAAAAGCGGCGATTCAACTTCTGAGTTCTGATGCACAAAAAAATGAATATTACGCAACCCTGAATATACCCATTCTTTTAATCGCTGCACCCAATCATCCAAACGATTATAATCGGAAGGGTGATTTGTCCCTACATAGCGTATAAACGTTTCATTATTGGTTAAACGCATATGCAACAGGTCTCTTCTTCCTGCAGTATCTACTATTGTGTTAGCTATATTATTTTCTTCTAAAAGCCGGTAAAATTCTTTAGAGACTGTTTCGTTTGTAAACCATTCTGTATGACGACATTCTACGGAAAGGGGAATTTGTTTTGGCCATTTTTCGACAAAATTCTGAAGTCTGCCAAAATTTTCAGGACCGAAATTTGTATGCAATTGCAAAAATATAGTTCCCAGCTTTTCTTCCAGTTTCGTAACGGCATCTAAGTAACCGTTTACCAAATCCGTAACATCATTTAATCGTTTCCGGTGACTTATATCTTGAGTTAGTTTTGGAAAAAACTTAAATCCTTCCGGAGTTTTGTTTTTCCATTTTTCAAATTGCTCAGGAGGAAACTGACGGTAGAAAACGGCGTTTAATTCTATGGAATTAAACTGACTTGAGTAGTATTTTAATTCATCTTTTATTTTCCGGGGATAAAAGCCTTTTAAATCTGTTTTATTCCATTTAGCACATCCGACAAAGACGGATAATGCTTCTTTTTTATCATAATCTGATAAAAGGTGCATAGTATCTTTATGAGTATCCGGCAGAGAAAAATCAATTAGCTCAACATGTTCAACTTTTCCAAATTTCATTATAATTTTTTTGTTTTTTTACCAATTAAGTCAGGTCTGAAGTCATTCATAACAGCAAAGTCTTTCATTTTTGCGTGTTCATAACCTTGTTTCCACCATTTGGTCATTTGTTCTTTATTAAAAACTAATGAATTGGTTGTTAAAACTGTAGGGGTGTAATATAAATTTAACTTGACATCCTGATACTTGGCGGAGAGTTTACCGACAGTTATGTTGTATCTTTCTACATGCTCCAGCATGAAATCAAACACATTCAACATTAAAGAAAAAGGGTTTTTAGCGGGCATTCTGTTGAGTTGATTTATTTCAGTTTCTAAAATAACAGCATCTACTTCTTTGGCTCCTTTTTCAATAGCTTCTCTGATAGGAATCAGACAACCAAATCCGCCGTCGGCATATTGACAATAATTTTTTTCCAGGACACTCATAAAAGGCACATAATTGCAGGATCCCCAAATCCAGTCGCAAAAATCTTCATATGGGTAATCTAAAATTGATTTGTATTCTATTTCACCGGTTGTTAAATTAGAAACAGTTACTACAACTTCTTTATTTTGTCTCCGGATAGTTTCATACATTTCTCGGGTTATGCTTGTTTTAATCAGCTTTCTTAAATTTTTACTCTCTCCAAATGTTTTTCTGCGGTTTAAAAAACTCCAGAGTGTATTTATGTGACGAATGGAAACTACTTCAATGCCATGAATCTTCTTAATTTTAAACGGATTATTACTAAAAATACTTCGCTGATTAACATTGGTGTACAACATTTTCAATTCATCAATCATTCCAATTGCTAAATGCGAGACCATTAAACTTCCTGTTGAAGTCCCTAAAAACATATCATATTGTTTCTTCTTCTCTTTTATCAAGAATTCAATAACTCCTCCGGCAAATGCTCCTTTGCTTCCTCCTCCCGAAATTACAATAGCTTTTTTTATGTGTTTATTTTCGTTCATCTACTAATAAGGTTTTAATTTCTATAAAAATATTAAAAAAATGAGACAATGACTCCCTGTTTTTCACAGCTTTTATTATTTAATTGCATATAGAGAACAAATCCCGGAAGTATCAGCCGTAAAGTTATGTTTACAGGGGCAAAAGGAAAAATTGATTATGTAGTGAATTAAGGATGTAATTTCTTAATTTAAAGCTATATATAACGATTCAATTATTCTGTATTTCAGAAGTCTAACAATCTATATTCTAAAGAAAATTATGAAAAAGTTTTTTATAATAATATGCATTTCTTTGAAAATGGAATTGACGGAATTGCAACGGATAACCGGATTTACCCGGAAAGAGTTATTTGATAACATTTTTTACACCATACATTTGTTAGTGAGAGGACAGCCTAATTACCAGGAAATGAAAAAATAGCAAAACTTAATATTCCTTAAATCTTAATTTTATGTTAAATAAAAAATCATTCTCAAATTAATTAAATACATTTAATATAAATTCAATCAATATTTATAATGAAAAAAATACTAATGCTCCTGATTTTGTATATTTCAGTAACGTACTCACAAGAGTATTTTCCTGCTAACACAGGAGTTAAAACGTCCAGAAATACAACTATTGCTTTTACAAATGCAACTATTTATGTAACCCCTGCAAATCGTCTTAAAAATGCTACATTATTAGTTAAAGACGGTAAAGTACTGAATGCAGGTAAAAAAATTTCTATTCCGGAAGAAGCTGTTATTATAGACAGTAAAGGAAGATATATTTACCCTTCATTTATTGATGTATATTCTGATTTTGGAATCGCACAACCTGAAAAAGATAAAAACAAAAATCAAAAACCTCAATATGATGCCAATCGGGAAGGATACTATTGGAATGATCATATTCGCCCGGAAACCAACCCTGCTACAGATTTTAAGTTTAACAAAAAAAAAGCTAAAAGCTTGATTAACGCCGGATTCGGAGTTGTAAATACTCATCAGGAAGATGGAATTATGCAAGGTAACGGGATACTAGTTTCTTTAAATACCAAAATTTCTGAAGCTTACAGAATCTTAGATAAAAAAACATCAAATCACCTTTCCTTTTCTAAAAGCAGAAAATCCAATCAGGCATATCCTACTTCCCGCATGGGGGCTATGGCATTGTTACGCCAAACTTATTTAGATGCAGATTGGTATGCAAAAGGAAATTCAAAGAATTCTGATTTCTCTTTAGAAGCGGTAAACAGCAATAAAAACCTCCCTCAAATTTTTAATGCAGGTAACTCTTTAGATGCTATACGTGCAGATAAAGTGGGAGATGAATTTGGTATTCAGTATATAATTTTAGGAGGGGGTGATGAATTTGAAAGAATTCAAGACATAAAGAGAGCAAACGCTACTTTCATTATACCCCTTAATTTTAGAAAAGCCTATGATGTAAGTAATACGTTTTTGGCAGATGTTATCTCATTGCGGGATATGTACAGATGGAATCAAGAGCCTTCTAATTTGTCAGTTTTAGCAAAAAACGGAATCAATTTCGCACTAACCACATATAAACTAAAGTCAGTAAAAGATTTTAATAAAAATTTACAAAAAGCTATTGTCTGTGGTTTAGATAAAACGAAAGCTCTGGAAGCATTAACAACAATACCTGCAAATATTTTAAAAAATTCAAAAGCAGGAAACTTAAAAGCAGGAAGTTATGCTAATTTTTTGATTACTTCCGGGAATCTTTTTGATGCGGAAACAATACTTTATGAGAACTGGACATTAGGGGAAAAGAACATAATTAACAACCCGTCAATTAAAGATTTAAACGGTACATATAAACTTAGCACTAATGGAAAAATCTATAATTTAACTGTTTCCGGCAAAGGTGATAAGCAAAAAGGAGAAGTAACGTCAGGAGATAAAAAACTAAAATCCGATTTCTCTTTTAAAGACAGCTGGATTCAGTTAACAATTAATGATAATAATCAATTCTTACAACTAGCCGGAAGAATTAATCCTGACACAAATACATTAAGTGGCAGTGGCAAGGATACTTCCGGAAACAAAGTAAGCTGGAGAGCAATAAAGCAATCCGTTTTAAAAGACAATAAAAAGCCTTCTGAAAAGAACAATAGTAAAGCTCCGGAAATACTACCTGTAAGGTATCCTAATGTAGGATTAGGAAATGCCAGTAACCCTTTCCAACAAACAATTTTAATTAAAAATACTACGATTTGGACCAGTGAAAATGATGAAGTTTTAACGAATACAGACCTTTTGATTGAAAATGGAAAAATCGCTCAAATTGGAAAAAACATAAACAACGAAAATGCAAAAATTATTGATGGTATCGGAAAATTTGTAACGGCCGGAATCATTGATGAACATTCACATATTGCTGCATCAGCCATAAATGAAGCAGGTCATAATTCAACAGCAGAAGTTACTATGGAAGATGTAGTGAATCCGGATGACATTAATATTTACAGAAATTTAGCAGGAGGGGTAACGTCTATTCAAATACTACACGGATCTGCAAATCCAATTGGAGGTCGCTCAGCAATAATTAAACTTAAATGGGGCGAAAATGCTGAAAATATGATTTACAAAAACTCTCCAAAATTTATAAAATTTGCTCTTGGCGAAAATGTAAAACAATCCAATTGGGGAGAACAGCAAACCATACGCTTTCCACAAACAAGAATGGGAGTTGAACAGGTTTTCATCGATTATTTTCAACGTGCAGAAGAATACAACGCCAAGAAAAAAAGCGGGCAGCCCCATCGAAAGGATATTGAGCTGGAAGTTTTAGCAGAAATTGTTAATAAAGAACGTTTTATCTCATGCCACTCTTATATACAATCTGAAATTAATATGCTGATGAAAGTAGCCGGGCAGTTTAATTTTAATATAAATACGTTTACACATATCCTTGAAGGGTATAAAGTTGCTGATAAAATGAAAACTCACGGAGCAGGTGCATCTACCTTCTCCGACTGGTGGGCCTATAAATATGAAGTAAATGACGCTATCCCTTACAATAGTGCAATTATGCACCGACAAGGAATTACGGTAGCTATTAATTCTGATGATGCAGAAATGTCGAGAAGATTAAATCAGGAAGCGGCAAAAACTGTAAAATACGGAGGATTAACAGAGCAGGAAGCCTGGAGAACAGTAACTATTAACCCTGCAAAACTATTGCATATAGACGATAGAACCGGAAGTATTAAAGCGGGCAAAGATGCTGATATTGTTGTTTGGAGCGATGTTCCGCTTTCAATATATGCAAAAGCAGAAAAAACTATAGTAGAGGGTGTTATTTACTTTGATATCGAAAACGACAAGCAGAAACGTAAAGCTATAAAAACTGAACGTGCAAAGTTAATTTCAATGATGCTGAAAGAAAAATCAGATGGCAAACCAACACAAATACCTTCAAAGAAACAGAAAAAATTATTCCATTGTGATACCGAATAAAAATTTAAACTACTTTAAAATGAAAAATCAATTTATACTGATACTGCTAAGTTTTTTGTTTTCAGAAAATCTTAGCAGTCAACAAACGCCGGCGTCCAAACAATCAAAAGATTATTCTATCGCAGGAGCTACGGCACATATTGGTAACGGAACTGTGATAGAAAATTCATTAATAGTATTTTCTGATGGAAAAATAATATATGCCGGTGCCAATAATCCTTCTGAACAAAAGGGTCAAATCATTAATGCTTCGGGAAAACATGTGTATCCCGGTTTTATTGCGGCAAACACCTCGCTGGGGTTAGCTGAAATAGATGCTGTCAGAGCTACCAGAGATTTTGATGAAACCGGTGCTTTTTTACCTCATATAAGAAGTATTATCGCCTACAATGCAGAAAGTAAAATTGTCGAAACTATGAGACCCAACGGAGTGTTGATGGCACAGATTGTTCCCAGAGGAGGTACTATTTCAGGAACTTCATCTATCGTGCAGTTAGATGCCTGGAATTGGGAAGATGCTGTAATCAGCTCGGATGATGCTATTCATGTTAACTGGCCTTCTAACTTCACGAGAGGTTCCCGGCGGTCTGGAGAAAATCTTGATTTGAAGCCTAATAAAAACTATATACAAACAGTTTCAGGAATTCAGGAATTTTTCAGGAATTCAAAAAATTATCTGTCCGGAAACAGAAAGAAAAAGAATATTCCATTTGAAGCCGTGAAAAATGTGATAAACGGAAAACAAAAAGTTTTTGTACATGTTTCCGGTGAAAAGGCAATTGTGGATGCAATTAATACATTTAAAAAACTTAATATTAAAAACATCGTTTTGGTTCATGCAAATGGTGCTGAAAAAGTAGCTGATTTGCTAAAGGAAAATACTATTCCTGTTATTTTAGAAAGAGCACACAGATTGCCCGACAATGAAGATGAAGATTATGATTTACCATACAGGTCAGCTAAAATATTAGTTGATAAAGGAATTACGGTCGGATTAGGAATGGAAGGTAATATGGAGCGTATGAGTACACGGAATTTACCTTTCTATGCGGGTACTTATGCTGCCTATGGGTTGGGAAAAGAAGAGGCTCTAAAACTAATTACCTTGAATAATGCCAAAATTTTAGGAATTGATTATAAAACCGGAACATTGACTGCAGGTAAAGATGCAACTTTATTTATATCTAAAGGAGATGCTTTAGACATGAGAACCAATATTATTTCTGATGCTTTTATTCAGGGTAGAAAAATTAGTTTAGAAACGCATCAAACGAAGCTTTGGAAACGGTATTCAAATAAATATAAGAGTGAATAAGCGATAAAAAGATAATGAAAGAAGAAACATATTCCATTGTAAAGTTTCAATGAGGTTTGAATGTTTGGCTCAGAAATGAATGAAAAATTTTAATAATACAGCACAGGGAGGAGAAAAGTGGTGAAAATTACTTCGTTTTAATCTGATGAAAGAGGAAAATATTTTAAATTTGTGGAAAATAACTATCTGACTGAAATAACAAATCAGTAACATGTTGCTGAATAAATCAGGTAAAAATGATAATCTACTTGCAGGGGGAGGATAAAAAAATTATAAACAGTTTTTGTTATTTTAAATCAGATTCAGAGAAATTTTTAAATACTTCACATTTCACTCAAATCAGGCTGTGCTATTTTATATATTACTTTTTTAAGTTCCTCAAAGTTACTTACCATTTTTTCTATATAACCTTCCTCATTAACAACAAGATGAACAGGGTATTGTTTAACTTCCAACTCTTCAGTAATGTATTCCTTTTGATTAGCAATTACAGGATACCTGAATTCTTTTTTAATAAGAAACTCTCTAAGTTTATCGGAATCATCAAAGGCCAGGCTTAAGAATATAACATCCTCATATGCTTCATACTCATCATATAGTTGGTTGAGTTCAGGAAATTCTTCAACACAATTCTTACTATCAATAAACCAACACTTAATAATTAATATTTTTCCTTTAGTATTTTCAGATGAAAAACGAGTTCCGTTCAAATCCGTAAAATCAAATTCGGGGAATTTTGTTCCTTCTTTTAAATAATAGGTATAAGCAGTACCGGATGTATCTCTGACAAATGTACTAATATCTTTCTGGGTATCGTCTAATTCGTATAGTTGATACATATTTTCACTATATAAAAGCTTGACAGGGGCAAAATAACCCGATGAGAGTTCTGATAAGAACAATTCTTTATCAATTTCAATACCTTCACTATTCAAGGCAATAAAGTCAGAGGATAAATTAATATTCTCAGTATAATATACTTTCCAGTTGTCTATAGAATCCAAAATATTCTCCAAGTCAGGAATCATCTCATTATCTGCATTGTTATTATACTTTTTCACGGTATTTTCAATTTCGGTATCTGATGTTGTTACGTCAGAAGCGACAGTTGAATTAAAAGACGAGGATGTATTGCTCCCCTCTTTTAAAACATTTGCTAACACGTAATACGTTATCCCAAACGAAACAGTCATCGTAATAATAGTAATTAGTAAGTTTTTCATGTGCTTAGCCTATAACTAAAACAAATATAAGAAATTCCTTTAGAAATATTGAATTATTTTTAATTTTTTAACTATATTTTCACTCTCCAGTTATATGGGTCTTCAGAAATATTATATTGAATATCCATTAATTTTGTTTTAAAAATTGATGCAAAAGAGTTCTTTAATTCAGGTAAATCAAACTCTTCACCTGCATGAAAAAAACCTGTAACCGGATTAATAATTGTTGCTGTTCCGGATCCAAAAATCTCTCTTAATGTTTTATTTCTGGCTGCTTCTTTAATCTCAGCAACAGAAACACGTCTGACTTCCACATCAATATTAAGATCTTTTGCTAATTGAATAACGGATTTACGGGTAATCCCATCCAGAATTCGATCACTATTGGGTGCCGTAATCAGTGTATTATTAATCCGGAAGAAAATATTCATAGTTCCCGCTTCCTCTAAATATTGATGAGTACTGGCATCTGTCCATATAATTTGCTGACAGCCTTTTTCATGTGCAAGCTTGGTTGGATAAAATTGTGCTGCATAATTTCCTGCGGCTTTTACAAAACCCACACCTCCTTCTGCAGATCTGCTGAATTTTTCAGCAAGTAAAACCCGGACTTCTCCGGCATAATAGACCTGAGCAGGAGATAAGATAATCATGAATTTATATTGATCAGATGGCGAAGCCGAAATTTCAGGTTGTGTTGCTATAACAAACGGACGGATATACATAGAGTTTCCTTTTCCTTTTTTAATCCAGTCTTTTTCTAATTTCAATAATTCCTGTAACCCATTGAAAAAAAGTTCTTCAGGAAACTTAGGGATGGCCAAACGTTCAGCAGATTTATTAATTCTCTTGTAATTTTCCTCCGGTCTGAAGAGAAAAATATCATCGTTGTTATCTTTAAATGCTTTCATTCCTTCAAAAACAGCCTGTCCATAATGAAAAACACGTGCAGAAGGAGCAACAGAAATATTACCATAAGGTTTAATTTCAGGATTTTGCCATCTCTCGTCTTTATAATCACATTCGAACATATAATCAGTAAAGACAGTTCCAAAAGCTAAGTTATTAAAATCTACAGTAGTAATTTTTGATTGTTCAATAGGGGTAATTTTAATGTCTGAAAGTGATTCCATAAATACTATGTTTAATTTGGAGTAAAAGTACAAAATAGAGATTACTTTTAAATTTAAGATATTAATAAAACTTACTCAAAATTGTATCTTTGTACCGATTAAAATTTAATTGTATGTAAATGAGAATTTTAACTATTACTTTTTTTAGCTGATTTTAACATTAGTATCATGCAAAATAAATAAAAAGTGAGGTAGGCAATAAACAAGAGCGACAGGAATGCATATTATTTGAAGAAAAATTATTAAATAAAGATGCAGTAACCGCCAAGGAAATATGCCCTGAAAAGGATGCTGGGTTAAAGTTAACGGTAACAAACAAAGAATCTTTTAACAAACTGATTTTTACTAAAATAAGTTGAGAAGAGAAATTATAATTACTTCTGATGGTTCAACAACTATTCATTTGCCCGATTGGAATGAACAGTATCATTCTAAACACGGAGCTGTTCAGGAAACTCGTCATGTA
Organism: uncultured Tenacibaculum sp.; assembly: GCA_963666645.2. Taxonomy (GTDB): domain Bacteria; phylum Bacteroidota; class Bacteroidia; order Flavobacteriales; family Flavobacteriaceae; genus Polaribacter. The sequence goes on along the minus strand of CAXXDB010000005.1, from coordinate 35,674 downwards.
TTTATTAAACATGGTCTTAAGGAAATTTCTCTGAATGAAATTTCAATTTTAGAAATAGGTTTCGGTACGGGATTAAATTGCTTTATCACTTGTTTAGAAAGTAATAAAACTATTAACTATGTGGGAATAGAGGCTTATCCGGTAGCAAAAAATGAAATTGAAAAGCTGAATTATGTTTCCGTATTAAACGCTGAGAATTCCAAAGAAATATTTGAAAAGATACATAAGGTGCCTTGGGAGAAGCTATCGGAAATAACAGCTGAATTTAAATTGATGAAACGCAAGCAATTTTTTTCACAGATGAATGATCAGGAAGCATTTAATTTAATTTATTTTGATGCTTTTGGATTCCGGGTACAACCGGAATTATGGACAGAAAAAGTTTTTACTAAAATGTACACGGCACTTCAAACTAATGGAATATTAGTTACTTACGCAGCAAAAGGAAGTGTACGGAGAGCTATGAAAGCAGTCGGTTTCCGTGTTGAACGGTTACCGGGACCACCGGGAAAGAGAGAAATGTTAAGAGCAATTAAAGATTAAAAATAGTTGAAAAATGAAATTTGAAAAACGATTTGGAGACAGAATTAAAAATAACCCTAAAAAAGGACTACTTTTAATTCTGTTATTAGCAGTTATACTGTATTTATTTTTTAATGCGGAAAAGATTTTAAAACATTTTCTCTGATGAAGCTCTTCCAATTCGAAGAATTTCAAGTACATCAAAATAAAGCTACAATGAAAATAGATATTGATGCGGTTTTATTAGATATCTGGTATCCAGTTATCAAAGAACCGAAAACAATACTTGATATCGACTCAGAAACAGGTATAATTGTTTTAATGCTGACACAGCGAACGAATGCCGTGACTCGTTGATGCTACAGAAATAAATGAAGATGCTTATGAATGATTAATTCGTTATTCTCATTTCAAAAATAAAAGTATTTTTTATTTCGCTTGAAAAACTCCGAAATAAGGGTTTTAAAAAAATCTAAAACTATTAAATGAATTGTATGTTCAGGATTCTTTAAGATTAAACACTTCCATTGAAACCTTACCGGAAATGATATTATTATTAAAATCTACAGCAGTATATTCTCCCGGGCTTTTACTTTCTTTATTTAATAAATCTGAGGACTTTATATACAGAGAGACTTTTTGAATATTAAAAAGACCGCTCACTGCAAATTCTAAGTTGATTATTTGTCCGTTACCCAACAGGTTGATTTGATCATCATCAATTATTAATGATTTATCGGGGCATTTAATATTCAAATGAGATTTTTCAATTGTTAAAATAATCTCAAACTTGTCATCATCTCTTTTGAAAATGGTTTTATAAGTTTGTGCTATCCCATGTAATATTTTTGCATAAGGACTTTTAGCTGAAAACAATAGTGGGTTTTTCTTGACAACGCTTTCCACAATAATTCTTCTCTTACTCAGTTCCTGAGAAAATATTGGGTCAAAGTTTTTATTATTTACCTCTGCTTCCATACAATCTCTTGAATCAAACTTTTTGAGAATCATTTTCCCGGCAATGGTGTTGCCATACTTATCAAAACCGGTATAAGTTCCTATAAGAAATTTACGTTCATGAGGAGCAGATTTACCAACAAAGAAAAAAAATTTAGCTCCCTCATGTTTTTTACTGCCTACAAAGAATTTAGTATTAAAGTATAAATAATCTTCACTTTTTATAATAGTGCCAAAGAATGAATAGATTCCAATTTTACCGGATTCATCCTCATACAAATATTTCACCTCTACAGTCTTCCACTGTTTATAAATAATGACCTGTCCTTTATTCATTTTTTTATCCTCACCATAATAATAGCAAACATAAAAGTAATCCTCAATATTACTTTCTTTATTTAAAATACTAAGCTGTTCTTTTCTGTCTTTCTTTTTAATAAAATCTTGCCTTACAAAATCATATACATTTTTATATCCCGGGTAATTAAACAGAACATGCCTGTATTCTCTGCTTATTTTAATAAGAGGCTTTCCGGCCGTTGCCTCTCTGTTTTTGTTATACAAGTACTTTCCGTTTATATAACCGTCAACCAATATTTGAAGATCTTCTCTGATATTCGGCTTATCCTCGTCATAATTCCCAAAACCATATAATTGTGTTTCTTTATAATTAGACTTAATATTATGAATATGAAAAAAATGATTAATTACTTTCTTATGAAGGGCATAGAATATTCTGTTCGTTAGAATTAAAGTTTCTTTGTTTTCAACATTTTTAATTATTTCCATAATTTTCCTTTTTATTTAAATGGAATTACAAAAATAAAACAAAAAAAATGGAAACCATACTACAGGAAATTAACTTAGCTACATTTGAGAAGTTTTAACCATTAAAATAATACATTATGTTACAAAAATTACTATTATTAATTATTTTTATCCCTTCAATTGTTATGACACAAAATATTGAAGTAAAAGGAAAAGTAACATCATCCGAAGATCCGGTTCCGGGAGTAAATGTTATTGAAAAAAACACTTCTCGGGGAACTACAACCAATATCAATGGAAATTATTCAATCACTGTTAAAAATGATGCCGTTTTAGTGTTCTCTTCAGTAGGCTATATCTCTGAAGAAGTTCGTGTTAACGGAAAACCTGTTGTTAATGTTGTTTTGAAAGAAGATTCATCCCTGCTACAGGAAGTAATTGTTGAAGGATTCACAGATACAAAAGGAAGAGCCAGAAAAAGACTCGAATCCATACAGAGAATTCCCGAAAGTATTACAGCGGTTACATCAAGCGATATTGAAATTAACGGAATTGAAGACATAGGAAGTCTGCTAACACAAATTCCGGGAGTATCTTACGGAGAATCGCAAGATCCCGGAACGGTAATTATCAGTGTTCGGGGAATCCCCCAGATACGATATGGTCCATCTCCCATAGCTACTGTTGTTGACGGAGTATATTTAGCTTCAGCAGATTTGAATAATTCTGCACTTTTTGATATAGATCAAATAGAAGTAATTAAAGGTTCACAAGGTTTATTTTATGGTAAAAATGCAATTGGAGGAGCCGTAGTGATTACTACAAAACAACCAGTCAACGGAACACAGGGAAGAGTAAAAATTGGCTACGGCAACGGAAATACTTCAAGTATTCAGGCAAACATAGGGGGTTCTGTTACCGATAATAAATCATACTATAGATTAGGAATAAGCTATTTAGATTCTGATGGTTTTATTGAAAACACAACACTCAATGAAAATGTTGATTTTCAGCGTGATTTAGGAATTCGAGGTCAGTTGAAATTTAAGTTAGGGAGTAAAAGTACATTATCCTTCAGCAATCAATACGGTAATAATAAAGGAGGAGCAATAACCTTTGCAAGCAGTGCTTTAAATGATGATTTTCCGGGAATGGCACCCAATGTTTATGAAGGTAGTCCCAACGGCGATTTTTTAGGTCAGGGTACCGTAGAATCATTTATTACAAGTGCCTCGTTTGAAACAGTATTTAACGGATCAAGACTTTTATCACACACCTCTTATGCAGATGTAAATTTGTTTTATAACGGAGATTACTTATCTTTTACACCAGTTGATAATTATGGTCCTGTTCCCGCAGCTTTACAGGAAATGACCAGAGCATCAAGAACATTCAATCAAGAACTAAGACTAGTTTCCGCAAAAGACGATGCAAAGTTCAGATGGAACATAGGGCTGTTTTATCAAAATATAAATGCAGATTGGGATACCAATGCTATTTTTAATCAGGATCCAACAGACCTTACCTATGCAAATGTTACTCGTGATCCAATTACTAATGATGATAATAAACTAAATTCTATAGGATTGTTCGGGTTCTTTGAATTTGATTTGTCAGATAGATTCAATATAGCCGTAGGTTTAAGAAATGAATGGGAAACGTTAGAGAATTTTGAGGGCGTAAATAAAATTTCCAATAACAGATCATATAATGCTTTTCAACCTAAGGTTTCGGCTTCATATAAATTTGCCAAAGAGAAAATGCTTTATGCCAACTTTAGCAGAGGTTTCAGAAGCGGTGGGTATAATCCCGCGGATGTACCAGATAGTGGAATTAGTAAAATAATAGACCCCGAATTTACAAATAGTTTTGAAACAGGCATCAAGACAAGTTTTTGGAAAAACAGAATAATTTTTAATGTCGCTTATTTTAATACTGTTTTTGAAAACCAGCAAGTATATCGTTTTGCATTAGACGGAGTCAGAAGCATATTAGGAACTATTAACTATGAAGAATCAAAAGTTTCTGGTTTTGAGGTTGATACTAAAATAAGACTTTCAAAGAATTTCGATTTTACGGGCGGCTTTTCTATAATTGATTCAGAAATAACAAAAGCATTTGAAGAAGGTGCTATAGGAAATAAAATTCCTTTTGCACCACAGGGAAGTTTTAATATTGGAGTACTCAGCAACTTTAAACTAGGAGAAAAATCTAAATTAATAACCAATATAAATTTTGAAAATAAAGGTAAAAAATATTGGTTTGCAGATGACGTATATGGAGTTGATCAGGAAGGAGTATTCCAGAATCCATATACTCTGGTAAACACAAAGACAATTTTAGAATTTAACAAACTTAATGTTGGAATATGGGGCAAAAATATTTTCAACACTAAATATAATCAGGAATGGTGGCCGTTAGGAGTATTTGACGGGGATCCGATTGGTGGTGATATTGGAGATATTCGAACCCCCAGCAGACCTGCAACTTTCGGAATAGAGTTTTCATATAAATTCTAAACTCCGGTAAGATTTATCAATTTTTCATATTAAATATTTGAATTAGTTAATATTATAGTGAATTAATGTTAAGCCATTAGTAAACTCTCTAATGGCTTTTAACCCAATTATAAACAAGTAAATGATGAGAATAGCAACAGATATAGGTGGTACCTTTACAGATTTAGTATGCCTGGAAACAGATAAAAATTCGAAGAACCCCGTCGGTGTGAAAGTAGTTAAATCAGATACAACACCCTCCAATTTTGAACAAGGAATTCTAAATACCATAGAAAAAGGACATTTAGATTTAAGAGAAACAGACTTTTTTGCACATGGAACAACAGTGGTAATAAACGCTTTAACCGAACGAAAAGGTTCTAAAACAGCATTAGTTACAACGAAAGGATTTAGAGATGTATTAGAAATAGGCAGGTGTAACAGACCTGATTTATTCAATTTTAATTTCGTAAAACAACCTCCTTTTGTACCAAGATATCTTCGCTTTGAGGTAGAAGAACGAATGAATTACAAAGGTAAAGTTATCAAAAAATTAAATCTAAACAATTTAGAATTAATCATTAAACAATGTAAAGAAGAAAAAGTTGCATCAATAGCCATTTGCTTATTACACGCCTATAAAAATCCTGACCATGAAATTCAGCTAATTAATGAAGTTTCCAGACACTATCCGGAAGTGGAAATTATAGCTTCGCATCAAGTTACCAGAGAATGGAGAGAATATGAAAGAACAAGCTCAACAACGCTCTCCGGTTATGTGTTGCCGGTCGCCAGAAAATACCTTAATAGTTTAGAAAAAAAACTAAACCATAAAGGATTGAAAAACGCTCCCTACATTATGCAATCCAACGGAGGCATTACCACTGTCAATGATATAAAACACAACCCCGTTACAATGGTTGAATCCGGGCCTGCAAGTGGTGTTTTTGGAGCCATAGCTCTCGGAAAGGTTATAAATAAAAAAAATTTAATTGTATTAGATATTGGAGGAACAACCGCAAAATGTGCCTTGGTAGAAAACGGACAGGTAAAAATAACAACCAATTATAAAATAGAACACTCAAGAACAGAAGCAGGCTATCCCATCCAAATTCCTGTAATTGATATAGTAGAAATTGGAAATGGCGGTGGAAGTATTGCCTGGGTAGACGAAGGAGGTAAAATGCATGTAGGACCCAAAAGTGCAGGAGCTGTACCAGGTCCGGCGGCATATGGTAAAGGAGGAGAAAACTTAACTACCACAGATGCAAATATAATAACCGGCAGAATTCATCCCGGATATTTTTTGGGAGGCAAATTAGAACCCGATTATAATAGTATTGATAAAGCCGCAAAATCACTTTGTAACCAACTAAAAGGATCTAAAGAAGATATTGCAAAAGGAATTATCCGGGTAGCAAACGCTAATATGGTTAATGCCTTAAAACTGATTTCTGTAAATAAAGGACATGACCCTCGGGATTTTACTATGGTAGTTATAGGAGGAGGTGGAGCAATGCACGGATCAGATTTAGCACGTGAACTACATATTAAAGAACTAATAGTTCCTCTCCATGCGGGCGTATTTTCAGCATTTGGGATGTTAATGTCAGATATTAGAAGAGATTATATAAGAACAAATGTACTTACACTAACTAAGAGAGAAAAAAAGACCATTCAGATAACTTTTTCTGAAATGGAAAATGAGGCAATCAATAATTTTAAGCTGGATGGCTATGAATTAGATGAAGTCAAATTTACCTACTATGCTGATCTTCGGTATGTCGGTCAAGAGCATTACGTTAAAGTATTACTATCCGGGTTTAACAATCAAACAGCCTTAGAAACTATAATTAATTCTTTTCACCTGGAACACAAAAAACAATATTCATTTGAGTTAGAAGCTCCGGTCGAATTAGTTAATTTCCATTTAGTTGCTGAGATAGAAGTTGAAAAACCCGGATTCCCTAAATTAAATATAACAGGTAAAAAGACAGAAGATGCCGTTTTTGACTCAAGAGAAGTAGATTTTGATGACTTAGGTAAACACATTACAAAATTCTACCACAGAGAGGTACTCGAGCCTTATATGAAGATACAAGGGCCCGCTGTAATAACAGAAAATGCCACTACTACATTAGTCAGTCCACTCCATCATGTGAATATTGATGAATACGGAAACTTAATTTTAACACCTCAATTGTCGTAATTATGGAAAAATTTACCTTAGAAATAATACAAGACGCCTTAGTCGCTGCGGGTGACGAGATGTTCAAAACATTAGAACGCACCAGCATGAGTCCCATAATATATGAATCACTGGATTATGCTGTAGGTATAACAGATGCGGAAGGAGAGTTGCTGGCTCAGGGGAACGGAGTAACTGCTTTTTTAGCGGCTTTGGATTCTGTTGTCAGAGCTACATTAGAAAAATTTGATGACAAAAACCCGCTGAAAGAAGGAGATGTCATAATTGCCAATACTCCTTATACGGGGGGAGGTACACACCTGTCGGATGTTTCAGTTGTATATCCTGTATTTTATCAGGGAGAGCTCATTGCTTTTACCGTTAACAAGGCACATTGGACCGAACTCGGAGGTGCATACCCCGGCTCAGTATCTACAGTAGCGACCGAAATTTATCAGGAAGGGTTGCATTTTCCTTTTATAAAAATAAAATCTGAAGGGAAACTGAATGAAGCAATCATTGATATGATTAAAGTTAACGTTCGGTTACCTGACAGCACTTTAGGAGATTTATTTGCAGGCATTGCCGCTGCAGAAATTGGTGTACAACGCGTAATATCTATAATTGAGAAATATGATTTAGAAACATATTTAAAAGCTAAGGATGATTTTTTAGATTATGGAGAGAGAATGTGTATTGAAGCTTTAAAAGATATACCCAATGGAGTTTATACAGGTGAATCTGCTATAGAAGATAATGGCTTCGGTGAAGGACCATTTCCCGTCAAAGCTGAAATAACAGTTACTGACACAGAGTTTATTGCAGATTTTAATGACTCTCACGTTCAGGTAAAAGGGGCAACTAACTTAGCATTTAGTGGATTAATAACAGGTTGCCGCAGCTTATTTAAAGCAATAACAACTCCGCATATGGATGCAAACGGCGGTGCTTTCAGGCCGATGAAAGTACTATGTAACCCGGGTACAATTGTTAGTGCAGAAGCCCCGTCAGCTGTTTCTGTGTATTATGAAGTTATGATAACTTCAATTGATTTAATATGGAAAATTTTAGCTCCCTTAATGCCTGATAAATTACCGGCAGGTCATTTGCGTTCTGTATGTGCTACGTTTATTTCAGGCATTCATCCGGATACAAATCAATTTTATATTCAGGCTGAGCCATTAGCAGGAGGATGGGGTGCATCAGCAACTCACGATGGTAACAGAGGACAACTATCATGCGGGAGCGGAGAATCATACAATATCCCAATCGAAATCAGGGAAATGAGATATGGTCTTCAGGTAGAGCAATATGCATTCCATAATGAAGGAGGCGGATATGGAGAATTTCAAGGAGGCAACGGTCAGTATATAGACTACAAAATTACTTCAGAGAGAGCATATATAACAGCGACTTTTCTGGGAGAGAAAACTAAAACATGGGGAATGAAAAACGGTCATGACGGTTCTTATAATTATTTTATGATAATAAGAAAGAACGGAATTCATGAAAGATATAGTCTAGGTACAAATATTTATTTGGAAAAAGGAGATGTGGTGCGATGCGTAACTGCTACCGGCGGAGGCTATGGCAATCCGTCCGACAGGCCCCATGAAAAAGTTAAGCAGGATATGAAAAACGGTTATATAACAAAAAAAGAAGCTAATGAAATTTATAATCTGAATGTTTAAACAGATAATTAATAATTTTTGATGAATAGAATTAAAAAAACAATCAAGTTAATTTAGTTTCGGACTAATCGCAATATTTTAAATAAAAATGAAAAATAATATGAAAAATAAAGAACCGGTCAAGTTAAAAATAATGTACTTATCTCCAATTGGATTTAGTGCGTATGATTCTTTCTTTGCTGATATGGTAAAAGAAAACAAACTCTCAAATTCCGAAGTCCATATTACCTCCCTGAAGCAACATGTAGGGCTGATGGATAATTTAGAATACAGAACTTACAATATACTCATAGCTTCAGAGCTTATTAAAGCCACACAACAAGCCTCAAAAGAAGGATTTGATGTATTGATTATAGGATGCTTCTATGATCCTTATTTATTAGATGCAAGAGAAATTTCAGGAGATATGGTGGTAATTGGACCTTGCCATTCTTCTATCGAAATTGCATTAAAATTATCAAATAGATTTTCTGTTATTATCGGACAAAAAAAATGGGAACATGAAATGCATACAACAATAAAAGAATACGGGTATGGTAAGCATTTAGCCTCATTCAGAAGTGTAGAAATGAATGTATGTGAATTTCAAAAAGATCACGATCTTACTGCCGATAATTTGTTTAAAGCAGCCGAACGGGCAGTTAATGAAGATTATGCAGAATCTATAATATTAGGTTGCACCTGTGAGTTTGGATTTTACGACTATCTGCAGGAAAAACTTCAGATCCCTGTTATAGATCCCTCATTAGCATCATTAAAGCAGGCAGAACAAGCCGCCATTTTAAAAAAACAATTTGGATGGAAACCCTCCGGAAAATGGAGCTGTGAAGCTCCTCCGGCAGCTGATATTGAGCGTTTCAACTTGTTTAAAGAAGAATTTGAATTTGGTAATAGAATCATTGTCAAATAAAAGATTTACATATTCAAGTCTTGCTGGAGAAAAAACCAGTCCGTTAAAATATTTAATCGAAGGACAAACTTTCATAACGGATACTTTGAAGGATATGGAGGCTTTATATTAGGAGATACAAAATTAATTTTCGTCTTATTTACCAGACAATAAATAAAATATGCTTATAAAAAAAATATATTTCCCAAAAGAGGATGAACATTATAATAATGAATTATTAACTCAAACTAGTGCCGGAGTTGAAACAACTTTTGGTACAGTATTTCTTAAAAAGGGGAGTAGAATGCCCGGTAAAGGATTTTCTAGACACCCTTTTAACGAAGTATCAATAATAGCTGAAGGACGTATTGAGATGCTTAATGAAAATAATACCGTCGCCGGATATCTGGAAAAAGGAACAGCAGTTTATATAAATGCCTCAGAACCTCAGGCAGGAAATGTATTAGAAGATACCAAATTAATATATGTATTAAATCAAAAAAAGAGCCAATAGTAAAGATGGAAAATTCAAAAAATAATGAGTCGTGGTTTAGTATTGCAGGCATTTGGTTCGGATGTATTGCGAGTTTACCTGCACTCTTGATTGGTAGTACTTTAATTAATTATATGACTCTTTTTGAAACAGTTATAATTGCATTTTTTGGCTATTCATTCGTTCTGCTATTTTTATCATTATTGAGTGTAAAAGCTGTCCGGTTCAGGTTTAATGCAGTAGAACTGGCTCAAAGTTCCTTTGGAGAAACAGGTGCTAAAGTTATAGTGGGGCTTATTATAGGCATAGCTTCAATGGTTTGGTTTGGTGTTCAGACTAATATTGCAGGTGTCTCTTTTACTAAAGTAATGCATGAAGCTTTTGATATTCAAATTTCAGTTGGCGTTTCATCACTTTTATGGGGAATCATTATGGTTTTAACAGCCGTTTTTGGCTTTAAATATGTGAAATGGCTAAATTATATTGCAGTCCCGGGTATTTTAATACTCATTATTTACAGTCTTTATATAACCCTTCAGGGAGTTTCGTTTGAACAAATTATTAATCATGTGCCGGAGCAAAAAATGACTTTACTAAAAGGTATCGGAATTGTTGTAGGATTAATCGCCGTAGGAGGAGTAATCTCTCCTGATTATAACCGTTTTGCTAAAACTCCAAAAACTGCAGTACTCGGATCTGTTGTTGGTATGCTTCCGGCAGCCGTTGCTTTCTTAACCATCGGGGCTATTTTGGCGGTTATTAAAGGAACACATGATATCGTAGCTATTTTTGCCAAAATAGGATATCCTGTAATGGCTATGTCTATTTTAATTTTAGTGACCTGGACTTCAAATGTTATGAGTGCATATTCCGGCGGATTGGGTCTGAATGGCACTTTTCATCTTTCAGAAAAATACAGACCTTATACTACATTGATAGTTGGCTTAACAGGAACAATTTTAGGAGTAATGGGTATTTTAGATAAATTTGTCCAGGTAGCAGAAGTTCTTTCTGCTATGATTCCCCCTGTTGCCGGTGTTATAATTTCCGATTATTACTTCCGGTCAAATAAAATAAAGCAAAAATACAAGCCTTTCAATTGGACAGGTATTATTTCTTGGTTATCAGGAGTATCTGTAGTTTTTATATTAGTTTCAGATATCAAAAATATATTAGGAATAATTATTTCTGTCATTATGTATAGGACACTATATTCTTTTAACAGGAAAAAGAGTATTCTATTATGATAATTTCAACTTGTAAGCAATATCACTGTTAGCTGTGATAAATAATAACAGTAATTAATTACAGATAATCATATTATTGCACTAATATACCGTCTTTCATAGCCAATGTCTTGTCAGCTATTGCCGCTAGTTCTTTATTATGAGTTACCAAAACAAAAGTTTGATTAAACTCATTTCTAAGCTTAAAAAAGAGGTTATGTAAATTCTCAGCAGCAGATGAATCTAAGTTTCCGGAAGGCTCATCAGCAAAAATTACAGAAGGATTATTAATTAAAGCCCGGGCTACAGCCACTCGTTGTTGTTCGCCACCCGAAAGTTCGCCGGGCTTGTGATTTTTTCTGTGAGATAATCCTAAAAAATTAAGTAACTCCCCGGCTTTTTGTTCTACTTCCTTTCTTGCTTTTTTTGCTATAAAACCGGGAATACATACATTTTCCAGTGCGGTAAATTCAGGCAACAGCTGATGAAACTGAAATATAAACCCAATATGTTGATTACGAAATACAGAAATATCATTATCCGGTAAATCTATAACAGAAGTATTGTTAATTATTAGCTCATAGTTTTCAACTTTTTGAGGTCGTTCCAGAGTACCTAAAATTTGAAGTAATGTCGTTTTTCCTGCCCCTGAAGAACCTGTTACAGCAACAATCTCACCTTTCTCTACCTGAAGGTCAACACCTTTTAAAACCGGAACATTGCCATAATGCTTATGTATATTTTTTCCTTTAATCATCTCGTATATTGAATACAACGAATATAAAAAAAGAAAATCGGATTAAACGAACTTAATTTGATTTAACTCGGATTTTCATACTTTTGTTGCAGGAAGGGGAGATTTCAGGAGGCATCTGTAACTACCTGACAGTTGTTGAGGATCTCTTATTCTGTTACTGAAATAAATAAAGTTATTTTACAAAGACTTTATCTATTATAGCGGTACTATCACATCTGATAACATACAAATTGGTTTTTTTACCGATAACATAATACTCTGCACATGGTTTTAAACGAGGTTTACTTTTTGTGAATACAACATCTCCAGATTTTAAAATCTGTGATATTTCTGCTGTATCAATTTTGTGAATATCCATTACTTTTTTTGCTTTTTCAGAAAAGAGGCGTTTACGAATTCTGATAGTTTTCAGGGTTCTGGCATTCATTCCATAATCAAAAGATACTTTTTTATTTTTCCAGAAGAAAGAAACAGCCAATGTTCCCAAAGCCAGACCTGCTAAATAATAACTCAATCTTTTTAGTAATTGCATAATTTAATTTTAGAGGACAAAAGTAAAAAGAAGTAATCTTTTTACAGATTTCACTTTTGGGTTAATTTTATTAAAAAATAAATCTGTAAAAAAGCTATTGAATATTGAGTATACAGGAAGAATAATTTTTATTTTTTTTCTACTTATATGATTAATTTTTTTAAAGAATGAGTAAATTAATATCTCTGAAAGGTAAATCAAACCAGTCAGCTACTGTCTTATTCGTTAAAATACCATGATAAAAATACATTCCGTTTCGTAAACTTTTGTTAAACTTGGCGGCATTTTCAAAGCCTCCTTCTTCGGCAATGTTAAGTAAGTAAGGAGTAAGAATATTGCTGATAGAAACAGATGAGGTTCTGGAATACCTTGAAGGAATATTGGGTACACAGTAGTGTATCACATCGTGTTTTCTAAAAGCGGGGTTGCTATGTGTTGTTATTTTTGATGTTTCAAAACAACCTCCGCGGTCAATACATACATCTACAATTACGGTACCGGCTTTCATTTGTTGAATCATAATTTCTGTGACTATAACGGGAGATCGGTCGATTCCTCTGACAGCTCCAATTGCCACATCACATCTCATTAATGCTTTGAGTAATGATTTAGGTTGTACTGTGGAAGTGTATATAAGACCACAGAGAGATTCCTGTAAACGGCGAAGTTTTGTGACAGAATTATCAAACACTTTAACTCTTGTGCCTAAACCTATTGCTGTTTTTGCAGCAGATTTTCCAACGGTTCCGGCACCTAAAATAACAACATCGGTAGGAGGGACGCCACTAATATTTCCTAATAGCAGCCCGTTTCCTCCCCCGGCAGAGGACATTAGCCCAGCGGCAATATGCATAGAAGAAATTCCTGCAATTTCACTAAGGGATTTTAAAAAAGGATACACACCATCTTCATCTTTTATATAATCATAGGCGATGGCTGTAATTCTTTTTTTTTCAAGAGCTTCAAAATATTTTTTGTTATGAGTCTTTAATTGTAAGGCTGAGATTAAGAAAGTTTGAGGGTTCATTAATGCTATTTCATCGAGTGAAGGTGGTTCAATTTTCACTACTAAATTGCAATCAAAAACTTCTTTAACATTATAAGATATTTTGGCTCCGGCTTCAGAATATTCTCGGTCGGAATAATTAGCTCCTTTACCGGCGGTGGTTTCCACAATAATTCTGTGTCCGTGTGTCGCTAATGTAGCAACGGCATCGGGGGTTAAGCTAATTCTTTTTTCTTCCAGATGAGTTTCTTTGGGTAAGCCGATAAATAATTCACCTTTTTGCTTTTTTATTTCAAGCATTTCAGGTTGTGGTAACAGTTGTTCTTTGGTAAAAGGTGTAAGGGAACTCATTAATTTTGATTAAGTTGAATATTTCTACGGTTATTTTTGGCTAGTGTAATAGTGATTTCACAGGAATTTAAAGGCAATAAATTTTTAATATTTTGTGACCATTCAATCAAACACCAGCAATCTGCATAAAAATATTCTTCAATTCCTATGTCTAAAGCCTCTTTTTCGTTTTCAATTCTATAAAAATCGAAATGATAAATCATAGTACCTTTATTAGTATGATATTCATTAATCAAAGAAAAGGTTGGAGAACTGACAGTATCATCACTTCCTAAAACTTTACAAATTTCTTTAATAAGTGTAGTTTTTCCTACGCCCATCTCTCCGTTGAGTATTAAAGTTTTGTATTTAGACTGATTAATAACTTGTTTTGCTATTTCAGTAATTTGTTCCAATGAATAGTTTTTATTCACAGACTTACTTTGTATTGTAAATGGCACAAGGTATAATAATTTCTTCTAATGAAACTCCTCCGTGCTGATATGTGTTTCTGTAATGTTTTACAAAATGATTGAAGTTATTTGGATATGTAAAAAATAAATCGCCTTTTGTAAATATAAAAGGACTGTTAATAGTTATGCCCGGCAGAAATACATCTTTTGGATTCTTAACAGCATATACATCTTTATCCTCATAGCTTAAACTACGACCTGTTTTGTATCTTAAGTTAGTGCTGATATTCTTATCACCAATAACTCTAGTAGGGTTTTTACAGTTAATGGTACCATGATCGGTTGTTATAATCAATTTTTGATTTAATTCTTTAGCTTTTTGAATGACAGATAAAAGAGCAGAGTTTTTAAACCAGCTGGCGGTAAGAGATCTGTATGCTTTATCATTGCTGACTAATTCCTTAATAACTTCCATTTCTGTTTTTGCATGCGATAGCATGTCAACAAAGTTATAAACTACTACGGTTAAATCATTTTGTTTGGTACTGTTATAAGCCTCAGATAATTCTTTTCCGTTTTTTAAAGAAGTTATTTTAAAATATTCATGTTGAATGTTTAAATTCAATCGTTTGATTTGTTCGCTTAAAAATTCATTTTCAAATAAATTTTTACCTCCCTTGTCGATATCATTTTTCCAGTAATCAGGATATTTTTTTTCCATTTCAGAAGGCATTAAACCTGAAAAAATAGCATTTCTGGCATATTGAGTTGCTGTGGGTAAAATACTAAAATAAGGATGTTCTGCTTCTTTTTTATAAAAATTATTAATAAACGGCTCTAAAATCCGAAACTGATCATATCTTAAATTATCAATAATCACAACTAATAAACCTTGCTCTTCACTTAAATTAGGAACAATTAAATCCTTAAATAAAGTATGAGACATAACAGGCTTTTCACTGGAGGTAAGCCAGTTTTCATAATTATTTTTGATAAATTTAAAGAAATGTGTGTTTGCTTCATATTTTTGACTTTCCAGAATTTCCAACAAACTTGTGTCATCAATAGTTTCCAGTTCCAGTTCCCAGTGGATTAGTCTTTTATATAAATCAATCCACTCCCGGTAAGAATTTACCATGGTTAAATCCATGGCTATTTTTCTAAACTCCTGTTGATAATTTAACGTTGTTTTTTCTGTAACCAACCTTGAATGATCTAAATTTTTCTTTAAACTTAAAAGAATCTGATTTGGATTTACGGGTTTTATAAGATAATCTGCTATTTTAGATCCAATAGCTTTTTCCATAATATATTCTTCCTCACTTTTTGTAATCATTACTATAGGAAGATTTGATTTTTTTTGTTTAATTTGAGCTAAAGCATCTAATCCTGAAATACCGGGCATATTTTCATCTAAAAAAACAATATCAAAATTAATTTCATCAATTAAATCTACAGCATCAACTCCATTAGTACAGGTTTGTACTATATAATTTTTTTTCTCTAAAAAAAGAATATGAGATTTTAATAAATCAATTTCATCATCAACCCAAAGTATATGTATTTTACTCATAACTGCATATTACAAAAAACCAACGAGCAAATAAGTTTTTTAGTATTAGGAAGGACTAAAAAATATAAATGTAAAGAGAATAAATTTTATTAACATTGATTTAGTTTTCTCGTTTTATTCTCAGAGTACCTTATTAAGTATGGTAGTTTTGGTTTTTTATTTTAAGAAGTATTGAATCCTCATTATTCATATTTAATTACCTTTGTTATAACAAATTTGATAAAAACAAAGTATTCTTGGGTAAATCTGAAACGAATAAACTTAAAATTTTCAATGATCCTGTTTACGGATTAATTTCAATTCCAAATTCTTTAATCTTTGATATTATAGAACATTTTTATTTTCAGAGATTGAGAAGAATTTCACAAATGGGGCTGACAAATCTAGTGTATTCAGGAGCCAATCATACTCGATTTCATCATGCGATTGGTTGTATGCACCTAATGAAAAAATCAATTCAGGTACTAAAATCGAAGAATATTGCAATTTCTGAAGAAGAAACTACTGCATTATGCATTGCTGCTTTACTACATGATGTTGGACACGGAGCCTTTTCTCATACTTTAGAGCAAAGTATTATAGAAGGAATTACTCATGAAGAAATTTCTTTACTCTTTATGAAGGAGCTGAATGAAAAATTTAATGGTCAATTAAGCTTGGCTATTGATATTTTTGAAGGAAATTATAAAAGGAAATTTTTTAATCAGTTAATATCCGGTCAATTAGATATTGACAGGTTAGATTATCTTAAAAGAGATAGTTTTTACACAGGTGTGGCAGAAGGAAATATTTCATCAGATAGATTAATTGCGATGATGAACGTTAAAGAAGATGAGTTAGTTATTGAAGAAAAAGGAATTTATTCCGTTGAAAAATTTTTAATTGCCCGTAGACTAATGTATTGGCAGGTTTATTTACACAAAACATCATTGGTAGCTGAAACCCTGTTGATAAAAATTCTTCAGCGAGCTAAATTTTTAATGAAAACAGGACATGATTTATTTGCAAGCACATCGCTTAAATATTTTTTAAAAAATACGATTAATAAAAATAATTTTAACTCTGAAACATTAAGAATGTTTTCAAAATTAGATGATTATGATGTGTTAATGGCAATAAAAGAATGGGAAAACAATAGTGATTTTGTATTGTCCGGCTTATCAAAAATGTTGATACAGCGAAAATTACTTACAATAGAATTGCAAACTACTATGTTTACTGAAAGCTATAAAAATAAAATTAAAACCCGAATCATAAAGAAGTTAGGAATCAGCAATACACATTTATCATACTTTATCTTTGAAGGATCAGTATCTAATCAGGCATATGATAACGAAAAGCCCATCAAAATTTTCACTAAATCAGGAGCGATTAAAGATATTGTTAAGGTATCAGATCATTTGAACTTACAAACACTAGCAGCACCTGTAATAAAATATTTTTATTGCTATCCTAAGAATTTCCCTCTTATATAAAAATCAGAATTTATACTAAAAAAAATAATTACTTTTGTATTTAATGAAATTTACAGCAAAACAGATAGCAGATATATTACAGGGGAAGGTTGAGGGAAATTCACAAGAAACAGTATTTAAGCTGGCAAAAATTGAAGAGGCTGAAAAAGGGTCATTGACATTTTTAGCGAATCCAAAATATGCTTCTCATATATACACAACCTCCGCTTCGATAATTATTGTAAGTAACGATTTTATTCCTGAGAAACAAATTACAACAACTTTAGTAAAAGTTAGTGATCCTTATAAATCATTTTCCACATTGTTAGAATATTATAATCAGGTGAAAAACAATAAAACAGGCAGAGAACAACCTATACTTGTATCTGATTCTGTAGTTATCGGAGCCAATGAATATATTGGAGCCTTTACCTATATAGACGAAAATGTAGTTATTGGTAAAAATGTAAAAATCTATCCTAACAGTTATATTGGAGCTAATGTTACGATAGGAGATAATTCTATTATTTTTTCCGGAGTAAAAATTTATTCAGAAACCGTAATCGGAAATAACTGTAAAATACATTCCGGCAGTGTAATTGGTTCTGATGGTTTTGGATTTACCCCGGATGAAAACGGAGTATATAAAGCAATACCACAAACAGGGAATGTAATAATTGAGGACTATGTAGATATTGGAGCTAATTCAACTATAGACAGAGCTACATTAGGATCAACTATAATACGGAAAGGAGCTAAATTAGATAATCAAATACAAATAGCACATAATGTTGAAATAGGTAAAAATACAGTGATTGCTTCTCAAACCGGAATTGCAGGTTCAGCAAAAATAGGAGAGAATTGTATGATAGGCGGGCAAGTAGGTATTGTAGGACATATTTCTATAGGAAACAATGTGAAAATACAGGCACAATCAGGGATTGGCAGAGATATTAAAGACGCAGATGTAGTTCAGGGTACACCAGCAATCGGGTACTCGGATTACAATAAATCCTATGTATATTTTAAAAATCTGCCTAAAATCGTATCAACCCTGAATAAATTAGAGAAAGAGTACAATATTCAAAACAATAAAAATGAATAAGAAACAACAAACTATAAAAAGCGAAGTTACTTTGTCAGGTGTAGGACTGCATACAGGAAACGAAGTGAATATAACCTTCAAACCTGCACCGGTAAATCACGGATTTGCGTTTAAACGTGTAGATTTAGAAGGAACTCCAGTTATTGAAGCCAAAGCTGAGTATGTAACAAGTACTCAGCGAGGTACTAATATAGAAAAAAACAACGTTCAGATTAATACCTCTGAACACGTATTGGCCGCAGCTGTGGGTTTGAGAATAGACAACCTTTTAATAGAAATAAATGCTTCAGAACCGCCAATTATGGATGGCTCTTCAAAATATTTTACAGAAGTACTTGAAAAAGCAGGGATTCGTGAACAGGATGCAGATGTTGACGAGTACATAGTCAAAAAAATAATTTCTTATAAAGATGAAAATACCGGCAGTGAAATTATTTTAATGCCTTCGGAAGAATACCAAATTACTACTATGGTAGATTTCCAGACAAAAGTGCTGGGAACACAAAATGCAACCTTAGATACCATTTCTGATTTTAAAGAAGAAATTTCTTCAGCAAGAACTTTTAGTTTCTTACACGAAATTGAAATGTTATTAGAAAATGGCTTAATCAAAGGAGGGGATTTGAATAATGCTATTGTATATGTAGATAAAGAACTCTCTGAAAGTACTACAGAAAAATTAAAACTAGCCTTTAAAAAAGATAATATAAGAATTAAATCGGGAATTCTTGATAATCTAGAATTGCACTGGGCTAATGAAGCAGCAAGGCATAAATTACTGGATGTTATTGGAGATTTAGCTTTAGTAGGCACAAGAATCAGAGGGAAAATAATTGCTAATAAACCAGGACACCTTATAAATACTACGTTTGCTAAGAAATTAACAGAAATCATTAAGAAAGAGAAAAGAAACAATATACCTACTTATGACTTGAATGAACCACCATTAATGGATATCCATCAAATTATGGATACTCTTCCTCACAGACCTCCTTTCTTATTAATTGACAGAATTCTGGAATTAACAGACACTCATGTTGTTGGAATGAAGAATGTTTCTATGAATGAGAATTTTTTTATAGGGCATTTTCCCGGAGTACCGGTAATGCCCGGAGTTTTACAGGTAGAAGCAATGGCTCAATGTGGCGGAGTATTGGTATTAAGTACAGTACCCGACCCTGAAAATTACTTAACATACTTCATGAAAATGAATAATGTAAAATTTAAACAAAAAGTACTACCGGGAGATACATTGATATTTAAGGCAGAATTAATAGCACCCATTCGCAGAGGTATTTGTCATATGCAGGCCTATGCTTACGCCAATGGTAAATTAGTAGCCGAAGCAGAACTAATGGCACAAATTTCTAAAGTAAAGTAAACTATGAATCAACCTTTAGCATACGTACATCCGCAAGCAAAAATAGCCAGAAACGTAGTCATTGAGCCTTTTACTATAATTCATTCCAATGTGGAAATTGGCTCAGGAACATGGATAGGCTCCAATGTAACAATTATGGAAGGGGCAAGAATTGGAAAAAACTGTAGAATTTTTCCCGGATCCGTTATTTCTGCTATTCCTCAGGATTTAAAATTCAATGATGAAGAAACAATTGTTGTGATTGGCGAGAATGTTACCATTAGAGAGTGCGTTACCATAAACAGAGGTACTTCAGACAGATTAAAAACAGTTATAGGTAGTGGTTGTTTAATTATGGCCTATTGCCATGTAGCACACGATTGTAGTGTAGGAAATAATTGTATTTTTTCCAACAATTCCACTTTAGCAGGGCATGTAACTATTGGAAATAATGTAGTTTTAGCAGGAATGGTCGCAGTACATCAGTTTGCTTCAGTAGGAAATCATGCTTTTGTAACCGGAGGATCTTTAGTACGTAAAGACGTTCCTCCCTATGTTAAGGCAGCAAGAGAACCCTTATCTTATGTAGGAATCAACTCAATAGGACTGAGAAGAAGAGGGTTTACCACTGAGAAAATCAGAGAAATTCAAGATATATACAGAATATTATTTCAAAAAAACTATAACAATTCTCAGGCAATAGAAATTATTGAAGCCGAAATGGAAGCTACCTCAGAAAGAGATGAAATTATTCAATTTATCAAAGACTCTCACAGAGGCGTAATGAAAGGATACTACAAAGTAAACTAAAAAAATATTAAATTGGCAACAACTTCAGACATTAAAAAAGGATTCTGTATTAAATACAATAGTGATATCTTTAAAATTATAGAATTCTTACACGTAAAACCAGGAAAGGGACCTGCATTTATCAGAACTAAATTAAAAAGTGTTACAACAGGTAAAGTAATAGATAATACGTTTTCTGCAGGTCATAAAATAGAAAATGTACGTGTGGAAACTCATAAATTTCAATATTTATATGCAGAAAGAGGCGATTTATATTTCATGAACATAGATGATTATAATCAAATCACCTTACAAAAAAATATAGTAGATGGCTCTGAATTCATGAAAGAAGGACAAATTGTTACTATTATCATTAATGCAGAAGACGGATTACCCCTTTCTGCAGAAATGCCTTCACATGTTGTTTTAGAAGTTACTCATACAGAACCTGGAATTAAAGGAAATACCGCAACAAATTCGACAAAACCGGCAACTGTTGAAACGGGAGCAAAAGTAAATGTTCCATTATTTATTAATGAAGGAGATAAAATTAAAATAGATATAGAAAAAGGAAGTTATTCAGAACGTATTAAAGAATAAAATTGTACTTTTCATCCCTCAAAAGCGAGATTTTTTTCTACTATGAAATTTAAACCAAGTCAAACTTTACAGAGCATAGCTAATCTGTTAAATATTTCTTTTGTAGGGCATCCGGACTTTCAGATTACCGGAATCAATGAAATTCATATAGCAGAAGAAGGAGAAATTACATTTGCAGATCATCCCAAATATTATGATAAAGCCTTAACATCTGAAGCAACGACAGTTTTAATCAATAAAAAGATGGAATGCTCAAAAGAGAAAACATTCTTAATTTCAGAAGATCCGTTTAGAGATTTTAATAAACTCATCAAACATTTCAATCCATTTACAGCTTCAAAAAAAAGTATTTCTGATACAGCCTCTATTGGAGAAAACACACTGCTACAACCCAATGTATTTATTGGAGAAAATGTGAAAATTGGTAAAAATTGTATTATTCATTCCAATGTCTCCATTAATAATGATTGTATTATCGGAAACAATGTTATCATTTATTCAAATACCGTTTTAGGAAGTAGTGGATTTTATTATAAAAAAAGACCGGAAGGTTTTGACCCGTTAATTTCCGGAGGAAGAGTAATTATTGAAGATAATGTTGATTTGGGAGCTTCATGTACTATTGACAGAGGAGTTACCGGAGATACCACAATAGGTAAGGGAACGAAAATAGACAATCAGGTACACGTAGGACACGATACTATGATAGGAGAAAAATGCTTGATTGCTGCTCAAACAGGAATAGCCGGTTGTACAGTGATAGAAGATGAAGTAACTATCTGGGGTCAGGCAGGAGTGATAAGTGGTCTGCATATAGAAAAAGGAACTGTTTTAATGGCACAAACAGGAGTCATGAAATCGTTAAAAAAAGGAACCTATTTTGGAACTCCGCAAAGAGAATACCGACAGGCAATGCGGGAAATTGTCTATTTAAAAAACGAAGTAAATAAAAAGTAAATATGATTTAATTGGTAATACTCAATTAAAAAACTACTTTTGCCGGACTTAAATAAAGAATAAACTAATGAGTGTTTTAGTAAATAAAAATTCAAAGATTATTGTACAGGGTTTCACGGGAAGCGAAGGAACATTTCACTCAGGTCAAATGATTGAATATGGAACTAACATTGTTGGTGGAGTTACTCCGGGAAAAGGAGGGCAAGAGCATTTAGGAAAACCTGTTTTTAATACTGTTGATGAAGGAGTACAGAAATCCGGAGCAAATACTTCAATTATTTTTGTACCACCTGCGTTTGCCGCAGATGCTATTATGGAATCTGCTGAAGCCGGAATTAAAGTAATCATCTGCATAACTGAAGGAATTCCTACGGCAGACATGATAAAAGTAAAAGCCTATATCGATGCAAAAAAAGATTGTACACTAATAGGCCCCAACTGCCCGGGAGTTATTACTCCCGGAGAAGCAAAAGCAGGAATAATGCCAGGCTTTATTTTCAGAAAAGGAAAAATAGGAATTGTTTCTAAATCAGGAACATTAACCTATGAAGCTGCTGATCAGGTTGTTAAACAAGGGTTCGGAATTACAACAGCCATTGGCATTGGTGGAGATCCAATTATTGGAACTACAATGAAAGATGCCGTTGAGTTATTGATGAATGATGAAGAAACTGAAGCAATTGTCATGATTGGAGAAATTGGAGGTCAGCTGGAAGCAGAAGCTGCCCGTTGGGTAAAAACCGACGGAAACCGTAAACCTGTAATTGGTTTTATTGCCGGACAAACAGCACCGGCAGGCAGAACAATGGGACACGCCGGTGCTATTGTAGGAGGATCCGATGATACAGCACAAGCAAAAATGAAAATTTTAGCTGAAAATGGTGTTCATGTTGTAAAATCTCCGGCAAAAATAGGAAAGATAATTGCTAAAGTTTTAACATAGTTTGAAAGATATTTATATCAATAAAAGTAGATTCCCCTTAATAGCGGGGATTTTTTTATATTTACAAGTAACTTATAATTAACGTCAAATGAAACTTTTAGAAAATAAAACGACTCTTATTACCGGTGCTGCAAGAGGCATCGGAAAAGGGATAGCTTTAGAATTTGCAAAGCAGGGTGCAAATGTTGCTTTTACTTTTAATTCCTCTGTAGAAGCGGCAATCAATCTGGAAAATGAATTAAAAGAACTGGGAGTTAAAGCAAAAGGATATCAATCTGATGCAGCTGAGTTTGATGCGGCACAGGAATTAGCTAAAAAGGTATCAAAAGAATTTGGAACAATTGATGCTTTGGTAAATAACGCAGGAATTACAAAAGATAATTTATTAATGCGTATATCTGAAGATGATTTTGATAAAGTTGTTCGGGTAAACCTTAAATCTGTATTTAACTTAACAAAAGCAGTGATTCGCCCAATGATGAAACAACGTTCGGGTTCAATAATTAATATGAGTTCTGTAGTAGGTTTGAAAGGAAATGCAGGTCAGGCAAATTATGCTGCTTCAAAGGCAGGTATTTTAGGATTTTCAAAATCAGTAGCTTTAGAATTAGGTTCAAGAAATATTCGCAGTAATGCGATAGCTCCCGGATTTATTGAAACTGAAATGACGGACGAAATTAAATCAAAAAATTGTGGAAAAATGGAGAAATGAAATCCCCTTAAAAAGAGGAGGGGTGCCAAAAGATATTGCAGATGCCTGTGTTTTCTTAGCATCAGATATGAGTTCGTATATTACAGGGCAAACACTATCTGTAGATGGAGGGATGTTGACTTAAAAACTTATCGATAATTAAAGAGTTTAAAATTTTATCCTGAAACTCAGATTAGGAGTTATACCTAATGCAATATTCTCAATTTTTGAAATAGATTCAGTTGCGTTAATAGTGTAATATGTATTTATTATATTTTTCCTATCTAAAATATTCCATATTGACAAGCCGCTGATTGCTTTAATTTTTCCCATATTAAAGGTATAACTTACAGATGAATCAATCCTCAGGTAATTATTTAACCTATCGCTATTAGGTTCTTGATAATCAATATTTGATGTTAGGCTGTTTTTTTCTGAAGGCTTTGTGAAAGGCTTCCCTGTATGCCAGTTCAAACCTAAAGCAAAATTAAGACCTTTATAACTATAAGTACTTGCAAGATTTAACACATTTCTAATGTCTGAATTATTAGGAAATCTTTTAGAGTTATTCAAGCTGTTAAAAGTATAATCATTTTTACTGTAGCTATAGCTTAACCACACTTTCAGATTTTTATACTTTTTATGAATTAAAAAATCTATACCTTTTGCTTCGTAACTGCCGATATCATTAACGAATTGAAACTGATTTTGAAACCCTTGACTTCTGCTGCTGATATTATTTACTTTTTTATAGTAAGTTTCCCCACTTATCAGCCATCTATTTTTTTTATAAAAAATTCCGGAACCAATTTGTTGACCGATTATTATCGGCGTAGTAGTTTTATTAGCTAAAATCCAGCGTCTTTTTTCTATTCCTAAAAAATCATTTTGTAAATCAATAATTTGTGATGTTGCCTGACTTTTTATATCTCCGGTAAACTCCCATCTGAAATTGTCATAAAATCTATAACTAAATGATATTCTGGGTTCTAATGTAAAGCGATTAAATTTTTCAAAATAATTGATTCTTAGCCCTCCTTTCAAAGAGCTATTTTTTGAGGAATGATTTAACTGACTAAAGAAAGAATGTGTAACTAACACCTCCTTAACAAATCTTCTGAACACAGGGTTATCAACATTTTCTGAATTACTGACTGCTATTTGTGAAAATTGATAACCATTTGATAATGATGAATTTGAAGAAAGTTCAAATTCAGTTTCAATTTTATAACTATTATCCTGAACTGTATTTTCCTGTGTTAAACTTTGTTGATTAATTATATCTCCGTTAATGGAGAATAAATTATAATCGGAAAAATAAGCTTGTGCATTAATTTTTAATCCCCCTCTCCATGTTCCTTCATAAGATATTCCCCCTGAAAAGTTATTTTGATTTAGTACACTCATTAATTCCTGATTCCGGAAAGAATTTATCAGAGTTTCATTATAAGTTAAATCATTTTTAATTTTTAATATTACAAACTGTAAATGATTTCGTTCGTTAATGTTTAAAATAAATTTACTGTAAATGTCATGAAAACTAAAATTCTCATCTTTTGTAATATGACTGTCATTGTTTGTGATTGATTGTAAATCTGAATCCTGAAAGGCTCTTTTGAAATATTGATCATAAGTAGGACTTCTTAAAAAATCTGTTATAGATTTTCTTGTAGCCAGTTGTAATTCAGTAGTATTACTTAATGGGAGTGAAGTTATAAAATCAAAATTTAAAAGATTCATCCCTAAGCCAACCTTTAAAGTGTCTGATTTTTTACCAGATAATTTCATGTCTATTACACTGGAAACACTTTCACCATATTTAGCATCACTGCCACTTTTAGATAATTTTATATTATAATTTAAATGAGGATTGAATGCAGAAATTAAACCAAAAAAATGTCCTGATTGATACATCCGCATTCCATCGAAAAGAATCAAGTTTTGATCATGAGTACCCCCTCTGATATTCAAATTTGAGATAGATTCATCGGTACTAACAATACCCGGCAGAGCTTTTATTGCTTGTAAAACATCGGGTTCCGTTAAACCCGGCAAAATTCCCAGTTTTTTGGTTTTTAAATTAATAGTACCATTATTATTTTTAGAAATTCCGCTGGTTAAATAGCCATTAACAAATATTTCTTTTAGTTGATGAAAAGAAGAAGTATCCTCAGTACTTTTACTAATGGTTATAAAACGTTCGTTTAAAATATTGAATTCTAACCCTGTGGTTATTTTAAGAGTTTGCAATACCTTTTTTATTCCAATATTTTCTTCTGGAAGTTTGACGGTGATATGCTGAATTGTTTTATCGGCAAATGAAAAACTGACATCATAGCGTTTTTCTAATAATTTTAGAACTTTAACCAATGGCAACACATCAACGTCTTTATTTTGGGATTGGCTTATAAAAATATTGAAGTAAAGTAGTAAAGAGAAAATAAGTTTAAAGGGAACACTCACTCTTCAATATTATTTCATTTTCATTTTTACTATACGATATATTTAGCGGTAATGCAATAGCTTTTAAGGCTAAATTGATATCGTCATGATTAAATTTCCCTGTAAATAATTGTTCAGAATCAATATTTTTAATTGTTATTTTTACGTTATATTGCCTTTCAAATTCCTGAAGTACTTCTATAAAAGGTGTGCTTTTAAATTCACTTTCATTACGAGTCCAACAAGGAGATGTGCTTGATGTTTGTTTTTTAATTAAAATTCCGGATTTGAACTCATCTCCCGGATGTAGTTTTTCTGTTTTGCTTTGATAAGTAACACTTACCGAACCTTTATAACATATAACTTCTAAGTTTTCATTTCTGCTTTTGACATTAAACTCAGTTCCTAAAACGCTGACTATCCCTTTACTAGTAATTACATTGAAAGCAGACCCTTTAGTAACTTTAAACAGAGCTTCACCTTTTAAAGTTACATTTCTTTTTTTATCCCATTGTTTTTCGTTAAAACTAACAGAGGAAACGGCATTTAGCTGAACTGTAGATTTATCAGGCAATTCGGTATTTATTTTATTGGCATAACCGGAACTGACAATAACTTCAGTATTGCTGAAGAAAAGGTAATAAGCACTAAAACATATTAAAAATACTGCAACAATTCTGCTAAAAAGTTTTATATAATCAATGCTTTCCTGCTGCTCTTTTTTAGATAATATCGTGCTTAAAATTTCTTCCTTATTTAATTCTGCAACTTTAAATTTTTTAAGATTTTCAGAAATTTTAATTAAATCATTATAATCGTCAAAATCTTTAAAAGTCTCAAACTCCTCAGAATTCAGATCATAATTCAACCACTTTTTTATTAAATTCGTTTTTTCCATATTTATTTACATATATAACAATTGAAGGTAAGAAATCCCTACTTTCGTCTTTAATTTTTTATAAACCTTCTATGTCCTGCTTTAATTTTTTTAACGCACTATATACTCTTTTTTCTACAGCTTTAACAGAAATTCCAAGAATTCCCGAAACCTCTTTAAACCTTTTTCCTTCAACTCTGTTTAATAAAAAAGCAACTCGTTGATTTTCATTTAAATTAGAAAGTGCCGTTTGAATTTTTTGTAAATACTGCTTCTCTTCCATTACAAATTCCGGAGATTCATGGGTGTATTTTTTTGTATGAATCTCTTTTGTGTATCTCAATGCTACTTTTTCATGACTTGCCTGATTCAACATTAAATTATTGGCTGTTGTATACAAATAGCTTTTCGCTTTATCGGGTGGTATTTTATGACAATTCTGCCAGACCTTTAAAAAAGCCTCTTGTGTTTTATCCCGGGGGTCGAGTTTTTCTCCGAATTTATAATAAAGAAAATTATATAAATTGTCAATATGCTTATTAAAGAAAGAAGAAAAAAAAGTATCGCTGCAAATACCTTTATGTATTGATTTTTTCATTAAGTTATTTAAAATAATGTGATAAAGTTAAAAAAAATAAAGATTAATGGTAGGAATTTTAATAATTAATTGTTTTAATAATAGTATGACTGATTATATGAACAAAATAATATGAACTTAAATAAAGAATTATATCAATTATGAAAACTCTGAAATTTGACATTTATGCCGGGGTTTTACCGGCGATCATTTTTATAATGACAGGATTATTTCTTCTAATGATTGCATATCTTAGAAATTTACTAATAACTTAGCCTGATTTTAATATTATAAGAACACAATTATGAAAACCAGTAAAATTCTTTATTATATTAAATTTATAATAATAATTACATTATTTATAGTTATAGGGATATTTTCTTGCCAGCAAGAAATCGTAACAATTACTCCCCCGGATGATAAAGAAACACTAAAATCAGATTCTCCGTTAAGTACACTAATAAGCAGGGCAGTAATGAAAGACGGCTCTGAAGATAATATTATAGATACTGCAAGTTGTTTAGAAATTAAGCTCCCCGTTACCGTTATCGTCAATTCTGTTGAAACGATTGTTAACTCTGTTGAAGATTATGAAACTGTTGAAGCAATTCTTGAACAATTTATTACAGATACCGATACACTGGAAATTAAATTTCCGATTACAATAATTACCAGTGATTTTTCTGAAATTGTAATTAATAACAGTGAAAGGTTAAAAGAGTTCGCAAATACCTGCAATGGAGAAAATGAGGAAGATTATGATATTGAATGTATCGATTTTGTGTATCCCGTTTCCATTTCAATTTTTAATACTTCTTTTGATATTATACAAGCTGAAGCGATTAACAGCGATATAGAATTTTTTAAATTTTTAAGGAGCTTGAATAATGATATTATTTTTAGTTTAAATTTTCCTTTAAATGTTCTGTTAGCAGATAATTCTGAAATTACTATTAATAATAATCCGGAACTGGAAACAACAATTAATGCAGCAATTAATTCCTGTGATGAGGATGATGATTTTGATTATAACGATGATGAGGAAAATTGTAACATTCAACCCGTCGCAGATAATCTTAACAGGAATAGCTGGAAATTAACTGAATACAGCAGCAATTCTCAATTAGAAAACCATCAGTTAAAGTTTCATACAGATTTTACTTTTTCAATTCTGAATGACGGAGTAGAACGAGTATCCGGAGAATGGTCTGCAATACAATCCTATAATCGTTCTTTTCTTAACTTAATAGTTGATTTTGAAGATTTTAATGGAGAATGGGAAATTGTGCAATGCGATGAAAATTTCTTACAGTTGAAAAGAAACAATGATTTTATGGAAATAGTAATTTGTCAAAATTATGAAATAGACCCGGATGTATTAAGAGAAACAGTTTTAGATTGTAAATGGTTTATTGTAGGCTTTGAAAAAGATAATATAGATTTAACAAACGACTTTCTTTATCTTAGTTATGAATTTAAAGAAGATGGAAATTTAATATTCAGTGGTGGCAATGTAGTCCTTGAAACAACCTGGGAAATAGAAACATTAAGTAGCGGTTTAGTAAACTTAAAAATTCCTTCACCTATAACAAACATAACTGAAACCTATGAAGTAAAATCTTTAAATGATGAAGAAATAGAATTAGAAAGAGAGGAAGAGATATCACAGAACAGCACCTCCAGAGAGATATCCCGATATAAAATGAAATTAGAAAGAAATTGTGATTAGTTGAATTGTGTGAACTCGTTTAAATTTTTTTGGTTTAAGCGAGTTCAATTTATAATTACCATATTTTCTGCCAAAGATAGTTACCTCCTTTTGTGATACTTTTTTCATTAAATACGTAAAATAAGTCTGTATTATACATGCAGACTTATTTTTTTAACAATCATTTAATACAGTAATTTAATTAAAAATTACTTGTCAAATGCATCAAAAGTACCATCATCATACAACAGAATAATTTTTACCAGTGATTTGGATGTAGCAACGGAAAAAAAACGATTCTCCGTTTTTATATCTTTAATTTTCTTCTGACCCTCCGCCTCATTTTCTGTAAACTCTGATTCTTTTTGAGTGAACAAAGAAGGGGTCATCTCATTTTTTTTAGGAAATCCCCCTTTTCCATACAACAACCAGTTCAAATCTACTTCTTCAAATGTTTGATTAACTTTAAGAATAAAATCCAAACTCGGTTTATTTCTTCCGGAAAGGAGGTGAGAAATACTTGAGCGTCGTACATCAACTTTATCAGCAAAACCTGATGAGGATAATTGATAGTATGCCATAATCTTTTTTAGACGAGAAATAATAGCTTCCATTGTTTACATTTGTGAATTATAATAATAATAAAATTATTTTTACAAATGTAATCTATTTTAGGAATCATTGAAATGATATATCAAGTAAAAATACAATGAAGTATAGCTTTAAATAAAGTTATTTATAAACATGATTAACAATAATTTAAATTTAAATAATTAATTATAATAAATAAAATTTATAGTTTATAGCAGGCAGGAAATATACAAATGTGTTCAAATTGGAAGCAAATAATTTATGTTAATTTTAGTTTACAAATGTAAACTAATTTTAAAATTCCTGATTTCTTAAAAAAGATAACTAGATAACTTCACGCAAAACTATACTCTTTGTGAACCCATCACTTATTTTAGCACATTTGGTTTTTACCAATACATCCGACTTTTACGAACCGAAGATAAATTGACTTTGACTCAACTCGCGGCCAAACTGAATTTAGACTCTGCTAACTTGAGTAAAATAGAAAACGGAAAACGAGATTTTGATGAAAAACGTCTGTCTAAACTCGCGAAAATCTTCAAACTAAATCTTACGGAATTACGAAATGAATATGTGACTGACCAAATTGGAAAACATATTTATGAAACGAATTGTACAAAACAATTTTTACAAGTTGCAGAGGAAAAGGCAGAATATAGAAAAACATTAAATAAATCACTTCAAACACAATAAAATATGAATGTAGTATCATTTTTCGCAGGAGTTGGCGGATTAGATTTAGGATTTGAAAAAGCAGGATTTAATGTTGTTTGGGCAAATGAATATAACAAAGATATTTGGGAAACTTACGAGAAGAATCATAAATATAGAACCTTACGAAGCTCCTGATTGTGATGGAACTATTGGTGAACCACTTTGTCAAAGTTGGAGTGATGTTGGTTCGTTACGTGGAATAAATGACAAAAGAGGGCAATTGTTTTATGACTCTATCCGAATATTAAAAGAAGTTGGGACGAACAATCTTTTACAATTCAAGCAAGTGGAAGACACCCACCTATCTACCCTCAAGCACCTAAAATGAAATTCATTGAACAGTACAGCTAAAGGATTTTTTGATAGTTTTAGCGAATCTGAGCAAGATACTTTTCAAATAACCGCAAGTGCTTCAATTAATTTTCTAATTGATATTGAACCAAGACTTTCAAATGAAATTAGCGAAGATGATGTTTTGGTTTTGGAACTAATTTCCGTAAAACAGATACTTAAGTACCCTTTTAGAAATAAAATTAGTATTTAACTTTGCAGTAGATATTAAAATACATATAGAATAAAAAAATCTATATTATGCAAAATTAGGTTTAGTTTTATTAATTTTAACTCAAACAAATTCTTCAAACTTACAAGCACAAAGTAAAAAAGATAATATTATTAATGATGAATGGGAGAATAAACGTGTGTATAGTAACGTTAACGGAAAATGGTACAAATGCTACGTATGGATTAAAAAAGATATACTGCACTTAAGAGGGTATTTAGGATTGCCAATATTGGGGCAAACAACCAAATGGAATCGAATCAAGTAATTGTAAAAATCAAAATATGAATAATCAAAATCATAGAATTTAATAGAATATTTGACTTACAAAAATCAAATTATTCTCCAGACAATACACCTTCCTATAAGGTAAGAATAGACAGACTAAATAGGTTAGACACATTAATAAGAAAGCATTTTGAGGATATTGTAGATGCTACTCAAAAAGATTTTGGAACACGGAGTGTGGATTGGGGTTTTACCGCCGAAATATATTCTCCTTTAGACCTCATTAAAAAGGTTAAAAAAAATCTAAAAAAATGGATGAAACCAGAACGTAAATCATCGGGTTGGTTTACATTGACTGGGCAACGGACTTATCAAGTTAATGAACCTTTAGGAGTTGTTGGAGTTATGTCTCCTTTTAATGCTCCATTTTCTTTGGCTATGGATCCTGCTATTGAAGCTTTAGCAGCAGGAAATTCAGTCATCATAAAAATGTCTGAAGACACACCTAATACTGCATTACTTGTACAAAAGTTAATTGCAGAATATTTTAAAGAAGAAGAGTTAGTTGTTGTAACAGGAAAAATAGAAATATCAATAGCCTTTGCTGCAAAACCTTGGGACATGTTTTTCTTTACAGGTGGTTCAGAAACAGGTAAAAAAATATTAGAAGCAAATGCTAAAAATTTAACACCTTCAATTTTAGAATTAGGAGGTAAATCACCATGTATTGTATTAAATGATGCAGATGTTGAAACAGTAGCGAAAAAAATTGGTGCTGTACGTCAATTAAATGCAGGACAAGTTTGTATTGCTGGAGATTACGCATTTGTTCCTCAAGCACATCTTGAAACCTTTGCAAATACTGTAATAAAAAATAGTGAAAAAATATACCCAACTATTATTGATAATCCAGATTTAACATCAATAATTAATGAGAGAGAATACAATAGAATTGTTAATTATATTAATGAAGCAAAAGACTCTGGAGCAAAAGTTATCATGGTAAACCCTGCTAACGAAGAGGTTCCAGATGCTAATACACGTAAAATACCATTGACTATAGTTATCAACCCTCCAATGCATACTAAAGTAGCAACTCAAGAAATTTTTGGCCCTATACTAACTATTTTTTCTTATACCAATTTGGATGATGTTATTACTCAAATTAACAATAACGAAAAACCTTTAGCTTTATATATTTTCGGAAAAAATCAAAAAAATATTGATAAGGTCGTTAATAATACTTCAAGTGGAGGTGTTACTATAAATGATTTATTGATGCATGCCAATGCTAAAGATATGGGGCTTCGGTGGTGTTGGTTATAGTGGTATGGGACGCTATAAAGGAGGAAAAGTAGGATATTATGCATTTACCAATCCTAAAACTGTTTTCAAACAAGGATTAATGGGTAAATTCACTGATGGTTTCTTTCCTCCTTATAAAAAAGATAGCTCAAGAAAGATGTTACGTTCTCAAGTCAACATTAAATAAATCCTTAATTTTATACTATGAATTTAATTGAACATAGTTCAAACTGGTATAAAGGGTGAAATTTTCGAGACTACTATAATTGGTGTTTTTGATGTGTTCGTTATTCTAATAAGTGCTGCTTTTTGGGAATTAGTAAAAACACCAAATACACAAACAATGATAACTCCTCTTTTAGCAGAAGGAATTAGTCCGAAAGTGTTTCGGGAATCAAATAGTAATGACTTGACCTAGATAAAGCTTTGACTCAAACGATAGAAGAGTAGAGCAATAATAGAGAGTAAGAACTGAATTATACATATAATATCCGGGATATTTGAAAAGTAATGGAAAAGACTAAATAAATATCCTGACTCTCTATGGTTCGCATAGTGTTAATGATGATTTATATATAGAATATCAAGATGAAACAATAGATAATTACAAAAAAGTTTTTAAAGCTATTTTCGAGAAAACAAATCATATTGAACATTATAAAATGATGATGGAAGAGGAATTTTTAGAAGAAATAATGACATAATAGTGAAAAGTTTTTGATTCACTAAAAGAATAGTTTTATATCATCTTTAAAAAAATAATATTAATGTCAAAACCAGTAAGACAACACTATATACCTCGTTCATACTTAAAAAACTTTGCTACAGAAAAAGGAAAAAAAGCTTTTTTTTGTTGATGGTTATAAGTTAGATGATGAAATAATGTTAAAGGATTTAAGCACCAAAAAAATATGTTTAGAGAAGCATATTTATACCATAGAAACCAATGATGAATCAAAAAAGTTTGCTTTAGAAACGTACTATGCTGATAATGTAGATGCTGAATACCCAAAAATATATAAAATTCTTACTGATAAGTACTATAAAAAAAATAGATAATAGTCAGAAGTTTCAAATATTATACGTCTGCTTATCTTTATATTTTAGGACACCACATTATCTAAATCAACATAATAAAATTACTAACGAAATCTTAGTTAATGCTATTTCTTATGCAGATAAAAATGGGGTTATAAGCTTAAATTATTTTGGTTAAACAAGTGAAATTTCATAAAGATGATATTGAAAGTGTTAAAAAGGGTTTTCAAAAGGATAATAAAACGATATTTCACGTTAAGCATCTTGAACAATGGATGAAATTTGTTCACTTCAAATATGGTTGTGTAATTAACGTAATAGAAATTGAAGATAAAACGGCTCCTTTAATAACTTCTGATAATCCTGTTTCTATCAGACATATGAAAAATAATCAATTTGTGGGGCTCTTTGATATTAATTCAGTAATAACTTTACCATTAGATTCATATCATTTTTTAGAGATTCACCCAAATACTTACCAAGATGGAGGTAATGTTATAAATAGATTAATACACGACAAGGATTTCACATTTACCACTAATGCAATAACACAATCCAATGCTGAAAATTGGTTATTAAGTAAATCAGGAAATATTGATATCCATTTTAAAATACAAGATCACTATGAAGATGAGAAAAATGGAGAGATTTTTTTTAGAAAAAGCTAAATACAGATCAGGGGAGATGCAAAGAGTTGTTTCAATGGCAGAAAAGGAAGGTTTTTCTAAAAATGTCATTGATGAATTTAAAAAATTGGAGATACATCCACATTTTAAAGGAGACAAAAATCTAAAAAAGCATATAGGTATGATGAAAGTAAAAGGTTTTTACTCTTAATTTATGTACAATACTATTGAATATATTTAGTATTAATTTTTAGATAGTAAAAACTACATTATGTTAAATAGAAGTTCCAATTAAAGAAAACGGCCTCAGAAAACTTTGGTACAAACAATAGGTGAATGAGCGTCCATATTTTAGAGGGCTAGCAATACATATTCTTAATATTAATAAGGTTTAAAGGCTGTTCAAAACAATCTTAGTGAGTTATGATATTTTCTAAAATATAGCGATTGAGCCGTACATTGTTTCCAAAGGTTTATGTAGCCTTGATTTTTTTATTTCTTTTTGTATCAAGACAAAAAGATATGCAAACACTTAAAAGCTTTAAACAAATGCACAAGTTAAACAAGTGTATAGAAATTTTAGAGCGTGGATTTGGGCCAGGGAAAATTTTATACTCTTGTGGTAAGCTTACGAGAATGTCGTAGAAAAAAATCTTGCAGGATTTTCCTCGAATACGAGAATTATAATACAAAGGAAAAGGTTTAGCTTTTTTTGGTGTGGTCAAGCGATGGTAAATTGAGTTTAAAAATAAATACCATAAAGCATTTAAATTCTTAAAAAGCAATTATAGAATTATAGCTTACAAACTAGATTTCAATGGTAAAACTGAATATGATAACATTTGTACTATAATGTTCTGCGTTATGTAACTTGAGCCTTGGTTAAAAGCGAAAGCTGTTACTAAAGTTTCTTAAAAAAAATTATTCTAAAAGGTTTCTTCTACAATGCTATTGGATCACTCTTTTTACGAAGTGACGATAAGAGAGAAGTGAAATGTGTGTGTAATGATAATATTAAATCAATTGTTTATAATTAATAAAAAGTATAATTAGAAAAAGATATTAAATACTATATTTTCGTTTTCATGACGAACATATTAAAAGCCATAAAGAATTTAGTCGATAATCCAATTGTTGACATAAAACCATATTATCAAGGTAGGAATAGAGCTAATAGTGTTGGTGATGCTTTAGAGGTTTATATAAAAGACATTTTTGCTGGTACTATAGGAAAGAATGAAGCTGAAAGTATAAATAGAAT
>CAXXDB010000004.1:0-190784 GCA_963666645.2 uncultured Tenacibaculum sp. | reverse complement strand
GCAAACGTTACCGGAGGTACCAATGCCGTAGCGGAAGTAAGTTCGGGAAAATACGCCTTATTTGCAGGAGATGCGGACGGCAACAACCAAGTGCAGACGGGAGATTATAACGTTGCGGCGACCCGCATCGGGCAGTCAGGATATTTCAGGAGCGATACCGATATGAACGGCGAGGTGCAGATTACAGACCTTAACTTATTTATTGCAAGAGCTATAGGTAACGGGATACAATTTTAGGGTGTTTTCATGCTTTTGGATAAGAGGTACGGGGCTTTTTTAATGTTAGTCTTTGTACCTCTTACCTTTTTAAATAGTTTAATCTTAAAGTTTTCAGGATAATTGAATACAATTTTTCAATACAAATGAAAAATTACAATTATTTACCAAATTTTAAAGGGAATATCCGGAGCAGGCAAATTAAACAGCAGCAAAAAGCAACAAATAATTTCATAACTTGGAATATTTTTGATGATTATTTTTTGAGATCAAAACTTCTCATAATCAAATAGATAAAGAATAAAATTCCTTTCCCCCCCCCCCCCCCCCCGAAAAAAATATTTTTTTCGCTGAAACTGCACGTTAAATAAAAAAAGTAGCGTACCTTGGCTCTCTGGAAACAGTAAAAAATACTAAATATTCAATTTCATGAAAACAAATTTTATATCTATTTGCATCGTTGCGGTTAGTCTTACTTTTACGCTGAATGCCCAAACCGTTTGGAAAGGATCTAAAATAAAATTTATAAAAAAACAATGGTGCTGACTGGAATCTCTCGGCTAATCAGGACAGAATTACCGACAACGTTACGTTAACAAGAAAGGGGACTAAAGCCTTATTTAATATTATTAAAGAGACCCATGCCGGAAATACCAACACTGGTAGTGCCTCACCGGCAGATACGGAGTGGGCCTACGGCACAACAGCAGACTATACTTCTTTAACTTATAAAAATCTGCCCGCCTTAATAACCTCAGGTTTTGAACACATTGCTAATAACGGAAATATGGTACTTCATCTTATCACCGATGATATTTATATTGATATCAAATTTCTCTCCTGGACCAGTGGTGGTAACGGAGGGTTCAGCTATGAACGTTCTACACCCATATCCGATGCTCTTGTGATTAACGAAATTTTTGCAGACCCTTTAAATACCTCTGCCGGAGATGCCAACGGTGACGGAACGGGAAGCCTCCTGCAGGACGAATTTATAGAATTGTATAATACCTCCACAAATAACATCGATCTTACCGGATGGAAACTGGCAGATGCTGATCAGGACAGGCATACTTTTCCGCAGGGAACAATCATTCCCGCTAAAGCCTCTCTGGTTGTTTTCGGAGGAGGTACACCGACAAGCATCCCGGGAGTGGTGCAAACAGCTACCACCGGCAGTTTATCTCTGGATGACAACGGCGATACCGTTACTTTGAAAGATGCTTCTGATGCAGTCATTAAAACGGTAATCTACGGTGCAGAAGCCGGCGATGACCAATCCATAGCCAGAAATCCTGACTTTACAGGTGATTTTGTAAAACATACCTCCATTGCAACCAATGCTGTCCGTTTTTCCCCGGGAAGAGATAATACCGACGGCAGTGTGTTGGTACTTGTGAAAAATAAAGACCATTTTGTAACTACCTGGAATACTGAAGCTGATGATGCCAGCAGCACTTCAATTACCCTGCCCGTAGTTACAGGAGCTTATGATGTGGACACCAACAACGACGGTACTTTTGACAGACTGAATCTTACAAGTACACAAACCCTCGATTTAGGTAGTGCGGGAATCCATACCATTGCTATACGCCCCAACAGTACTAATACAAAAAATGAGTTGCAAATACAATTTGCCGGTGGAAGCAGCCCCGGGAAACTAATCACCATAGAAAACTGGGGAACCATTGTCTGGACATCGGTGAACAAAGCTTTTGAAGGCTGTATCAGTATGAATATTGCTATTGAAGCGGGAACTCCCAATCTAAGCAAGGTAACCGATATGGCAGAAATGTTTAAAGGTGCTACCCGTCTTACGGGTAATTTAAATACTTGGGATGTCTCGAATGTAACCAATATGAATTCCGTGTTTCATGGTTCTTCTAATTTTGACAGTGATTTAAGTGCCTGGAATGTAGCTAAGGTTACCAATATGAGTTCCATGTTTTATAATGCCTTTAATTTTAACGGGGATATAAGTACCTGGAATGTGGCAAACGTGACCAATATGAATTCTATGTTTTATAGTGCTGACAATTTTAACAGCGATCTAAGTACCTGGAATGTGGCAAACGTGACCAATATGAATTCTATGTTTTATAGTGCTGACAATTTTAACAGCGATCTAAGTACCTGGAATGTGGCGAACGTAACCAGCATGAATTCCATGTTTAATCGTGCTGACAATTTTAACAGCGATCTAAGTACCTGGAATGTGGCAAACGTGACCAATATGGATTCTATGTTTTATAGTGCTGACAATTTTAACAGCAATCTAAGTACCTGGAATGTGGCAAACGTGACCAATATGAATTCTACGTTTTATAATGCTTTTAGTTTTAACAATGATGTGAGTGCCTGGAATGTTGCCAATGTAACTGATATGAGGGGTATGTTTTTTGGCACTTCAAGTTTTAACAGTAATCTCAGTGCCTGGAATGTAACTAAGGTTACCCATATGAATGAGATGTTTTCTTTCTCTAAATTTAATGGCGATATAAGTGGCTGGAATGTGTCTAAGGTTACCCATATGAATTTTATGTTTCAGTCTGCTACCAGTTTTAGCAAGCAAAACTATGAGAAATTGTTATCAGGATGGTCTGAACTTACCTTACGAATCGGAGTTAATTTCACAGCACCCTCTGTAAGTTATTGCTTCGGAAAAGCAGCCAGAAAAATATTGACCGATACCTATGGCTGGAGAATTATCGGAGACAGTCTTGATTCCGACTGTCTGGATTTAAGCATTGCCGCCGATGCCTTGTTACAGGGTTCTTATAACAGCACTGCCGCTTTGATGAATGATGATTTACGAACGGCAAACAGAATTCCCTTAACCTCTCCTTATAGCAACAGAACATCTGTGACCGATACCAGTATTTTTGATAATACCAATGATGGTGACGATATTGTGGATTGGATACAGATAGAATTACGCAACAGCTCCGATATTACCGAGGTACTGACGACTGCTTCAGCACTCATTCAGCGTGACGGAGACATTGTAGCTCCCGACGGGACTTCCGATGTAACGATAAGCGGCACGGGTGGAGATTATTACGTAAGCGTCAACCACAGAAACCATATTGCTGCGGCTACGACCGCCGCTCTGACTTTAAGTGCCACAGCAACTGCCATAGATTTTACCGTTGCGACAAACGTTACCGGAGGTACCAATGCCGTGGCGGAGGTAAGTTCGGGAAAATATGCTTTATTTGCGGGAGATGCGGACGGCAACAATCAGGTGCAGACAGGAGATTACAACGTTGCGACCACCCGCATCGGGCAGTCGGGATATTTCAGGAGCGATACCGATATGAACGGCGAAGTGCAGATTACAGATCTTAACTTATTTATTGCAAGAGCTATAGGTAACGGGATACAGTTTTAGTATGTTTTCATATTTTGGATAAGAGGTACGGGATTTTTTAAATGTTAGTCTTTGTACCTCTTACCTTTTTAAATAGTTTAATCTTAAAAGTTTTCAGGATAATTGAATACAATTTTTCAATACAAATGAAAAACATAACATAACTCTGGAAACGGATAAAAAATAAATATCTTAGCCTTATCGCAACAATATATCCATCTGACTCAAGCCTGTAACAATGATATCGTACTTCATGAGTTTTTTACAATTATTTACCAAATTTTAAAGGGAATATCCGGAGCAGGCAAATTAAAAAGCAACAGATAATTTCATAATTTAGAATATTTTTGATGATTATTTTTTGAGAGCAAAACTTCTCATAATCAAAGAGATAAATAATAAAATTCCTTCCCCCCCCCCCCCCCCGAAAAAAATATTTTTTTTCGCTGAAACTACAGGTTAAATAAAAAAAGTAGCGTACCTTGGTTCTCTGAAAACAGTAAAAAATAGTAAATATTCAATTTCATGAAAACAAATTTTATATGTATTTGCATTGTTGTGGTTAGCTTTAATTTTACGCTAAATACCCAAACCATTTGGAGAGGACCTAAAATAACATTTACAAAAGCCGATGGTACTAACACGTTACCGGCTAATCAGGACAGAATCACCGGTAACGTTTCATTAACGAGAGAGGAGACAGATTCTGGCTTATTCAATATTCTTAGAGAGTCAGATGCTGGAGCTGTCTCAGATTCTTCTAATCCCGCTCCAACAGATACGGAATGGGCTTATGGTACAACAGAAAGTTATGCTTCTTTAACCTATCAAAATTTGCCCGCCTTAGTAGGACAAGGTAATTTTAAAAACATTGCTGACGGCAGGAATATGGTACTCCATCTTATCACTGATGATGTTTATATTGATATCAAATTTCTCTCCTGGACCAATAACAACGACGGCGGAGGGTTCAGTTATGAACGTTCTACATCCAATGGACTTGTGATTAATGAAATTTTTGCAGACCCTTTAAATACGCTTGTCGGAGATGCCAACGGTGACGGAACGGGAAGCCTCCTGCAGGATGAGTTTATAGAACTTTATAATACCACCGAAACAGCCATCGATCTTACCGGATGGAAACTGGCAGATGCTGATCAGGACAGGCATACTTTTCTACAGGGAACAGTCATTCGCGCTAAAGGCTCTCTGGTTGTTTTCGGAGGAGGTACACCGACAAGCATCCCGGGAGTGGTGCAAACAGCTACCACCGGGAGTTTATCTCTGGATGACGACGGCGATACCGTTACCTTGAAAGATGCCTCCGGTACGGTCATTCAAACGGTAACCTATGGTACAGAAGCCGGGGATGACCAATCCATAGCCAGAAATCCTGACTTTACAGGTGATTTTGTAAAACACACCACCATTACAACCAATGCCGTCCGTTTTTCCCCGGGAAGAGATAATACCGACGCCAGTGTGCTGGCGTTTATAAAAAATGCAAATCATTTTGTAACTACCTGGAATACCGAAGCTGATGATGCCAGCAGCGCTTCAATTACCCTGCCCATAGTTGCAGGAGCGTATGATGTAGACACCAACAACGACGGTACTTTTGACAGACTGAATCTTACAAGCACACAAACCCTCGATTTAGGCAGTGCGGGAATCCATACCATTGTCGTACGCCCCAACAGTACTAATACAAAAAATGAATTACAAATACAATTTGCCAATAGCAATAATCCCGGGAAATTAACCACCATAGAAAATTGGGGAACGATTGTCTGGACGTCCATGAACAAAGCTTTTGAGGGCTGTACTCGTATGAATATTGCTCTTGAAGCGGGAGTTCCCGATTTGAGCAGGGTAACCGACATGACAGAAATGTTTAAGAATCTTACCGGGTTTACGGGGAATCTAAGTGCGTGGAATGTGGCGAATGTTACCAATATGAATGCCATGTTTGAGGGAGCTACTGTTTTTAACGGCGATGTAAGTGCGTGGAATGTGGCAAACGTAACCGATATGAGTTCTATGTTTTCCAATGCTTCTGATTTTAACGGGAATCTCAGTACCTGGAATGTCGCTAAAGTTACCCGTATGAGTTCTATGTTTTCCAATGCTTCTGATTTTAACAGTGATATAAGTGCCTGGAATGTGTCCAAGGTTACTGATTTCCAACGTATTTTTGATGGTGCTACCAGTTTTAACGGTAATCTCAGTGCCTGGAATGTGGCGAATGTTACCAATATGAATTTCATGTTTTTTAATGCTTCTGATTTTAACGGGGATATAAGTACCTGGAATGTGGCTAAAGTTACTGATATGCATTTTATGTTTTCTAATGCTACCAGTTTTAGCAGACAAAACTATGAGAAATTACTATCAGGATGGTCTGAACTTACTTTACAAAACGGAGTTACTTTCACAGCCCCCTCTGTGAGTTATTGCTTCGGAAAAGCAGCCAGAGATACACTGACCGATACCTATGGCTGGGCAATTACCGAAGACACACTTGATCCCAACTGTCTGGATTTAAGCATTGTCGCCGATGCTCTGTTACAGGGTCCTTATAACAGCACTGCCGCTTTGATGAATGATGATTTACGAACGGCAAACAGAATCCCCCTAACCTCTCCTTATAGCAACAGAACATCTGTGACCGATACCAGTATTTTTGATAATACCAATGATGGTGACGATATTGTGGATTGGGTACAGATAGAATTACGCAACAGCTCCGATATTGCCGAAGTACTAACGACTGCTTCGGCACTCATTCAGCGTGACGGAGACATTGTAGCTCCCGACGGGACTTCCGATGTAACGATAAACGGCACGGGCGGAGATTATTACGTAAGTGTCAATCACAGAAACCATATTGCTGCGGCTACGACCGCCGCTCTGACTTTAAGTGCCACAGCAACCGCCATAGACTTTACCGCCGTGGCAAACGTTACCGGAGGTACCAATGCCGTAGCGGAAGTAAGTTCGGGAAAATATGCTTTATTTGCGGGAGATGCGGATGGCAACAATCAGGTGCAGACGGTAGATTATAACGTTGCGACGACCCGCATCGGGCAGTCAGGATATTTCAGGAGCGATACCGATATGAACGGCGAAGTGCAGATTACAGATCTTAACTTATTTATTGCAAGAGCTATAGGTAACGGGATACAATTTTAGTATGTTTTCATATTTTGAATAAGAGGTACGGGACTTTTTAAATGTTAGTCTTTGTACCTCTTACCTTTTTATAACCAGTTTATTTTTTAAACTATTATTATTTTCAAAAATTTAAATCTATGCTATGAGAATAACCTATTGATTTCCCGTATTTTTATGTTAAGATAATAAATTCAAGTTTCTCTCGCTTTTTCAGGTGGCTAATGCCTCGTCCAAATCAGCCAGTAAATCGTCAATATCTTCAATACCTGTGCTTAAACGAATCAATGAATCAGTAATTCCGGTTTTTAGTCTTTCTAGTTCCGGAATTGAGGCATGTGTCATTGTTGCAGGATGGTTTACTAAACTTTCCACCCCTCCTAAAGATTCGGCTAATGTAAATAGTTTTGTGTTTTCCAAAAACCTGAACACGGCTTCTTTACTTTCATCTTTTAAACGGAAAGAAACCATTCCTCCAAAATCTTTCATTTGTTTTCTGGCAATTTCATGATTGGGATGGCTTTCAAGCCCGGGATAGTAAAGGCTACCGACTTTATGGTGATTTGCTAAAAATTCTGCTACTGATTTACCATTTTCACAATGCCGCTGCATACGAATGTGTAATGTTTTTATGCCCCGTAAAGCCAAAAAAGAATCCATAGGACCTGATACAGCACCTCCGGCAAACTGAATAAAGTGCAACTCCTCTGCCAGTTGTGCGTCTTTTACCATTAATGCACCCATGACTAAATCTGAATGCCCTCCTAAATACTTAGTTGCTGAGTGCATGACAATATCAACTCCTAAATTTAAAGGTTGCTGTAAATATGGTGTTGCAAAAGTGTTGTCTACTGCTACTAATATGCTTTGATGCACGTTTTTTACTGATTTTGTAATTTTTTCAATATCTGCAATTTTCATCAATGGATTGGTTGGCGTTTCTAACCAGATTAATTTAGTATCGGAGGAAATGGCGTTGCTTACATTGTCAGCTTCATTCATATCC
This sequence comes from uncultured Tenacibaculum sp., assembly GCA_963666645.2. Classification (GTDB taxonomy): domain Bacteria; phylum Bacteroidota; class Bacteroidia; order Flavobacteriales; family Flavobacteriaceae; genus Polaribacter. The sequence continues at coordinate 183,021 of CAXXDB010000004.1, read as the reverse complement.
ACAAACTGAAACTTCAATCCGTATTTCCGGAACATTTTTGTAAACATTCTATAAGTCCCTCCATATAAATCATCTCCTGCAATTACGTGATCTCCTGGGCTTAACAGTTTTAATACACAATCGATTGCTGATAATCCTGATGAAAACGCAAATCCGTGAGTTCCGTTTTCGATTGACGCAAAAGCATTTTCGAGGGCTGTTCTGGTTGGGTTAGCTGCACGTGAATATTCGTATCCTTTATGAATTCCCGGGCTGGATTGTACATAGGTAGAGGTTTGAAAGACGGGAGGCATTACAGCACCTGTAGTTTCTTCAGGTTTCTGACCTCCATGTATTGTTTTGGTATTAAATTTCATCTGTTTTCCGGTTTCAGATGACAAGTTTAGTAAAAGTTTTCCGAATCTTTTAAGAATATCCATTTGAATATTCGTTTTCTGGTTATTTTAGTGTTGATAAAAATATGTTTATACAATTTAGAATCAGGAATTTTTAAAGAAATTCAGATTAATATTGTATATTAAAAAATCTTAGGTTAGGAATTATATTAAATATCATGAAAAAAGTTTATTTCTTACAAACATGTGATACTTGTAAACGAATTTTAAAAGAAGTTAATACAGAGGGTTTTGAGAAGCAGGAGATAAAATCTGAGTCCGTTACTGTTTCTCAGTTAGATGCACTTTATAAGTTAACAAACAGCTATGAGGCTTTATTTAATAAGCGGGCAAAATTGTACCGGGAGATGAATTTAAAAAATCAACATCTTAAGGAAGAGGATTATCGGCAATATATCCTTAATGAATACACTTTTTTAAAGCGTCCGGTTTTTATAGCAGGAGATGAAATTTTTGTCGGCAACAGCAAGAAAACAATAAAAAGTTTAAAAGAAAAACTTCTATAGTTCAAGACAAACGCATTAAAATTTAAAAAGGTCAGTGCAGTTTTATTTAACGGAATCATCTAAAATCATTGTGAGAATAATCTGTTGAATATCAATAGATAAAATGAAGTTGTTTTTTTAACAATCCCTTAAAAAAATATAAAACATATATGAGTTTATTTCAAAAATCCATTCTAAACAAATATTTAAAAGAACCGGATTCCGGGAGCGTTAATGAAGCCTGCGATTGATTTACAAGCCATTTCCATAATCCGGCGATTCAGGGAAATATCCGGAATTCCAAAGAAGATCAATAAATATGGAGATGGAGTACCGGGAGATGAAAGGTTATTTAATTTCCGGAATGTTAATCCGGCAAATCGTTTCAGGTAAATCATAGTCAGATTCAACACATTTAATTTGATTTCAATTTAACATAGGCTAACATATTCGTATTTGTTATTATTTTTGTAGTATTAACAGAATAAATACTATGGAAATCATTTTAAAATACTTTTCCGATATAACGGAGCGTCAAAGATATCAATTTACGCTTTTACAGGAACTATATAAGGATTGGAATCTTAAAATTAATGTAGTCTCAAGAAAAGATGTTGATGAGTTATATGTACGGCATGTATTACATTCTTTAGGTATTGCGAAGGTAATAAAATTTAAACCTGACGCATCTGTAACGGATGCAGGAACGGGCGGAGGATTTCCCGGAATTCCATTAGCTGTTTTATTCCCTGAAACGAGTTTTCACTTAATAGATTCGATAGGAAAAAAAATAAAAGTAGTGGATAAAGTAGTGGAAGTTTTAGGTCTGGAAAATGTAAGAACAACCCATGGCAGAGTGGAAGAAACAAAAGAAACCTGCGATTTTATTGTCAGCAGAGCGGTGGCTCAGATGGAAACTTTTCACAGGTGGGTAAAGAATAATGTTCAGAAGAAACAAAACCATGATTTACAGAATGGGATTTTGTATTTAAAGGGAGGTGATTTAGCAGAAGAACTAGCAAAATTCCCGAAAGCTGTCATATATGATTTATCTGACCATTTTGAAGAACCATTTTTTGAAACAAAAAAAGTAGTTCATCTGCCTGTAAAGTTCGGGGGGTAGTTTATTTTAATAATTTTATGAAGAAAACGCTGCGGTTAGTCATATATTAAAACCGTTGTGTTTGATGCTGCCGGAGGATTAATAAATTCAAATCCGGGAAAGAGAAAAGCAATTAAGGAAATCGTTGTAACAAATTACTAAAAGTGAACAAAGAAAGTGGAAAATAAAGTTCTTGTAATTTTCTAAAATATGACGATGGAAGTATTTTAAAATTCATCAAGAAATAGTAATCATCCGAAAGCAAAGAAAAGTCAGGTATCTTGAAGAAACGCTGATGAAATAATCAAGTACCGCTTTTCCGAAAAAAAATATAACTAAATTTTGAACTCAAACTTTTAATTATTCATTCAGATTCAAAACCGGTATATATAAATATATGTCAATAAAGCTATTAATGAATAGCAAGTTTTATAATCCGGGAAATTAGATTCCGCAGAGTCTTTCAGCAAGATTAGCTCTTAATAAACTAAGTTTGATTGATTCCGAATACGGCAACGAATAAAATACATTCTTTTCCAGTGGAGGAAAGGAGCTATAACTATTATGATTCTTTTTTAAGGCGTACAGGAAATTCTAACAGATATTATTTTTTGACAGGAATAAATTTTAAGGCAACCCCATTAATACAATCCCGGATTCCAGTTGTTTTTTCTGGACCATCATTAAAACGATGCCCTAAATGTCCTCCACAGGTATTACACTTAAGCTCTGTTCTTGCATAACCAGTTTTATAATCTGTAGCGGTTTCTATGTTACCCTCAATAGCTTTATCAAATGAGGGCCATCCCGTACCGGAATTATATTTTCTATCAGAATTATAAAGAGGAGTATTACAACCAACACAAACAAAAATACCTTCTTTTTTGAGATACGTATATGGGCTGGAATTAGGACGCTCCGTACTTGCTTTTCTAAGAACATAATATTGTAACGGCGTTAATGCTTCTTTCCATTCCTTATCAGTTTTTTCGATTCTATACTTTTTTTTCGATGTTTCTTTTTTCTGTGCTGTTGACTGACAGGAAATCAAAGAAATTATTGAAAAGATGAATAAGGTTTTTTTCATTTTAAGGTTTTATATATTTTATCTGCTATACTTTATCATAAAAAAAATTTGTCCACCCTGATTTCTTAGTGATAAGAATTGAACCGTTTTTGCAGGTTTTGACGAATATTGTAAGGATAACTTACAAAAATATAATTGCTTAATGAATTATGAATAACTAATGTAGTAACATTAATCGTGTTAAATGTACAGTATGTAAATATCGCCTGAAAAATAGCCCGCAACAGCATTTCAAGAGAACGGAAATAGGGTAAAACATCGGTTTATTTATTTATTGATGAGATGTTAATTGTGCTTTTAAAATTTTATGGCAGTATAAAACAATTGAATCGCAAATTTAGCAGTCAGACCGGGAAAAGAAGAATTCTTCTTTTAATAATATTTATTATCCTGTTTAATTTTTATAGTAAAGACAAAACTTGTATTTTTAAAAGCGTAAAAGTGACTTTTCTTTCATAAAGCGAGTCACAGATTAATGAAGAATAACACAAAAAATCAGTAAAAAATGAAAAGAATTTTAGTTTTATTAGCAATCACCACAGTCTTTATACAATGCAGTACTGTACCTATAACAGGAAGAAAGCGTATTAATTTTGTTCGTGATGCACAGATATTACCTATGAGTTTTCAACAATATAATGGTTTTTTAAAAGATAATAGCAGTAAAATAGTCAACAGTACACCCAAATCGAGAGAATTAAAAACTGTAGGTAAAAATATAGCAACAGCAGTTGATCGGTTTATGAGAGCCAATGGTATGACAAGTGAAGCAAATTCGTACCGCTGGGAATTTAATTTAATCGATGATAAAACGATAAATGCCTGGGCTATGCCCGGAGGAAAAGTTGTTTTTTATACAGGGATTATGCCTGTTTGTGCAAATACTGACGGAATTGCAGCAGTAATGGGACATGAAGTTGCCCATGCATTTGCTAAACATGGTCAGGAACGTATGTCTTCCGCTCAAATACAAAAATTAGGAGGTTTGGGAGTAACTATAGGAACTCAAAACAGTAAGCAACGTAATTTATGGAATATGGCTTATGGTATTAGCTCTCAGTTAGGAATGTTAAAATTTAGCAGAACTCATGAGACAGAAGCTGATAAACTGGGATTAGTTTTTATGTTAATGGCAGGATATAGAGGAGAAGAAGCAGCCAATGTTTGGGTTCGTATGGAGCAAAATGCTAAAAAACAGGGGAATCAAGCATTACCGGAATTTTTAAGTACGCACCCTTCCAGTCAATCTCGTATTATAGATTTGAAAAATTATTTACCTGTTGCTAAAAAATTAGCAGTAAAATTTAACCAACAACAAGCACAAGGAACTGTGAAAAAGTAACAAAAATACTTTTAAACTATATTACAACGTCGTTCTTTTACAGAAACGACTCTTTGTCCGTATATGTGTGCTTACCAGGAGAAGGTAAAAAAAATAATCAATTCCCGGGTTTTTGTGATTGACCGAACTCAGATTCACAGGAACACCCTACCTACGGAGGGTTAAATGCCATCACAAAATCAATCTAACAATTTATTATCGCTACTATTCTTTTTAGCTTTTCTGATTAATCTAAACAGATTAAAAAGAACAAATGAATCACAAAAAAGAACCTCTTACAAAGCTCTTTTTTATTTTTTACAAAATACTGTAACAATTTATTGAATAGTAATCGGAAAAGTAGCAACAATATCTGTCTCTCCTCCGGCATTGGTAATATTACCACCCTTAACATCTGAAAGCTCCTTGTTTGGCTCATGTCTTAGCGTTACTGTTATAGTACCGGTACCTGCATTACCGGTAATAACGGTAAAGTTGATTCCAACAGGATTTCCGTTGGCATCATTTGCTCCTGCATAAGCGAAAGCTATGTTAACCCCTGATGCATTATAAAAAAATTGATGCTCTTCAGCTTCTTCAGCTACTTCAGTAGTAATATCCTCTGCAGGATTTTCATTTTCATTTAACAAAACAACAGCAGCAGCATATGTAGTATTTACTGCTAAAGTTCCCCCGGTAATAACGGGAGAGTTAGATCCATCACTGTCTAAATCTTTACTCTGTAAAACAACTTGTGCTCCTCCTCCTTCCGGAGTCAAGGTAACGATTATGGTAGTAATTACTTCTTCTTCATTTACCGGGGTTGGGTCATCATCTGAACACCCAATAAGAGTGATTGCTGAAATAAATAATAATGCTAATAGTTTAATTGATTTCATAAGCATAAGGTTTAAAAAAGTTTTTATTAATAATTAATTTTTAATTGAATCTTAAAATTTCTTCCTAAGTCATCTGCAAAAAAGCGTTGTCTGTTTAGATAATCTCTGTATGATGTATTCAAAATATTGTCAGCTGAAAAATTGATTCCAATTTTTGTTTGTGACATATTGAGCTTAAACCCGAATGAAAAATTTAATAAATGATAAGCATTCGGAGGTGTACTTATATCTACTAATTCATTGGTATTTGTAATTGCGGCAAAGGTTGTAAAATTATTATCCGGAAATTCACTTTGCCTGGCATTATATTCGCTTTCTATGGCAACAAAAAAGTTATTCCGTTTTTTCGTATGAAACTGTAAACTACTTACTGATTTAAAAGGCGGAATATCAATTAAAAATCTATTATTGGCACTGTCTTTTCCTTTTAAAAAAGAAGATTGATTAGCGATTGTTAAATGATTATTTAAGTGATATGTAATGTCAGTGTCTATTCCGAATAAAACGGCATCCGTTTGTTTATACGACCAAACAATAAAAGCTCCTCTTAAAGTAGTTTCCGTTCCTGCTGGTTCTATATAAATAAAATCATTAATAAAATTATAAAAGCTTTCTATTGATATATTAAATTTATCGTCAGAAAATTTATAAGCTACAGAAACTCTATGGGAGTTTTCCGGCAGGATATGTAAGTTTCCTAACTCAATTCTTGCAGCTGAGTGATGTAATCCATCACTAAACAGCTCAGCAGGGTTAGGAGGTCTGTTTGATAGTCCGTAATTAAAAAGTACAGAATTTTTAGAATCCGGGCTATATAACGCACCTGCTGAAGCTGAAAAAATATGATATGTAAATATTGGATTTGCTAATAGCTGTGTCCCTGAATCATTTATAATTATGTCGCTGAAATCCTGATTATAGTTCAAAGATTCCCATCTCGATTTCAGATAAAACTTTTTAGAGTTAATATGGTTAAAATCGTATCTAATACCTGCGGATAATATTAAATTATCCAATGAACTCAATTCTGATATGGCATAAAGCCCTAAAATATACTTATTATAATCGGGGATTAACCTGCGTACTCCTGTTTGGGGGTCAGGAAAATTATTTTGATATCCGCCGGAAATCCCAATTTTGAATATTCTTTCCAGGTTAGCATCAAACTTTATAGCTGCTTTTAAAGTATGGGTCTTTAATGTTAGATTAGTTGCTGCAACAGTATTTCTACCACCACGTCTTACATCAAATTCTAATCTTTTATTACGCTGAAAATCATATTGTAATGAAAATTTACCTAGACCTTTCAAACGCTTGTACATGTTTGCTTTAAACAATTGATGTGTTACATCTTGCTTTGGATTATTGATATCATAGCTGAAATCTTCAATAATTAATGGATCAGAGCTGTTAATTGCTCGAACTAAGTCTTCCGTATTTCCAATATGAGAAGCTCTTAAAATTCCCATTTCACTGGATAAATAGCTATAATAGATATCAAAACCTTTATCAAATTGCTTAAAACCACCATCAACTGTTAGTCCGTAAGACTTTACCCCTGTATTGGTCAGATTATAATTTGAGGCTTCAAAATCTCCCGATCTTCTAAAAGAAGTTTGACCATTAATAAACCAATTTTTTTTATACGTTGAATTAATGCCGGTACTCACAGAAAAAAGACGACCATTGGTTTGCTGAGAAATAATAGTTTTACCATACAAAGAATCTCTTAAAGTTATTTTTGCGGGGTTAATAACTACTACACCTCCGATGGCGTCACCCCCATATTCCAAGGCATTTGATCCTTTAATAACCGAAATACTCCCTGCAGCATTAATATCAATAGTAGGTGCGTGTTCTATCCCCCAATTCTGATCCTGTAATAGAACATTATTCACCGATACTAAAACCCTGCTGCTATGCAATCCGTTTATAACGGGTTTTACAATAGAATTTCCTGTATTTATTGATGATACTCCTGAAATTTCTTTTAACGCTTCTCCTAAACTTGTGTTACTATAATTATCGATTATATTAGTTTTAATTAAGCTTTCTTGTGCTGTTTTTGTTTTTAATCCTGTAATTGATTTAACATAAACCTCATTTAATTCTTCTATATGATGTTCCAAATTAATAATTCTATAACTACTTTTAGTAACATTTACTTCCAAAGTTTTAGTTTCACAGGCTACATGCGAAATTTCAACAACAATCTTACCTTTACAAAGTTTCTCAATGCTGAACGTACCATCTAAGCCGGTTTCAGCATATTTATTTAAATCTTTTATATAGACAACAGCACCAACAACAGGTGATTTATCGTGAAAATCTTCTACAAGACCTGAAAAAGTATATGTACAATTCTGACCAATTACTGAAATAGTAATCGAATTCAATAATAAAATCAAAAATCTATTTATAAATGCCATTATGATTTTTAGTTTGAATTATTTCCTAATTACGAATAATTAAACTAGTGCGGGCGATCCTCTTAAAAGGAAAGGTAAGTAAAAATTACTTTTGAATGAAAGGTAAAAACTAACAAATGACTCAATATTTTCTGTAACAATTAAGGAGATAAAAGGGATCTCATTAGTCGTAAAACTATTGAAATGAAAAGAACATATTTTACACTCAATTTCGTGTTCATGAAAATGCCGGTCATTTTTTAAAATACACGACTCAATCTCCTGATGATTAACACCAAAAGAGTGTATCAACTGTATTACTGAAGAACCTAACAGTAAGCCTGTCAGCACTACAAGAGACAGATATTTCTTAAAAGACTTCATTCTGGATTTCTAAAGCTACAAATTAAGAGATTTATTCTTAAAATTCAAGTTAAAAAAATCTTAATTTTTTCAATTACTCAACGGGTAATAATTAATCTTTATCAATAGTTTTAGTGATATACACAGTCCCCTTAGGTTTAAAATTTGTATAACCGATTTTAGAAATAAAGCTGTAAGAAGAATCCGTTATTTTTTTTATTTGTACAAAAATCGGATCTTTATCAGTCTCTTTTTTGGGGTTTTTCATTCGCAAAGTATATGCAAAATTATTTTTCCATTTGATATATAAAGTATCAATTTTTTGAACTTCCCTTTCTATTACTGAACTATCTGTTGATATTATTACTTTTTTAGTGTAATATTCTATTTGTAAACTGTCTTTTCTTATAATAACAGTTTTACTATAGTTATTAACAGCAGGAATTTCAAAAGTTCCGTATTTAAAGCGATCAGGATTTCCTGCAGTTTCAACTTTACAGGAAACCGGGAATAGAAAAGATAGCAAAATGACAGCAAAATATTTCATTAAATACCTGTATAATTTGATGGTGTAATTCTTTTTAACTCGTCTTTTACTTCTGAAGAAATTTCAAGAGTGTCAATAAAATCAGCTATTGATTTCTGCGTGACTTTTTCATTAACACGAGTCAATTCTTTTAATACTTCATAAGAATTTGGATATCTTTCTCTACGTAAAATAGTCTGAATGGCTTCTGAGATAACTGCCCAGTTATTTTCCAAATCATCTTCAAATTTTTGCGGATTCAATAATAATTTATTGAGCCCTTTTAAAGTAGCTTTGAAAGCTGTTAATGTATGTCCAAAAGGCACTCCGATATTTCTTAAAACTGTACTGTCAGTTAAATCACGCTGTAAACGGGAAACGGGTAATTTAGATGATAGATGCTCAAAAACAGCGTTTGCAATTCCTAAATTTCCTTCAGAATTTTCAAAATCTATTGGGTTTACTTTATGAGGCATAGCGGATGATCCTACTTCTCTTTCTTTAATTTTTTGTTTAAAATAATCCATGGAAATATACATCCAAATATCCCGGTTTAAATCTATCAAAATAACATTGATCCGTTTTATAGTATCAAACAAACTTCCCATATAATCATAGTGTTCAATTTGTGTCGTAGGAAATGAATGATGTAAATCTAAGATTTCTTCTACAAAAGCAGTCCCAAAGGATTTCCAGTCAGTAGCGGGATAGGCAACTTTATGTGCATTATAATTTCCTGTTGACCCTCCAAATTTTGCAGCATTCGGAATATGCCGTAAAAACAATACCTGTTGATTAATACGCTCTGCAAAAACAAATAATTCTTTTCCTAGCCGGGTAGGAGAAGCAGGTTGCCCGTGCGTACGTGCCAGCATTGGGATATTTTCCCACTTCCCGGCTAAATCAGTCAATTTAGAAGTAAGGCTCTCAAGTGCCGGAAAATATACATTTTCTATTGCATCTTTTATAGATAAAGGAATAGCTGTATTGTTAATATCCTGAGAAGTTAATCCAAAATGAATAAACTCTTTATGTGCTGATAAGTTTAATGTATCAAACAGCTCTTTAATAAAATATTCAACAGCTTTTACATCATGGTTGGTAACACTTTCAATTTCTTTTATTTTCTGAGCATCTTCCGTAGAGAAATCAGTATATATTTTACGTAAATCAGTAAAAACAGCCGAATCAACAACTTTTAACTGTGGAAGAGGAATCCTGCAAAGGGCAATAAAATACTCGATTTCTATCTTTACCCGGTATTTTATTAAAGCCTCTTCAGAAAAATAATTAGTTAATTGATTTACTTTATTTCGATATCTTCCATCAATTGGAGAGATTGCGTTTAATGTTGTCAGGTTCATATTTTTTGTTGTGGATTGGAGCAACAAAAATAGAAAATACTACACAGATTTTAAGTGTTCAATACTAAATATAAATAATCTATTTTTGTATCCGGATTTAGAGTATTGTAATGAGTAAAAAACAAATAAAAGACCGGGAGGATATTTTTTTATTAGTAACATTGTTTTATGAGAAAATAAAGCAAGATGATACAATTGGTAAGTTTTTTATAAAAAGGATATCTGATAACCAATGGGATGCTCATATAGAAAAGCTTACAGGATTTTGGGAGACAAATTTGTTTTTTGTTAGGAAATATAAGGGAACCCCCATTCAGGTACATAAGAATGTTGACCAACAATTTAACCATATAATTCATCAGGAGCATTTTGGACGATGGCTACAATTATGGTTTTCTACTGTTGATGAGCTCTTTATAGGTGAAAAAGCACGTCAGGCGAAAGAACGGGCACGAAATATGGCTTCTATGCTTTTCTTTAAATTGTTTGAAAATAAAGTTAAATAGTGAAATTTCTTCTAATCCTTATTTTTATCTTCACAATTCAAATAAATTAAAAGTGCCGGCAATCACATTATTATATATAATTTCATCACTATTGATAAGTATTATCATTGGTTTTTTTCAATATTTTTTTAGAATAAAAAATCCGCCAAAAATCAATATTCTTCTTTTTTGTTTACGAACATTGAGTGTATTTTTACTGTTTTTGTTGTTTATTAATCCTAAAATAAAACTCACAGAGACCACTAATATAAAACCTAAACTATCTGTTTTAGCAGATAATTCACTGTCAACTCAGTTTTTTAAAGAAGAAAATTCGGTTATAAACCTTATTAATAAAATTAAAGAAAATAAAAATCTAAACAGTAAGTTTGAAACTGAATTTTATTCTTTTGGAAGTGATATTCAAGAATTAGACAGTCTGTCTTTTACAGCCCGGAAAACAAATATTTCCAAGGCAATACAATCGATAAATAATTTACATAAAAATGAAATTGGAGCTATTGTTTTAATATCTGATGGAAATCAAACCTTAGGAGAAGATTATGGATTTATAAACTCTAAACAAGCAATATACCCTGTAGTAATTGGAGATACAACCCGGTATACGGATATTAAAATTTCTCAGCTGAATGTAAATAAGTATAGCTATTTGAACAACAAATTTCCCATTGAAACATTTATAAATTATGAAGGAAGAGAAAAGATTTCAAGTGTTTTTTCTATATATAAAAACAACCAGAAAGTATTTTCTGAAAATATTACACTATCACCCGAAAAGAAATCGATTACAGTATCTGCAAATTTAATTTCAGATAAAAAAGGAATGCATTATTATTCAACAACGGTCAGAAAGTTAAAAGGAGAGAAAAACATCAGGAATAATTCAAAAAAATTTACAGTTGAAGTATTAGATGAAGAAACCAGGGTATTGATTTTATCGTCAATTATGCACCCTGATTTAGGAGCGTTAAAAAAAGCAATTGAGAGTAATAAGCAACGAAAAGCAGAAATAATCCGAATTAATTCTTTCAAAGGAAATTTAAATGCGTATCCATTTGTAATTTTGTATCAACCCAATCGACATTTTCAATCCGTTTTTGAAAAACGAAAATCAAATTTTCTGTTAATTACAGGATTTAAAACCAATTGGAACTTTGTGAATTCATTAGAGTTAGGTTTTAGTAAAACAATCATTCAACAATCAGAAAATTCCGACCCGGTTTATAATCCTGATTTTTTAACCTATCTGCAAAAAGATATTGGTTTTGCCGAATTTCCTCCTTTGAAAGATAAATTTGGAAAAATAAACGGTAAAGAACACCAAACATTGTTATTTCAAAAACTAAAAGGGGTTGATACATCAAATCCATTATTGGCTACTTTTGAGAAAGGAGATAACAAGTATGGAGTTATTTTCGGAGAAGGAGTATGGAGATGGAGAGCTTCAAGTTATATACGAGAAGACTCCTTTGAGGCTTTTGATCAATTTCTGGGAAACCTTACCCAATATTTAACCTCTGACAAAAAAAGAAAACGCTTGGATGTAAAATTAGAAACCGTATATTTGGCAAATGAAAACATTAATGTTTCTGCTCTTTTTCTTGATAAAAATTATAAGTTTGATCATAGAGCCTCATTACAATTATTAGTAAAAAATACTAAAACAAATTTACAGAAAGTATATCCTTTTTCTTTAATGAATAACGCTTACCAAGTTGAATTAGAGGGATTGGAATCTGGGGATTACATCTATAAAGTAAATGTAAACGGACAAAATATTTCTAAATCAGGAAAATTTAAAGTGACAGATTTTCAAATAGAACAGCAATTCTCAAATGCTAATTATAAAAAAATGCAATTACTGGCAGAAAAAACCGGAGGGACGTTGCTTTATAAGGATCAAACAGATGTGTTAATTAATCAGTTAATAGAAAATAAAAAGTTTGTAACAATTCAGAAATCCAATAACAAAGAACAGAATTTAATTAACTGGACATGGATTTTATATTTGATTGTTACTCTATTAACTGCTGAATGGTTTTTGCGAAAATATTTTGGTAAAATATAATGCCTGAACACTTTTTTCAGTGTCCGTATTGTTGAGAGTAAATTTCAATGTTAGTCAGGCATATGTTCATCTGAAATCTGTATTGAAGATTGTGAAATGTGTTGTAATTCAATACAAATAACAATATTATTTATACAAAATGAGCTAATAAGTTTTGAAGTGAAAAAATATAGACCATTAGTATATGATAAGGTTTCATACAAGAAAGTGGGTAAAACCCGAAGATTTAAACCCTAACGGAACCCTGTTTGGAGGAAGGTTATTACAATGGATAGATGAAGAAGTTGCACTATACGCCATCATTCAATTGGAAATTCCAAAAACAGTTACAAAATTTATATCAGAAATAGATTTTGTGAACTCTGCTGGGCAAGGTGATATTATTGAAATTGGAATAGATGTTGTAAAATTTGGAACAACTTCCATTACCTTAAACTGCAGAGTACGCAATAAACTAACAAGAAAGGATGTTATTACGATAGATAAGATTATAATGGTAAGCTTAGATAATAGTGGAAATCCCGTACCTCATGGTAAAACCAGAATAGAATATGTAAAAAATCGATTAAACAAAAATAAATTTTAAAACTATGTATAATAAACAAACAAATATTAATTTTCCAAAAAGTGGTATATTATTGTTATCAATAATTATTTTATTTTTCATTTTTATAGCTAAATCCACAGAGACGATCAATTCCGGTAAAGCAGGAGTATTGTATAAAACTTTCGGAGGAGGAGTTGTCACCGATAAACCTGCCATGGGCGAAGGATTTCACTTTGTTTTGCCCTGGAATAAAGTGCATATATATGAAGTTCGTCAACAAGAATTACTTGAGCAAATGCAAGTATTATCATCTAATGGGTTGGAAATTAGGTTAGAAGCTTCTGCATGGTATCAGCCGCAAAAAGAAAATTTAGGAAAACTCCATAAGGAAAAAGGAGAAGATTACTTAGAGCGAGTTATTAAACCATCGATTCGTTCTGCTGCCCGTAGTGTTGTAGGACGCTATACGCCTGAACAATTATATTCCAGTAAACGTGATGTAATCCAGCAGGAAATTTTTGCAGAAACTAAGAAAATTTTAGATAAGCAATACATACAACTGAACGAGGTTTTAGTACGTGATGTAGAATTACCCCCAACAATTAAAAATGCAATTGAACGTAAATTAAAGCAAGAGCAAGAAGCGTTAGAATATGAATTTAGAATTGCAAAAGCTCAAAAAGAAGCAGAAAGACAAAGAATAGATGCTGAAGGTAAAGCAACGGCAAATAAAATATTAAGTGCATCTTTAACCAATAAAATTTTACAGGAAAAAGGAATTGAAGCTACTTTAAAATTATCAGAATCACCTAATAGTAAAGTCATAGTAATAGGGTCAGGGAAAGACGGAATGCCTGTTATTTTAGGAAATCAATAAGGTAGCTCAATAACATTAATCAATTTCAAAAGAATAACTATAAAATAACCGGATTGTTTTACATATAATTATTTTCCCCCGAAAAGCAGTGATTAGTTGACTTTTGATTGTTTATCAGAAAAATACAACGTATAATTTTGGGTTTTTTAACCTATCCCGTTTCTCTGCGGTAACATCATTTTTTAAAGATTTCATGATGGTAATTTCCGCAATTAATTTTATTAGGTTATTATTCATTATCGCATACTTTATTCTATTTGATGATTATAACCAAAAACACTCTGAAATGAAACGGGATACCGGAGCATATTTTAAATGCAGGAAAATAACCAAGAGCCAGGAAATTTTAATTCTTATACTATATATTATAAAAATCTAAGGGAAAAGTTAAAAAATTACCCCTTTTCCTGTTTAGAAAGATAAGAGGTACAAAGACTACTATTTTAAAAGTACCATACCTCTATCCGAAATATAAAAAAACACTAAAACTGTATTCCGTTACCTATAGCTCTTGCAATAAACAAGTTAAGGTCTGTAATCTGCACCTCGCCGTTCATATCGGTATCACTCCCGAAATATCCCGACTGCCCGATGCGGGTCGTCGCAACGTTATAATCTCTCGTCTGTACCTGATTGTTGCCGTCCGCATCTCCCGCAAATAAGGCGTATTTTCCCGAACTTACTTCCGCCATGGCATTGGTACCTCCGGTAACGTTTGCCACGGCGGTAAAGTCTATGGCGGTGGCTGTGGCACTTAAAGTCAGGGCGGTGGCTGTGACCACAGCAATATGGTTTCTGTGGTTGACGCTTACATAATAATCTCCACCCGTGCTGTTTATCGTTACATCGGAAGTCCCATCGGGGGCTACAATGTCTCCGTCACGCTGAATCAGTGCCGATGCAGTGGTTAGTACTTCGGTAATATCGGAGCTGTTACGTAATTCTATCTGTACCCAGTCCACAATATCGTCATCATCATCGGCATTATCAAAAATACCGGTATCGGTTACGGTGGCTCCGTCGTTATAAGGAGAAGTTAGAGGGATTCTGTCGCCCCCCCCCGTTCGTAAATCATCACTCATCAAACCGGTAGTGCTGTTATAAGGTCCCTGTAACAAGGCATTGGCAGCAATGATCACAACATTGGGTGTAGAACGTTCATAGCTGAACCCTCCGAGATTTACAGCATCGGCACCGTCACCATTGGTCCAGGAGAGAAATTTGATATCAATATAAATATCATCGGTAATAAGATGGAGTACCATATTTCTGCCATCAACAATGTTGGCAAATCCATCAACGTTTGCTAAGGCGGGCAAATTTTGATAGGTTAAAGAAGCATAGTCTGTTGTTGTGCCGTAGGCCCACTCCGTATCTGCCGGTGCAGGATTAGAAGGACTTCCAGAACTGCCGGCATGGGTTTCTTTAATAATATTAAATAAGGATTTATTCCCCTTTCTTGTTATCGAAACCCTATCGGTAATTCTGTCCTGATTAGCCGGGAGATTCCAGTCAGCACCATTGTTTTTTGTAAATGTTGTTTTAGATCCTTTCCAAACGGTTTGGGCATTCAACAGGGTAAAACTAAAGCTAAATGCCACAATGCAAATAAGTATAATCTTTGTTTTCATCGTACTCTATATTTTAAAATTGCTAATATATTTATTTTATATTTATTTATCAAGTATTTTGAAAGCTTTAAAGTTGAATTATTCAAAAAGATAAGAGGTACAAAGACTACTATTTTAAAAAGTACCGTACCTCTTATCCAAAAGCATGAAAACACCCTAAAATTGTATCCCGTTACCTATAGCTCTCGCAATAAACAAGTTAAGGTCTGTAATCTGCACCTCGCCGTTCATGTCGGTATCACTCCCGAAATATCCCGACTGCCCGATGAGGGTCGTCGTAACGTTATAATCTCCCGTCTGTACCTGGTTGTTGCCGTCCGCATCTCCCGCAAATAAGGCGTATTTTCCCGAACTTACTTCCGCCATGGCATTGGTACCTCCGGTAACGTTTGCCACAACAGTAAAGTCTATGGCGGTGGCTGTCGCACTTAACCTCAGGGCGGTGGCTGTGACCACAGCAATATGGTTTCTGTGGTTGACGCTTACATAATAATCTCCGCCCGTGCCGTTTATCGTTACATCGGAAGTCCCGTCGGGGGCTACAATGTCTCCGTCACGCTGAATCAGTGCCGAAGCAGTGGTTAGTACTTGGGTAATATCGGAACTGTCTCGTAATTCTACCTGTACCCAATCCACAATATCATCATCATCATCAGTATTATCAAAAATACCGGTATCGGTTACGGTGGCTCCGTCGTTATAAGGGGAGGTTAGAGGGATTCTGTCGCCCCCCCCCCCCGTTCGTAAATCATCACTCATCAAACCGGTAGTGCTGTTATAAGGACCCTGTAACAAGGCATTGGCAGCAATGGTCAAAACATTGGGTGTAGAACGTTCATAGCTGAAACCTCCTAAATTCAATGAAGAGTCACCATCAGTACTGATCCAGGAGAGAAATTTAATATCAATATAAATATCATCGGTGATAAGATGAAGTACCATATTTCTGCCATCAACAATGCTAGAAAAATTCGTATTTCTTAAGTCCGGCAAACTTTTATAGGTTAAAGAAGTGTAATTTTCTGTTGTGCCATAAGCCCATTCCGTATCTGCCGGTGCAGGATTAGGAACATCATTGGCCCGTCCGGCTGTGGTCTCTTTAATAGTATTAAATAAACTACTCGTGTTCTTTCTTGTAATCGAAACGTTATCGGTAATTTTGTCTTGATTAGCCGCCAAAGTGTGGTCAGCACCATTGTTTTTTGTAAATGTTATTTTGGGACCTCTCCAAATCGTTTGGGCATTCAGCAGGGTAAAACTGAAGCTGAATACCACAATGCAAATAAGTATAATCTTTGTTTTCATGGTATTGTATGTTTTAAAATTGCTAATATAGTTATTTATCAAGTATTTTGAAAGCTTTAAAGTTGAATTATTCAAAAAGATAAGAGGTACAAAGACTAACATTAAAAAAAAGCCCCGTACCTCTTATCCAAAAGCATGAAAACACCCTAAAATTGTATTCCGTTACCTATAGCTCTTGCAATAAATAAGTTAAGATCCGTAATCTGCACCTCGCCATTCATATCGGTATCACTCCCGAAATATCCCGACTGCCCGATGAGGGTGGCCGCAACGTTATAATCTCCTGTCTGCACCTGGTTGTTGCCGTCCGCATCTCCCGCAAATAAGGCATATTTTCCGGTACTTACTTCCGCCATGGCATTGGTGCGGCCGATAACGTTTGCCACGGCAGTAAAGTCTATGACAGTTGCTGTGGCACTTAAAGTCAGAGCGGCGGTCGTAGCCGCAGCAATATGGTTTCTGTGATTGACACTTACATAATAATCTCCGCCCGTGCCGTTTATCGTTACATCGGAAGTCCCGTCGGGAGCTACAATGTCTCCGTCACGCTGAATGAGTGCCGATGCAGTCGTTAGTACTTCGGTAATATCCGAGCTATTGCGTAATTCTATCTGTACCCAATCCACAATATCGTCATCATCATCAGTATTATCAAAAATACCGGTACCGGTCACAGATGTTCCGTCGTTATAAGGGGAGGTTAAGGGGATTCTGTTTGCCGTTCGTAAACCATCATTCATCAGACCGGCAGTGCTGTTATAAGGGCCCTGTAACAGAGCATCGGCGGCAATGCTTAAATCCATGCAATTGGGGTCAAGTGCGTCTCCGGTAATTGTCCAGCCATAGGTATCGGTCAGTATATTTCTGGTTGTTTTTCCAAAGCAAT
The DNA here is from genome assembly GCA_963666645.2 of uncultured Tenacibaculum sp. Lineage (GTDB taxonomy): Bacteria > Bacteroidota > Bacteroidia > Flavobacteriales > Flavobacteriaceae > Polaribacter. The sequence continues at coordinate 165,251 of CAXXDB010000004.1, read as the reverse complement.
AATTTACAGAGGGTGCTCTAAAGGTAACTCCGTTTTGTAAGGTAAGTTCAGACCATCCTGACAACAATTTCTCATAGTTTTGTCTGCTAAAACTGGTAGCATTAGAAAACATAAGATGCATATCATTAACCTTAGATACATTCCAGGTACTTACATTACCGTTAAAACCGGAGGCATCATAAAACATCTCATTCATATTAGTCACATTCGTCACGTTCCAGCCATTTATATTGTTATTAAAATTAGAGGTTTCGCGAAACATTCTTCTCATATTGGTTACATTACTTACATTCCAGGTACTTATATCCCCGTTAAAATTAGAAGCACCATAAAACATGGAACTCATATTGGTAACCTTAGCTACGTTCCAGGTATTTAGATCATTCGTAAAAATAACGGCACCAAAAAACATAGAATTCATACTGGTTACGTTCGAGACATCCCAGGCATTTAAATTATCCGTGAGACTGGTAGCTCCCTTAAACATTTCTGTCATACTGGTTACCTTGCTTAGATTGGGAACTCCTGCAACAGATGCAATTCTTATACGGGTACAACCTTCAAAAGCTTTGTTCATGGACGTCCAGACAATCGTTCCCCAGTTTTCTATGGTGATTAATTTCCCGGAGTTATTGCCACTGGCAAATTGTATTTGTAACTCATTTTTTGTATTAGTACTGTTGGGGCGTACGGCAATGGTATGAATCCCCGCACTGCCTAAATCGAAGGTTTGTGTCCCTGTAAGATTCAGTCTGTCAAAAGTACCGTCGTTGTTGGTATCCACATCATACACTCCTGCAACTACGGGCAGGGTAATTGAGGTACTGCTGGCATCATCAGCTTCAGTATTCCAGGTAGTTACAAAATGATTTGCATTTTTTATAAACGCCAACACACTGCCGTCGGTATTATCTCTTCCCGGGGAAAAACGAACGGCATTGGTTGTAATGGTGGTGTGTTTTACAAAATCACCTATAGAGTCAGGATTTCTGGCTATGGATTGATTATCCCCGGCTTCTGCACCATAGGTTACCGTTTTAATGACTGTACCGGAAGCATCTTTCAAAGTAACGGTATCGCCGTCGTCATTCAGAGATAAACTCCCGGTGGTAGCTGTTTGCACCACTCCCGGGATGCTTGTCAGTGTACCCCCCCCCAAAAACAACCAGAGAGCCTTTAGCAGGAATGATTGTTCCCTGTAGAAAAGTATGCCTGTCCTGATCAGCATCTGCCAGTTTCCATCCAGTAAGATCGATGGCTGTTTCGGCATCATTATACAATTCTATAAACTCATCCTGCAGGAGGTTTCCCGTTCCGTCCCCGTTGGCATCTCCGGCAGACGTATTTAAAGGGTCTGCAAAAATTTCATTAATCACAAGTCCATTGGGTGTAGAACGTTCATAGCTGAACCCTCCGAGACCTAGAGTATCGCCACCGCCACTGGTCCAGGAGAGAAATTCGATATCAATATAAATATCATCGGTAATAAGATGAAGTACCATACTTCTGCCATCAACAATGTCGGAGAAACCCTCTCCTATTAGAGTATTCAAATTTACATAGGTTAAAGAAGCATAATTTTCTGTTGTACCATAAGCCCATTCCGTATCTGTTGGTATGGGATTAGAAGAATATCCGGTATTCCCTCCGGAATCTGATTCTACAAGAATATTGAATATGCCTTTTTTATCTTTTCTTGTTATCGAAACCCTATCGGTAATTCTGTCCTGATTAGTCGCCAGACTCCAGTCAGCATTATCGGCTTTTGTGAATGTCATTTTAGGACCTTTCCAAATCGTTTGGGCATTCAGCAGAGTAAAACTGAAGCTGAATGCCACAATGCAAATAAGTATAATCTTTGTTTTCATCGTACTGTATGTTTTAAAATTGCTAATATATTTATTTTTTAAATGTTACAATTAGGGTTGCTGTGTTTTTTTAAAACTGTATCCCGTTACCTATAGCTCTTGCAATAAACAAGTTAAGGTCTGTAATCTGCACCTCGCCGTTCATATCGGTATCACTCCTGAAATATCCGGACTGCCCGATGCGGGTGGCCGCAACGTTATAATCTCCTGTCTGCACCTGGTTGTTGCCGTCCGCATCTCCCGCAAATAAGGCGTATTTTCCGGTACTTACTTCCGCCATGGCATTGGTACCTCCGGTAACGTTTGCCACAACAGTAAAGTCTATGGCGGTTGCTGTGGTACTTAACCTCAGGGCGATGGCTGTGACCGCAGCAATATGGTTTCTGTGGTTGACGCTTACATAATAATCTCCGCCCGTGCCGTTTATCGTTACATCGGAAGTCCCGTCGGGAGCTACAATGTCTCCGTCACGCTGAATGAGTGCTGAAGCAGTCGTTAGTACTTCGGTAATATCGGAGCTGTTGCGTAATTCTATCTGTACCCAATCCACAATATCGTCATCATCATCAGTATTATCAAAAATACCGGTACCGGTCACAGATGTTCCGTCGTTATAAGGAGAGGTTAAGGGGATTCTGTTTGCCGTTCGTAAATCATCATTCATCAAAGCAGCAGTGCTGTTATAAGGTCCCTGTAACAGGGCATCGGCGGCAATGATCACAACATTGGGTGTAGAACGTTCATAGCTGAACCCTCCGTAATCTGTAGCACTGCCAACGTCACCATTGGTCCAGGAGAGAAATTTGATATCAATATAAATATCATCGGTAATAAGATGGAGTACCATATTTCTGCCATCAGCAATGTTTTCAAAGTTTCTGGCTCTTAAGGCGGGCAAATTTTGATAGGTTAAAGAAGCATAATTTTCTGTTGTACCATAAGCCCATTCCGTATCTGTTGGAGCGAGGGTTCCAGCGAGATTAGTAGTTCCAGCATCTGACTCTCTAAGAATATTAAATAAGCCAGCACCTTCATGCTTTCTTGTTAATGAAACGTTACCGGTAATTCTGTCCTGATTAGCCGGTGACGTGTCAGTATTATCGGCTTTTGTAAATGTTATTTTAGGTCCTCTCCAAATGGTTTGGGCATTCAGCGTAAAATGGAAACTAAATGCCACAATGCAAATAAGTATAATCTTTGTTTTCATGGTACTGTATATTTTAAAATTGCTACTATATTTATTTTGTAAATGTTACAATTAGGGTTGCTCTGTTTTTTTAAAACTGTATCCCGTTACCTATAGCTCTTGCAATAAACAAGTTAAGGTCTGTAATCTGCACCTCGCCGTTCATATCGGTATCACTCCTGAAATATCCGGACTGCCCGATGCGGGTGGCTGCAACGTTATAGTCTCCTGTCTGCACCTGATTGTTGCCGTCCGCATCTCCCGCAAATAAGGCGTATTTTCCGGTACTTACTTCCGCCATGGCATTGGTGCCGCCGATAACGTTTGCCACGGCAGTAAAGTCTATGACAGTTGCTGTCGCACTTAAAGTCAGAGCAGCGGTCGTGGACGCAGCAATATGGTTTCTATGGTTGACACTTACATAATAATCTCCGCCCGTGCCGTTTATCGTTACATCGGAAGTCCCGTCGGGGGCTACAATGTCTCCGTCACGCTGAATGAGTGCCGATGCAGTCATTAGTACTTCGGCAATATCGGAGCTGTTGCGTAATTCTATCTGTACCCAATCCACAATATCGTCATCATCATCGGCATTATCAAAAATATCGATGCCGGTTACGGTCGCTCCGTCGTTGTAAGGAGAGCTTAAGGGGATTCTGTTTGCCGTTCGTAAATCATCATTCATCAAAGCGGCAGTGCTGTTATAAGGGCCCTGTAACAGGGCATCGGCAGCAATAATCACAACATTGGGTGTAGAACGTTCATAGCTGAAACCTCCTGCGCCACCATTGCCATTTCCATCTCCTACAGTCCAGGAGAGAAATTTGATATCAATATAAATATCATCGGTAACAAGATGAAGTACCATATTTCTGTCGTCAACAATGTTTATAAACTCACCAGTTTCTATTAAGTCCGACAAATCTTGATAGGTTAAAGAAGTATAGTTTGCCGTTGTGCCATAAGCCCATTCCGTATCTGTTGGTCTGGGATCAGAAGAAGTTCCGGTATTCCCTCCGGAATCTGATTCTACAAGAATATTGAATATGCCACTGGCATCTTTTCTTGTTATCGAAACCCTATCAGTAATTCTGTCCTGATTAGCCGCCAGATTCCAGTCAGCATTATCGGCTTTTGTGAATGTTATTTTAGGTCCTCTCCAAATCGTTTGGGCATTCAGCAGGGTAAAACTGAAGCTGAATGCCACAATGCAAATAAGTATAATCTTTGTTTTCATCGTACTGTATGTTTTAAAATTGCTAACATATTTATTTTGTAAATGTTACAATTAGGGTTGCTGTGTTTTTTTAAAACTGTATCCCGTTACCTATAGCTCTTGCAATAAACAAGTTAAGGTCTGTAATCTGTACCTCGCCGTTCATATCGGTATCACTCCCGAAATATCCCGACTGCCCGATGCGGGTGGCTGCAACGTTATAGTCTCCTGTCTGCACCTGATTGTTGCCGTCCGCATCTCCTGCAAATAAGGCGTATTTTCCGGTACTTACTTCCGCCATGGCATTGGTGCGGCCGATAATGTTTGCCACGGCAGTAAAGTCTATGACAGTTGCTGTCGCACTTAAAGTCAGAGCGGCGGCCGTGGACGCGGCAATATGGTTTCTGTGATTGACACTTACATAATAATCTCCGCCCGTGCCGTTTATCGTTACATCGGAAGTCCCGTCGGGGGCTACAATGTCTCCGTCACGCTGAATGAGTGCCGAAGCAGTGGTTAGTACTTCGGCAATATCGGAGCTGTTGCGTAATTCTATCTGTACCCAATCCACAATATCGTCATCATCATCGGCATTATCAAAAATATCGATGCCGGTTACGGTCGCTCCGTCGTTATAAGGAGAGGTTAAGGGGATTCTGTTTGCCGTTCGTAAATCATCATTCATCAAAGCGGCAGTGCTGTTATAAGGTCCCTGTAACAGGGCATCGGCGGCAATGATCACAACATTGGGTGTAGAACGTTCATAGCTGAATCCTCCTCCGTTACCATTGCCCCCACTCCCATCTCCTGCAGTCCAGGAGAGAAATTTGATATCAATATAAATATCATCGGTAATAAGATGAAGTACCATATTTCTGTCGTCAATGATGTCGGAGAAATGCTCTCCTATTAGAGTATTCAAATTTACATAGGTTAAAGAAGCATAATTTTCTATTGTGCCATAAGCCCATTCCGTATCCGCGGGTGCAGGATTAGAAGAATATCCGGTATCTCCTTCGGAATCTGCTTCTACAAGAATATTGAATATGCCTCTTTCACCTTTTCTTGTTATCGAAACCCTATCGGTAATTCTGTCCTGATTAACCGCCAGATTCCAGTCAGCATTATCGGCTTTTGTGAATGTCATTTTAGGTCCTCTCCAAATCGTTTGGGCATTCAGCAGGGTAAAACTGAAGCTGAATGCCACAATGCAAATAAGTATAATCTTTGTTTTCATCGTACTGTATGTTTTAAAATTGCTAATATATTTATTTTTTAAATGTTACAATTAGGGTTGCTGTGTTTTTTTAAAACTGTATCCCGTTACCTATAGCTCTTGCAATAAACAAGTTAAGGTCTGTAATCTGCACCTCGCCGTTCATATCGGTATCACTCCCGAAATATCCCGACTGCCCGATGAGGGTCGTCGCAACGTTATAATCTCCTGTCTGCACCTGATTGTTGCCGTCCGCATCTCCCGCAAATAAGGCATATTTTCCGGTACTTACTTCCGCCATGGCATTGGTGCGGCCGATAACGTTTGCCACGGCGGTAAAGTCTATGGCGGTTGCTGTCGCACTTAACCTCAGAGCGGCGGTCGTGGACGCAGCAATATGGTTTCTGTGGTTGACGCTTACGTAATAATCTCCGCCCGTGCCGTTTATCGTTACATCGGAAGTCCCGTCGGGAGCTACAATGTCTCCGTCACGCTGAATGAGTGCCGAAGCAGTGGTTAGTACCTCGGTAATATCGGAGCTGTTGCGTAATTCTATCTGTACCCAATCCACAATATCATCATCATCATCAGTATTATCAAAAATACCGGTATCGGTTACGGTGGCTCCGTCGTTATAAGGGGAAGTTAGAGGGATTCTGTCGCCCCCCCCGTTCGTAAATCATCACTCATCAAACCGGTAGTGCTGTTATAAGGACCCTGTAACAGGGCATCGGCGGCAATGCTTAAATCCAGGCAATTGGGATCAAGATTGTCTCCGCTAATTGTCCAGCCATAGGTGCCGGTTAGTATATTTCTGACTGCTTTTCCGAAGCAATAACTTACAGAGGGAGCTGTGAAAGTAACTCCGTTTTGTAAGGTATGTTCAGACCATCCTGACAGCAATTTCTCATAGTTTTGTGTACTGAAAGCGGTAGCACCCCAAAACATAAAATTCATATTAGTAACCTTAGACACATTCCAGGTACTGAGATCACCGTTAAAATTAGCAGCAAGAATAAACATAAAATTCATATTGGTTACATTCTCCACATTCCAGGTACTTATATCACCATTAAAACTTTCAGTATTATTAAACATTCCTGTCATATCGGTTACGTTCGCCACATTCCAGGTACTGAGGTCACTGTTAAGATTGGAAGCTCCGGAGAACATATAACTCATGTCAGTAACCTTACTTAGATTCGGAACTCCTGCATTAGCGGCAATATTCATATTGGAGCACCCCTGAAAAGCATTGTCCATCGACGTCCAGACAATATCCCCCCCCCCCCCCCAGTTTTCCATGGAGATTAATTTTTTGGGTTTACTGTTATTGGCAAATCGTATTTGTAATTCATTTTCCGTATTAGCCACATTGGGGCGAATGGCAAAGGTATAGGTACCGGGATTGACTAAATCAATAACTAAGCGTCCTGTATGATCTGTGACTTCAAAAGCACCATCGTTACCGACATCTACATCATAGGCTCCTCCAAGTACGGGCAAGGTAACTGAGGAGTTCCCGGCATCCCCGGCTTCGGTGTTCCAGGTAGTTACAAAATGGTTTTGGGCGTAGCTGGTAACGATACTTATAAAATATAAAGAAATATAAGATTTTTTAGGGTACATAATAAAATCATTTAGTTATCCGATTATAGTCGTGAATTAGATAATTTGATTACAAAATATTTTTTTAAATTTTGCAATAAAAAGTATAAAAAGCCGGGTTAAATCAGGTTTTTTTCAGTAACTAAATGCTGTTATATAAATAGTTTTTTAGGGAGTTTCCATATTGAGGTATGATAAAATTAAGGTTATTTGGGTTATTTCCTCAAAGTATTAGCTATTAGGTTATTATCGTTCTGAAAGTAAGGTTTATCCTGGGTCGTTGGGTTTTCCTGGTTTTTGGAAGGCTGTGGTGCCAGTGGATTTGTGTTTCGTCTTTCATCACTAACAGCGACCCGTGTTGAAGTAGTATTGATACTGTTTCCTTTGTTTTTTTATGTTTAAATGCAAATTTTCGCTCAGCACCAAAAGTGACTGAGGCAATGATTCCGTTTTTTTTTAGTTCTTTTTCTCTGTCACTATGCCAGGTCATTCCTTCGGTGCCATCGTGGTATAAATTTAATAAGCAGGAATTATAGGTTTCCCGGGTTTTTTGTTCAATAGTTTGTTTTATTTTCAGGAGTTCCGGTGTAAAGGGTAATGCTGTTTTAGTGATATGAGAGTATTTATATTCAAAAGGTTTGGTGCCATACCAAGCTGTTTTTCTGGAGGTAATGATTAGTTTTCCAAAAATAATTACCCGGTCGTTTTTCCACGCAATTGTGTTTAACAGGGACTTGTAGTGTGTGTCTGCTTGTTTCTGAGAAAAGATATATCCGTAGTAATTTACAGTTCCTTCTTTTGGTAACAGGTTAACTAATTTGCTGGATTGATTGAACAGATTCATATAATGATTATTTGAGGATTCTGGCTAATGCCTCTTTAATAACAGCTATGTTTTTTTCTTCATTAGGGGTATCTGCTGATTTTTGAGTTTGTACCATTTGACGCATTAAGTCTACTCCTACATTATTAAAACCATATTGTTCATACTGTTTTCCTTTTACCACAATATCGTCTACTAAATTCTGAATAGCTTCTGTATTATTACTTTTAGCTATTTTATCATAGGCTTTTTTATACAAACTTTGTATTTTTCTATCAGAGCTTAAAAACATTCCGGAGATTACATTCCCTGCTATAAAAGTTAGTTCGCTATCGTCCTTCTCTTCCAAGTAAATACGTGTTAACGGAGTTGCTATTATCTTTTTTACTTCTAAGGGTAATTCCTTTGATTTAGCTACTGCTAACAACTTATCTATATAATATAGAGCTACTAATGCTTTTCCGACTACTGTATAAGAAGAGCTTTTTAAAGCTTTTTTAAAAATTGGTTTTAATTCCGGATCTGTCAACTTTCCTAAAGTTTCTATAGCTGCCGATTGTACTAATGTTTTTGGATCATTATTGGCTATTCTTTTAATATTATCAATCACTTTTTTTTTAGTATACTTATTAATTAAATTGATATTTTCTAAAGCTAATTTTCTTAATTTATAATATGGATGATTGATTGTTTTTGCTATGGCATCAAAAGCTTTGTTGTTATTTTGCTGATGTTTTACCACTTCTAAAAGAGCTTCTTTTTTGCGGGGATAGCTTTTGACGTTCTGTAGTTGAAAAATATAATCACTTACTGTCTTGTTTTCATAAAGATCGCATAACAGAACTCCATCGGCGTTCATTTGAATAAATTCCGGCTGTGATGTAAATGGGAATGTAAAAGATGACTCTTTTGTTTTTACAAAAACTTCATGTCGTACAGCTTTATTTCTTTCAAAAATATCTATTGCTAAAGGGAATTGAAATTTTTCATCTTGTGTTTGATATATGTTTACGGTTACTGTGTTTATCAGGTTGTTATAATCGTAAGAAATATCTAATTCAGGGTGACCATTTCCGTAATACCACTGATTAAAAAACCAGTTTAAATCTTTGCCGCTTACCTTCTCAAAGGCTAAACGAAGTTGATGTGCTTCAGCAGTTCCGTATTTATTGTCCGTTAAGTACAATTTTACTCCTTCAAAAAAAGCTTCATCACCCAGATATTTTCTGATCATATGCAGAATTGCACCTCCTTTACTATAACTCACATCATCGAACATATCTTCTTTGTCATCGTAATAAAAGCGTACTAAATGTTTATTATAGTTTTGCCCGTTTTTGTAGGTTTGAATATTCTCAAAAAGATGAGCATCGGCTTCATCTTTCCCGTATTTATGTTCTAACCATAAGTATTCTCCATAATTTGCAAAACTCTCATTCACGGTTAAATTACTCCAGCTTTCAGCGGTTACCAAATTGCCAAACCAATGATGAAAGACTTCATGAGCTATGGTATTTTCCTGTATATTGGTATCAATTAATTCTCCCGGAGTCTGATAAGCTCTTTCGTCATGAATAACGGCTGTGGTATTTTCCATAGTACCACTTATGTAACCTCTTCCTACTATTTGTGCGTATTTATTCCATGGATATTCTATTCCGGTAATTTTAGAGAAGAATGCCAGCATTTCTGGAGTATTTCCAAAAATATCTTTCGCATGGGGTGCATATTTCTTTTCTACATAATAATTTACGGGGATGTTTTTGTAATAATCTTTTATTATTTCGTATTCTCCTATCCCCATAAAAAATAAATAGGGTGCATGTTTTTCCGGGAAATTCCAATAATCTGTTCGCGTTCCGTCGGCATTCTCTGTCCGGTTTTCTAATAATCCATTGGAAAGTGTTGTAAATTTTTCAGGAACAGTTATATAAATTTCCTGTGATGTTTTTTGATTGGGCGTATCGATTGTAGGAAACCAACAGCTATTGGCTTCAGTTTTTCCCTGTGTCCAGATTTGAGTCGGTTTATTTTTATCTTCTCCTTTGGGATTTACAAAATGTAATCCTTTTACTGAGGTAATCGTTTTACTTCCCTTTTGTTTTACTTTTTCAGGTTGTGCTGTATATTTTATATATACAGTGAATTTTCCATCTCTATTATATATTTTAGGTAAATTAATGATTAATTCAAATCCGTTGTATTTATAATTTAATGATTCATTATTCATTGAAACTTCATGAATTATCATTGCTTTTGCGTCTAAAGTAAATGTTGAAGTGGGATAAAAATGAGGTTTTGCTGTAATCCAGGCTTCACCGTTCATCGTTTGCTGGTTAAAATTAAAATCAACTTTTAGTTTAGTATGTATTAAATCATTTACTTTATCCCTCTCCCCTCTGTATTGCGATATAGTCTGTGTATATCCTGAATAGTTAATTACAATTATTATTAACAAAAATAGTTTCCTCATACATTAGTTTATATTTATTCAAAAATAAGAATTTAATATTGCATACTTTTGTTGACAGCCAGCTAAATCAAAAAGTCATATCTTGTTTGAGAAAAGTTGTGGTTAATAATCGGGGAAATAAAAATATTCAATTCATATTTACCGAGTTAAGTATTGACTTAAATGCTTCCAAGTCTTTGCTATTGGTATTGAATTTAGAATTCTGCATCATTTTTAAAATGGCAGCAGGGTTCATGTTTTTTCCTAAAATTCTGATAATTCCCGCTCCGGCACTCTCCACATCCATAAAGCCAACGATTTCATTAATTGCATCTGTTTTTCCTGTATAATAAATTGTTACTTTTCTTCTTTTGTAGTTAAATTTCATTAACATTTTAAAACCTGAGTCTTTTAAAATACTTTTAATCTTCTCTCTTTCTACCTGTAATTCTGCTTCTGTTGCTTTTTCTCCGGGCAAAAAAGCGATATTCATTTTACGAATACTTTCAAAAGATTTTTTATCTTCTTTACTTAAATTTTCACTTAGTATTAAAGGAAAATTACTTGCAGAAAGATCCAAGGTTATAAAATCAGGTTTGTCTTTACTATTAACAAGATATGTTTGTAATGATTCTTTTCCGGTACATGATTCCAACAGGAAATTTAAAATAATAAACGGGAGTATATATAATTTTTTCATATTAAAACTTTTAAAAAGCTGAGCCAAAAACTCAACTTTATTATTTATTTTTATCTTCTTTTTTCTGATAATTATTCGCAATCTTCGATAATTCATTCATATTAATTTCGCCTGTTAAGGAAATAATAGTTGAAGATGGAAAATTATTTTTATCAAATCTGTTGCTCTTATCTAAATCTTTTACAAACATTAACACTTCACTTACAATGTCTTTATTCTTTGTTGCTTTGATATAAATTTTAACTCGGGATCCTTTATCTTTTACTCGCATTAATTGAGTAAGTTTGGAATTTTTAATGGCTTTATTCACCATCGTTTCCATATCAGTTGCAATGTTAGCATTTTCCGTTGAAAACACTTTTAATTCTTGCAAACCTTTCGCTGTATTGAAAATTTCCATGTCTTCAGATTGAGCATCTGGAAACTTTCTTAATAAATCGAATAAATCTTTAGTTACTACAACAGTAGACACATCATCTAAATCCTCTAGTTTATCGAATAATGAAGATTGGCTGAATCCTAAATTTGAAACAAATATTAGAGTTAATAATATAATTATTTTTTTCATGACCTTTATTTTTTAACTTAGTTTACTTTTTAATTAATAATTTACTGTTTTAATTACCTTTTTTAAGGTATTATCGTATATATTTAACTTGGTTACTGCATTTGCTCCTTTGTTAAAACTATTAGAAACTGAATACAATGCATCATTTCCTCGGTTTAAATTATATGCTACTTTTAAAAGAGCTTCTTTTACCTGATCAAATTGTTTTTTCCTTTCATATTTCTCATAAATTTCAAATCCGGCATAAACACTTACTAACAAAGCTAATGACGCTGCTACTGATAACCATTTAACGTTCTTTTTTCTATAATTTTCAGGTTTTAACTTAATGGTTTTTGTATAGATTTCGCTTTGATTTTCTTTAAAATATCCGAACAGCATACCATACTCTTCTAAATAAGGAGCTACCTCATTGGAAGTAAAATAATCCCGCAAGGTATTTTCTTCTTGAAGATTAGTTTCTGCGTTTAGATATTTTTCTAATAACTTTTCTATGTTAGCTAACTCCATAGTTATGTTTTTTAATTAATGCTTCTCTTATTGATTTACGTGCTCTCGATAAAGCTACCCTAACTGCCGCTGGTTTCATTTGAACTATTTCGTAAACTTCCTCAAAATCATATTGTTCAATATCTCGTAATTGAATAATAATTTTCTGTTGTTCGGGTAAACTCTCAATGAGTTCATATACTTGGCTTACACTATCCTTATACTCTATTTTCTTTTCTAAAGCAATATTTTTTTCTTTATAATTACTATGTACTAAAGTTAAATTACCTGCTTGTTTGGACTTTAATCTGTCAAAACAATAATTTTTAGTCATAGTCATTGCAAAAGCCTCAACATTTCTGTAATCAGACAATTTTTCTTTATTTCTCCATAATTTAAAATAAAGTTCCTGAACTGCATCCTCAGCTTCTTCTGTAGAAACCAGTAATCGTTTTGCTAAACGAAATATTTTATCTTTAAATGGCAGTACAGTTTTTAAAAAATCTGATTGGTTCATTGTCCGGGTGCTTAAAATTGTTGTTGCATATAAATAAATCCTTTTTTCTTGCCGTAAATTATTAATTTTCCCGCCTTTACGACGACCTGATCAGTTTTTTGTTACATAAACATTAAATTTAATAATAACTTTTAATTAAATTGCGTTACAAATAAGAATAAAATTCATTACAATGAAGAAATATTTTCAGTTAAAATTATTTTTATTTCTGTTAATTCCAACACTTTTTTTTAGTTGCAAAAAAACAGAAAATATACCTCAGGATATTGAAATCAACGATTTCGTATGGGGAGGGTTGAATGCTTTTTATAAATGGCAGGACGAGGTTCCTGACTTATCCGATCAACGATTTTCTACCCGTGGACAACTAAATAGCTATTTAAGTGGTTTTGATGACCCTAACCATTTATTCAGTAGTTTATTGTATAAACCCGAAGAGGTGGATCGTTTTTCCCGGATTGTTGATGATTACATTGCTTTAGAAAATTCTTTTCAGGGAATACGTTTAACTAGCGGAATGAAACTCATTTCCTTAGATTACCGTAATAACTCTGAAAACCAGTATGTAGTCGTTCTTGATGTTATTCCCGGGTCAGATGCCGATTCAAAAGGAATTGCCAGAGGTATGATAATTAACAAAATTAACGGAACTCAAATAACAAAGGATAATATTAACAGAATTTTTGAACCAACTGCTTTTACTATTTCTATTGCAGATTATAATGCCGGGAGTCCTGTTGTCAATGGAACCACTATAAATTTAGTAAAAACCGAAATTCAGGAAAATCCGGTAAGAATTGCCAAAGTAATTAATGATGGACCAAATAAAATCGGGTATCTGTTATACAATCAGTTTTCCAGTACTCATGATGGTGATTTAAATCAGGCATTTGCCACTTTTAAAAATGAAGGAATTACCGATTTAATTGTTGATTTAAGATATAACGGTGGCGGGTTGGTAAGAACGGCAACCTATTTAGCGAGTATGATTAGCGGACAACCTGCGACCAATGTTTTTTTTCAGGAAATATGGAATGATAAGATAATGAGTGGTATTGATAATAGTAACTTTATTAACAATTTCGCAGATCAAATACAAAATACCGATTCAAATGGAAATGTTATTTTAAACGAACCTATAAATACTGTAAGTTTACATTCGGTATATTTTATTATTACTCATAGATCAGCTTCTGCTTCTGAATTAGTCATTAATGGTTTGATTCCATATATGGATGTGAATTTAGTTGGTACTAGAACAGTGGGAAAACAGGTAGGTTCAATTACATTATACGATTCTGATGATTATAGTCGTAGCGGTTCCGGTTTTAATTTGAATCATATGTGGGCTATGCAGCCTATTGTATTAGAAACTCAAAATAAAGACGGGGAGAATGAACCAAATGGTTTTACTCCTGAGATTATTTTAGAAGAAGATTACACCAACTTAGGAGTTTTAGGAGACTCAACAGAACCTTTATTAGCAAGAACACTTACTTATATTACTACCGGCGTTAAAAGCAGTAACATATCTTTTAAAAATTCTATATTTAATAAACCTTTTTGGAATTCTGAAATGAATAACCCGGATTATAATAATATGTATGTAAATTTTAAGTAGTAAAGTTAGTTCATTATAAACAATTATAAAGTCTAATCACAATAATCATTCTTGTTTCTGAGTTTTACGAAGCAACAAATTTGCAACTACGAAAAGGCTTTCATTTCATTATCATAAAAAACCTCTGCCTGTTCTATCAATTTTCTAAGTTCATTGGTAAGATCCTGTTCATTTTCACCGGTGAGGTCTTCAAACCATTCGATAGAATTATCTTTTAAGTTAATTAAAAAACGAGGATATTTAGTATGCAAGACAAAAATATCTTCTTCATAATTACTATTATCTGCTAATAAAAATTTAGGCAATTCCATGCTTTTCTTTAATTAATTGTTTAGTAATTTTATTAAAGCGAAAATATAACATTATCGCAGATGCTGTAAGAGCAATTAACAAACCTATCCAAATTCCCTTTCCTTTTAAACTGGTTTTTAATCCTAAATAATAACATACAGGGAAACCAATTACCCAATATGCAATAAAAGTAATTCTCATAGGGGTTTTAACATCTTGTAACCCGCGTAAAGCTCCTAAAACAACAACTTGCATTCCATCAGAAAGCTGAAAAAATCCGGCAATAACAATTAATGTTGTTGCGGTGCTTATTACTTCAGCATTATCTACATAAAATGTGGGTAAAATATCTTTAAACGCGATAAAGCCAATAGTGAATAGTAAATCAATAAAAATCATCAGCATAAAAATAGATAAGGCTATTCTTCGTAATTCTTTATAATTTTGTAAGCCCTTTTGGTTTCCAACCCTGACGGTAGCTGTCACTCCCAACCCTACTCCAATCATAAATGTCATAGAGGCTAAATTCAATGCAATTTGATTGGCTGCTTGCGAATTAGTACCAATAATTCCGGCTAAGAAAATTCCGGCAGCAAATAATGTTACCTCAAACCACATTTGTAACGCTGTAGGGTATCCTAAATGATAGATCTCCCTTAAAATTGATTTTTCAATACGTTTAAATGTAAATTTGTCTGTAAAAGTAATAAATTCTTTTCTTGTTAATACTATATATATCATGAATCCAACCATGATAAATCTGGAAATTAAAGTTCCAATTGCTGATCCTGTAACACCTAATTCCGGAAATCCAAGTTTTCCATAAATCAATACGTAATTAAAAAATACATTAATTACATTTGCAATCAATGTTGCCTGCATTGCATACTTCGTAAGTGACAAACCATCTGCAAACTGTTTAAATCCTTGAAAAACCATGACGGGGATCATAGAAAAAGCTATAACTTGATAATATGGTATTGCCAGTTTTACTACTTCGTCCGGCTGTTCCATATAATACATAAAAGGTTGAAATATTAATAATAATGAGCAAATAATGAACCCTGAAATAATTGAAATGAAGATTCCATGTTGAAAAATCACTCTTCCTTTATCAATATCTTTTTCACCATCTGTTTCTGCAATTAATGGAGTTATTGCAAAACTAAAACCTATACCTAATGATAAAAAGATAAACATCAAACCATTAGCTAATGAAACAGAAGCGAGAGAAGCAGCACCCAGTTTAGCCACCATTAAGTTATCAGCCAATCCCACTAAAACATGACCTAACTGACCCAACATAACCGGATAGGCTATTTTCAAATTCTCTTTAAACTCTGAGGTATAGTCAAATAAGTTCACATGAAAAATTCTTTAATTTTTAAGAAAGCGAAGATAGTTTAAATTGATAGATTTTAACTATTTTTGGAAAGAATAAAAAATAAAGCGAATGGCTACAGTAACACTAAAAGGAGATGAAATTAAAACCAATGGTAATTTACCTCAGGTAAATTCAAAAGCTCCTGACTTTAAATTAGTTAAATCTGATTTATCTGTTAAAACACTACAAGATTATACAGGAAAAAAAATAATTTTAAATGTTTTTCCAAGTATAGATACAGGAACTTGTGCGACTTCAGTTAGAAGTTTTAATAAAGAAGCTGCACAATTAGAAAATACAAAAATATTATGCATCTCAAGAGATTTACCTTTTGCACAAAATCGCTTTTGTGCGGCAGAAGGTATTGAAAACGTTGAAATGTTATCAGATTATATTTCGGGTGATTTCGGAAAAAAATATGGTTTAGAATTTATAAACGGCCCATTAAATGGGCTACATTCCCGCTGCATAATTGTTATTAATGAGAATGGTAAAATAACTCACACAGAGCAAGTATCTGAAATAGTTGATGAACCCAGTTATGAAAAAGCTTTAAAAGCTTTATAATTAAAAAAGATGGTTTTGTAAGAAAGTAATTAAAAGATATTAAATAATCTTTTAAAATAATTGTAAGTTCCTTTCGCCACAGGAGATAATGTAAAAAATTCGTTTTTTACTGTTATTCCGGGTTTTATTTTCAATATATCTGCTACTGAACGGATGATTCAATTAATCATTTTTGGATTACTGTTTATTTTAGATAATATTTCTATATTTACAGGTGGAAATTTTTACCGGAAAATGGCAAAAAAACAGTCTTTAAAAAACAGAAAAAAATTCTATGTTCAAACAAATATCAGAGTTTTTTAAGAGTCGGCAAACACAAACCATTTCAGGGGTTTTTCTGGTACTGTTTTCCATCTTTTTATGTATAGCCTTTATCTCTTTTTTCTTTTCGTGGGAGGAGGATCAAAGTATATTAACCGAATTAAGTAACAAACAAATTAAAGCAAAAAATTTATTGGGTAAAATAGGCTCAAGTTTAAGTCATATTTTTTTATACAATGGTTTTGGGTTTGCTGCTTTTATCTTACCCTTTTTAATTTTTCTTACCGGAATCAGTTTTTTGTTACAAACTCGGTTAAAAGGCATCATTCCGTTATGGAATTGGGGTTTATTTAATATGCTGTGGATATCTGTAGCCTTTGGATTTGCAGAGAAAAAGTTTACTTTACTATCGGGTGTCGTGGGTTTTGAACTCAATGAATATTTACAAACTTTTATTGGTAAAACAGGATTAGCTATTCTGCTTATTTTTTTCTTACTCCTATATTTAGTTATTCGATTTAGAATAACTCCTGAAAAGATTAGTGCAGGAATGAGGAAAAAAAGAAAAACTATCAATACTGAAGAACAGGCAACGGAATCTGTAACGGACATCACTAATAATGAAACGGAAACAAAATCCGATTTTAAGGTTTTTTCAGAAGATTTACAACCAACTATTACCAATCATTCAAGTATTGAAAAAGATGATGCTGATTCTTTAACTCTAGAAATAAATGAAGTAAAACCCACAGATATAATAGAAGAACAATCAACAACTTCAGAAGCTCAGAATGAAATAGAAATTACTATTGAAAAAGTCACAGAAGAAAAAAATGTTTCGCAAAATCTATCGAAAAAGCTAGTTCAGGATTTTGGAAAATTCGACCCGACATTAGAATTAAGAGACTATCGTTTCCCTACCTTCAATTTATTAAAAAAATATAACGAAAGTATTTCTGTTGACCCAAATGAATTAGAAGCAAATAAAAATCAAATTGAAGAAACACTTAAAAATTATAAAATAGGGATTGGTCAAATTAAAGCCACCGTTGGACCAACCATCACATTATATGAAATAGTTCCTGAAGCAGGAATAAGAATATCAAAAATTAAAAATTTAGAGGATGATATTGCTCTGTCTCTTTCAGCCCTGGGAATTCGAATTATAGCTCCTATTCCCGGAAAAGGAACTATTGGTATTGAAGTTCCTAACAAAAAATCTACCATTGTTTCAATGCATTCAGTAATTACCTCAAAGAAATTTCAGGAAAACTCAATGGAACTACCCCTGGCTTTAGGAAAAACAATCTCTAATGAAACATTTATAGTTGATTTAGCAAAAATGCCACACTTACTAATGGCAGGTGCTACCGGACAAGGTAAATCTGTTGGATTGAATGCTATTCTGACATCCTTATTGTACAGAAAACATCCCGCAGAAATAAAGCTCATCTTGGTAGATCCTAAAAAAGTAGAACTTACTTTATTTAATAAGATTGAACAGCATTATCTGGCTAAGTTGCCTGATAGTGAAGAAGCGATTATTACTGATACCTCTAAAGTAGTAAATACCTTAAAATCTTTATGCATTGAAATGGATAATCGTTATGATTTGCTGAAAAGTGCGATGGTGCGTAATATAAAAGAATATAATGCTAAGTTCAGAATCCGGAAACTAAATCCGGAAAACGGACATAAGTTTTTGCCCTATATTGTATTAGTTATTGATGAGTTTGCAGATTTGATTATGACAGCCGGTAAAGAAGTAGAAACTCCTGTTGCCCGTCTGGCACAGTTGGCCAGAGCCATTGGAATACATTTAATTGTTGCAACACAACGACCGTCGGTAAATGTAATTACCGGTATTATTAAAGCAAACTTTCCTTCCCGAATCGCTTTTAGAGTTACTTCTAAGGTAGATAGCAGAACAATTTTAGATGCTTCCGGTGCAGATCAATTGATTGGACAAGGAGATATGCTGTATTCCGGAGGAAGTGACATTACGCGTATTCAATGTGCTTTTATAGATACCCCGGAAGTAGAAAAAATAACTGGTTTTATTGGTTCACAACGTGCATATCCTGAAGCTCATTTACTTCCCGAATGCGTTGATGAGGAAAGTGGCACAAGTATTGATATTGATATAACCGATAGAGATAAATTGTTCAAAGAAGCTGCTGAAATAATTGTTACTGCTCAGCAGGGTTCAGCATCTTTATTGCAACGAAAGTTAAAATTAGGATACAACAGGGCAGGCAGGTTAATAGATCAATTAGAAGTAACGGGCATTGTAGGTCCTTTTGAAGGAAGTAAAGCAAGACAGGTTTTAGTTCCGGATCTAATTGCATTAGAACAATTACTAGAGAATGAAAAAAATAAATAAATATTATACTTTTAGAATCAATATGAAAAAAACAGGGTTATTTATACTTGGAATATGTTTCTCTTTAACCATAGCAACACAAAATTCATCTGATAAAGTTAGAACTTTATTGGATGAAGTATCAACTAAAATGAGTGCCTATAGAAATATGAGTATTGATTTTACCTCTACTCTGGTAAATAAAAAAGCGGGGATCACAGACTCCCCGATTCGTGGTAATATTATCTTATCCGGAGAAAAATATAATTTGAATTATTTAGGAAATAACTTTGTATTTAACGGAAAACGTTTGGCAATTATTAATGCAGAGGAAAAGGAAGTTACCATTACTAATGGTGATTTAGAAAAAGAAGATGGATTTATTTATCCTTCTAAATTATTAACTTTCTATAAAGAAGGATACACTTATGAGATGGGTACATTAAAAAATAATAAAGGCAGAAAAGTACAGTATCTGAATTTAACTCCTATCGATAGTAATTCTGATATTATAAAAGTACAGTTGGGTATTGATGCCAAAACAAAACATATTTACAAATTGGTTCAAACAGGCTCCAATGGTACTGAAACTACTTTTACCATTACAAAGTTTAAGATTAATCAAGCAATCTCTGCAAATCTGTTTTATTTTAATAGAGCAAAATATGAGAAGTTAGGATATCTGATAGACTAGCCCATTTCGCCATATATAAATAAAGACTGTTTGCAAGATTGAAATGACACGACTTTTTTAAAATATCGCTTTTGCAACAATCTTAATTTATTAAAACTATCATATCAGAATTTATTCTTCTTTCTCATTCATTGGATTTCTGAAAACTAATTTGTCATCAAATTCATCCAATAAAATTAAGCAGTCATCAGATATTTTACCTGCAAGAATTTCTTTGGATAACAGATTTAATACTTCCTTTTGAATAACTCGTTTTACAGGTCTCGCACCAAATTCAGGTTGAAATCCTTTTTTTGCTAAATAGTGTATTGCCTGAGGAGTAGCATCTAATGTAATGTTTTGCTCAGCAATTGTTTTCTTAACACTATGTAATTGTAATTCTACAATTGCCCTAATATGTTTCTTTGATAAAGGAGTAAACATAATAATGTCATCAATTCTGTTTAAGAATTCCGGGCGTACAGTTTGTTTTAGCAAACCTAAAACTTCTGCTTTGGCTAATTCCACAGAAGTATGAATATCTCCTTGCATAGTATCATATTTATCCTGAATAATACGACTTCCCATATTAGAAGTCATAATAATTATAGTGTTTTTAAAGTCAGCAACACGACCTTTATTATCTGTTAGCCTGCCTTCATCTAAAACCTGTAAAAGAATATTAAAAGTATCGGGATGTGCTTTTTCAATCTCGTCTAAAAGAACAACTGAATACGGTTTTCTTCTTACAGCTTCAGTCAATTGCCCACTTTCATCATATCCAACATAACCCGGAGGTGCTCCAACTAATCTGCTTATTGCATGACGTTCCTGATATTCACTCATATCAATACGGGTCATCGCTTTTTCATCATCAAATAAGTAATCGGCTAAAGCTTTGGCTAACTCCGTTTTTCCAACTCCGGTAGTTCCTAAAAAGAGAAAAGAGCCTATAGGTCTATTGGGATTTTGTAATCCTGCTCTGGAACGACGAACAGCATCAGAAACAGCTTTTATAGCTTCTTCTTGTCCAACTACTCGTTTATGTAATTCCTCTTCTAACCGAAGTAGCTTCTTACGATCTGATTGTAGCATTTTAGTTACAGGGATTCCAGTCCATTTAGCTACAATTTCGGCAATATCATCATAAGTTACTTCCTCTTTAATTAAAGCATTTTCACTTTGATTTGCTAAAATATTTTGTTGCTCTTCCAGCTGTTTCTTTGCCTCTTTAATTTTTCCATAACGGAGTTCGGCTACTTTACCATAATCGCCATTACGCTCGGCTTTTTCAGCTTCTGATTTATAATTTTCAATATCCGTTTTCAATGTTTGAATCGAATCAACAATACTTTTTTCTGATTGCCATTTAGCATTAATTTCATTACGTTCATCTTTCAAATTTGCCAGATCAGCATTTAAAGATTTTAATTTCGCTTCGTCATTCTCACGTTTAATAGCTTCAATTTCTATTTCCAGTTGCATGATTTTACGATCTAAAACATCTAATTCTTCTGGTTTTGAATTAATCTCCATTCTTAATTTTGCAGCGGCTTCATCCATTAAATCAATAGCTTTATCAGGTAGAAAACGATTCGTAATGTAACGTTGTGAAAGTTCTGCAGCGCCAATGATAGCATCGTCTTTTATTCTTACTTTATGATGTGTTTCATATTTCTCTTTAATTCCCCGTAAGATTGAAATAGCACTTTCTGTATCAGGTTCGTCAACGATAACTTTTTGAAAACGTCGTTCTAAAGCTTTATCTTTTTCAAAATATTTTTGATATTCATCTAAAGTAGTAGCACCAATAGCACGAAGTTCTCCACGGGCTAAAGCAGGTTTTAAAATATTTGCGGCATCCATTGCTCCTTGTCCACCACCAGTTCCGACAAGCGTATGTATTTCATCAATAAATAAAACGGTGTCTCCTTTTGACCGGGTAACTTCTTTTACAACAGCTTTTAATCGTTCTTCAAATTCTCCTTTAAATTTAGCTCCTGCAATAAGAGATCCCATATCCAGAGAAAAAATTTGTTTATCTTTTAAATTTTCAGGGATATCTCCTCTGATTATCCGGTGAGCTAAGCCTTCAGCAATAGCTGTTTTTCCGGTACCCGGCTCACCAATTAAGATCGGGTTGTTTTTAGTTCTTCTGGATAGAATTTGAAGCAATCTGCGTATTTCTTCATCTCTGCCAATTACAGGGTCTAATTTGCCATCCTGAGCTAACTGATTTAGATTTCTGGCATATTTATTTAAAGCATTATACGATTCTTCTGCACTTTGAGAAGTAACTCTGTTTCCTTTACGGAGTTCTTCAATAGTGGCTTTCAGGTTCTTTTCATTAACTCCCTGATCTTTTAATGCTTGTGATATTTGGCTTTTTGAATTAAATATAGCTGATAATAAATGTTCTGATGATACATATTCATCGTTCATTTTTTTAGCAATAACAGAGGCTTCATTCAATGTTTTTCCTGCTTCACGAGATAGCATAATATCTGATCCTTTTACTTTAGAAAAACTTTGTAGTTGTTTATCCAAAATTTGTTTTATTAAATCAGTATGTACATTTAATTTTTTTAAAATAAATGGAAGAACATTTTTATCTACTTGAAATAATGCTTTAAAAAAATGCTCATTTTCAATTTGATTATGTTCATACTCCTGAGCTAATTGTTGTGCAAGATGAATAGTTTCCTGCGATTTTATAGTGAAATTATTAAAATTCATATATTATTTTTATCTTGCCTTAGGACAAAATCAATACCAAATTAAAAACATCAATTTATGCAGTCATTTTGTCTGTATTTTTAATAATGTAAGTGACTTTTTGTCTGCATTGAAAGTTGTAATGATTGGAAACGACCATATAAACAGAAAGTTAAAAAAGGAATAATATAATGGGAATTTTTGGGAAAATATTTAGAAAATCATCAGATATTAAAGAAACAATACAAAATCAAGAAGAAGGAATTGATTGGGTTTCTTTAACCTCAGTAAATCAAATAGAGGAGGTAACAAAAAGGTCAGAAGCAAAGCTGGCAGGAATTTTTAAACATTCTACACGCTGTGTGATTAGTAGAACAGTTATAAAAATGTTTAGTCAATCGTTTCCAGAATCACTAAAAGATAAAATTGATTTATTCTATGTAGATTTATTAAACCATAGAGAAGTGTCAAATGAAATTGGATATACATATCAGGTGTTGCATCAATCCCCTCAATTTCTGTTAATTAGTAAAGGGAAAGCAATTGTACATGCATCACATTATGACATTACTCAAATCGATTTGGAAAAAATCGTTAAATAGGATTTAGTTTTTATAAATATAGATTGTATTTTTGAGTCTAAAAAACAGCCTTGAGCAATAATACAGAAATCAAAAGCAAAGCAGGAAAAAGACTATATGATTACCAAAGGCAGGCACTATTCAAAATTTTTAAAAGTTTTGAAAATGCTCCTGAAAATCATCATCTGTTATACCAATTACCAACAGGAGGGGGTAAAACGGTTATATTTTCTGAAATTACACGACAATATTTAAAACATTATCAGAGGAAAGTTTTGATTATGACACATCGCATTGAATTGTGTAAGCAAACAGCCGGAATGCTTGATGAATTTAATGTAGAGAATAAAATTATAGATAGCAAAGCAACTTTAAGTAATCAATCTGAATATGAGTGCTTTGTAGCTATGGTAGAAACACTGAATAATCGTTTAAATGATGCTATTTTAGATATTTCTGACATTGGTTTAGTTATTATAGATGAGGCTCACTATAATTCTTTCACTAAATTGTTTAGATTCTTCAACAAATCTTTTATTTTAGGTGTGACAGCAACTCCATTGAGTTCTAACATGAAAATGCCTATGAAAGGCAATTATAATCAATTGATTGTCGGGGAAAGTATCGCCGCACTAATAGAGGATGAATATTTAGCGAAAGCCAATATTTACTCATATAATGTAGGATTAAATTCATTAGAGATAGGTGCTAATGGAGATTATACAGTAAAGTCTTCAGAAGATTTATATACAAATACTAATATGTTGTCTAAACTTTTACAAGCTTATCAAGAACGGGCAAAAGGGACAAAAACATTAATATTTAATAATGGAATTAATACCTCTTTATATGTGTATAACACATTTAAAAGAGCGGGATATTCCATTGCTCATTTAGATAATACTAATACAAAAAAAGAGAGAGATACCATTTTAAAATGGTTCAATCAAACTCCTGATGCTATTATCACTTCTGTAAGTATACTTACTACAGGTTTTGATGAGCCTTCTGTGGAATCGATTATATTAAACAGAGCAACCAAATCATTAACTTTATATTATCAGATGATTGGCCGCGGTTCACGAATTATTCCCGGAAAATCCTCGTTTAATGTAATTGATTTGGGGAATAACTTTCATCGATTTGGATCTTGGGGGGCTGATTTAGATTGGCAAAAAATGTTTAGATCACCTGACTTTTATCTGGACAATTTATTAACGGATGAAGACATTGAAAGTAGTTTTAAATATGAATTACCTAAAGATATAAGAAAAGAATTCCTCAAAACAAAAGAAGAAAATTTATATTTCGATATAAAGAGAGTATATACAGATACGATTCAATTAGGTCAAAGTTCTAAGAAAGTACTGGAAAAATCAATAGTTCATCATGCAAATATATGTGTAGAAAATAGTGAGGATGTGTTTGACGCATTAATCTTAGCTAAGAAATTAGGAGGCAATATTGATGATAGAATTTACAGATATTCTAAATGTATCTGCAAATCAACACATAATTTTATAGACTGGTTGCAGGAAGATTACAGAAAAAAGTTACATTCATACATACGGGCTAATTTTGATGAAGTCTATGAGCAAATTCACGGGCATCTGCCTCCGGAGGAATAAATCAAAAATTTTCAGTTAGCAATAAATAAGTTTTATCAATTCACTATCCCTGCAGCAATCATTTCCCAAAGACTAAGTTCAAATTTTAGAGAGATGACTAGTTAATAATTAATCCTTTTGACAGTTATATATTAACTTTTGTATATCTGCAACAGAATATTTAATGAACCTAAAAGTGTTACATTTTCCTGTAATGACAGGAGTTCAAAGTTTACAATATGTTCAGATAATTATTTTAAAAAATAAAGAAATGAAAATTATTTATGATTATTAATTCATTTAAAATCAAAGAATAAATGAGTTTAATGTATAATCTTTAAAAAATTAGTGTAATGATATGTAAAAAAACAGACTAAATAATAATTATCTGAAAAGTTAAAAAAATATAAAGATTTATCAAAAAAATATTATCTTTGACTTTAAGATAGAAATATATTTGAAAAGAAGCTTTGAATTATTAAATATTTTTAAAAATTAAATCAAACATAAATGGAAAAAATTTTAACGGAATTAGTAGAAAATGTAAAAGAAAATATTCCTGGTTACATAGGAATCAGTATCTGTGAAATAGCTTCAGGGGAATCTTTAATTTCAGATACTAAAGATTCTAATTTCGATCCGGCTTTAGCTTCTGCGTATAATGTAGAGATTATTAGTGCAAAAAGAAAAGCAATCGGAGCTTTAGGGTTAAATGAACAGCTAAAGGATATCCAATTTAACCTGGACTCTCATATTCACGTGATCAATTTATCACCAAACGGAGAATATTTTATATACTTGGCAATTGATTCCGGAAAAGCAAATTTAGCACTTACCAGAACTTTATTAAACAGATATAAAGTAGATTTGATTAAAGAGTTGTAAGTACCAGGTAATTTTCAAACAAAAACAGTTAATAAAATTATTTTGTAATAGCCTGTATTCTATTTGTTTACTGAAGTACTATAATCTAAAGATATTCATTTTTTTAACATTCTCAAATACAAAATTAAGGGTATTAAAAAAATAAATATTACTAATTAATTGATAAAAATGGGGGGGGCGAAAGATAAAATGCCTGATGTATCAGAACTTTTAAAATCGATAGAAGCAGAAGGAATTATTGTTTTAAACAATAAAGGTGAAATTGTAGAGCATATCGGGATGTCAAATAAAGACAATCTAAGTGCAATGTTGGTTGTAATAAATGAAATGATTACTGATTTTTCAAAAGAAATCAACATTGGTGCATTAGAATTGATTGTCATAAGGGCAGAAGAAGGATTCTTCATATTTTGTAAAATTGAGGATTTAATTGTTGGTCTTCGCTCAAAAGAAGTACAAAAATTGGGATTGATCGTAGCTTCAGTTAAAAAATTAATGAAAGTCAAACAAAATAGTAAATAAACATGAAGTGTACTTCTACATAAAAATAGGTAAGTTTAATTCAAAACAATTTAAACAGTAAAATTAATGCCATATCATCGCAGACCTGTGTGATTTCTATTCTCAACAGTAATCTTTTATAATCTTAATTTACCCTTCTTAATTATGATTAATATAAACAATTTAAATAATCCTAAAATAGATTCAAATCTAAAAATCAGGTTGAACTTGCTTATGCAAAAATTTGAAGTTGCCAAAAACGTAAAATTAAATGCAAAAAAAGCGATAGTTGAAGAAGAATCGGAAGAAGTTTCATCAAAAGTCCAGCGAAAAAAATTTAATACATTCATACACAAATTCTTCTTTTCAGAATATGAAGGAGGAACTTCGAGTTTTTAAGCATTCATAGTTTTACTTTTTTACTTTCCTTTGAAACTTAAAAAAGTCTAAATTAAAAATACCCTTAAGGAATCCATTAAGATATATGCTTAACAAAGACGAACCTCAAATTTTATAAAGATGACTTCTTATTAAATAGCTAAGCCGATAAAACTATCTGAATAAATTTCAGAAGATTAAATTGAAATAATATTTATAAAATACGGAACTATTTGCTTACTTTCTATATTGTTATTTTTAATTTAATCTTCTTTTAAAACAAACCATTAATAATTTTTTACCTGAATGTATTTAATTTTTGATACAGAAACTACAGGTTTACCAAAGAGTTGGAATGCACCTGTTACTGACACTGATAACTGGCCAAGAGTTATACAAACAGCATGGCAGTTACATGACGAAATGGGAAATTTAATTGAACACAATGATTTTCTAGTCCAACCTGACGGGTTTAATATACCATTCGATGCTGAGAGCATACATGGAATATCAACAGATCTGGCCAAAGAGCAAGGAATTCCCTTAAACAAAGGACTGGAATTGTTTAATGAGGTCTTACAAAAAACAAAATTTGTTGTTGGTCAAAATGTAGAGTTCGATGTCAATATTATAGCATGCGAATTCTATCGGTTAGGAATAAGAAATAATTTAACTGAACTTCCGGTTTTAGATACCTGTACTGAAGCCACAGCAAAAATATGTCAAATATCAGGAGGCAGAAGAGGGAAATTTAAACTACCTACACTTACCGAATTACATAAACACTTGTTTGAAACTGATTTTGAAGAAGCACATAATGCAACAGCCGATGTAGAAGCAACCACTCGCTGCTTTCTGGAATTATTACGTTTAAAGCATTATCCATTAAATAAATTAGATACTGCTGAAGATTATTATGAAAGGTATTCAGAAAATAACCCGATGCCAATCCAGTTAATCGGGATAAAACATTTGAATTTAAAAACTGAAAGCGATAAAATCCGAAAGAGATTAGCAGAAGAATCTCAGAAAGCTGCCACACAATCTACATCAGAAAATTTAGCAAAACTCAAAAATGTTCAATTTGCACATCTGCATAACCATTCACAATATTCTGTATTACAATCTACCATTCAAATTGATGCCCTGGTAAATGCTGCGGCAAAAGACAATATGAATGCTGTTGCTTTAACAGATATAGGAAATATGATGGCAACTTTCCATTTTACGGCTGCAGTAGATGCACATAATAAATCAGCAGAAACCTCATTGAAACCTATTGTAGGTTGTGAATTTTTTGTTTGCGGAAACCATACAGATAAAAACATAAAAGATAATGGATATCAGATAGTTATGTTAGCCAAAAATAAAAAAGGATATCACAATTTAGCGAAAATGTCTTCTAAAGCATTTATTGATGGCTTCTATTATGTACCCAGAATAGATAAAGAAATTATAAAACAATACAAAGAAGATATTATCGTTTTGACAGGAAACTTATATGGAGAGGTTCCCGCCAAAATATTGAATGTAGGAGAAAAACAAGCTGAAGAAGCTTTACTATGGTGGAAACAAGAGTTTGGTAACGATTTGTATATCGAATTAATGCGTCACGGACAAGAGGATGAAGATGTAGTTAATAAAACATTACTCAAATTTTCAAAAAGGCATGACATAAAAATCATTGCTACCAATAACACGTTTTACCTGGCAAAAGAAGATGCCAATGCACACGATATTTTGTTATGTGTAAAAGACGGAGAAAAACAAGCCACACCCATAGGAAAAGGAAGAGGATATCGTTATGGATTACCTAATGAAGAATATTATTTCAAATCATCTGAAGAGATGAAGAAAATATTTGCCGATCTTCCGGAAGCGATTACTAATATTCAGGAAATTGTAAACAAAGTGGAAACCTTTACTTTAGCACGGAATGTAGTGTTACCAGCCTTCAGTATTCCAAAAGAATTTCAGAATAAAGCAGATAAAGAGGACAGAGGTAAACGAGGAGAAAACAATTATCTTCGTTACTTAACTTATAAGGGAGCAAAAAAACGTTACGGGGAAATTACAGATACTATTCGAAAACGGTTAGATTTTGAATTAGAAGTAATCGCAAATACCGAATATCCCGGATATTTCTTAATTGTACAGGATTTTATACAAGCAGCACGGGAAATGGGAGTTTCTGTAGGGCCGGGACGTGGTTCGGCAGCTGGTTCGGCAGTAGCATATTGCTTAACAATTACAAATATAGATCCGATTAAGTACGATTTACTTTTTGAGCGTTTCTTAAATCCAGAGCGTGTATCCATGCCCGATATTGATATTGATTTTGATGATGAAGGAAGGAGTCGGGTTCTGGATTATGTAATCAATAAATACGGATCCAATCAAGTAGCACAAATTATTACCTATGGCACTATGGCAGCCAAGTCTTCAATCAGAGATACAGCCAGAGTACTTGATTTACCTCTCTTTGAATCCAATAAAATTACAAAACTGATTCCGGAAATTAAACTTAGGAATATCTTAGGAGATGATGAAAAAAGTAAAGCAAAAGTAGCAGGATTACGCTCCGGAGAAAAAGTAAATGTAGAAGAGTTGCGATCTATTGCTCAAAAAGGCGGACCGGAAGCCAACGTAATTAATCAAGCAGTAGTTTTAGAAGGTTCTGTCAGAAATACGGGAATTCATGCTTGCGGAGTCATTATTACACCCGATAATATTACCAATTTTGTCCCTGTTTCGCTTGCTAAAGATTCTGATATGTATGTCACACAATTTGATAATTCTGCGGTAGAGAATGCAGGGTTATTAAAAATGGACTTCCTTGGATTGAAGACTTTAACGTTAATCAAAGATACGGTTAAAATTATAAAAGCACGTAATGGTGTAGAGCTAGATCCTGAGAACTTTCCGTTAGACGATGAAAAAACCTATGCCTTATTCCAAAGAGGAGAAACTGTTGGTATATTCCAATATGAATCTCCGGCAATGCAAAAATACATGAGGGATTTAAAACCCACAGTTTTTGCAGATTTAATTGCAATGAACGCCTTATATCGTCCGGGTCCTATTGAATACATTCCATCATTTATCCAAAGGAAGCATGGAAAAGAACCTATAGAGTACGACTTACCGGCGATGGAGGAATACTTAGCCGAAACCTATGGAATTACGGTGTATCAGGAACAAGTAATATTATTATCGCAAAAATTAGCAGATTTTACCAAAGGTGAAGCAGATGTGTTACGTAAAGCCATGGGTAAAAAACAAGCAGCGGTTTTAGCTAAAATGAAACCAAAGTTTATAAATCAGGCGAAAGCAAATGGACATGCAGAAGATAAACTTGAGAAAATATGGAAAGACTGGGAAGCATTTGCTTCGTACGCTTTTAACAAATCACATTCTACATGCTACGCCTGGATTGCCTATCAAACGGCTTATTTAAAAGCACATTATCCGGCAGAGTATATGGCGGCAGTACTCTCTAATAATATGACTCATATAAAATCGGTTACTTTCTTCATGGAAGAATGCAGACGAATGGGATTAGAAGTATTAGGTCCCGATATAAATGAATCTTATTCTAAGTTTTCGGTAAATAAAAATGGTGCAGTACGATTTGGAATGTCAGCAATTAAAGGGGTAGGGAGTGTGGCCGTAAGAACTATTATCAACGAGAGAAAAGAAAACGGTTCTTATACTTCTGTCTTCGATGTGGTTAAGCGTATTGATTTACGTATTGTTAATAAAAAAGTTTTTGAGGGATTGGTGCTGGCAGGTGGTTTCGATTCATTTAGTGATACACATAGGGCACAATACTATGTAGAAGATGAAAAAGGGCAAACATTTTTAGAGAAAGCTCTTAAATTCGGAAATAAATTTCAGGAAAGTCAAAATTCCTATCAGATTTCCCTGTTTGGTGAAACGAGTGAAGTAAACTTGCCTGAACCTGTTATTCCTGCTTGTGATACTTGGGGAACGATGGAGTTGTTGGCTAAAGAGAAAGAAATGACGGGAATGTACATCTCTGCACACCCTCTGGATGATTTTAAAAATGAATTAAAATTTTGCAATGCCAAAGTGAGCCACTTTAAAAATTTATCAAACTATGAAGGAATGAATTTAGCATTTGGTGGCATTGTCACCTATGTCGATCATCGGATTTCTAGAAAGGGAAGAGGCTGGGCAAAGTTTACTGTTGAAGATTATGCTGATAGTTTTGAATTTGGAATTTATAA
The DNA here is from genome assembly GCA_963666645.2 of uncultured Tenacibaculum sp. Classification (GTDB taxonomy): domain Bacteria; phylum Bacteroidota; class Bacteroidia; order Flavobacteriales; family Flavobacteriaceae; genus Polaribacter. The sequence continues at coordinate 134,532 of CAXXDB010000004.1, read as the reverse complement.
GGAAGAATATTTAAAATTCAAACATTTTTTAGTACTCAATTCATTCTTATATATAAAAACCATTATTAGACCGGGTCAGATAAATAATGGAATAAAAGGAGATTCCAGGATTGGATTTACAGAGTTTACCCTATTGCACAGTATCATAGATAAAATGAGTAAGAAAATTACCATCAAACTGGCGTTAAATGAAGTAAACGAAAACACAATTAAAAATTTAGAATGTTTATTTGTTGCCAATTCAGGATTACATAAGGTCCGTTTTACAGTGTATGATGTAGAAGAAAAATTAGAAATAGATGTACCGGGCAGAATCAGAGTGAAAATTACCAGTGAATTTCTTACTGAATTAGATAATCAGCATATTAATTATAAATTGAATTAAGAGGTTTTTAACTCTTTCCTAAACACTGTAAAACTAGTTTTGCATAAATGATAATAACTATTAAAAATAACTCAGAGAAGTACCAAATAGATATAACAAAACCAATAGATATTTCTATTCCTATAGATGGGGCAAAACAAAATGTAAATGCTTGGCATATAAGGAATCCTAAGATTTTTGCAGAACAATTCGATAAACAACAAATGAAAGTTTCAGAGGGAGCTCCTGTAAATTTTAACAGCATTCATTTTAATCCACATTCTCATATTACCCATACAGAATGTATTGGGCATATTACAGAAGAAGAACATTCAATTAATAAAAATTTAAATCAATTTTTTTTCTTAGTCGAAGTAATTACCGTCGCTCCGGAAAACATCAATGGAGATAAGGTAATTTCTAAGAAACAACTACAATTTGCTTTAAAGAATAAAAAAAGAGATGCCGTTGTAATTCGTACACTCCCTAATTTAGAAGAAAAAAAATCGAGACAGTATTCAAATACCAACCCTCCTTATTTGTCAGCTACTGCTGCTGTACATTTAAGAAATAAAGGCATAAAACATTTACTAATTGATTTACCGTCTGTAGACAAAGAAAAAGATAACGGGGCTTTACTTGCTCATCATGCCTTTTGGGATACTTCAGGAAACATACGGTCAGATGCTACGATTACAGAGCTTATTTTTGTTTCTAATCAAATAAAGGATGGGGCTTATTTTTTAAACCTTATGATTGCTCCGTTTGAAAACGATGCTACACCAAGTAAACCGATTTTGTACGATTTATTGACTCTTTAATTTTTTAGATGCACGTATTGATTTTATAATATTCATAATTTCAAGGCTATTCTCAATTCTTAAGTCAACAAATAAATTAGATTACCAGAGAAAGAAACAGAACTCTTAATTTTAAAACGAAGGTCAGTTGATATATTATTTATAGAACTTTATTTAAAGTTTAGCTAGGCTTAGCTGGTAAAAAATAAAACCACCTTACCTAGTCTGTTTAGTATCAAAATCATTTACACTAAACTGATTAATCTCCTGCTTTGCAACCATAAATAAAATTGTAGCCCGAATAAAATAGCACCCCCTAACAGATGAACTGCCTGAGTACCAATCGGAAACTCTGCATAATACATTAAAATTCCGGTAATTGTTTCTAAAAAGATTAAAAAGATAATCCAGTGAATCAATTTATATTGTAACCTTCTGATTTGATTTATATAGAATAATCCAAAATTTACCAGAATAATAGTAATAGTAAAGGAGCGATGAAAATAAAATCTAAAATCAGGATTCAGTAAACTATACTGTTTATGTTCAAACCCAAATTGCTTTACTTGCTCGTCAATAAACTGCCTTACCTGAGTACCCGTTGCAATTTGAATTAAAGAAAAAACAACAGATACTATTAATAATTTATTAAATGTTGAGTTGTATTTTAACAGACCATTCCGGGCAGGGTCAAAAGTTTTTTCGGAAACAGTATGAAGTATATAAAGTAACAAGCCAATAATTATCAGACCAACCATCATATGAATAGTAATGATTGCAGGTTTTAAATTGGTATCTACTACAGTTTTTCCTAACCAGGCTTCAGATCCCATTAAAAAGAAAGCTAAAAAAGATAGTACGGTTATTAGTTTTTTTTCTTTCCGGAATTTTATAGACCCCAAGATTAAAAATATGAAAATAAATCCCGAAACAACAGAAGTTAATCGATTAATATACTCTGCCCAGGTATGATATTTATTAAATTTTGTATAATCGTGCGTTGTATATTTTTTCCATTTTTTTTGATTGAATTTTTCTGAAGTGATTATATTTTGTCTCGCAACAAAAAGAGTTTCATCTTTTAGGATAATCATTCCTTCTTTAAATTCTTTGTTAGGTTTCCAGATGATTTGTTTTTCTGATGTTGGAGGAATCAAATACCCAAAACACTTTGGCCAATCAGGGCAACCCATTCCGGAACCTGTCATTCTAACAACAGCACCTGCAAGAAAAATAATATATACCGAAATTAAGGTAATTTTTATAATTCCGGAGAATTTTGATTTTAAAAACCAAAGAAAATCATTGACCTTTGATAACATGAGTATTCAAAAAATTTCAGCAAAGATATGCCAAAAAGCAAAAAAGCAAGATTTGTGCAATTAAAAATATTTTATTTTAAAATGAATTTAAATTATACTTTTAAATTTTATAAAATGAAATCACAGTTTCCTTATCCAAAAATTATTCATATAGATATGGATGCTTTTTATGCTTCTGTAGAACAATTGGATAATCCTTTATTAAGAGGAAAACCTGTTGCGGTTGGAGGGAGTGACATTAGAGGCGTAGTTTCAGCAGCAAGCTATGAAGCAAGGAAGTTCGGAGTTCGTTCTGCAATGAGCGGAGTATTGGCAAAAAAGAAGTGTCCTGGTTTAATTTTTGTAAAACCAAGATTTTTCAGATATAAAGAAGTTTCATCGCAAATCCGACAAATTTTTTATGATTATACCGAATTGGTGGAGCCATTATCATTAGATGAGGCTTATTTAGATGTTACGGTAAATAAAAAAGGAAATCCATCGGCTGGTTTGATTGCTCAGGAAATACGAAATAGAATTTGGAATGAATTAAAACTCAGAGCTTCTGCAGGGATTTCAATTAATAAATTTTTAGCTAAAGTGGCTTCAGATATCAATAAACCGAATGGTCAAAAAACGATTAATCCTGAAGAAGTAATTCATTTTTTAGAGGAACTTCCTGTCACTAAGTTTCATGGTGTCGGGAAAGTTACTGCTGCTAAGATGCATAATCAGGGAATTTTTAAGGGATTGGATTTAAAACAAAAAACATTGGAAGAATTAGTGCATTTATTTGGAAAATCAGGGAATCATTATTATAATATTGTTAGAGGAGTTCATACAAGTGAAGTAAAACCGAACAGAATACGAAAATCCATTGCCGCAGAACGAACATTTAATGAAAATATTTCTTCAGAAATTTTCATGATAAAAAAACTGGAGAGTATTGCTATTGAATTGGAAAGACGTATGAAAAACTCCAAAACGAAGGGAAAAACGGTAACACTTAAGATAAAATATAGTGATTTTGTCCAACAAACAAGAAGTAAAACAATATCTTATTATATTGACAAAAAAGAAGATTTTTTTCCTATAATTAAAGAACTTCTATTACAGGAAGAACTGAAAAATTCAGTAAGATTATTAGGAATTTCTTTTAGTAATTTGAACACAGAAAAAAAGAAGCCGGTTTGGGTTCAGTTGCAAATTGAATTTTAAGCAGTAAGGAATTTAAATCAGAATTTTTAATTTTATTAGCTACTATAAGTATCAGGTTTATAATGGGTTAAAGATTTTTTATACTATCCTGATGGTGATAACATAAACCTGATAAATCTAAAGCTAAAACTTCAGCCTCATTTTTTTAGTCAATTTGATCAGTTTCGGTGCTTCTCTATGATACTTAACGGATTGTTTGTAATTCTTATTGTTTCTTAAAATTTTGCCAATATTATTCTCTGCATATATTTGCCCATTGAGATATTTGTCTTTTAAACCAACTTCGTATAATTTATAATAATCTCCTCATCAATTAATTCTTGATTATTACATACCACAGAATCAAGTCTAAAATAGCTCTGTTTTTTTATTAATGATTTTTCGTAAAAACTCACTTTCATAATAATCTTATTTCTGTTGGAAAAAGCATCAAAATAAAAAAGAAGTATAAAGCAAAAAATAATCTTTCGTGACATTAAAGCTTATCTGATAATTCAGTTTCTCTTTGACGAGATACAGACATTTTATGATTCGTTTCAAAAGTTACATAGCTTTTATTTTTTGAATATTACAATTTATCTTCTTTCAGTTATCTGATTTATAAGTATTTAAGTAGTTTATACTTTAGCTCAAGTTTTTTTATGCATTTAATATTATGCTATTTACATTGATTTTTTATTCTGATACTTCCATGTCGTGATAAACCTGATTTACGTCTTCGTCATCTCTCAAACGCTCCAAAAGCTTTTCAACTTCTTCTTGTTGTTCCTTTTGAAAGTTTAGTAGTAGTTGCAGAAATACGCTCAAATTCAGAGGAAGTAATTTCAATATTATTTTCTTCTAAATAATTTTGAATGACACCAAATTGTTCAAATGGAGCATACAATTATATTGCTTCCTCATCTTTAAAAATTTCTTCTACTTCAAATTCAATAACTTCTAATTCGATTTTTTTTAAGCTCATTCCTAAAGTTTCCTCTCTAATTTTAAAGTTTACTACGTGGTCAAACATGAAAGATACATACTCCGATGTTCCCAAATTTCCGTTACACTTGTTAAAAACTACACGTATGTTAGCAACTATTCTGTTATTATTATTTGTAGTAGTTTCAACTAACACGGCTATACCATGAGGGGCATATCCTTCAAATAATACTTCTTTATAATTTTCTGTATTCTTATCGCTTGCTTTTTTATAGCACGTATTATGTTATCTTTGGGCATGTTGGCTACCTTAGCATTTTGAATAACTACGCGTAAACGAGAATTTGATTCCGGATTAGTCCCCTTTCTTTCACGACCATTGTAATATCCTTACCAATTCGGATAAAAACTTTGGTCATCTCAACCCAGCGTTTCATTTTTCTTGCTTTTCTAAATTCAAATGATCTTACCATTTTTTTTAAATTACAAACGGCAAATGTAAACAGCAAAGTATTTTATAAAAAGGAACATCATCCATCAAAGATAACATCTAATATAATATGTCCTTATTAAGAATAAAGTTTGTATTTATACTTGAATAACTCCTAAGTTAAAAGGTTTTTCAATAGGAGCATGATTAGCAGCTTCTATTCCCATCGAAATCCATTTTCGCGTGTCTAACGGGTTAATAATTCCATCTGTCCAAATTCTGGCTGCGGCATAATATGGAGAAATTTGTTCGTTGTATTTCGATTTAATTTTATTAAATAATTCAGACTCTTTCTCTTTAGAGATTTCTTCTCCTTTCTTTTTAAGGGTCTCATTTTCAATTTGTAATAAAACTTTAGCAGCAGAATTTCCACTCATTACAGCCAATTCAGCACTAGGCCAGGCAACTATTAATCTTGGATCATAAGCTTTACCACACATTGCGTAATTACCGGCACCGTAAGAATTACCAATGATAATGGTAAATTTAGGAACCACAGAGTTGCTTACTGCATTTACCATCTTTGCCCCATCTTTAATAAGACCTCCTTGTTCAGATTTACTACCTACCATAAACCCGGTAACATCCTGTAAAAAAACCAGAGGTATTTTCTTTTGATTACAATTGGCAATAAAACGAGTAGCTTTATCCGCAGAGTCAGAATAAATTACCCCACCGAATTGCATTTCTCCTTTTTTAGTTTTCACAATTTTACGCTGATTGGCCACAATTCCAACAGACCAGCCGTCAATTCTTGCATATCCGGTAATTATAGTTTGACCATAGCCTGCCTTATATTCTTCAAGTTCTGAATTATCTACCAAACATTTAATGATTTCTGACATATCATATTGTTCATGACGCTCTTTTGGTAAAATTCCAAAAATTTCATTTTCATCTTTCTTTGGAGGGTTACTCTCACTGCGATTATAGCCTGCTTTTTCAAAATCCCCGATTTTATCAACAATATTTTTAATCATAGTTAAAGCATCTTTGTCATCTTTTGCTTTATAATCAGTAACTCCGGAAATTTCACAATGCGTTGTGGCACCTCCTAAAGCTTCATTGTTTATTGATTCCCCAATAGCAGCTTCCACTAAATAACTACCCGCTAAAAATATACTCCCCGTTTTATCAACAATTAAAGCCTCATCGCTCATAATTGGTAAATATGCACCTCCGGCAACACAACTCCCCATGACAGCAGCAATTTGAGTAATTCCCATACTGCTCATTATTGCATTATTTCTGAAAATTCTTCCAAAGTGTTCCTTGTCAGGAAAAATTTCATCCTGCATAGGTAAATACACACCCGCAGAATCTACCAGATAAATAACGGGAAGTTTATTTTCGATGGCAATTTCCTGTGCACGCAGATTTTTCTTTCCTGTAACAGGAAACCAGGCACCTGCTTTTACAGTAGCATCATTTGCAATAACAATGCATTGTTTGCCTTGTACGTATCCAATTTTTACAATCACACCACCCGAAGGACATTCTCCATGATCTTTATACATGCCTTCTCCGGCAAAAGCTCCAATTTCGATACAATTAGCGTTATCATCAAAAAGATAATCAATACGTTCACGAGCAGTCATTTTTCCTTTTGAATGATGTTTTTTAATCTTGCTTTCACCTCCTCCCAGTTTAACTTTAGCTAATCGTTGCCTGAGATCAGATAATAATAATTTATTGTAATCTTCGTTCTTATTGAAGTTGATATCCATCGAATAGTTCGTTTTGCGAGGGCTAAAATAATAAAATAGAACTAGATTTTATCATAGTTTACTAATGGGGTCCTATGAAATATACTAACTTTTTCTCTATTTCCTAATAGTATTTTGTTTGGTATCTGTGAGTTGGTTGTATCTCAAACTGCAAAAAGATTATTTTCTGTTAACATCTGTTGTGTAAGAAACTTTTACTTTTATTATCATAAAAACTCTGTTTAATAGTACTCCGATTATTTTAATGTATATTTCTTAAATTATTTTGTGTTTATTCGTCCAAAAGAATTGATAAATTTCTTTAAAAACTAACGTGCAGGAATTTTTCACAGACTAACATTTATAGTTAAATTTGTACATCCAAAAAAATATCAGACATGTACAGATCACATTCTTGCGGTGAGCTAAGAGCGTCACATATCAACACCGAGGTTACTCTGGCCGGTTGGGTTCAAAAATCAAGAGATAAAGGTTTTATGATTTGGATTGATTTACGCGACCGTTATGGAATCACTCAGTTAATTTTTGATGAAGAACGGACATCCGGAAAAATTATTGAAAAAGCAAAAACTTTAGAAAGAGAATTTGTCGTGCAAGTTACGGGAACTGTAATTGAACGTCAATCTAAAAATCCTGATATGGAAACAGGAGACATTGAAGTTTTAGTCTTTAAATTAACAATTTTAAACAAAGCAAGATTACCTCCGTTTACTATTGAAAACGAAACAGACGGAGGCGAAGATATTCGAATGAAATACCGTTATTTAGATATCCGGCGTAATCCTGTTAAAGAAAACTTACTATTCCGTCATAGGGTAGCTATGGAAGTTCGCAACTATCTTTCCGGTAAAGGATTTGTAGAAATAGAAACTCCATATTTAATAAAATCCACCCCGGAAGGAGCCCGGGATTTCGTGGTTCCATCACGTATGAATCAAGGTCAGTTTTATGCTTTACCACAGTCTCCGCAAACTTTTAAGCAGTTACTAATAATTGGTGGAATGGATAAATATTTCCAGATTGTAAAGTGCTTCAGGGATGAAGATTTACGTGCCGATCGCCAGCCGGAATTTACTCAAATAGACTGTGAAATGGCTTTTGTAGAACAAGAAGATATTTTAAACATCTTCGAAGGAATGACACGCCATTTATTAAAAGAATTAAAAGGTGTTGACGTTGGAGAATTTCCAAGAGTGACCTATGATGATGCTATGCGTTTATATGGAAATGATAAACCTGATATTCGTTTCGGAATGCAGTTTGGTGAATTAAATGAGGTTACCCAACATAAAGAATTTAAAGTATTTAATGATGCTGAGTTAGTAGTTGGAATTGCTGTTCCGGGAGCTGCTTCATTTACCAGAAAGGAGATTGATAAATTAATCAATTGGGTTAAACGACCACAGGTTGGAGCTTCAGGAATGGTATATGTAAAATGTAATGAAGACGGAAGTTTTAAATCATCAGCAGATAAATTCTATAATCAGGAAGATTTAGCAAAATGGGCAGAAACTGCAAAAGCTAAAGCAGGTGATTTAATCTGTATTTTATCAGGTAAAACAGATAAGGTAAGAACTCAGTTAAGTGCCTTACGTATGGAAATGGCAACACGTTTAGGTTTACGTAGACCAGATGAGTTTGCCCCCTTGTGGGTTGTAGATTTCCCTTTATTAAAATGGGATGAAAAAACTGAACGTTATCATGCGATGCATCATCCGTTTACTTCACCAAAACCGGAACAAATAGCTATGTTAGCTTCAAAACCTGAGAAAGTAAAAGCAGATGCGTATGATTTAGTTCTGAATGGAAATGAAATTGGAGGAGGATCGATTAGAATTCACGATAAGGAAATCCAGTCGATGATGTTTGATTACTTAGGATTTACTCCTGAAGAAACAACAACACAATTTGGTTTTTTGATAGATGCTTTCCAATATGGAGCTCCTCCACATGGTGGTTTGGCTTTTGGTTTTGATCGTCTGGTAGCAATTTTAAATGGTCAGGAAGCAATTCGCAATTTTATTGCGTTTCCTAAAAATAATTCAGGCAGAGATGTGATGATTGATGCACCTGCTATTATTGATGATGAGCAATTACAGAAATTAAGTATTCAGCTGAATATTCAAGAGGAGGTATAATTTTTTCTTATATATTTCATTATAAAATAGAATAATTCACCAGAGTTATTCTTCTTGCTTTTTTACTTTTCTTTTCCATTCTGTTCATATTAAAAAAACCATTTCAAAAATAATATATTGAATATCAACAGGTAAAATAAAAGGTATTTTCTATCTTGCAACGGTTTCGTCACAATCAAAAAAAATAGATGTTACATTAAGGTTAATATCATTCTTTAAAAATTATTAGTGGCAATATAAATTGCGATTAGAAGAAAAAGAAATAAAACAGAGCAACATTATGATTCCTCAAAGAACATAATATCTGTGAATATGTGTGTAAATTAACTTTGTAACTTTTCAATATTTGTTGTCAGCGTTTCAATAAATTTCGTCAATGGTTTCTTTATCATACTCATCAGAGGATTGAAACTACTTTGAAATTTTAATTGAACAGAACTTTCATTTTTTGAAATTTCTTCAATATTAGCAGTAAGTGTAAATGATAATTTACTACTGTTAACAGCACTTAGAGTAACATTCGAATATTCTGTTTTCTCTTTCATTAACAGTTCAATTTCCGGCATCCCTCTTAAACCAAGAATAAAGGAATTATCATTCGCTTCAAATTTTTCTATACTTTCAGGCATTAATTTTTCGAAGTTTTCTAATTGAGTTAAAAATTCATATAATTCTTTTTGAGATTTTTTTACGGCAATCCTTTGTCCATCAATGTTCATCAAGTGTAATTTTAAATAATGTAAAAAATTATTCCCCCCATTTACCTGGATTTAATCTCCAACTCTGCAGGGTTTTCAATTCTCTTTGAGTAATGTAATTACTATTTAAAGCTTGCTCAAGTAAATTACTATAATCACATAATGTAGAAAAATCCACATCATGTTTATTAAAAGTTTCTTCTGCAACAGAAAAACCATACGAAAAAACAGCAATCATTCCTTTTACAGCAACCTCAGCTTTTTTTAGTGCTTTAATGGCGTTTAAACTACTTTTTCCTGTGCTGATTAAATCTTCTATAACTATCACATTCTGACCGCTTTCTAAAAACCCTTCAATTTGATTTTTTCTTCCATGCTCTTTAGGCTCAGATCTTACATATACAAAAGGAAGTTCTAATTCCTGAGCAACTAAAACCCCAATAGCTATAGCTCCGGTAGCAACTCCTGCAATTACATCAGGCTTTTCGTATTTTTCTTCAATAAGTTTCGTGATTCTTTCTTTCAAAAAATTACGAACAGAAGGGTATGATAAAATAATTCTATTATCGCAGTAAACAGGAGATTTCCATCCGGAAGTCCAAATAAATGGAGTCTTAGGGCTTAATTTTACTGCTTTAATCTGCAAAAGAAGTCTGGCAGTTTCCTTCGCAGTATATTTGTTTAAAATCATAATGTAAATGTATAAAGTTTTTGCGAATGAAGGGCTATATTATAGTATATAGTTATTTCTCATTAATTGTTAAGAAGCTTCTCTGATTTTAACTATTATAACGAAAGTGTGATTAAACAGTAGAAATCAAATAATCCCATCTAAACTTTAAAATGCAACATGAATAAGTTTTTATGTCCATGGTCAGCAACAATATATTTTATGAATTTCTTACCCATTTGATTTACAATTTGATATAACCGTTTTTTTAAATCTGTCATATTTTTAAAATGCTTATTTCTAAATCGATACTTAATATATTGTCAAATTTGCTCACAAGGATTTAATTCAGAAGTTGTATAGAGGTACCCTCAACAGGTATATCTTGTATAGAAAAGACAGTGTAACTAGGAAATGCCTAAATTTAAGGTGCTAAATTATGAATTGAGTAAAGATGATTAAAATAAGAAATATACCTGTTTTCAGGAGATTCTTCTAAATTATAAAGTAAAGTTTAATCAGATAATTGTACTTTGCCCCATGTGAACATTCCTAAAATTGATATTACTATCTTCCTGATTATGGATATAGTCTGCAATAAAATCTCCTACTTTTGAAGTACTAAAACTCATCCCTGAGTTTATATCCTGAGTAGTTATCCCCAGCTCTAGCGATTTCTGAATTGCTTTTTCTATGACTTCTGCTTCTCTATGTAATTCTAAATATTTTAACAACATTACTACGGATAAAACAGAAGCTAAAGGATTTGCAATATCTTTACCTTTAGCTTGTGGAAATGATCCGTGAACAGGTTCAAAAAGTGCATTATTTTCTCCAACTGAGGCAGATGCAAGTAATCCTATAGAACCTCCAATAACACTCGCTTCATCTGATAAAATATCGCCAAAAAGATTTTCTGTCAGGATTACGTCAAATTGCTTTGGGTTTAAGACTAGTTGCATAGCAGCGTTATCAACGAACATAGTATTCACTTCTGTATCCGGATATTGTTTTGAAAGATTCTTAATTGTTTTACGCCATAACCTCGAGGTTTCTAAAACATTTGCTTTATCTACTAACGTTAATTTTTTTCTTCGGCTTTGAGCTGCTTTGAATGCTAAATGACCGATACGTTCAATTTCTTCTACTGAATATGAGCATCCGTCAAAAGCTATTTGACCGTCATCACTCAATTCCTTAATTCCAAAATAAATTCCTCCCGTTAACTCACGATATATAGCAATATCGATTCCTTTTATATTGATTTCTTTTAAAGGAGAATTTGCGAGTAATGTGTTGTAAGCTTTTACAGGTCTGACGTTACAAAATAATCCTAATTCTTTTCTTAATTTTAATAATCCTTGCTCCGGTCTTACTTTAGCTGTAGGATTGTTATCGTATTTCGGATCTCCTATAGCACCAAGCAGAATAGCATCACTTTTTTTACATGAAATAATGGTTTTATCAGGTAACGGACTTCCCGTTTTATCGATAGCAGATGCACCCATTAGTGCTTCTTCACAGATGAACGTATGATTGTATATTTCTGAAATAGCTTCTAAGGTTTTTTTTGCCTGTTCTGTTACTTCCGGACCTATTCCATCTCCGGGAATTATTGTTATTTTAAATTTCATATATTTTTCTTTATAATGATGTTTCGTATGCTTTAATTTTGTCTTTTTTAGTTATTAAAAAGTCGATATCATCATAACCGTTTAATAAGCATAGTTTTTTGTAGGGGTCAATTTCAAAATATTCTGATAAATGGCTTCCTTGTATTCCTATTTTCTGTTCTTTGAGATTGACTTCTATGGCTGTGTGAGGGTTTTCTTTTGATTCTTTTAACAAAAAATCTAAGTATTCTCTGGAAATTTGAACCGGAAGTAATCCATTATTCAGAGCATTTTCTTTAAAAATATCGGCAAAAAAACTGCTTATAATTACCTTAAATCCATAACCTGTCAACGCCCATGCTGCATGTTCTCTGCTCGACCCGCATCCAAAATTGTTACCTGTAATTAGAATACTCGCTTTATATTCAGGGTTATTCAATACAGATTTTGTATTTATCGATCCATCTTTATGAAAACGCCAATCTCTAAATAGGTTATCCCCAAAGCCTTTTTTATCGGTTGCTTTTAAAAAACGAGCAGGTATAATCTGATCTGTATCTATGTTATCAATTGGTAAAGGAATTGCTATATCTATAAGTTTAATAAATTTTTTCATTTAATCTATATTTTTAGTAATATTAGCTATTTTTCCTTCAATGGCGGTCGCGGCAGCTATTAACGGGCTTGCTAGAATTGTTCTGGATCCTTGCCCCTGCCTTCCTTCAAAGTTTCTGTTGGACGTTGACACGCAATATTCTCCTTCAGGAATTTTGTCATCGTTCATTGCTAAACATGCTGAGCAACCGGGCTGACGTAATCCGAAACCTGCTTTCTCAAAAATTTCCTGCAATCCTTCTTCTTGAATTTGTTTTGCTACCTGTTGTGATCCCGGGACTAACCAGGCTGTTACATTTAATGCTTTTCGTTTTCCTTTTATATAGTCGGCAACTACCTTAAAATCTTCTATTCTTGAATTTGTACAGCTTCCTATGAATACATAATTAATGGGCTTTCCTATTAAATTCTCTCCTTTTTTAAAATTCATATAAGCGAGTGATTTTTCAAAGGTTCTGTCGTTTTTCTCTGGAATTTTCTCAGTAATTTTTATTCCCATACCCGGATTGGTTCCATAAGTAATCATCGGATCAATATCTTCTGCTTCGAAAAAATATTCTTTATCAAAAATTGCATCTCCATCAGTTTTTAAAGTTTTCCAGTAGATTATTTTTTCATCCAATTCTTGTCCTTTGGGTGCAAATTTTCTATCTTTTACATAGTCAAAAGTTGTTTGATCTGGTGCTATCATCCCTCCTCGTGCTCCCATTTCTATACTCATATTGCATATTGTCATTCTTCCTTCCATAGACATCTGTTCAAATATATTTCCTGCATATTCACAGAAGTATCCTATACCTGAGTTGGTTCCTAATTTGGAAATAATATATAAAATTACATCTTTGGGTAACACGCCTTTTTTTAGTTTTCCGTTTACATTAACTCGTAAACTTTTGGGTTTTTGCATCAATAAACATTGACTTGCAAATACTTGAGCGACCTGACTGGTGCCTATACCAAAAGCAATGGACCCAAATGCACCGTGTGTCGATGTATGACTATCACCGCAAACCATAGTCATTCCCGGTTGTGTAATTCCAAGTTCCGGTGTCATAACATGAACAATTCCGTTATATTTATGTCCTAAACCATATAAAGTGATGCTGTTCTCTTTGCAGTTCTTTTCTAATTGCTTTAACTGATTTCTTGATAATTCATCTTTTACAGGAAGATGTTGATTTATAGTTGGTGTATTATGATCTGCTGTGGCTACAATTTTATCCGGACGAGCTATAGCAATATTCCTTTCTTTTAATTCATTAAAGGCTTGCGGGCTGGTTACTTCGTGAATCAGATGCTTATCTATATATACAATTTGTGGTCCGTTTTCGATAGTATCTATCACATGAGCATCCCAAACTTTATCAAATAATGTTTTTCCCATCAGACTATTGCAATTTTAGAAGTATTATTAATCTGTTTCATAATAGTATGAATGTCATCATCTATTATTTCTTTTTGTCTATCGGCAAACTGCAGGAATGTTTTATACGCTGTATCTAATTGTATTTTTGTTAATTCGTATCCTATTTTTTTTGCTCTATATGCTAATGCTGCTCTGCCACTTCTGGCAGTAAGTACTATGGCACTTTCTGTAACGCCTACTTCTTCCGGACTGATTATTTCATAGGTTTTTCTGTTTTTAATTACTCCATCCTGATGAATTCCGGAGCTATGTGCAAAAGCATTAGCCCCAACGATTGCTTTATTGGGTTGTACAGGCATTCCCATTTTTTCTCGTACCATTATACTTGTATCGTATAAAAGTTTGGTATCTATGTTTGTATGAAAGTTTAAATAATAATGTTGTTTTAAAACCATAACTACTTCCTCTAATGCTGTATTTCCTGCTCTTTCTCCAACTCCATTGATTGTACATTCAATTTGTCTGGCTCCGTTTATAACTCCTGCAATAGAATTAGCTGTTGCTAATCCCAAATCATTATGGCAGTGACAAGATAAAACCACTTTATCTATTCCTTTAACATTCTCTTTTAAATATTTAACTTTTCTGCCATATTCTTCTGGTAGGCAATAGCCTGTGGTATCAGGAATATTTAATACCGTAACCCCGCTTTTAATAACTTCTTCACAAACTTTTGCCAGGAATTCATTATCGGTTCTTCCTGCATCTTCAGCATAAAATTCAACATCATCCACAAATTTTTTTGCATAAGAAACGGCCTTTCCGGCTCTTTCTGTTACTTTTTCCCGGGTACTGTTAAATTTAAATTTGATATGCGAATCACTAGTCCCAATTCCTGTATGAATTCTTGGTTTTATACTATCTTTTAAAGCTTCCGCTGCTACTTCTATATCTTTTTTTACTGCTCTGGACAGACCGCAAACAGAGGCATTTTTTACTAATTTACCAATTTCTTTTACCGATTTAAAATCTCCCGGACTGGATATTGGAAAACCTGCCTCTATAACATCAACTCCCAGAGTATCTAATTGTTCTGCAATCATCAGTTTTTGACGGGTGTCTAATTTACATCCCGGCACTTGTTCTCCGTCTCGTAAGGTTGTATCAAAAATTTGAACTTCATCGTCTTTCATTATTGTTTTGTTATTGTGTTATTATTCAAATGTATATATTGGCATTATAGATTTCATGAATATTCGTATATTCATTACGATATCAAAGTCTATGTTATTTTTTTATAAAAATTTGATTTTTAATTATTTAATATGAATAATTTTACAAGATCTAATCAATATCAAGATGCTTTATTTGTCTTGATACATTCGCTTACCAAATCTGAAAAAAGGCAATTTAATTTGTATGTTGGCAGATTGGTAGGGAATACCGATGCGAAATTTTATGCTTTATTCAAATTCTTGAAAAAGCAAAAAAGATATGATGAAAGATCAATTATTGAACGTGGTATTGTAAGCAAACAACAGCTTTCAAATTTAAAAGCACATTTATATAAACAAATATTAATCAGTTTACGTATGAATCCAGCTCATAAAAACATAAGGATACAAATACGTGAACAATTAGATTTTGCTACTGTTTTATATCAAAAAGGATTGTATAAGCAAAGTTTGAAACTATTGGATAAAGCAAAAACGATGGCTACTGAAAATGAGGAAAAGAATATTGCTTATGAAATAGTTGAGTTAGAGAAATTAATTGAAAGTCAATATATTACACGAAGTATTAGTACCAGGGCTGATGAGCTTACCACTCAAGCAAAAGAGCTGAGTCAGAAGAATGTAGTTACCAGTAAGCTTTCAAATTTATCATTACAATTATATGGTATTTTGCTAAAAACCGGATATGCCAGAAATGATAACGAATTGAAAAAAATAAATGATTATTTCTATGCTAAACTTCCTGATTTTAATTATAGTGAATTAGATTTTAGAGAGAAACTCTGGCTGTATAAGGCGAATTTATGGCGTTGTTTTCTTACTCAGGATTTTTTAAACGGATACAAATATGCAAGCAAATGGATTGCTCTTTTCAGAGTCTGTCCGAAGATGAGGGCTTTGAATCTTGTTTTTTATCTGAAAGGAAGAAATTATTTACTAGAATCTTTATTTTTTATCCGATATAAAAGTGAGTTTCATAAAGAACTTCATCTATTTGAGGAGGAAATACAAACCGATCAGCTTCCTGTAAACAGCAATACAGAAATACTAATATTTCAATATTTATATGCTAATAAGCTTCATAAACATTTTATTGATGGAAGTTTTAGAGCCGGAGAGTATTTGGTTGGATTAATTAACGATAAAATTACATTATATGCTCATCGGTTAGATAAGCATCATATTATACAGTTTTATTATAAAATAGCTTGTTTGTATTTTGGAATGGGAGAGAATAAAAAATGTATTGAATATTTATCTAAGATTATTGAGGCTAAAAAATTATATGTCGGTGAAGATTTGCAATGTTTTGCGAGAATTTTAAATTTGATTGCCCATTATGAATGTGGCTTGGATTATCATTTAGAGAGGCAATTTAGAGAAACTTACAGGTTTTTATTAAAAATGGAAAACTTACAGGAAGTTCAAAAAGTATTTATAGATTCTATTCGTTCTCTGGGAGATTTATATCCATATCAGTTTAAAAAAGAATTTCAAAAAATTCACAGCAAACTGAAAGTCTTTGAAAGTCATCCATATGAAAAAAGGGCTTTTCTTTATCTGGATATTCTTTCCTGGTTAGAGAGCAAGATATATAATAAACCTATTGCTGAGATTATTAGTAATAAATAGTAATTATTTATTTTCTCTTTTTATTAGCCTTATTTAACACTATTATAAAAATTCAGCATCTCGTATTTTATGAAGCATTTAAATTTATTGATTGGACGTTAAACTTCTGTATATCGTTTCTCTGATTGCTTCTGCTGTAATAAACCAATTTCCATAAGTTTTAGCGTAACCTTTAGTAACAGATTCGTCTTTTTTCACTTCCTCTAAGGTTTTTCCTTCATCTATTCTGTCTTTGACTCTATTTCTTAAAATAACTAACATATCTCTATATGCTGTTAATTCCTTTTTGTTAGACAAACCTCTGTGTCCCGGGATTATCACAGTTTTATCATCGATTATTAATAATGCTTTTTCTGCCGATGCGATATAACCACCTATGCTTCCTCCGCTATTTAAATCGATAAAAGGAAATTTCCCTTGAAAATAGGTATCTCCCATGTGCAGTACGTTACTTTTTGTAAAATAGATATGTGTATCGCCATCTGTGTGTGCATGATGTATGTGAGAAATTAATATGTCTTCATCATTAAAATGCATCATCATCTCCTCAGTAAATGTAATTACCGGTAAGGCTCCTTTTGGTGACGCAGGTCTTTTTATTCCCCTTACCATACTTTCCACACTCATTCTTTTTCTAACATTTCTATGAGAAATAATAACAGCTCCTTCTTTATTCATATTTGCATTTCCTCCTGTATGATCCCCGTGCCAATGTGTATTGATTAAGTATTTAACGGGTTTATCAGTAATTCCTTTAATTGTTTTTAAAATTTTAGGAGTTAAGTTAGCAAATTGATCATCAATCATAAATGCTCCATCCTTACCTGTAAATAGACCAATATTTCCTCCCTGACCTTTGAGCATGTAAATGCTTTCGGTAATTTTCACTGATTCTATTTTTGCCTCTTTTTTCTGACTATATCCCCGGATAGCCAAAAATATAACTAAAGTTAGGAAAAAGTTTTTAGTTGTTTTCATTGTTTTATTTTTTTATACATTTTATAATGAACACCTATCTGATGTACTCTAAATTGATCTCCTATAATTTTAAATTGGTTTTTCTCATAAAATTTAACGGCGATTTCTCTGGCATTACACCACAAAAAACATATATTGAGTTTCCGCAACTCATTAGTCGAGAAATCCAATAACAACTTTCCGTAGCCTTTTCCTCTGGCAGAAGGCAACGTTGCCATTCCTCTTAACTGAAATTGACTTCCCTTTAGTTTTTCATAATTATGATTCATAAATGTTCCTGTGCAAACTAATTCTCTGCCTTCATAAACACCTAAATGAAATGTATTTACATCAAAATCACCTTCAAATTTACAAGATAAATCTATATTTTTTCTTAAAACTTCCTGTCTTAAAAAATAAGTGTCTTCAGTTGTTATTTTCTTTACTAAAACCATTATTTTTATAAAAAAAACTCAATGAATATTTTTTTTAAACCTGTTCAAAAAGACAATATACTAAGTATTTTGCCTTTATTATCTAAAATAAATACTAAAACTCCTCCCGACATATTAAAAGAACGCGTTTTGGAAATGAGAAGTGCTTTCAATTACGAATGTGTTGCTGCTTATGATGGCAACAAAATGATTGGAATTTGTGGCTTATGGTATTCTGTAAGACATTATATTGGAAAGAGTGTTGAGCCTGACCATGTTGTTATTTCTGATAAATATCGAGGGAAAGGGCTTGGAAAAGATTTTTTTAAATGGATTTATGCTTATACAAGAGCTAAAGGCTGTGAGGCTGTTGAATTAAATACCTATAGTACTAATACTAAATCTCATAAGTTTTATTACAATGAGGAGTTTAATATTTACGGGTTTCATTTTGTGAAAATATTACGAGAAGATCAGCAGTTTTATTAGATGTTTTTTTATGCCCTTTCACTAATGTTAGTGTTCTTATTTAAGTATTTGTGCTATCAAAATCATTTAATTTATTTTCGTAATAAATAATTTCCTATCGCACAGTTTAAGCATTTTTTTTCTAAACAATAATTATTTTTTAATTGTAACAAAGCTTGTGTATCAAAGGCACTTTTTACATTTATTTTTAATTTTTCAAATTGAGAAATTGTAGCGTTTTTTTCTGGTTTTATCAAGTCCATAAGATTCAATAATTCATCTTCCTGTAATTTTCCCTTTCTTTTTAAATACACAAATTTTAAAGGAATAATAGTATTGATAATTAATAATTCAACAAACGATTTAGTCAATCTTTTATGAGTTATTTTTGATTCTTTTTCAAAAGTATAATGGTTTTTCCAAAACGTATGTACATCAATAGAAAATATGGTATAAAACCCTTCTAATGTACTTTCTTTCATTAGTTTTGAAAATAATGCTAGTGTTTTATGATACAACGCCGTTAATTGTGCCAGCCTGATAGTTGGAAAATTATCAGGACGCATTCTAAAAAATTGAAATGTTGTATTGGTCAAACTCTTTAATTTATATTTATGCTTTAGATACTGGTATTCTTTTTTCAGTTTCAGGTAATATTCATCTTCAATTTCTTTCTCTAAAAAACCTGCTTGTCCGAACAATAATGCAGATAGTTTCGATTCATCAGAACAAGTTTTTCTTAGTATTGAGAAATGGAAAGAGTTTGAAAGGTTAAAAAAAGCACTTCCATTTACTTTTAATCCAAAATTCTTTGCTAATAATTGAAATAAGACAGCTTCAAAATCATTATTAGATGCGTCTAAAAGTTGGGTTATAAAAACCGATTTATTTTCTAATCTTTCTAAATACAATCTTTCAAACCAGTTCTGTAACGTAAATGAGTCAACTACTTTTAGTTGTTTTTCACAGGGAATCCATCGAGCTTCTTTCGAAAATATTTTTTCATACTTCTCTAATAAATCTTTATTTATATATTTTTTTAATTCTAAGGTGGGCAACAACTTATTATTTTTCGCAAAGATTTCTACATCATTTTCATAAACAACATGCAAAATTACAGAATCATAATTGGCATTATTTTCATGATGATGTACATACCAATCTGAAGATTTTACATGAATCTCTATGTTTCCAAACCACAATAAATTTCCAATCTCTAATTTTACATTCAAAAAATCCGGCCCGGAATTTTTATTATGAACTCCTGAATTTAAGATTGTAATCTTTTCTCCGGAAAGTGTTTTCAGATTAACTAAATTAAACAACTTATATTGCCATATATAGTAAAGAAATTTTTCTTTCATAACTTAACTTTTTCAACAATAAATATATAAAAATCTATTTAAATCAATTTTTGTTAGTATTTCATTGGCTCTTGTTTCCCTAATCTGTGGTTTAAAGTAATATCTTAGAAACATACAAAGTCCGGTATTTTCAATCTTGCACCTCATCATTAATACTAATCAATAAAGATATCTCAAAATATTAAGAGAATAATTAATATGTTTATAACTTGACGAGGTTAATATGAAAATCAAAACCTATGTTTATAATAGAGATTTTACTGAAAACTTTTTAAGTTATACATACAATTAAACAACTGATAATAAAATTTACTCAAAGCACAGCAATTGTAAGCAATCTTATAACAGCCAACTCTATAACTTGTTTATAAAGAATACAAGAAATTCTGTTAAATAGAAGTACACAAGTTGGCTTATTTTAGATTCTATTGCTCTTATAAAGCAGCTACGTGCTTAGCTAACTTAGATTTTAAATTAGCAGCTTTATTCTTGTGAATAATACTATTTTTTGCTAATTTATCCAACATAGAAACAACCGTGGATAACATTCCTTTTGCTTCTTTCTTGTCTGTTGTAGCCCTTAACTTTCTAACAGCATTGCGAGTAGTTTTGTGTTGATACTTATTTCTTAAGCGTTTTACTTCGTTACTTCTTATTCTTTTTAATGCTGACTTATGATTTGCCATTTTATAAAATCTTAAATGTTTGGAAAAATATGTAGCCCATAGGAGAATCGAACTCCTGTTTCAAGGATGAAAACCTTGTGTCCTAACCACTAGACGAATGGGCCTGTTATAATTTCAATTATTGCGAGTGCAAATGTACAATTATTTTTTGTATCCACAATTTTTATTTTCAGTTTGAAAAAACTTCGATTTTACTGAAATCTTTGCACCCCATAGAAGAGCCGAACACCTGTTTCAAAGATGAAAATCTTGTATCCTAATCACTAGACAAATGAATTATTTTTAAGAGGATGAGTGCAAATATAAAGCAGTTTCCAGTATTCCATAATCTTTGTTTATTTTTTATAAAGCAAGATTATATTGGTAATGGGCTAACTGGTCTGAATTTATTGTTTCATGTAATTTATGCTCCCCTATTTATAAGATTTGATTCGTAAAAAATCTAATTCTAAAACGTATTATCACTCCAATCATTTATTATGAGTAAAAAAGAAAATCTTTAACAGGCAAACAGACTTAATGAATCTTTCAGGTTGTAGTATTAAATTATGATTAAAATAGCCTTATCTAAACTTTGAAAATGCGACATGAATAAATTTTTATGACTATCTGATTTATTCCACAATATTTTAAACATTGGTGCTTTAGATGGTATAATCCCAATTATAGATTGTATGAATACTCAAGAGTTTAAAAAAATTCCGGATGAAAAAAGTTGTAAACCACATTTCAAATCAGAAAGAAATAAACTAAGGAATTGTCTGTAAGTAATCTGCCGGAATTAACCATTACCGAACTTCTATAGTGAGCAATATCAGTATAAAAAATGGTAGTTTTAGAAATACAAATTACACAATGAAACAGAGTTAAATGAAATATTTTTTGAGGTGATTCCTAATAAAGAAAATGGAGTTTATATAGCTCAGAAAATAAAGGATAATGGCGGAAAACTCAAACTAGTAAAAGAAAGCCAAAAACAAATCTCTGTATTGGTTATGGTAGAGTTAAAAACCCTTTGGACTTTTTGATAAATACAAACATAAACCTTCAAAAAAGTTGGTTTTATCAAAATGAAAATTATGAGAAAACTTAAAAAATAAACAACTAACCAACAAGTTAGTAAGCATATAGATACAGATACTTCAGGTAAGTATAGTTTTGATTTTAAAATGCTTTTATATCAGTTTAAAGGTATCTTTATCATTCAAAAAACCCAGTTTTTTTCGTATAAAATTTTGTTCATCTTTATGCAATTCAATGGTAATAACACATTCTTCTTGATTTTTTTCTTTAGATAAAGAATTTCCTAAATAATCAAAAACAACAGAATGCCCAACATATTCATGCTTATTCCCATCAATTCCAATCCTGTTCACTCCAACTGTATAACTCATATTTTCAATAGCCCTCGCTTTTAGTAAAGCATCCCACGCATTAATTCTTTTTTGAGGCCAGTTAGCCGTATAAATGAGTATATCATAATCTTCTGTATTTCTTGACCAAACAGGAAATCGCAAGTCATAACAGATTAAGGGGCAAATTTTCCAGTCTTTATAGTCTATAATGATTTTTTCTTCTCCTGAGCTAAATATTTCATGCTCTTTTGCTAAAGTAAATGTATGACGCTTATCATAATATTGTATCTCTCCCGACGGAAAAACAAACAGCAACCGATTATAAAACACACTATCTTTATCAGAATCGAAAGATTCTTTAATAATAATACTTCCTGTTATAGCAGCACTTTTTTTTGCGGCCATTTGCTGCATCCACCGAACGGTATTTCCGTCCATGGTTTCTGCTAAAGTATTTACATTTGCAGAAAATCCGGTAGTAAACATTTCCGGAAGAACAATTAAATCGACAGCGGCATGTAATGTATTTATTTTCTGAGAAAAATACTTCAGATTTGCTTCCGGATTTTCCCAGACTAAAGCCGACTGAAGTAAAGAAATAGTTAGAGTATTCATATAGGATAATTCTTAATCAAAAGTAATATAATAATTATTTCTTGCACATTTGATTTAAGAAAGTTTTGGAAATGCTAATTCGATTAATTCAAGTTCGATAGTCGTGATTGTATTGAATACTTGTTCAAATGTTAAAATTTACCCGAATCAGGAAAGTTTCAATAAGAGAGATGAGTTTAATAATTATGTTTTAATATTCTGAATAGTGTCTCTGATTTTATATTTCTTTAAAAGATAATTATCGTACTTTCGAAGTATCATAATATTATCTGAGGTGCAAATCCGGTAAGCTAAATTTGTATAAATGCAAACATTTATTCAGGAAACCATTCAGGATATTTTAAGAACAACCCAAACATTCGAAAATGTAACCTTAGTATTACCTTCGAATCGTGCAAGAGTGTTTATAAAGCAAGCCTTAAAAAATGAGAATTTCACAGGATTTTTGCCTAAGATATCAACCATTGAAGAATTTACAGAACAGGTTTCCGGCATTAAAAAAGCAGATACTATTCTATTGCTTTTTTATTTCTATAAAATCTATAAAGAACACCAATCTGATCCTGATAATTTTGCTGTCTTTTCTTCTTGGGCATTCACTGTGTTGCAGGATTTTAATGAAATAGATCAGCACTTGGTAGATGCTTACGAAGTATTTGTATATATCCGGGATGTACAACGATTAAGAAAATGGTCTGTAGAAAGAGCTTTCAAAGAAACAGATCTTATGAAAGATTATTTTGCTTTTACAGAAAAACTGCATGAATATTATATTGCCTTTTATGATTTTTTAATAGAAAACAAAATAGGATATCAAGGATGTTTATATCGGGAAGCCGCTAAAAATATTGAGGTTTTTTTGGCTGATTCTAAAGACCGAAAATTCTTTTTTATTGGATTTAATGCTTTAAACAAATCAGAAGAGTATATGATGAAACAAATGCTGTTAGAAGGGAATACAGAAATATACTGGGACATCGATGAAGTTTTTTTATACTCAAAACACCAAGCGGGAACGTTTATCAGGAAGTATAAAACCTCGTGGAAATATTATCAGACAAACGATATAAAAACGGTTAGTAATTGGTTTTCTAAAGAAAAAAATATTCAATTAACAGGTGTGACAAAAAATGTAACCCAAATGAAATATGCAGGAGAGTTATTAGAAAAACTTCCAAGTCATCAAAATACCGCTTTAGTATTAGCAGATGAATCTCTTTTACCGGTTATATTAAACTCACTCCCTGAAAATGTATCATCGGTAAATATAACAATGGGGTATCCGTTAAAAGATATGCCATCGACAAGTTTATTTTTATCAATTTTTCAACTCTTTATATCTCAGGAAAAATTACAGAAAAAAGAAGCAGAATTATTTTACTATAAAGAAGTGATAAAACTGTTAAAAGAACCATTTTTGTATAGACTTTTAGTCATAAATGAAACGTCATTATCGGAACAAATAATAAGAATTATCTTTAAAGAGAACAGAACTTTTATAGGAAAAGAATACCTAAGCTCTTTTCTAAATACATTAGAAGAAAAAACCAAAATGTATATTCTCTCTGTATTTTCTCCTTATAAAACTGTTGATGAATTTTTAGAAAGAATCATTGCATTGATAGATTTTATGAAAAATGATATTAAAGGTTTAGAAAAAGAATTCTTATTTCGATATTATACAACGTTCAATCAACTACAAAATTTACAATTAGAATTTGGATATTTTTCAGATATAAAAAGCCTGTATCAATTTTTTAAACAACTAATTACTTCAGAAAATCTATCCTTTCAGGGAGAGCCTTTACAAGGATTGCAATTAATGGGAATGTTGGAAACCCGCTTATTAGATTTTGAAAATATTATAATTACTTCTGTAAACGAAGGAATTTTTCCTGCAGGTACCAAACAAACTTCCTTTATTCCTTTCGACGCAAAAGTGCATTTTGGCCTACCTACATACAGAGAAAAAGATGCAATTTTTTCTTATCATTTTTTTAGGCTTATCCAACGGGCCAGTAATGTTTTTTTATTATACAATACCGAGATTGAGTCATTTGGAAGCGGAGAAAAAAGTCGGTTTATTACTCAATTAGAATTATTAAAAGAAGGAATTAAAAGTTTTTATATAAGTCCGAAAGTAACTGCCAATCTGACAACTACTAAAGAGATTAAAAAAAATAATGAAATTTTAAGTAAATTAAAAGAATTGGGAGAAAATGGAATCTCACCTTCTTCATTGACAAATTATTTATATAATCCGATTGCTTTTTATAAGAAAAAAGTTCTAAGAATCAGAGAGTTTGATAACCTGGAAGAGGAAATCGGTTTTGATACATTAGGAAATGTAGTTCATGAAACATTGGAAGATTTGTATAAACCATTTAAAGGACAGTTTTTGCAAGCTGATAATGTGATTAAAATGCAGGAAAAAGTAAATCCGTTAGTGCAGAAATATTTTTCTGAATATTTTAAAAACGGAACTATTCTTACCGGAAAAAACAGATTAATTTTTGAAGTAGCTATACGGTTTGTCTCTAATTTTTTACAGCATGAATTAGCTGTATTAAAAGATAAAAATAATGAGTTAAAAATTATTGAAATAGAAAAAGAGTATAAAGCTTTTATAACTGTTAAAGGGATTGATTTCCCAATTAAAATCCGGGGAAAAGTAGATAGAATTGATGAATTAAACGGCGTAACACGAATTATCGATTATAAGACAGGGTTGACAAAAGAATCTGATTTAAAAATAAGTAATATAAATGAAGTTATTAATTTAAAATACAGCAAAGTAATTCAAGTATTTCTGTATGCATATCTGTTCACCCAGAATGAAACAGACAATGAACATCGAATTATAGAGGCCGGAATTATTTCATTTAAACGTTTAAAATCCGGATTTATGAAATTGAATTTTTCTCCAAATCGAAATCAGGATTATATAGTAACATCAGAGAGAATTCATAATTTTATAGAAGAAATAAAAGAATTAATCCGAGAGATTTATAATCCGGAAATTCCATTTTCAGAGCCTGATGAGCTATCCTACTAAAAATAAGAATAACTCAAGAACATCAAATTAAGATTATTACAGAATTGAAAAATACTGGTTTATATATTTTGAAAGATTGCATAAAACACGTAATCATCTATATATCATTAAATCTAATTAACCACTTACTAACAAAGAGAAATTTATTTTGTTTATTGATATTTTATACATTATTACTGCAACAGTCTTTAATTATTTCTTTTCAAAACAAATGTTGCTTTCGCCCTTCTTCAGTAATTTCATTCGGAATACTTGAATATATGCGAGTTTGTCCGTGATATTACATCTCATAACAGCATCTTTATTTTCAAAAATTTATTTTTTTAGAATAAATTAAAGAAAAAGTATATTATTTAAAATAAATACTGTATCTTTATGATCTGTAATATCCCGAAAAGGGGTAGTTTTTTTTCATAATAGTTTTTACCACTCCCTGGAGTGGTTTTTTAATGATTTTCTATCCGAAATCAGATTGTATGTAGCACTTGGCAAAAATGATAACTTGTATTTCATTGCTATACATAAAGAATTTTACTAAACTAAATAGATTTGAATCAAGTATAGATTGTTTCTTTTCAACTATCATTAAAGATGAAGATGGAGATGTTGCTGTAATGGAGTTATACCTAAATTAAGTTTAATAAAAAGCATAAAATTGAACCACTCAATTATTGGGGGTTTTTTTATGCTCAAAAATCAAAGAACCTGTGAAAATTAATTTTATACCTTTCAAAATAGGAGAACAATATGAGAACTGGGAATTTGATTTAGAACCAGTTAAAACAACAAATACTTATGACCAATACAGATATTTTAAAAAAGATACATTTATGTTAAAAAAAAATCTTTATATTTTTTATATCCAGGTACATCTAAACTTTTTAAAAAAATATTAAGCAATATTTCCATAGTTTTAATAATAATAGGCGTAATTTATTTTTTTAGGTATAATGACTACAAACTTGCAATTTCTATATTCTGTGTAATTTCTGCGATTTTAATTTTTAACTTCTCATTAGAATATGCAAGGTCTGTAATAGAATATCAAATTAGAAATACCTCAACTTTTTCAAACAAAGAAAGATTAGGTTTAGAGCAATATCCAAAATTCTTTTATCATGGTGAATGGGCAAGGATTAAAAAAGAAGGAAATGATAAATGGATGACTAAACGCTAAAGCTCTGTTAGAAAAATTAAATAATGACAACATTTTATAGTGTAGTTATCAATAAACTAAAAAACACGTTATAGATATTGAAAAAGTTTTAAAACAAAGAATAGTCATTGCTATTTTAGCAATAGCTTTTGGAACATTTCTTGGATTTTGTTTTAAAACATTTGAGGCTAATACTATAAATCAATTAACGGATATGACAAAAATACAAGAGGAAAGATATTTGAATCATATTAAAAAGTATAACTCATTCTTTACTCTTACAAATAAAGATAAACCCCATGGCAACGTGAATATTGGGATAATGGCTTGTTATAAAAAGTACCACTTTTTCCAAAGTACTATAAGTGCAAATGGAAAATATGTTACTTTTTTTATGTTTTGTTAACGTGTGAGTGAGTGTAAATATGGTTATTTAAGCCTTCATATTCACAATTAAAAAACCTACAGATTAATATTAATAGCCAATTTTTAAAATAATGTACTACTTTTACAGTATGAAAAAACTGTTATTCATTTTCTTGTTTGTAGGAATCACTTCTTGTAATTCACAAAATTGTGAAGATATTCCAACAACATTTACCAATTATAAAGAAGTTGACTTTAAGAAAAATTTATTAAATATAAAACCTAATGATGTTGTTATTAGTATAGATAAAAATTATATTAAAAATAATATAGAAAATTAATAATAATATGAATGAATTTGATAGAGAAGTATTAAGAGCAAATGGATATGACTATACAACAACTGGAGGTATTATAGATGAAAACGGGAATTTTCTTTCTTCTGTAGTATTAAATGGAAAAACTTATTATTCTAATACAAATGTAGATAACTGGAAAAAAAGAGAAGAAAGAAGAAAAACAGGTTTTTCTCTTTTCTATAGTAAGCATTTTCCAAACTTTGATAAGTTTAGAAAATTTGAAGAAGATCCTTTAAATACTGTATTAACAGAAGAAGATAAAAAGAATTATCCTAATTATCTTTACAAAAAAAGAAACATTGATCTAAATCTTCCAGAGTATTATAATAATGTAGAAGAGTTTGAAAAAAACATTAGATTAAAATATGAAGAAGAAAATCCTAGTACTGTAGAAGAAGAAGAAAGTTCTGTAATAGAATCAGAAGATAGTTTTTCTGCTCCTTATCATGATACTTCTCAGAAAGAAGCTCTTGTGGCTACTTATGATAATGTAAAGTCGTCTTTTAAAACAGTATATAAATACCCAGTAGTTCTTGGGGTTAGTATAATCATATATCTCATAATTAAAAGACTTATAAAATGAGTACACCCTCATTTATTATTGTTTTATCTCCATTATTTGCGTTGGCTTGGATAAACATTTTCTACTTAATCTTTAACAAGAAAAAAGATGTTAATCAGGATTTGTCAATAACCTCAATAATGTCGTTATACTTAGTCTCTTTAGTTCCTTTAGGTCTTTTCATTGGTTATCATTTGATGAACAAAAAAGTGAAAACAAAAGGTAATAATTATAAATATTCTGAAGGTATTAGAAGTAATGGTAATCTCATTTTGATTATCTCTATTGCATCAACATTATTCTCCCTTATAAATCTAGCACAATGAAAAAAGCAAATTTATTTAAAGCTTTAATTGTGTTGTCTGGAACAGGATTAACTTACTTAAAATACAATCTAATAGAACACTTAAATATTGATACTGAATATCTATTGCTTATTATCTCTGCACTTATAGTCATATTTATATCGACAATTTTCATGCTAAATAAAAAAGTATATGGTTTGAAAA
This sequence comes from uncultured Tenacibaculum sp., assembly GCA_963666645.2. Taxonomy (GTDB): domain Bacteria; phylum Bacteroidota; class Bacteroidia; order Flavobacteriales; family Flavobacteriaceae; genus Polaribacter. The sequence goes on along the minus strand of CAXXDB010000004.1, from coordinate 105,855 downwards.
CTATTGTAGTAAACCCAAAATTAAAGTCATTACTATCAGGTATTAAAACAGCAGTTTTAAATACAAATCTTAAAGAGAAAATGGATTCTATAAAACCTCAAAAAATTAAAATCTTAAATGTTATTGAACCTAGTTTTTGGTTTTCAATAGCCATTGGGTTTGGGATAGTATTAGGATTTTATTTTAAAGAACCTAGTGCGACAATGCTAAGAATAGCACTAAATGAATCATCTGAATGGAAAAAGAATCTATTTCTAGATTGGAAGAGAAGCACAACCTCTTTTTTTCAGTTAGGTGATTTTGAATTTAACTGGCTAGCTTTTTCTTTAGGTGTTGTAGGTATAGCATTACTATATGCTGTTATAAAAAAGACAAAGGTAATCAGCATTTTAAAATCAAAGTTAAATCCCTATTTAAAATGAAGTTTAGTGAACAATAGAAGAGCTAAAATCATTGTCTGATGAAGGTTTATATACTAGAGGTAAGATAGATTGGTGGTTGCTTAAATATGAAAAGTGATACCAAGGTTTATCTAAGGATTTTGACTTACTAAAGGCTGAATTCCCTAAATCAGATATAGATGGACATAAGCTACTAAAACGAGAATATGAATTTATAAAACTTTATGATTCTCTTTATGAAGTGTCAGAACACTATAGGGATGAAAACCTAGATAAAGAACTTGTAAACATCAATGAGATTATTAATGATATAAAATTACTAATCAATGGAAATTATAGGAAAAATAAAGGCCTTAAATGAGACTCAAAATATAGGTGATAATAGCTTTAGAAAAAGAGAGGTTGTTATCACTACAGAAGAACAATACCCACAACATATTTTAGTAGAGTTTATACAAGACAAATGTGGTTTGCTAAACGGTTATACTGTTGGTCAAGAAGTAAAAATAAATGTAAATCTAAGAGGTAGAGAATGGATAAATCCAGAAGGCATCCCAAAATACTTTAACGCTATTCAAGGCTGGAGAATTGAGCTTTTAAATAGCTATGAGAATAAGTCTTTCATTTTATGATGTAGGTTCAGGAGAATTTCATAACTAAGATATTGATGGGACTTTTACATACAATAAACCAAATGTCACTCTTAGTTTTACAGGGCAATGCAATAATAGTGGCTTTGTATTTTCGAGTTGTGATGTTACAGGAGTAGTTAATGGAAATACATTAACTATAACAGATAATGACACAGATTACACTTTTGAAAAAAGGAAAGATATTAGTTACAGATTCATAATCAGAGTCGATTTGTCAAAAGAATCATTGCCTGAACATTAGCAAAATAGATTCAAATAAAGAAACAAACTCGTTTAATAAGGATATCAAAATACAAAATGGGCATAGTTATTCAGCGTTGGTTACTGGCTTCAACGACTTATATAAAACATAGCTAATAAAGTATTTCCGAAAGGTTTGCATTTATTTTAAAAGACTGTGAAATCTTTAAACTTGGCTTTTAAAATTGATAAATTAAAAATATTGACTATAAACAGTATCGGAAAAACAAAAGCAATCTGAAATTATTAATCTTATAAAACCCAAAAAAGTTAAAGAAATTTTTTATATTATTTCCCGGGCTTTATGTAAGATGCTTTTTTTGTTACGACTTAACTTTAATACTCCATTCAAATTGAAATTTTGAAACAGAAATTCTTTCCTCATTAAAGCCTTCAGAAAATAAAATAATTTTTTGACTCTCTCTTGTTTCAATAGCTTTTTGAATTACTTCTTTTATAGTTTTTCCCTGATGACATTCAAATAAAATTTTTCCTGTTGCTTTTTTGGTAAACGTTGCATTTATGTTGGTAATTAACATTGATACTTTTTCTCCTGAATCTCTAACTCCTTTTGACATTAAAATCCCTGTTGAAAATTCAGCAGCCATACCTTGAACAGCCCAAAACATTGATTTAAAAGGGTTTTGGTTAATCCATCTGTGTTTAACTGTTATTACTGCACTTTTTGAAGAAATTGATTGCATTCTTATTCCTGTAAAAAAAGCAGCAGGAAGCTTTAATAACAAGTATATATAAATAGTAGCGGATGTAAACTTCATGAGATGATATTTAGCTGCAATTTAAATCTTTTTTATCACTTAAGGTTTTATTCATCAAATACTTTAAAATGTTAAACTTTGTTAAATTTATTATTATGTATTGCATAATACTTTTTTTTAGATATATATTTGTATTGTATAGTATTATAAAATCATATTATTATGAAAATACAGAATGAAAATACAAACGCATTTTTAATACATATATCATCTTTTGTCGGATATTTATTTCCTCTGGGTAGTATTATTACACCTCTGGTATTGTGGCAAGCTCAAAAAGACAAAAGCTCTTTTTTAGATGAACATGGTAAGGAAGCAGTTAATTTTAATATTAGCTTTGTCTTATATATTTCTATTTTAAGTGTTTCTTTCTTTACATTTTTCTTAGGGAATATTTTTAACTCCTTAAAGATATTTGATCATTTCGATTTTGATCATACTACAAGTATCGATGCAGATTTCTTTAATTTCTTTGGTATTTTTTCCATAGTAGGTTTAATATCATTAATTAAGATTGCATTAATCATTATTGCTTCAATGAAAGCGAATAATGGAGAACATTATAAATATCCATTCACAATTAAATTCATCAAATAACCTCTTTCATTAATGAAGATAGAAAATACAAAAGCACAGATGCGAAAGGGAGTTTTGGAGTATTGTATTTTATCCATATTACAAAACGGTGACGCATATACCTCAGAAATCTTGAAAACATTAAAAAGTGCAGAAATGATAGTAGTAGAGGGTACTATATACCCTTTATTAACTCGTCTTAAAAACGCAGGGCTTTTATCATACAGATGGGAAGAATCTACTTCTGGCCCGCCACGAAAATATTATGTTTTAACCGAAAATGGAAATATGTTTCTTAAGGAATTAGATAAAACATGGAATAACTTAATAAATGCAGTAAATCAAATAACACGATTAAAACCAACATCAAAATGAACAAAACCATTAATATAAATTTAGGAGGATTCTTCTTTCATATAGATGAAAATGCTTACCAAAAATTAAGACGGTATTTAGATGCTATCACCAAATCGTTAAGCGACGATTCTCAAGGAAAAAATGAAATTATAGCCGATATAGAAGCACGAATTAGTGAATTATTATCAGAACGAATTATAGACGCAAGACAAGTAGTAAATGAAAGAGATATTGATGAGGTCATTGCCATCATGGGGCAACCGGAAGATTACACGGAAACTGAAGAGTATTATGCTGATAATAACCATAATTATAAAAGAACTACTTCTGGTAAAAAGTTATTTAGAAATAGTCATCATAAATTTTTAGGAGGTGTTGCTTCCGGCTTAAGTCGATATACCGGTATTGATACTATCTGGATTCGATTAATCTTTATCCTTACCGCAGCAACAACAGGATTTGGTTTCTTAGTTTACATTATACTATGGATTTTATTACCTGAGGCAAAAACAACTGCTGAAAAATTACAAATGGAAGGTGAGCCTGTAAATATCGATAGCATTGAAAAAAAAATTCGTGATGAACTTGAAAACCTTTCCACGAAGCTGAAAGATGGTGCCGGTGAGCTTTCTGATAAAATAACCGGTGCTGATTATAAAAAATTAAGTAAGCAAGCCAAATCAGGTTTTCAGGATTTTTTAGATACCATAGGGAAAATACTTTCGGCACTATTTAAAATTTTTGGAAAATTCATTGGAGCACTCTTGATATTTGTTTCAGGTATTGTCCTAATATCATTACTCTTTGCTTTATTTTCAATTAGTAGTTTAGAAATTTCAGGAATTGATAATCATCTGGTAAATTATCCTTTTTTCTTTCACGATTCTATATTTCCTAAATGGTTGTTAACTATATTTGGAATATTAGTCATAACAATTCCTTTTCTGGCATTATTAATATTAGGACTGAGAATTTTATCCCCAAATATTAAACGTTTAAATACAACCACATCACTAACTCTTTTTGGGATTTGGTTAGCTTCTCTGTTATTTGTTGCCTTTTCAGGAATAGAATATACAATTTCTAAAGCTAAAAATGGTTTCAAAATTAGCAATAAAACCATAGAATTCAACATTAAAAATCCTTTAAGAATTAGCTTTCAAAACGATAATGATATTTATTATTTACATAATCTTCAACGAAGAAACAACGCTAAAGAGGTATATGTAGCTGACAAAAAAATGAAATACTCAAACAATATAAAAATTGATGTTGAAAAGAGTGAGAATAACGAAGCTTATGTAGAAATAAAGAAAGAATCTGAAGGAAGGAAAAAAAGAAATGCAATTAACAACGCAGAAAAGATTAAATACAAATTTAAAATTCAGAATAACAGAATCGTTTTTAATGCTTTCTTTCTGTCTGATTTTAACAATATCCGGAAAAATGAAGAGGTATACATAACAGTGTTTATCCCTGAAGGAACAATTATTTTTTTTGAAAATTCTTCTAAAAAATTCCTATATCACATTGATAATACAGAAGATATTTACGATAGAAATATGAGTAACCATCATTTCAAGATGACTTCAGAGGGCTTCGAATGTATCGATTGTCAAGCTGAACAGGATGACGATTCAGATTCAAGCGATGAGGACAGGAATGACAACGATAACGATAACGAGCTAACTTTCCTATTCGATAGTACAATTAATAGTTTTAAAGCTGAATTTATTATCAGTAAACAAACCAAAAAATCAATTACACAGATTAATTCAATGGTTTAAAGAAAATAGAAATATAGATATTTATATTTCTGATTATCAGTATGAAAAAAATGAAAGAATTTAAAAATAGTAAGAAACTATAATGAAGAAAAAGGAATATTAATCTTTAGAATCCGGTAGTATAATTAAACCTAATTGAGGAAATTTTTTTTGAATTTTTCTTTAAAAACCTTATTCTATTCCGGCACTTTATCATCTCACTCTTTTCTCATACTCAAGTGAACACAGAATCAGGTTTATTCAAAACCTTAAAGGCTATAAATAGTTTGATTTTTGGAAGTTGAAGCACATATTAAACTGCAATTACCCTCCGGCACAACATTGGTTTACTAGTTAGCTAATACTTGGATTACTTGGTCAAAACTCCATTGATCTTTGGTTTTTTTATTTGATTGTTAATCGAAATAGTTTGATGTCAAAACCCAGATAAAATAAATATAATCAGATATGATAAGGTAGATAATTACGATTAGCTTAATACTCAACTTTTATTTTGAAATTAGTCAAAAACTCCCAAAAGAATTTTCTTATCTAAAAGATATCGCAGGAGCTACAAGAAGAATTGCATTATTGTTCTAATTAACAATTTTACGCGACATTGTTAATAGGCTATGAAGAACCTGTATCTCTTTCGTAAAACGGCTAAAGTTTTAGAAAAGTACAGGGTGATTTATCTAAAAAAAGAGATAGTTAAAAAATTTCTAATGCATCCGGATTACAAATAGCGGTAAATCATTTTGTGTGATAGACAAAGATTCTCAGCAACACTTTAACTAAGCAAAATTACTATCCTGATTTAAATAAAAAATTAACTTTTTTAAATTATATTATATTGTCCGGAAATTCAAGAGCAAACTCTATAGATTTAACAATTATAAGTAGTAAAACCAATTAAAGAATGGATTTAAACCATACTCTAATAAATAATGACATACCTTGAGAAACGAACCTTTTCCTGTTAAATAAGAATTAGTATTTTTTATCAACAAAAATCAATAAAATGGCATTATCTTTGTTGCAATTCATTTATGATGCCACAACTATTGAACATTTTAATCATAGTCATTTTTACTAATTCTTTTAGTGTTTTAGCCCAAATAGATAAATCAACCGAAAGTTCATCTAAAGGAATCTCTTCAGGGGTTATACATGTAAAAAAAGCAGAAAAACCTGAAAATCTTTATTTTGATAGTGACAATGGTTTTAAAACTGCCGGTAAAGAACTTGAGAAAAAGAAAAGAAAAAAACAAACAGAGGAAGATTTAAAAAATAAAGGAATTTTAACTAAGATTAAAATAGCTGAAGAACGCTATTTAAAGAATTTCAAAAGAATTAACGGACAATTTCAATATCCGGTTATCGATCAGGATTTAGGAAGCGTTAGCACAGAATCTAAAAGTGTTAATATCATCTGTCGGGATTTTCAATATCCCGATGGAGATAGAGTTACTATTTACATTAATGATATTCCAATTGTCGCTAATCTCACGTTAAAACAATATTTCCAGTCTTTTAATGCTCCTCTAGAAGAAGGGATAAATAACATCAAAATTGTAGCACTTAACCAAGGTACATCAGGACCGAATACAGCAGCTTTTAAAGTGTATAATGATGCAGGAATGTTACTCTCATCAAACAAATGGAATTTAGCTGAAGGAGCTAAAGCGACGTTAATTATTGCAAAAAGCAAATAGCTTTACGGGAACGTTTAAGATAAATCATTGTTAATCCATTTTTTATTCTGTAAAAAACCGTTATTTTTGCTCTTACGTTTTTTAATTAAGAAACAAAACAACAATTCAGAATGAAAGAAATTACCAAAGAAACCTATATCAACTGGTATAGAAACATGTTATTCTGGAGAAAGTTTGAGGACAAACTTGCTGCAGTATATATTCAACAAAAAGTAAGAGGCTTTTTACACTTATATAATGGTCAGGAAGCTGTTTTAGCAGGATCATTACATGCTATGGATCTTACTAAAGATAAGATGATTACTGCTTATCGTAATCACGTACAACCTATAGGTATGGGAGTTGACCCTAAAAAGGTAATGGCAGAATTATATGGGAAAGCTACCGGAACTTCTCAAGGATTAGGAGGGTCAATGCACATCTTTTCTAAAGAACATCGTTTTTATGGAGGTCATGGAATTGTTGGCGGACAAATTCCTCTGGGTGCCGGTATTGCTTTCGGAGACAAATATCACAACAGTGATGCAGTAACTTTATGTTGTTTTGGTGATGGTGCAGCTCGTCAAGGGTCTCTACATGAAACATTTAACATGGCAATGAATTGGAAATTACCTGTAATTTTTATCTGTGAAAATAATGGATATGCTATGGGTACTTCTGTAGAAAGAACTGCTAATCATGAGGATATCTGGAAATTAGGATTAGGATATGAAATGCCTTGCGGTCCTGTAGATGGAATGAACCCTATTAAAGTTGCTGAAGCTGTAGACGAGGCTATTCAAAGAGCTCGTAAAGGAGAAGGCCCTACTCTTCTGGAAATGAAAACCTATCGATATAGAGGACATTCAATGTCAGATGCACAATATTACCGTACAAAAAGCGAAGTAGAAGAATATCGTAAAATAGATCCAATTACTCAAATATCAGATGTTATTAAAGAAAAAAAATATGCTAACGACGAGGAAATTGAAACAATAAAAAAAGAAGTAAAAGATTTAGTGAAAGAATGTGAAAAATTCGCAGAAGAATCACCTTTCCCCGAACTTAACATTTTACACGATGTAGTATATGAACAGGAAAATTATCCTTTCATTAAATAATAACCAACAAAAAACTAAGTACATATGGCAACAATAATTAACATGCCTCGCTTAAGCGATACAATGGAGGAAGGAGTGGTAGTCTCTTGGTTGAAGAAAGTTGGTGATAAAGTAGAAGAAGGAGATATCTTAGCTGAAATTGAAACTGACAAAGCCACTATGGAATTTGAATCTTTTTATGAAGGAGCTATTCTTCATATAGGAGTTAAAGAAGGAGAAAATGCTCCTGTAGATAGTCTGCTAGCTATTATTGGTGAAGAAGGCGAGGACTTTTCTGCTTTATTAAGCAGTAATTCAAATACTCTTTCTCAGGAAACCACAAAAGAAGAAACTAAGCAGGAGTCCATAAAAAATGAATTTGAAATTGTTACAATTCCTGAAGGAATACAAACAGTGACAATGCCCAGATTGAGTGATACAATGGTAGAAGGTACTGTAGCTTCCTGGTTGAAGAAAGTTGGTGATAAAGTAGAAGAAGGGGATATTTTAGCTGAAATTGAAACTGATAAAGCTACTATGGAATTTGAATCCTTCTACGAAGGTACACTGCTCCATATTGGTATTGAGGAAGGGAATAGTGCTCCAGTAAATAGTTTATTAGCTATTATTGGTGAAAAAACTGCTGATGTGTCTGCTGTTATTGAAGCTCATAAAAATGGTGGATTAGCTATTTCCAATTCTGGTAAAGAAAAAATAAAAGATGAAGAAAACAATTCTGAAACGAGTACCATAATTACCGGAAAAACTACAGGAAATGAGCAAAAAAATACAACAGAAAGAATCTTTGCATCTCCTTTAGCTAAAAAAATAGCTAAGGATAAAGGGATAAACTTAGGAGTGATAAAAGGCTCCGGGGAGAACGGACGAATTATCAAAAAGGATGTTGAGAATTATACTCCTGACGCTAAAGCTGAAACTCTGGTTGCAAATGTTTTTGATTCTACCTCTGCTCCATCAATAGTAACTAATTTTGCTATTGTCGGCGAAGACAAAACAAAAGAAGTTAAAAATCCTCAAATGCGTAAAGCAATTGCAAAAAGTTTAGGAAATTCTAAATTTTCTGCCCCTCATTTCTACTTAAATATTGAGGTAGATATGGATAATGCTATAGCTTCTCGTAAAACAATAAATGCTGTTCCCGATATCAAGATATCATTTAATGATATGATCGTTAAAGCTTGTGCTATGGCTTTGAAAAAACATCCTCAGATAAACACTTCCTGGACTGATGAAACTACTAAATATCATAGTCATATTCATGTAGGTGTTGCTGTTGCTGTAGATGACGGTTTAGTCGTACCCGTCGTAAAACATACCAATGCACTTAGTTTAACTCAAATTGGAGATTCAGTTAGAGGTTTAGCAAGTAAAGCCAGAAATAAAAAAATAAAACCTGATGAGATGCAGGGAAGCACTTTTACTGTGTCTAACTTAGGAATGTTTGGTATCGAGAGTTTTACCTCTATCATTAATCAGCCTAATTCTGCAATCTTATCTGTAGGATCTATTGTTGAAAAACCCGTGGTAAAAAATGGACAAATAGTTGTAGGACATACAATGAAATTAACTTTAGCCTGCGATCATAGAACTGTAGATGGTACAACAGGAGCTCAATTCTTGCAAACACTAAAAGCATTCATTGAAGATCCGGTTACAATGGTTGCTTAAAAACCGGAAATTTTTTCTTATATAAAGTAACTTTTAAAATAAAGATTGAATATAATGTTCAGAGTTTATTTTTTTAAATATCTTTTTGGATTATATTCTGTGATATCATTTTTAGTTCTCCGGGGTGAAACATTATATACTTATCCCAAAGTTTCTAAAAAATACTCATCAAGCTCAATCCAGTTCTTTACAAACAGAATCTATTTACACTTTTTACATTCATAACTCCGGCTCTCTTTTTTCCAGTAATGTTCTGAATATCTGTATTTCTTACAAGTAACACCTTCTCTATTTCATATTTCTTTAAACTTAAGATTACAGCAACTCATCGGGATATTCTTTATAAAAATCTAATATCTCCATCAATTATTTCGTTTGAAAAGCTATAAGTTAAGAAATATAGGTGATAATACGAATAAGCATAAAATATTTAAAGCTCTGTAGCTTAATAAATAAAAAATACCCTTTTTTATATGGAACTCACGCTATTATGCTTCAATAATAAAATCCCGTATTATTACGAATATTCTATGCTATTGCAATTGATTTAATTCTTCTATAAGTTCACGGTTATTAGAAAGTCTTGGTATTTTATGCTGACCACCTAGTTTTCCTTTTTGTTTCATCCAATCATAAAATAACCCTTTTCTGACCTGATGAATTTTGGGCATAGACAAGGTCATATTATTATAACGTTTAGCTTCATAATCTGAATTGCAATTTTTTAAAGCATTATCTAAAATTTCTGTGAAAAAGTGTAAGCTTTCAGGTTTTTTATCAAACTCAATAACCCATTCATGAGAGCCTTTTCCCTTTCCGTTCATAAAAACGGGAGCAACCGTATATTCTTTAATGATTGCTTCTGTTTTTTCACAAGCGGATTTTAATGCTTCTTCAGCGTTTTCGATAATTAATTCCTCACCAAAGACATTAATATAATGTTTAGTACGCCCGGTAATCTTAATTCTGTAAGGATCTATGGATGTAAACTTTACAGTATCTCCAATTAAATACCTCCATAGCCCGGAATTAGTAGTTATTACAACCGCATAATCAACATCCTTTTTTATATCAGAAAGAGGAATCGCATCCGATTTTCCCCCCTCCCTATATTTATCCATTGGAATAAACTCATAGAAAATTCCGTAATCTAACATTAATAAAAGCTCATTAGAGTTGTTACTATCTTGAATAGCAAAGAAGCCTTCTGAAGCATTATAAGTCTCATAGTATTTAAAATCTTTTCCGGAAATTATCTTTTTATATTGCTCTCGATAAGGATTAAAGTTAACACCTCCGTGAAAATATACTTCTAAATTGGGCCATACTTCCAAAATATTATCCTTTCCGGTTTTTTCTAAAACCCGGTTTAATAACACTAACATCCAAGAAGGTATTCCGGCTAAACTAGTTATGTTTTCATGAATTGTTTCTTCAATAATAGTCTCCATTTTAATCTCCCATTCACTCATTAATGCTACCTGCTGCTTGGGGGCGGAACTATAATCAGCCCAGAAAGGCATATTTTCAATAATAATTGCAGATAAATCACCAAAATAAGTATCATTATCCTCGTATATGGCTGAACTTCCACCTAATCGAAGACCTTTACCTGTAAATAATTTTGCATCTACATTATTATTAATATATAGGCAGAGCATATCTTTACCTGCTTTAAAGTGACAATCTTCTATCGCTTCATCACTTACAGGTATAAATTTACTTTTAGCATTGGTAGTACCGCTCGATTTTGCAAACCATTTAATTTTAGTTGGCCAAAATAAATTCTGTTCTCCTTTCCTACATCGTTCAATTAATGGTTCTATGCTTTCATATTTTTGAACAGGAACTTTAGTCACAAAATCAGAGTAATTTTTAATTTTCGAGAATTGATGTTTTTTCCCGAATTCGGTATGTTTTGCTAAAGCAATAAAGCTCATTAATAATTCTTGCTGGACATCAATGGGGTATTTTAAAAATAATTCCATTTGATGTTTTCTTTTTTTTAAAAACCAGGAAATTATAGAATTTATAAATGGAAACAGCATTTTTAGCTAAGAATTTGTACATTTATTTTTGGATAAAAATAATAAATTTTTAATATGCAATACAAGGAAGTTTTAAAAAAAATGATTACTGAAAATTTAGATACTGTTCAGTATTACTTAGATATGAAAACAGATTTTATTAATGTAAATCAATTACTAAATAAGAGAATTGAATTGCAGTTTGAAGCCTATCAATGTTTAGCATGTGGTTTAGAAAAAGAAATTTATCGTCAAGGTTTTTGTAAACTGTGTTTTTTCAATATGCCTTCAGCAGCAGATTGGATTATGAGACCAGAATTAAGTAAAGCACATTTAGATGAGGAAGATCGTGATTTAGAATATGAAAAAAAAGTACAATTACAGCCTCATATTGTATATTTAGCTAACTCGGGTAATATAAAGGTGGGAGTGACACGCAAAACCCAAGTTCCTACACGATGGATAGATCAGGGTGCACATAAAGCCATAGAAATTGTGGAAGTTCCCAATCGTTATTTAGCCGGAATTACAGAAGTTGCTTTAAAAAAACAAGTGGCTGATAAAACAAATTGGAGAAAAATGCTGAAAAATGAGATAAAAAACGAAAATCTTACTCAATCAAAACAGCGTTTGCTCTCTTTTATACCTAATGAAGTTAAAGAATATTTTATTGAAAATAATAAAGAAACTGATATTAATTTTCCTGTGAATAAATATCCAAAAAAACCAAAGAGTTTGAATATTAAAAAAGAAAAAATTTATGCAGGAAAATTAGTAGGTATAAAAGGCCAGTATTTAATTTTTGAAGATGATACGGTTTTCAATATTCGTGCTAATGAAGGTTTAATATTGCAGGTAAATATCTCTGTATGACATATTTTTTTAAGCTCCTCCAGGCTTTGTTTGCTCTACTTTTCAAAACACAATTACAATACGGGAATTTTATAATTAGTGTGAACCCGCCAGCTATTAGTCAATCCGCATATTTTTAGGTAAATAGGCAATGGCATAGAGATATCTCTTTTTAAGTTCTCTCATTCGATTGCGGGGAACTTCATCCGAAAATTCACTTTGTAAATAATTTGTCTGTATAATCTTTAAACGTTCTTGCATCTGATAAATAAAAAATACCTTGAATAGTGATTACTTCTGGTAAGTTTATTTTTAGCTTTCCTGTTCTCTTTTTACCATTAGCGACGAATCTTTTTTCCAAAAAACAAGCTTCTTTACGAATGAAAAATCGCAGACAAGATGTATTTTCTTTTACCTCAAATGAAATAGAATCTCCCATAAATAAAATACATGAAATAGTATAACTCTATATTAATTTTACTTTTTAATTTATCCTCTGCCGAATAGTTTCATATAAAAAAGCCCCACAGGCAACAGAGACATTTAAAGACTTTATATCTCCCAGAAGTGGTAGTTTTGCCTTATAATCAGACATCTTTAATATAGAATTACTTACTCCTTTATGTTCAGATCCTATAATAATCGCAATCGATTGATTTAAGTCAACATTATAAATAGAATCTTCGGTTTTTTCAGTAGCTGCGATTAATTTTATGTTTGCTGCCTGCAATTGAAAAATGGCATCTTTTACATGATCTACTTTGCATATTGGAACCTTAAAAGCTGCTCCGGCAGATGTTTTTATAGCTTCAGCGTTAATTGGAGCATTTCCGCTTTTTTGAATAATGATTCCATGAACACCGGTACATTCAGCTGTTCTAATAATTGCTCCAAAATTTCGTACATCAGACAATTGATCTAATATAATAAACAGTGGAATTTCATTTGATTGAATAGTGTTCTCAATTAAAAATTCTAAATTTGAAAAAGAAACAGGTGATATTTTAGCTACAGCACCCTGATGATGATTGTGTTTAGAAAGTTTCTTTAATTTTTCAATTGGAACAAAGCTGGAAGAAATCTTATGTTTTTTAATTAGTTTATCTAACTCAAAGAAAAGGTTGCCTCGCAGTCCTTTCTGTAAATAAATCTTATCAATAGTTGAATTACTTTCTATAGCCTCTATTATAGCTCTAATACCAAATATTGTTGTTTGTTCCATGTTACAAATGTAATTGAATTTATGGCATAAAAAAATCACTCACAAGGTTTTAAGGTTATTTTGGATATCCAATCGTGAAATTTCTCAAGTAGGGTAAAATGACTTACACCTGCTAATATCTGCTTAGAGTCCGGAATTAAACTCGGCAGAGAAAATATGCCGTATTTTAAAAGCAATATCGATATGAAAGTCTTTTGAAAATATAAAATAGTATTAAAATGATAAGCTATAGACCTGTTACTAAAAATCAAATTAGGATGGAAACTAAATTAATAAGTCAGTAATTTTTAATATTAATTTAAACAATCTCCTCTAATTATATAACCAGCTAACTCCTGAAAATATCTATCTTTTAAAAATAGCCATTATTACTATAAATTCAAAATTAAAATAGTGTAATATAACTGAGGTCTTATTAAGGTATTCTGAATAATATCGGGAAATTAAATTCTTTTTTTTAAAAGTGTAATCTCATCACGAAGTTTCGCAGCTTCTATAAAATCTAATGCTTTTGCGACAACTTCCATTTGTTTGCGTTTTTCTCTAATCCGTTTTTCTATTTCAGGTTTTGATAAATATTCTAAATCTTGCTCAGCTGCTTTTTCAATGGTCTTTTCATAGTGATAAGATGTGATAGCATTTTTAGAAAGAGAATCATCAATTTTCTTACTAATTTGCGTGGGAATAATGTCAAATTTAGTATTGTAGTTAATTTGTTTTTCTCTTCTTCTGTTGGTTTCATCAATAGTTTGTTGCATACTGTTTGTAATTTTATCCGCATACATAATTGCTTTACCATTTACATTACGTGCTGCACGACCTACCGTTTGCGTTAAGGACCTGTGAGAGCGTAAAAACCCCTCCTTATCTGCATCTAAAATAGCAACTAAAGAAACTTCCGGTAAATCGAGTCCCTCCCTGAGCAAGTTAACTCCCACTAATACATCGAATAGCCCTCTACGCAAATTTTGCATAATTTCTACACGCTCTAAGGTATCCACATCAGAATGAATATAGCGACAACGAATTTGAATTCGTATTAAATACTTCGTGAATTCTTCCGCCATTCTTTTCGTTAATGTAGTAATTAATGTTCTTTCATCTTTTCCTGTACGAATCTGAATCTCTTCAATCAAATCATCAATTTGGTTTAAACCGGGTCTTACTTCTATTTCCGGATCCAGCAAACCTGTAGGTCGGATTACTTGCTCTGCAAAAACACCTTCTGTTCTTTGAAGCTCATAATCTGAGGGAGTTGCAGAAACGTAAATTACTTGATTTTGCAGGACTTCAAATTCTTCAAACTTTAATGGGCGATTGTCCATTGCAGCAGGTAATCGGAATCCATACTCAACTAAGTTTTCTTTTCTGCTTCTGTCTCCTCCATACATGGCATGTACCTGAGGTATGGTAACATGACTTTCATCAATAACCATGATATAATCATCAGGAAAATAATCTAACAAACAGAAAGGGCGGGTACCAGCTTCACGACCATCCAAATAACGAGAATAATTTTCGATACCGGAACAATAGCCTAGCTCCCGAATCATTTCCAAATCAAATTCTGTTCGTTCTTTTAAACGCTTCGATTCTAAATGCTTTCCTGTTTCAGAAAAATAATCGCATTGTTCTACTAAATCATGTTGAATTTGATGAATTGCATTTTGAAGCACATCCGAAGAGGTAACAAATAAATTTGCAGGATAGATATTTAAGTATTCAAATTCCTCTACAATTTGATTATTTTCTATATCAAAAGCGTCAATCTCTTCTATCTCATCTCCAAAAAAATGAATTCGATACCCACTATCTCCGTAGGAAGGGTAAATAGTAATAACATCCCCTTTTACTTTAAACGTTCCACTTTTTATTTCTGTTTCTGAGCGAGCATATAAGCTGGTTACTAACTGATGTAAAAATTCAGTTCTTGAAATTCGTTGTCCAACTTCAACATGAATAATATTTTTTTTAAATTCAGCAGGGTTTCCAATACCGTATAAACAAGAAACTGAAGCTACTACGACTACATCTCTTCTTCCTGAAAGTAATGAAGAGGAAGTCCTTATACGTAATCGTTCAATTTCATCATTAATAGAAAGATCTTTTTCTATATAAGTTCCCGTTACAGGAATATATGCTTCAGGTTGATAATAATCATAATAAGAAACAAAGTATTCAACAGCGTTATTTGGGAAAAACTGCTTGAATTCTGAGTATAACTGTGCTGCTAATGTTTTATTATGTGCTAATACTAATGTAGGTCGGTTTACGGTAGCAATAACATTTGCAATGCTAAACGTTTTACCAGAACCTGTAACTCCCAATAAGGTTTGATATTTTTCATCTGTAGTAATTCCATTGACAAGCTGTTGTATAGCTTCAGGTTGATCTCCGGTAGGTTGAAAATCTGATACAAGTTGAAAATCCATATAGCAAAAATAAGGATAGTTTATTATTAAAACTATCCTTGCTGTTTAAGTATATGTATTGATTTCATTTTCTTAATAAGGAAAAATGACCTCTGCGGGTATAAGTATTCCCATTTATGTCAGTAAGCTCGAAAGTAAACCAGTAATCATTAGAGGGCATCTTTCTTCCGTTGTATAAACCGTTCCAGCCTTCACTGTCTATTTCCAGAGAAGCGATGATTTTTCCAAACCGATCGAAAATGGTTATACTGCTTTCAGGATAAAACACTGAGTTCCCTCCTTTTATTGTCCATGTATCATTAATTCCATCATTATTAGGGGTGAAAAAATCAGGAAATTCTAATACTGATACATCTATTTGGGAAATGCCACAATTATTTTTATCTCGTATTAAAATGGTATAAATTCCTCCTCTGAGGTTTTCAAAAAAAGGCTCATCTTGAAAATCCCTGACCCACCGTAAATTTTCATCCTGCAATGCAAATTCATAATCTCCTCTACCTAAGTTATTTGAAGTAGTCGTAATGCGAATAGAATTGTTGTCAGAATCATCAATAACAGTTATATCCCGGCGGTCAAGTACGGGAGCTCCATTGACAAGTAATTTAAATGGTTGGAAACCAGAACTCCCCAGATCAGATATCACTATACATGCGGGATTACTAATATTTTCCACACGTACATAAATTGTTTGCTCGCGGGCAACGGTATTTCTATAAGGTATGTTTTTATCAATAGTTCCGCCAGTTCCGGTTTGTGCTCCCGCTAAAGAGGTGTGGTAAGTCACGGAAAATTCAGTTGCAGGAAGGCTTCCCAGTATCTCCGAATCTTTTGAAGAGAGAATGAAACTGTTAAAGAATCCGTCAGTATTTCCGCCATTAGCCACATCGTCACACTCCCGATAATCCACAGGCTGAACGGGAGTAAATAAGTCAGCAGTCAAAACATTAAAAGATGATTCTATAAAACATGAGGATATAACCGTGTTTGTTTTTCTGATATATATAATTTCATTTGAACTGCTTGTCGTATAATTATCCGGAGTTGTTATTTGATTGGTATAGCCGAAATCTCTATAATACGTAATTATAAAATCAGAAGGACTCTGACCGCTCAGAATTTCATTTTCTTTAACTGTTAAATCTACATTGTTTGAACCACACTGTGCCAAATCCCCCAGGCTGTTATTAAGCACGGGAGCTTCATTGACAAATAATTTAAATGGTTGGAAATCAGAACTCCCCGGATCAGATATCATTACACATGCGGGATTACTAATATTTTCCACACGTACATAAATTGTTTGCTCACGGGCAACGGTATTTCTGTAAGGTATGTTTTTGTCAATAATTCCGCCAGTTCCGGTTTGTGCTCCCGCTAAAGAGGTGTGGTAAGTCACGGAAAATTCAGTTGCAGGAAGACTTCCCAGTATCTCCGAATCTTTTGAAGAGAGAATAAAACTGTTAAAGAATCCGTCAGTATTTCCGCCATTAGTCACATCGTCACACTCCTGATAATCCACAGGCTGAACGGGAGTAAACAAATCAGCAGTCAAAACATTAAAAGATGATTCTATAAAACATGAGGATATAACCGTGCTTGTTTTTCTGATATATATAACTTCATTTGAACTGCTTGTCGTATAATTATCCGGAGTTGTTATTTGATTGGTATAGCCGGAATCTCTATAATACGTAATTATAAAATCAGAAGGACTCTGACCGCTCAGAATTTCATTTTCTTTAACTGTTAAATCTACATTGTTTGAACCACACTGTGCCAAATCCCCCAGGCTGTTATTAAGCACGGGAGCTTCATTGACAAGTAATTTAAATGGTTGGAAACCAGAACTCCCCGGATCAGATATCACTACACATGCGGGATTACTAATATTTTCCACACGTACATAAATTGTTTGCTCACGGGCAACGGTATTTCTGTAAGGTATGTTTTTGTCAATAATTCCGCCAGTTCCGGTTTGTGCTCCCGCTAAAGAGGTGTGGTAAGTCACAGAAAATTCAGTTGCAGGAAGACTTCCCAGTATCTCCGAATCTTTTGAAGAGAGAATAAAACTGTTAAAGAATCCGTCGGTATTTCCGCCATTAGCCACATCGTCACACTCCTGATAATCCACAGGCTGAACGGGAGTAAAAAGATCAGAAGTCAAAACATTAAAAGATGATTCTATAAAACATGAGGATATAACCGTGCTTGTTTTTCTGATATATATAACTTCATTTGAACTGCTTGTCGTATAATTATCCGGAGTTGTTATTTGATTGGTATAGCCGGAATCTCTATAATACGTAATTATAAAATCAGAAGGACTCTGACCGCTCAGAATTTCATTTTCTTTAACTGTTAAATCTACATTGTTTGAACCACACTGTGCCAAATCCCCCAGGCTGTTATTAAGCACGGGAGCTTCATTGACAAATAATTTAAATGGTTGGAAACCAGAACTTCCCGGATCAGATATCATTACACATGCGGGATTACTAATATTTTCCACACGTACATAAATTGTTTGCTCACGGGCAACGGTATTTCTGTAAGGTATGTTTTTGTCAATAATTCCGCCAGTTCCGGTTTGTGCTCCCGCTAAAGAGGTGTGGTAAGACACGGAAAATTCAGTTGCAGGAAGGCTTCCCAGTATCTCCGAATCTTTTGAAGAGAGAATAAAACTGTTAAAGAATCCGTCGGTATTTCCGCCATTAGCCACATCGTCACACTCCTGATAATCCACAGGCTGAGTAGTGTTAGGTGACCGGATCACAGTTATACTAAATTGAGTTATATCATAACACGCATCCGGAGCAGATCTATTATGGATTCTTACGAAAATATCCTGAGAAGTAAACGGTGCTGAATTTGTGTATGAACCGGTTATGGCATTTGCAACAGTATTATTATCTGCATCGCTCTGATTTGTATAATACAGCACTTCAAACTGACGCGGATCCTGAAATCCCAGTATCTGAGGAGTTATATCTGCCTCCAGATTAAAGCTGTTTAAACCGTCTCCGTCAAGATCACAGAAACTAATATCCGGAACAGGGGTAGCTGACGGAACAGGTAAAAAGGTTATTTCTACATCGTCCATTATTGTTGCTCCAAAATTATCTGTTATAATGACCCGATAAGTTCCTGATTTGTCATTATTTATATTTAATGTAGCTGCAGTTTCTCCTGGTATTGCAGAAAAACCTGTGCCAGTGTTAATTTGCCATTCATAGGCTGTTGCTATACCTCTTTCCGGAGTTCCGTCAAGTTCAATGCTTGTCCCCTCACAGACGATTTGATCAGCACCAAGCTCACCGGAAATAATGGAACAGTCTGTGGAACCGGCACCCGTTTCTCCAAAATTGGTTTGCTCTAATTTAATTTGACCGGAAATACCAGAAAAGTTTGTAATTAGCAGTATATAAAATTCACCTGCCTGGGCATTATTAACTGTAAATGATTCCGTAGCCGCACGATCATAACTACAATCCACAATATTAGTTCCGTCAAGATTATTAATATAATAATCAGGTTCCATTGTATTATCCGGACATCTGGTTCCTGTCCCTGGACAAGCTTCTTGTAAAACGTTACAATTAGAATCTGAGGTGGTAAATGGTCCCCAGGCAACAAAATCTACATCTAAACCAAATCCGACAGTATTTCCATTGGTGTCAAAAGCGGTAGATTGAATGATTCGAAATTTTAAATCCCCGCTGTCTTTTACACGGATAAAAAACCAGGCCGGGTTTGGAGCCGAGCCTAAACATCCTATGCTTCTTGTTCCTAAATCTGGAGCATTGATTACATTTTCAAAAATTTTAACACCCATAGTATCTGAACACATAGGTTCAGCATCGCTGCAGCTGGAAGCTCCGTTCTGAGCCTGTGTAACCAAAAACACAAAAAGAGTCAGTACAAAAAATAATCTAACTTTCATGATATTATTATTATTTTCTTAATAAGGAAAAATGACCTCTGCGGGTATAAGTATTCCCATTTATGTCAGTAAGCTCGAAAGTAAACCAGTAATCATTAGAGGGCATCTTTCTTCCGTTGTATAAACCGTTCCAGCCTTCACTGTCTATTTCCAGAGAAGCGATGATTTTTCCAAACCGATCGAAAATGGTTATACTGCTTTCAGGATAAAACACTGAATTCCTTCCTTTTATTGTCCATGTATCATTAATTCCATCATTATTAGGGGTGAAAAAATCAGGAAATTCTAATACTGATACATCTATTTGGGAAATGCCACAATTATTTTTATCTCGTATTAAAATGGTATAAATTCCTCCTCTGAGGTTTTCAAAAAAAGGCTCATCCTGAAAATCCCTGACCCATCGTAAATTTTCATCCTGCAATGCAAATTCATAATCTCCCCTACCTAAGTTATTTGAAGTAGTCGTAATGCGAATAGAATTGTTGTCAGAATCATCAATAACAGTTATATCCCGGCGGTCAAGTACGGGAGCTCCATTGACAAATAATTTAAATGGTTGGAAACCAGAACTCCCCGGATCAGATATCACTACACATGCGGGATTACTAATATTTTCCACACGTATATAAATTGTTTGCTCGCGGGCAACGGTATTTCTATAAGGTATGTTTTTGTCAATAATTCCGCCAGTTCCGGTTTGTGCTCCCGCCAAAGAGGTGTGGTAAGTCACGGAAAACTCAGTTGCAGGAAGGCTTCCCAGTATCTCCGAATCTTTTGAAGAGAGAATAAAACTGTTAAAGAATCCGTCAGTATTTCCGCCATTAGCCACATCGTCACACTCCCGATAATCCACAGGCTGAACGGGAGTAAATAAGTCAGCAGTCAAAACATTAAAAGATGATTCTATAAAACATGAGGATATAACCGTGTTTGTTTTTCTGATATATATAATTTCATTTGAACTGCTTGTCGTATAATTATCCGGAGTTGTTATTTGATTGGTATAGCCGAAATCTCTATAATACGTAATTATAAAATCAGAAGGACTCTGACCGCTCAGAATTTCATTTTCTTTAACTGTTAAATCTACATTGTTTGAACCACACTGTGCCAAATCCCCCAGGCTGTTATTAAGCACGGGAGCTTCATTGACAAATAATTTAAATGGTTGGAAATCAGAACTCCCCGGATCAGATATCATTACACATGCGGGATTACTAATATTTTCCACACGTACATAAATTGTTTGCTCACGGGCAACGGTATTTCTGTAAGGTATGTTTTTGTCAATAATTCCGCCAGTTCCGGTTTGTGCTCCCGCTAAAGAGGTGTGGTAAGTCACGGAAAATTCAGTTGCAGGAAGACTTCCCAGTATCTCCGAATCTTTTGAAGAGAGAATAAAACTGTTAAAGAATCCGTCAGTATTTCCGCCATTAGTCACATCGTCACACTCCTGATAATCCACAGGCTGAACGGGAGTAAACAAATCAGCAGTCAAAACATTAAAAGATGATTCTATAAAACATGAGGATATAACCGTGCTTGTTTTTCTGATATATATAACTTCATTTGAACTGCTTGTCGTATAATTATCCGGAGTTGTTATTTGATTGGTATAGCCGGAATCTCTATAATACGTAATTATAAAATCAGAAGGACTCTGACCGCTCAGAATTTCATTTTCTTTAACTGTTAAATCTACATTGTTTGAACCACACTGTGCCAAATCCCCCAGGCTGTTATTAAGCACGGGAGCTTCATTGACAAGTAATTTAAATGGTTGGAAACCAGAACTCCCCGGATCAGATATCACTACACATGCGGGATTACTAATATTTTCCACACGTACATAAATTGTTTGCTCACGGGCAACGGTATTTCTGTAAGGTATGTTTTTGTCAATAATTCCGCCAGTTCCGGTTTGTGCTCCCGCTAAAGAGGTGTGGTAAGTCACAGAAAATTCAGTTGCAGGAAGACTTCCCAGTATCTCCGAATCTTTTGAAGAGAGAATAAAACTGTTAAAGAATCCGTCGGTATTTCCGCCATTAGCCACATCGTCACACTCCTGATAATCCACAGGCTGAACGGGAGTAAAAAGATCAGAAGTCAAAACATTAAAAGATGATTCTATAAAACATGAGGATATAACCGTGCTTGTTTTTCTGATATATATAACTTCATTTGAACTGCTTGTCGTATAATTATCCGGAGTTGTTATTTGATTGGTATAGCCGGAATCTCTATAATACGTAATTATAAAATCAGAAGGACTCTGACCGCTCAGAATTTCATTTTCTTTAACTGTTAAATCTACATTGTTTGAACCACACTGTGCCAAATCCCCCAGGCTGTTATTAAGCACGGGAGCTTCATTGACAAGTAATTTAAATGGTTGGAAACCAGAACTCCCCGGATCAGATATCACTACACATGCGGGGTTACTAATATTTTCCACACGTACATAAATTGTTTGCTCACGGGCAACGGTATTTCTGTAAGGTATGTTTTTGTCAATAATTCCGCCAGTTCCGGTTTGTGCTCCCGCTAAAGAGGTGTGGTAAGACACGGAAAATTCAGTTGCAGGAAGGCTTCCCAGTATCTCCGAATCTTTTGAAGAGAGAATAAAACTGTTAAAGAATCCGTCGGTATTTCCGCCATTAGCCACATCGTCACACTCCTGATAATCCACAGGCTGAGTAGTGTTAGGTGACCGGATCACAGTTATACTAAATTGAGTTATATCATAACACGCATCCGGAGCAGATCTATTATGGATTCTTACGAAAATATCCTGAGAAGTAAACGGTGCTGAATTTGTGTATGAACCGGTTATCGCATTTGCAACAGTATTATTATCTGCATCGCTCTGATTTGTATAATACAGCACTTCAAACTGACGCGGATCCTGAAATCCCAGTATCTGAGGAGTTATATCTGCCTCCAGATTAAAGCTGTTTAAACCGTCTCCGTCAAGATCACAGAAACTAATATCCGGAACAGGGGTAGCTGACGGAACAGGTAAAAAGGTTATTTCTACATCGTCCATTATTGTTGCTCCAAAATTATCTGTTATAATGACCCGATAAGTTCCTGATTTGTCATTATTTATATTTAATGTAGCTGCAGTTTCTCCTGGTATTGCAGAAAAACCTGTGCCAGTGTTAATTTGCCATTCATAGGCTGTTGCTATACCTCTTTCCGGAGTTCCGTCAAGTTCAATGCTTGTCCCCTCACAGACGATTTGATCAGCACCAAGCTCACCGGAAATAATGGAACAGTCTGTGGAACCGGCACCCGTCTCTCCAAAATTGGTTTGCTCTAATTTAATTTGACCGGAAATACCAGAAAAGTTTGTAATTAGCAGTATATAAAATTCCTCTGCCCGGGCATTATTAACTGTAAATGATTCTATAGCCGCACCACTAAAACTACAATCCACAATATTAGTTCCGTCAAGATTATTAATATAATAATCAGGTTCCCCTATGTTATCCGGACATCTGATTCCTGCCCCTGGACAAGCTTCTTGTAAAACGTTACAATTAGAATCTGAGGTGGTAAATGGTCCCCAGGCAACAAAATCTACATCTAAACCAAATCCGCCAGGATTTCCATTGGTATCAAAAGCGGTAGCTTGAATGATTCGAAATTTTAAATCCCCGCTGTCCTTTACACGGATAAAAAACCAGGCCGGGTTTGGAATCGAGCCTAAACATCCTACGCTTCTTGTTCCTAAATCTGGATCTGGAACATTGATTACATTTTCAAAAATTTTAACACCCATACTATCTGAACACATAGGTTCAGCATCGCTACAGCTGGAAGCTCCGTTCTGAGCCTGTGTAACCAAAAACACAAAAAGAGTCAGTACAAAAAATAATTTAACTTTCATGATATTATTATTATTTTAGTAATAAGGAAAAATGACCTTTTCGGGTATAAGTATTCCCATTTATGTCAGTAAGCTCGAAAGTAAACCAGTAATCATTAGAGGGCATCTTTCTTCCGTTGTATAAACCGTTCCAGCCTTCACTGTCTATTTCCAGAGAAGCGATGATTTTTCCAAACCGATCGAAAATGGTTATACTGCTTTCAGGATAAAACACTGAATTCCCTCCTTTTATTGTCCATGTATCATTAATTCCATCATTATTAGGGGTGAAAAAATCAGGAAATTCTAATACTGATACATCTATTTGGGAAATGCCACAATTATTTTTATCTCGTATTAAAATGGTATAAATTCCTCCTCTGAGGTTTTCAAAAAAAGGCTCATCCTGAAAATCCCTGACCCACCGTAAATTTTCATCCTGCAATGCAAATTCATAATCTCCTCTACCTAAGTTATTTGAAGTAGTCGTAATGCGAATAGAATTGTTGTCAGAATCATCAATAACAGTTATATCCCGGTGAGTTACAGTTGCTGTAATGGATTCATTTACTGTAATTGTTTTTGATCTGCTGCATCCCGTATCACCGTTAACGGCTGTTACCTGATATTTACCCCCCTGATTGGGGTTAAATTGCCGGTTGTTACCAAGTATCTCAGGATTTCCTTCTTTGATCCATTCATAATTGTAAGTTTCTCTCGAGTTTTCTGCTTCAATAAAAGAGGGGTTGTTTAAACATAGAGTTTGCGGAGAGGTTACAGAGAAATCAGGTAAAGGAGCTGCCCTGATAAACAATTTTCCCAAACCGATACAGGCATTATTTATCCGGTTGATTATTTTTATAAAGATATGTTGTTTTGTAGAGGCCGGAAGGCTTGAATTTCGATAACTATTAATATCAGGAATTTGATTAGTTACCGTATTTCTGTCAATTTCAGATTCAAAGAATAAAATATCAAGATCTGATCTCACAGCAGGGGGGAAAAAGACTTTTACATCATTTAGTGCCTCAGACAGGTCAAAATTAGTGATGCCATCAGTGTCATCATTATTAACGGTATCATTTCCATCGATATCTAAGAAGTCATCGCATTCAGTAAATTCTTGATTATAAGAAATATCTGAAGAAAAAGATATGATGACATCTAATTTAGAAATACGATAACATCCTTTTTCTGAGAGAGTTCTTACCCAGAAAGATTCCCCATCAGATGCGGTTATATTAGTAGGATCCGTAATTTCAGAAATATTATTAATAGCATCATATTCAGTACGATAATATTTGAATGCTTCGTTAAGATGATTGTTAGAAATGTTTATTTGTGCTTTTGTCAGATTGATAGTAGTGGTAAGATTCGTATCGGTATCACATTGTTTTATTTGCGTCAGATTATTAATAAGCACGGGAGCTTCATTGACAAGTAATTTAAATGGTTGGAAATCAGAACTCCCCGGATCAGATATCACTACACATGCGGGATTACTAATATTTTCCACACGTACATAAATTGTTTGCTCACGGGCAACGGTATTTCTGTAAGGTATGTTTTTATCAATAATTCCGCCAGTTCCGGTTTGTGCTCCCGCCAAAGAGGTGTGGTAAGTCACGGAAAATTCAGTTGCAGGAAGGCTTCCCAGTATCTCCGAATCTTTTGAAGAGAGAATGAAACTGTTAAAGAATCCGTCGGTATTTCCGCCATTAGCCACATCGTCACACTCCTGATAATCCACAGGCTGAGTGTTAGGTAACTGGATTACAGTTATACTAAATTGAGTTATATCATAACACACATCCGGAGCAGATCTATTATGGATTCTTACGAAAATATCCTGAGAAGTAAACGGTGCTGAATTTGTATATGAACCGGTTATGGCATTTGCAACAGTATTATTATCTGCATCGCTCTGATTTGTATAATACAGCACTTCAAACTGACGCGGATCCTGAAATCCCAGTATCTGAGGAGTTATATCTGCCTCCAGATTAAAGCTGTTTAAACCGTCTCCGTCAAGATCACAGAAACTAATATCCGGAACAGGGGTAGCTGTGGCAGGTTCAAATACTTCAATATTAAAGGCTCCTTCTAATTTTGTTACATCTCCACAATCATTTGTAAGCAAGACAGTTAATAAGTATATTCCATTATTGCGTGTAGAAAGATTATCTAAACTTAGTTTTGATTGATTAGATATTACTGTTGTTGCGATACCACTATTAAAAGCCCATTCATAGATTATCCCTGTTCCTGTTACTGTGCCGGACTTAATTTCTATGGAATCTCCTGTACAATATTGTTTATTTTGATTATTGATTATTTCATTAGATTGGAGATCAATTATTTCTATGGGTAGTAAAAGAGAGGATATAAACGGAGGAAGTCCTTGAGTAGAAAATTGACCTCCTAAATTTATAGCCTCTTTAGTGAAAATTACATCCTCGGCATCGGCTGTAGGGTTTTCTATAACATCTAAAAATGCAACATCAGCTGCAGTGTCATCATAAGCAAGAGGAACGGTTCCATAAATTCTACTATCAGGTCCTAACTGTAACGCACCTCTGAACCCAGGGTTTTGTTGATAAATTAATGTTTTAGATTGAGAAATATCAGTCTTATTTAAATCAAACTGAAAAAGCTTGTATGTTGTCGGGGAATTATTTAAACTGAATCGAAAACCAGAAGCTGTGGAGATATATAATTTTTTGGAATCAACTGAGAATTCTACTCCATAAGATCGTCCGTCACTAACTGCAGTAAGTATTGTTTCTGTACTGCCCACTTTTCCAGTTGCAGGGCTGAAATCGTATAAAATTGAATTTGTTAATTCATTGGCAATAGCTAACTTAGTTCCATCCGGAGATAATTTTAAATATCCTCTTTTACCGGCAAAACTACTGACAGTAGAAATTACAGGTGTAGTATTAATTCCGGTATCGTCTATTTTGAATGAATAGAACGTATTATTAACTACAGAAACTACCCAAAACGTATTACATTCTGCACCCCGGACAGCAGCAATTTTTTCAGTCCAGGCGTCTTCAAGTCCGAATGATAAATTTATTGGGTTTTCTATGATTTCACCATTCCCTCCATTTTTGGAAATATCAATGGTGTATAGATTTAAACCAAGTCCGAGATCTCTAGAGCTTTCATCGTCCACAGTAAAAAGATAAAAAAGAGTATCCGATTTTGGTTTGGGAATAATCATACCTGATTGAGTACTCGATGAATCACCTCTTAAATCAACAGCAAGTCTGCCATCAGAATATCTCATTATGTCATGATTTTTGTCCCAAACCTTAGTTCCGTCTGAATAGAAAAGTAAATTTCCATCTTTACTGGAAAAAGAAGAACATCCCTCAAGGGTGTTTATTTGCCCGTCTGTTAAAGGAGAAGGAGGGGTTGTATTAAAATCTATCCCTGCATTTCTTCCAAAATACCAAATATTTGCTTGCTTTTGAGCAAAGGAATTAATGCAAAGTGCCAACAAGATTATGAAAAATCGTTTCTTCATTAGAGTTTTTGGTTAAAACTCAAAAATAAGAAAAACAGCTTATAAATCCCGTTTTTTTAATAAGCTGTAGGACAGATATATAAATATAGTTGTCCAGGCAAGTACAATGGTAATATCTGTAGCATGTATAGAATAATCAGCTACGATTTCTTTTCCCACTTGTCTTGCTACAGATTTTACAGCTCCCAAGCGGGTGAAAGGTTCTTTAATTAAATTCGCCATGGCTTCGAGGGGGAAAAACTGCATGATTTCGTTAACTTTTTGAGATACTGATTGTTCTAAATTTCTAAAAATCCAGAATAAGTATCCTTTGAAAATACTTTCAATAATTAACCAAACAATAATACCTGCAACAGCAAATGCTGACCTTTTGATTAAAATCCCAAGAAATAATCCAAAAGAAAAGAATCCTGTTAGTTTTATAAAGAAGGCTATAAGATATTGTAACTCTGAAAAGATTATGGGAAGTTCGTTAAAATCGGAATAAATAAGACCTAATATTAAAGAAACTACAAATACAAAAACTGTAGAAACGGTAGCAAAAACGATTACAATATAAAATTTAGAAAGAATAAACTCTTTTTTACTTAATCCATCAATTAAGTTTTGTTTTAAGGTTTTATAGCTATACTCATTTGACATCATGGAAACAATGACCAGAAGCAGGAAGAATTTTAAAGAAGCAGCAACAAATGTATTGAAATGCCAAATATATGGGAAATTAAAAATTCCCTGTTCGGCTAAGTGAAATTTTATAGGTCCTATTTCAAATTTAATAGCAGCAATAAGGGCGATAGAGGTTAATAACCCAAAATAGATAATCGATAAAATTCTACTAGCACGATTATGCAATAATTTATGAAATTCAATCTGTAAAAGACGTAGCATAGTTATTTTTTTGATGGTTTGTAAGATTTAAGAATTGTTCTTCTAAGCTAGGTTTACGTTTTACTAAGTGAGAAACGACAATACCGTTTTCATACAGGTGTTTATTTATATCTGCTGCTGACGTTTCATTTTCTAATCTGGCTACAATAATATCGCCTTCTATGTTGACGGTGGCTATATCGTGATAATTTTTTAATGTATTTATCAGCAGTTCTTTATCATTTTCTGTTTTCACTTCAATTATTCCATTAGAAGCCACCAGGTTTTCTACCCTGCCGCTATATAGTTTTAATCCTTGCCTGATTACTACTACGTGTGTGCATACTTTTTCAACTTCATCTAATAAATGAGAAGCTAATAAAATTGTAGTTCCATTTTTAGTGATTTTTTTTATAATTTCTCTGATTTCATGTATCCCCTGAGGATCTAAGCCGTTTGTAGGCTCATCTAAAATTAAAACCTCCGGATTGTTTAAAAGAGCAGAAGCAATTGCTAATCGCTGTTTCATTCCTAAAGAATATGTTTTAAACTTACTATCTTTTCTTTCGTATAAATTAACGGTTTTTAATTTTTCATTAATATTATCATATGAAACTTCTTTAATTTTACAAATCAGTTGTAAGTTTTGAACGGCAGTCATATAAGGATAAAAGTTCGGACGTTCTATAATTGCTCCCACTTTTTTTAATGCTTCATGAGCAGATACTGCTCCGTTAAACCAGATAAATTCACCTGAAGTTTTGTTAACTACATTTAAAATAATGCCTAACGTTGTAGATTTGCCACTTCCGTTGGGACCTAAAATTCCATACACGTTTCCCTTTTCAATATCAAAAGAAAGGTTTCTTACAGCATGAATCTGTCTGAATTTTTTGTTAAGATTTTTAATCGATAAAATAATATCCAAGAGTACAAAAGTTTAGTTAATTTTATATATTGACAAACAAGGTACAAAAAATGTTACTTTTTTATAAGCAAATATCAGAAGAAAAACAGAATTAAACCGATATTAATTAGTTGTTTGATTATGTATTATTGGGTTAGTAATTGTCAAAATCGTCACTATTTTCAAAACTATCAAACGGATCGTCTATATTACTGTTAAACGCATCAGTTGTTCTTTCAGATTTAAAAATTTTATCAGGCATTTCTTCAGGTACTTTACCAACGCTTAAAATTACTTTAGTTTCCGGTGTTGTTTCATCAGATTTTTCAATAACTTCCACATAGAAAGTCCACATATACAGAAAATCGTAGATATATATTAATTTGTCATTTTGATTTGGGAGTATTTCTTTTAAAATACAGGTTCTCATAGATAAACCACAGTCAGTATCTTCCATATTAAGCAACGGAATTTCTTCCTCCTGATTCCATCCGTTATCACTTATGTAAAAAGAAGCCATTTCTTTTCCGTCAAAACCAAAGGCTTCTGCGATATCGAAATGTAATTTTTCTAATGTATGATTTTCATCAATAATAAGTGTTCTAATTACATCTTGTTTTACATCTAATATTATTTGGATTTTATACATTGTTGTGTTTTTAGTACTACAAAAATACGTATTTTTATTGCTTCATTTCATATTTTATATTTTTTGCAAATTAATGAATAAAGAAGAAACTTTAAAAAAATTAAACTCCTGTAACAGGAGTACTCTAATGGAAACTTTAGCAATAGAGTATATAGATATAGGAGAGGATATGTTAAAAGCAAAAATGCCCGTTACCTCAAGAGTTTATCAACCTTATGGGATTCTTCACGGAGGTGCTGTGGCGGCTTTAGCTGAAACAGTGGGGAGTTTAGCGTCTGTACTTTCTTTAAATTCTGAGGAAAAAATTGTTAAAGGAATTGATTTGATTATTAATCATTTAAGGAGTAAAAAAGAAGGAGTGGTTTATGCTGTTGCTTATCCGATTCACAAAGGAAAAACAACTCATTTATGGGAAATAAAAATTACAGATGAAAAAGATACATTAATTTCTATCTGCAAACTGACCAGTATAATTCTCAATAAAAAATAAAGAATAATGATAAGAAAAATTTTGAAAACTATCGGAATCATACTCTTATTAATATTTATAGCTTTTTATACAGCTTTTAGAGTTTTTACTTCTCCAAAATCTAATCAAACAATTATTGATAGCTATAAAGAAAGTTCCATAAAACCCATATTAACAAGGGAAAAATTCAAAGGCTTTCCATTTCGGAAAATAACAATTCAAAAAGATTCTTCATTGCCGAATTTAGTCTTTGTACACGGGACTACAGGCTCTTTAAATGATTTCTCAAAATATCTTACAGATAGTATATTACAGGCTAAATTTAGTATGGTGGCCTATGATAGGATAGGGTATAACTATAAAGATGAAAATCCGGTACAGGAAAGTATTGCTTTTGAACGAGACATGCTTTTAAATATAATCAAAGGGTTAGATAAAAAAAAGACAATCCTGCTAGGATATTCCTACGGCGGTTCTATAGCACTTGCCGTGAAAGAAAAAGTGGAGAAAATTATTTTATTAGCACCAGCCGTTTATAGTAAAGAGGAGTTTATTCCCAGGGTAATAAATTTTTATAAATGGAAATTAACACGCTGGTTAGTACCTAAAACCTGGAAAGAAGCTTCCAAAGAAAAATTATCACACCAGGAAGATTTAAGAAAATTTGAATCAGACTGGGAAAAAACACCTAATAAAATTTTAAGTATTCATGGGTCAAAAGATTGGATTGTTCCCTATAAAAATTCGATACTGTTAGAAGAAAAGTTTCCTGAAAATCAATTTGATCTGATTACTATTGATAATGCAAATCATGATCTTGTCTGGTCTGATTTTAATTTTATTAAAGAGCAATTATTAAAAAGTTCAGATTGAAAATTTTCAAAAACATAGCAGCATCACTACAAGCAGGCTCTCCTTTTGTTGCATATAAAAAGCCTAATTCTAATAGGATTAAAAGCTTTTTCCAAAGAGATAATGAAATTTTTTTTTCAAATAATTTTTCAGAATCAGGCTTTATTTTTACACCATTTAATAAGAAATCTTCTTCAATCTTAATACCTGTTGACAACTCCGATTTTTATGAGGAAGTAATTAATTCTGATATAGGATTGAATGATGAGTACAATTTTGAATATTCTGAAGAACATAAAAAAAAATACCTGGATTTAGTAGAAAAAGGAGTAGAAATGATTCGTAAAAATCATTTTAAAAAAGTAGTTTTATCCAGAAGAGAAAATCTGGATTTGAAAGAATTTGATGTGTTAATTGTCTTTAAAAAGTTAATTCTAACATATCCTTCAGCTTTTGTATATCTTTGGTTTCATCCAAAGACAGGGATGTGGTCAGGAGCCACACCGGAAACCTTGTTAGAAGTGAAAGGTAGAAGTTTTGCTACAATGTCACTAGCAGGTACACAGGGTTATAAAGAAGGGAAATCCGTTGTATGGAATTCTAAAGAATTAGACGAGCAACAAATTGTAACTGATTATATAACAACTAAGTTAAAAGAGAAAAACAGCAACATTAAAATAAAAGACTTAGAAACCTTTAGAGTAGGTAATTTATTACACCTGAGAACAAAAATCACAGGAAACTTAAACACATCAATTACTGATGCAATAAACGTATTACATCCCACGCCAGCTGTTTGTGGATTTCCAAATGGGGTAGCAAAAGAATTTATTATTAATAATGAAAATTATGATAGAAAATTCTATACAGGCTTTTTAGGAGAGTTAAATTTATTGGAAAATTCAAAAAGAGTATGTAATTTATATGTAAACCTCCGTTGTATGGAAATTGAAAATAACCGCAGGGTAATCATTTATATTGGAAGTGGAATTACTAAAGATAGTGTACCGGTTCGGGAATGGGAGGAGACTGTTGTTAAATCCAGAGCAATTAAAAGTATGTTATGAGATATGAGAAATTCACTGTCAAAAACTCTCAGCAATCGTATCTGTAAGTTTTTTTAGATGCTTTATTTACCAAATTTTATTAGTATTTTAATTCTCTGTGTTCTAATACAGCTTACAAAATAACATGGTTATTTACAATTATTTGAGAATTAAAAAGATAACTTTATATAAAAATAAGCCTCACAAATGTGAGGCTTATTTTTTCTGTTTCTTTCTTGAAAACTAAATACCGGGAATTATCTTTATGGGCAACCTATAAATTTTAGATTCAATTCTTTCAGATAATTTTTTATAATTCAATCTATTTTTTATATATCCTTCTATTTCACCGGATTTAGTAGCATCATTTACAGATAAAACTACTATTTCATTATCTCTGTTTACTATTAATTCAACAGTTACAGTCATGTTTTTTTTAACTACAAATTCAGGATTATTTAATAATTTCTGAATTTGTTGGTTAACGATAGTTTTTACTTTTTTCTTATCATCATTAGCAAATGTCATCATGCTTGATGATAAGGCAATAACAACGAATAAAAATTTAATTGATTTCATAATGTACGTTTTTAATTAATATGAATAATTCTATTTTTCTCTTTTAACATAAGTTAATTGAGATTCAGTATTTTGATTTGCAAATCGCTGCAAATATATAATCATTATTATTTATCTATGTTATGTAATATTTAATAAAAAGGAAAAAAATAGTTATAAAAAAGTAATTTCAATGTTAATTTAAAACAAATTGTTTAACATTAAATTAAATTCTTATAAAACAAAATTTACCTCCCCCATAACAACAATTCACCTAACTAAGATTAGCGATTGAATTACACATTTAGAATCTGTTTTATATTTTGCTGATAAACAATTTATTTTCTTCCATTTTTTTAATTACTCAAAATATAAACCTAACGGTCAGATTACTAGGTATTACTTTTAATTTTATTCAAAAATTTAATATCAAGTGTTCTCTCAACAGATAACGACTTTAACTGACATTCCCATATAATTACTAATTGCCAGCCAAGTCTGAGTATTTTGTTATGATTATCAATATCTCTTTCGATATTCCCTGATATTTTTGTTTCCCAAAATTCTGTATTGCTTTTAGGTAAAACAAAGTACTTACAATCTTTATGACCATGCCAGTAACATCCCTGAACTTCAATGACTGTTTTATTTTTCTATTCTCAGAAGTCACTAAATCTTTGTTTCTGGGAAAACCAGCCGTATATAGAAATAAATTTTTACCCAAATCAATACAAGGTTTACACCAATCAGAACCTGTAAAATAAATTAAGATAGGTTTATTTTCAGTAGTTGCTTTCTCAATAGCTTCTTTCATTGTTGGTTGCCAATGTAAATGAATTGGAGTTCCGTCTGTATTCTCAATTTCTTTCGAAAACATAGAAAAAAATTAACCATTAGTACCAATGCAAAAACTAATTTTTTCATCACTTTGTTT
Organism: uncultured Tenacibaculum sp.; assembly: GCA_963666645.2. Classification (GTDB taxonomy): domain Bacteria; phylum Bacteroidota; class Bacteroidia; order Flavobacteriales; family Flavobacteriaceae; genus Polaribacter. The sequence continues at coordinate 72,436 of CAXXDB010000004.1, read as the reverse complement.
TAGGCAAAATTGAACAACAAAAACAATGGAAATATAAAAGATTTAACTTCTTATAAAGTTAAACACTTCTGTAATAAAAGAACCTTCAGATGCTATAAACTTTATTTGAATATCGATATACAATAAATTGGATAATTTCCCTTTAAGTCTCATGTAATCTTTCTCGGTAGTTAACAATACTTTATCCTGAGAATTTACAGCTTCAAATTTTTCTTTTATTTTTCGAATGTCTGAAGCCAGAAAATTATGATGATCCGGAAAATTAATATGAGTTACTTTGATTTTTTGAGATGATAAATAGCTAAGTAAAGAATTAGGATTTGCAATTCCGGTAATTAAAACAATCTCTTTGTGCTGTAATTCAGGAATTGTTATTCTTTCGGCTCCCTTTGTAGTTTCATTATAAGTTATGCAGGTGAAATATATTTTTTGCCCCGAAGTTATTTTTAATTTTTTAGTAATCTTCTTCATCGCTTCTTGAGATAAGTCTCCCGGACATTTTGTAACAATGATACAATCAGCTCGTTTCGCTCCTCTTCCGCTTTCTCTTAAATTACCGGCAGGCAGTAAAGAATCATCAACATATAAATCATTAAATTTTGTAAGTAAAATATAATACCCTGCTTTAACTTTTCTATGTTGAAAAGCATCGTCCAGTAAAATTACTTCTGCATTTTTTTCTGCTATTAATTGCTGAATTCCATGAGTTCTGTTTGCATCGACTGCTACAGTAATAGTGGAATTGAATTTGGTAAAAAATTGTAGCGGTTCATCACCTACCTCTTCTACAATATGTTTTTCTTCAACCAGTAAAAAACCTTTTGTTTTTCTTTTATATCCTCTGCTTAATAATGCAACTTTATATTCGTTTTTAAGTAAGCGTATTAAATACTCTGCTTGCGGTGTTTTTCCTGTTCCTCCGGTACTTAAATTCCCTATAGCAATAACCGGTATGTTAAATGAAGTTGATTTAAAAACATTTGTGTTGTATAGGAAATTCCGAATAAATATTATAAAATCAAATACAACGGCAAATGGAAATAGCATATAACGAATTGTTTTCATTGCAACGAAAATACATTAAATATATTAACTTTGATGCTCTGTAAATTTATATGATGATAATAAAAGATGTTACAAATTACGTTGAAGAATTAGCACCTCTCGCTTATGCAGAAGACTTCGATAACACAGGATTGTTAGTAGGTGAATATACCACAGAAGTTACCGGAATTTTAGTAACCTTAGATACTCTGGAAACCACTGTTGATGAGGCTATAGAAAAGAACTGTAATTTAATTTTGAGTTTTCATCCTGTCATCTTTAGCGGGTTAAAAAGACTCAACGGGAACAACTATGTAGAACGGGTTGTCTTAAAAGCTATTAAAAATAATATCGCTATCTATGCTACTCATACTGCTTTAGATAATTCTAATAATGGTGTTTCAGCTAAAATGTGTGAAGTTCTGAATTTACAAAACCCCAAAGTTTTAATTCCTAAAAGGAAAATTATAAAAAAATTGACTACTTACGTTCCTCATAATGATGCCGGTAATCTTAGAAACGCCTTATTTGATGCCGGTGCCGGAAATATTGGTAATTACGATTTATGTTCATTTAATGTAGAAGGCAAAGGAAGTTATCGGGGAAATAATCAATCAAACCCAACGATAGGTAAAAAAGGAGAGCTGCAATTTGAAGAAGAAACTTGTATTACTGTAATTTTTGAAAGTTATTTAGAAAGTAAAATTTTAACAACACTTTTAAAAACCCATCCTTATGAAGAAGTTGCTTACGAAATCATCACACTCGATAACTGCAATAAATCAGTAGGTATGGGAATGGTTGGAGAGTTACCAAATGTCATGAATGAAATTGAATTCTTACAATTTGTAAAATCTACATTTAAAACAAATTGTGTTCGTCATTCAAAATTGCTAAAAAAAACTATTCAGAAAGTAGCTGTTTTAGGAGGTGCCGGAAGTTTTGCAATCGGCAATGCTATCAGAGAGAAGGCAGATGCCTACATTAGTGCAGATTTTAAATATCATGAGTTTTATAAAGCCGAAGAAAAAATTTTATTGGCCGATGTAGGTCACTACGAAAGTGAGCAGCATACAAAAAATCTTTTAGTTGATTATCTTACAAAAAAAATCACTAATTTTGTAATTCTTTTAAGCGAAAAGAATACGAATCCAATATATTATATTTAAAAAATGGCAAAAAAAGACATAACGGTAGAGCAAAAATTAAGAGCGTTATATGATTTACAATTAATTGACTCCAGAATTGATGAAATCAGAAGCGTTCATGGTGAATTACCATTAGAAGTGGAAGATTTGGAAGATGAAGTTGCCGGATTAAATACCAGACTTTCTAATTTAGTCCAGGAGATATCGAATTTAGATACTGATATTAACAATAAGAAACTGACTATTGAAGAAGCTAAATCGTTAATTAAAAAATATCAGGAACAACAAAAAAATGTTCGTAATAACAGAGAATACGACTCTTTAGATAAAGAAATTGAATATCAAGAATTAGAAATTCAATTAGCTGAAAAAAGAATTAAGGAATTTAACACCAAAATTGCTCAGAAGAAACAAGTTGTTGATAATACTAAAGACAAATTAACCCAACAGGAAGAACATTTAAAAGCAAAGAAATCTGAATTAGATGCTATCTTACAGGAAACTGAGAAAGAAGAAAAATTATTACAAAAAAAATCTCAGGAATTTTCTGAGTTTATCGATAAACATTTATTAATAGCTTACAACAGAATTCGTAGTAAAGTTAAAAACGGACTGGCTGTAGTCTCTATTGAACGTGGTGCTGCCGGAGGATCTTTTTTTACAATTCCTCCGCAAATTCAACTGGAAATTGCTAACAGAAAAAAAATTACAATTGACGAGTATAGTGGCAGAATTTTAGTTGATGCTGCTTTAGCTACTGAAGAGCGTGAAAAAATAGATAATCTATTCTCCTAAAAGAAAGACTTTCATTCGATTAATCTTTACTTTCAGGACGAATCCCGTTTTTGAATTGATTACTTAATAAAAAGAAAGTGGATTACCTGCTAAGTTTGACACAATTTTTTTAATTTACTATAATATTCTATTTCTAAAGGAATTTTATGGTCTAAAGCTATAATGTAATCTTTTAGTGTTATCCATTGCATACAATCATCAATTATTTGACAGGCTTGTAAAAACGTTTTAAAGTTATGTCTGTTGGTGCATTCATATTTTAGAGGTTTAAAAAAGGACTCTGCTACAGCATTCCGGCAATTTCCTTTTCTACTCACAGATTGAGTTATATAACTACTTTTACTAAAAAGTAACTTCATCGTATTTGATGCTATATTACACGCCTCTGTCTGAATGAAAAACAGGTAACGTCTCGATTAGGAAATCATTGCGTTATTTTTGTTGTTAGTTTTAAATATAATTAAACTTTGGGTTTTGCGAGTGATTTTCCCAAGTGGGAAAATCCATAAGTTTTCTTATTCATCATTTTAGAGTATCTGTTTAGAGAAGTTTTCCGGAATATGTATTAATATTTAAAGAGTCTTCTTGTATTAAATACTCAGCAATTTTTTTCGCTAGTTTTTTTCGTTGTCAATAGTGTCAATGTAACAGTAAATTTATTACGCTGATTAACTTGACCCTCTGTCCGAGAATTTGCCACACTTGATGGCTTAATTCTGATGTAGTCAACACCTTTTCAATACCACCAATTACATTACCTACTTTTCCTGATAATTCTCCTAAAATACCTTGAAAGGTTTTCCCCATTACTATAACAGTTTAAAATTAAAACTTGTTCTGACTTGGTACGATTTGATATTGCTCTTAAACTTTGTTTACTCTTCTAATATAACTAAAATTATGTCATTTTGTTATAGTTTTAGGCTATTATGATGCCTTATTGCCATTGCTTTGTAACAATTACGTATATATGTAACTTTTAAAACTGCTTTTTTATCAATGACATTTTGTAACTCTTTTTCTTTTTTGCTTATAACAGAAACTGCATTTATATGCTTTTGGAACTCTAAATCAATATTTACACTTGAATTAAGACCGTTTTTAAGCGTTTTCCTTCAATCATCTATTGAGAATTAAGCGGAATCTATAACACTTCCTTTTAAATAGTAAGCATAAAAACCGCCTATTTGCAACATCATAGATAAAATGAAAAAGAAGAGACATTGTAAAAAAAATTATTCAAACCCCATAGGGCTTTACCTTTATAGCATTGAGCGTTGGCTGTAGCAAGGCACTTATATTTGCTATCTTTTATATATTTCCTATATCTCGTTTTAGTGATTTTACCGCTATTATTTTTATACAATGTTGTAAGCCGTTTTTTCTATGGTTCGTTTCAAAAACTTCCTATATTCTTTCAATGTTTTAACTGTTTTTTCTGTGTCTATTTTATCTTCATTTTTACCAAGCCAGTATTCTTTATTTACTTCTGCCACAGTCATATATTTTCCGTATCCAAATTTATTTGGTTTTTTAATTTTATCTAAGCCTTCATTTTTTGCACTATTTTTAATCAAATGATAAACTTTATTTCTAATCTGACTTCTTGTAATATCTTCTGGCATTTTCAATTCTTCTGGGTCAGTTGATATTTTGAAACATAATTTACCTTGTTCAATTTGTAGATAAACTGGATAAATGTTCCAATAGTCCCAATTTAAAACTGCGTTCCAAAATCCTCTATTTTGATTGTTCACGTAATGCCAATTTACTAAACCAATTTGCTTTTCTAAATACTGAAAAAAGCCTTGCCAATCTGAACTTTTCCAATCTTTAATAATTTTACTTTTATATTGATTATTTAAGTGTTCTAATTTTGTTAAACGTTCTTTAAAATCTATAAAAATATCGTTGTCTATTCTGGTGTAATTTTCTAAAACCTTTAAAAAATCTTGACGATTATAAACTGAATAACCTTGGTTTTGTACAAATTTTAAATTCCTTGCTGATTCATTACCTGTTTTAAGATAAATACAGATTGGCTCGTTGTAACTTTTTTCTAAACACCAATCTTGTGCAATTTTTTTGTAACGAGCAAGTTGATTAGAATGAGTAGAACTGAAAGTCTTATCTTCAATTATTATTAGATACTTGCCATTAATTGTCGCCCAAACATCAATATTTTTGCATTGTCTTCCAGCTTCTACATCTACAATGTCTTCATTGAAATTTGGGATTTTAGTTTGGATTAGGCTTTTAATGAATTCTTTACCACAATTATTTAAATCTTGGTTTATGTCTTCACATTTGATGTCAGAATATTGAAGTAACCAAGTTAAAAAAGCATCTTGATTCAATTCTTTAGTAGCTATGTTGAAAATGTTTGGTTTCATATGATTGTTTTATTAGATTTGTACTGTGTTTCAGAGTTTAGAATAATATGTGCAATATCAGAATATTCTTTGAGGGACTTTTTCATATATTTAGAGTAAAACCTTACTTTCTACCTTTACCTAAATAATAAACTAAATACAGGCTAACCAAAGATATGAATACAATAACATAAAGTAAAAAATCAGATTCAGCATATTTAATAGCAGAAAAGAACCATAGACTAACTCAAGATAAAAACACAAAAAAACTAACTGTTATATTTATTCTTGATACTGAAAAATTACCTGCATTAAAAAATTCACTTACAACCTTTGGCTTCATTATATATAATGGGATATTAAGATTACCTTCCAATTCATCTATAACGTTTTCCCAATGCTCTTGCCATCTTTTACTACCTCTATTAACAAGATACCAAGCAAAAGAGAAAATACAACCAATTGTACATACTATTAAAACATACTCAATTGCAAAATTATTTTCTTTATTAAAAGCTATTAATGTTGCAAAAAAACCTGCATAAATTACTGCAAGAAAACCCCAAAAGTATTGTGCTCTTTTCCAATAATGACTTATTTCAAAATCACGAAGCTCATAAGCTCTTTTTAACTGGTGTTTTAATTTTGTATCATCCATAATTAAAGTTTTTTTTAAGAGTAGTATCTAATAATTCTTTAAATTCAATAATATTTTTTAAGTTTTTACTATCAGGCATACAATAAGAATCACAATACTTTTTTACATCGCTACCATAGTTTTTAGCAAAAACCTCTAATTGCTCTATTTTAATAATAACACCACCAATATCTTCTGTAAGTTTAACTATTTCATCAAATTCATAATGAACTTGTTTTTTTTGAAGAGACAACAATTCATCAAACAATGGCTGAAAGTAAGTAATTTTTAAATCACTTAAATCTGAATCAATTGTAAAGTTATTTAAGCTCTTATTAATGTAATCCGTATAAGTTTTATAATTCTGCCAAAAATCTTTTAATCTCTTGAAATACGGGAAATTAAAAAGGTCATAAGATGGTATAGGGTATGTATTAATATATTTATTTCTTATTTTATGTAAGTCTGTCAGAATAGATTGAATGTTTTTTTGTATTTCATATTTTAATTTAACTTTTTCACTCATTTGAGAAGAATATTTTTCTCTTAAATGAGAAGTACTTTTCAAATAAAAGTCTATATCTCTGTAAAAGTTAAGAAACTTTTTTTCCCAATCTTCTTCATCTTTAAAAAAATGACGAAATGATTTATAGACTGACATATAATCCATCTCTACAATTCTATTAAAATTATCATTTACTGTAAAGTAAGTTTGATTAAGCAAAGTTGGGTGCTTTAACTCTTTTTCATAAAAAGTTTTTAGGTTTTTACCTTGATGTTTAATGTCATTTATTATTGACCCTAAAAAACTACTGATTAACTTTAATAAATCTTTTTTCTCTTCAATTTTCTCCTTTTTTACATCCTCTTTTTCTTGTAGTATTTGTTCTCTTTGTTCTAAAACTTGATATATAACAAATAGTATAGATAAAAATGCTAATACACCTCCTATTAATGAACCATATGCAGATATAATATTATCTTTTCCTTTAAAATCTAAGCTAAACCATTTCCAATTGTTTGTTTCATAAATAGCATCATAAGTCAGAAACAAGACAATAAGTATTACAATAGCAGATATTATAGTTATACCTTTTTTATATATTTTTAATTTCTTAATCATTTAGCAACAGTAATTTTATTTCTCAATTAATGCCATATTAACACTATCATATTTATACTTTAAAATAGCACCTGATAAAATTAATGTAACTACTTTATCAATAATACGTCTTGGTACAACAAACCATTCTCTTGGTGTTACTCTTTTACCTTTATCATCAAAAACATCAACGTTTAAACAAACATCTGCAAAGAAGCGATGTATTAAATGTTCAAAACTTTGTGCATCCATATTATAGCAAGCATATTTATCAAGCAAATGAACATCTGCATATAAATAAGTGGATTCTTTAGAAGCATTTTTAATACGCTCATTTACATAAACAGATGAAAAGCCAATTTTATACAAATCATTAATTGATGCTATATCTGGATTGGTAGATTTTGACCTTAATACATATATCCAACCTGTTTGAACATCTTCTTCATTTACGGTGTTTGCATTTTTAAAAAGTTCATCTTCTGCATCTTTATCTGTAGCTGAAACAATACTTCCGTTATTATATAATGCTTTTGCCAAAGAGCGATAAAACATATTACTAACTGTACCATTTTCAAAAATAGTTATAGTCCTACCATCTTTTCTTGTTCTATCACCAATTTGCCTATCCTCTGAACCATCTTTTTCTAAAAATAATAATACACCATCTAAAACATAATATTTACCTTCTTCAAGGTTTTTTTCTACGTCTTTAAATTCTTTTAATTTACGATTACCTTCTCTTAATTCTTTATGTACTTTTTTAAACTTTGTTTCATAAGGCTCAAAATCCTTATTACTCATTGCTTTTCTTCTTGCTGTAAAATCTGTTTCTGCTCTTTCTGATGCACTTTTTACATTCTTCAACTTAAAAATGGATAAAGTTTCATCTGTATCTAGTATTCCTAAATCATCATCATTTAATATATCTTCAACTGATTTTACTTCTTCTTTAGTATTTAAAAGATTATGTGAATCATAAGGTTTTAATACTTCTACTTTTTTAGCATCTTTTCTTATTGCTTTTAATCTTGATAATAGTTTAAATTCGGTTACATTAGTCGCTTCAGGCTCACGATTATTCTTTACAAAAAAAGCATTAATATCTTGGAACGATTCAATTAAGCGTTCATCTTCAGTTTTTACATTAGAGTTTTGGGGTTTAGCATCTAAAATACCAAACTCATCATCATTAAATATATCTTTTAATGTTTTCTTTTTACTCATTTGCTTGGGCTTTACGCTTTTGCTCTTTTAAAAATATGATTGCCTCTGCTAAACGTCTTTCTTGTGGGTCGAAAGATTGAATGCTTGGCTGTTCTCCTGTTTTTTCTATCCATTTCTTTATTTTAGGCCACAATATAATTGCTTCCTCACCAGTCATTGTTATTCTTGTAGCATCAATAGTTTCTTGAATGGCTTTAAATACCGATGCAGTAACAGATTTAGATAGTATTTCAAATGCTTTTTGAAATGGATTTATAGTATCTATTAAATCGATATTAATATTATCAATATTCACAAAACTATCTGCCATACGAATAAAGCGTTTATCACCTTCTTCTTCAATAGTACCGTTTTTAATTACAGAATCTACCACAATATGTTGACGTACAGCTTCGACTTCTTCATCTGATAAGTCTGGATAGGTTTCTTTAATAATTTTAGGTATCAATACTTTATTAATAACTTCGGGATCTACATTACCAGGCATTGCCTTTAGCATTGTATCATCTTGCATTATTTTTGCTTTCAAGTCATTAATATCACTTTCAATAATATCTTTTGCTCTTTGTGAACTTGGTAACTTAAAGCCATTTATTTTTATAGTATCATCGTCATCTTCTGAATCATCATCATCTTCGTCTGGAAATTTTGGCTTAAATTTAAAGTTAGGTGCTAACACTTGTTCCATTAACAATGATGCTGTAATAGCCTTTAGCATATTGTTTACAGATAGTTTTACCAAATCATCTTCTGCGTCTGGTTGTGCTATTAAATTAGTAAACTGCGAATGCGATTTATTATCACTATCTCTTGTTGCTCTACCTATAATTTGAATAATTTCTGTTAATGAACCTCTATAACCAACCGTTAAAGCGTGTTCGCAATATGGCCAATCAAATCCTTCTTTTGCCATACCTAATGCTATGATAATATCTATATCATATACACTTGTTACATTACGCAAATATTCTTGAATTTTATCTCTATCCTTTTGATTATCGTGAACTAAATCTGCAATCTTTAACGTTTTACCTGTAGCCTTACTTATTACATATAAAACTCCTGTATCTGGGTCTTGATAATCTAACTCACCTAAACCGTCAACAATTCTATTTACTTCTTCATATTTATCTTTTTCAGATTCACCTGAATTTACACTTGGTATATGAATTATTGTTTTCTTATTTTCATCTAATATTTCGTGAATAGCAGAAGTATATTTACCTTGATAGAAGTGATACCCAATACCTAATGATTTTAAATAATTATAGCCATTTAGTTGCTGGTAATAATCATATTTTACCTTAGTAAACTTTGCTTCATCTTTTGGTAATAAAATAGGTACAGAATCCCCTCTAAAGAAAGAACCTGTCATCGCTACTACGTGAGCCGTAGATTTTTCCATTACACTACTTAAAACCATTCCTAATTTATTATCCCCATCAACAGATACGTGATGAAATTCATCAATTGCCAATAAACAATCATTTAATTTTTTTTCGTCTATTGCATCAAAAGCAAAACGTAAAGTAGCGTGTGTACAGATTAGTATTTTTTCATCACTTTCTAAAAAATTTAGAAATCCAGTAACTTTACTTTTTTCTACACCAGGCGTGCATAAATTATATCTTGGATTAGGTTCCCAATCTGCAAAAAAACCAAATTGCTGCAATTCTGTTTTAGCAAACGAACTACCAATAGACCTCTCGGGAACTGCTACAATTACCTTTTTAATATCTTGATTTATTAATTTGTCTAAACCAATAAACATTAATGCACGAGATTTACCAGAAGCTGGCGGTGCTTTAATTAATAAATATTGAGCAGTACGAGCTTCAAATGCTTTTTGTTGCATTTCTCTCATACCATATTCATTGGTACTTTTACTTTTTCCTGTTTGTTGGTATTTTACGTGTACTATATCTGGCATAAAGTATTTCAATTAAAAAGGTTTAGATATTGTTTAAAAACATAAACGCGACCACGTTTACCACCTGTTACCTCCTGAAGTATCTTTAATCCTTCCATGTCAGTAATTAAATTATAAGCTGTTTTTGGTGACACTTCTGTTATTTCTATAATTTTATTAACGTTTATAACTGGTCTTTTTAAGAGATAATGTAAGATCTTTTGAATATTACTTGCTCTTGAACCCAGAGTTTGAATATCTAATTCTGTCTGTCGTTTTAACTTTAGTATTTCATCAAAGGTTTTTACACCATTTTTAGCAGTTTCAATAACACCTACTAAGAAAAACTTAAGCCATTGTTTAATATCATCATGCGTACGTACACGCATTAAATTATCATAATACAATGTTTTGTTACGCTCAAAAAAATCAGATAAATATAGAATAGGTTTTTTTAATATTTCTTTATTAACTAAATAGAGTGTTATAAGTAACCTACCTACTCTACCATTACCATCTAAGAATGGATGAATGGTTTCAAATTGGTAATGGATAATGCCTATTTTTAGTAAATCCGGAAAATATAACTCTTCATTATGTGTAAATTTTTCTAAATCACTCATTAAATCGCCTATACTTGTTTGCACAGGCGGTATAAATATTGCATCTGTTATAGACGCACCACCAATCCAATTTTGACTGGAACGAAAAACGCCAGGTAATTTATGGTCACCTCTTACTCCTTGCAATAGTATCTTGTGAGTTTCTTTTATTAAACGGCTTGAAAAAGGTATTGTTTCTAACATGCTAATGGCTTGCTGCATTGCCGTGATGTAATTTTGTACCTCTTCCCAATCGTCTCTTTTTTCGTGACTTATATCTTCTTTATCTAGCAAAGCTTCTTCCATGTTGGTTTGCGTACCTTCAATCTTACTACTCTGCGTTGCCTCTTTTAAGACATGCATACTAATAAACAAATCAATATCTGGTATATGCTCACTATACATGTCTAATCTACCCAACTGCCTGTCTGCTTTTGAGAGTAACTCAAGAAGCTCCATATCTTCTAATAGCCATTGCCTGTTGATCTGCTCTGGTTGAAAGCTTTTATAGTAACCTTGGTTTATATATTTCCCTGCTTTAAAGTTTTTCATAAGTTAGTGTAAATTTACAGTACAGTTTTCGTTATTGTAAAAAAACAAAAAATATTACATTAAAATATAAGTTATTGTAAAAATATATGTAAAATTTACAATATTTTTTAGTTATTGTAAAACTCTAATCCTGTTTTACCTATGACATCTAACATTTCAAATCGTTTTTTTTATTTTAACGGGTGCTTTATCATACTCTGACTTAGGTTGATAATGCCATATAAAAATGTTGTTTTTCTTATTGAAAGTTTCAAAATATCTATTTGTATTAAAACTTATACCGAGTTTTCTTTTAGCACTTTCTTCTTTAAAATAGTCCATCAACTCTAATTTTGGTTTTAAATTGGATGAGATACTAATACTGTTTACATCAAATAATTGTAATGCCATTTGATTTTTATTGGCTTCCGTAAATGAGATGCATTCTTTACTATTTTGTCTTGAGTTTCTAACTATACCAGCAAACAAATCTGTTAATTGAATATTATACATTAGTTCTGAATCTTTTTCTATTGCTCTTTGATAATTAGGAAATTTAAAACTAGATACGCTATTAAATAATTCTGAATGATTTAAAATTTTAGTGTTTTCTATATATTTGACAATATCATTATACCAATCAACTGAAGTTAACTCGTCTGGATAAAAAGACCAATCGTTAACATAATTCCAATCTTTTTTAACTTCTTTCAAGACTTTATAGTACATTCTTTTCAAATTTTCAACATCACATCTATTTTGTATATTATGCCTATTATCTTGTTTATCCCATACCAATACGTGGACTTTTATTTTTTTAGAATAAATCTGATTTAAACCTTCTGCTATAAATTCTTTTGCAATTTTTAATTTCAAACCACCCTTAACATCTTTAAATTTTATTTCGTTTTTAGAATACCTTATCATTATAGCTTCTAAATTATGATGCAGTTCAATTAAATTTTTTCTATAACCAGACAGCATACAAACGGCACCATATCTGTTATCATTGTCTTGTCCAGATTCATCACTAAAAATTACACCACTATTCATCATTACGCCTTCTTTTTACGTGTTCTTTTTGGTTTTTCTAACAAGGTGTTTTTACTTATCATCTTTTCATATTCTTTAAAAAGATATTCTAAACGCTCTGTATCACTTTCAAATGGTTTTAAACGATAACAACGCTCAATAGCTAAATCTAATTGATGATGCGCTTCTTTTAAACCTTTAGGCATTTTGTCTGGGTCGTATAAGTATGCTAATGTTTTACCTGAATGCTTTTCTCTTTCTTCTAAAACTGCAAAAACGTGTAAATTAATTTGCTCTTTTTGTTTTTGATTAATTTCTGGAAATGGAAATGTATTGTAGCATAAATTTGAAGAATATCTATAATCAGTTTTTAATCTACCAGCTACTGCTTTTACCCAAGTCATATGCATTCTTGACGATAAAATTCCAAATAAATATGGTTGAGCATTGTAAACAGCATATGCAGAATCTTTTACAATTACCTCTGAACTTAGAAATCCCATTGGAATATAACTTCTTCTCTCAGATGAAACTCTTGGAATAATAATGGAATCAGATTCAATATGTCTCTTTCCTGTATATTGATATGGTTTTTGAGCAAACTTTTGAGTAGCAGGCTTTTTGCTTTTCAACCTAAAATCTTTTATATTATTAATTCTTTTGTTAAGAATAGAATTTCTCCTTGCTAAATCATATGACTTCTCATCTAACCAAAGACACCACTGCTCTTGAGAATTTAAAAACTCATACGAACCAACAGTTTTTCTAATAAAGTGAATTGCATCTGGATTATCTAAAAGTAAATCATCTTTTTCTTTTTTTGTAAATAAAAAATCCCCTCCGTCAGTTGCCTCATTACCTCTGGTCATATTTGGGAATTTGGAAATAGGTTTGCTTATTTTTTTTACTATTAAGTTTGTATTTGGTGTTAAATAAGGACTGATACTTTTAACTTTATTTTTGATTCTATCTGTGTAAATATATCTGTCACGTTTATTGTCGTTTGTTAACCCTATTATAATTACTATTACATTGGCATTTGATTTAGCATTGTTTTGCCATTTAAAAGATGTGTGTGCAAAAAATATTGATACTCTATTTTTATATATTTCAGGCCACAAAATGCTTACTTGTTCTCCTTGACAAATTGAATTAGTTGAAACAAAAGCACTTGAAATATTGCCTACATCTTTCATATAAATTGATGCCTTAACAAACCATAATGATATATAGTCAATTCTTGCAAATTTTGTATTTATTAGACTTATATCTTTCTTTTGAATTTCATTTTGTAAATATGAGCCTAAATAAGGCGGATTCCCTAAAATATAGATTTCATCATTCTCATTTTTGGGACAAGTATCTTCCCAATTTAATCGTGTTGCATTCCCCTGTGTGATATGACCTGCTTCTTTTAAAGGTAGTATTGGTTTAGCTCTACCAAAATCGTGTAATTCATCTACAAACTCCTTGTTCATTTGGTGTTCTGCTAACCATAAAGATAAGATTGCCATTTCGTGTGCAAAATCATCTAATTCTATACCGTAAAATTGAGAGAGTTTAATTTTAGTATATACATCTGGAAATCCTAAATTTAGCTGATGGTTAATTTCATAGATTCTTGCTAAAATCTTTATTTCTAAACGTCTTAATTGTTTATAAGCAATAATTAAAAAATTACCACTACCACAAGCAGGATCAAACACTTTAATTTTTGCAATTCTGTTAATGAGTTTATTTAGTTTTTTTACATCATTAAAATGCTTTTCAAATTCTTCGTTTAATTCATTTAAAAATAAAGGTTCTATTACCTTCATAATATTTGGTACAGAAGTATAGTGCATACCTAAACCACTACGATATGCAGGGTTTACAACTGCCTGTATCATAGACCCAAAAATATCTGGGTTGATTTCGCTCCAATCTAAATCACCACAATCAATAATTATTTTACGTGCATCTTTAGTAAAATTTGGTGATATGATGGTATCTCTAAATAGACCACCATTTACATAAGGAAACTCTCTAAAATGTGATGCTTCTTTACTATTGTCTTCTGTATTTAAAACTTTAAAAAGTCTATCTAAAAAAGTATGAGTATCGCTTCCGTTTTTTGTAGTGTATTTAGCTAGGTTATCAGTAAACATTCCCTCAATTGGAAATATATCTGTGTCTTCTGCGAAAAAGCAAAAGAGTAAACGAGATAGAAAGATATTTAGGTTATGTCCACCATCATCATAAATATTTGGATTTTCTGTAACTAAAATATCGTAGAGCTTCGCCATTTTGTATGACGCTTTCCTATCTGCATAATTCTCATTTTTTTGAGCGTATTTTTCTTGTCCTGCCCAGGGTAAAAAGAAACCAAAGTGTTTGTGGATTTCAAGAATAGGTGCACCTAATGTTAATCCTGTTCTTATATCTTTGGCTAATAATGTTTTGTAATCCGTTACTATTACAAAGCGTGGATTGTGTCTCAATGAATCTGTATCTTTTGTTAATTCATCTATGGTATTTAAAAGTGTTCCCGATTCATCCTCTTTAAAAAGCATTTTACTTTTATAGAGAACTTCACCTTCAACATTAGAAAGATTAAAATCTCCCTTTTTCAAACGTGTTATGGATGTTTTAGAAATACCGTAGGCTCTCAATAGATCGAATACAAATTCTTCTTTATTGAAGTTTTCAACTAATGCTATTACGTTTTTCTCTATTTGAGATGCGTTCATTTAGTCTTTTCTATTGCTCTTTTAATCAACTCATAAAAATATAAATATATATTGATAAAATAATGAGGATTTTCTTATTTACTTTTTACCGCTGTTTTAGGGTATATTAAAAGTTGAAAAACATTAGTTATTTATACTAACTGAATTTGTATATTTAGTTTACTAAAAGCCTTGTTTTGAAAGCCTGTATTTTTAATCTTAAAACCTCTCATTGAAGCTATTAAACATTTTTCCTTTAATGATAGTTGCAATAAGGTCGATTTCTCCTTTTTTCAATCATTTGATACCTGCTTATTAAAACATCACATAGCTTTTTATACTTTTCTTTATCAATTAAATCTGCTACTGTAGCGATTTCAACATTATTAGTTTTATTGTAGTTTTTATCTGATAAAACTTCTACATCTTTCATCTTGAAGTAAATTTTACTTCCGATTTGAGAAAATGAAACTTTGCCTTCATCCCTCCAAGTTTGAGCAGTTTGTTTGCTAATATCCATTAGCTGAATAAACTCTTGATTGTCAAGAAAGGTTTCTTGTGATGGTTTTTGATTAGACTCTAAAGAAATTTCTAATTGGTCTAATCTTGATACTAATTCGTTGTACCGCTCTTTTGTTAAAATTACTGCTTCCATTTACTTAATTTTTAATGTTACTACTTATTTCCGTAACAAATTATTAAGCTCTGGATAGGTACTAAGGCTGACCTTATAAGGTCTTTATTGAATGAATTTTAGTGAAATGGATGTTTTGCCTTTTCCTGATACTCCTCTAATGTAGCTGACCAATCCAATTTTGACTTTAATTCTAAATTAATTTGATTAGCTATTATATCACATAGTTTTTTTAAGCCCAATTTTGGAATAATGTACTCTTCTCTTAATACTATTATACCTTATATTATATAACATAACTTTGGGAAGTTTAGGGTTTTATGAAAAAATAATATGAAGTAGCTTGTTGCGATTTGGTTTGATTTTATGAAAACCAAGTTGTAATAGGCTATTACCTTAAAGACAAAAAACGCTAAACTTGAAAGGCAAGCGGAACAACACAAAAGACAGAGGGTTTTGAGGTACGAAAAAACTGGATTTTAGGTTGTGGGGGCTTTCTACTTTAAACTAAATACAAATTCAAAGAAAGCCTTTTGTTGATTATCTGAAAATAAATCTGAAGTTTGATAGATTTCTTCGACGTGTTCACGAATTAGATTGTCCTTTTGTGTACTCTTATTCTTACCCTTAACAGACTCCAATTTTACACTTAAATCCTTGATCTTGATTAAACTTTCGTACTTACATTTACTCATTAATATTGAAAACCTACCATTTGATAATTTACCTAACAACCAAAGTAGGTTATCTAACTTTTCATAATCGTTAATATTAGTTACTGAATTAAGTTGCTTGATATAGTCGAAGTAATTATACTCTTTTATTGCAATTTTAGTTTCTATAAGGCCATTCTTTTTAAGTAGTTCATATGAATAAATTGCCAAACTATCATAAATCGGAAAATCACCATCATTCAAAAAATAGATATATTTAGATATTAAAGAGATTGCTTTACCAAATGATTTACCTGATTTATTGATACCATATTTTTCTGAAAATAATGAGTTTATTAAACAATCTTGATTTGGGTTCTTAAGAAATATAGTTGTTTCATTTTTTAGCCTATCATCTGAATATTTAGCAAGTGTATCTGCTAATTCATCAATACCATACAAACGTTTACTCATTTGAGTTGAGTAATAACTATCTATAATAGTAATTCTGCTTTTTACAACGCTTTTAAAATCATTAGTAACTTTATTTTTAAATAAAGCTGAAATGATTGTTTTATTAGATTTGTACTCTGTTTTAGAGTTTAGAATATTATGTGCAATATCAGAATATTCTTTGAGGGACATATTTAGATATAAAATTTAGAGTGTGTTAAAAAACGCAATCAGTTTAGCGATTGCGTTTATATAATTAATAGTTGTACTATTTTACTTCTTCAAAATCTACATCTTCAACACTGTCATTACTGTTGCCGGAAGAAGTCTCTTTTTTTCCATTTTGTTTACTATCAGTAGTATTTTCAGCTTGTTGTTGTGCAGCATACATTTCTTCAGAAGCTGTTTTCCAGGCTTCATTTATTTTTTCCATTGCTACGTCAATTTGAGCTAAATCTTTACTCCCGTGAGCCTTCTTTAATTCTTCTAAAGCAGATTCAACCGGAGCTTTTTTATCAGCCGATAATTTATCTCCAAATTCTTTCAATTGCTTTTCTGTCTGGAAAATCATAGAATCAGCACCATTAATTTTATCTGCTACTTCTTTAGCTTTGGAATCTGCTTCTGCATTGGCTTCAGCATCTGCTTTCATTTTCTGAATTTCTTCATCTGTTAATCCTGAAGAAGCTTCAATACGAATATTCTGCTCCTTATTTGTTCCTTTATCTTTTGCAGAAACGTTAATAATTCCATTTGCATCAATGTCAAAAGTAACTTCAACTTGAGGGATTCCTCTGGGTGCCGGTGGAATTCCGTCCAAGTGGAAACGGCCAATTGTTTTATTATCTGCCGCCATTGCTCTTTCTCCTTGTAATACATGAATTTCAACCGATGGCTGATTATCTGCAGCTGTAGAGAATACCTGTGATTTCTTGGTTGGGATAGTGGTATTTGCTTCAATGAGCTTTGTAAATACATTTCCCATAGTTTCAATTCCTAAAGATAATGGAGTAACATCTAACAGTAAAACATCCTTTACATCACCTGTTAATACTCCTCCTTGAATTGCAGCCCCTAAAGAAACTACCTCATCTGGATTTACTCCTTTACCTGGAGCTTTCCCAAAGAATTTTTCCACTGCTTCCTGAATTGCAGGAATACGAGTTGATCCTCCCACTAATATTACTTCATTAATATCTGAAGTCGTTAAATCTGCATTCTTTAAAGCTGTCTGACAAGGTTCAATGGTTCTCTTAATTAAATCATCTATTAGTTGTTCAAATTTTGCTCTGCTTAAGGTGCGAACTAAGTGTTTCGGACCACTGGCAGTAGCTGTAATATAAGGTAGGTTAATCTCTGTAGAAGTCGTACTGGATAATTCTATTTTAGCTTTTTCAGATGCTTCTTTTAAACGTTGTAAAGCCATTGGATCCTGACGCAAATCCATTCCTTCTTCAGTTTTAAATTCTTCGGCCAGCCAATTAATAATTTTTTCATCAACATCATCACCTCCTAAGTGCGTATCTCCGTCAGTAGCCAATACCTCAAACACTCCATCTCCTAATTCCAGAATAGAAACATCATGTGTACCTCCGCCAAAATCAAATACAACAATCTTCTTATCAGAAGCTGCTTTATCTAAACCATATGCTAAAGCAGCGGCAGTAGGTTCATTAATAATACGACGAACTTTTAATCCTGCAATTTCTCCAGCCTCTTTAGTAGCCTGACGTTGTGCATCATTAAAATAAGCGGGTACAGTAATTACAGCTTCGGCAACATCCTGTCCTAAATAATCTTCAGCAGTTTTCTTCATTTTTTGTAACACCATCGCAGAAATTTCCTGTGGAGTATACAAGCGATTATCAATTTTTACACGCGGTGTATCATTATCTCCTTTTACTACTTCGTAAGGAACTCTTTTAACTTCCTGTAAACTTTCAGAATATTTATTCCCCATAAAGCGCTTAATAGAATAAACTGTTTTTGTAGGGTTAGTTACTGCCTGACGTTTTGCCGGATCTCCAATTTTACGTTCTCCTTCTTCCACAAAGGCAACAACTGAAGGGGTAGTTCTTTTTCCTTCTGAATTAGGAATTACTACCGGTTCGTTTCCTTCCATTACAGAAACACAGGAATTGGTAGTACCTAAATCTATTCCTATAATTTTACTCATAATTTTATTTTTATTCAATTTTTACAATTAAAAGTATTCAAAGGTCATGCCAACGGCTTTTTTTTTTTTTTTGACAGTAATTCGATAAAATTGATGACAGTATGACAGTTATTTTACTTTTTATCTGCTTTCTTAAGTGGGTTTCTGATTATCTTCATTTCCGATGTATGTAACATAATGTTTCTATACTACAAAAAACATTAAATAGATTGCCTGAGATAAATTGTCTATTTTTTTTGGCTATAAGGATTGATAATGTTCCCCCCAATTTTCTAATTCCTCTTTACTCCATAAATATGGGAAGAAGACTCTTCTTTGGTATTTTGGATGTAAGTATTTACGCCAACTACTTCCTCCTGTGGCTTCTAAATCTTTTTCACTGCCTCCCAGATATTTTTCTGCTGCATTATAATGTGCCATTACCCATTTTACATTTACTGTATAATCGTAATGACGCATTGCTTTAATTAAATCTTCATTTTTTTGGATGTTTTCTGATAATTCCTGAAATTTTTTAGAAAGATTGATATTGTTATAATCTTCCATAAATTCAATAAATTCTCCCATGTATTTTTTTTCAAACAACTTTAGCAATGTTGTTTTCTGATTTGTCATGTAGCTCTTTCCTGCTGCCTGCCAATACAAATGATTATAGGTGTTTTTAAAAGAAGAATTTCTATCTATAGTATCTCTGAAACGCACGTCTATTAAGTTAGTTAATTCTGTAGAAGCGAATTCTATTTTACGATACTGAGCACTTTGAAAACCACTTGCAGGGGTTAATGTATTACGAAATTTTAAATATTGTTCCACATCCATTCCTTCACTCATTACATCGAATGAACTACATAATACATCAAAATAACGACTTACTCTCATTAAATGCTTAGAAAATTTTTCAGCTGTTATTTTGATACTTTTTGCCACTTGATCAATTTCCCAAAGAATCATTTTAAACAATAATTCATTTATCTGATGATACATTATGAATACCATTTCGTCAGGTTCTGTAGTTCTGGGAATTTGTAATCCCAACAAAGCATCCGTTTGAATGTAGTTCCAGTATGTTATAGGCTTACTCCATAATAAGCCTTCTAAAATTGCCTCTACGGGAACGTCAAGTTTATCATATTTTTCTTCAATAGCTTTTAATAATTCTTCTCTGCTCATTTGTTTTATTTAGACTAAAGTAATTGAGTGAGGCAAGATACAAGACTTTCATCATCTTAGCGGTTTAAATTTGTTATAATATAAAAAAGAATCAGGAAAGTATTTATTTTTCTTTCTTGATTCCTTCTTTTTCAACACTATTAGCCTGAGTTCGATTAACATTTAAAAGCACAAACAATTGATTCCTAGTGATAATTATTCGTTCTTATTTTTATTATTAGAATTTCTTATAATAAATAGTTACCTAAAAACATTTAAAATATTACCTATTCAATTAATTTTTAATATTCAAATATTTATTTTACTGAAAATAAGTAAGTTATTAATCGAATTCAGATTGTTATATTTATAAAGTTCCTCTTCTCTGCTGCTCTCTTTCAATGGATTCAAATAGTGCTTTAAAATTACCCGCACCAAATCCTCTGGCTCCCATTCTTTGAATAATTTCAAAAAAGAGTGTAGGTCTGTCTTCTACCGGTTTTGTAAATATTTGTAATAAATACCCCTCTTCATCTGCGTCTACTAAAATTGATAGTTCCTCCAGTTTAGAAATATCTTCTTTCATTATTTCCATATGTACTCCTAAACGTTTAGGAATCATATCGTAATAAGATTTTGGCGGAGAGGGTAAAAACTCAACCCCGTTAGCTCTTAACTGGGTTACTGTTTTAATAATATCATCAGTAGCTACTGCTATATGCTGCACTCCTTCTCCTTCATAAAAATCTAAATATTCTTCTATTTGGGATCTTTTCGCTGCTTTTGCCGGTTCGTTAATTGGAAATTTAATACGTCCATTACCGTTACTCATCACTTTGCTCATTAAAGCTGAATATTCGGTATGTATTTGTTTATCATCAAACGATAAGAAGTTTTCGAATCCCATGACTTCTTCATACCATTTTACCCATGTATTCATTTGCCCCCAGTCTACATTCCCTACCATGTGGTCAATATATTTTAAGCCTGCTGAAGGCGGGTTATAATCAGAATTCCAGACTTCAAAACCCGGCATAAATATTCCTTTATAGTTTTTACGATCTACAAATATATGTACTGTTTCACCATAGGTATAAATACCCGAGCAAACTACTTCTCCATGTTTATCGGTTTTAATAATAGGCTCCAAGTATGACTTTGCACCTCTTTTTGTTGTTTCTTCCCAAGCTGAATGTGCATCTTCTACCCATAAAGCTATAACTTTAACTCCATCACCGTGCTTAACAATATGATTGTTAACCAGTGATTTACTATTTAATGGTGTCGTTAATATTAAACGAATTTTATCCTGTGCTAATACATAACTCACTTCGTCTGTAGCTCCTGTTTCCAATCCTTTATAAGCAAGTGACTGAAATCCGAATGCTGTTTTATAAAAATGAGCTGCCTGCTTTGCATTACCCACATAAAACTCTACATAATCTGTTCCTAAAAGTGGAAGGAAATCTTGAGCTCCTTTAAATAATTTTTCTAAACCGTAGTTTACTGACTTTATATCTTTATCCATTATAATAATCGAATTTGAATATTAGCGAATCATTTCTTTAATTAATTAATAATTTTATTTAAAAATTTTAATCATTGTATTTAGTTTATCAATTTAGGATACGATTTTGAATTTTTACATAAAAACAATTAACAATTTGTTTTAAAATTGCATACTTTCTTTTTCTTCAGAATACTTCAACTACCATAGAAAAAGATTAAAATCTTTCCTAATATTGATATACTCTGATGTTTTCATTAAATCATAATCGAATCATTATCAGTTATTTATATTAATTCATTGATTTACTCTAACCAAGACTGATAATATGTGTCATCTGCAATCTTCATTGCTTCTTGTGTAACCATTAATGGCTTAAACGTATCCACCATTACTGCCAACTCTTCTGTTCGAGTTTTACCAATACTTCTTTCTGTTGCTCCCGGGTGCGGTCCATGAGGAATTCCGGCCGGATGTAACGAAATATGACCGGTATCAATATCGTTTCTGCTCATAAAATCACCATCTACATAATATAACACCTCATCTGAATCGATATTACTATGATTATATGGTGCAGGAATTGCTTGCGGATGATAGTCATATAATCTGGAAACGAAACTGCAGATTACAAAAGCATCTGTTTCAAAAGTTTGATGTACTGGTGGTGGTTGATGAATACGACCGGTTATTGGTTCAAAATCGTGAATAGAAAATGCGTATGGGTAATTAAACCCATCATAACCGACAACATCAAATGGATGTGTTGCATATATTATTTCAATAATTTCGTTTTGTTTTTTAATTTTAATTAAAAAATTACCTTTTTCATCATGAGTTTCTAATTCTTGAGGTTGACGAATATCACGTTCGCAAAATGGTGCATGCTCTAATAATTGTCCAACCCAGTTACGATATCGTTTCGGTGTATATACAGGTCTGTATGATTCTACCATAAACAATCGATTATCTTCAGAATCGAAATCTAATTTGTAAATCATACCCCGAGGAATTACCAGGTAATCTCCATATCTGAAATCTAAATTCCCCATATGTGTTCTTAGTTTTCCTGTACCCCGATGGATAAAAATTACTTCATCTGCATCTGTATTTTTGTAAAAATAATCTGTTGTGGATTTTTTAGGTGCTGCCAAAATAATATTACAGTCTGAGTTTGTTAAAACTACTGTTCTGCTATCAACATAATCCTCAATATGAGGGACTTGAAATCCTCTGAACCGATAGGATTGGATGTTATTTTTTTTTGCTATTTCCGGAGCAATTGAATATTGTTTCTTAATTTCCTTTACTTGAGTAGGTCTGTGTTCATGATATAAATTTGAAGACATACCGTCAAACCCAATGGTACCAAATAATTGTTCATAGTATAAATTTCCGTTAGGTTTACGGAATTGTGTATGACGCTTTGGGGGTATTTTTCCTAATTTATGATAAAAAGGCATTGTAATTTTATATAAGTTAAATTTAATTTATTTTTTTCAAAAGAATGTTTAACTACTATTGAGATTTCACATTGAATGTGGAATAGCAGTAGAAACTCATTATTCGGGGTTTCTCTTAATTAAAAATTTTAAATGAAACAGTAAGTCTAACCAATACATTTTTAATATTTTATTTGCTGTCAGACAAATATAAAAAATATATAGCAATTTTCAATAAAGTTTAGAAAATTAATTGTATGAGGATAAAATTCGGAATATTTTATTTCGGATTTTCTATTAATATTTGGAAATTATTCTTTGTAATCGTTTGTCTGTCAAAATGAATCTGGCAATATCTTGTAATAATTCATTCGCAGAAGTAATTATAAATCATTTCCCTATTACAAGTAGCTAAGGCATTAAATAAATTAGATGGTATTTTACTTTTTAATGTCTATAATGCTAATATTCATTATTTGGCAGTCGATACTATAAAATACCCTTAAACAAACTCACTAATAAAGAAAAAGAAATAGTTGCCTTATTTCAAAATCAAGAGGTATTACGACAGCATAAAATAGACCATTACGAGAGTTTCAGAAAGAAAAGACCTCTTTATATTAGTATAAAAAATATTCAATAACTCATTGATAAACAGTATAAAAAAGCAATTACAAGAGCAGTTAAAAAACATCATTTTAGAACTTGTAATATAACATAAAACAGAGGTAAAAATAGTTATACTTATCCGTGTCCGTAAGTCAATTAATATTTATATTTTTAACAATCTTAAATCAAGCTATACGATTAATGGCAAAAGAACAACAAATAGAAGAAGAATTAATCGAAAGATTATCAGATTTAAAATACATATACCGTAAAGATATAAGAGATAGAGAGACTTTAGAGTTAAACTTCAGGCAAAAGTTTGAAGCACTCAATAGAGTAAAATTAACTGATACTGAATTTGATAAACTTCTGACTGAAATAATAAATCCGGATGTATTTAAGACTTCTAATTTATTAAGAAAAAGAAATACATTTATAAGGGAAGATGATACACCATTACATTACACTTTAGTAAACATCAAAGACTGGTGTAAAAATGATTTTGAGGTTATCAATCAACTTCGTATGAATACAGAAAATAGCAATCATAGATATGATGTTATTTTATTAATCAACGGAGTTCCAGTAGCACAAATAGAATTAAAAACGTTGCAGATTAGCCCTAATCGTGCAATGCAACAAATAGTAGACTATAAAAATGATGCAGGAAACGGATACACCAATTCGTTAATGTGTTTTATGCAATTGTTTATAGTAAGCAATAAAACAAGAACCTTTTACTTTTCTAATAATAACAACAAACATTTTGCTTTTAATGCAGATGAGCAGTTTTTACCCGTTTATACTTTAGCAAAAAAAGACAATTCTAAAATTAACAATTTATATGATTTTGCCGACAAATTTTTAGCCAAATGCACGTTAGGTAAAATGATTAGCCGCTATATGGTTTTGGTAGAAACCGAGCAGAAAATATTGGTAATGCGACCGTATCAAATTTATGCAGTAAAGGCTATCGTAGATTGTATAGAACAAGATAGAGGAAACGGATATATTTGGCATACTACAGGAAGTGGAAAAACATTAACCTCTTTCAAAGCTTCTACACTTTTAAAAGATAACAATGATATTGAAAAATGTTTATTTGTAGTAGATAGAAAAGATTTAGATAGACAGACAAGAGAAGAATTTAATAAATTTCAAGAAGGTAGTGTAGAAGAAAATACCAATACAAAAACATTGGTAAAAAGAATGCTTTCTACTGATTATGAAGATAAGGTAATTGTTACAACCATTCAAAAATTAGGTTTAGCGTTAGATACTAAAAATGATAAAAATTATATAGACCATTTAAAGCCATTAAAAGATAAGCGAGTAGTTTTTATTTTTGATGAGTGTCACCGTTCACAATTTGGAGAAAATCATAAAGCAATAGTAGAGTTTTTTCCAAAAGCACAACTATTTGGTTTTACAGGAACACCTATTTTTAAAGAAAATTCAAGCTATAAAACCATTGAAGGGGAAACCGCATCTTATAAAACTACAGAAGATGTATTTCAACAAGAATTACACGCTTATACCATTACCAATGCCATAGAAGATAAAAATGTATTGCGTTTTCATATCAACTATTTTAAACCTGAAGAAAAAGTAGAAGCAGGCAGCAAGCCTCATAAAGTAGCCGTTACAAAATCCATACTAAGTAAGCACCATAAATCTACAGACAATAAACGTTTTAATGCAGTGTTTGCAACGGCTTCTATTGATGATGCTATTCAGTATTACGAAATCTTTAAAAAGCTACAAGCAAAAAAATTAGCCGAAGATAAAGATTATAAGGCTTTACAAATAGCTTGTGTGTTTTCTCCACCTACTGAGGGTAATAAAGACATACAGCAAATACAAGAGGATTTACCACAGGAAAAAGCAGATAATACGGTAGAACCTAATAAAAAGAAAGTAGCGTTAAATACAATTATTGCTGACTACAACAAACAATACAACACAAACCACAGCATAACTGAGTTTGATTTATACTACCAAGATGTACAGCAACGTATAAAATACCAAAAATATTCCAATACCGATTATCCTCACAAAAACAAAATTGATGTGATGATAGTGGTAGATATGTTACTCACAGGTTTTGATTCTAAATATCTAAATACCTTATACGTAGATAAAAATTTAAAATATCACGGTTTAATACAAGCCTATTCTCGTACCAATCGTGTAATAAACGACACCAAACCTTATGGTAATATTTTAGTATTTAGAGACCAGGAAGAAGAAGTAAATAAAGCAATGATTCGATTCTCTGGTGCTAAAATAGAGCAAGCAAAAGAAATTTGGTTGGTAGATGCAGCACCTAAAGTAATTGCTAAATATAAAAATGCTGTAGAGCAACTAACCCAATTTATGGAGGCTAAAGGTTTAGATTGTTCACCTTCTGAAGTAAGTAATTTAAAAGGCGATGAAGCTCGTGCAGGTTTTATTAATGCGTTTAAAGAAGTACAACGCTATAAAACACAACTAGACCAATACACAGATTTAGATGATACACAAACCAAAGCTATTGAAACTTTATTACCAGAGGATGATTTACGTTCTTTTAAATCGGCATATTTAGATACTGCCAAACGTTTACAAGCAGAACAAAATAAAAAAGGAGATCAAGCACCTAAAGATGTACAACAATTAAATTTTGAATTTGTACTCTTTTCTTCTGCGGTTATAGACTACGATTATATCATTGGCTTAATTGCAAAATATACGCAAGACAAACCATCTAAACATAAAATGACACGTGAGCAATTAATAAACTTATTAAGTTCTAGTGCCAATTTAATGGATGAACGTGAAGATATTATTGCATATATAAACACTTTAGAAGTCGGTAATGCCTTAAACGAAAAAGAAATACGTTCAGGCTACCAAAAGTTTAAAGATGAAAAATCTGCGAAAGAAATTCAAACTATTGCGGAGAAGCATAAAATTACAACTGAAAGTTTAAATGCTTTTATTAATGAAATAATGAATAGAATGATTTTTGATGGCGAAAAATTAACCGACTTATTAGCTCCTTTAGGCTTAGGTTGGAAAGACCGTAGCGTAAAAGAAAAAGCCTTAATGGAAGACTTAATACCATTATTGAATAAATTAGCTCAAGGGAGTGAAATCATAGGATTAAACGCTTATGAATAAAGGATGGATGTACATATTAGAATGTGCTGATGGTAGCTATTATACAGGTAGCACAATAGACCTTGAACGGAGAATACAACAACATCAAGCAGGAGAAGGTGCAAACCACACGAAGAAACGTTTGCCTATTAAACTCGTTTATTCTGAAGAATTTCAAAGAATTGATAAAGCCTTTAATAGAGAAAAACAAGTGCAAGGATGGAGTAGAAAGAAAAAACAGGCATTGATAGATAAAAAACATCATCAATTACCAGACTTATCTAAGGCATATAGAGATGTGGCTTCGAGTACCTCAGCCACCAAATCCAGTATACCGTTGCTTGAGGCACTCGAAGGCAATATTCCTAAATTACGTTTTCCCGAGTTTAAAAATGATGGAGAATGGAGAGAAAGGGATTTTTATAAAATTGGAGAATTTATTGGTGGTGGCACACCATCAACATCTGAACATACATATTGGAATGGAAAAATACAATGGTATACACCTACAGAAATCAAAAACGGAACTTTAAAACCTAGTATAAGAACAATAACAAAACTTGGTCTCCAAAAATCATCAGCAAAACTATTACCAGAAGGTACAATATTAATAACAACTAGAGCGACAATTGGTGATGTTGCCATTACAGAGCAAGAGTGCACAACTAATCAAGGTTTCCAATCGCTTGTTGTAAATGATACAGAGATAAATGTATTTTGGCTTTACTGGATTCAGGAATTTAAAAATGAGTTAATAAAAAGGTCTTCTGGCTCTACATTTAAAGAGATAGGAAAAGCTGAAATAAAAAGTATTCCAACTTTTTCACCTAAAAAACAGGAACAACAAAAAATAGCTAATTGTTTATCATCATTAGACAATCTCATCACGGCAGGAAGCGAAAAGCTAGACCATTTAAAAGACCACAAAAAAGGCTTATTACAACAACTATTTCCCACAAAAGAAAACACCAAATCACAGTAACCGTTGTCCTGAATTCAAAAATGATGGACCGATTGCCTGGAGGCACTCGAAGGCAGATATTCCTAAAATTACGTTTTCCTGAATTTAAAACCGACAAGACTGGATAGAAGAACTCAGCTAGGCAATGTATACTTGAATTACTCTCGGGATATGCTTTTAAAAATCTAACTTACCTAAAGGATGGCAATAAATTATTAATTCCTAAGAATTTTACGACTTCGGGATATGCAAGCTTTAATGTAGGTAATACAGGAGAATATACAACAGAATTTAAGCCAGATTCTAATATATTTATGTAAAGAAGGAGACCTTATGTTACTTCTACACCGATTTAACACCATAGCTGCGAGTTACTTGGAAAACCTCTATTTCTTTTAGAAAATGATGATGAATTTTTGTTGAATCAACGTATTTCAAAAGTTATCCCATCTAATAAAGTTGAATCTAAATTTCTGTTATATTTCTTTTTATCTAATTTTTTTCACACAAGAATTAAAAATACAGCTACAGGTTCAACAGTTAGACATACTTCTGAGACTAAAACAATATTTGAAAGGATGCCAATTATTCACCTACCAAGCAATCCCCAAGAACAACAAAAAATCGCTAATTGTTTATCTTCATGTAGATGATTTAATAAAATCTCAAGAAAAAAAGATAGAAACACTAAAAGCACACAAAAAGGGCTTAATGCAACAGTTGTTTCCTAATGTAAATGATATAGCTCAATATGAGTGAAAAAGACGAACTACAGGAATTAAACAACTTTGTAATGTTTGAAACCCAAAATGGCAAAGTAAATATTGATGTTTATTTTAAAGATGAAACACTTTGGTTAACACAGAAAAAGATAGCAGAACTTTTTGATAAAGGTCGTTCTACCATTACAGAGCATTTAAAGCATATCTTTGAAACCAATGAATTGGAAGAAGATTCAGTATGTCGGGATTTCCGACACACTGCCAAGGACGATAAACAATACACTACTAAATTTTATAATCTTAAAGCCATTACATCCGTTGGTTACCGTGTAAATTCACAAAAAGCAACAGCTTTTAGAAAATGGGCTACTACTATTCTGCAGGAATACATTATTAAAGGTTTTGTAATAGATGATGAACGGCTAAAACAAATAAAACATTTCGGTAAAGATTACTTTGATGAAATGCTGGAACGCATTCGTGAAATTCGTTTAAGCGAAAGACGTTTATATCAAAAAATAACAGATATCTATGCTTTATCAGCAGATTATGATAATAAAGACACCATTACCAAACATTTTTTTGCAAGTGTGCAAAACAAACTGCACTGGGCAATTACAGGCAAAACAGCTGCCGAAATTATTTATACAGAAGCAGATGCAACTAAAATCTCTATGGGTTTAAAAAATTGGAAACAAGCACCTAAAGGTAAAATATTAAAAAGTGATGTTAGTATTGCTAAAAATTATTTAAATGAAGAACATACAAAAGCTTTACAACGTATAGTTACCGCTTATTTAGATTTAGCAGAAAGCAGAGCAACCAATAGAATGGTTATGAATATGAAAGATTGGGATAAATTCTTAATTCTATTTTTAGAATTGGCAGATTACCCTATTCTTACTCATAAAGGAAAAGTAACAATGTTAGAAGCAAAGCTAAAAGCCGAAACAGAATATGATAAATTCAGGGTAATTCAAGATAAAAATTATTTTTCAGACTTTGATAAAGAAATAAAAAAGATTCAAGATAAAAACTAAAATGACAGCAAAACAAAAACAAGAAGAATTAGGAAAAGCACTTTGGGATATAGCTAACGATTTAAGAGGTGCAATAAATGCGGATGATTTGATAGATGTACAAAAACAAAAGATAGAAAACCTAAAAGCCCATAAAAAGGGATTGATGCAGCAGTTGTTTCCTACTATAAATGAGTTAGCGGTATGAGTAAGAAAATAAACAAAACAAACAATTTTTTACTCTACACCAACGAAGCTGGTGAAATAAAAGTAGATGTACTACTTAAAAATGAAACCATTTGGCTGACTATTAACCAAATGGCAGAGCTTTTTGGCATAGATAAAAGTGGTATTTCTAGACATATTAAAAACATAATAGATACAGCAGAACTGCAAAGAAATTCAGTTGTTGCAAAAATTGCAACAACTGCCACAGATGGTAAAACATACCAAATGGACTTCTATAACCTAGACATGATAATCTCAGTAGGTTATCGTGTTAATTCTATTAGAGGTACGCACTTTAGAATATGGGCAACTAAGCAACTCACAGAGTTAATAAAAAAAGGATTTGTATTAGATAATCAAAAACTTAAAAATCCAGACAACCCTTTTGGAAAAGATTATTTTGATGAGCTACTAGAACAAATACGTGATATACGCTCAAGCGAAAAACGTTTTTACCGTAAAATAACCGATATATATGCCTTAGCGGTAGACTATTCACCCAAAGAAAAAGAAACCCAGCTCTTTTTTAAAATTGTACAGAACAAATTAATATTTGCCGCAACTGGCAACACGGCTGCCGAAGTAATAGCCAAAAGAATAGACAAAACTAAAGATAGTATGGGCTTAACTTCTTTTAAAGGAGCAAAAGTTAGAAAACAAGATGTTACCGTTTCAAAAAACTATTTAAACAAAGGAGAATTAGATACGCTCAATAGGATTGTAACAATGTATCTGGATTATGCAGAACTACAAGCTAAAAATCACAAACAAATGTTTATGAAAGATTGGAGAGAAAAGTTAGATGCTTTTTTACAGTTTAACAATCAACAAATACTACAGAACGCAGGAGAGATCACCAAAAAAGTAACGGATAACCTAGCAGAAGAAACGTACGATAAATTCCATCAAAATAGGTTAAAAGCAGAAAGTCAAAAACCTGGTGATATTGATGAAGCAATAAAAAAACTAAAATGACAGCAAAACAAAAACAAGAACAATTAGGAAAAGTACTTTGGGATATAGCCAACGATTTAAGAGGTGCAATGAATGCAGATGATTTTCGTGATTATATGCTATCATTTCTGTTTTTACGTTACTTATCAGATAATTATGAAGGTTCAGTAAAAAAAGAATTAGGTTCAGATTATCCTAAATTAGAAGAAGATAATCGTACTCCGCTTTCAGTTTGGTATAAAGCTCATCCAAATGATATAGAGCCATTTGAAAAACAAATGCGCAGAAAAGTGCATTATGTTATCAAACCAGAATATTTATGGGGAAGCATTTCAGAATTAGCACGTACACAACATAATGATTTACTAAGTGACCTTCAAAAAGGATTTAAGTACATAGAAAACGAATCGTTTGAAAGTTCTTTTAAAGGCTTATTCTCAGAAATCAATTTAGACTCAGAAAAACTGGGTAAAAGTTACACTGACAGAAATAAAAAACTGTGTACCATTATTAAAAAAATATCAGATGAAATTTCAGAATTTTCAACAGATAGTGATACACTTGGTGATGCTTACGAGTATTTAATTGGGGAATTTGCAGCAGGTTCTGGTAAAAAAGCAGGAGAGTTTTATACACCGCAACAAATCTCTACCATTTTATCAGAAATTGTAACCTTAGACAGTCAAAATCCAAAAGCAGGCAAAAAGAAAAAAATCAATAAAGTATTAGATTTTGCATGTGGTTCAGGTTCATTACTATTAAACGTAAAAGATAAAATTGAAAAACAACCAGGTGGTGGTACAATAAGCAGAATTTACGGTCAGGAAAAAAATATAACAACATACAACTTAGCACGTATGAATATGTTGTTGCACGGAGTTAAAGATTCAGAATTTGAAATATTTCACGGTGATACTTTAAAAAATGAATGGACAATTTTAAACGAAATGAACCCGGCTAAAAAAGTAACCTTTGATGCTATAGTAGCCAATCCGCCGTTTAGTTTACGCTGGGATGCATCCGAAACCACGGGCGAAAATTTTCGTTTTAAAAATTACGGTTTAGCCCCTAAATCAGCAGCAGACTTTGCTTTCTTATTACACGGTTTTCATTTTTTAAGTGATGAGGGTACAATGGCAATTATCTTACCACATGGTGTGTTATTCAGAGGTGGTGCTGAATCTAGAATTAGAACCAAATTACTAAAAGACGGTAATATAGATACGGTAATAGGTTTACCTTCTAAACTATTCTTTTCAACTCCTATTCATGTGTGTATATTAGTTCTGAAGAAATGTAAAAAAGAAGATGATGTATTGTTTATAAATGCAAGTGAGGATTACAAAAAAGAAAAACGTCAGAACATTTTACGTGACGGTGATGTTAAAAAAATAGTAGATGCCTATCAAAACAGACCAGAGAAAATAGAACGCTATGCACGTAGAGTATCAATGGCAGAAATTGAAAAAAATGATTTTAATCTTTATATTTCAAGATATGTTAGTACAGCAAAACCAGAATCTATAATCAGTTTAAAAGAAGTAAATGCTAAAATAGGTGACATTGAAAAAAGAATAAAAACAAGTAGAGAAGAGCATAATGCGTATTTAAAAGAATTAGGTTTAGATACATTATGAATATAAAATCTGAAATTGATTTAAATAAGAACCAAAACAGTAATATTTTAGTTATATTATCAGAGGTATTAAAGTTTAAAGAGAATAATAAGTCTGTATCAAATTCGAAATTGTATCAATTTTAAATATATATAGTAACGGGGAAGATTTCTCAAGGAATTATAAAAAAGTAATCTGCCGGGAGTTCAGCAATTTAAAATCCGGATTTGGTACTTCACAAAACCGAATGAGTTTAATGTAGATATTGATTTCTATATATATAATAATTTTATTTTTCTCTTTTTTTTATGATTACTAATATCTGTAAATTTGTATCACAATAATTTCTTTTAAAGTCACGATTTATGAAACAGCTAACATTAGTATTACTACTTAATTTATTATGTATTAATGCTCAAATAACTAAAAAAGTTTTATTTCTGGGGAATAGTTATACCTATACATACAATGTCCCTAATACAATAAAGTTACTGGCTAATGCTGCAAATGATAATTTAGAATTTGACATCAATGCCCCCGGAGCATACACATTACTAAAACATGCTGCTAATACTACTACCTTAACCAAAATAGACAGTAAAAACTGGGATCATGTTGTTTTACAGGAGCAAAGTGTAACACCCTTTTATTTTCCAAATCAATTTTTTACCGGAACTACACAATTAATTTCAAAAATTAATACAACCAGTACTTGTAAGAACAAGATAATTCTTTTTATGACCTGGGGGAGAAAAAATAATCCTACATTATCTTATAATGAAATGCAAAAATTATTAACTAATAATTACAATGAGGTAGCTGCCAAATCTGAAGCAGAAGTAGCCCCTGTAGGTATCGCCTGGAAAAAAGTACGTGATGATAATGACCCTGTAAATTTATATAGCGGAGATGGCAGCCATCAAAGCTTTGCAGGCACTTATTTAGCGGCATGTGTATTTTATGCTACAATTTTTGATAAGACCCCTGTGGGATTAACATATACAGGTTCGTTGTCTGCTGAAAATGCAAAATATTTACAGGAAAAAGCTTATGAAGCTTATCAGGAATATATAAATAAAAACCTAATTCATACAACGGAGGAAGCAGCAACTTACAAAGAACTTATCATAGCAAATTTTTCAGAAAATGACAATCAGCTTAACCAAAAAGTTACCGATTGTTGTTTAAAAACCTTTTTAGATATCGATTATACAGGAGGAAAAAATAAGCAGGTTAGTGCTGCTTACAGCTATCTGATATTCCAGAGTGGCTTCTTAATTAAAGAAGTGAGTAATGTACCTGTTAATTTTACCTCTTCAGATAATAGTTGTACTAAAAACGTCAGAGTTGATATTAATTTTGATCTTAACAACGTTAAAGAGGGTTCTTTTGATATACTTTTCTCATTCAATAATAACAGAATCAGATACTTCACTTTAGAGAAAAGAAATTCCCTTAATATAGATGATTTTAATAAAAATAAGGTATCAATAACAACAATCAACAATAAATTAAAGATTAGCTTCAATGCCCCTTACTCTTACGCAAATCTAAAAGTTCATTCAATTTTAGGAAAAACAGTACTTCAGAAAACTCAGAATAATATTAAAAATATGGAATTAGATATTGATGCTCTATCTAACGGAATCTATTTTTTAACATCAGTTATAGACGGAAATAGAATTACTAAGAAATTTATAAAAAAATAAATCTATACAGAAATTTTCCTTTTTATGTTACTTTTCCAATGGTTTCAGTAGTGGCATAGTCTACGTGCAATTCTCAAAAAATACCATATCAATTCGTCTTTTTAATGTAAGTTTGTTTTAATTCAAAGTTAGAAATCATCTATGGAAGCTCTACTGATAAATATCAAAGAATTAATTCAAGTAAGAGAAAAGAATATTACAAAAGTTGCGGGTAGTGATATGAAAAAATTGCCAACGATTAAAAATGCCTTTTTAGCTATAGAAAACGGCAGAATTCTTGATTATGGATCTATGGATAATATTCCCTCTTTTCCTGTTACTATGCTAATCGATTGTAAAGGAAAAATGGTTTTTCCCTCCTGGTGTGACAGTCATACACATATTGTATATGCCGGTAACAGAGAACAGGAATTTGTAGACCGAATTAATGGATTGACTTATGAAGAAATTGCCAATCAGGGAGGCGGAATTATAAATTCTGCTGAAAAATTACGAAAAACATCTGAGAAAAATCTTTATGATCAATCTAAAAAACGATTAGAAGAAGTCATTCAATTAGGCACGGGAGCTATTGAAATTAAATCCGGATATGGTCTGAATCTCAATGCTGAACTAAAAATACTCAATATCATTAAAAAGCTACAACAAAATTATGATATTCCTATAAAAGCTACATTTTTAGGAGCTCATGCTCTTCCTCCTGAATATAAGAACAATCAAGACGCTTACATTGATTTAATTATTCAGGAAATACTGCCAAAAGTTGCTAAAGAAAATCTGGCAGAATTTGTGGATATTTTCTGTGAAACAGGTTATTTTACTGTAAATCATACCGAAAGAATACTTCAGGCAGCAAAGCAATATGGGTTACAACCCAAAGTGCATGTTAATCAATTTACCTCCATTGGCGGATTACAAGCGAGTGTGAAACATAAAGCTTTATCTGTAGATCATCTGGAAATAATGAATGAAGAAGATATTGAAGCTTTAAAAGATTCAGAAACGATGCCTGTGGTACTTCCTTCCTGCTCTTATTTTTTAGGAATCCCTTATGCACCTGCCAGAGCTATCATCGATAATAATTTACCATTAGCTCTGGCTACTGATTATAATCCGGGTTCTGCTCCATCAGGAAATATGAATTTTGTTGTAGCTACAGCATGTATCAAGATGAAAATGACTCCGGAAGAAGCCATTAATGCTGCTACAATTAATGGAGCCTATGCAATGAATTTAGCTCATGAAACAGGTTCTGTTACAAAAGGAAAAAAAGCTAATTTTTTTATTACTAAAGAAATACCATCCTATAATTTTTTACCTTACAGCTTTGGCTCCACTTTAATTGATTCAGTATATATTAACGGAAAACAAGTTTAATATGTTACAGATTTTTTCAGAAAAAAATATTCATGAATTTATTTCTGTCAGAGATGGTGAAATCAAATTAGGAAGCTGTGTTCAAACCATTTATAATTCTAAAAAAATACAGGAAGAACTCAATAATTCTTCTGCACAGTTTGTCATCTTAGGAGTTCCGGAAGATATTGGAGTTCAAATGAATTATGGAAATCCGGGAGCACATACCGCTTTCATTCCTGCCTTAAAAGCATTGCTAAACACACAACAAAATCAATTTATTAATGGTCAGAATATTTTAATTCTAGGTTATTTAGATTGTTTAGATGATGTTTTAGAGTTTAATGCTAATAATAGAAATGAAGGCCATGAGTTGGTTAAAAAACTAGATAACGAATTGTCTCAATGGGTTTCAACTATTGTAAAATCGAGTAAAATTCCAATTATCATTGGAGGAGGTCATAACAACGCCTATGGGAATATTAAAGGTTTATCCGAAGCTAAAAATAATGCGGTTAATGTAGTAAATTTAGACGCACATACTGATTTAAGAAAATTAGGAGAACGCCATAGTGGCAATGGCTTTTCTTATGCTCTGAATCGAGGGTTTTTAGATTGTTATTTTATGTTTGGATTACATGAAAATTATACTCCCCAATATATCTTTGATTTTATTCATAGTCATATTAATTTGGAATATAATATGTATGAAGAAATTGAGGTTTATCGAACGACTTCGTTTGAAAGTGAACTACAAAGAGTACTCCGTTTTATTGCTAAAAAATCATTCGGAATTGAAATAGATTTAGATTCTGTACAGTACTTTCCAAGCAGTGCCATGACTCCAGGGGGATTTACACCTCAGCAAGCAAGATGCTTTGCACATGTACTAGGCAAACACACAAACAGCAGTTATTTACATATTTGTGAAGGAGCCCCGTCAATATCAAATGAAAAGTCAGCAGTCAGTCAAGTCGGAAAGTTTATCAGTTATTTAATCACAGATTTTATTAAGGCAAAAGGTAATTGATCTTCATTTGACTTAAAATAATTTTATATCGGCTATGATAATGTGCATTATACTTAAATCGTTAATAAGCATCCACGTCAATAATAAATCGAACAGGACGGAATTCTTTTATTGCTTCAAAAGCTGTTTTAATTTTTTGTATTTGTTCTTTTGTTTTTACTAACGATTGTTTAGGAGGAATCTTAATCACTAAGTTTTTAATATATTGATTTCGGATTCTTGGAATAGCAGGTTCAGCAGGACCCAATACATTTTCACAAAATACATTTTTTAAAGCTTTTACTAACCAAGTTACCCCTTCATCTACTTTTATATAATCTTTATGCTTTAGCGTAATCTTTATAACCCGATAATAAGGAGGGTAGTGATATTGCCAACGATCCTGTAATTGTTCCTTATACATTTCATCATAATTGTTAGTCGAAACCTGCTTTAATATTTGATGATACGGATTATAGGCTTGAATAGCCACTTTTCCTTGTTTTTTAGCTCGCCCTGCTCTTCCTGATAACTGAACCATCAATTGGAAAGCTCGTTCGTGTGCTCTAAAATCGGGGAAATTCAATATGGTATCTGCTCTTAAAATTCCTGCCAAAGAAACATTACTGAAATCCAGTCCTTTAGACAACATCTGAGTTCCTGTTAAAATATCTATTTCCTGAGCTTCAAACGCTTCAATAATATTTTTATACCCATATTTTCCTCTGGTGGTATCGGAATCCATACGACCAATTACATGATTTGGAAATAACTCTTTTAATTCTGATTCTATCTGTTCTGTACCAAACCCTTTAGTATCTAGTGAAGTACTTCCACATGCTTCACAACTATCAGGCATTGATCTTTGGTAATAGCAATAATGACACCTAAGCTGACTGTTGTATTTATGATAGGTTAAACTAACATCACAATTTGGGCATTGAGGTGAATATCCACAGACAGCACATTCTGTAATGGGAGAAAATCCCCGGCGGTTTTGAAACAAAATTACCTGCTCTTTTTCCTGGATAGCTTCATTAATTAACTGAATTAAACGATCAGAAAAATGCTTTATCATCTCTCTTTTCTTTATTTTTTCTTTAATGTCTATTAATTCAATTTCAGGAAGCTGAATATTTCCATGCCTTCTAATCAGATGTACTAATCCATATTTACCTTGATTTGCATTAAACTTCGTTTCTAACGACGGGGTTGCCGACCCTAATAATACTTTGGCGTTATGAATTTTACCCAATACAACGGCAGCGTCTCTGCCATTGTATCTTGGTGAAGGTTCAAATTGCTTGTACGACACCTCATGTTCCTCATCTACTACTATTAGTCCCAAATTTGAAAACGGAAGAAATATTGCTGATCTCGCTCCTAAAACAATTTGTACTTTGATTCTATTCTGTAAAATATTATTCCAAACTTCCACACGCTCATTTACTGAATATTTAGAGTGAAATACAGAAATTTGATTTCCAAAATAATTTTGTAAACGATTAATTATCTGAGTTGTTAATGCAATTTCGGGTAGCAGAAATAGTACCTGTTGCCCCGTTTCTAATACTTTTTTTATCAACTTAGTATATACCTCTGTTTTTCCGGAACCGGTAATGCCATGCAATAGTATAATATCTTTATTTTTAAATTCCTCTTTGATTTTTTTTAAAGCAATTTCCTGATGTTCATTCAACTTTTTTAAAGGATTTTCTTCTCCTTTAAATTGTATTCGTTCGGCTGATATATGATAAAATTCAAAAATATTCTTATCAACCAATGATTTTAAAACCTGATTAGACGCCTTTGATTTTTCAAGTAATGCTTTTACTTTTATCGGTTTTTTTTCTGTCTTTAATTGAAAAAAAGTCAGTACAACATCCCGTTGTTTTCTAGCTCTTGACAATTGATTTAATAGCCCTTGCAAGCTTTCCTCTAACTGATAGTTTTTATGCAGTCTTACATACTTAACTAATTTCGGTTTGTAGATTTCATAAATTTCCTCTTTTACATACAATACCGATTTATCAATTAACTGATTTATAGCAGGAAAAACCTTCTTCTTATCTAAAATATCTGCAACTTCATGAAGGGTTAATTGTGATTGCTTTTCTAGTGCTTCATAAATCAGGAATTCTTCATTGGTAAGCTCATTGATGTTATTAAAACTTTTATTTTTATAAATAACTGTTTCACTTTCAAGTAAAAAAGCAGAAGGAACGCCTGCGCGATACACCTCTCCTAATGAACACATATAATAATTTGAAATCCACTGCCAATGCTTAAGCTGTTTTTCATTTACAATAGGGTTTTTATCTAAAATTTGATGAATTTCTTTGGCTTCATATAATTCAGGCACTTTTTGATGTACATCAAAAACCAAGGCAGCATACATTTTCGTTTTCCCGAAAGAGACAGCTACTCTCATTCCTTTTTTTAAGAACCCCGCCTCTTCTTTAGTTATCGAATAGGTAAATATTTTTTGTATTGGTATGGGTAGTATGACATCTGTAAAGTAAATAACAAAAAGATTTTATAGTATTTCAAAACTACATAAAAATGACTACATTGTTTATATAATTTTGATGGATTATAAAAGTAAATGAATTAGAAATGCAGAGAGCAGTTTGTTTCTAATTTACATTAAATAAATTTTTATATCAGAACAAAGGAAATCATATCAGGAAAGTACCGGATATTTTCCTATGTCAGAAAATCCTACAGAATATTATGATTTGGTATTGACTAGCTAATATTGCCCCATATTCCTCTGGTACGTTTTAATAAGGTTAATCTTTTTAATATCAGTGCGTTTTCCGGAGCAGATAACCCCGGGTCTTTATTTAATAGTTTCATGGCAATCTGACGTGCTTTAAAAAGTATTGCACTATCTTTCACTACATCCGCAATCTTTAAATTTAATATTCCACTTTGCTGTGTCCCCATAATATTTCCGGGGCCACGAAGCTTCAAATCTACTTCTGAAATTTTAAATCCATCTGAGGTCTCAACCATTGTTTTAATTCGGGTTTTAGCATCTGATGATAATTCAAAACCAGTTAATAAAATGCAGTAACTCTGTTCTGATCCTCTTCCTACTCTGCCTCGTAACTGGTGTAACTGACTTAGTCCAAAGCGCTCTGAACTTTCGATAATCATTACGGATGCGTTAGGTACATTTACCCCTACTTCTATTACTGTTGTTGCCACCATAATTTGAGTTTCTCCTTCTACAAAGCGTTTCATTTCATAATCTTTATCAGCAGGTTTCATTTTTCCGTGAACGATACTAATTTGATATTTTGGAGTAGGAAATTCTCTGGCGATACTTTCATAGCCATCCATTAAATCTTTATAATCCATAGCTTCAGATTCCTGAATTAAAGGATATACAGCATATACTTGCCGTCCTTTTTCAATTTCATCTTTTAAAAATTTAAAAACTCCTAATCGGTGACTATCATATCGATGTACAGTTTTAACCGCTTTTCGTCCCGGTGGCAGTTCGTCAATTACAGAAATATCTAAATCTCCATATACAGACATTGCTAATGTTCTTGGTATTGGAGTTGCAGTCATTACCAGAATATGAGGCGGAACACTTTTTATTGAGCTTTTTTTCCACAATTTGCTTCTCTGAGTAACTCCGAATCGATGTTGTTCATCAATAATAGCCAAGCCTAATTTTTTAAACCGGACTTTATCTTCCAG
The DNA here is from genome assembly GCA_963666645.2 of uncultured Tenacibaculum sp. Lineage (GTDB taxonomy): Bacteria > Bacteroidota > Bacteroidia > Flavobacteriales > Flavobacteriaceae > Polaribacter. Next base: position 32,277 of record CAXXDB010000004.1, on the reverse strand, counting down.
AATAGTATGCGTACCTATTAAAATATGTAGCTTCCCATCCTCCAGAGATGTATGAATTTCTTTTCTCTTTTTTATTTTCGTTGATCCGGTTAACAATTCAACATTAATATCCATGCTTTGAAGCAATTCCTTAGTTCCATTATAATGTTGTATTGCTAAAATTTCTGTGGGTGCCATAATGGTTGCCTGATAATCATTATCTATTGCTAATAATATGACTAATAAGGCGATAATGGTTTTCCCCGAGCCTACATCACCTTGTAATAATCGATTCATTTGCGTACCTGTTGCTACATCTTTTCGAATTTCTTTTAACACTCGTTTCTGAGCATTGGTTAATTTAAATGGTAAATAATTTTTATAAAATTCGGTAAATTGTTCTCCTACATTTTCAAAAACAAAGCCTTTAATTTTTGATTTGTTAATTAACTTTTTTACCAATAATTGAAGTTGAATATAAAACAGTTCCTCAAACTTTAATCGATATTGTGCTTTTGCGAGGAGTTCTTTGTTTTTTGGAAAATGTATATTAAATAACGATTCTTTTTTATGCAACAATTGATGTTTCTGCCTAAAATCATTTGAAAAGGTTTCCTCGATACTTTCGAAAGCTTGTTGCAATAAGTTTTGCATCATACTTCGCATCACTTTATTAATAATCTTTTTATTTAATAGTTTTTCAGTAGATGGATATACTGGTTGAATAGCCGTTTGCAGCTTTCTTTTATATTCTGTTACCAGCTCCATTTCCGGGTGTACTATACTTGCTTTTTCTTTATACCATCTCAATTTCCCATAAACCACATAAGGGAGATTAATTTTTAAACTATCTTTAATCCATTCAACTCCCTTAAACCAAACTAACTCCATTGTTCCGGAAACATCAGCAAAAGTAGCAACCAATCTACTTCCTCTTTTCTGTTTTATAATTTTTATGTTTACTACTTTTCCAATAATCTGAGTTTCTGCACTGTTTTTATGCAATTGATTAATGGTGTAAAACTGTGTTTTATCAATATATCTATAAGGAAACAGATGCAGCAAGTCATTACAGGTTTTGATTTTCAATTCTGAATACAACAATTCTGCTCTTGTTCTGCTTACTCCTTTAATATATATAACAGATTGATTCAAATTCATTAATAACGAAAATACAAAAAGCCAATAAATCGTAGTATCTTTGTTCTAATAAATATAACGGATGAAGTTACATAGGAACTTAGTTTTTACAGTAATTGACAGTTTAAGAGACATCTTTAACAAAGGAGTTTATGCTGATAGGGCTGTTGAAACAGCATTGCACAGAGATAAACGTTGGGGTACAAGAGATCGTAAATTTGTTGCTGAAACTATTTATGAAATAGTACGCTGGAAGCGTTTATATGCAAAAATTGCTAATGTTAAAGACCCTTTTTCCAGACAAGATTTATGGCGTTTATTTTCCGTCTGGTGTGTACTTAGAGGAATACAATTACCTGATTGGAATCAAATTGAGCCTACCCCTGTCCGTAGAATTAAAGGGAAATTTGACGCACTCTCAGGAATTCGAAAATATAGAGAATCTATTCCTGACTGGATGGATGCATTAGGGGTTGATGAATTAGGGGAAAAAATATGGACTAAAGAAATTGCTTCATTAAACAAACAGGCTGAAGTAATTTTACGAACCAATACTTTAAATACTTCAAAAGAACTTCTTAAAAAAAGACTTAAGAATGAAGGAATTGATACAGAATTTATTCAAGGATACCCTGATGCGTTAAAACTGGCAGAACGTACTAACGTAATTAAAAATGAGAGTTTTAAAAAAGGTTTTTTTGAAGTTCAGGATGCTTCTTCGCAACTGGTTGCAGCCTATCTAGACGTTCAGCCGGGAATGAAAGTTGTGGATACCTGTGCAGGTGCAGGTGGAAAAACATTACATCTTGCTTCCTTAATGGCAAATAAAGGTCAAATTATTGCCATGGATATTTATGAAAGTAAACTTAAAAAATTAAAAATAAGAGCTCGTAGAAATGGAGTTCACAATATAGATATGCGAGTAATTGATTCCACAAAACCTATTAAGAAATTATATAACAAAGCTGATCGGGTTTTAATTGACGCCCCTTGTTCCGGATTGGGAGTTATTCGAAGAAATCCGGATAGTAAATGGAAATTACAACCTGATTTTATGGATAATATCAAAAATATACAGCAAGATATTTTACAAAATTATTCTAAAATGGTTAAACCCGGCGGCAAATTAGTATATGCTACCTGTTCAGTTTTACCCTCTGAAAATCAACTTCAGGTAGAAAAATTCTTATCTTCGGAATCAGGAAAAAATTTTATCTTTGTAAAGAATCAAAAAATATTATCGCATATTTCCGATTTTGATGGTTTTTATATGGCTTTATTACAAAAAAACTAATCATGATAAAAAAACTAATCTTAACAGCTTTTATATTATTTCAGTTTTTTGGTTTTTCACAACAGGATTATTATAATGATGTGGATTTAACGAAATCCGGAATAGCTTTAAAAGAAGAATTAGCTACAAAGATTACAGCTACTCATACTAATTTTTTATCCTACACACCTGATATTTGGGAAGCTTCCAAGACTACGGATGTTAATCCTGATAATTCTAATGAAGTACTGTTAATTTACGGATATAGTTCTTCCGGAATAACCGGAAGAACCAGAGAGGTTAACAATAACGGCGGAGATAATGGAGAATGGAATAGAGAGCATGTATATCCCAGGAGTTTGGGAGATCCAAATTTAGGTTCTTCCGGACCAGGTGCTGATGCACATCACTTACGCCCTTGTGACGTCCAATATAATAGTCAACGTAATAGTAAAAAATTTGCTGAAGGCTCTGGTAATTCCGGTAATGTTTCCGGAGGATGGTATCCCGGTGATGAATGGAAAGGTGATGTAGCCAGAATAATAATGTATATGTATTTACGGTATGGAGATCGATGTCTTCCAACGACTGTTGGAGTTGGAAATGCTACTTTTACTCCTGATAATATGATTGATTTATTTTTAAAATGGAATACAGAAGATCCTGTTTCTGAAATTGAAGAAATCAGAAATAATTATCATGGAGATACTTCTAACATGTATGCACAAGGAAATAGAAATCCTTTTATAGATAATCCTAACTTAGCCACTCAAATTTGGGGAGGTTCTGTTGCTGAAAATCGCTGGACTACAGTAAGCATTGATAAAATGTACTTTTCAAGGAATATTAAAATTTACCCGAATCCTTCTTTACAAGGGAAAATAAATATTGTTGCTTCTGAGAACATTTCTGAAATAAAAGTATTCTCTATTTCAGGTAGAGAAGTTTTCTTTAGAAAAAATCCGGTATTTAAAAATCAAAAACTTACTATCAATAATTTAAAAGAGGGAATTTACTTATTTAAAATATCAAATGATACTAAGTTTATTATTAAAAAACTAGTTGCCAAATAGTCGTTTCGTTTGAATTGGAGAACTTCCTGTAAATTTCTGTTTTTATAAAGACTAAAATACATTTCTTTTTATTAAATAAGTACAGCCCACTGTTTATGTTTTTTAAGTAGTATCTTAAAAAGGCATAACACATTGAATCAACTTTCAGTCATTAATAATATTCTAAAAGTTATCTCTGAGTATTGATTGCCTGATTGAAGGTTATTAAACAATTTCTTTTGGTATATTTTTGCTTTGCATACTATATAGTTGCTAAACAAGATGGCACTTCACAAGACTCCTTGAACTTCTTTTCCCAATCAATTACCCTAATTATATAGCTATGAAAACTTTGCTTACTGTTGTAATAAGCACTTAAAAAGTTCTTTGATGGCTTCCCTGGTAATTTTTCGTTTATATTTTCTTTTTTCCTGCCTATGAAACCAGCGGTGGTTTTCTTTTTTCTTTTGATCTTTTTAATTGTCTTTTTAAAGATTCAATTCCTATACTAATTCCTTCTTCAAATGTTTTTGTTATTTTTTTTACAATTAACTCATTCCTCGGTATATTAATTTTTATTTCGGTAACCTTATTTTCTTTATCACTCGTTTTTTGTACTTTCAAAAAAACTTCTGCATCCACAATTTTGTCATGGAACTTCTCTAATCCCCCTACTTTTTTTTCAATAAATTCGACTAAATCTCCATCTACTTTAAAATTTACAGATTGTGTGAATACTTTCATAATTTTCAATCCTTTTTTTTGCTCCTAGGGTGAGCTTGGTTAAACACTTGTTTTAATTGTTCCAAGTTACTGTGTGTATAAACTTGGGTTGAGGCTAAACTTGAATGCCCTAGTAATTCTTTAACCGAATTTAAGTCCGCTCCCTGATTGAGCAATTGCGTGGCAAAAGTATGCCTTAAAATATGCGGACTCTTTTTTACTTTTGTTGACACTTCGCTAAAGTAGTGATTTATTATTCGATAAACCAGTGTTTCATAAATTTTATTTCCTTTTTCTGTGATAAAAAGAAACTCGCTTGCATAGTTGTTTTCTTTCTTATAACGGACATATTTTTCCAGAGAGTTTATTACTGAAGGTAATAAAGGCGACAATCTTTCTTTATTTCCTTTTCCTAAAACTTTAATTATTTTTGACCCAATATTAACATCTGAATTTTTAATATTAATCAATTCAAATCTTCTGATACCCGTAGTGTAAAAAAGTTCTATGATTAATTTATTTCTTAAAGAGATAAAATCACTATTTGTAGCTCTATTCAATACATTCTCTACTTCTGAGGACGAAAACGGAACTCCTGCTTTTTTTTGAAATTTAAGTGATTTATGCTTTGACAGCGGACTTATTTCTATTACCTCTATTTTTCGTAAGTATTTATAAAATGCTTTTAAACTATTTACTTTTCTATTGATACTTCTATTTGAAACATTTTGATTGACCAAACTTATAATCCATTTTCTTATTTGATTATAATGGACTGATTCTATAAGTTCCCGGTTAAATTCCATTACGCAAAAATCTTTAAATGCAGTTAAATCTGTATTGTAAGCTAAAACAGTATGTGAAGAGTATTTTTTTTCTAATGAGAGATACTCCAAAAAAGTTTCTATATACATATAAGTTTAATTACTAGGATTTTAGTCAAATATAAAAAAACTCGTCCAAAATTGGACGAGTTTTTTTATTTAAGAGAATTGTCTATCCGAATTCCTCCTGAGTTTTTAATCGTTGAACATAAGATGCTTTAATTTTCTGGGCTCTTTTTGCGACCGATGGTTTTGTGTACTGCTTACGTTCTCGCAACATTCTCATTGTCTTAGTACAATCAAATTTACGTTTATAACGTTTTAAAGCTCTATCTATATTCTCACCATCTTTGACTGGAATAATTAACATTTTTTAGCACCTCCTTTCATTATGTATCTTTCTATATGAAATCAGTTATTATTCTGATTATCATTATTGATTTCTTCACTTTTATAGAATCGCAAAGATATATAATAATTCTATATTCACAATTAAATTCAGAGAATTATTTAGGTCAGACAGAATAACTTTGAAGATACATATATTTTCACTCACTTACTACTTTGTGCTACAGGTTTCCAATTTGAATGCCCTCTATAATCTTTAATATAAGTATTTGACCAATTCGTTTGTTCGTTTCGAACTCTTATCTGATGATTACTTAAATCTGGATATCCTTCAAATACGCCTGTATAGTTATTGTAACTAAATTGGGCATTATGGAATATCTGGTTTTATTGTGGCGATTTTCAAAAACACATAAGTTAATATATTTGAATTATGGGAAACCGAAAACATAATGATGAGTTTAAAGTTACCCTTGTTGAATTATTATAATCAGGTCAAAGTGTGAAAGAAATAAGTAAAGAATACGATTTATAACTGATTTTTCTATATCGAGTATTGCGACATTTTCTGATCATGTCTTTCCTATTTTTGACATTAAGCCAATCCATCGAAAATTATTTTGCCCGATTCTTTTATTGATTATAGCCTCCAATTCTGGAAATTGGATTTTTTGGGTTCTCTCCATATCTATAATAAATTTCTCCGTTCTTAATGGTTTGACTCCTCCCTGTTTTTTCCTTCGCAATTATCGACTTTATAGTAGTCTGATAAATTCTAAAAACTCCAGAATCTTTATTGTCAATTTTGAATGAAGCTTACTTCCAATTAATTTTACCAGAAAAAATCTTCAAGATAGAACCCGTGATTCTTTCGGAGTCAATTTTCTCGAACTGGTCTAATGCGTTACCGGATAATCCTTTTGAAATTCTCGTTCGTCTTGCACTCCGAATACTAAGAATCCTCCTTTGTTATTTGAAAATGCTGGAAAATCTTTAAAATAATCATCTAAAGAAGAAAAATTAAACTGTTCCTTAAATTCAAGCTCCTGACCTTCTCTGTGGAATAAGTATCCAGATTCTTTAACTCTTAATATTTCTTCAATTTCTGATTCTTCTATCATTTACGTTTTTTGGATAATGAAGCACGAGAATCTCTATGTATAAGTAGTAGTGGATTTCTATTTACTAACTTTTCAATTTTATACTGACCTTTGTTTACTTATATAACTTTTGTTTTATGACTTAAACCGCTATTACTTACACACTTTGTGCCTGTTAGCACAAGTTTTTCCTAAAAGATACAGATTATTTATTAACTTGATGTATGCAAGGCAACAAAAACTATCAGGAGAAGTTATCTAGCAGTTTTCAATTAAGTAACCATACACCTGAGTCTAATTTTTACCGTCAATTAAAAGAGGTTCTACATTTTAGATTTCACGTGTAGGCTTATCGGATAGTCATATCATTTTATTTTCTTAAAAAAAAGGTTATCTTGCTCATCGGAATTCAAGTTTTAAGGAGGGCTGTCAACATGGATTAAATACAAACAATCTAAAAAAAATAAAAAATTGAGCATTCACCAATTACCTGTAAAATTTATTCTGTTCATTCTTTCTGTTGGCTTCTGTTCCTGCCATAAAAAACTACAAAAAAAAGAAAATAGAACTGTTGAAATATCTGATTTTGAAGATACTATTACTTTATTCCCTAAGTATTTAACTAAAGCCTATGTTTTAGGTAAATTTGATTATACTGAGCATCCCGGTTTTATTAAAATACCAAAAGAGTTATCTTCAAAGAAAATGTATCTTAGAAAAGATGTTTTTGAAATGTTTCAAAAGATGGCAAATGCCGCTAAAAAAGATGGAATTACTTTAAAAATTATCTCTGCTACACGAAATTTTTCACATCAAAAAAGAATCTGGGATTATAAGTGGAATGAAAAATATAAAAAATATTCACCCCTTAAACGTGTAAAAAAAATTTTAGAATATACTTCTATGCCTTCAACTTCAAGACATCATTGGGGAACGGATATTGACATTAACAATTTGGAATGTGCTTATTTTTTAAAAGGGAAAGGAAAAGATGAATACACATGGTTATGTAATCATGCACATACATTTGGTTTTTACCAGGTATATACATCAAAAAAAAACGGAAGAACAGGATATAATGAAGAAAAATGGCATTGGTCATATGTGCCACTCTCTCATTTGTATCTTCAATATTATAATCAATACGTTACCTATCAAGACATTACTGGTTTTCAAGGAGCTGTTTTTGCGATTCAAATTGATATGATTACAAATTATGTGAATGGAGTTAGCCTTGAAGTCTTAAAATACAAACCCTAGATCTTTATTAAGCTTTTTTGAGTTTTTTGCTACCTTCGCAAACTACAGAATATCTAAACAATGAAATTTACGAATGGAACAAATAGCTCCTTATAAGCCTAAACATAGAGTAAGAATAGTAACTGCTGCCTCTCTTTTCGACGGTCATGATGCGGCTATAAATATTATGCGGAGAATTATTCAATCTACTGGAGTAGAAGTAATTCATTTAGGACACGACAGAAGTGTTGAAGAAGTAGTAAACTGTGCTATACAGGAAGATGCAAATGCCATTGCGATGACTTCTTATCAAGGCGGTCATAACGAGTATTTTAAATACATGTATGATTTACTACAGGAAAAAGGAGCTAAAGAAATTAAAATTTTTGGCGGCGGCGGCGGCGTAATTCTTCCTGAGGAAATTAAAGAATTGATGGATTATGGAATTACTAGAATCTATTCTCCTGATGATGGTCGTCAAATGGGATTACAGGGAATGATTAATGATTTAGTAGAAAAATCAGATTTTGCCATTGGAGATGTTTTAGATGGAGAAGTTAATCATCTTGCTGAAAAGAAAACAGGGAGTATTGCCAGAATTATTTCTTCTGCTGAAAATTTTCCGGAAATTTCTAAAGAAATGATGGAAATTATTCATAAAAAAAATAAAACCCTAAAAACACCCGTATTAGGAATTACCGGCACTGGAGGTGCCGGTAAATCGAGTCTGGCAGATGAGTTGGTACGCCGGTTTTTGATTGATTTTCCTGAAAAAACCCTTGGTTTAATATCTGTTGATCCTTCTAAACGTAAAACAGGCGGGGCTTTATTAGGAGACCGTATACGAATGAATGCAATTAACAATCCGAGAGTTTATATGCGTTCTCTGGCTACACGTCAATCCAATTTAGCCTTATCAAAATATGTAAATGAAGCAGTAGAAGTATTAAAAGCAGCAGAATTTAACCTAATTATTTTAGAAACTTCAGGCATTGGACAATCAGATACTGAAATTATAGAACATTCAGATGTTTCTTTGTATGTAATGACCCCTGAATTTGGTGCTGCAACACAATTAGAAAAAATAGATATGCTAGATTTTGCTGATTTAGTTGCTATTAACAAATTTGATAAACGCGGAGCTTTAGATGCTTTAAGAGATGTTAAAAAACAATATATGCGTAATAATAATCTATGGAATATTCCTCAAGATGAACTACCTGTATACGGAACTATTGCATCTCAATTTAATGATCCGGGAATGAATGCTTTATACAAGGCGATTATGGATAAAGTTGTTGAAAAAACCAGGTCTAACCTACAATCAGGTTTTGAGATTACAAAAGAAATGTCTGAAAAAATCTTTATAATTCCACCTTCAAGAGTACGTTACCTATCTGAAATAGCGGAAAACAACAGAGAATATGATAAAAAAGTGGATAATCAAGTAATTGTTGCTCAGAAATTATATGGTATTTATAAAACAATTGAAAGTATTTCTGAAACTACTATCATATTGGATAAATCCGGGATTGAAGAAAATTCGATTCAAAAAACAGATGAGAATAGTCATTTCTTAAAACTTCTTGTAACTGAATTTAATCGCGTTAAAATGAATTTAGACCCATACAACTGGGAAATTATTTTAAACTGGAATGAAAAAATTCAACGCTACAAAAGTCCTGTTTATACATTTAAAGTTCGTAATAAGGAAATCAATATTGAAACACATATTAAATCACTTTCACATTCAGATATTCCAAAAGTAGCACTTCCTAAATATCAGGCATGGGGAGATTTACTCCGTTGGAATTTACAGGAAAATGTACCAGGAGAATTCCCGTATACATCAGGATTATACCCATTTAAACGTATAGATGAAGACCCAACCCGAATGTTTGCAGGAGAAGGAGGTCCTGAGCGTACCAATCGTCGTTTTCATTATTTAAGTTTAGGAATGTCTGCAAAACGCCTATCTACTGCTTTTGATTCGGTAACTTTATATGGAAATGACCCGGGACACAGACCTGATATTTATGGTAAAATTGGAAATGCAGGAGTCTCTGTTTGTTGTTTAGACGATACTAAAAAATTATATTCCGGTTTCGATTTAAGCCACACTATGACCTCTGTATCGATGACTATTAACGGTCCTGCTCCTGTGTTACTGGGATTCTTTATGAATGCTGCCATCGATCAGAATTGTGAAAAATATATTAAAACGCATGGTTTAGAAGCACAAGTAGAAGCAAAACTTAAAGAAATTTACGACGATAAAGGAATTCAAAGACCTGAATATAAGGGTAGTATTCCTGAAGGAAATAATGGATTAGGTTTATTATTATTAGGTCTTACAGGCAATCAGGTTTTACCTGATGATATTTATAATGAAATAAAAATCAATACGTTTGCACAAGTTCGCGGAACTGTTCAGGCTGATATTCTAAAAGAAGATCAAGCACAAAACACCTGTATATTTTCTACTGAATTTGCCTTACGTTTAATGGGTGATGTTCAGGAATATTTTATTGAGAAAAATATTCGTAATTTCTACTCTGTATCTATTTCCGGATATCATATTGCAGAAGCCGGTGCAAATCCAATTACACAGTTGGCACTTACTTTAGCAAATGGATTTACCTATGTAGAATATTATTTATCGAGAGGAATGGATATTAATAAATTTGGCTCAAATTTATCATTTTTCTTCTCTAATGGAATTGATCCGGAATATGCTGTTATTGGACGTGTTGCCCGTAAAATATGGTCAAAAGCATTAAAATATAAATACAATGCGAACCCTCGTACTCAAATGTTAAAGTATCATATCCAGACTTCGGGAAGATCGCTCCATGCACAAGAAATTGATTTTAATGATATTCGTACTACGCTACAGGCACTATATGCTATCTACGACAATTGTAATTCACTACATACCAATGCCTATGATGAAGCTATTACCACACCTACCGAAGAAAGTGTACGCAGAGCCATGGCAGTTCAGTTAATCATTAACAAGGAATTAGGATTGACTAAGAATGAAAACCCGATTCAGGGTTCTTTCATTATAGAAGAATTAACCGATTTAGTAGAAGAAGCCGTATTAGTTGAATTTGATAGAATTACAGAACGCGGTGGCGTATTAGGTGCTATGGAAACCATGTATCAGCGTTCTAAAATCCAGGAAGAGAGTTTATATTATGAAACCTTAAAGCATACAGGAGAGTTTCCTGTTATTGGCGTAAACACATTTTTAAGTTCTAAAGGATCTCCAACGGTAACTCCACAGGAAGTAATTCGTGCCACAGAGGAAGAAAAACTGTTTCAAATTAAGACTAAAGAAAACTTAAGTGAATCTAATAAGGAAAAAGTTTCTGAAGAATTGAAAGCCATTCGAGATGCAGCTATTCAGAATGAAAATATTTTTGAATGTTTAATGGAAGCCACTAAGGTGTGTACCTTAGGTCAGATTACTTTTGCCTTATTTGAAGTGGGCGGACAATACAGAAGAAACATGTAAAAATATATAAAAAATAAGAAGTAAAATATTTCATATTTAGCTGACTCATGCATAAAAGTTGAGAATTCCTGTTTTTACCGGATTGTGGGTTATCAGTTTTCTTCATCAAGGATATTTAAAAGCAAACACTGAAGCATTTTTCTGATATTAGTTGGAATTTTTCAAAAAATGAGCGTAAAAAGAAACTAACATTTCTACTTTGTTTGTTTATAAAATTTTTATGTATAAAAAACATTAATTTAGCAATTTCTTTAAAAATTGAAAAAATGATAAATGATGATAGAAAAATAATAGAGAATCTTCAACAAAAAACATGGAACGAAATAAAAACTAACGATTCCTGGGCTATTTTTAAAATTATGAGTGAATTTGTAAATGGCTATGAACGATTAAGTAAAATTGGTCCTTGTGTTTCCATTTTTGGTTCGGCAAGGACGAGATCAGATCACAAGTATTATAAATTAGCAGAAGAGGTAGCATATCAACTTACTCAAAATGGTTTTGGGGTAATTACAGGTGGTGGTCCCGGTATTATGGAAGCAGGCAATAAAGGAGCCAACAGAGGAAAAGGAACTTCTGTTGGATTAAATATAGAGTTACCCTTTGAGCAGCATGACAATCCATGGATAGATTCAGGAAAAAGTTTATATTTCGATTACTTTTTTGTTCGTAAAGTGATGTTTGTGAAATACTCTCAGGGATTTGTAGTCATCCCTGGCGGATTTGGCACTATGGATGAGCTTTTTGAAGCAATCACTTTAATTCAGACACATAAAATAGGGAGATTCCCAATAGTTTTAGTAGGAAAAAAGTTCTGGAGCGGCTTATTGGACTGGATTGAAAATACCTTATTGGAAGAGGGTAACATTAGTTCTGAAGATTTAAAATTATTTAGAGTGGTTGATACTTCTGAAGAAGCTATAAAACACCTTAATAAGTTCTATGCTAAATATCAGTTAAAACCTAATTTTTAATTAAAATTCACTTGCAGCAGTTAGTAAAAAATCAAAAATTAACCTTTATATTCAACTCATCATTGTAAGCAATGAGCTTTTTGTAACTAAATTACTATTGACAAAAAAGTTAAACCATATCATTTTTTTGCTGGCTCCTTTTATACTCTTTTCTCAGGAAAACACTAGTTATATAAAGGTTAGTCTGGATACTCTGCATCATATAATGAACATAGAGCAAAAAATTGTATATCATAATAAATCAAAAAAAACGCTCGATAAAATTTATCTCCACAACTGGGCTAATAGTTTTAAAAATAATGAAACTCCTTTAGGAAAAAGATTAGTTGAAGATTATAAAAAAGATTTTTATTTCTCTAAAGAAATTAACAGGGGCTATTCTAAAATTCATTTTCTTAAAGATAAAAACGGAGTATTAGGTTTTCAGGAGTTACAAGACAGAAGAGATATCATTCAAATACAGTTAAATACACATTTAAAACCTGAGGACAGTATTGAAATTATGGCGAATTACACTGTGAAAATACCTCAGGCAAAATTTACCGGCTACGGCAAAACCGAAAACGGTTATCATTTACGCTTTTGGTATTTAACACCTGCCGTTTATGATAATGGCTGGCAGCTAATGAGCAATCTGAATATGGACGATTTATATGAAGATGTTGCTGATTATATTATTGAACTCAGGACTCCAAAAATATTTAAAGTAGAAAGTAATTTATATCAATATAAAATTTCTACAGATTTGAGTAATGATTATTATTTAATTGGGAAGAGAAAGAAAGATATTATTCTGATTATTAACAAAAAAGAAAAATTTAAAGTATTTAAAACTAAAAATACGCAAATAAAAACGGACATTTTTGACAAAAGGGTGACCCTAAAAATGATTAATGAGGTCATTAATCGACAGGTTGAATTTATCGAAAAATTTATGGGAAATCATCCTCACCCAGAAGTTTTAGTTGATGGAAATACTGTTAATAAGAACTCACTAAAAGATATTTATGGAATTCCCAACTGGTTAAAACCTTATCCCGAAAATTTTAAATGGGACATTCGTTTCTTCAAAGCGTTAACTAGTAAATATATTAATGATATACTGCTGTTAAACACTCGAAATGATTACTGGCTTCGTGATGGAATTCAAACATTTTTAATGATAGAATATATCAATAAGTTTTATCCGGAGATTACTGTTTTTGGCAGATTTTCAAAAATATGGGGGTTTAAAAATTATAATTTGGCCAAGTTGAAACAAAACGATAAATACACATTTTTCTATCAATTCAGTGCACGAAGATTTTACGATCAAGCATTAACAATTAGTTCAGATTCATTGTCAAACTTTAATAGAAAAATTGTGAATCCATATAAAGCCGGGCTAGGATTTAAGTATTTACAAGATTTCATAGGTAATGAGGTTCTTAAAAAATCATTTCAGGAGTTCTATACATACTATCGTCTAAAACCTACAAATTCTACTATTTTTAAAAACATTCTTACAAAAAACACTTCAAAAAATCTCGATTGGTTCTTTGATAGTTATATTACCACTAGTAAGAAAATTGATTATAAAATAAAAAATGTTCAACACAGCAAGGTCAAAGATTCTTTAGAGGTAACCATAAAAAACAAAAGAAATATTACTGCTCCTGTTTCTTTATATGGAATTACCGATAAAAAAATTAAATTTAAAACATGGGTAACGAATGTAGATAGTGTAAAAACCATTACGATTAAATCAGATAGTTACGACAAGCTGGCGTTAAATTATGAGCAGATTTATCCTGAATATAATTTTTTGAATAATTATAAAAAGCCAAACAATTCTTTTATAAATAAACCATTACAATTTCGTTTTTTAAAGGATATAGAAGATCCTTATTATACACAAGTTTTTTATAATCCTAGTGTAAAATTTAATTTATATGATGGTGCTATTCTAGGAATTAATTTTAATAACAGAGCTGTAATTAAACACAATTTTGAATTCAGCATTACACCAAACTACGCTTTTAAAAGTAAAAATTTAACTAGTTCTTTTTCTTTAGGGTATAATCAATTTTTTGAGGAATCTAAACTATATAAGATCAGATATGGCGTTAGTGGTAGTAACTTTCATTATGCCCCCGAATTAAGTTATAATACTTTTTCTCCTTTTGTAAATATTCAATTCAGAAGAAACACCCTAAGAGATGTAGGGGTAAAATTCTTACTCTCCAGAATCATCTATGTCGATAGAGAAATTAACACGACCAACCAAGAAGTTGAAAGTGATAAATATCAAATATTAAATTTCAGATATATTTATAACAAACCGGATGTAATTAGACGATTTCAATATGCTGTAAATGGTGAATTTGCTGATAATTTCACGAAATTCTCCTCAGATATCCGATACTTAAAATTCTTTAATGAAGAACAAAGTTTTAATTTTCGGTTATTTGGTGGTTTTTTCCTTTCTAACAAATCTAATGGTAGTTTTTTTAGTTTTGGTTTAAATCAAAGTTCAGATTATTTATTTGAACAAAACTTATTTGGAAGATCTGAAAGATCCGGATTATTCAGCCAGCAATTTGTAATTTCTGACGGAGGTTTTAAATCCTTTTTTAATGAATCTTCATACGCAAATCAAATGATCTTATCAGCTAATACTAGTGTAAGTATCTGGAGGTGGGCAGAAATTTATAACGATATAGCCATGCTAAAAAATAAAAATAAAAATCCGAAATTCTTCTATGAAAATGGCATACGCTTTAATTTTATTCCAAATATCTTTGAATTTTACTTTCCTATATACATTAATGAAGGTTTTGAAATAAACCAAAGAGCATACCCGAGTAAGATTAGATTTGTAGTAACCACCAGTTTAGATAGAATTTATAATTTCATAAGACGAGGATTATTATAAATAATTTAACAAAATATAAAATCGTTATAAGAATAATATACTGAATATTAATAGATAAAGAAAAGTTCTTTTTACTAATAAACACTTCATTAAATTCAACTTAATGATTCATAATTATTTAGCCCACTATCAAAACTCTCCTGTTTAGTTCTATTTTTAGAAATACTTACAAAACATAATCATATTGGAAAAGAAAAAATAACGTTAAAAGGCTAATTTTTGCAGCGTTTTTTTCCTTATTTTTGAAAGGAATTTTTTTAATCAAAACAAATTATGAAATACCATGCTATAAATAGTCAGTTATTCATAAAAAATCGTAACAACTTTACAGCTCAGATGAAACCAAACAGTTTGGCTGTTTTTAATTCTAATGACATTTACCCTGTAAGTGCTGATGCTATGTTACCTTTTGAACAGCATAGAGATATATTCTTTTTAAGTGGCGTAGATCAAGAAGAAAGTATAATCGTTCTTTTTCCGGACTGCCCTAAAGAAAATTTAAGAGAAGTCTTATTCTTAAGAGAAACAAATGAACATATTGCTGTATGGGAAGGAGAAAAACTGACAAAAGAAAAAGCGTTTGAAACAAGCGGTATTAAAACAGTATATTGGTTACAGGATTTAGAAAAAGTATTATTTGAAATGATGGCGTATGCCGATACGGTTTATATTAATACCAATGAGCATTATAGAGCAAAATTTGATACAGAAACCAGAGAAGAACGATTTACAAAATGGTTACTGACAAAATATCCGGCACACTTGGTAGCAAAAAGTAATCCTATTTTGCAGCACTTACGATCCGTAAAAGATGCTATAGAGCTTGATTTATTGCAAAAGGCATGTGATATTACTGAAAAAGGATTCAGAAGAATTTTAGGTTTTGTAAAACCAGGAGTCTGGGAATATGAAATAGAAGCAGAATTTGTTCATGAATTCTTGCGAAACAAATCGAAAGGTTTTGCCTATACACCTATTATTGCCACCGGAAATAATGCTAACATATTACATTACATAAAAAACAATCAGCAATGTAAAGAAGGCAATTTAATTTTATTAGATGTAGGTGCAGAATACGCTAATTACTCTAGTGATATGACCAGAACAATTCCTGTTATAGGTCGTTTTACTGATCGACAAAAAGCAGTTTATAACGCTGTTAATAAAGTAAAGAATGAAGCAACAAAACTATTAGTTCCGGGAACCATTTGGGCTGATTATCATGTAGAGGTGGGGAAATTAATGACTTCTGAATTATTAAATTTAGGATTATTGGATAAAGCAGATATTCAGAATGAAAATCCTGATTGGCCCGCCTATAAAAAATACTTTATGCATGGTACTTCTCATCACATCGGATTAAATACACACGACTACGGGTTATTACATGAGCCTATGAAACATGATATGGTATTTACCGTAGAACCAGGCATTTATATTCCTGAAGAAGGATTCGGAATCCGACTGGAAGATGATGTAGTTATTAAAGAAAATGAATATCCTTTTAATTTAATGCGAAATATTCCAATTGAAATTGAAGAAATTGAAGATTTAATGAATCAATAGTCATTTTGTATCAGTAAAACACTCATTGAGGATATCTGAAAAGTTATTAAAAAAGTCATTCTGAATTTATTTAAAAACCGTAATTGTTTTATTTTAAGCAATTAGAATATATAAAAATAAATTTAACATAGTGAATTTAATTCTTTATTAAATAGTTTTATTTTTTTACCTTTATAAAAATTGTATATAAAAACAGCCAAATTGTTACACACTTATGTTACAAAATTTAGATTTAAAAAATGTCTTATTTTTAGATATTGAAACTGTACCTCAGCATGAACATTGGGAAGATCTTTCAGAAGAAACCCAACAATTATTTGAACTCAAAACACAATATCAGCGAAAAGATCAATTTACTGCGGAAGAGTTTTATCACAGAGCAGGTATTTGGGCAGAATTCGGAAAAATTATCTGTATCTCAGTCGGGTATTTTGTAGAAAAAGACAAAAACCTTCAATTACGGATTACTTCATTTGATGATGAAAATGAACACGATTTATTATCCAATTTTAAAAAATTGTTAGACACTCATTTCAATTTAAAAAAACACATTTTATGTGCACATAATGGAAAAGAGTTCGATTTTCCATATATCGCTCGCAGAATGGTTATTTATGGTATTGGGTTACCCGATAAGCTGAATTTATTTGGCAAGAAACCTTGGGAGATTGCACATTTAGATACCTTAGCGTTATGGAGGTTCGGTGATTATAAGCATTATACTTCTTTAAAATTATTAACCCATATTTTAGATATTCCTTCTCCTAAACAAGATATTGATGGGAGTGAAGTGATTAATGTATATTACAAAGAACAAGATTTAAATCGAATTGTTCGCTATTGTGAAAATGACACTATTGCCGTTGCACAATTATTATTACGTTTTGTTAATTTACCTATTTTAGAGAAAAAAAACATTTTCAAAATCTAAATGATTTTATTCACGCTTTTCAGAGTATGATTGGGAGAAAATTCATATAAATTTTCCTGAAAAGATTAAAGGATTTTCCATCAAAAAAACCGAATAAATAGTCTAAATAATAAGAATATCCCAAACCTATATTTTCGGGATGAATTCCAATCTGGTTTGAAAACATTTGTTGGGAAATACCTTTCTTTGGTTGGATTAAGACCTATAGTGTCTTATCAAAATAAATTTTCAAATACTTGTCTGCGGGCTAATTATTCATCAATAAACAGAGATTGCTTTGTTTGGGAAATTTACAAACAAAAATATTTGGAGCTTATTCGGAATTTTTTCAAAACAGAATCCTAATAGATATAAAATTTTAATGACTGATAACGTTTTTTTCATGCAACAAAAAACATAATTATCCCTCACAAGATATACCTGTTTAAGACACCTCCATACACTCCTGAATTAAATCCTTGTGAGCAAATTTGGAAATATATTAAGTGCCTATTTTGAAAATATGACAGATTAAAAAAATGATTATCCCAAATTGTAAATCAAATAGATTAGGGACTTATAAAATCTATTGTTGCTGAATTATATGCATAAAAACTTATTCATGTCGCATTTTAAAGTTTAGATGGTATTTGTTCTGGTTGAATGTTCAATAATTATATATTATGCCTATCCGATTCATACGTTTTTCTTTTACATTTAATCACCATAGCTCTATGATTTTTTCACCTTTTCTTTGATATCATTATAATATATTAACTCTATCTGCAGCAGCTGATACATCTGTATCTATATGCTTACTAACTTGTTGATTAATTGTTTCTTTTTAAGGTTTCCCGTAACTTTCATTTTGATAAAACCAGCTTTCTTTGAAGGTTTATGTTTGTATTTCTCAGAAGGCTCAACGAGTTTTGATTCTACCACATCTTTTATCCATAACAGGGTAATTGTGTACCATGTAGTGCCACCAGATTGAAATGTGATTTACAACTTTTTTCATCTGGAAACTTTTTAAAAAACTCTTGGAAAGTTGAAAGTAAAAATCTGATACCCATATCAAACGGTTCAACAGAAAGTCTATTTCTTTTTTTGAAAATGAGAAAACCCATACTCATGTTATGAGTATACATGTTGAAAAATACTATTACAAATCAAGAATTTCCGGAAACAATCAGATACTTGAACTATTATCCGATATTACTCTGTTTCTATACTTTTATAAGCAGTAATTATTTTCTTTACCAATCTGTGACGAACTACATCTTTATCATCAAGATATACTTGAGTAATTCCTTTAATACTTTTTAATGCTAGTAAAGCTTCCTTTAATCCGGAGACTTGCTTTCTTGGCAAATCTATTTGTCCCGGATCTCCTGTTATTATAAATTTAGCATGCATTCCCATACGTGTCAAAAACATTTTCATTTGGGCATGTGTTGTATTTTGTGCTTCATCTAAAATAACAAAAGCATTGTCCAGAGTTCGACCACGCATAAACGCTAATGGTGCAATTTGTATTGTTTCGTTTTCCAGATATACCTGTAATTTTTCTGAAGGAATCATATCGCGTAAAGCATCGTATAAAGGTTGCATATACGGGTCTAATTTTTCTTTTAAATCTCCTGGTAGAAAACCTAGATTTTCTCCTGATTCTACTGCCGGTCTTGTTAAAATAATTCGTCTGACATCTTTTCTTTTTAGAGCCTTTACTGCTAATGCTACAGCCGTATATGTTTTACCGGTACCAGCAGGACCTACTGCAAATAACAAATCATTATCTTTCATTAAACTTACTATTTTTCGTTGATTTACAGTTTGTGGCTTAATTACTTTTCCACTTACACCATGTATTAAAATGTCGCTTTTATCTCCAAATTTTCTTTCCTCTTCTTCTTTTCCATTGGAAGTTAATATACGTTCAATGCTGTTTTCATCTAATTTATTGTACTGATTATAGTACTTTATTAATCGTATTAAACGTTGTTCAAATTCATCCAATATTTCAGAATCACCGTATATTTTTAGTGTATTTCCTCTGGCAACAATCTTAATTTTATTAAAATATGTTTTTAATAATGAAATTGTACTGTTTTGTGTTCCAAAGAATTCTTTTGGATTGACTTCTGTTAGTTCAATAATTCTCTCGTTCAAGTATTATGCTTTTTATCTTATTTATGCCTAAATTTAGTAATTATTTTATTCATTTATGTAGCTTTGTCTTAATTTTCAGGTAAGTTTTTCACAAAATAATTAACAATTTATAGTTCATATGACTTTCATTACTCTAACTACTGATTTTGGCACTAAAGATTATTTTGCAAGTGCTGTAAAAGGAGCTATTTATTCTGAATTACCGGAGACTACCGTTGTAGATATTACGCATCAAATATCTCCATTTAACATTACAGAGACTGCCTATATACTTAAAAATGCTTACAAGAATTTCCCTAAAAGAACTATCCATATCATAGGGGTCGATTCTGAGTTAAGTGTCCAAAATAAGCATATAGCAATAGTTTTAGATGAGCATTATTTTATTTGTCCGGATAACGGAGTGATTTCTATGATTGCTTCAGAAATAACTCCAACTAAAATTATTGAAATAAATACTCATAATTATATTGAAAGTAGTTTTCCTGTATTAGATATTTTTGTGAAAGTAGCAGCGTTTATAGCCGGAGAAGGAAAGTTGAATATGGTTGGAAAAGAAATTAAATCATATAAAAAAATGATTGAAATTCAGCCTAAAGTGAATCAGGAAGAGACACTAATTACCGGAGGAATTATCTATATTGATAATTATGGAAATATAATTAGTAATATTAATAAAAAAAAGTTTGAAGATATCGGAAAAGGGCGAGACTTTACAATTACTGCAAGGCGTTATACGTTTCAAAAGATTTTTAAAAAATATAATGAAATAATCGATTATTCAGATACAGATATTCGTCAGTTTGATGGAAATAAACTTGCTTTATTTAATACCGCCGGATATTTAGAAATAGCTATTTACAGAAGTAACTTAAAAACTGTAGGAGGTGCTTCAACTCTATTGGGATTAAATTACAGAGATACGATTTCTGTAGAGTTTCACGATACTGAAAATTCAGATTCATAATTTTTTATTATAATTTTATGTTTGTTCACATTCTAAAGATGAATTGCCAACCAGAAAAAATTCCTGATTTTCAAACAATTTTGGTGAAATTGAGAGAATGAACAAGGTTTAGAAAATCCGAACCTCTGAACTTTTTAAAAACACCCGGAGAGAAGTTAATGTTTTTTAACCATAAACTCCTTGTCCGAAGCGTTGATAAAATTGTAAGTTTGGAGTAAAGAATTGGAAAGTAAAACAATAAAAATTTATAGACCATTGATAACTATATTAAAAAAAGAACTTAATTCCTTCTTTGGATCACCAATTGCCTACTTGGTTATCGGTGTATTCTTATTAATTAACGGATTATTTTTATGGGTATTTAAAGATAACTTTAATATTTTAAATGCCGGGTATGCTGATTTGAATGCATTTTTTTATATCGCCCCATGGTTATTTCTATTTCTGATTCCTGCCATTACTATGAAAAGTTTTGCTGATGAGCTTAATGTTGGTACCATTGAGATTTTGAAAACAAAACCTATAACGAATTGGCAAATAATAACAGGGAAGTTTTTTGCAGCATTATTACTTGTTGTTATGGCACTACTCCCAACGCTAACCTATGTTTATACAATCTACGATTTAGGAATACCTGAAGGAAATATAGATTCCGGCAGCTTATTAGGATCTTATTTTGGATTACTCTTCTTAGCATCTGCATATACTTCTGTTGGGTTATTTACCTCTGTACTTTCTAAAAATCAAATTGTAGCATTCATTATTGCTGTTGCTCTTTCTTTTTTCATGTTTTACGGATTCGATGCGATTGCTAAACTTTTAACAAGTTCAAATTTCTATATACGTCAATTCGGATTTAATGAACATTTTAAAAGCATGAGTCGTGGAGTTATTGACACAAGAGACATTATTTATTTTGCGAGTGTAACATTCCTCTTCTTATTCATTACTGAAAAACGAATTAGAAAATGAGCAAGAATTTTAAAGAAATAATCATTGTTATTATAGGAGTGTTATTCATTAATCTTATCAATAATTCTTTTTTTAAGCGTTTTGATTTAACTCATGACAAGCGATATACACTATCTGAGATAACCACAGGTTTAATAGATAGTCTTGATAATGATTTAATTGTGAATATATATCTAGAAGGTAATTTTCCTTCTGAATTTCAACGATTACAAACGGAAACCCGTCAGTTTTTAGAAGAATTAGAAGTCAAAAGTAATCATGTTCGCTTCCGGTTTATCAATCCAGATAATATTCGTGAACAATTGATAAAAAACAGGATGTTTCCCAGCCGGCTTACTGTTGAAGAAAATGGAAAATTATCAGAAGTAATTATTTTTCCATGGGCAGAATTATTCTATAAAAACAAATCACAACCTGTTTCTTTATTTCCCAATACGCTTACATCCTCTCAGGAAGAACAACTACAAAATGCCATTGCTTCTTTAGAACATTCATTTGCTAACGGAATACAATTAGTCACCCGACAGAAAACTAAAAAAATTGCTATATTATCCGGTAATGGCGAATTAGACGATATCAAACTGCATAGTTTCTTAAGCGAGTTAAGAAAAAAATATTACCTACAGAAATTTTCTTTAGATTCTGTAGAATATGCCAGAAGAAGAACATTAGAGCGATTAAAGAAAATTGATTTGGCTATTGTTGCCAAACCTACTGAAAAATTTTCTTCAGAGGAAAAATTTACATTAGATCAGTATATAATTAATGGCGGAAAAATGTTGTGGATGATTGATAACCTAAGTGCAGATACAGATAGCCTGTATAATGAAGGAAGAATGCTGGCTTTTCCCCGCAATCTAAACTTAACTGATTTACTGTTTAGCTACGGTGTGAGAATAAATAATAAGTTAGTTCAAGATTTATATGCTTCTGAGCTAACGTTGGCTTCGGGTGCTATTGGTAGTCAAACTCAATTCGAAAATTTCAATTGGTTTTTCCACCCCTTAGTTACCGGAAATCCAAATCATCTTATTACAAAAAATACGTTACCTATACGCTTACGATTTGTTACACAAATAGATACCTTAAAAAAGAATGTAAAGAAAACTCCATTGTTAGTAAGTTCGACATCAACTAAGCTTTCTGGTACACCGAGGCTTATAGAATTAGAAAGTATCACCAAATATCCTAAACAACAAGAGTATTCGGAAGGAAGTCAATTATTAGCTGTATTATTAGAAGGAGAATTCAATTCTGCTTACAAGAACAGAACTAAACCTTTCGATATAAAGAATTTCAAGAAGAAATCTAATCCAAATAAGATGGTTGTTATTGCGGATGGTGATATTGGTAAAAATCAAGTTTTAAAGGGGATGCCTTATGATTTAGGAATTGACAAATGGACACAGCAGCGTTTTGGAAATAAAGATTTTTTAGTTAATACTGTTGATTATTTGTTAGATGATACCGGATTAATTGAGCTAAAAAATAAGTCGGTACAACTACGTTTTTTAGACAAAAAAAGAGCTTACAATGAAAAGAAATTTTGGCAATTATTCAACATCTCTTTCCCTCTTTTATTCTTATTTTTATTTGGTGTTGGATTTAACTACCGGAGAAAGAGAAAGTATCAATAAGTTTCTATTTTTGGTAGATTTATACAACTAATTCACTCTTCTATATGATGTTATAAAATGATTAATTAGCTTATCAATATCTTTATTACAAATTGGTATCTTTTCTTCTTTTTAATATTCATATGCTTCTCTGAAATATGAAAATTATTTTTCATTTTGCCTGTCCGGAAACTTCCAATTCCGGGAAAATACTATGGGATGAATCACCTCTTGTAATGATTAGTTTCATATCTGTAACTGCAAATAAAATGGCTTGAAGATCATTTTTTTAAAGATGCTTAAAGAACTGTTAGGCTAAAATATTTTTTAAATTTAAACTTCTGTTTACCATTACTCTGTGAGATTCAATATTAAAAAATCATATCTTAGCAGTAGTTTTAATGAAATAATAAGATAAAAATCCTGAATAGAGGATACCGGAGTTACTAAATTGATAAGGCATATAGAATTCTTTAAAGGAGAATCTTTGTTGACAAGAGCAAAAGAATATGGAGTTTGCTAAGAACGACAACACTTAAATCCGCTAGAATCTCAGATAAACTAAAAAGAATAATGAAAATATTGTAAATGACTATAATTTATACGTTAGATATTTTAGGAACTTTTGCCTTCGCAATTAGTGGCACATTAGTTGCTTCAAAAAAGAGATTTGATCTTTTCGGGATTATAATTATTGCTTTTGCTACTGCTGTAGGCGGGGGAATGTTAAGAGATATATTAATTAATGCACATCCAATTAACTGGATAGGCGATTTAAATTATATTAAAACAATTCTGGCAGCTGTAGTTTTCACTTTTTTATTTAAAAAAAGTATCGAACCCTTGCGTAAAACATTCTTTTTATTTGATACTATTGGAATCAGTGTATTTACTTTATTAGGTTTACAAAAGGGATTAAATTTTAATCTACCTCCAATTATAGCACTAATTATGGGAATGGTTTCTGCAGTCTTTGGAGGTGTTCTTAGAGATATTCTAACAAGAAAAATTCCGTTAATATTTAAAAAAGAAATATATGCCTCTGCTTGTTTAGCGGGAGGACTGGTATATCTATTCTTAAAAAGAGTAGAAATTAATGAGGATGTAAATTTTATTTTTTCAGCATCAATTATCGTTTTAGTAAGAACGCTTTCAGTTGTATACAAATTAGAATTACCGAAAGTTAAAGATGGCTTTTAAAGTTAAAAAAATAATTTTAATTGATAAAGATTATAAAAAATGAAAAAAATAGTTTAATCATATTTTTAATAAATATTCTCAATCTTTTGCTCAGGAAAGAAAAATTTCTGAAGGCTGAGATATAATATTGTTAGAAGAAAAAACGGCTTATATGAATCTAATTCACAGGAGGTGTTTCTACTACTTTTCCCGGCAGATTCGCAAAAAAGTCGGAAAAAGAAACAGAATATAATCCCACAATTAGTCATAAAGTACAGAAAGGAGGAACATTAAGTAGCATTCCTAAGAAATATCAGATGAATTTAGCACATTTATATCGACTAAATAGCCTGAAAAATTTTGATACTATCGAAATTGGCAATGAAATAGTAATAGGATATGAGGAAAACACAAAAAACAAGAAAATAATAAGTATCGAAAATAAAACTGCTAAAGGTATTACCCCTGAAAACGGATATCATATTGTAAAATCAGGCGAAGCTCCCTATAGAATTTCAAGAAAATATTCTTTATCCGTTGATACACTAAAGAAGATGAATAATATTTCAACAAACAATATCTATATTGGTCAAAAAATTAATACTTTATTAATATTGATAATCCCATCTTAATAGTTAAATATCCTCAACGGTAGATTTAGTATACAGTCGAGTGAAACTACCGATGAATCTAAAAACACTATCTTTATAAAAAATAATATATGCTAAATATTGAGAACGATAATAAAACCCTGAAAGCTATGAATTTCATAGATTTATTTGCCGGAATAGGTGGTTTTCATTACGCTTTAAATTCGTTTGGAGCTGAGTGTGTTTTTGCATCTGAAATTGATAAAAAAGCATCAGAAACCTATGAATTAAACCATCACATTAAGCCCAAAGGGGATATTACACAGATTAAAGAGCAGGAAATTCCAAAACACGATATATTATGTGGTGGTTTTCCCTGTCAGGCTTTCTCTGTTTCTGGTAAACAAAAAGGGTTTGAAGACACAAGAGGCACATTGTTTTTTGATATAGTTCGTATTGTTGATTATCACAGACCAAAAATTCTTTTTCTTGAAAATGTAAAGAATTTTGTAAGACACGACAATGGCAATACATTAAAAACTGTAATTGAAACACTTGAAATCTTAAATTATACAGTTTTTCATAAAGTCTTAAACACAAGTAGTTTTGGTCTACCTCAAAATAGAGAACGGGTTTATATTGTTGGTTTTAACAAAAATGATTTTAATGAAATAAAATTTTTCTTTCCTAATCCTAATTTATTTTCCTCTCTCGAAGAAATTTTAGAGTCCAATCCTGTTAATGCTAAAATTATTGAAAGGGAAGATATATCTATATATAAAGATTATAATCTTTCAAAAAACATTTTCAATGAAATAGATTTGCCCAATAAACCAATTCAAATTGGGAAAGTAAATAAAGGAGGTCAAGGAGAGAGAATCTATAATCCAAATGGACACGCTATTACTTTGTCTGCTTACGGAGGTGGTGTAGGTTCAAAAACTGGACTTTATAAAATAAATGGAGTTATTAGAAAATTATCTCCAAGAGAATGTGCAAGGATACAAGGGTTTCCCGAAAATTTTATTCTACCCAAAAGCACAACCGAAGCACAGAAACAATTTGGGAATAGTGTTTCTATTAATACATTACAATTTGTTTTAAAAGAAATATCAAAAACAATTCAACATAATGATAAACAATCAAGAGTTAGGCTCTCAAACAGCCAAAAATGGATTCAAGAACGAGAAGGACATAGTTCGAAAATTCAACAATTGGCAAACTGATACTGAAGCTCAACTTTGGTTGAGTTTGATGCAATATGACATCAAAGAAATTGAATATGTTAAGGCTATTGTACTGTCTGGATTCAAAGCTGATATCCAAGTACAGATTACTATTAAACTAAAAGAAGCTATTGATGCGGAAAACATTCAAGTTAAACTTGTTAGTAATTTGAAAGGTTTCAACCAAATAGATAAAAGATGGGTTGATAAGTATATCGAGATGTGGAAAACACCAATTAATGTATCTAATCTATTAAAACAATATACTGGCGAAATATTACCATTAATTCAAGACCCAAAAGATTCGATAAGAACATTTGCTAATGAATTTAGTGAAACTGACCAAAGAACATTACTCAATTGGCTAAATAATAACAAGTCACTTATTGCGAGTGATACTTTAAAAGGAAGAGGTAAAAGTTTTCTGCTGAATGGATGCTGGTTGCTCAAAAAGTAGATAATTCTGCAAGGTGGATTCTAAAACCAATGAATTACTGTTTGAACTTTTTTGGTAATGGAGAAATATAAATAACAAAAAGAGGAAATTTCAAAATCGGTAGAATTACAATGCAAAGAAAAGGTGGTGATGGAGGTAGAAAGACTGCTCAAATGCTACAATTTAAAATTAACCCTACTGAATTATTTAATCGATAAACCTATTCCAGCAACAGTAACTTGCCCTGCATTATTCTTGAATCCTCTTTTATATTGTAATAACTTTTCACAGCTAATATTATGGTAATTTTTCATCCAGACATTGTAGAATAAGACTTTTATATTGCAATACGACTTTCTAAATATCTTTCGTAATCTGCTCCATAGGAAGTCTTATATAAATTTGGCCTGTATTCATGTCTTCTCCAAAGCAGTTTTTCTAATGAAATTAGATAATCATAATCAATTTTTTTAGTTTTCTATAATTTTTGAAAATTTAACTCTGAGCATAATACCCTGTTCCGTAAGTGAATTCTTGAACCTTTAACCTGCATTATTCATCGGTTTTATAATTAGCTTATTTTGCTATGTTAACATGATGTTGTCTTTCAATTCGCTAATATAATTCTATGTCTCAAAATATTGTATGAGAACTTAAAATGCTTCGGGCATGAGTGGAGGAGATGAAAGTTTTTTCTAAAATTTTTTTTTATATCAAACTGATGTTATTTAACAAAAAAATTAAAGCTGTATCAGATAACAATGAAAAAAATCAGAAAATGCTATTTTAATTGAGAATTCCTGAATTTGATTAGTAATTTTGAAAAATCAGAACTAGCAGGACGGTTTTTTCTTATCAATGAAAAATTAAAACCTTACTGATCAATTTATTATTTTAATGTGCATTCCCAAAACACAAAATTTAACTATTTTAGGGTTATCAATTATGAAATGAGTATTTTTATACACTAAACAAATTTTAAATTTTTTAAAACATGGAAACTCATTTTGAGCTAAATGAAATAACTAAAAAATTACCTGAACATTTACATAAGTTTGTATTGAAACAACCCTATGATGAATATACAGCACAAAATCAAGCGGTATGGAGATATGTGATGCGAATGAATGTTGATTATCTGGAGAAAGTAGCTCATGAATCGTACATAGAAGGATTGCAAAAAACAGGAGTATCTGTTGATACAATTCCCCGAATGGAAGGAATGAACCGAATTTTAAAAGAAATAGGCTGGGCGGCAGTTTCTGTAGACGGGTTTATTCCGCCCAACGCATTTATGGAATTTCAAGCATATAATGTTTTGGTAATTGCTTCTGATATGCGTACGATAGATCATATTAAATACACACCGGCACCTGATATCATTCATGAAGCTGCAGGTCATGTACCTATTATTGCAAATCCGGAGTATGCAGAATACTTGAGAAGGTTTGGAGAAATAGGGTCAAAGGCAATTTCTTCTGCAAAAGATTATGAAATGTATGAAGCTATTCGATTGTTATCGATTTTAAAAGAAAACCCAAACTCATCTCAAAAAAAAATAGAGGAAGCTCAGGAAAAGGTAAAGTGGCTGCAGGATAACGTGGGCAAGCTTTCAGAAATGGCTGAAATAAGAAATTTGCATTGGTGGACTGTTGAATATGGTTTGATTGGTACTATTAAAGCTCCAAAAATTTATGGAGCAGGATTGTTATCTTCTATTGGAGAAAGTAAATGGTGTATGCAAGATTCAGTAAAAAAAATACCCTACACTTTAGAGGCATCGGCTGTATCTTTTGATATTACAAAACCACAACCACAGTTATTTGTAACACCGGATTTTGCCCATTTAAGTTTAGTCCTGGAACAATATGCCAACACAATGGGAATTCGTAAAGGAGGGTTAAGCGGTGTTACTAAACTAATTAATTCTAACAGTTTAGGAACTATAGAACTATCTACAGGAGTTCAAATTTCAGGAGTATTTACAAATGTTATTGTCGATAAAAATAATAACCCGATTTATATTCAAACTACAGGAAAAACCGCTTTAGCCAACAGAGATAAAGAATTGACGGGTCAGGGAACAAATTCACATAAAGAAGGTTTTGGAAGTCCAATAGGAAAATTAAAAGGAATTAATATTCCTATTGAAAATATGAGTCCGAAAGATTTGGAAGCATATGGAATTTACGAAGGGAAAACGGTAAGTTTACTATTTGAAGGGGGTATAAAACTGGAAGGTGAAGTTATTACAGGAACCAGAGATTTACGTGGAAGAATTCAATTAATATCATTTAAAAACTGTGCCGTCTCACATAATGATGTTGTACTTTTTCATCCTGGTTGGGGAATTTACGATATGGCAGTTGGAGTAGAAATAATTTCTGCCTATGCCGGGTTAGCTGACGTAAATTCACGTGAGGATACGGGAAAGGTTTCTGAAACTAAAACACATAAAATAGCATATTCATCTTCAGATAAAGAGTTATATGAATTATATAATCAGATAAGAAATATGAGAGAACAAAATACTATTTCTGAAGGTATAATTATATCAATATTTCATACCATAGAAGAAAAATTTAGTGAGGATTGGCTGTTGACATTGGAATTGTATGAATTGTCAATAAAAAATAATTATGATATACAATACACAATAAAAAAATATCTGAATACTTTAAAGAATAATGAAGATTATAAAAGCTTAATTGAAGACGGCTTATCATTACTATTTAAAGAACAGGTAGTTTAATAATAAACATTTTAAATTTATTTAGAGAAAAATATGGCAAACGAAATTCAGGAATATTTAGAAAAAGGGGCAGTCGTTTTAGATGTAAGAACTGAAACAGAATGGAATGAAGCACATGGCAAAAGAGCAAAACACATAGTATTAGACAGCATTCCGGAAAACGTTGAAGAAATAAAATCATGGAATAAACCGATAATTGCAGTATGCAGAAGCGGAGCAAGAAGCGGAAAGGCTACAAAATTTTTACAAGGTCATGGAATAGACATAATCAATGGCGGTTCATGGGATACCGTAGATCAATATTTATAAGTTACTAAACGTTTCTTTTTATAACGTATTAAAAAGATAATTACGTAAAATAGGATGCTTTTCTTTGTATTTACAATCTATACCGGGATATTTTCCATACATATTTTTTTAGAAATGAAAATCACAATTACTTATTTTCAGAAAACAGGAGAGTAGTAACTATATAATACATGATGAAGAAATAAACAGAAGAATAAGTATCTTTGAAGTGCTAAAATCTGAATAAAACAAAAATGAATATACAAGATGCTCAAAAACAAGTGGATAATTGGATTAAAAACCATGGAGTTCGCTATTTCAACGAATTAACCAATATGGCTCAATTAACAGAAGAAGTTGGGGAGGTCGGTAGAATTATTGCACGCAGATATGGTGAACAAAGTGAAAAAAAGAGCGATAAACAAAAAGATTTAGGAGAGGAATTGGCAGATGTAGTCTTTGTAGTTTTATGTTTAGCAAATCAAACAGGAATAAATTTACAGGAAGCTTTTGATAAAAAACTGAATTTAAAAACTAAAAGAGATTGCAATCGTCATCATAATAATGAAAAATTAAAATAATATCTTTATTAAAAAAACTCAAAAGAAAAGAATTTTGAATAAATACATTAAAAACAGCAATTCCATTTTTAATTTTTGCTGCATTATTTTCATTAATCTTTTATAGTGGAAAAGCTATTTATTTCAGGTAATTTTAATATCGTTTATCAAAAGCATTTTGCAAATCAAAAATGGATACAATTTTGGTTACCTAAAATCATTTTCAGTACAGGTTACGGGATGTATTTACTTTAAAAAAATGAAACAAAAATGTACCCCAGTTTCAACTGCCTGTCCCTGTTTGTGGTAAAATCTCAATGTACTCTTTGAGATTTAGTACCTATTTGTACTTTAAAAATCGTCACAATAAAACCGAATATTCTATTTCAATAAATAAAATGAAAAAGCTGGTTAATATGCTCTTTTATCATTTTTTTCGTAAAAATTAATAAACGCCTGATTAACCACTCTATGCCCTCCCGGTGTCGGATAGTTACCCGTAAAATACCAATCTCCTTTGTGTTTTGGACATGAATTATGCAGCCCTTCTATTGTTTGATAAATAATTTCTACTTTTGCATTTACCTCTTTTGTTTTTAGCATTTCAGCAATTTTTACTGATATTTCCTCATCGGTAAATGGCATATAAATCTCTTTTACAAGATTTACAATATCCTTATCCCTGCTGATTTGTTGCGCTTTACATTTTGCATACACTTCTTCAACAATATGATATTGATTGGTTTCTTTTAATAATTCTAAAGCCGCTTTGAAAGCAATAAAATCACCAATTTTTGCCATATCAATCCCATAACAATCAGGATACCTAATTTGAGGAGCCGAAGACACTACTACAATTTTTTCAGGAGATAATCGGTCTAATATTTTTATGATGCTTTTCTTTAATGTAGTACCTCTTACAATACTGTCGTCGATGATTACCAAATTATCTGTAGGCTTTACTACTCCGTAGGTAACATCGTAAATATGGGTTACTAAATCATCTCTGCTTATATCATCAGTAATAAATGTTCTCAGCTGAGCATCTTTAATCGCTATTTTTTCAAAACGAGGTCTTTCTGACAAAATTTCAGTAATTCTTTGAGCAGATAATTTTCCTCCTCCCGCTAGGATTTCAGCTGTTTTTTGTTGATTTAACACATCTTCTGCTGCTTCCATCATTCCATAGAAAGAAGTTTCAGCAGTATTCGGAATATAGGTAAAAACTGTATTAGCAATATCACTATTGATAGATTTTAAAACTTCTGAAAATACATATCTCCCCAGATTCTTTCTTTCCTGATAAATATCTGAATCGCTTCCTCTAGAAAAATAGATTCGTTCAAAAGAACACGATAATTTATCTCTTTTTTTAATAATTCTTTCTACTGATGTCTTTCCGTCTTTCTTAATAATTAATGCTTTACCTCTCGGTAATTCCTTGATATCTTCAATCGAAACATTAAACGCAGTTTGTATTACGGGTCTTTCTGATGCTACAACCACTACCTCATCATCCTGATACCAAAAAGCAGGTCTAATTCCTGAGGGATCTCTTAAAATAAACGCCTCGCCGTGACCTAAAAGACCTGCCATGGCATATCCTCCATCCCAATTTTTTGAAGATCGCCTTAAAATTCGCTGGATATCTAAATGATCTTCAATAAAAAGAGAAGCTTGCTTTTTATTGAAACTTGTTGCTTTTGCTTTCTTGTAAGCATCAGAGACTTCATCCTCCAGAAAATGACCTATCTTTTCCATTACAGTAACGGTATCGGTAGCCTCTTTAGGGTGTTGACCAAGAGTTATCAGCTCGTTCATTAATTCACCGGAATTTGTCATATTAAAGTTTCCTGCAACAATTAAGTTTTTATGTTTCCAATTACTTTCGCGTAAGAAAGGATGAACATTCTCTATACTATTTCTCCCAAAAGTACCATAACGAACATGTCCCAGAAAT
>CAXXDB010000003.1:0-708251 GCA_963666645.2 uncultured Tenacibaculum sp. | reverse complement strand
AACGCAGTTGTTTTTTTGGCACCTCCTGTAAGTTATTGCTTCGGAAAAGCAGCCAGAAATATACTAACCGGCACCTATGGCTGGAGAATTATGGGAGACGGTCTTGATTCCGACTGTCTGGATTTAAGCATTGCCGCCGATGCTCTGTTACAGGGTCCTTATGACAGCACTGCCGCTTTGATGAATGATGGTTTACGAACGGCAGACAGAATCCCCTTAACCTCTCCTTACAACGACAGAACAACGGTAACCGGCACTGCTGTCTTTGATAATGCCGATGATGATGATGATATTGTGGATTGGGTACAGATAGAATTACGCAACAGCTCCGATATTACCGAGGTACTGACGACTGCTTCAGCACTTATTCAGCGTGACGGAGACATTGTGGCTCCCGACGGGACTTCCGATGTAACGATAAGCGGCACGGGAGGAGATTATTATGTAAGTGTCAATCACAGAAACCATATTGCTGCGGCTACGACCGCCGCTCTGAGGTTAAGTGCCACAGCAACTGCCATAGATTTTACTGTTGTGGCAAACGTTACCGGAGGTACCAATGCCGTGGCGGAAGTAAGTACGGGGAAATATGCTTTATTTGCAGGAGATGCGGACGGCAACAACCAAGTGCAGACAGGAGATTATAACGTCGCGGCCACCCGCATCGGGCAGTCGGGATATTTCGGGAGCGATACCGATATGAATAGCGAGGTGCAGATTACAGATCTTAACTTATTTATTGCAAGAGCTATAGGTAACGGGATACAGTTTTAGTATGTTTTCATATTTTGGATAAGAGGTACGGGACTTTTTAAATGTTAGTCTTTGTACCTCTTTATCTTTTTGAATAGTTTAATCTTAAAGTTTTCAAAATACTTGAAGAATGAATATATTCGCAATTTTAAAATATACAGTACGATGAAAACAAAGTTTATAATTATTTGCATTGTGGCATTTAGTCTTAATTTTATCTCACTGAATGCCCAAACGATTTGGAAAGGACCCAAAATAACATTTACAAAAGCAGATAAGACCAACTGGAATCTGGTAGCTAATCAGGACAGAATTACCGATAACGTTTCGTTAACAAGAAAAGGTAAAAGTGGCTTGTTCAATATTATTAAAGAGGCAGATGCCGGAGCTGTCTCAGATTCTTCTAATCCCGCACCCGCGGATACGGAATGGGCTTATGGCACAACAGAGGATTATGCTTCTTTAACCTATCAAAGGTTATCCGACTTAATAGGAAGCGGAAACTTTGAAAATATTGTTGATAGCAGAAATATAGTACTTCATCTTATTACCGATGATGTTTATATTGATATCAAATTTCTCTTCTGGACCAGTGGTAACAGTATCGGTAATCCGAATTTCGGAGGTTTCAGCTATGAACGTTCTACACCCACATCCAATGCGTTTGTGATTAACGAAATTTTTGCAGACCCTTTAAACACGTCTGCCGGAGATGCCAACGGTGAC
The DNA here is from genome assembly GCA_963666645.2 of uncultured Tenacibaculum sp. Lineage (GTDB taxonomy): Bacteria > Bacteroidota > Bacteroidia > Flavobacteriales > Flavobacteriaceae > Polaribacter. The sequence goes on along the minus strand of CAXXDB010000003.1, from coordinate 706,772 downwards.
GGAACGGGAAGTCTCCTGCAGGATGAGTTTATAGAACTCTATAATACCACCGAAACAGCCATCGATCTTACGGGATGGAAACTGGCAGATGCTGATCAGGACAGGCATGTCTTTCCGGGGGGAACGATTATTCCTGCCAGAGGCTCTCTGGTTGTTTTTGGAGGGGGTACACCGACAAGCATCCCGGGAGTGGCGCAAACAGCTACCACCGGGAGTTTATCTCTGGATGACGACGGCGATACCGTTACCCTGAAAGATGCCTCCGGTACGGTCATTAAAACAATAACCTACGGCACGGAAGCCGGAGATAATCAATCCATAGCCAGAAATCCTGACTTTACAGGTGATTTTGTAAAACATACCACCATTACAACCAATGCCGTTCGTTTTTCCCCGGGAAGAGATAATACCGACGCCAGTGTGTTGGTGTTTATAAAAAATGTAAATCATTTTGTAACTACCTGGAATACCGAAGCTGATGATGCCGGCAACACTTCAATTACCCTGCCCGTAGTTACAGGAGTTTATGATGTAGATACGAACAACGACGGTACTTTTGACAGACTGAATCTTACAGGTCCACAAACCTTCGATTTAGGGAGTGCGGGGATTCATACCATTGCCGTACGCCCCAACAGCACTAATACAAAAAATGAGTTACAAATACAATTTGCCAATAGCAATAACCCCGGGAAACTAACCACCATAGAAAACTGGGGAACGATTGTCTGGACATCGATGAACAAAGCTTTTGAAGGCTGTACCCATATAAGAATTGCATCTGTCGCAGGAGTTCCCAATCTAAGCAAGGTAACCAGTATGACAGGAATGTTTAAGGGAGCTACCGGTTTTATGAGCAATTTAAATGCCTGGGATGTGACGAACGTAATCAGTATGAACTCTATGTTTTTTGATGCTACTAGCTTTACGGGTAATTTAAGTACCTGGAATGTGTCTAAGGTTACCAATATGAGCTCCATGTTTTATAATGCTTCTAATTTTAATGGGGATATAAGTACCTGGAATGTAGCTAATGTAACCAATATGAGAAGAATGTTTCTTGGAGCTTCTAATTTTAATAACGACATAAATGGCTGGAATGTAACGAATGTGACTAACATGAGTGAGATGTTTGAGGGAGCCTCCAGTTTTAACGGTAATCTCAGTGCCTGGAATGTGGCAAACGTAACCAATATGAGTTCTATGTTTGAGGGTACCACTAGTTTTAACGGGGATGTAAGTACCTGGAATGTAGCTAAAGTTACTAATATGAGTTCTATGTTTGAAAATGCCTTTAGTTTTAAAGGTAATCTCAGTATTTGGAATGTGGCAAACGTAATCAATATGAGTTGGATGTTTTATTTTGTTCCTGATTTTAACAGTGATCTCAGTATCTGGAATGTGACGAACGTAACCGATATGAGTTATATGTTTTATCTTGCTTCTGATTTTAACAGAGATGTAAGTACCTGGAATGTAGCTAAAGTTACTAATATGAATTTTATGTTTAATGGTGCTACCAGTTTTAGCAGACAAAACTATGAGAAATTATTATCAGGGTGGTCTGAACTTACCTTACAAAAGGATGTCCTCTTCACAGCACCCTCTGTAAGTTATTGCTTCGGAAAAGCAACCAGAAATATACTGACCGGTACCTATAACTGGACAATTACCGGAGACAGTCTTGATTCCGACTGTCTGGATTTAAGCATTGCTGCCGATGCCTTGCTACAGGGTCCTTATAACAGCACTGCCGGTTTGATGAATGATGATTTACGAGTGGCAAACAGAATCCCTCTAACCTCTCCTTATAGCAACAGAACATCTGTGACCGGTACCGGTATTTTTGATAATGCCGATGATGATGACGATATTGTGGACTGGGTACAGATAGAATTACGCAACAGCTCCGATATTACCGAAGTACTAACCACTGCATCAGCACTCATTCAGCGTGACGGAGACATTGTAGCTCCCGACGGGACTTCCGATGTAACGATAAGCGGCACGGGCGGAGATTATTATGTAAGCGTCAATCACAGAAACCATATTGCCGCGTCCACGACCGCCGCTCTGAGGTTAAGTGCCACAGCAACTGCCGTAGATTTTACTGTTGTGGCAAACGTTACCGGAGGTACCAATGCCATGGCGGAAGTAAGTTCGGGAAAATATGCCTTATTTGCAGGAGATGCGGACGGCAACAACCAGGTGCAGACAGGAGACTATAACGTTGCGGCGACCCGCATCGGGCAGTCAGGATATTTCAGGAGTGATACCGATATGAACGGCGAAGTGCAGATTACGGATCTTAACTTGTTTATTGCGAGAGCTATAGGTAACGGAATACAGTTTTGAGTATTGGGAATCAGTATTTTAAATTTTATTTGAAGGATTTGAACTTTTGGCTTTTGTTACACGGATTAAGGTGTTAAGTTCAGATTATCCGGATTACTATCCTGTAAATTTATTCCAGGTTTATCCAAATTAAATGATATATTTTGTAATCCCGGCAATTACATAAGACAAAAAAATGGCTATAAAAAACTTCCATAATAAATTAGATGTGGAACTTCCATTACAAATAAATGTTAGTTTCAGAAAAATATACGATGTATTAAAAAAATATGCCGATGCAGAGTTAAAAACACATCCATTTCATAAATCATCTAAAACAATGGTCAATAAGATTGAAAAAGTTCCTGAACTTATTAACGGGTTTTCTGATTTCTCTTTATTGGAGAAGCACAGTTGTTTAATCAATTTGTTACTGGACACGTTGTTTCCGGAAATGTTAACCACTAATGAAATTAAAGCAGCTATCGTTCCTTTTTCTTTCACATCATTTAAGTTTACAGAACGTTTCAAAACTATTTTAAAAAATGCGGGTACCGATTATGAATTTCAAGTAAGGAATTTCGAATATAAGGATATGTACATCTATGCCTGCACTTTAATTTTAGCTGAAATATACCAATATCAGGTAGATTTAAAGCGTCTTTTTTATTTTGATATTCCGGATACTAAAACAGGGGTTACCAAGCATTACAGGGTTGCTTTTAATGGAGATTTCACGGAAATTTACCCAACAGAAAATGCTCCTGAAATTACCGGAGATGATATTAAACTTCTTTTAGATAATTTTGATAATATTGAAATATGGAAAGAAAAATTTCCTGTTAACTCGTATATTTTTAAAGGTTTTGGTATTATGACTTTATTTGATGTTACCGCCGATGAAGCCATAGCGTCTATAAAAGACAGTTTAGCAGAACGCAAGCATGGAAGCATTATTGAAAAATTAAGAGATAATCTCAGCGATTTTTTTACTATTCAGAATTTAAAAACCGGATATTCAATCTTTGATATTAGCAATATTCAAGACGGAAACGTAAAAGTTAGAAGGTCTGAAAGTATTTTATTAGAACAAAAAACCAATATTATTTGTAATGACTATTTTTGTAATCATATAATTAATAAAGTTTTCAGAGAAACCGAAAGTGTTGTTATTTCAGATACCGGAAAGTATAAGGAGCAAACAGAGGGAAATAAATTTTCATCAAGTCTTGAAGAAAAAAACATTGGAAGTATTATTCTTGTTCCAATAAGAACTTTTTCTAATCAGGATGTAGTTTTGCTGGAGATTGCTTCACCCGGAGCATATGAATTAAACTCGGTAAATATGCAAAAACTGAAAGACATCATTCCTATATTTAAAGTTGCTGCGGAAAGAAATGCTGAAGAATATCAGAATGTTTTAGAGGCCACTATCCAAGAGTATTACACATCCATTCATTCTTCAGTAAAATGGCGATTTTACCATGCGGCGGAAAATTATCAGAATTCCGTTTCAGATAAAGACGAAGATGCCGGAATAGAGCAAATTGTATTTAAAGATGTATATCCATTATATGGTCAGTTGGATATTAAGGGTTCTTCTATTGCAAGAAATAGCACAATCAAAGAAGATTTAACCACACAGCTAAAATCTGCTATTCATGTTTTAAAGGAAGTATGCAGGAAAGAAGTGCTACCCGTTTACAATGAACTAATGTATCGTGTGGAAGAGTATCTAACGAGGGTAGAAAAAGGAATAAAAGCAGGGGATGAGTTAGCTATTCTCTCTTTCTTAAAAAGAGAAATATATCCTGTCTTTAATCATATTAAAGAAATCAATAATGAATTAACACAACTCATAAATCGCTATTTAAACCTACTTGATGATAATTTACAAGTTGTCTATGACAAAAGAAAAGATTATGAGCTCAGTGTTAGTAAACTAAATGACAAACTTGCCGGGTATATTGACAAAAAGCAAGAGGAAGCTCAAAAAATATTTCCACATTATTTTGAACGCTATAAAACGGATGGTGTTGAATACAACATATACATTGGTCAATCCATCACAAAACAAAAAAAATATGATTCTTTATATTTATATAATCTTAGATTATGGCAACTGCAAATAACGTGTGAAATGGAAAATATCGCTTATAATTTAAGAAAAGAATTAGCACATGATTTACAAGTAACTTCTTTAATTTTAGTCCACAGCAACCCACTTGCCATAGAATTCAGGATGGATGAAAAACAATTTGATGTAGATGGTGCCTATAATATTCGTTATGAAATTATTAAAAAGAGGATTGACAAAGCACATATAAAAGGAACGAATAAACGATTAACAAGCTCTGGTAAAATTGCGATTGTATATTCTCAGGATAAAGATTCAGATGAATACCTGAAATACATTAAATATTTACAATCTAAAAATCAGTTAGGCAGAATTGAGATGTTAGAGTTGGAAGATTTACAGGGAGTTTCCGGATTAAAGGCTATTCGGGCGGAAGTAACTTATCAGGAAAAAGATGATGAAAAAACTACACTTTCATTTGATGAACTGATTAATATAAATTCTTCTTGATTTTAAATTCCGGATACCCATAAAAACAAAGAATAACAAGTTTTTTTAACCTCTTTTTCCTTTAAAATTAAGATAACCCCGGAACGACATTCGTTTGAGCAAAGCTCTGATTATAAAATGCAACAGCAAAAACAATCACACTTAGAATAATTCCAATCATAAAAACTGTATAGGTAGCTCGCAACAAGCTGTATTTTCTATTCAATACCAAACCTAAAAAGTATAAATCTTTGGTTAGTGAACCATATAAATAATCTCTGTCTTTCATCATTTCACTCATCCCCCATTCAAATTCCGGCAAACTCATTTTATGGAAGTTTCCGAAAAAAATCAGGTTCACTTTTTTATTCGCTATATCCTCTTTGGTAAATTTTCCCTGAGTTACATTGGGACGTGTCGCTAATATGGAAAGAATCATCGATACAACCGTAAAACCAATAAATAAAACAGAAGGAAAAATTAAATATCCATTAGAAAGATTATCCAGTTTCGGAAGTAATGTTGATAATGACATTGAAATAATAATTGCATTAACCGATAAGAGAATATTGGCTTTTGTATCGGCAATATCACTTAATGTGATATGGTTTCTTAATGCGACCCGAAACATAGTTTCAATACCTCGTTCCGGTAATTCAACCTTATTTTTTTTAAATTGTAACTCCTCCTTTTTTTGAGATAATTTTTTGTTCTCGTACTTTATTTTCTTCTCATTTTTAATAAGCTGTGCCAAATTTCCGGATTTTTGCTTTTCCCATTTTTTAATTGCTATATCTGTATAAAAACGATGGTTATTCATTAAAAAATCTATGTCCCTCTTAATCCATTCTGTTTCAGATATTTTCTTGTTTTCCAGTAATTCTGTTTCTTTGTGCAGCAACTGAGAGAATTCTATATAGTTTTTACTTCCTAAATGAGAACAATCAGCATCCTTTAATAATTTTTCCGTAAAAGTATTCGGAACAACATCTATTTTTGTAGATAAAATTGCTTTTGAAACATCTTCTGCAAAACCGGGATTAACATCTTCATTTGCCAGAAAGTGTCCGGCAATTTTTACACTTTCCATTTCATGATTTTGAACATCAACAGTAAATCCTGTATCGTGAAACCAGGCAGAAATTAGTAATAATTCCTTATCAAATTCTTCTGTTTTTCCTTCCTCAGCTAATTCTGTTGCTTTTTCCACTACACGAAGTGTGTGTGATAAACTATGATAAACCAATTTCTTATCCAGTTGATTATTCAATAAATTTATGACAAAAATTTCGGCTTTTTCCGGAAGAGTACTCATAAATCAGTAATTTAGTTCAGTAAAAGTAATTAAATTTCAGCAATTTTAATAACGTAAACTATCTTATCATTTAACGACAAAATACCATGCTTACCTGGAAAAATATTATTCATTATACAATCGAAGGAAGTCCTTTGCCCGATAAAAGGGTGGAAAAAACAGAAGAAGAATGGAAGCAATTTCTATCCTCATATCAATATGCAATTACTCGGCTGAAAGGAACTGAAAAACCCTTTAGCGGTAAACATTGTTCATCATTCACCACAGGAAAGTACAATTGCGTTTGTTGTAATACGCCTCTGTTCGATTCAAAGATAAAGTTTGAATCGGATTCCGGCTGGCCGAGTTTTGCACAGCCTGTTACAAGAAATGCTGTTAAATATTCTAAAGATACCACACACGGAATGAGTTGTATAGAAATACTTTGTAATACATGTGATGCACATTTGGGACATGTTTTTCCTGACGGACCGGAACCCAGTGGTTTACGCTACTGTGTAAATTCTTTATCAATACAATCGGACAATGAAAACTAAAACAGTAATCATCGGAGGTGGATGTTTCTGGTGTGTCGAAGCCATCTTTAACCGGGTTAAAGGAATTCAAAAGACTGTATCAGGTTATGCCGGAGAAAATGTTCTCAGACATCCTGCTTACAGAGAAGTTTGTTCCGGACTAACAGGGTGTGCAGAGGTAGTAAAGGTAAGTTATAATCCTAAGGAAATCTCGTACAGGGAAATTTTAATCATTTTTATGACAACGCACGATTCTACAACATTAAATCGTCAGGGGTCAGATGTCGGAACCCAATATCGATCGGTTATCTTTTTTCAAAATGAAGAAGAAAAGATGATTGCTCAAAAAATTATTGCAGAATTGCAACAGCATCTTGAACGTACTATCGTAACCGAAGTCAGTGAACTTCCAATATTTTATCCTGCAGAGGAGTATCACCAAAATTATTACGAAAATAATAAAGAGCAGGACTATTGTAATTTTGTGATTACTCCTAAACTAGCAAAGCTCCGAAAACTGTATGCTGATAAATTAAAACAACCCTGATGTATTTTTAACTACAATAATTAATCTTGAAATTTCATCCTGAGTGCAGTTGGAGAGTTACCTCAAAACTTCATACTCATAAGGAGAAATTTTAGAGGAGAATCTGAAATACTCAAATAAATTCAATACAGACAAGTTCAGTTTACCATAACAGAACCCTCATTAACAAGCGTAATCAAATAAAAATCAATGATTTTAAATACTACCAGCACCTTTACAAAAGAATTACCTGCCGATATTATTTTAGAGAATACTTGCAGACAAGTATTTGATGCCTGCTTTTCTTATGTAACTCCCAGGAAAACTTCGAATCCTGAGCTAATCCATATTTCAGAAACGATTTTAACCGATTTAGGCGTCACAAAAGAAGATACTGAAACAACCGAATTTATAAATCTTTTTTCAGGAAATGAAATTCTGGAAAACACAACTCCTTATGCAATGTGTTATGGCGGGCATCAATTCGGTCATTGGGTCGGGCAATTAGGAGATGCAGAGCTGTTAATTTATTTGAAATAGAACACAATAACAAACGTTGGAGCTTACAATTGAAAGGAGCCGGAAAAACGCCTTATTCAAGAACAGCAGATGGTTTAGCTGTACTACGTTCATCTGTCCGGGAACATTTATGTAGTGAAGCTATGCATCATTTAGGAATTCCCACCACTCGATCGTTATCTTTAAGTTTAACAGGTGATAAGGTCTTACGGGATATCATGTACAATGGAAATTCAGTGTATGAAAAAGGAGCTGTAGTATGCAGGGTTGCTCCCTGTTTTATTCGATTCGGGAATTTTGAAATTTTTGCAGCCAGACAAGATTATCAAACTCTCAAAATATTAACTGATTACACCATCCATCATTTTTATCCGGAAATTATCTCAGAAGGAACACAAAAATATCTTGATTTTCTTACTTCCGTAAGAGATAATACTATTAAAATGATTGTACACTGGCAACGTGTTGGTTTTGTGCATGGTGTAATGAATACTGACAATATGTCAATTCTTGGATTAACCATCGATTATGGTCCTTATGGTTGGCTGGAAGGGTTCGATTATAATTGGACTCCTAATATTACCGATGTACAAAACAGAAGATATTGTTTTGGTAATCAACCGTATATAAGTATATGGAATTTGTATAAGCTTGCCAATGCATTGTATGTCTTAGTCCAGGAAACAGAGCCTTTACAAACTATTTTAGATGCCTGTAAAGAATTATATATGCAACAATATACAACAATGATGAAAGGTAAGTTGGGGCTTCCTTTAGAAAAAGAATCAGCTTCATTAATCAATGATTTAGAAAGAGTATTACCTATTACTGAAACAGATTACACTCTATTTTTTAGAAACTTATCAAAAGTTACCAAAAAAGATACTCCGGCATCTGCACTTGAGAAAATTTCAGATGCTTTTTATGTCCCTAATGAACCGGCAAATAAGAACAAAACACAATGGATAAACTGGTTTACCGGTTATTTGAAAAGTCTTAAAAACGAAACCATTTCTAATAGCGAGCGAAAAAATTCCATGGATGCCGTGAATCCAAAGTATGTGTTGCGCAACTATATGGCACAATTAGCGATTGATGAAGCCAATGAAGGAAATTATAACCTTATTGATGAATTATATCAGTTGCTTAAAAATCCATATCAGGAGCAGTTTGAAAACGAAAAATGGTTTGCTAAACGACCTGAGTGGGCACGAGATAAAATAGGTTGCTCGATGTTGTCCTGTAGTTCGTAAAGAATGTAAATTCGATATGTATTTTTTAAAAAGAAACCTGTTTAAAACTGTAATGATTAAAACTTAATCTGACAGGCAGTTATTATTCAGTATATTTTCAATAGTTAAGTAAAGTTGTTCCTCATAATGTTATGTATTCCGGTAGTGTTCCGTGTCTGTGGGATGGTAAAAATATCTCCTGAACATTCCCGGAAGCTGCATTTATTAGCTCTGTTTTAAAATCTGTAAAAGGATTATAAATTTCAGATTGATATTTCAAAACAATCGCTTAACTAATTCGAATGAAAGTGAGAGAGTTTAAAAACTCTGATGAGTCTAAAGAAGATGGCATATATGGTATTATCCCGAATCTTAAAAACAAATTCACACATTTCAAAAAACTATTCAATTTCAACGAGTTATATAAAATAGTCCACATTGAGTGCTAATTAAATATTGTTTTCTATAATAGAGACTCCCGGAGAACGAAATAAAAAACTATTCAAAATTTTCTCTTGTTAAAAGTTTAATCTGTTTGTCTCAATTAAAAATATTTATATATATTTGCCTGATAAAAAAATCTCAACATATAATTTACCATAATATCGGGTAGCTGTTTCAAGAAATAAATAATCTAAATTAAGTATCCTCATTATTTTCATAAACACCTTTATAAATTAAAAATATTCTAATGTTCGAAATATCGGATTTAAAAGTCAAAAAAATAATTGAATTACAGGAAATTGCAAAGGCAATTGGGTTAAAAAAAATTAGTCAGTTAAACAAACTGGATCTTATTTATAAAATTTTAGATACTCAGGCTGAAGTTAAAGAAAAAGTCACTGAACCAACCCCCGATGCAGTTATTAAAGAAGATCCCAAAACAATTACTTTTGAACAAAAAGCAGAAAAAGCTAAAAGAAGACGTATTACAAAATCTGATGAACCTTCGGTTATTGCAAAACCTGAACAAAAACAACAAAACATCTCCAATAATAGTATTCCCACTACGAATAACAGAGATCAAAAGAGTGCTTCTTCAGATGATAAACAGCAAAGTCCGCAACCTAACTACAAAGTAAATCCACAAAGCAAAAATAATAATCAGAACAGAAACAATAAAAATCAAGGAGCTAAACACAGAAGCGGAAATCGATATCGCGATCCTGATTTTGAATTTGATGGGATTATTGAAAGTGAAGGAGTGTTGGAAATGATGCCGGATGGCTATGGTTTTTTGCGTTCTTCTGACTACAATTACCTGTCATCTCCTGATGATATCTATGTATCACAATCTCAAATTAAACTTTTTGGATTAAAAACCGGAGATACAGTACGAGGAAATGTTCGTCCTCCAAAGGAAGGAGAGAAATACTTCCCGTTAATTAGAGTATCCAAAATTAATGGCTTAAACCCGAATATTGTCAGAGATCGTGTATCATTTGAGCATTTAACCCCTTTATTTGCTGATGAGCGATTTAATTTAGCACAAAAAGGGAGTTCATTGTCTACCAGAATTATCGACTTATTCTCTCCTGTTGGCAAGGGACAGCGAGGTATGATTGTGGCGCAACCTAAAACGGGTAAAACTATGCTGTTAAAAGATGCAGCCAATGCCATTGCCGCTAATCATCCTGAAGTATATCAAATTGTATTATTAATTGATGAACGTCCTGAAGAAGTTACGGATATGCAACGCAGTGTTTGCGGAGAAGTTGTTGCCTCTACTTTTGATGCACCTGCTGATAAGCACGTTCGCGTAGCTAATATTGTATTAGAAAAAGCAAAGCGTTTGGTTGAATGCGGGCATGATGTAGTAATTTTATTAGATTCTATTACTCGCTTAGCTCGTGCGTATAACACAGTTGCTCCCACTTCCGGTAAAATATTATCAGGAGGTATTGATGCAAATGCATTACATAAACCAAAACGCTTCTTTGGAGCTGCCCGTAATATAGAGAATGGAGGCTCTTTAACCATTATAGCAACTGCATTAACTGAAACAGGCTCTAAGATGGATGAAGTAATCTTTGAAGAGTTTAAGGGGACGGGTAATATGGAACTCCAGTTAGATCGTAATATTGCTAACCGCAGAATTTATCCTGCTATTGATTTAATTAAATCGAGTACTCGTAGAGATGATTTATTATTAGATCCAAAAACGGTGCAGCGTATGTGGGTTTTACGTAAATACCTAGCCGATATGAATCCTATTGAAGCCATGGAGTTCATTCAGAAACGAATTAAAACTTCTATAAATAATGAGGAGTTTTTATTTTCTATGAACGGATAGATAAAGACAGGTTTTTAATTAAAACTTACAATAAATTTGAAGGAGGTTTCTGAAAAGTATTGAAGAACATCATTCTCAATATGAGTTCAGAGCCTTTAAATACCAATTTCTAAACATCACGAAAGATTAAAACAGGTTCAGAGATTTGACCGAGAATGCTTAGTTTTTCAGGAACTATCTTTCTTATCGTGTTGTGGATAAATTACTTTCTGCAAAGGAACATCGAATTCATCCAGTCCTTCAATTTTAACTATTGGGCTGAAAAAATTTAATCCAATAGTTTTTACAGTTTTTCTACATTTCCTCAAAAAACGGTCATAGAACCCTTTTCCATATCCTACTCTGTAATTTTCTTTATCAGAAATTAGAAGCGGTACAAATACCAAATCGATTTTCCGGACATTCAATTCTTCTGCGTCAACAGGTTCCGGAATACCATATTTACTAATTTTCAATTCTGTTTTTTCTGTATATACATAATGTCGTAATGTAGCATCTGTAAAATTACTTTTCCCAACTACTATTTTTTTACCCTGATTTCTTAAAAACTGGATAATAGGATAAGTGTTGATTTCTTTTTGTCTTTTTATTGGTAAAAAAATATGTACATTTTGAACATCAGAAAAATCCAGTTCATAAACTTGAATATAAATACTCCCTTGAAATTTTTGAATTTCTAATTCAGATAAATCTTTTCGTTTTTCTTTATATAATTTTCGTAATGCTTTTTTTTCCATACAGAACAAAGATATTAAGAAAATGGCTGATGATTTAAATAATATCATTTTATGTTTAAAAGGTCTAAATCCGTTTAATTGAAAGTTAATCATACCGGTAAATCTGATTTTTCTTCACTTCTGGAGGAGGCTTTCAGGGTTTATCCGGTAATGGGTTATTAACAATACAGAATATTTCAGTAATCTTTTGGAAAAACAGGTTATTTAATCCATCCCGTCAATCAAAGTTTTAATTTCTTCAAAATCTAACCCGCCATAATTACCGGAACTCATTAACAGCACTATTGAATTTTTAAAATCCTGAGAAAATAAGAATTCTTTAAAATCAACCGGGTTTGTGTAAACAACTAAATCATCTCTTTTAAAAGCTTCAGCTATTTGTTTTTTACTGATCTCTTCTAATTTTTTAATCTTAACGGCATGCGGTGAGTAAAATATCACAGCTATATCAGCAGCATCTAAGGTTTCTTGGTATTCTGATAAAAAACAGACATTTAAACTGCTATAAGTATGCAGTTCTAAGCAAGCTAACAACTTTCTGTCTTTAAATTGTTCTTTAACTGCTTCAGTAGTTGCTTTTACTTTTGATGGTGAATGTGCAAAATCTTTATAAACTACAGTCGCGTTTTTTTCAGCAATTTTTTCTAATCTTTTATCGGCTCCTTTAAAAGTGACTATAGCTTCATAGAATTCTTCTTCATCAATTCCCATATGTTGACAAATCAACTTTGCTCCTGCTATATTTTGCAGATTATGGTTTCCAAAAACTTCCAAAGGTAATTCTCCTTCGGAAGTATTCAGATAAGTAAGCCCGTCTTCAATGAAAAAATCAGGAGTTGCATATGGATATTTTTTAATAGAATTTGTAGATTTCTCTACTATTCTTTTTACCTCAATATCTTCCTCATTATACACCATTATTCCTCCATGAGTCAAAGAATCTGTGAAAATTTCAAACTGTTCAATATAGTTTTTAAAAGTTGGAAAAACATTAATATGATCCCAGGCAATCCCACTTAGTAAAGCAATACTAGGTTTGTATAAATGAAATTTAGGTCGTCTGTCTGTCGAAGAACTTAAATATTCGTCTCCTTCCAGTACAATAAATTCGTTTTCTTCAGTTAAATGTACCATAGTATCAAACCCCTCTAGTTGTGCACCTACCATATAATCTACTTCTTTATGATGATACTTCAATACATGCAAAATCATTGAAGTAATGGTTGTTTTTCCATGAGAACCCCCGATAACAACTCTTGTTTTATGTTTTGATTGTTCGAATAAAAATTCAGGATATGAATAAATTCTAATTCCTATCATCCGGGTTTTTAGTAACTCAGGATTATCCTCTTTGGCATGCATTCCAAGAATAACAGCATCCAGACAGGTAGTAATTTTTTCAGGAAACCATCCAAATTCATCGGGTAATAATCCTTTTGCCTCTAATTTTGATTTGGAAGGATTGTGAATTGTATCATCACTTCCTGTTATCTGGTGTCCTTTCTGGGATAGTGCAATAGCCAAATTATGCATAGCGCTACCTCCTATAGCTATAAAATGTATATTCATTTACATTTAAAATTTTAGGTAAAGATAGTGAATGAAAACAGCATAACTAACATCAAAAAAAGCGGTTTTTATTAATTCATATTTCTTAGATACCTTAGGTATTTTAGTATGAAAATCACTTTTATTTTTTAAGATTTTAAATTTAATACATATTAATAAATAAAATATATTTAACCCATACTTGTTATATTCATTCACATACAAGACCCGGAAAAAGTAATAGCTATTTTTGTTTGGTACTTTCACATAAAAAATACTATATCAGGTTCTGATACAGCTCTTTATTAAGAGAATATCAATATTGCTTTAATTGTAATAAATTATTTGTATTATTGAATAATCAAAAGTTATTTCAATGAGGTACTTATCAAGTATTAAAGGAGGAAAACTGTTAATTCAATTTTTTTTGTTATTTTATGGCTTTCAGATTTATTCTCAGTGTGCTGGTTTAGATAATTCAGTAGTCATTTGCGAAAAAGAAAAAGATACAGATTACCAATCTTTTAATCTTTTTGACCAGCTGATTGGTACTCCACAAACGGGAGGAATTTGGAGTAGTGAAAACCCATTAAATAATTTTGCTTTAGACGAAGCCAACGGTGAAGTTGATTTATGGAGAATTAACAGATTTGGTGAACACAGATTCACTTATACAAACGCAAGTTGTGGTGAAAGTGCAACAATTACTGTTTTTTTAGGAGGATATCCGGGCGAAGATAATGTAGATGGAGGTGCTAATGTATGTAGTAGCAATTCAAATGTAAGTTTATTTACTTTTCTTGACAATAATTTACTTTCTTTAAATGCCGATTTAAATGGTATTTGGGAAGTCGGATCAGGAACTCCGGCAACATTATTATTCGGAAGTATTTTTAACGCAGAATCCGCAGGTGCAGGTACCTATACTTTTACCTATACTGTAGGTCAAGTGAAAACCTGTACTTCAAGATTTGCTACAGTTATTCTGGAAGTTCACAGAGCTCCTATTCCCGGAGATGATGCTGATATTATTATTTGTACTACAGATAATCTTACTGCTTATACAAATATAAATTTGTTCGACCATATAGATGGAGAAGATGACGGAGGACTCTGGTTTGATAATAACGGTACCGGAGAAATTACTTCACTTTCAGATTCAGAAATTAATATTCAGGAGATCTTCAATAATTTTGGTTCAGGAATTTATTCTTTCACTTATGAAGTATTTCCAACTCATGGTATATGTTCCGAAGAATCTGCTACTGTAAACATAATTCTGCCTGAACTTTCGGCAAAATTTGAAATAAATGATAGATGTTCAGAGGGAATAATAAGTGGTAAGATAACTCATGGATTTATACCAAAGGTAAATGTTACCTACGATTTAACTTATGAAGTAATTAATTCAGAAACAAATAATTCCATATTTTCAGATACAATCATGGATATTGATTTCTTAATATCTGATCCGGTATTAAGAGATTTTGTAATAAATGAATTCTCTTTTACAATACCTGTAGCATTTTCTGCAGGTAATTATGCAATAAAAACTGTTTCAACTATTAATAATATTGGGTGTGATTCATTTACAGTAACAGAGGATAGATTTTCTGTCTATAACCCACAAATAAATATAGAAGATAGATGTTATGCAACTGATATAGTTGATATTGAGATATCTGATTTAGTTGATAATAACAGTATTTTATCTGACAGAACAGAATTTTTTGACTATATAATATCTAACTCCACAGACTCGGAAACTATAGATGTAGTTAATTTTGAATTAGCTTTTATAAACGGAAAAGCTATACTTCCTGTCGATTTTTCCATGTTTCATGTTTCAATAACAGATTATAATATTACTATTAGCTCAACTACCAATGCCTCTTTAAACTGCATTAATCATAATTTCAAAATTACCAGAGTTCCTGATGATATTGAACTGAGTATAGCTATTGATAATTCTTGCGATGCCAGAATAGCTGAAGTAGTAATCAATGCTCCAACACTTATAAATGGGAATTATATGATAAATTATGAAGTAAAAAAAACAGATTCTGCGGATATATTAATTGATAATTCAATAACATTTGACGGAGGATTCGCCAACTTTAATGTAGATATTACTACTCTCGAAACAGGCACTTACGAAATATTGTTGAAAAGTGTCCAAAATGATACAACTCTCTGCAGAACAGAATTTGACTTTCAGATCAAAGATAGTTTTTCTATCGGCGGTATTCCTGATTCCCCTGTCTTAGAAGCTAATCAGACTTTCTGCTTATCTGATTTTCTGCCAAACCAACCCGTCATTGCAGATATTGCTGTTCAGGAAGGAGAGAATCTTACCTGGTATGCAGATGATATTTCTGCGAATCCGCTGGCAATAACCACTCTTTTAATTGATGGTACGACTTATTTTGTTACCAGCAGTAATTCCACTATGAATTGTGAAAGCTCTGTAAGATCAATAGTGACCGTAAGAATAATTAGTCCCTCAGATATAAGTTCCGGCAATACAACTCCCACCTTTTGTCAATCGGATATGAATACTTTAGCAGACTTAGATGCAACATCAAATTCAGGAACTATTTTATGGTACGATGTTGCTACAGGAGGTACTACCTTAGACTTAACAACACCTTTGGAAAATAGGAAAAGTTATTTTGCTGTTGAAAATATTCAAGGATGCGAATACAAAAACAGATTAGAATTTCAAGTAACAGTTACTACACCTCCAAAACCGGAATATAAAGGAAACCTTTCTTTATGCTCTTTAGATAAATTAACGTTATTTGATTTAGAATCTGATATAACTCCCGATAGCGAATTTAACTTAATCTGGTTTGATGCTGCAGAAGGAGATAGTGAACTTAGTAATTCCAGTTTTTTACAAGAAAATGTAAATTATTATATTGGAAATGTCCATCAAACAGAACCTTGCGAAAGTGAACGAACTTTAATTTCTGTTAGTTTGTCCGGATGTGACCCTAATAACTACAACTTCTTTATTCCAGATGGATTCTCACCTAATAATGATGGAACTAACGATCAATACTTTATTCCATTCATAGAATATTTCTATCCGGATTATGAATTTGAAATATTCAATAGATATGGGCAATCATTATTTAAAGGAGGTATAGAAAATCCCGAATGGGACGGGCAGAATACCTCAGGAATTGAAGTTGTCAATGGTGTATATTTCTATATTCTTAGATTCAATAAAGATAATTTAAAACCGAAGCAAGGTAGGATTTATTTAAGTAAATAGAAAAATTCATGAAAAAAATATTTATATTTTGTATCTTTTGTGTTATTCCGGGTAATACACAACAGGATCCGCAATATACACAATATATGTATAATCAAAATGTGATAAATCCTGCTTATGTAACTAACGATTTGGGGATTATAAATTTAGGAGCTATGCACAGAAGGCAATGGGTTTCTTCTGTGGGAGCACCTAAAAGCTATAACTTTTTTGTTCATACTCCATTAACTAATAAAATAGAAGTCGGATTTTCTTTAATAACAGATAATATTGGAGATGATATTGTAAAAGAAAACAATATTTATGCTGATTTTGCTTACATCTTGCAATTAGCAAAAGGTCATAAACTATCATTAGGATTAAAAGCAGGAATTACTAATTTTACTGCTGATTTTACTAATTTCAGATTCCCGGATGAAGATATAACTACCGGGTTTATTCCTAACGATCTGGCTTTCAAAAATCAAGATACTACATTACCCAATTTTGGTACTGGCACATTTTATTTTACAGATTCTTATTACTTAGGAATATCCATTCCAAACTTTTTGCATTCAAAACATGTTGAAGAACAAAACGGATTGAATAATCTTGGCGGAGAGGAAATACACTTATTTGTAAATGGAGGGTATGCTTTTAAGCTAAGTAGTTTGATAAAGTTAAAACCTTCTTTTATGATGAAAGCTGTAAAAGGCTCTCCTATAGTACTGGACACTTCCTTAAATGCTTTATTTGATAATAGATTTGAAGCAGGAATGTCTTATCGGTTAAAAGATTCTGTAAGTGCTATGTTTAATATAAGAGTCTTACATTCTCTAAGAATAGGATATGCTTTTGACTATACAACAACCAATCTGGGTAACTTTAATTCCGGAACTCATGAAATAATAATATTATTCGATTTTGATATATTAGGATTAAGGAAAGGATACGATAAGTCTCCAAGGTTTTTCTAAAATAATATAATATGAGGAAAAAAATAATTATCTTGTTTACAATGTTTATGCTTTTTGTCTGCAATACACAAAACCTTCAGTTAAAAAGAGCTTGCAAATATTTCAATAAAACTTTTTATGCAGAAGCTATTCCTTTGTATGAAAGAGCCATCAAAGATGAAAAAAATTTTGAAGCAATCAAAAATTTGGCAGACTCTTACTATTATTTAAATAATATGTCAAAAGCCTGTGTATACTATAGTTATTTATTGAAAAACTATGAAGATTTAATTGATGAAAATTATTACTTAAAATATGTTAATACATTAAAAGCACAAAAACAATATAAAAAAGCTAATAATCTATTAAGAAAATATTATAAAAATAATCCTGAAAAACTACAGCAACTGGAAACCAATATTGAATATCTGGAAAATGTAGCCGCTTTAGGAAATCGTTTCACTATTAAAAACCTGGCTATTAACACCCCTCAATCTGAATTTGGTGCTATACAAAAAGGAACTGAACTTATTTTTGCAGCCCCAAAAAAAGAAAATGAGGCGTTTAATAAACGATATGGCTGGAACGGACAATATTATTTAGATTTATACACAATCCCCGAACACAAAATTCATTTAGGGGACAGCATTGCAACACCTTTATCTGAAATAATCAATACCAAGCTCCATGAGGCAACTATTGTTTTCACTAAAGATGGAAAAACAGCATATTTTACCCGAAATAATTACATAAAAGGAAAGCGTAATAAAGATTCCAGAAAAGTGACTCATGTTCAAATTTTTAAAGCAGAACTTATAGACGGAAAATGGAAAAAAATCTCTCTTCTCCCCTTCAATTCTGAAGAATATTCTGCAGAACACCCTGCCTTAAGTAGCGATGAAAAAATGCTATATTTTGCCTCAGACATGCCTGAAGGATATGGATCTTTTGACCTTTATGCTGTTGAAATTAACAGCAACGGAAGTTTTGGGCTACCTGAAAATTTAGGATCGAAAATAAATACTGCTAAAAAAGAGCAATTCCCTTTTGTCAGTAACGATAATAAGCTGTATTTTTCTTCTGACGGACATCCGGGTTTCGGGCTGTTAGATGTATTTGTAAGTACAATTTCTGATAATAAATTTACAAAGCCTGATAATGTAGGATTTCCTGTTAATTCCGGTTACGATGACTTTTCTTTTACTATAAATTCTAATAAAGAAGGCTTTTTTACCTCCAATAGACCCGGAGGAAAAGGAGATGACGATATTTATAAAATTGTTGAACAGAAACTATTGCACATACAGGAGTGTCAGCAACTTATATCAGGAGTTATTACTGATATCGATACTGGATTTTTTTTAGATTCTGCGATGGTTGTGCTTGAAAATCAAGAGAAAGAACTTTCCAAACAACTCACAGATAATACGGGAAAATTTAAATTTAACGGGAAATGTAAAACGACTTATGTTGTAAAAGCATCGAAAAATGGGTATCAGAGCGAACAAAAAGTAATTACATTACAAAAAGAGCGCAATAAAAACAACGATGCTTCTATGGAATTAAAATCTTTAGCAATCATAGAAAAAGAAAAAAGAAAGGCACTGGCATTACAAAAAATAAAGGAACAGGAGATAAAACGTAAAAACGCTCAGAAATTAAAAACAGCTATAGAAAATAAAATAAAAGAAATTATTGAAAAGGAAAAAAATATTGAAAAAGACAGAGACAGAATAGTAATTAAAACTGATGAAATTAACTTTGATTACAAACTTTGGTACTTAAGAAGGGACAGCAGGAAAGCTATTGAGAAAGTAATTACTTTAATGAAAAAATATCCTGAAATGATTGTTGAAGTGGCGACACATTCTGATATTAGAGGTAAGAAAAGATATAATTTAGAACTCTCTCAAAAACGAGCTAATAGTGTACGAATGTATTTTTTAGAGAATGGAATTGATTCTGATAGAATTGATGCAACCGGATATGGTGAAAAACGTCCTCTCATAAGATGTAAAACAGAAGAAACTTGTTCAGAACAAGAGCATGAGTTAAACAGAAGGTGTGAATTTGTTGTAAAAAAAATACTTTAAATTTTAAAATAATTTTTCAATTAACCAAGTCCGAAGCACAGCATATTTTAGAGTTCTAAATATTATATTATTTTGATAATGAAAATTTATAAATAATAGTTCCTTTTTGTTTATCAGGTGCATTTCCATCCGGATTCCATTTGGTTTTTAAAGCTGCTTCTTTTGCTGCTTTTAATAAACAAGATGCCGAGCTTGTAGTTCCCCGAACTCCCGGTGAAGCTTCTATTACATTTCCATCTTTATTAACTTTTATACTAACCACGACTTTACCTTCTTCCTGACAATCTGGTTTTTGAATAGGTTTGGACAGTACTTTTCTACCTGCTAAATTATAATTCCCTTCGAATCCTCCACTTGTGTTTTCATAGTATTTAGTTGAGTCCGGATTCCTATCTTTGTCTCCTCTCATTCCTGATTGTGTATCATCTCCTTCTTCTTTTTTTCGTTCTCCATCAGCAGAATGTTTTTCTAATAAACTATTTAGTGCGTTGGTTGTTGCTTTAGATGGTTTTGACTTCTTCGGTTTAGTTTCTTCTTTTACTTCTTTTTTTTCTATTTCAGGAACATCTTTTGTTGCATCATCAGTTATTTCTTCTTCTGTTTCTTCCTTTGACGGTTCTTTTGCTTGCTCTTCAGTTATTTCTTCTTGCTCTTGTTGTTTTTCAATTTCAGGTGGCACTGTTTTTACTTTTTCTACAGGTTCTCCACTCCCCACATTTGACTCTCCATAATTAATTAACACTCCATATTCTATTGGCGGATTCATATATTTCATCCCGAACCCATACATGGCAAACAATAATAGCAACAGTATAATTAAAGTAATTGCTGCTGATTTTCTTTTATGCATTGTATCAAATAATTGCATGCTACTTTCCTTTAACTGCTAAAATCATTTTTAGTTTATTTCTATTAGCGATATCTATAACTTTCATCACATTTTTATAAGGAACGTTCTGATCTCCTCTAATCACTATTGTTTTTTCTCTATTACTTCCCACTTTCAACAACAATTCCTGCTCCAGACTATCCGACGGTACTTTAGAGTTATCAATATAGAAATCAGATTCTTTAGTTATTGTAACTGCTACTGAAGTTTGATTTTCTGTTTTCCCTCCTGCTTTGGGAAGCAATACATCAATTGCACTTACCGTTACTAAAGTGGATGTTAGCATAAAAAAAATTAATAGTAAAAAAACTATGTCTGTCATTGAAGACATATTAAAATCCGGATTTACTTTATTTCTTCCTCTTAAATTCATGTACTTTAATTTGAAAGTTTGAAGGCTTTTTTCCAGCTTTTGAAATTCAAAACTTTAACTCAACTTATACAGGTTCATTTAATAAATCTAAAAACTCAACTGACTTAGCTTCCATTTGATAGACTACTTTATCAGTTTTTACCACCAAATGATTATAAGCTATATATGCAATAATACCGACTATTAAACCTGCAACAGTAGTAGTCATTGCCGTATATAATCCATTTGACAACATTTTAATGTCTATCTGTCCTCCTGAATTAGCAATTTCATGAATGGCTACAATCATACCAATTACCGTACCCAGAAAACCAATCATTGGAGCTGCTCCGGCAATTGTTGCTAAAACAGATACATTCTTTTCTAATTTATAAATTTCTAATTTGCCTGCATTTTCTATTGCTGTGTTAATATCATCCAGTGGTTTTCCTATTCTCGATATTCCTTTTCCAATTAATCTTGAAGTGGGTGTACTTGTATTTTCGCATAGAGCTTTTGCGGCATCTAATTTTCCATTTAATATAAAATCCCGAATTTGATTCATGAAGTTTTTATCTACCAGTGAAGCTGATTTTATAGCAAAGAAACGTTCAAAATATATGTATAGTGCTATTGCTAACAGGATAAATAATAAAGTGATTATAATTTGTCCTCCCAATCCTCCGTCTTTTATCAACTGAAAAATCGATAATGTTTTTTCTTGAGTAGCTTCTTCTAAAACTTTTTTAGCTACTTCCTGAATAGGTAAAGGCATAAAAACAGGTTTAATATTTTTTGTAAAACGATTTCTTTTTGTTAAAAGTATAAAAAATAAATTCTGAACTCTAAAAAATCCGGGATTCTAATTTAAAATATATTGATAAGTTATGATAGCATTATTCTTACTAATATATATCCTGAAATTCCTAATACTATTGTGTAAGGTAGTGCCATTTTTACCATTTTACCGTATGATAAATTAATTAATGGTGCTAATGAAGATGTTAATAAAAATAAAAATGCTGCCTGACCATTTGGTGTAGCCACACTGGGAAGATTGGTTCCCGTATTAATAGCAATGGCTAATTTCTCAAAATGTTCTCTGGTAATAGAGCCGCTTTTAAATGCATTCTCAACCTCTCCAATGTATACAGTAGCCACAAATACATTATCACTGATTGCCGATAAAAATCCGTTTGCTATATAAAATAATCCTGGTTGTGAAGCTGGATCCTGTTGTAGTGCCCAATCGATAATTGGGCTAAATAAATGTTGATCATGAATAATAGCTACAATGACAAAGAATACTACTAAAAGTCCTGTAAATGGTAACGCTTCTTCAAACGCATGTCCTAATTTATGCTCATTTATAATTCCCATAAAAGCTGTTTGAACGATAATTAAAGCCAATCCAATGAAACCAACAGGTGCAATATGTAATGCTAACCCTACAATTAACGTAATTGCTGATATCCCCTGAACCAATAATCCATATTTTTCTTTATCGGTACGCTTCTTGTTTTCTTCTGTCGTATAGTTTTCTATAATTTCTGCTGCAACTTCAGGCAATTTAGCTCCAAAACCAAACCAACCCGTGATTTCTAAAGTTATCGTAGTTAACAATCCTGCGAATAAAACAGGAATGGTAACCGGTGCCATTTGTAAGAAAAATTCTACAAAATCCCATCCTAATCTTTCTCCTATCAATAAATTTTGAGGCTCTCCTACTAAGGTACATACTCCTCCCAGTGCTGTACCCACAACACCGTGCATAATTAAACTTCGTAAGAATCTTCTAAACTGCTCTAATGTTTCTCCACTTAATTTTTTACTATCTAAAATACCATCTTGATCATAATCTGCAGAACTGGAATGAATTTTATGATACACTCCGTAAAAACCTACTGCAACACTAATTAATACAGCGGTAACTGTTAATGCATCTAAAAAGGCTGAAAGTATTGCTGCCAAGAATACGAAAAGAAGCGATAATGCTAATTTGGATTTTATTTTAATGAATACTTTACTAAAAATATACATCAGTAATGGCTTCATAAAGTAAATCCCTGCTACCATGAAAACTAAAAGTAATATTATTTCTAAATTCTGATTTACTTCATGATATGCATTTTCAGGGGTTGTTAGTCTAAGTACCAAAGCTTCAATAGCTAATAAACCACCGGATTGCAAGGGGTAGCATCTTAGTGCCATTGCCAATGTAAAGATAAACTCAACAATAAATAGCCATGAAGTTATTGTTTTACCCAGAATATAGTAGGAAAAAATATTAAAAATCAAAAACCCAACCATGGCTGTTTTAAACCATTTCGGGCTATTTCCTAAAAAGTATTTCAGCATAATTTATTATTTAAATTAATTCTTTCAAAGCGATTTCAAATGCTGTTTCACTAATATTTATTTTAGAAGAGTTTTTAGAATGTATTCTTTCTAAAGCCTTTCGGATAGTTTCTGAGGTATCATTAAAAATAGCTTCATCATCCATTGAAACTCTCTTTTCCATAAAATAAGCAAATACACGAGCCATTCCACAATTAGAAATAAAATCGGGTATTAAACTTACTTTTCTGTCAGCATCTTCCATTATAGGTCCGAAAAAGATTTCTTTATCTGCAAATGGAACGTTTGCCCCACAGGATATCACTTCTAAGTCACTGTTAATCATCTGGTTTATTTGCCTTTGGGTGATTAATCGTGAGGCCGCACAAGGTGCAAAAATTTCACATGGTAAATTCCAGATTCTGGCATTCATTTCCTCAAATGAAATCATATTTTCTGCAATAAGTGTAGTACTCTCTTTGTTTAAAAAAAATTCTTTGATTTCTTCGAAAGTAAATCCTTTTTCATTAATGATTCCTCCTTTTTTATCAATAATTCCAACAACTTTAGCACCCATTTGAGCTAAATAGTAAGTTGCCGCAGACCCTACATTTCCGAATCCTTGAATAACCGCTCTTTTTTCTCTGACATTACCTCCGTAAATATTGTAATACTGTTTTACAGCTTCAGCCACTCCAAAACCGGTAATCATATCTGCTACCGTATATTTTCCTGCAATATCAGGAGAGTAATGCTCGTTTTCTAATATTTTTATTACTCCATGACGTAACTGACCTATTCGGTTTATTTTATCTGCTTCTGTGGGTTTAAAGTACCCATTAAAGACTCCTTCCTGAGGATGCCAGACTCCACAATCTTCAGTAATAGGGATTACTTCATGAATTTCATCTACATTTAAATCTCCTCCTGTACCATAATAGTTTTTTAATAATGGAGCTACTGCTTTATACCATCTTCTTAGAACTTCTCCTTTTCTGGGGTCGTTCGGATTGAAGTTAATTCCTGACTTTGCTCCTCCGATTGGTGGTCCGGAGATTGTAAATTTCACTTCCATTGTTTTTGCAAGCGACATTACCTCATACTTGTCCAGTCCTTTACGCATTCTGGTACCTCCTCCGGCCGCTCCTCCTCGTAAAGAATTTACTACTGTCCATCCTTCTGCTTCAGTTTTAGAATCCTTCCAGCTAAAAACTATTTCCGGCTTCTTCTCTTCATATTTTTTTAATAATTCTTTCATGATTTGAATAATTAAGATTGATTGTTAAATTTCATTTTCGTTTTTATTATTAAATCATGTAAGCTAAAATTGGGTCATTTTGTTTCTTTAATTGAAATTTAAAATATTACAAATTTAATCAGAAAAACTACAATATGACTGAAAATTTTCCGGATAATTTATTTTTAATAATTCCTGTTACAGAATTTAAACAATTTATTTGATTATTATCACATAAGTAACAGCAATTTAACTATCAAAAACTTCCGGGTATATCTAACTCACGTCAATAAAATCAATTACGGAAGATCATCGCTGTCCTGAAAGTTTTAAAAAATCATGTTACAATAGAGATGATATAATTACTTAAATCAAATAAATCAGAAATAAAAAGTTTTAAAAGCACACAAAAACTCGAGATTCTATTATGGTCTGATGATTATAAAACTCCTGAAGATATAGCTAACCATTCTATACCAATTAAAGATAAAAACAAGTTTTCGTTTCACTTTTTCAAAGTTTTTTGGTAGATTTCAGATATTTCTTCAGATTTTATGTCATGGTTTATATTCCACTCTGTAATTAAGTAACACTAAACTTCTTCTCCCCGAATATAAAATCTCTTTTAATTAACGATAAAATTAGACCCGGATACACGAAGTACTCAATTGAAAACAAGTTAACAAATAATTGTGTCTTTGACAAAACTTGTGCAACAGGCACAAAATATAAATCCTCTCAAAACGTCCATATTTTATCATTTCAGTAAGAATAACAATTTAGATTGACTTAAAAATAAATATTTTGAGTTAGTCATTTAATTTCTGTTTTATTCGATTTTGATATATTGGTTTAGTGTGTACCATTCTGGTAATTGTTTTGTGAAAGATACTGGTTTTAAATGGAGATCGATTAATTCTATAACAAAACTCATCAAAATAAGCTTGAATATGCCATTTACTTACGTGAGTTGGTATTGCTCTTAACCAGGATTTAACTTGCATAATTATAATATGCAGCTGTTTAAAATTAGTACCATTATTACTATATTTCTGTTGAATATTAAAAACTTCTTTTAAAGGTTCATAACCTCTCCATTTATCGGTTATTATTTTAGCAGAAGTACTTATGTGTTCTTCAAATATAGGTGTTAATGATTTAGCAGAATAGTCATCAATAGATTTTATGTAAACCCTTTTTACCTTATTATCATCGGTCAATTCCACGGCTATGACTGCTTTTTTCTTTTTTGAATCGTAACTTCTACCTTGTTTTCCTTCTTCTTTACCTCCAACAGTAAATTCATCAACATGAATTAATTTTTCTAAAGGATATTTCTGACTGCTTTTCATTGATTTACGAACTTTCTGCATAAAATACCAAGCTGTACCTTGACGAATACTAAAACGTTTACCCATTTGAATACTCGAAATACTTTTACTACTGGTACTCATCTCAAAAGCAACACAAAAAGCTTTTTGCAAACCAAATTTAACCTTATGAAATAGCGTGTTTGCTGTTGCACTTTCTACATGGTGACAAGAATAACAATGATAATTGTAACCAGATTTTTCGCATCCTTTTGTATGACCACATTTACTACAGGTAAAACCATCTTGCCATTTTATTCTTGCTAAATAAGCTTTACAAGTTTCATCATTAGGTAATTCTTTTATAAAGTTTACTATATCTTGTCCTTTAAATTTATCCATCTTATTTAATTTAAAGGGCTCAATATACGGAAATTAAATGACCAACTCAATATTTTTATAGTAAATAAATTTGGTGTAACTTTAAGAGATTGTGGAGGAGATGAGAACTCTGACTTTTATAATCAAATTAATGGAGTTAACCGAGATAATGTATATTGCAAAATTTCAGAAAATCAATAAAGTTTTTCACCTTGGGAAGATGAAAATCATAAACTTTTTTTTACTGAAGAAAAAACTGCAAGTATTGATAATAACTTTTTGGAAGAGGCAATTAGAATTTTTCCAAATCCAACAAATAATATCATAAATATTGAAATAAAATCATCTTTGACAGCAATATCGGAAGTTTAGATACTTTATCTTCAAAGAAATAGTGTTTTTAATAAGAAAAAAGATATTAATTTTGCAGATATTTCTGAATTGTCCTCAAGCATATATTTTATTAAGATAAGGGGTAAAAACAACAGAATTCTACCAAAAAAATAGTTAAAAAATAATCGTTTACTTTTATTTTTAACTAATAAAACCAGTTAATAATTCGTAATAATCTTAACTTCTAACTTAAGTACTGTAATTTGTAGTCTTGGGCAGGCTCGAACTGCCGACCTCTACATTATCAGTGTAGCGCTCTAACCAGCTGAGCTACAAGACTATTTGAAGATCTTAGTCTTTATATTTTAAAATTAACAGCAGAGTAAAATAACGCAATTACATTTGTAACTCACCATCTTTCTCCAGAAAGGAGGTGTTCCAGCCGCACCTTCCGGTACGGCTACCTTGTTACGACTTAGCCCTAGTTACCGGTTTTACCTTAGACAGCTCCTTGCGGTCACCGGCTTCAGGTACTCCCAGCTTCCATGGCTTGACGGGCGGTGTGTACAAGGCCCGGGAACGTATTCACCGGATCATGGCTGATATCCGATTACTAGCGATTCCAGCTTCACGGAGTCGAGTTGCAGACTCCGATCCGAACTGTGATAGGGTTTATAGATTCGCTCCAACTTGCGTTGTGGCTGCTCATTGTCCATACCATTGTAGCACGTGTGTAGCCCAGGACGTAAGGGCCGTGATGATTTGACGTCATCCCCACCTTCCTCTCGGTTTGCACCGGCAGTCTCGCTAGAGTCCTCAGCTTTACCTGTTAGCAACTAACGACAGGGGTTGCGCTCGTTATAGGACTTAACCTGACACCTCACGGCACGAGCTGACGACAACCATGCAGCACCTTGTAAAGTGTCCGAAGAAAAATCTATCTCTAGACCTGTCACTCTACATTTAAGCCCTGGTAAGGTTTCTCGCGTATCATCGAATTAAACCACATGCTCCACCGCTTGTGCGGGCCCCCGTCAATTCCTTTGAGTTTCAATCTTGCGATCGTACTCCCCAGGTGGGACACTTATCACTTTCGCTTAGTCACTGAGATAAATCCCAACAACTAGTGTCCATCGTTTACGGCGTGGACTACCAGGGTATCTAATCCTGTTCGCTCCCCACGCTTTCGTCCATGAGCGTCAGTCAATACGTAGCAGGCTGCCTTCGCAATCGGTATTCTAAGTAATATCTATGCATTTCACCGCTACACTACTTATTCTACCTGCTTCCGTATAACTCAAGTTAACCAGTATCAAAGGCAGTTCCATAGTTAAGCTATGGGATTTCACCTCTGACTTAATTAACCGCCTGCGGACCCTTTAAACCCAATGATTCCGGATAACGCTTGCACCCTCCGTATTACCGCGGCTGCTGGCACGGAGTTAGCCGGTGCTTATTCTTACAGTACCGTCAGTTAATCACACGTGATTAAGTTTCTTCCTGTATAAAAGCAGTTTACAACCCATAGGGCAGTCTTCCTGCACGCGGCATGGCTGGTTCAGAGTTGCCTCCATTGACCAATATTCCTCACTGCTGCCTCCCGTAGGAGTCTGGTCCGTGTCTCAGTACCAGTGTGGGGGATAGCCCTCTCAGACCCCCTACCTATCGTTGCCATGGTAAGCCGTTACCTTACCATCCAGCTAATAGGACGCATACTCATCTTGTACCGATAAATCTTTAACTAAAAATTGATGCCATTTCTTAGTCTTATGGAGTATTAATCTTCATTTCTAAAGGCTATTCTCCTGTACAAGGCAGATTCTATACGCGTTACGCACCCGTGCGCCGGTCGTCAGCCAGTAGTAAACTACTCCTGTTACCCCTCGACTTGCATGTGTTAAGCCTGCCGCTAGCGTTCATCCTGAGCCAGGATCAAACTCTTCATTGTATAATTTTTAAATATTATGAATGAATAAGTTTCAAAAGAATTTAACTTTGAAAAAGCTGTTACTTTACTCTTTAAATTACGCTGTTAATTTCAATAATATCAATGAACTCGTTATTCTGAATATTCATTATCTTTAATAATTGAATATTTTACTTAACTTACTTTTTGTGGAAATACCGGAATCGAACCGGTTGACTTTGTTTAATTCATTCCAAAATTTCGCTATGAACCGCTTTCTCTAAAACGAATGCAAAACTATAATCTTTATTTTAATCTGACAAAACTTTTTTGAAGTTTTTTCTAACTAAATTTTATAATGACCTGCATTTCAAAATGCAGTATGTCAATATACAGACTTTTTTTCTAATATAACAAAAAAGTGATCCTTTTTTATCTGTTCCATAATAGCTTATTCTATAGTTAGTTATAAAATGTGCCTTCCTTCTTCATAAATTGTTAAATGTTTCCTTAATTTACAGTGATTTTGATTTAATGGAAATAATATCTCTATTTTAAGTAAAAAATTGTTTTAAACAAAGAGATCAATATCTTTATAGTCTACTCTTCATGTTTTCTTATTGTAAATAAAGAATGCAGTATCTTCTCCTTTTTGCTGTTTAACTATATTTTTTCTTCCTCTGCGTGTTAAAATCTTTTTTACAAGGGCTAATCCTATTCTTGTTAGATTCAACCGGAGATGTTACGTTTAGTTTCTGAAATAGATGAAAAATCTTCTGATTATATTTTTCATTAATCCCGGGGCTATTATTCTTAACATAAAAGATATATTCCTTATGTGTAATTCCACTCCCTATTTCTAATTACATATTTTTTCTTTACTATTGTGTTTAATTGCATTTTCTATAAGGATCTGAAAAACTTGTGTTAATTGTGATTTCTTAAACATAACTTTTCTAAAGGCGTTTTTGTTTTTAGACCCGTTTACAATTTATTTTGAGTGTCTTAAATTCGATGCTTATAAACTTGTCATTAATCATTTTATGTCAATTAAGATAAAAGTGAGCTTCCCGCCTCATTTTTTACAATTTTTTTGGTAAGTTTAAGGTGTTTTTTCAGATTGTATGCCATGGCAGAGATGCATTCCCTCATTGTTTAAT
The DNA here is from genome assembly GCA_963666645.2 of uncultured Tenacibaculum sp. Taxonomy (GTDB): domain Bacteria; phylum Bacteroidota; class Bacteroidia; order Flavobacteriales; family Flavobacteriaceae; genus Polaribacter. Next base: position 676,974 of record CAXXDB010000003.1, on the reverse strand, counting down.
TCCTGTTGTATTAATCTTTCTGTAACACTAAACTTCTTCTCCCCGGCGGTCTTGCCTAAGCAACTATCAACTAAGTTTGTTTACGGTAATCCTTAAATATTTTTTTAAAAGGAATTACTTCTCCACTTTGCTGATTACTTGTACCATAGTGTTATTTTGTCTCAGCGTATAAAAATCTAAATGTAAAACCTCTTTTAATTAACGATAAAAATTAGACTCAGGGATACGATCGCTCAATTGAGAACTGCTGAATAACTTCTTTTGATATTTTTTTGCCTTGCATAGAACAAGTTAATAAATAATTGTATCTCCGACAAAACTTGTGCAACAAGCACAATGTATATAAAAAATAGCGAAATCAGTGCTAAAAAGAAATTATAAACATAAAACAAAAATTAAAAAGAAATAAACAACAGCCAAAATAATACCAAATTGAAAGAAAATGAATATTAATAAAGGCAAATGTTTAACCAAAAAGCTAATGGTTTTTAACCCACCACTGTTCATACACTAGACGTTATGGGGAATTAAAGAAAACTATAACGATCGGAATAAGCTGAAAAAAGACTTTAAACAGAAGTAAGTACAATTTAAATAACATATTATGAAAACAAAAAGAACTAAATTTTACCCTTCATTATTAATGACTATTCTTGCTTTATTCATAAATTCTTGTACTGATGAAGTTGAGAATAATGCTAGTAAAGAAAATGAATTAAGCAATAATTTGTTAATCAAGAATTTTAATTCAGATGAGCTAGAGGTTTATCAAACTTTCAAAAACACAATTTTTTCATTCAAAGGAGGTTTTGTTTCAGTGGATGTGTGTGTTCCCGATAAACCTCAAGAACCATTAGAACCATCAGAAGAAAATGAAGGAGTAGAAGTTAATTTCTAAAAATGAAAACATGAAACTTTCAATACATTATAAAAAATTAACAAATGATAAATTAATTTTTCTCAGTAGTATTATTACTTTTATCTACTTTATAACTTTATTAACACTTTGGTATTATAAAATCAATATAATAATCCTGGGAGTTTTTATTGAACTATTAACTATTCCTTTCATTCTGCTATTACTATCGCTAACATTTCTTTCAATAAAGGGTAGTACTAAGACTAAATTCAATATCAAATCAAATTATTTTATTTCACTTTTACTATTATCTCTAATAATTATTATTTTAATAGTGTTATCTTTCTTTAGATTTAATTAAAAAAGACAGAGCTTTATTAATTTCTTCTTTAAAAGAATTGGAAAATATATTTAGTTCCTTAACCATCTGAGTAATTTTATTTTGTAGTGCTTTTATATTTTTAAATAATTTCATAGCTATCCTGTCCTTGATCCATTGCCATACCTTATTCAGCAGGGTTAAACTCCAGGTTATAAGGAGGTATTCTAATGAGTTTGATATTTTCAGGGATGATGGTGTTTTGACAAGTATGGAATCCTGCATTACCTACTAATAACAGTTTTCAGCTCTTCAGAATTTCGATCACTAAAAGCTTTAAGATAAGCTCCAAAAATGACATTAGATACTAGTGATATTTCCCGGTAAAACTATCCCTGATTACAGGCGAAGAAACACTCCGTAACCAAAGCCATTTATAACTGTGTTGGCACTTCCCTGTGGATTTAATTCCTTTGGTTACCGTTACCCTTTTCTGTTTGGTCATTAAACCAAAACGAGATTCGTCCCGTAAGTAAAGATTAACACTATCATAGTTATCTTTATTCAGGCTGTTTCTAACCTTACTTAATAGGCTCGCAGTTTCTTTAAAAACTTCCACTGCCTACTCATCCTTCTTGTGATGCGATTCTCTCACTGCTTTTAGAACATTATTATGAAGTGTTCTGTAATGACTTACAAAGCGTCTGGTATTTTAAGGTTAAATTATAGTGATTGGTAATCTAATAATTCAACTTTATTTCTGCTGAATTGAGTCGTAAGTTTAACTTACGATAAAAGACTGTTAGTTGTTCAAACGTAAAGTAGTGAATACCATGAAGAGTTCAGCCAATTATCTCATTATTTATGAGAAAAACATTTTCGATAATCTTCTAAACAGAAAAGTCATTGGAAATCTCCGTTCAGTTAAAAGTAGTAGCAATTAAATACCTAAGTTAAAAAATAATTTCAAAGACGCTGAGTAGCTGGAATTAACTTTATAGTTATATCGGACTCATGTTAACTAAATGAGAATTCTTTTAAATTTTTGCTCCATAAAATCTCTTAATTAATACTTTAACTTTACTAGTTTTATAAATAACTGCCAAGTATTTATGTTAATTAACTAATTATCAGAAGCAAACCATTCGGCAAAACTTGTTTCAGTTTCTTGAAGCTTAATAGAATGCAACTTAATGGTATTAGGTAAACGGTTTTTTATTTTTTTAGCGAAATCAATTACCATCATTTCACTGGTTGGTTGATAATCAACTAAAATTACTTGATGATCCCGGTTTTGTAATTCTTTAGCCAACTCTATATGGGGTGTATTTTGATTAAAAACAATTGCATGATCAAAAACGTCAACAATCTCTTCTTTCACAATTTCTTTCAAATCTCCAAAATCAATTACCATACCATACTTTGCATTATAAATATCAGAAATTGGAGTTCCAGTTACAGTAACGGATAATCTGTAACTATGTCCGTGTACATTTTTACATTTTCCGTCGTAACCATATAAAGCATGCCCTGTTTCAAAATTAAATTGTTTTGTAATTCTAATAGTATTCATTATCAAACCTGTTTCATTGTTTCATCAACAAAGGTAGTAGTATATTCGCAAGTTACAACTATATGTTTTACAGGATTGATTTTATTAAACTGACAGAGCAGATGTACCCATTTCTTTCAGATACAGTTATAAGGATATGAGTTTTCTTTGTCCAATTAAAGAAGTTGCTATTTTTCAGAATTTATGAGGACTAAGGTAATCACTTTTTAAATTTTGTTAAAGCATTTTTAGTAAATTCTGACAATACTAATTTTCCTGAAATCTCTGCACGTTTATTTAATAATTTATTCCAGTGTTCTGTATTTATCCATAACGCTTTTTTCATTTCATATAAAGCTTCCGGATTATACGATACTAGTTTCTCCGTTAAAAATTCTAATTCTTTATCTAATTCAGAAATAGATTCAAAAACTTTGTTATATAAACCTTTATCTTTTGCCCAATAGGCATTTTTCCAGCTCATAGCATCTAAAGTTAACTCAGTTAAACCACTCACACCTACTTTACGCTGAACGACAGGAGCAATTACAAAAGGACCAATACCGATAGTTAATTCAGAAAGTTTAATACTGGCAGCTTCAGTGGCCAGCACATAATCACAGGCACTGACCAAACCAACACCTCCACCTACAGCTTTTCCTTGTATCCGTCCGATAATTAATTTAGAACAAGTTCGCATAGCGTTAATAACATTAGCAAAGCCGGAAAAAAAAGATTTTCCATCTTCTAAATTATCAATAGCTATCAACTCATCAAGAGAAGCTCCGGCACAAAATGTTTTTTCTCCTTCAGATTTTAATATAATAACAAATACCTCATTATTGGCAGATAATATATCAAATTCTTTGGCTAATCGAATTAATAATTCACCAGGAAAAGAATTGCTGGCAGGGTGCCCAAATTCAATGACAGCAATGTTATTTTTTATGTGAGTATATAAACTTCCGTTAGATCTTGTTGTTGTCATTATTTCTGCTTTTTTATGTCTTAGATTATTGAACTCATTTCAATATTTTATAATTTTTAAAATTCATTACCATGTTTTCGATTTGTCATAATTCAAATATAACGAGTTAACTTGAGTTCGGTATAAAAAAGTTATTTTTTTATTTAGAAAAAAGAAAATTTAGTATATTAAAGCATCGAATTCTGATTAACCAATATCATTCTTAATTTGGTATTACTGTAATGTTTTTACATCTTTAGTTCTGTGTACAAACAGATTGACATCACAATACAGAGGATGGCAGGAGTATGATTCTCTGCTAAGAGAAATAAATTCAGATAAAACAGAAATTAAGTATAACTCAATTACCGTACTTATAATCTCTCTATAAATTTAATATGATGAAGCTCCATTTTTCCGGCGAATTCAGTAATCAAATCAAGAAGTATATGAAATTAATATTGCAACTGTTATAATCTCTTAATAAGAGACAAAATATATTTTTATCTATAAAATAGGCGATACACTTTTTTGCAGATTTAGGATGTTTTAATATAATATCGACGTACAAAGAAATCAAAAAAAGATAAATATAATCAAGTAGAGTGAGTTCATCAGTCTAAACGTATGCTAATGCAATCAGATTCGAAAATGATTTTGCATTTTTATCTCTAAATAATTGCAAAATATGAGTAACTTTGACATAATATGAGGCAAAAAATGGAAAAAATAGCTGTTATGACTTCTGGGGGAGATTCTCCGGGAATGAATGCAGCGATAAGATCTGTAGTAAGAACTTGTGCTTACTATCGTACTGAATGTGTAGGAATTTACAGAGGATATCAAGGGATGATTGAAGGAGATTTTGCTCCAATGCCAGCCAGAAGTGTTAATAATATTATTCATAAAGGGGGTACAGTATTAAAATCAGCACGATCAAAAGAATTTATGACTAAGAAAGGTAGGCAAAACGCATATGAAAACATGAAAGAACATAAAATTGACGGGTTAGTGGTAATCGGTGGAGATGGATCTTTTACCGGGGGAGTAGTTTTTAACAGAGAATATAATTTTCCGGTAATTGGTATACCAGGAACTATCGATAATGATATTTACGGAACATCACATACTTTAGGCTATGATACTGCTTTAAATACAGCTATGGAAGCAATCGATAAAATTCGGGATACAGCTTCTTCTCATAACCGTTTGTTTTTTGTGGAAGTAATGGGAAGAGATGCAGGTTTTATAGCTTTAAATACAGGCGTTGGAGCGGGTGCTGAAGAAATTTTAATTCCCGAAGAAGACTTAGGTTTGGAAAGAATGCTGGAATCTCTAAAGAAAAGCCGTAGATCAGGAAAATCATCAAGTATTGTAGTAGTTACTGAAGGTGATAAATCGGGAAATAATGTATATAAATTAGCAAATTATGTTGAAGAAAATATGTCTGAATATGAAGTGAGAGTTTCTGTATTGGGGCATATGCAAAGAGGAGGTTCTCCCACTTGTTTTGATAGAGTTTTAGCTTCCCGGTTAGGAGTAAAAGCTGTTGAATTACTAATAGATGGGAAATCGAATTTAATGATAGGGCTGAAAGGAAATAAGGTAATAGCAACTAACTTAGAAAAAGCAATAAAAGGTCAACATTCTGTAAATAAAGAATTATTACGAGTATCAGATATAATGACCACATAACCAATAGTATATAAATAATTGAATAATGATTAAAATTGGAATTAATGGTTTTGGCAGAATAGGAAGATTAGCATTCCGATCTGCCATTCAAAGAGAAAATATCCGGGTGGTAGCAATAAACGATCTACTAAATATAGAATATTTAGCTTATTTATTAAAATATGATTCTGTCCATGGACGTTTTGACGGAACAGTTGAAATTAGAGAAGATAATTTAGTTGTAAACGGACAAGCAATCAGAATTACAGCAAGTAGAAATCCTGAATACTTACAATGGGGGAAAGCAGGTGCTGAATATGTAATTGAATCAACTGGTTCTTTCTTAACGAAAAAAAAAGCAGGGATACATCTTGAGCAAGGTGCAAAAAAAGTACTCATATCAGCACCTTCTAAAGATGCAAATATGTATGTAATGGGAGTAAATCATGATGCATTAACGACAGAAGAAGCCATTATTTCCAACGCATCGTGTACCACTAATTGTTTAGCTCCTTTAGCTAAAGTAATTCACGATAATTTTGGTTTTGAAGAAGGGTTGATGACTACAATCCACTCAGCTACTTCTGGTCAAGATGTAGTAGACAGCCCTAATGAGAAATGGAGGAGAGGACGTTCAGTTTTAATGAATATGATCCCTACATCAACAGGTGCTGCTGTAGCAGTAACTAAAGTTATTCCTGAGTTAAAAGGAAAATTAACAGGAATGGCTGTTCGCGTTCCAACAGCAGATGTTTCTTTAGTAGATCTTACATTCAGAACTAAAACAGCCACTTCATTAAAAGATATACTATCAAAACTTAAAGAAGCTTCAGAAGGAGATTTGAATGGAATTATTGGCTATACTGAAGAAGAAGTGGTATCTCAGGATTTTGTGTCAGATATCAGAACATCGATTATAGACGCTGAGGCAAGTATTGAATTGAATGAGAATTTCTTTAAAATAATTTCCTGGTACGACAATGAATTTTCCTATGCGACTAAAATTGTTGATTTATTAGTGTATGCTGCTTCATTATAAAAATACGTTAAAACCGAAACTAATCATACTTAATAAAAAGAGGTTTTTAAGTAGAAAATCCTATAAAACATGAGGATATTCTCAATCATTTTCCATTTCTAGTAATAAATATGAAAATTCAATTGGTAAACTCCGTATTTCTTCTCTAGAATTCATATTGTTCACTGGGATTACAACTACTGTCTTTTCATCAAAAAAGATTCTAAAAAAACTACTTCAACCGACCTGCTTCCCATTATGTTCAATTACTTTTCCGTATTTTGATCATATCCTCTGTTGTTGATATTCCTTCACCAGCATACGTATGGCTTAAATCATTTTGTGTCTTCTATGAAAAGTATTTCTAAGTTTTAGTAATTATTTGATTTATTTTTATAATTCAAATTATTATCTTCAATATCGGGTGGTCGTTTCTGCTGGATCCCAAGTATTTTCTTTCATATAAATCTGGTACGATTTTCCTGTAATCTTTTCTATAATAGCTCCAAGTATTGTGCATCCATAAGACGGATACAGAAATGCACTTCCCAGATTCAAATTCAAGCTCTTTATTGTTAAATTTTTCAAGACCAAGTGAAGTAAAACTCTAGTTTATCAAGAATTAGGAAAGCTTATTGGATTACAAAATCAGTTGATTAAAGAAAGAACATGTTTATTAGTAACATTAAAGGAAATAAGACATTTGTTAAACAGACAATCAACAGACTATGAGTTTGTATTGTTTTAAAACGAAGTATAGAAAACCCGAGTAAACAAATAAAGCATATAGAATTTAACAGTGAATAACCTTAAGATGCAGATGGAACTTTGTCTGTGAGTTATGATTTATTACTTTCTCTAAGAAGTGTAGACTTTCTTGTTGCTTGTCAATTACTTTACCATACAGGAGATTTTAAATGATTTGAAACTTGGTTGTCAGTTTTTCAAGTTGTTACGATTTGGTATCTTATAAATATAGATCAGGCACAAGGGACATAGATGAAAACAATGTCATTATTTAAGAGATAGAAAGATGAAGAGTTTACGAAATATGGCATCTATATCAGCGATTCAACACAATCCAGAATTACGTAGTTATTACAAACGAAAAATAGGAGAAAAAAAACTAAAATGACAGCATTAAAAAAGAATTATATTTTTTTCTTGGAATACTTTTTGACCGATAAATTGACATGGAATGATTACATAGAGTCATAATTCTAATAAATATCATTTTTCACTGTAATATTCTTTTAATTTTTGCAAAATTTTTCTTGTAGTATTTTTGTGAAGTATTATTAACTATGACTCCTTTTTTAGATGAAGAATGAATAAAGTACACTATGTCATTTTTCACAGAAGTTATTAAACCCACGTGAGTAATTTTATTAGGTTTTTTAGAGTTTGTCTTGAAGAAAATTAAATCCCCTTTTCTGGCATTCTTAAGAGCAATTATTTTACCTTGTGCAGCCATATTGTATGAAGTTCTGGGTATCGAGATTCCATGCTTCAAAAAAGAGATCATTACCAAACCAGAGCAATCCATACCTCTCTTTGTTGTTCCACCATATTTATAAGGTGTACCTCTATAAGTGTTTGCTGTAGCTATAATTTTATCCGCTTTCGTACTTTTTCTTTTATCATATCCTTTTTTAGTTGCCTCTCTTTTCTTGTTATAGGAATATGACAACACTCTCTCTTTTGAAGAAAAGCATCCGTACAAAAACAATACAATCAGAAATAATTGAGATATTTTTTTCATTATATACGATTAATTTATTGATATTCAAATTATTAATTCAAATTTTCACAAAAATATTCAACTTAAAGATAAGCATAGTTTTTAAAAAGTGACTTAAATGTTAAAAAGATGTCAAAATTATTAAAACATTTTTTATATTTAGGATTAAATATTAACACCCCGTTAATCTAAAAACTATGAGAGCTAATTACAAAAAAATCTCCTCTAATGCGAGACCTGACTTTTCAATTTCAATAAAGAAAGACTTTACGATTGTTAAATCATTACTTACAATATTCTTCCTATTATCTTTTACCTGCTCACACACACAGCTGGATAGTCAGCATTATTTACCACCATTAAAACAAACATCAGGAACTAACAATGATGCAAATCATCAAAGTATCGCGGCAATAAATCAACAAGCAATTTATTTATCAACACCGGAAACTGTTGGGTTTATTGTGAATGTATATAGAGGAACTTCAACAACTCCCTGGCTAACAATTCCAGACTTATCCAATGGAAACTCTTTTACCATTGATGCTGCCAGTGGATTAGCAGATAGTAATAATAATATAACATTAGTTACCAATGGAAATACCGGAGAAATATTAACAAATTCAGGATTGCTTTTTGAAGCACCCGGAGGTGAAAGTTTTTATGTGAATTATCGAGGAAGATCCTCTGCACAGGCTGGATCATTAACATGTAAAGGAACTAAAGCACTGGGAACAGATTTTAGATGGGGAGGAATTCCAAACAAGCATACGGATGTAAACAGCAGTACGAGTTTAGGTATCATGGCAACAGAAAACAATACCGACATTACTATTTTTGGTTACAATCCTAATTGCGTGTTTAGAAAAGGTACAGATCCTGATGGTATAACTGGCGATATAATTAATATAACATTACAGGCAGGAGAGACCTATGTTCTAGAAGCTATAAGAAATCAATCCACAGCAAATATTTCGGCAACAGCTAATACCGCTAATATTGATGGTTGGTTAGGGGCTACAATAAACGCAACAAAGCCAATTGCTATTGCCAATGGAGGGTTAAATTTTGGTGTCAGCTCAACGTCAAAAAGTAGGGATGTAGGAATAGATCAGCCCGTTCCTGCTAATATTTTGGGAAGAGAATACATATTTATTAGAGGAAATGGTCAAACAAATAATAAAGGTGAATTTCCAGTTATTATAGCTACTCAAAATGACACCCGGGTTTTTGCGGGAGGGACACTAATAGGAACCATAGATAATGGAGAATATATCGAAATACCGGGAAGTAATTATTCAAGTAATACTGTTGGAGCCAATATGTATGTTACCACATCTAAAGATACATACGCTTATCAATGTTTATCAGGGCAACCTGCAATTCGAACATTAGGAATGAATTTTATTGCACCGGTTAATTGTTTATTACCGGATTCCTTGGATGAAGTTCCCAAAATTCAGAGAATTGCAGGAGTAAATTCCAATATTTCAGCATTAACTATTATTGCTTCATCCTTAACACTTGATGCTGATGTTGAAATATTTCAAAATAATGTACAGATAACAACACCGGCTTCTAGTTCTGTAGCAGGAACTGCTGACTGGAAAACATTTTATATCCCTGGATTAACAGGTGAAATTTCCGTGGTGAATTCAGGACCTATAGCTGTTGGAACTTTTATGGCTTTAGGTGCTAATGCTGGTTTGGCAGGATATTTTTCAGGTTTCGATACAGTACCCAGTGTTACCATAGGTATTTCCGGAGGTGGATGTTTTCCCGGTTCATTAATTAGAGAAACTACAGGAGGCTTTTTTGAATATGAATGGTTTAAAGATGGCGTTTCCGTTACTGATACTGATCCGGATAATGACCCATCTACCTTTGAACCAAGCATAACAGGAGTTGGGGATTATTTTGTTAGAGTAACAGATTTCGGAGGATGTGCTTACGATTCTGCAATAGTAACTTTATTCAGTTGCAATCCGGATATTCAAATAATCAAAACAGATAATGTTGATCCCATAAACGCAGGTGAAAATGTAATTTTCTCCATAAGAGTAACAAACATGGGAATTAATCAAGTTACAGGACTCGAAATTACAGATGTTTTACCATCAGAATTTGATTTTGTGAGTGCAACACCCAGTGCAAGTACTTCATTTACATATCCTAAATGGACAATCGGAACTATAAATCGGGGAGATTTGCAAGCATTGGAATTTATTGCAAAAGCGAAATATGAATCTTCAGGAACAGTAACTAATACAGTAATATATGATTTTGATCAAATTGCTGATGAAGTTAATAATGTACCCGATGATTTGAATGAACCTGTAACAATCAATCCCTGTAATACTGTCAGTACTCCTTCAAGTACTCCTGATTTATGCGTTAATACTCCATTAACAGATATTACTCATACCACGACAACAGCAACGGGAATTGGAACTCCTACAGGTTTGCCTGCAGGAGTTACAGTTAACTGGAATGCAAATGTCATAACCATAAGTGGAACTCCGACTAATTCTGGAACTTTTAATTATGACATACCACTAACAGGAGGATGTAATACCGTGAGTGCCAAAGGAACAATTACTGTTAATTTATTACCCATATTTAATTCTATAACAACCAATACCGGAATTTGTGAAGGTAACGATGCAGAATTTTATATATCAGGATCTTCATCTGCAATATTAACATATAATATAAATGGAAATCCTAATGAAACAATAATCTTAGATACTTCAGGAGATGCTACTATTATAAGTTCTTCAGCAACTAGTGATATCTCTATAAACTTAGTATCGTTAGAATTACCTGGAACAAATTGTGCTATAAATTTATCAAATTCGGAAACAATTACTGTTAATCCAAATCCAACATTAACCAGCGTTGTTGATTTAATAGAGTGTGTACAAACACCCATACAAACATTAGATGCCAATAATGCAATTATCTCTGGAACTAATATTTCAATACAATGGTATGATGCACCAACAGGAGGAAATATAATAATGAATCCTGCTCTAAATACTGTAAACTCTCCAATATCCTACTATGCCGAAATAACAAATACAACTACATCTTGTGTTAACCCTGTAAGAGAGGAAGTAGAATTACATATAGTTTCACCACCATTTCCAAACTTCACAGAATTCATTTGTTCTAACGAAGCATTAAATATAGCAATAGAATCTTTTACTACTACTTATAATGTTACTTCTTCCAACCCAACAAATGTACCTCCATCACCAAACCGTACGACTGCTACTGCAGCTAATATTACTGATACTTATGTGAACACTACATCATCTCCGGTAACTATAACATATTCAGTAACTATTGACGATGGAACTGCATGTGATGGTGAAATGTTTGATGTTGTAGTTACAGTATTCCCGGAGAGCAATGCAGGAACGGTAAGTCCGGATCAAAAAATTTGTATGGGAGAAACTCCGTCAAATATAAGTGTAAGTGGAATTATTGGAAATGTTGAAAAGTGGCAACAATCTATAAGCCCCTCGTTTACCAGTTTTACTGACATTGCAGAAACTAGTAACACTTTATCAGGAACTACCATAGGAAGTTTAACTCAAACAACATATTTTAGAGCTATAGTAAAAAACGAAACTTGTACTACTCTGAATACACCTATAATAACTCTGAATGTAGATGTAACAAGTCCGGTAGTTACAGGAAGCTTAACAGAACTTATAGAACAAGGATGTGATATTAACAATGCTCCTTCTCCCTTAACTACTGTCTCAGCATTAGAAAGTGCAGGTCTTATTATTACAGATGATTTTACTTCAGATGCAAACCTTACAATTACCAGTAATGATGTAAGTACTTTAGGAACTTGTTCAGCAGTTTTAGATATTACCAGAACATATACAATTACTGATAGGTGTAATAATTCAATAGATGTTATACAAACCATCTCCGTTTCGGACACCATGGCACCCGTACTCACCACCCTTAACGGAAGTCTCAGCAGAACCCTCGAATGCAGCGACGCCGCAGGAATATCCGCAGCATTGTCCCTCGTTCCCGCAGCCTCCGATAACTGCTCACCCGCACCCATGATTAACCTGATAAGCGACGTTACCACTCCCGATCCCGACTGTTCCAACGGTTACCTGCAGGTCAGAACATGGAACTTCACCGATGCCTGCGGAAATACAAGCCCCGACTTCGAACAGACCATCTCCGTTTCGGACACCATGGCGCCCGTACTCACCACCTCCAACGGAAGTCTCAGCAGAACCCTCGAATGTAGCGACGCCGCGGGAATATCCGCAGCATTATCCCTCGTTCCCGCAGCCTCCGATAACTGCTCACCCGCACCCCTGATTAACCTGATAAGCGACGTTACCACTCCCGATCCCGACTGTCCCAACGCATACCTGCAGGTCAGAACATGGAACTTTACCGACGCCTGCGGAAATACAAGCCCCGACTTCGAGCAGACCATCTCCGTTTCGGACACCATGGCACCCGTACTCACCACCTCCAACGGAAGTCTCAGCAGGACCCTCGAATGCAGCGACGCCGCGGGAATATCCGCAGCATTATCCCTCGTTCCCGCAGCCTCCGATAACTGCTCACCCGCACCCCTGATTAACCTGATAAGCGACGTTACCACTCCCGATCCCGACTGTCCCAACGCATACCTGCAGGTCAGAACATGGAACTTTACCGATGCCTGCGGAAATACAAGCCCCGACTTCGAGCAGACCATCTCCGTATCGGACACCATGGCACCCGTACTCACCACCCTTAACGGAAGTCTCAGCAGAACCCTCGAATGCAGCGACGCCGCGGGAATATCCGCAGCATTATCCCTCGTTCCCGCAGCCTCCGATAACTGCTCACCCGCACCCCTGATTAACCTGATAAGCGACGTTACCACTCCCGATCCCGACTGTCCCAACGCATACCTGCAGGTCAGAACATGGAACTTTACCGACGCCTGCGGAAATACAAGCCCCGACTTCGAGCAGACCATCTCCGTTTCGGACACCATGGCGCCCGTACTCACCACCTCCAACGGAAGTCTCAGCAGGACCCTCGAATGCAGCGACGCCGCGGGAATATCCGCAGCATTATCCCTCGTTCCCGCAGCCTCCGATAACTGCTCACCCGCACCCCTGATTAACCTGATAAGCGACGTTACCACTCCCGATCCCGACTGTCCCAACGCATACCTGCAGGTCAGAACATGGAACTTTACCGATGCCTGCGGAAATACAAGCCCCGACTTCGAGCAGACCATCTCCGTATCGGACACCATGGCACCCGTACTCACCACCCTTAACGGAAGTCTCAGCAGAACCCTCGAATGCAGCGACGCCGCGGGAATATCCGCAGCATTATCCCTCGTTCCCGCAGCCTCCGATAACTGCTCACCCGCACCCCTGATTAACCTGATAAGCGACGTTACCACTCCCGATCCCGACTGTCCCAACGCATACCTGCAGGTCAGAACATGGAACTTTACCGACGCCTGCGGAAATACAAGCCCCGACTTCGAGCAGACCATCTCCGTTTCGGACACCACGGCGCCCGTACTCACCACCCTTAACGGAAGTCTTAGCAGAACCCTCGAATGCAGCGACGCCGCAGGAATATCCGCAGCATTGTCCCTCGTTCCCGCAGCCTCCGATAACTGCTCACCAGCACCCCTGATTAACCTGATAAGCGACGTTACCACTCCCGATCCCGACTGTCCCAACGCATACCTGCAGGTCAGAACATGGAACTTTACCGACGCCTGCGGAAATACAAGCCCCGACTTCGAGCAGACCATCTCCGTATCGGACACCACGGCGCCCATACTCACCACCCTTAACGGAAGTCTCAGCAGAACCCTCGAATGCAGCGACGCCGCAGGAATATCCGCAGCATTGTCCCTCGTTCCCGCAGCCTCCGATAACTGCTCACCAGCACCCCTGATTAACCTGATAAGCGACGTTACCACTCCCGATCCCGACTGTCCCAACGCATACCTGCAGGTCAGAACATGGAACTTTACCGACGCCTGCGGAAATACAAGCCCCGACTTCGAGCAGACCATCTCCGTATCGGACACCATGGCACCCGTACTCAACACCCTTAACGGAAGTCTCAGCAGAACCCTCGAATGCAGCGACGCCGCGGGAATATCCGCAGCATTGTCCCTCGTTCCCGCAGCCTCCGATAACTGCTCACCCGCACCCCTGATTAACCTGATAAGCGACGTTACCACTCCCGATCCCGACTGTCCCAACGCATACCTGCAGGTCAGAACATGGAACTTTACCGATGCCTGCGGAAATACAAGCCCCGACTTCGAGCAGACCATCTCCGTTTCGGACACCATGGCACCCGTACTCACCACCCTTAACGGAAGTCTCAGCAGAACCCTCGAATGCAGCGACGCCGCAGGAATATCCGCAGCATTATCTCTCGTTCCCGCAGCCTCCGATAACTGCTCACCAGCACCCCTGATTAACCTGATAAGCGACGTTACCACTCCCGATCCCGACTGTCCCAACGCATACCTGCAGGTCAGAACATGGAACTTTACCGATGCCTGCGGAAATACAAGCCCCGACTTCGAGCAGACCATCTCCGTATCGGACACCATGGCACCCGTACTCACCACCCTTAACGGAAGTCTCAGCAGAACCCTCGAATGTAGCGACGCCGCAGGAATATCCGCAGCATTATCCCTCGTTCCCACAGCCTCCGATAACTGCTCACCCGCACCCCTGATTAACCTGATAAGCGACGTTACCACTCCCGATCCCGGTTGTCCCAACGCATACCTGCAGGTCAGAACATGGAACTTTACCGACGCCTGCGGAAATACAAGTCCCAACTTCGAACAGACCATCTCCGTATCGGACACCATGGCGCCCGTACTCACCACCCGCAGCGGAAGTCTCAGCAGAACCCTCGAATGCAGCGACGCCGCAGGAATATCCGCAGCATTATCCCTCGTTCCCGCAGCCTCCGATAACTGCTCACCCGCACCCCTGATTAACCTGATAAGCGACGTTACCACTCCCGATCCCGACTGTCCCAACGGATACCTGCAGGTCAGAACATGGAACTTTACCGACGCCTGCGGAAATACAAGCCCCGACTTCGAGCAGACCATCTCCGTATCGGACACCATGGCACCCGTACTCACCACCCTTAACGGAAGTCTCAGCAGAACCCTCGAATGCAGCGACGCCGCAGGAATATCCGCAGCATTATCCCTCGTTCCCGCAGCCTCCGATAACTGCTCACCCGCACCCCTGATTAACCTGATAAGCGACGTTACCACTCCCGATCCCGACTGTCCCAACGCATACCTGCAGGTCAGAACATGGAACTTTACCGACGCCTGCGGAAATACAAGTCCCAACTTCGAACAGACCATCTCCGTATCGGACACCATGGCGCCCGTACTCACCACCCGCAGCGGAAGTCTCAGCAGAACCCTCGAATGCAGCGACGCCGCAGGAATATCCGCAGCATTATCCCTCGTTCCCACAGCCTCCGATAACTGCTCACCCGCACCCCTGATTAACCTGATAAGCGACGTTACCACTCCCGATCCCGACTGTCCCAACGCATACCTGCAGGTCAGAACATGGAACTTTACCGACGCCTGCGGAAATACAAGTCCCAACTTCGAACAGACCATCTCCGTATCGGACACCATGGCGCCCGTACTCACCACCCTTAACGGAAGTCTCAGCAGAACCCTCGAATGCAGCGACGCCGCAGGAATATCCGCAGCATTATCCCTCGTTCCCGCAGCCTCCGATAACTGCTCACCCGCACCCCTGATTAACCTGATAAGCGACGTTACCACTCCCGATCCCGACTGTCCCAACGCATACCTGCAGGTCAGAACATGGAACTTTACCGATGCCTGCGGAAATACAAGCCCCGACTTCGAGCAGACCATCTCCGTTTCGGACACCATGGCACCCGTACTCACCACCCTTAACGGAAGTCTCAGCAGAACCCTCGAATGCAGCGACGCCGCAGGAATATCCGCAGCATTATCTCTCGTTCCCGCAGCCTCCGATAACTGCTCACCCGCACCCCTGATTAACCTGATAAGCGACGTTACCACTCCCGATCCCGACTGTCCCAACGCATACCTGCAGGTCAGAACATGGAACTTTACCGATGCCTGCGGAAATACAAGCCCCGACTTCGAGCAGACTATCTCTGTATCGGACACCACGGCACCCGTACTCACCACCTCCAACGGAAGTCTCAGCAGAACCCTCGAATGCAGCGACGCCGCGGGAATATCCGTAGCATTGTCTCTCGTTCCCGCAGCCTCCGATAACTGCTCACCCGCACCCCTGATTAACCTGATAAGCGACGTTACCACTCCCGATCCCGACTGTCCCAACGCATACCTGCAGGTCAGAACATGGAACTTTACCGACGCCTGCGGAAATACAAGCCCCGACTTCGAGCAGACTATCTCCGTATCGGACACCATGGCGCCCGTACTCACCACCTCCAACGGAAGTCTCAGCAGAACCCTCGAATGCAGCGACGCCGCGGGAATATCCGCAGCATTATCCCTCGTTCCCGCAGCCTCCGATAACTGCTCACCCGCACCCCTGATTAACCTGATAAGCGACGTTACCACTCCCGATCCCGACTGTCCCAACGCATACCTGCAGGTCAGAACATGGAACTTTACCGACGCCTGCGGAAATACAAGCCCCGACTTCGAGCAGACCATCTCCGTATCGGACACCATGGCGCCCGTACTCACCACCCTCG
Source organism: uncultured Tenacibaculum sp. (assembly GCA_963666645.2). Lineage (GTDB taxonomy): Bacteria > Bacteroidota > Bacteroidia > Flavobacteriales > Flavobacteriaceae > Polaribacter. The sequence goes on along the minus strand of CAXXDB010000003.1, from coordinate 660,051 downwards.
GCGGAAGTCTCAGCAGAACCCTCGAATGCAGCGACGCCGCAGGAATATCCGTAGCATTATCCCTCGTTCCCGCAGCCTCCGATAACTGCTCACCCGCACCCCTGATTAACCTGATAAGCGACGTTACCACTCCCGATCCCGACTGTCCCAACGCATACCTGCAGGTCAGAACATGGAACTTTACCGACGCCTGCGGAAATACAAGCCCCGACTTCGAGCAGACCATCTCCGTATCGGACACCATGGCACCCGTACTCACCACCCTTAACGGAAGTCTCAGCAGAACCCTCGAATGTAGCGACGCCGCAGGAATATCCGCAGCATTATCCCTCGTTCCCACAGCCTCCGATAACTGCTCACCCGCACCCCTGATTAACCTGATAAGCGACGTTACCACTCCCGATCCCGGTTGTCCCAACGCATACCTGCAGGTCAGAACATGGAACTTTACCGACGCCTGCGGAAATACAAGTCCCAACTTCGAACAGACCATCTCCGTATCGGACACCATGGCGCCCGTACTCACCACCCGCAGCGGAAGTCTCAGCAGAACCCTCGAATGCAGCGACGCCGCAGGAATATCCGCAGCATTATCCCTCGTTCCCGCAGCCTCCGATAACTGCTCACCCGCACCCCTGATTAACCTGATAAGCGACGTTACCACTCCCGATCCCGACTGTCCCAACGCATACCTGCAGGTCAGAACATGGAACTTTACCGACACCTGCGGAAATACAAGCCCCGACTTCGAGCAGACCATCTCCGTATCGGACACCATGGCACCCGTACTCACCACCCTTAACGGAAGTCTCAGCAGAACCCTCGAATGCAGCGACGCCGCAGGAATATCCGCAGCATTATCCCTCGTTCCCGCAGCCTCCGATAACTGCTCACCCGCACCCCTGATTAACCTGATAAGCGACGTTACCACTCCCGATCCCGACTGTCCCAACGCATACCTGCAGGTCAGAACATGGAACTTTACCGACGCCTGCGGAAATACAAGTCCCAACTTCGAACAGACCATCTCCGTATCGGACACCATGGCGCCCGTACTCACCACCCGCAGCGGAAGTCTCAGCAGAACCCTCGAATGCAGCGACGCCGCAGGAATATCCGCAGCATTATCCCTCGTTCCCACAGCCTCCGATAACTGCTCACCCGCACCCCTGATTAACCTGATAAGCGACGTTACCACTCCCGATCCCGACTGTCCCAACGCATACCTGCAGGTCAGAACATGGAACTTTACCGACGCCTGCGGAAATACAAGTCCCAACTTCGAACAGACCATCTCCGTATCGGACACCATGGCGCCCGTACTCACCACCCTTAACGGAAGTCTCAGCAGAACCCTCGAATGCAGCGACGCCGCAGGAATATCCGCAGCATTATCCCTCGTTCCCGCAGCCTCCGATAACTGCTCACCCGCACCCCTGATTAACCTGATAAGCGACGTTACCACTCCCGATCCCGACTGTCCCAACGCATACCTGCAGGTCAGAACATGGAACTTTACCGATGCCTGCGGAAATACAAGCCCCGACTTCGAGCAGACCATCTCCGTTTCGGACACCATGGCACCCGTACTCACCACCCTTAACGGAAGTCTCAGCAGAACCCTCGAATGCAGCGACGCCGCAGGAATATCCGCAGCATTATCTCTCGTTCCCGCAGCCTCCGATAACTGCTCACCCGCACCCCTGATTAACCTGATAAGCGACGTTACCACTCCCGATCCCGACTGTCCCAACGCATACCTGCAGGTCAGAACATGGAACTTTACCGATGCCTGCGGAAATACAAGCCCCGACTTCGAGCAGACTATCTCTGTATCGGACACCACGGCACCCGTACTCACCACCTCCAACGGAAGTCTCAGCAGAACCCTCGAATGCAGCGACGCCGCGGGAATATCCGTAGCATTGTCTCTCGTTCCCGCAGCCTCCGATAACTGCTCACCCGCACCCCTGATTAACCTGATAAGCGACGTTACCACTCCCGATCCCGACTGTCCCAACGCATACCTGCAGGTCAGAACATGGAACTTTACCGACGCCTGCGGAAATACAAGCCCCGACTTCGAGCAGACTATCTCCGTATCGGACACCATGGCGCCCGTACTCACCACCTCCAACGGAAGTCTCAGCAGAACCCTCGAATGCAGCGACGCCGCGGGAATATCCGCAGCATTATCCCTCGTTCCCGCAGCCTCCGATAACTGCTCACCCGCACCCCTGATTAACCTGATAAGCGACGTTACCACTCCCGATCCCGACTGTCCCAACGCATACCTGCAGGTCAGAACATGGAACTTTACCGACGCCTGCGGAAATACAAGCCCCGACTTCGAGCAGACCATCTCCGTATCGGACACCATGGCACCCGTACTCACCACCCTTAACGGAAGTCTCAGCAGAACCCTCGAATGTAGCGACGCCGCAGGAATATCCGCAGCATTATCTCTCGTTCCCGCAGCCTCCGATAACTGCTCACCCGCACCCCTGATTAACCTGATAAGCGACGTTACCACTCCCGATCCCGACTGTCCCAACGCATACCTGCAGGTCAGAACATGGAACTTTACCGATGCCTGCGGAAATACAAGCCCCGACTTCGAGCAGACTATCTCTGTATCGGACACCACGGCACCCGTACTCACCACCTCCAACGGAAGTCTCAGCAGAACCCTCGAATGCAGCGACGCCGCGGGAATATCCGTAGCATTGTCTCTCGTTCCCGCAGCCTCCGATAACTGCTCACCCGCACCCCTGATTAACCTGATAAGCGACGTTACCACTCCCGATCCCGACTGTCCCAACGCATACCTGCAGGTCAGAACATGGAACTTTACCGACGCCTGCGGAAATACAAGCCCCGACTTCGAGCAGACTATCTCCGTATCGGACACCATGGCGCCCGTACTCACCACCTCCAACGGAAGTCTCAGCAGAACCCTCGAATGCAGCGACGCCGCAGGAATATCCGCAGCATTATCCCTCGTTCCCGCAGCCTCCGATAACTGCTCACCCGCACCCCTGATTAACCTGATAAGCGACGTTACCACTCCCGATCCCGACTGTCCCAACGCATACCTGCAGGTCAGAACATGGAACTTTACCGACGCCTGCGGAAATACAAGCCCCGACTTCGAGCAGACCATCTCCGTTTCGGACGCGACGATGCCAATCGTTCCAATATTACCTGATGCAATTATTACATGTGGTGGAACACCAGCAATTCCTACAACTACTGATAATTGTGCAGGAACAATTTCAGCAACTACCGCAACTGTATTTCCTTTAACTATTCCAGGATTGAATGTGATTACTTGGATTTTCGAAGATAGTTGTGGAAATTCTATTTCAGTAAATCAAAATATTATAGTAGAAAACCTTCCTCCTCCAGAAGGTATTACAGGAGCAACATATGTTTGTATAGGAAGTACTATAAGTTTAACTGAAGGAGGATCAGGAGGAACAGTCACTTGGTTTTCATCTGATTCAAATATTGCAAGAGTCGATGCTAATGGCGTTGTAACCGGAATTAGTTCGGGTACGACAAAAATAACCTATGGCGTTACCAATGTGAATGGTTGCAGAACTGAATTTTCATCAGATTTCATAGTTAGAGTAGGGTCTTCTTTAGATTCGGATAGAGATGGACTAACAGATTGCGAAGAAATTACAGGGTTTGATGATCCAAATACTCTAGCAACACCAAATGCTACAAGTGATCCAAATAATATTTGTGATCCAATGGGTTTAATCACAACTGATACAGATGGAGATGGTTTAACGGATTGTGAAGAAACTACAGGATTAAACGATCCAAGTACGTCAGGAAACCCAAATGGCACAAGTAATCCTGAAGATTCTTGTCTATTTACAGGTAATCCTTTACCAGACACAAATAATTCTATTTGGTTTTCAGAAGATTGTGATGGAGACGGCGTAATTAACGGTAATGAAATTTTAGATGGAACAAACCCTTTTGATGGATGCTCATTCAATATCTCTAATCAAATTGAAATCAATGTTTCTTCAGGATGGAATCTATTAGACTGTGATGGAGATGGAGTAACTAATGGAGATGAAATTTCTGATGGAACAAATTACTTAGATGGATGTTCATATGAACCTTTAAGTCAAATAATTTCTGATGTTACTACGGAATGGAATCAATTAGATTGTGATGCAGATAGATTGAATAATGGAGATGAAGTTAACTCAAATACAGATCCTTTAAATCCGGATTCAGATGGAGATGGTTTAACAGATAATGAAGAAGTTACCGGAGTAAATGATCTCAACACATTATTAGATCCAACGACATTTACCGGAGGACCGACTTCAAATCCGAATAATCCGTGCGATCCAATAGAAGGAGAAAATTGTAAAAATGATAATTGTTTAACACCTTATAATTTAATATCACCCTCTGATGGGAATACTGAAAATCAAATATTCTATATTCGTTGTATAGACAATCCGGAGTATGCAAATAATACAGTTGAAATTTTTAACAGATGGGGTAATACTGTATTTAAAATTCAGGGATACAGCAATGATACTGCTGGTAAAAGATTTGAAGGAATTTCAAATGGCAGAGCAATTATTAGTATAGATAAAAAGTTACCGGCAGGAACATATTACTATGTAATTGATTCTGGTAATGGAGAAAAACCTAAGACAGGCTGGTTGTACATTAATAGATAAAAATGAGTAAAGATTAAAAAATATGCAGTTCTTTATTCAGGAGTGTTTTTACTTTGGTAAAGATTATAATTACAATAAAATACTTAATTTTGCAAATTCAATTATACAGGACAATAAAATGAGTAAGAATTTTACTGAATACAAAGGATTAGATCTACCTAAAGTAGCAGAGGAAATCTTAGATTACTGGGAAGAGAATAATATCTTTGAAAAAAGTATTACTACACGAGAAGGAAAAAAACCATTTGTGTTTTTCGAGGGACCACCGTCAGCAAACGGGCTACCTGGTATTCATCACGTAATGGCACGTTCCGTTAAAGATATCTTTTGCCGGTATAAAACCCAAAAAGGGTATCAAGTGAAACGTAAAGCAGGTTGGGATACACATGGTTTACCGATAGAATTAGGAGTAGAAAAAGAGTTGGGAATTACAAAGGAGGATATAGAATCAAAAATTACAATAGAAGATTATAATAAAGCTTGTAAAAAAGCCGTCATGCGTTATACAGCTGCTTGGAATAATCTAACTCATAAAATGGGATATTGGGTCGACACGAATAATCCATATATTACCTGTAAATCGAAATATATGGAATCTGTTTGGTGGTTACTAAAGCAGATTTATGATAAAGACTTACTATATAAAGGGTATACAATTCAACCCTACTCTCCAAAAGCAGGAACAGGATTAAGTTCACACGAAGTAAACCAACCAGGATGTTATCGTGATATTACTGATACCACTGTTGTTGCACAATTCAAAGCAATTGAAAAAACCTTACCGGATTTTTTGCAAAATGAAGACGATATTTACTTTCTGGCATGGACTACCACCCCCTGGACTTTGCCAGGTAATACAGCGTTAGCTGTTGGATCAAAAATTGATTATGTTTTAGTGAAAACGTATAACCAATACACATTCAAACCAATCAATATAATACTTGCTAAAAATTTAGTAGCGAAACAATTCGCTGGAAAAAAATTCAATCAAGCTGAAGAAAAATCAGAGTTATTATCCTATAAAAATGGAGATAAGAAAATTCCTTTTTACGTAGTAAAAGAATTTAAAGGAATTGACTTGGTTGGAATTAAATACGAACAACTATTAACATACACATTACCATACGAAAATGCAGAAAACGCATTTAGAGTAATTTCTGGTGATTTTGTTACTACAGAAGATGGTACAGGAATTGTACATACTGCCCCAACATTTGGTGCAGATGATTCTTTGGTTGCAAAACAGGCAACACCAGAAATACCTCCAATGTTAATATTAGATGAAAACAAGAATCCAGTTCCTTTAGTAGATTTACAAGGACGATTCAGAGAAGAACTAGGAGATTTGGGAGGAAAGTATGTAAAGAATGAATATTATACAGAAAATGCTCCTGAAAAATCTGTTGATGTTGAAATTGCCATCAAATTAAAAACAGAAAATAAAGCTTTTAAAGTTGAAAAATATGTACACAGTTATCCGCATTGTTGGAGAACAGACAAACCCATATTATATTACCCGTTAGATTCCTGGTTTATCAAAGTAACTGACATCAGGAACAGAATGTTTGATTTAAATGAAACGATTAACTGGAAACCAAAATCTACAGGAGAAGGGCGTTTCGGAAACTGGTTAAAAAATGCAAATGACTGGAACTTATCACGTTCACGTTTTTGGGGAATCCCTTTGCCTATTTGGAGAACAGAAGATGGTATTGAGCGAATCTGTATAGGTTCATTAGCTGAGCTAAAATCAGAGATTGCAAAAGCCGTAGAGGCAGGAGTGATGCAAGTCGATATTTTTGCTGATTTTGAAATAGGGAACATGTCAGAAGAAAACTACGGGAAAGTCGATTTACATAAAAATATTGTCGACAAAATAATCTTAGTTTCTGACTCGGGAAAACCAATGCAACGCGAAAGTGATTTAATAGATGTTTGGTTCGATTCTGGCTCTATGCCCTATGCACAATGGCATTATCCATTTGAAAATAAAGAGTTAATCGATAATAAAGGAAGCTATCCGGCCAATTTTATTGCAGAAGGAGTAGATCAAACACGTGGGTGGTTCTACACATTACATGTTATTGGAACAATAATATTTGATTCTGTTGCTTATAAAAATGTGATATCTAACGGATTAGTATTAGATAAAAACGGACAAAAGATGTCTAAACGTATAGGAAATGCAATTGATCCGTTTAAAACATTAGAAGAATATGGTCCTGATACTACACGTTGGTATATGATTTCGAATGCGAATCCATGGGATAATTTAAAATTTGATATTGCGGGGGTAGAAGAGGTAAAGCGTAAGTTTTTTGGAACATTATACAACATCTATTCTTTCTTTAGTTTATATGCTAATATTGACAGATTTAATTATAGCGAAGCTGAGATACCTTTAGATAAGCGTCCAGAAATTGATTGTTGGATTTTATCAGAGTTAAACACATTAATTGATAAAGTAGATGAATTTTATGAAACGTATGAGCCTACCAAAGCTGTCAGAGCTATTTCATATTTTGTAGAAAATAATTTAAGTAACTGGTATGTTCGTCTATGTAGAAGACGTTTCTGGAAAGGAAAATATGCTCAGGATAAAATTTCAGCATACCAAACGCTATACACTTGTATGCTTACAGTAGCTAAATTAGGAGCTCCCGTAGCACCCTTCTTTACGGACAGATTATATCAGGATTTGGTAAACAGAACAAATAACCCGCAAATTATTAATGGAAGTCATCCTGTTTTAGAAAAGGAAAATTATAAAGGCAATAAAGAAAACCTGTCTAGTGTGCATCTGGTATCATTCCCTAATTCCAGAAAGGAATTTATTAATAAATCTCTGGAGCGAAAAATGGAAAATGCACAAACGATTTCATCTCTGGTCTTATCATTAAGAGCTAAAGAAAAAATAAAAGTACGTCAACCATTACAAAAAATCATAATTCCTGTTCTTGATAATATTCAAAAAGAAGAAATTAATGCAGTTTCTGATTTAATAAAATCAGAAGTAAATATTAAAGAAGTAGATTTTTTAAGTGATGCTTCAGAAATTTTAGTGAAACAAATTAAGCCAAATTTTAAGAGATTAGGTCCAAAATTCGGGAAAGAGATGAAGTTAATTTCCGGTAGAATACAATCTTTTACACAGGAACAAATAACTGAAATAGAAAAAGAGGGTCAGATTTCATTAGACATTAACGGGAAAATGATTACATTGGAAGTTGCAGATGTAGTTATTTTATCAAAAGATATTGAAAATTGGTTAGTAACAAATGCCGGAGGATTAACAGTTGCTTTAGATGTTACAATTACAGAAGAATTACGAAAAGAAGGTATTGCCAGAGAATTAGTTAACAGAATTCAAAATGCACGTAAAGATTCTGGGTTTGAAGTAACCGACAAAATAAAACTTACTTTTTTAAATTTTGAAGAGCTTCAGCAGTCAATACTTGCCAATGAAAATTACATTAAAACAGAAACACTAACGAGAGAATTGGTCTTTGTGGAGGTGTTAGAAAACGGTACAGAAATAGAGTTCGATACCATAAAAAGTAGAATGTTAATCGAAAAAGTAGTATAATTATGAGAGAAGATGTTAAAATAAGGTATTCGGATAATGATTTACAAGAATTTAAAGAAATCATTATAGAAAAGATAGAAAAAGCAGAAAAAAATCTTAAATTATTAAGGGCAGGGTATAAAAATGGTGCAGACAATGGAACTGAAGATACTTCACCAACATTTAAATCATTTGAAGAAGGTACCGAAACGATGACTAAAGAGGCAAATATGCAGTTAGCAATCCGTCAGGAAAAATTCATTAGAGATTTAAAAAATGCGTTAATTCGTATAAAAAACAGAACGTATGGTGTATGCAGACTTACAGGAAAGTTAATTCAGAAGGAACGTTTAAAATTGGTACCTCATGCGACTTTAAGTATAGAAGCTAAAAAAAAGCAGTAAATTGATCATCTTTCAGTTTTTTATTTTTTGTACACTTTAAGATCCTTAAAATAGTAATGTGTTGAATATCAATTCATAAAGTAAATTTTATTTTATTAATAAATACTTGATTAAACTTAATTGATATAGAATTATTCTTACTTTTCTAAGTAATACTTTAAGAACATATAAGTACTTGTATTTTTACCCTTGCAATAATCTTAAGTTAACAAACTAAACGGTATAATGTTAGTTTTTACATTACATTTTTTATTTTTGCCGAATGTTTTTGAGGAGTAAACGCACTTTTTTTCTTGAAAATTCTTCAGAGTTTAAAAAACAATTGCTGAAATGGAGTCAAAAATATGAAACAATTGTTTTTTTAGACAGTAACAATTATAATCAAAAATACTCAAGTTTTGATTGTGTCTTGGCTATTGAAGAATTTACTTCCATTAAAACAGATTCCTATAATGCTTTTGAGAAATTAAAAGATTATCAATCGAATACAAATGATTATTTATTCGGATACTTATCCTACGATGTAAAAAATGATGTAGAAAATCTATCCTCTAAAAACACTGATAATTTGGAATTTCCAGACATCTATTTTTTTCAACCACAAAAAATTATTTTTCTAAAAGATAGTAAAGCAGAGTTTTTGTATTTAAATGCTTTTGATGATGAATTTGAAGAGGATTTTGAGTCTATCTTAAATACTAATGCTAAAGTCAGTAATGCTGAAAACAAAGAAGAAATATCAATAGAAATTAAATTTAAAATTTACAAAGATGAATATTTTAAAAAATTCCATGAAGTTTTAAAACATATTCGCAGAGGAGATATTTATGAAGCTAATTTTTGTCAAGAGTTTTATGCTGAAAATGCAAAAATAGACCCTTATGAAGTATATCGTCATTTAAATGAAATATCAGAATCTTCTTTTGCTACATTTTTTAAACACGAAAACTTGTATTTACTATCTGCTTCACCGGAAAGATACATACGAAAAGAAGGAAGTAAAATCATTTCTCAACCCATAAAAGGAACCGCAAGACGATTAGTAAATACTATCGAAGACCATAAAGTAGCTTTTGATTTGGCAAGAGATGAGAAAGAACAATCAGAAAATATAATGATTGTGGATTTGATAAGAAATGATTTAGCCAAAATTGCCAAAAAAGGATCAGTACATGTTGAAGAATCATGTAAAGTATATTCATTCAAACAAGTACATCAATTAATTTCTACAATAACTTCTGAGATTGAAAATACAGTACATCCGGCAGATATAATTAGAGAAACATTTCCAATGGGAAGTATGACAGGAGTCCCTAAAATTTCTGCCATGCAAATCATTGAAAAATTGGAAGAAACAAAAAGAGGTCTATATTCAGGTACTTTCGGGTATTTTACACCTGAAGGAAATTTCGATTTTAATGTGGTGATTAGAAGTATTTTATATAACTCTGAAAAAAAATATGTGTCTTACTCGACAGGAAGTGCAATTACCGCTAAATCAATACCGGAAAAAGAATACGAAGAATGCTTACTAAAAGCAAAGGCGATGAAGTATGTACTAACTTCCCGGAAAAACCCATAATAATCCCTAAAGCAATAGCCTTTATTGAATGATTAATGAATTTAAAAAACATATCGATACTGATTTACCTTTTCTTAAAGGAAAAAAACTACTCCTCACTGCTTCAGGAGGAGTTGACAGTGTTGTTTTAACTCATTTATTTAAAACATTGGGGTTTGATTGCTACATAGCACATTGTAACTTTAAGTTAAGAGATTCTGATAGTGATCTGGATGAAAGCTTTATAAAAGATTTTGCACAAACATTAAATATAAAAACTTTTACCCAACAGTTTGATACAGTAGATTATGCTTTAAAAAATAAGCTTTCAATTCAAACTGCTGCCCGGAATATAAGGTATAAATGGGTTAATGAATTGCTGATAAATCAACATTTGGATTATATAATTACAGCACATCATGCAGATGATAATTTAGAAACTTTTTTAATAAATCTTACAAGAAGTTCCGGATTAGACGGCTTAATTGGAATCCCTGAAATTAATGGAAAAATTATACGCCCTCTTCTTTCGTTTTCCAAGAAACAAATTTTAGAATATGCCCAAATTCACGGAATCAAATGGAGAGAAGATTCTACAAACCGGGAAGTAAAGTATGTAAGGAATAAGATTCGTCATAAAATCATTCCCGTTTTAAAAGAAATTAATCCTAATATTTTAAAAAGTTTTGAAAAAACATCAAAAAATTTACTGGAGAGCAGGCAAATTATTAATGATAAAATTGAAGAAATTTCTTCTGATTTATTAAATAAAGAGGGTGATTTTCACAAAATTGAAATCTATGAAGTGTTAAAATTAAAAAAACCTAAAGCGTATCTTTATCAAATTTTAAAACAATTTAACTTCTCAGAATGGAATAACGTATATGGTTTGCTAAGTGCTCAAACAGGAAAATCAATACACTCAAAAACTCATACATTACTTAAAAACAGAGGACATTTGCTAATTTTTTCAAATGATGAAGAACAGGATAGAAATCAACAATTTGAAATAGGGATGGGGATTTATGAAATTGATAAAAACATTAAAGTTTATATTAGGGATGTAAAAAAAAAACAAGTAGTATCCAAAAAATGTATTGTAGTTAACAAAAATTTAGTAACTTTCCCGATGATTATAAGGAAATGGGGAAAAGGTGATTTTTTTTACCCTACAGGAATGAAAGGAAAAAAAAAAGTAAGTAAGTTTTTTAAAGATGAAAAATTATCTAAAATAATAAAAGAAAAAACATGGATACTTTGCACCAAAAAAAATGAAATTATCTGGATTGTCGGAATGCGACAAGATAGAAGATTTCTTCCTGATGTTTCTACAGAACAGATTTTAAAAATAAGTATATAAATAACTCCAATAACAATGAAAAGAATTTTTACGTTACTCTTATTAGTTTTAGGATTCACTTTTACAGCATACACTCAAAGTGATGAAGCTATCGAGGTTGAACCGTCTGTAAAGAAAATCTCGGATACTGAATACGATTTAATTTTAAGTATTTTTATAGAAGATGATTGGCATTTATACTCTCAATATAACCCCGAAGATGCATCTGCACCATTAATTCTCAAACCTTCAGAAGGAGATACAGGATATACCTTGGTTGGAAAAGCAACTGAAAGTGAAACTACTACTGAATATAGCGAAATATGGGGAGTAGAAGAAACCTTTTTCACTGAAGAAGCTACTTTGGTACAACGTATAAAATTAGAAGATACATCTCTGAGGCAGATTTCTTTAAATATGGAAGCCCAGATCTGTAAAGAATTTTGTTTGCCATATGATAACGATTTTACATTCTCTTTGGACGGAGGTAAAATCATAGAAACAGTTGCTACCGTAGATGAAAAAAGTCAGGCATTAACAAACTCTTTAAAATTAAATTTAAAAAGCCCTGATTTATTAGAAACCAATATAGGGAAAAAAACAATTAAAGGTAATGAAAAATCAAGTCTTTTAAATATATTTCTATTAGGGTTTTTAGGAGGATTAATAGCATTTTTAACTCCTTGTGTATTTCCTTTAATTCCTCTTACAGTTTCATTCTTTACAAAACAATCACAAAAAAAATCCAGAGGAATAACGAATTCTATCTTATACGGATTCTTCATAGCTATAATATATGTAGCTCTAAGTTTACCCTTTCATTTCGCAGACAGTTTAGATCCTGAAATATTAAATACAATTTCCACGAATATCTGGCTAAACATTTTCTTCTTTGTCATACTAATATTTTTTGCCGGATCATTTTTTGGATTTTATACAATGACCTTGCCAAGTTCCTGGAGTAATAAAACAGATAGTGCGTCCGGTATAGGAGGAATATTGGGAATCTTCTTTATGGCTATTACTTTAGCAATTGTATCGTTCTCATGTACCGGACCAATTTTAGGATCTTTACTGGCAAGCTCATTAACTTCTGATGGTGGCTCCATGCAATTAACTGCCGGTATGGGAGGATTTGGAGTGGCTTTAGCATTACCTTTTACTTTCTTTGCATTATTCCCTAATTTATTAAGCAGACTACCTAAATCCGGTTTTTGGATGAAAGCAATAACAGTTATATTAGGTTTTATTGAATTAGCTTTGGCATTTAAATTCTTATCGAACGCAGATTTAGTTGGGCAATGGGGTATCTTGAAAAGAGAAGTATTTATTGCAATTTGGATTTTAATTACAATATTAGCTACTTTATTCATGTTTGGTGCTATTAAATTCCCGGGAGGAGAGAAAATAAGAAGAGTTTCCGGACTTAGAATCATTTTAGGATTAACTATATTAGGATTTGCAGTTTATATGGCTCCAGGAGTTAGTAAAAAGCCTATATGGAATCAAAGTTTGTTAAGCGGTTTTGCACCTCCTCAGTTTTATAGTATTTATGAATTAGAGAACAACAAATGTCCTTTAGCCTTAAATTGTTTTAAAGATTTTGATGAAGGAATGGCTCATGCTAAATCAGTAAACAAGCCTGTATTATTAGATTTTACAGGATGGGCATGTGTCAATTGCCGTAAAATGGAAGAAAATATTTGGAGTGAAAATAATATTTATTCAACAATAAAAAATGATTACGTACTTATTTCATTATACGTAGATGATAATGAAAATCCATTACCTTCTGATGAGCAATTCGATTTTGTAAAACCAAGTGGTAAAGTCAAAAAGATAAAAACATACGGAGAAAAATGGGCGACATTGCAAGCTGTAAATTTTAAAAATGCTTCTCAGCCCTTTTACGTACAATTAAGTCCAAGTATGGAAGTTTTAAATTCACCACAACAGTACACAGATAAGTCAACATATTACAGTTGGTTAAAAGATGGATTAAAGCAGTTTAAGAGGATAAAATAGTTGAAATTATAAGTATGGAAGCATTGTTTCAAGATGCTTTTTCAATAGTGGGTGTAAATTATCTATACCATTTAATAAAAATACTGTAAAAAACACTTAGATAAAATTTGTAGGTTGTTATATGTTTGACAAACTCGTTTTCAAGGTTTTGAATAAGTTGTCTTGATTTTTGTTTCAAATAACCCTAAAGTGTCATATATTTTTTATTCCCGGGTTTTTTACCAGAATTTAGTTTTGGATTATAAGGCGGAATATTAGTATAATTTTAACTGTCCATCAGGTTAAGTTTTGATTGTTACATCGTGAAATTGGTTTAGTGTCTCTATAATTAAGTCAGATTCGTATCCTCTATGTATTAAAAAATCAAAGAGTTTCCTTCTTCTTTTAAATACGTTCGATTCATTAATCAAATTATTTTTTTTGAGGCAATTTCATGCAGTGTACTTATGTATTCTTTTTCATCAACTTCTTTTAACGCTTGTTTTAGTATTTTGTTCTGAGATTCCTCTAAAATTCAGCTTTCCGGCGATTCTTATTCTTCCTCCATTTCTTAATTTTAAGTTTTCCTCCGGCAAAGTTTTTAGCAAATCGTTCTTCATTCAAAAAATCGTGCTTTAAGAGATGAAGGATTATTATTTCTTTTGTTTCCGGAATTAAATTAAATTTTTTTAATTTATGCTCTACTTCTTTATAACATCTCTCTTAATAAACACAATAGTGTTCCAGTCTTCTCTTTATCTCTTCCACAGTAAATTCATTACTTCTTATCATGCTTCAAAAAAATAAAAAAGTTAAAAATAATGCAATTTCTAACTTTTTCTAAAATCTTGTGACATTTTGCTGACTCAGCTCTCTATTTCTATAATTTCGTCAAACGATTCTTCTTTTGAAATCCATTTTCCTTTTAGCCACATTTTAAACTTGGTTATTAAATAGAATAAGATTGGCACTACTATTAATGTTAAGAAAGTTGCTACAAATAATCCGTAAATTACTGTCCAGGCTAATGGTCCCCAGAAAACCACATTATCTCCTCCAACATAAATATGCGGATTTAGTTCGGAAACTAAAGTATAAAAATTGATATTAAGACCGGTAGCTAATGGTATTAGTCCTAAAATAGTAGTAATAGCAGTTAATAATACCGGACGTAAACGTGCTTTTCCTCCTTTAATGATATTTTCTTTCAAATCAGGAATTGCTACATAATCATCTTCTCCTAAATTCAAATCTGCTTTTTTTCTATCAATAAGTAATTGTGTGTAATCGAGGAGTACTACTCCATTATTCACCACAATACCTGCCAATGAAATGATTCCCATCATCGTCATCATAATTACAAATGAGGAACCTGACATAACGATTCCTCCAAATACCCCAATCAAGCTCAGGAAAATAGCTAACATAATGATTGCGGGTTTAGAAATGGAGTTAAACTGATAAATTAAAATTAAGAAAATGAGTCCTAAACCAGAGAAAAATGCTCCCATTAAAAATGCCATTTGCTTATTTTGTTCTTCAATTTGCCCTGTATAATCTACTTTAATAGTATTGGGTAATTCGGTAAAGTTTTCCATTTCATTTTGAATTTTCAGTACAATAGCACCTGCATCGGTAAATCCTGGTGCTAAAGCAGAAAATACAGTTACTACTCGTTTTCCATTTTTGTGTTTAATGGAACTAAATCCGGATGTGTTTTTCTGACTTGCTAATGCTGAGACCGGAATTGATTTTACCTGTCCTCCACTTGCCATATCTCTAAATGTTACCGTTTGATTGAAGATAGCATCGGTATTATATCTGTTTCTCTGATTAAATCGTACATATATATCATAGTCTTCTCCTTCTTCTTTATACACTCCTGCTTTTGCACCAAAAATTGAGTTACGTAATTGCTGGCCAACCTGTGAAGCACTTACTCCTAACTCTCCTGCCTTCTTTCTGTCAACATTAACTAACATTGTGGGCTTAGATTTATTTACATCGATTTTGAGTTCTGCAATTCCTGGTATGGATTTGGTATTGATAAAATCTCGCATCTTTTCAGCTACAGAAATTAACTCCCCATAATCTTTTCCTTCTAACTCGATATTAATTGGATAACCTGCCGGTGGTCCAACCGGATCTTTTTCAACAGAAACCAGTAGTCCCGGATAAATTTCCTGTAATGCATCGGTAATTTCTTTTTTTAGTTCTTTACTATCTGCTCCTTTTCTATATTTGTATTCACGCATAGAAGCAACTATTTTACCTCTGTGAGGCATTTCTGCAGTTGAACCTCCATCGGTTTGAGGATTTCCTGAACCTGCTCCTACTTGTGTAATTGAACTTTCTACTAAAAAATTATGATTTCCATCTACATATTTAGAAGCATTTATAGTTTTAGTTACACGTTCTTCCAAATCTTTCATAATTGTATTTGTTTTTTCAATATCCGTTCCTTGCGGATATTCAACATAAACAATTACCTGATTAGGAGTATTATCCGGGAAAAATTCTACTTTAGTTCTTTGAGATCCTACTGAGCCTCCAAAGCCCATAAAAGCAAGGATTAACAAAAAAAGAGTTACTACAGTAATAGTTTGTGGCATCCGTCCTTTTAAAGCTTTCCTAATCATTCTTTCATAAAAACCTTCCCAGCGGGGTAAAATTTCTCTTTGGAATCTGTTTGCTAACGGTCGCATCACAAATCTGTAAATCCAGAAGTTTACTGCTGCAAAAATTAATAGAATACCCAGAGGTTTAAAAGCACCTCCAAAAATTAAAATTAATATCCCTAATACACTTAAAATAATCGTCAGTCTGATTATCTTTTTTAATGGCATATTTCTATCCTCTACGCTCATAAATTGTGAAACTAATACAGAATTAAAAAATATCGCCACAAATAGGGATGATCCAAGAACAACTCCCAATGTTTTAGGGAAATAAATCATAAATTGCCCCATTACTCCTGGCCAAAGACCCAAAGGAATAAATGCAGCTACTGTAGTTGCCGTGGATATGATAATTGGTAATGCAATTTCACCAATTCCTTTTTTAGCCGCTTTTAATCTTGTCATTCCTTCTTCATCCATCAGGCGATATACATTCTCTACCAAAACAATTCCATTATCTACCAACATTCCTAACCCCATGATTAATCCAAATAAGATCATGGTATTCATGGTGTATCCCATCATATTTAAAATCATTAATGACATAAACATGGACATTGGAATGGCAAATCCTACAAACAACGCATTTTTCAATCCTAAGAAGAACATTAATACTGTTACTACCAAAATAACTCCAAAGATGATATTATTGACTAAGTCATCTACTTGTCCGATAGTTTTTGAAGATTGATCATTGGCCAGTGTAACTTTTAAATTGCCGGGGAATATGTTTTTTTGTGCATTATCAACTATTTTTTTTACCTCTTCCGTAGCTTTTACCATATTTTTACCAGAACGTTTTTTAATATCCAGCATTACTACAGATTGTCCATTTTCCCGGGCATAAGTGGTTTTATCCTTATTTTTAAAGGAAATCTCTGCAATATCCTTTAAATAAACCGGGTTTCTTCTTTCAGATTTCACGACAAAATCTTCTAATTCTACAGGTTTTTCAATTTCTCCTAAAACTCTAATCGTACGACGTTGCCCACTTGAAATAATATTTCCTGCTGAGATTGTTGTGTTTCCATTTCCAATTGCTTGCAATACATCCTGAAAACTTACCTGAGCGGCCATCATTTTGTAGATATCAACTGCAACTTCTACTTCTTTATCTTCTGCACCACGGATATCGGCTTTCTTAATTTCTTCTAAATCTTCAATTTCTTCCTGAAGGTACGTAGCATACTTTTTTAATTGATTCACAGTATAGTCTCCTGAGATATTAATATTTAAGATTGGGGTTTCTTCAGAAATATTTAACTCAAAAACATTCGGCTCTACTTTAGCTCCGTTAAAGGTTGGCCAATCTTCTCCCGACACTTCTTCATCAATTTCATCTTTTACCTTTTGTTTTGCTTCTTCAACCGTAGTTCCTTCATCGAATTCAATAGTTATCATCGAAACGTTTTCTTGAGATGTCGAGTTGATTTTAGTTACATTACTTACCGTCTTTAGTTTTTCTTCTAAGGGATTGGTAATCAAATTCTCTATATCTTCTGCTGTGTTTCCCGGGAAGACTGAGTTTACATATATTCTGGTTTCTTTTATCTCCGGGAAATTTTCTCTGGGCATATTTAAGAATGCTGAAACTCCTGAAAATAATATAATTACCATCAGAACATAGACGGTAGTTTTACTATTTATTGCCCAGGAAGATAAACCAAACTCTTTATCTACTTTTTTTTGTTTTTCTGTCATCAGAGTATTTTTTATTATTTTTCGACTGATTTTAATCTAATACTTTTACTTCCTGATTATTTTTAACACTTCTTGCTCCCTCATTAATAATTTCCATCCCTTTTTTAATACCTTCAGTTACTTCAATAACATTGCCCTGTGTTTTACCTGTTTTAATAATTATTTGTTTAGCAATAGTCTTGTTATCTGACTTTTCTATCACATATACATATTGCTCTCCTTTTGCATTTTCAGAAACAACACTTTGCGGGATTAAAATTGCTTCCGGATTTGTGTAATCATTAATTTTAAGCTTTGCTGTTAAATTAGGTTTGATACTTCTGTCCTTATTCGGAACTCCAATTTCTACTTTAAAAGTTCTGTTAGCAGAGTTGATAAAATTTCCTGCCTGACGGACTTTCGATTGTAATTTCTTCCCTAAAACCGGGAATTCTACTTCTGTGTATTTTCCTCTTTTAATGGAATTTATATAGCTTTCCGGTACATCTGTTTCAATATACATATCTCTTAAATTCACTATCCTAAAGATTTCAGAACCTAATCCCGGTGCTACTACAGTACCTTGTTCTTTGATAACATTATCTACAATTCCGGTAAAAGGAGCTTTAATTGTATATTTGGCAATACCTTTGCGCAAATTAGTTACTGCGTTGGTTTGTGTTTCATAAGCTGTTTTTGTTTGTAAGTATTGAATTTCTGAACCAATTTTTTGATTCCACAAACGTTTTTGACGTTCAAAAGTAGTCTTAGCTAATATCGCATTTGCTTCTAATTGTGCTAACTGATTTGACATTCCTCCGTCATCTATTCTTGCCAATGTCTGCCCTTTTAATACTTTTTGACCTTCTTTAACAAAAACATTTATCAATTGCCCCTGCACTTCCGGATATATCAAGACATTCTCTTTTGTTTGTACATTTCCCTGCAACTCCAAATAGTGTATAAACTCTGAAGCGTTTGCTCTTATTATGGTAATTAGAGGTATTTTCTTATTTGTATCGAGTTTTGCTATAATTTCATCTAATCGCTTAATTTGATTTGCAATCTCTTTATTTTTGGCACTTAATTCATTCTTTTTTGTTCTAATTTGCTTTAGGTCTTCTGACGCTAAAACAGTTTCTATAGATTGTTCTTTTTTTCCGCATGATGTTAGGAAAACAATTATTGTTGTTAATACAAATAGCTTTCTCATTGAGTTGGTTATTTTATTGGTATATTTAATGCTGTTTCTAATTGTGCTTTTTTGGTAATTACATTTAGCATAGATTCCACATAGTTATTTTGTTGTGTGTATAACTGATTTTGGGCTTGAGACAAATCAAAGCTTGTTGAAATTCCTTCGAAAAACTTCATTTGTTGTTTCTTTTCTATACGTTCTGCCAGTTTTAAATTTTTCTTTGCTGTTTCATAATTTTCTATACTTAATTGGTATTCACTTTTAGCCGTTTGGGCTTGTAAATTTAGTTTTTGTTTTATTTCTTTTAATCTAATATCTGAACTCTCCAGAGTTATTCGAGCTTGTTTAATTCTTGATCTCGCTCTAAATGAACCAAATAGTGGTACATTTAAACGTATTCCTAATAGAGAAGCTCCGAACCATTTCTGGGTATTATTTAAAAAAGTAAATTCATTTGAAAAGCTTGAGTATTGATAGTTGATAAACCCGGATAGTGCAGGCAATTGTCTGGCTTTCTCCAATTTTAATAATAACCTGTTAGCTTCTCTGTCATTATTAGCTATTTTATAATCTATGTGTTTATTGATATCAAATGTTTTACTTAATAGTTCTAAATCAGTATTTTGAATTGTTAAACTTTCAAGAGTATCTGATAATTCCAATTTTCTGGCTATTGAATTTCCTAAAGAAATATTTAGCATTTGATATGCAATATCTTTTAACCTTCCGGTATTTCTAATATTATTTTCTAATGTTCCTAAAGTTATTTGAAGCTGTTCAACATTTTCTTCCTCGGTTAATCCATTATCAAAAATCTTTTGAGTATCATTTAAATTTTTAGTAAGTATTTTTTTATTATTCTCTAAAATTTCTAAAGCATTTTCAGCTATAAGTACATTTCCATAAGCATTAATTACCGCCTCTCTGGTAGCTAATTCTGTTTTTTCTTTAGCTTGTTCAGATATTTTCAGATAGGCTCTAGCAGATTGTAATCCTACTAAATAGGTGCCATCAAAGATTAGCTGAGTTACTGTAACTCCTGCAACAATGCTTTGTTTTTTCCCAAATATCAATTGTTCATCAACACCATCATCATCAAAATCTGCCAGTTGCACTTGTTGTCTTAACCACTTTTGATAGTCTACAGTTCCATTAATATGAGGTAACCCAATCGTTGTTGTTTCCCTTTTTACTTCCTTAGCAATCTTAATATCTTTTAAAGCTATTTTGTTATCATAATTTGTTTTAATAGCATAATCAATAGCTTCCTGCATTGATAATTGCAGTGCTTTTTCCTGAGAATTTATAGTATTCAGAAAAGAGAAAATAAATACATTTATTATGTATTTTTTCATTGTTTTTCGTTTTGATTAATTGTATCTAATTGTTTTTCCGGTTCTTGGATGTTTTTTCAGTAGCAACGCTTTTTTTACTATTTTCTAACCTATGTATGTCTTTAGTAAAATCACTATCGAACATTCCAAAAATTAGTGTGAAATAGAATTTCATAGTTCGCTTTATATCAATGTTTTTTCTATATAATTCCTGTTGTATTCCTTTTTTTAATTATTACAAATACATTTTTCAAACAGTTACATTTCCTCATGTATTATTTTTAAACAAATTTTCAGGTAGTATTTTTTCAATTGGTACATTGGAAAACTTCAAGCATTTTTAAAAACTGCTTTTATAGTAAATTCTTATTCTATCGCATTATATTTCTTATTCTTAACTAGGTTTTATTGTATCAGCAATTGCCAAATGAATAATTTCAGTTGAAGTATCTCAGTGAAACTTTGTTGGAAAAATATTTATATATAGTTTTTCAGATGTTCTCAAATCCCGGGCGATATTATTTGTCGTTACACTTTTAAGCCCAAGGTTTAAAAAGATGTATCCTGCTTTTTCTAAAGTTCTATCTCTCATGAATCAATGCAAATATAAGAAAGAAAATTTCAGAAACAAAAAAGTTTCCTGCGTTTAATGCTCTTTGCTCTTTCAATTGATGTATTTTTGATATAAAATTTCACTTTTGGATTTATCTAAGTACCAAACATCGTTTTTAAATTACCTACAAAAACAAAGTTTTAGAGAGAGAGAACCGCAAAACTTATATGCTCCCATAGATTATATTTTACAATCAGATGGCAAAAGATTACGACCTATCTTAAGTTTAATTGCATCTGATGTTATCTCAGGTTCTTTTGAAAAAACGCTGCCTGTTGCTATGGCAATAGAAATGTTTCATAATTTTACTTTAATTCATGATGATATTATGGATAAAGCTCTTTTAAGAAGAGGAAAAAAAACTGTTTATCAAAAATGGAATATTAATACGGGTATTTTATCGGGTGATGTGATGCTAGTTTTAGCATATCAGTATTTTGAAAATTATAAACCTATCGTCTTTCAAAAGCTTATCGGATTATTTAGCAAAACTGCCATAGAAGTTTGTGATGGTCAGCAGTTGGATATTGATTTTGAAACCAGAAATAATGTAATCATTGATGAATACGTTAAAATGATTACCCTGAAAACTTCCGTTTTAATTGGAGCTGCCTTAAAAATGGGTGCAATAGTAGCAGATGCTAATGAAAATCAAGCTAATAGTTTATACAATTTCGGATTACATCTTGGTATTGCCTTTCAATTACAGGATGATTATCTCGATACATTTGGAAGTCCGGAAACTTTTGGAAAACAAATAGGAGGTGATATCATTGAAAACAAGAAAACATATTTATACTTAAAATGTTTAGAGGTAGCTGATAAAGAAAGTAAGGAAAAACTTCAATCTTATTACAGTCAAAAGCTTGAGGATAATTCAGTTAAAATTATAGAAGTTACCCGCATTTTTGAACAAAATAATATTCCTTTTTTGATTCAGGATTTAATTAAAAGTTATACAAATAAATCATTCGAATGTTTAAGGGAGTTAGATATTTCAGATTTTGCTAAGAAAAGGTTAACAAAGTTTGGCGAAAATTTAATGATGCGAAAAGTGTAAAAAACCCTTTTCAATTTCAATTTTTTTTTTATTTTTGCGTTCTGTTTCTATTGGTCTTATAGCTCAGTTGGTTAGAGCATCTGACTCATAATCAGGGGGTCCATGGTTCGAATCCATGTAAGACCACTTTTAGAATCGACCACTTACATATTATTTGTAGGTGCTTTTTCATTTTCCCTGCAACCTTTTGTAAATATTGGTGGTAGAATCATAAATTTATATCTGCTAATAATACTGGATTAAAAGAGTACAGTATAGTTACTGTAGCAAGTGGTTATTTAACTGCATTATTAACAGATTGAAAATGTCAAGACAAGTACCAAAAATTATCAAGTTTCTGAAAATAACAAAACAAGTATGAACAATTGCCTGAGTGATTTAGAAAGAAGAATTGGTAAACAATCAAACTTTGAAAATATCATAGTAGATAGAATTAAAAGTAAAGGTTATTCAACATTTTATAAAGCAGTTAGAAAAGATTTAACAAATGAAGATGAAATATTTAGTAAATACTTCAATTCAGATGAAATTATAAAAAATGAAACGGATAGCTCTAAAATTGAAATGAAAATTTGCAAAAATTACTGTTGATTTATATGAAGATTTTTTTGAAAATAAGAATCCTTTAAAAGTAATGGGAAATCTAGATATTCTTTTAGCTATTACGTTGGTGGTTGGAATATTAACAATAGACTTCATTCAATTATTCCTATTGTAATTTGACTATTTAATAATTATTATAAATGACCAAAGTAGATATATTCATACATGCTTTTTCAGACTATTCAGATATAGATGAATTTAACTCTTTGGTACGTTGATTTTTTTAATTAAATCACTCTTTTCTAATTCTTTAGGCTATTATTTTTAGATGTATTAATCGTTTGTTCCGCTTGTTTTTCCGAACTTACATTCTCTTTACAGGAGAAGCAGATAATTGATGATAATAATATCTTTTTCCTTTTGCATTCATTTTTTTGTGTTTTTAATATTTGGTAATCGTTAGCGTATAAAATGTATTATTTACACATAGTGAAATTATAAAATTATTTTTCACTTACCATGTTGGTGTTGTATTTTTTTACTAGATATTTTTTCTAACTCTAATCGATATGACTGATAGTCATTTTTGTTATCTACATTAATTAAAATTTCCTAAGGAAATTTTTTGTTTAAAACTAAGCTATAAGTTATTTCATTATCGGTATATTCATATAGTCTCCCTAAGTTGTAACTTGATATGTTAAATTCTTTTCTTAAATCATCTTCAATCAGTACTATTTTAGCTTTATTTCTATAAACCCAAATCTCATCAGAAAATTTTTGTCCTGAAATTTGATCATACTTATCTATTCTCTCTTCATTTATGAAATTGTATAAATAATTAGAGATATTTTGAGCTTTATTTCTTTCTTTCTTTATTAAGCTTTCTCGTTTAACTAAGATTAAGTGCAATAATAGTGTTCTCATCTTTCGATTTTACTTCTTTTAAAAGTTCATCACAAACTATTATTCTTCTTTCCCAATCTTCTGGATTTTCAGGTTTTCCAGATGCTCTGTCTAATAATTTTATTATTTTTTTTGTGAACGTTTAACTAAGTAATTTGATATAAAATTCATTTGTTTAATTTATATTAATGATTTTTTAGAATTAACTTTGTTGCCAGATTTCTTTTTCCATATTAGGACTTACCCCTATGGTATTAATGGTTACCTCTCTCCAGGTACTGCCACGTCTTGCCATTCCGTAAAAATCGAGCTTATAGTGTGCATAAGCTCTGAAATAATCATCAGCTTCTTCTAAATATTAAATTTTCCTGTGTCGCTATAGTCAGTGTCAACTTGTACTTTAAACGACTCTCAATGATTGAATGATAATCAGCTGCATCTTTTATATACCGTGTTATGCTACGTTACTTCTTATTAAAATTTCAAACCTAAACTAATTCCAAATGAGTTAGTTTTTAGTGATGGTTCTCTATTAATTTCAATAGTAGAACCAAATAGTATATCTTCATTCAAATAAAGAAAATCGTAATTATAAGATATACCTAGTAATAGTCTCATTCCTAAAACTTGAGTAATATCAAAATATTGTCCTATTTTAATTTGATGCCCCTCTCTTAAAACTTTCTTACTGAAAGGTATACTGTACCCATATTGTACTGTTAGATTATGAAATTTATCTTTAATATAAAAATATTTAATCCCTGTACCTATTTTTAATGAAGAAGTATTAGAATTAATAGCATATTTATTGTAACTGGTCAAAGCACTTACAGCTATCCTATTGAACATTAAATAATCTATATTGTAAGATAACTCATAAGCTCCTTTTTCCAGAGATGTTTCTTGAATTTTCCCTTGACTATCATAGTATGTATAAACCCCGCTAATATTACTGACTAAATCCAAATAGGCAGAAGAAGTCCATTTACTTTGCCCAAAACCTAAACCGTAAGTAAAAATAAATATTGTTAAAAAAAGATGTTTCATATACGTCAATTTTAAGTTATCTAATCATTCTATTCCCTTTCCAAGTACTGCCCCTCCTAGCCATTCCGTAAAAATCAATTTCATAGTGAGTATAATTTCTAAAAGCAGGTTCAGCAGGTTTAATATTAAATTTCCACTTCTCTTTTGAATCACCCCAAGCAGCACCTATAAGAAAGCTTACATCACTATAAAACTTCTTTTCTAATTTGTTTTCGTTTGTCGCTTTCAATCGTTCTCCAAAATATAAAACTTCAATTTCATTTGTGTTTTTTTGATAAGTAACAGCAAATTCTTTAGGAATTTTACCTGCACCAAATTTACTTTTCAAAAAGTCTATCCCTAATTTATATAGTGCTTTAATATTAGATTGAGTAGTAATGTCTTGAGTTGTTAAATTAATATTTGTATCACCTAAAATAGGGACATTTGGTATATAAATATTAAGAATATCACTATTTCCAAAATCAAAAAAAGGGATTTTGGCTTCTGGTACATTAACCTTAATATTTACATAATAATTCCCGTTTTGATATTGCTTTGTCTGAATTGTACCTTTATACATATACAGAGGGTATTTGTAAGGAGTAGAAAAATTGATTGCTGTAATTACGGGTTGCTTGTAATTATATTTAAGTAAAATTCTATTTATACCTAAATGTATTTCATCAGATTTAGAAGCCCACCATATCCAAAATCGTTTTCTTTGAGTTTTGGTTAAAACACCAACTGATTTATAGAATAACCATTTTTGATCCCAAAATTCTGTTTTTATTCTATGCTTACTTCCAAAATAATTTCTACACACATAACTTTTCCCAAAGATTCCTTGAAACCAATTTCCTCCTGCACTTCCATCACATTCAGGCAAACTATTTATTATTTGTTGTAATCTTTCCTCTTCTGTTGTCTGTGGTAAAGAAGGAGGATTTCCACCACCACCAGAATTGCCTCCACCTCCATAGCAATCATCTCCAGCAGGGCGTATATATCTCGAAATTCTTTCATTAATTTCAGATACTCCACCATGCATTTTTCTTTCTTCACATGGGTCTTCCGGAGTTGCTTCTTCCGTTTTTAAAGCTATTTTACTATCCTCTTTAAAAAAGTCAAATAGGTATGTTGAATCTTTTACATGGGCAAAGAAAAGCCCTTTTCTTTTAGTAAACCTGTAAAGTGTGTCGTTTACAATTATCTCATTGTTTTTATTTACAAGTGAGGCTAACAAAGGGTCTGCTATAAATTCTTCCGCATCTTCTTCATTTGCGATTTTACCGGAAGATCCGGATGAAGATTTACTCATTTGTCTTTTCAGCATAATTTCTTCCGAAAACTTAGCTTGTAATTGTTCATTTTCAGGACTTACTATTGGTTTATGAGAACGAAATCCTTTTTCATAAAGTATTTCAAATTCTTTCTCTACATTTTCTACTTCACCATTTTGAAAATCTTCTATAGTTGTCTTTAAAGATTCTTTTGATGAAAAGACAAATCGTCCGTTTTCTACAGTTTTTTCGACTATTGCTTCGGGTTGACTATTTTCTATATTATTCAGTTTCAACTCATCTTGACAGGAAACCAAAATTAAGGTTAGAATTAGTATAATTTTATATTTTTTCATTGTTACCCGTTTATAATGCTTAGAAATTAGAAAAAATTACTACCTGACTGGTAAAGTTATCAAATTATTAATTATAAAGCAAATCATAAGCTAATAATTAGTATGATTTTATATTTTTTCATTGTTACTCGTTTATAATGATTAGAAATTAGAAAAAATTACTACCTGATTGGTAAAGTTATCAAATTAAAACAACCGGATTGTTTAATCTTACGATTGATTGTATCTTTGTTTTTTAATTTCAATTATCTAAAAAAGCAATGCAATTATCAGAGCAAGAAATTGTACGTAGAGAAAAACTCACTCGTTTACGTGAGTTAAACATTAATCCTTATCCTGCCAGTCTTTATCCGTTAAACTCAACCTCAAAAGAAATAAAAGAGAGATTTGAAGAGGGGAAAAAGGTAATTCTTGCCGGAAGATTGATGTCTCGCCGTATTCAGGGGAAGGCTTCTTTTGCCGAATTACAGGACAGTAACGGGAGAGTACAGGTATATTTTAATCGTGATGAAATTTGTACCGGAGAAGATAAAACGTTGTATAACGAGATCTATAAAAAATTACTGGATATCGGTGATTTTGTAGGTATTGAAGGAGAACTATTTAAAACGCAGGTAGGAGAAATAACTGTGATGGTAAGAAGTTTTACATTACTCAGCAAATCATTAAAACCATTACCCCTTCCTAAAGTTGACACAGAAGGAAATATACATGATGGATTTACAGATTCTGAAATGCGCTACCGTCAACGTTATGCTGATTTAGTTGTAAATCCGGATGTAAAAAATATCTTTGTAAAAAGAACAAAGCTTTTTAATGCTATGCGTCAGTTTTTTAATGATGCGGGGTATTTTGAAGTTGAAACTCCAATTTTACAGCCTACCCCGGGAGGTGCAGCCGCCCGCCCTTTTATCACGCATCATAACTCACTCGATATTCCATTGTATCTGCGGATTGCAAATGAATTATATTTAAAAAGATTGATCGTAGGTGGATTTGATGGCGTCTATGAATTTTCAAAAAACTTCCGTAATGAAGGGATGGATAAAACTCATAACCCTGAATTTACTGCAATGGAAATTTATGTTGCTTACAAGGATTATAATTGGATGATGGAGTTTACTGAAAAGTTATTAGAGTACTGTGCTACCAAAGTTAACGAGACTACTGAAGCTAAATTTGGAGATTATACTATCAATTTTAAAGCCCCGTATAAACGTGTTACCATGACAGATTCTATCAAAGAAATTACAGGTTTCGACATTACAGATAAAACTGAGGAAGAATTACGAGAATTCGCTTTATCTATTAATTTAGAAGAAGATGAAACTATGGGTAAAGGAAAATTAATTGATAAAATTTTCGGAGAGAAATGTGAAAGTAAATATATACAACCAACATTTATTACCGATTATCCAAAAGAAATGTCCCCGTTAACTAAAGAGCATAGAAACAACCCCGAATTAACAGAACGCTTTGAGTTAATAGTATGTGGCAAAGAAATAGCCAATGCTTATTCAGAATTAAATGATCCGATAGATCAGCGTGAACGTTTTGAAGATCAATTAAAACTTTCTGAAAAGGGAGATAACGAAGCCATGTTTATTGATCAGGATTTTTTGCGTGCATTAGAATATGGTATGCCTCCCGCTTCCGGTTTAGGAATCGGGATGGATCGTTTAATTATGCTTTTAACTAATAATCAATCTATTCAGGAGGTATTATTTTTCCCGCAAATGAGACCGGAGAAAAAAATAATGACTTTAACGGATGAGGAGAAAGCTATTTTAGAAATCTTAAAGAAAGAACAAAAAATATCTTTAAACGACTTGAAATCTCAAAGTGGGTTATCAAACAAAAAATGGGATAAGAGTATTAAATCATTGAATAAAAATAGTTTGACTAAAGTAGAGAAGACAGAGGAAGGTTTGTTTGTGGAGTTGATTTAATCCCGATATCATAAAATTAAGTTCTTATAAGGTGAATTACTCCCTAAATACTTATGACAAATTATCGTTTGGAAACAAATTCCTGTTTCAGGTATTAAATTTAAGAAATGAACAAGTCGGAAGCAAAAACATTAGCAGAACATTCCAGAGATAAGGCTTTAATACTCGTGATGGAGAAATTGTAAAACAAAGTACAGTTTTCGTTACATATTTGTCCGTTTAACAATTTAAAAAATAATACCCATAGAAAACATCAGTATTTACAAAGGTTTTGGAAATCGCGTTTCATTCTTTCTAAAAATGAATCTAACTAAAACACTTAAAAATCGTTCCCAAAAATATATTGATTTTTTATAGTTCCGAAAGTTTTTATTATCTTACATATATAAATTAAAAGAAACACTTTATTGAATTTCTGTAAAAGGATATATAATGCAAATTATTATGCCCGTATTAAAGATGTTCCGGAAAAAATCTGGAATCAGTTAGGTTGTACAAATAATTTATATTTCAATCCAAAATACTTCTCAGCAATAGCTGCTTATCAACCCAATATAGATTTTTGGTATATAGTTTTATCAGATAAAACTCAAAAACCTATTGCATTTGTAGCCATCCAGATAGTTGATTTTTACCTAGATAGTGTACAAAATGAATTGCAGGGATTTGTAAACAGTATAAAAAGAATACAGCAAAAATTAGGGTTAATCTCATCACAGAAACCCTTTAAAATACTTATTTGTGGAAACACTTTTGTAAGTGGTGAACACGGAATCTTTATTAAAAATACCCAAAATAAACGAGAGGTAATTAAAGAATTGACAAAATCGGTAGCTCAGTTAGTCAATAGCGAAGAGTACTTTACCTATAAGATAAGTGCTTTTATGATGAAAGATTTTATACACAAATCGTTATTTATTACTAAAGAATTGCTGAAATACAATTATCATTCGTTTAATGTAGAGCCTAATATGCTACTGGAAATTGATGAAGAATGGACAAGTTTCGATGATTATCTGGCTGGCATGAAAACAAGATTCCGGGTAAAAGCAAAAAGAGCCATGGAATTAAGTTTTTCCTTAGAAATTATTGAAATTGATGAAACAAATCTTGAAATATACCTTCCGGCGATGGAAAAACTGTATAAAAATGTTGCTTCCAAAGCAGGCTTTAACTTAGGAATGTTTAATCTGAAATCATACAAAGCACTAAAAAATAATTTAGAGGATAAGTATCTCATTAAAGGGTATTTTTTAAAAACCAAATTGGTAGGTTTTTCATCTGCTATGATTAATCAATCACAATTGGATGCTCATTTTGTGGGAATTGATTATGAATACAATAGAGAATATGCAGTTTATCAACGTATGTTGTACGATTATATCACAATTGCAATCAAAAAGAGATTAAAACAAATTAATTTTGGTAGAACAGCAAGCGAAATAAAAAGTTCCGTAGGAGCTGAACCTCAGAACTTAACCATTTATTTAAAACATAAAAAACATTTTCCGAATAGAATTTTAAGCTTCTTTATCAATAGAATTCAGCCTACTCCTTTTCAACAAAAACGTCCTTTTAAAGCTAAAAACCTTATTGCCCGAAACTAAAAAATTACCTTTAACCAGTAAAATAAACTGAATGAGAGATATTAAAGAATTACTAAAAATACTTATCTTAAATGATGAGGGAAATCATAATTTCAGTGGTGTCAGTAAAGATATTGGAAGCCCTAATGTGTTTGGAGGTCAAGTATTGGCACAGGCACTAAATGCTTCTTACAGAACTATTCATACAAATAGAATTTTACATTCTTTGCACTCATATTTTTTAGAAGCAGGAAACTTAAAACTTCCCATTACTTATAATGTACAAATCATAAGAGATGGAGAGAGTTTTTCTACCCGAAGAGTAACGGCAAAACAAAATGACAAAATTATATTTATTTTAGCCTGCTCCTTTCATAAAAAAGAAGAAAGTTTCGAGCATCAAAAACCTGTTAAGAAAAATCTCAAACAACCGGAAGATTTGTTAAGCTGGACAGATATGTTAGAGCAGTTTGGTGGGCTTTTACCTGAAAAAATGAAAACTTTTTTAAATATTGAACGTCCTGTTGATTTTAAGCCTGTTCAAATAGCGAATCCATTCAACCAACAAGATATGCCACCAATTTTAGATGTCTGGTTTAAATTAAAAGGAGGCAATAAAAATTTAGATTTAGCCTTAAAGCAACAGATTTTAACCTATATCTCTGATTATAATATTTTAAACGCCTGTTTATATCCAAATGCAAGTAAAGCACATTTTGGAAACACACAAATAGCAAGTTTAGATCATTCGATGTGGTTTTATCGTAATTTCGATTTTAATGATTGGATGTTATTTTCTGCAGAAAGCCCGAACTCGTATGGTGCTCGTGGATTTGCCCGTGGAAATATATATACCAAAGAAGGAAAATTAGTAGCTTCTGTAGCACAAGAAGGGTTAATGAGACCAATGCGAAAAAAATAAGATTATGAACACATTTTATTATGTATTATCGATAAATGGATTATTATTTGTTTTTAGCTTGATTTTCTGTTCTTCTCTGAAAAAATCAATCCTTTCCATGGATATAAACTCCCGAGGACAATGAGTAATGAAAATGTGTGGCAACATGCAGATACATACTTTAATAAACAGTTCTTATTATATGCTTTTACTATCTTTTGCAGACACTTTAATTTTTAAAGTATTAAACCCTGAAATTACATGGCGACCATGGTATTATTACTTCTTTCATTAGCCGTTTCGGTAATTTTATCTCATCCGCTAAATAAGAACTAAAGTTACTCTCTTTTGTAAACTATCTAAAAGATGGAATAGTTCTTCGCGTGGTTCGACATTTCAGGGGGGTATCTTTAAATCCTGCCGACGTTCTGTCAAATCTAAAAATAATAGTGGTATAACATCAAAAGATTACACTCTGCTTTAGGATGTAAAACTCCTTTAGAGATAGAAACAGAATAGTATAATAAATTAAAAAAAGTCGCTTAATAAAATTAGCAGATAGTCCAACAATTGACAACTGTATGTCAGATTAAATATTCTCATTAGAAAAACAAACTCTTATATTTTTTTGGATTTGCTTCGTGCATAATTTCATATACTTTTTCAAAAATATCTTCTGCTGAAGGCTTAGAGAAATAATCACCGTCAGTACCGTATGCGGATCGGTGTGCTTTGGCTGATAATGTTTGAGGTTTGCTGTCCAAACAGTTATATCCATTTTGATTTTCAATAATTTCCTGTAGCAGATAAGCAGAAGCACCACCAGGAACATCTTCATCTACCACTAACAAACGATTTGTTTTGGCTAGTGATTTCACAGTACTGTGATGAAGATCGAAAGGCAATAAACTTTGAGCATCGATGATTTCAACATTAATATCAATTTGAGTTAAATCTTTAGCAGCCTCCTGCACTAATCGTAAAGTGGAGCCATAAGAAACAACTGTAATATCAGTTCCTTCTTTAATTGTTTCTACTACACCGACAGGAGTTTTAAATTCGCCTAAATTAGTTGGTAACTCCTCTTTAAGTCGATAACCATTTAAACATTCTATAATTAAAGCCGGATCATCACCTTCTAAGGCTGTATTATAAAAACCTGCAGCTTTAGTCATGTTTCTGGGGACTAGCAGATGAATTCCTCGAATGTTATTCATAATTCCTGCCATTGGAGATCCTGAATGCCAGATTCCTTCTAATCGATGACCGCGGGTACGAATGATTAACGGAGCTTTTTGTTTCCCAAAAGTTCTATAGCGTAATGTTGCTAAATCGTCACTCATAATTTGAAGTGCGTATAACAAATAATCTAAGTATTGGATTTCAGCAATTGGTCTTAACCCCCTCATTGCCATTCCAATTCCCTGACCTAAAATGGTAGCTTCTCTAATTCCTGTATCAGAAACACGCAACTCTCCGAATTTTTCCTGTAATCCTTCTAACCCTTGATTAACATCTCCGATATATCCCGCATCTTCACCAAATATTAATGTTTCAGGGTATTTCTGTAATATTACTTCAAAATTATTCCGCATGATAACTCGGGCATCTACCATATTTTTTTCAGTAGCATAGGTTGGTTTGACTTCCTGAACATTTATTGTAGCTTTTTCAGTTTCACTAGTGAGGTGTGCAGAATATTTTATTGCAGCATTCGCAATACTTTCTTTAATGAAATTTTGTAACTGTATTTTTTCATCAAAACTTTCATCACGAATTAATCGTAAACTTTTTCTACAAGCTACCAAAATATCTTTCCTAACCGGCTCGATTAAATTTGTAAGATCATTTTTATATTTTGTGATGAATGAACCATTTTGGCTTTTTGCTATAACACGTTCTAAAATATTGACTGCTAAAACTACCTCAGATTTAATTTCATTTATAAAGTTATTCCAGGCATTGCGTTTTGCAGCATTAACTTCTTTTTTTATTTCTTTATCTAAAATTGTTAATTCTTCCTCACTATCGACAAATTGCAACACAACACCAGAATCATCGGTGAGCTCAAATTCCATAATCCATTGTCTCATTTTTGCGATACAGTCGAATTCCTGCTCCCATTGCAATCGTTCTTTTGATTTATATCTTTCATGAGAACCCGAAGTAGAATGTCCCTGAGGTTGTGTTAGCTCTTTAACGTGAATTAATACAGGGGTATGTTGTTCTCTTGCTATTTCTGAGGCTTTGTTATAAATATCTGTTAATTGGACATAATCCCAACCGTTTACAACAAAAATTTCATAACCATTAGTTTCATTTTCCTTTTGAAACCCTTTTAAGATTTCTGAAATACTTTCTTTTGTAGTTTGATGTTTTGCGTGTACTGATATTCCATATTCATCATCCCATATACTCATTACCATAGGAACTTGTAATAACCCTGCAGCATTTATAGTTTCAAAAAATAATCCTTCACTAGTACTGGCGTTTCCAATGGTTCCCCAGGCAACTTCATTTCCATTTTCTGAAAAATTGATAAAATTCTTTAACCCTTTTACATTTCTATAAATTTTAGAAGCTTGTGCCAAGCCTAGTAGCCTGGGCATTTGACCGGCAGTAGGAGAGATGTCGGCAGAGGAGTTTTTTTGTGCAGTTAAATCTACCCAATTTCCACTTTTATCGATAGAATGTGTGGCAAAATGACCTCCCATTTGCCTTCCTGCTGACATAGGTTCTTGTGTGATGTCTGTGTGTGCGTATAAGCCGGAAAAAAATTGTTGAGCAGTTAATTCTCCAATTGCCATCATAAAGGTTTGATCCCGGTAATAACCTGATCTAAAATCACCTTTCTTAAAGGCTTTTGCCATGGCAAGCTGAGGGACTTCTTTGCCATCACCAAAAATTCCGAATTTGGCTTTACCGGTTAAAACTTCACGTCTGCCTAACAGGCTGCATTCACGACTCAATCTGGCAATTCTATAATCATTTAGAACTTCTTCTTTAAAATCATTGAATGATATTTTCTGTGTTTTAGAAGTTTCTACCCTTTGAATCATAAATAAAATGTTTTGCTATTGCAACAAAGATAGTTTTTCTAAACTAAATTTAAAAATAGATGTTTTTTAAGACTGCCAAGGGATTAAAAACTAAAGTGAAGTTTATATGACTAATAGCGGTATTTAATTCAATTTTTTTGATGCCTTTTTAAAAGTTAATTGTTTTGATGTTTTTTATAATGAAAAGCTTTCAACGATATCAAGGGAGATGTATTCTAAATAATATATTATAAACTTTCTGGTTATATAAAAAAACTTGCAAATATTTGTGTTGTGAAGTGTAAATTATTCAAAAACAACTTTATATGCAGATAGTATCAAACATACAATATATTTTATTGCTATAAGTTATTCATTCATTCAGTTTAACTTTATTAATTTTAAATACTTAGTTAGATTTGTTAAATATTCGGTTTTTTAAAAATTTTATTATAGTACATGCTATACAATCTGAAAAAGAGTACTCCCAAAATAATTCCGGATAAATAACCTGCAGCTACGTCTGACGGGTAGTGAACTCCTAAATAAATTCTACTATATCCGAAAATTAAAGGGAAAGGGATCAAGAAATAAATAAACTTGAATTTATCTCTTAGTAATAAAATAATAAACGTTGTAAATGTTGTTGATAAAGAAGCATGACCAGACCAAAAGCTCTTTCCCTTTGGTTTATATGAAAATTGTCGTAAATATTCTTGTAGTTCCGGAGTGTTGCAAGGTCTGATTCTTCCTGTTAAATTCTTAATCAAGTTTGTAAATTGATCCGAAAACGCAACAAATAATGTTATAAATAATAGTGTAAAAACTACTTTTTTTATTCCTTTTTTTTCTGAAATTAAAATCAAAACAACAATAAATAATGGAATCCAGCAAAATTTATTAGTTATGACTAACCATGTAGAATCCCACTGCTCACTCCCTAAATTGTTGAGATAAATTAAAAGCTCTTTATCTTTAGTTATTATAGAATCTAATAAATTATTTTCCAACTTTTAAAACTTCTATTTCAAAAATAAGATTTGTGTTTGGTTTAATTAAAGGCAGACGACCAACTTCTCCATATCCTAAATAACTTGGAATAAAAAAACGTGCTTTTTCACCTTCACGCAACATTAAAACTCCTTCTTTCCATCCTGCTATCAATGGTAATTTTGAGTTGTTAACTACAAAGGTAAATGGTTGTTTTTGGTCTATACTTGATGCTATTTTATTTCCTAAATCATCAAAAAGCGTATAATGTGCAGTAGTAGGA
Organism: uncultured Tenacibaculum sp.; assembly: GCA_963666645.2. GTDB lineage: Bacteria > Bacteroidota > Bacteroidia > Flavobacteriales > Flavobacteriaceae > Polaribacter. Next base: position 625,036 of record CAXXDB010000003.1, on the reverse strand, counting down.
AAATCCGGGGTTACTTTTTTTCCTTTTCCTTCCTGAAGTCTTAAGATTTTTAATCCGGAATCTGTAGTTTTCGATTTATAGTATCCTAATTCTTTCTTAATATTTTCTTTAAAAATCTTAATTTTTCTTTTCCTTTCCTCCTTTCTGGTGTCAGAGTTTGCCAGTTCATTTAAAAATATTTCCGGAGCATTAAATTTTTTGGCAACTTTTCCTATTCTGATAATCCCAACTTTATTGATATAATCATTCTGAACTATTGTATCCACTATATTTTGCCCGTAGATAACTTTTCCAAACACAGAATGTTTTCCATCCAGCCAAGGAGTTTCTTTATGTGTAATAAAGAACTGGGAAGAGTTTGTTGCCGGTCCCGAGTTTGCCATTGACAAAATTCCGGCAGCATCATGTTTATAAATCAATTTACCCTTTCCATTTAGAGGAAATTCATCGTCAAATAGATATCCTGCATCTCCGTTTCCTGTTCCGGTAGGATCTCCCCCCTGAATCATAAAATCTTTAATAACTCTATGGAATTTTAATCCATCGTAATATGGTTTCCCTCTTAATGAATCGGTTACTTCAGGGTTGTTTCCCTGTACCAGAGAAACAAAATTTGCAACGGTCATTGGAACAGCATCGGAATACAGTTTTATTAAAATATCTCCTTTATTTGTTTGAATATCGGCATACAACCCATCTGTTAACTCAGGGTATTTAACAGATTTACATGACGATACAATAATTGCCAACAGATATACTACTAATTTTATTGATTTCATTTTTTATTACAAAGGAAAAAGATTGTCTGAAAAGTTATTTTAAATATTTTAGGCAATCCTTTTAAATTATTTAATTTAATGACCGTGTCCATCTCCTTTAGAATGACCTTCTTCTAATTGTGAAGAAAGAATAGGGATAACTTCTAATAATTCTATATCAAATATTAATGTTGAGAAAGGTTTTAATACTGATCCTTTTTGTTGATATCCGTATCCCAATTCCTGTGGAATAAAGAATTTATATTTTGCTCCCGGTTTCATCAACTGTAGCCCTTCTGTCCATCCTTTAATTACCTGAGTTACTCTAAATTCTGCCGGTTTTTTTTTGTTTTCGATAGTACTGTCGAAAACGATTCCATCGATTAATATTCCATGATAATGTACTTTTACTTTGTCTGTTAATTCAGGAGATTTTCCTTTCCCTTCTTTTATAACTTTGTATTGTAATCCGCTTTCTGTAGTAATAATTCCATCTTTTGACTTATTATTTATTAAAAACTGTTCGTTTTCTTTTTTATAGTCTTTATGAGTTTCTTCAGCTTTTTTCTTCATTTTTTCTTCTCTCTTCTTCATTTGCTCAACTCTTATCTTTTGAAAGTATTCTGCAATAACTTTTTTTACTTCTTTTTTATCAATTAACGTGTTATACTGAGAATCCATTCTTTCTGCATATCCCTGGATAAATAAGTCAGGATTTACTTTAGATGCAGAATCAGCTTTCATACGTTCTGCCATCTCCAATCCAAGAGCATAGCTTACGGAGTCTATGTTGGTGTCTAAACTTTTTTTTGTTTTTAATTCATTTCTGTTGCATGATACAACTGATACTACTGCCACAATGGTTGCTAAAAAATTATTTAATTTCATTATTTTATTTTTTTATATCAATTAATGTTAGGTTACTTTTTATTGTTTGACTTATTCCTATTTTATTTCCATCTCCGGTTACTCCAAAAGCTCTGTAGGAAGGAATGACAAATGTAACAATTTCTCCCTTTTTCATCAACTTTATTCCTTCTTGTAATGCAGGAATGAAATCTTCTTTATCAACTCTGTAATTTATTGTTTGATTTTCATAGATGACTCTTCCGTCAAAATCCATGATATTATAGGTAAGCGTAACAAGATTTCCTTTAGCGGGGGTACTCGTATTGATTGTGTCTTTTTTGATATAGGTGTACCAAAAGCCATTTGAAGAAACATGATAATTGTTGATTGTATCTTTAGATAGAAAAAAAACAATTTGCTTTTTCTCTAGATTATTGAGATTTTTATTATTTTCAATAACTTCTTTATAAAAATTAGATGTAGAATGTTTTTTAGGTTTTCTGGGTTCCGAAGAGCTACATCCTAAGAGACATAAAGGAATAAGTGCTAATATTACATTATTCTTCATACGAGCTTAATAATTCTTGTTTATATTCGGGTAGTAACGATTTAAATTTTTGTATGGTTTCTTCTATTGACTCATTTGATTTTCCTCCTGCCGCATTGTTATGCCCTCCTCCGTTAAAATAATTATGTGCAAATTTATTTACGGAAAAACTTCCTTTAGATCTAAACGATATTTTTATAATTCCTGATTCTTTATCCTGAATGAAAATTGCTGCAAAAACAATATCTTTAAGAGACAATACATAGTTTACAAACCCTTCAGTATCTCCTTTTTGATACTCAAACTCATCTTTATCCTCCTGAGTTAATGTAATAAATGCTGTTTTATAATTTGCAACTATTTCAAGATTAGTTAATGCTCTTCCTAATAATAACAATCTGTCATAAGAATTTGCATCATAAATACTACTATGTATCCTGTCATTTTTTGCTCCTTTATCAATTAAATCTGCTATAACTCTATGTGTAGTGCTTGTAGTGGATCTAAAGCGAAAGGATCCGGTATCTGTCATAATACCCGTATACAAACAGGTTGCAATATTCTCATCTATATACTCCAAATCTCCTGTCATTTCAATAAAATTGTAAACCATTTGACAAGTAGAGGATATACTTGTATCTGAGTACATATATGTAAATTCACATGGCTGCGGATGATGATCTATTAAAACAAAGTTGTTTTTGTATTTTTTAAGAGTGTTTTCCATATCATTTCCTACTCTGTGGAATGCATTGAAATCTAATAAAAAGATGATATTTGATTTGGCTAATGCTTTTATACATTGATTATTTTGACGATTGAATCTATATATTGTTTTTGAACCCGGCATCCAGCGTAAAAATTCCGGAAATTCATTAGGCATTAATACTTGTGTTTTGTGTCCTTTTTTATCAAAATAATGCTTCAGCCCTAAGGTAGAACCCATGGCATCTCCATCCGGATTTTTATGACCAATTATTACAATATTTCCCGGTCTTTCAAGATAGCTGAAAAGCTCTTTGAAGCTCTTTAAAATCATACAGTGGCGAATATACAATTTAATATTCTTTTAAACATTTAACTAATACCATTTTTGTTAACACTGAAAAAATATCCAATTACTATCCCTTTAGAAGGATTATGATTACTAAGTCAATTTTGTGCTACAAGATGTGAATATCTCCTGTACGAGAATATTCTTAATTTGCTAATAATATTAAAAAATGTATTTTTGTGCGGAATTATAATTTGATTAGAAACTACAAGTGGTAAACAGAACTTTTACAATGATTAAACCGGATGCTGTGGAAAATGGACATACTGGTGCTATTTTAGAAAAAATTAACATTGCCGGATTTAGAATTGTAGCAATGAAAAAAACACAAATGACAAAGCGTGATGCTGAAACTTTTTATAAAATTCATAGAAAACGTCCGTTTTTCGGAGAACTAGTTGAGTTTATGACCAGAGGTCCTATTGTTGTTGCTATTTTAGAAAAAGAAAATGCAGTGGAAGACTTTAGAACGTTAATCGGAGCTACAAACCCTGCTGAAGCTGCTGAGGGGACTATCAGAAAACTATATGCTATCTCAATCGGAGAGAATGCTGTTCATGGTTCCGATTCTAATGTAAATGCTGAGATAGAAGGAAACTTCCATTTCTCAGGCAGAGAGATATTCTAACACACCTCTGAAAAGAATTAATTAAAATGTTTATATGTTTGTTTTTTACCACCATATTCCAAACAATAGCAACCGATTTTCTAAAGAAGTTTGATAAAAATGAGTATCTTTTAGATTTTCCGTAATATTTGCAACTTGTCCGGGTATTGTTTTTATTCGATTCCTTCCTTATCGGAATTCGATAACTGAGTGTTTCGCCACCGGATATCTAATAAATCTAATACCTTTATGTTAAATGGAAAGAAGCATTATATTATTATTTTCAATTCACTTGACTGAAAGTCTGGAAGATACTTTATGAAAAAATCTTTAGAAACCATATCGGTTATTACATTTTACAGAGCGAATTTCTACAACATCTGTTTCCAAAAAAATTAAATACTATTTTATATTGTTTCACCTAGTTCTTTTAGTTTCGAAGTATTTTCAACTAGCATAAGTTCATCAATAATTTTCTGAATATCCCCATTAACAATATTTTGAAGATTGTATAAGGTTAACCCTATTCGATGATCTGTTACCCGTCCCTGAGGATAATTATAGGTTCTAATCTTTGCAGATCGATCTCCGGATGTAACCATAGACTCGCGCTTTACAGCGTCTTCTGCTTGCTTTTTTGCTAGTTCTAAATCGTATAATCTGGATCGTAAAACCTTAAATGCTTTTTCTTTATTTTTATGTTGAGATTTTTGATCCTGACATTGAGCAACCAATCCCGTTGGGGTATGCATTAAGCGAACTGCAGAATAGGTAGTGTTTACTGATTGACCTCCGGGACCTGATGAGCAGAAATAATCAATACGAACATTCTTAGGATTTATTTCTATATCAAATTCTTCAGCTTCCGGAAACACCATACAAGTTGCTGCTGAAGTGTGAACACGACCTTGTGTTTCGGTCTGAGGAACTCGTTGTACACGATGCACTCCTGCTTCAAATTTTAGTGTACCATATACATCTTCCCCTGAAACTTCAAATTGTATTTCTTTAAACCCACCATTGGTTCCTTCATTATAATCTATTATAGAAATTTTCCATCCTTTATTTTCACAGTACCTGGAATACATTCTAAACAGATCTCCGGCAAAGATACCGGCTTCATCTCCTCCAGTACCGGCACGTAATTCAACTACTGCATTTTTACTATCTTCAGGGTCTTTCGGGATTAACAGGAGTTTCATTTCATCTTCTAATAGAGGAATTCTTTCTTTGGCTTCATCTATTTCCATTTTAGCTATTTCAATCATTTCGGCATCACTTCCATCAACTATAATTTCTTTTGCTTCTTCAATGTTATTTAAAAGTGATTTATATTCTTTTGCTTTTTCAACAACGTTTCCTAAATCTTTATATTCTTTATTCAATTGAATATAGCGTTTCCGGTCAGATATTATATCGGGTTGAATGATTAAATCTGAAACTTCGTCAAAACGTTGTTTAACTATCTGTAATTTATCTAGCATATTCTCTTCATTGGGATACGAATTTACAATTTTTCTTTAATTTTCTTTGACTGAAAAATCAGTGCTGAATAAAATTATTTCCTGTGATTCCCGGTATTTTTTATTTTTTTAGCAATAATTCCTGACCAATATTTATCATATTATCCTTTAACCCATTTAACTGTTTTAAAAGATTCACTGAAGTATTGAATTTTCTGGCTATGGAATACAAAGTGTCTCCCTTAATAACTTTATAAAAGAAACGAGTGTTTCCAGTATTATTAATATTATTTACAGCTGGAGTTTCTTTTGAGATGACTTTGGTTGAAACTCTCTTTTTTCTATCATATTTATCTAAATCATATTTTCTGATAAGTGCAATTAGTTTCTCAGGATATCTGCTATCTGTAGCATATCCTGCTTTTTTTAAGCCATAGGCCCAATTCACATAATCTGTTGTTTTGAATTTGAATAAACTTCCATATCTGGTTCTATTGGTTAAAAATTTAGAATGATCTTCATACGATTCTTCAGGGTATTTATATTTTCTAAAGCACTCTGCTATTTCATCATCGTCGTATTTTACACTTTGTCCTTTCCATCCTTTATGACATTTTATTCCAAAATGATTATTCGATCGTATCGCTAAATCACTTCTTCCACTTCCTGATTCTAAAATTCCTTGTGCCAGCGTGATGCTTGCAGGAATTTTGTATTCATGCATTTCCCGAACAGCTATGGGTACAAATTTTTCAATATACTCTGTTGTTGATTTTATAGTGCTTTCTTTTGTGACATCTTTTTTCTTATAGTCTTTTACTTTTGAGGGTTTTGTTTCCTTTTGTGGAATAGTTTTGTTAACTTTAGCGTGTTTATGTGAGTTTTGTGTAGCAATTTGTCTTTTAGATACACAACTTGTTATGATTAAAACCATAGTACTTAATAAAAGAAATCTTAGCTTCATTTATATATGTATTAAATCCATGTTCTTTTTTTGTAATTTTTTGTTAACCCCATCAATTCCCTGAATTCCTCCGGTATGGATTGCCAAAATTTTACTTCCTTTTTCAAATTTATTTGTTTTTATCATATTAATAATACCATACAACATTTTTCCTGTATAGATTGGATCTGACAAAACTCCTGTAGCTGTTTTAAATTTATTTATAAATTCAATTAAGTCCGGGGTATACTTTCCGTAACCTCCAAAATGATATTGTGTTTGTAAGCTCCAGTTCAAGTTCTCTGTTAAACGTTTTATTTTTCCGTTTAAAAAATCTCCTTTTAATACTTGAAAACCTATTACTTTTTGATGATTTCTAATTGTATTTATGATTCCTGATATTGTTCCTCCGGTTCCCACAGCCACACAAATATAGTCGAATTTTTTATCTTCTCCTAACAATATTTCTTCGCAACCTTTTATTCCTAGACTATTTGTACCCCCTTCCGGAATTAAATAAAAGTTCCCAAATTTCTTTTTTAAACTTTGTATAAACCCTGCTGTGTTCTTATTTTTATGAATTTGTCTGGATACAAATTCAAATTTCATTTTATTTTTATCAGCAATATATAATGATTTATTTAACTTGAGTAGTTCCGGCATTTTCTCAGCCAATTCTTCCCCTCGTATAATTCCTATGGTTTTAAAATTACTTAAGTTTCCGGCTACTGCCGTGGCGACTATATGGTTAGAAAAAGCACCTCCAAAAGTAAGTAATGTGTTTTTTTGTTCTTCTTTAGCTTTTAGAATATTGTATTTAAGTTTTCTGAATTTGTTTCCAGATACGTATTGATGAATTTTATCCTCCCTTTTTATCCATAGTTCTATCTGTAATTTTTTTAGAACAGGAAGAAAAATCTGTTGGTTCTCTTGTTGCATTTTCTCATTAAACATATTGACTAAGACTTCCTATTTTTTCTTCAACCTCTTCCCATTGTATCATCAAATCATCTAATTCAGATTTTTTTGCGTTATAGTTTTCAAAGAAATTGGGTTTAGATGAAACTTCTTCGTAATTCTGTGCTAATCCTAAATTAATTTTTTTTATTTCAGATTCTAAATCGGCTATTAAATTTTCTATTCTAGAAGATTTATTTTTTAATTTTTTAATTTCTCTTTCTTGTTTTATTGAGAGTTTACAGTTTTCTTTTTTATTGATGTTTTTTTGTTTTTTTGGAATAGTTTTTTTCTCAGCTTCTCTTAAATTATCTATTTTATGTTGTTCTAAAAAATAATCGATTCCTCCTAAATATTCTTTTATTGCTTTGTCTTTAAACCCATATACTCTATTCACTAAACCCTGAAGGAAATCACGATCGTGAGATACAAGAATTAATGTTCCATTAAAATTTTGTAATGCTTTTTTTAATATATTTTTTGAAACAATATCTAAATGATTGGTAGGCTCATCCATAATTAAAACATTAAATGGCATCATCAATAATTTACATAATGCTAATCTGTTTCGTTCTCCTCCCGATAATATTTTTACTTTTTTTTCTACGTCATCAGTGCTAAATAAGAATGCTCCCAGCGTATCTCTTACACGAATTCTGTTTGTATCATCAGCAGCATCTTCAACAATCTCCAGTACTGTTTTTTCTGAGGGTAAGTATTCTGATTGGTTTTGAGCGAAGTATCCTATCTCTACATTGTATCCTAACTTTAATTGCCCGTCGAAAGAGGTTTCCCCTACAATCATTTTAGCCAATGTAGATTTTCCTTGTCCGTTTTGCCCTACAAATGCAATTTTTGCATTTCTTTCAACCATTAAGTTTACTTCTGACAAAACGTATTGACCTTCATAATTCTTACTCACATTTTCTGCTTCAAAGACAATTTTTCCTGGCTCTTTTGAGGCTTCAAAACGAATATTCATTACTATATTTTCACTCTGATCTACTTCAATTCGTTCTGTCTTATTCAGTTTTTTTATTAATGATTGAGCCATGGATGCTTTACTGGCTTTAGCTCGGAATTTTTCAATCAGTTGTTCTGTTCTTTTAATTTCTTTTTCTTGATTTTTTTGAGCTTGTAACTGTTTTTGTTTTATATCTGCTCTTAATTCCAAATATTTGGAGTATGGTTTTTTGTGATCGTAAATCTGCCCTAAAGAAATTTCTATCGTTCTGTTAGTCACATTGTCCAGGAACATCTTATCGTGTGATACTAAAACAATAGCTCCTGAATAATTTTTCAAGAAAGTTTCCAGCCAAATTATAGATTCGATATCTAAATGATTCGTGGGTTCATCGAGTAACAGAATATCATTATTCTGAAGTAACAGCTTTGCTAATTCTATTCGCATTCTCCATCCTCCGGAAAATGTATCCGTTAATTTATTAAAGTCTTCTCGTTGAAAACCTAATCCTTGTAAAATTTTTTCTGTTTCTCCTTGATAATTATACCCTCCTAAAACTTCGTATCTTTCTATAAACTCATTCAAATCAATGATTAATTGATTATAACTCTCGCTTTTGTAATCTTTTCTTTGAGCTAATTGCTGATTAATTTCATTTAATTTAGTTTCAATTTCTTTAATTTCCTCAAAGGCCTGATAGGCTTCCTCTAAAATTGTTCGCCCTTGTGTAAAATTGATGTCTTGTTGAAGAAATCCAATATTTATATCTTTATCAAAAGCTAAGATCCCTCCGCTACTTTCTATATCTCTCGATAACACCTTTAGCAGAGTAGATTTTCCTGCTCCGTTTCTTCCTATTAAACCTATTTTATCTCCTTTTGATAACTTAAAGGTAATTCCAGAGAACAAATCTGTTCCCATAAAAGATACTGTCAAATCGTGAACGTTTAGCATCTGTATAATTTAATTATTAAAAATATTTTATATTATTTTTTCGTAGATTTGTACAAATTTACAAAACTGTATTCTTAAAAGAGTATGAAAATTGCCATAAACTATGTCAGGTAAGAGATCAAAACTTTATGGTATCTTTAATAATAAATGTCCAAGATGTCATAAGGGTGCTTTTTTTAAGTATAAGGCTTCTTTTAATGTAAAAAAGGTAACCATTATTCATAAAAACTGTACTCATTGTAATTTAAAGTTTATGATGGAACCTTCTTTTTTCTTTGGAGCTATGTATGTTAATTATGTCTTAGCAGTTACCTTATTTATTATTATTTTTATCATTTCAAAAGTACTTTTACACCAAACCATTTTAACAAGTTTTATTGCTGTCATATTTATTTCTTTTTTATTGATTCCTTTTACTTTACGATTGTCGAGAATTATTTGGATTAATCTTTTTATAAAGTTTGACAATGCTATCTCGGAAAAAGCTGAAAAGTAACTTAAGAAGAATTCATTGGGGAAAGATATTGAAATGATGGATTTTTCTTTTAAATAACGTGAGTTTAATAAAAAAAAGCTAAACGTTTTTATATTAAACAGGTACATTATTACAAAGATTTTGAGGCAGAGATAACACCATTTTCTGTTTGAAAATACTGCAATAATTTTAATTATATATTCAAAGCTTATAATACTCTTAATTTTCCTATCATCTGCTGATTTCTTAACCAATGTAAAACAGACCCTGAGACTACTGTTCTTTTTTCTAAATACACAATAAGCTGAACTACTCAAAATGAAATGGAACAATCTCGATCTTATAAAAGTGTTAAATATTTTAGAAATCTACTTAAAGGTGTACATTTGTCGAATTTAAAATTCGATTGAATACTGTTTATGGAAATTTTTATAAAAGCATCACAATTTATTCTTAGTCTTTCTTTGCTGATTGTTTTACATGAATTAGGGCACTTTATTCCCGCTAAATTATTTAAAACTAAGGTTGAAAAATTTTACTTGTTTTTCGATTACAAATTCTCATTATTTAAAAAGAGAATAGGAGAAACTGTATATGGGATTGGATGGATTCCTTTGGGAGGATATGTAAAAATTGCCGGGATGATTGATGAAAGTATGGATACCGAACAAATGAAAAGAGAATCACAACCGTGGGAATTTAGATCGAAACCCGCTTGGCAGCGATTAATTATTATGCTGGGTGGTGTCATTGTAAACTTCATTTTAGGATGGCTTATCTATATCGCAATTACTGCATATTGGGGAGATAAATATGTAAAACCTGAAGGAATAAAAAATGGGTTTGCAGTTGCTGAATTTTTGAAAGAATACGGTTTCCAGACAGGAGATAAAATTTTAAAAATTAATGGAGAAATCCCTGATAATGTTTTAGATATTAATAAATTTCTTTTTTTAAGAAACTTAAATTCTGTGGAAGTACTCCATATTAATGGAAAATCAGAAATGTTAATGATACCTGAAAATATTGGTTCGGTTTTATGGGCAAATGGTGATATGAATCCTTTATTACCAAGGACTTATAAAGAAATAAAGATTGATAGTGTTATTCCGGGACAGAAAGCCTGTAATGCAGGTCTTTTAGAAGGAGATAGAATTACAGTTGTTAATGGAAGATCAGTAGAATACATGGAAGACTTCAAAAAATTAATTACCGCATCTGATAAATCAGTAAGATTGATTATAGATAGAGATGGTGAGGAGAAAAAAGTGAATATTAAATTTGAGAATAAGGAAAAAAAAATAATAGGGATATTTATAAGTGATGAAAATTTGGATGAAAATGGAATTGAAATCTCAGATAGAAATTATTCTCCCGGAGAGGCCTTATCTGTTGGAAGTTATAAAGCATACTGGACGTTAAAGGACTACATTACACAGTTTAAGTATGTATTCACAAAAAAAGGGGCCCAAAGTATAGGGGGATTTATTTCCATAGGAAAAATATTCCCATCACAATGGAGTTGGAAGACTTTTTGGAATATCACAGCATTCCTGTCAATTATGTTAGGTTTCATGAATTTACTGCCAATTCCTGCACTTGACGGAGGACACGTTGTTTTTACCTTATGGGAAATGGCAACAGGAAAAAAACCCGGTGATAAATTCTTGGAATATGCTCAAATAACAGGATTTATACTATTAATCGCATTACTACTTCTGGCGAATGGAAATGACGTAATTAAAGAGCTAGAAAAAATATTTTAACTCGTTTTATAATATTAAGGAAATTTCTAATAACGCATAACCGTTCCGTAATATAATAACTGAAATATTTGTACATCTAGTACTAAGCAGTACATAGTCATCATTATACCATAATTTGATGTATCATAAAAAAGGTTCTCAAAATAGGTTAATTTTCTCTCTTTATAATCATAATAATCGTTATTGGTTTTAAAATGATCTTTAGAAAAACCCTCCAACTGAGATAACTTATGAATATTTATAGTTATTGAATAATTATATAAGCTGTCTATTTTTATCTTTAATTTGTGACTTGTTTTTGTTAGCTTTCCATTAGAATCAAAAATTAGTTTTTTATAAAAACTATCATCTAATAAATTATATAAAACTCTTTCAGTATTCACCTCTTTTTGTATCTCGTGTATATATTTAATTACATTATTAGATAATCGGTTTAATTCTCCTATTCTTACTTTTGTTTTTTGAAACATTAAAGGTTTTTCTTCTGCTTGCTTTTCAAAAAAAGCAGTTCTTCCTTCAATAACCTCATTATTAATGTATATAGCTTTCTCCAGTGAGTGATGTGCTGTATTGGTTATATATTTATATTGAGCATTACTACAAAAATTTATTAAAAAAACAAATGCAAAAAATACTTTACTGTTCATTCTATATAACTTGGTTAATTTAAACTTAAATATTAATTCTGTTAGAATTTATTAGAACATGAGTAAGAAAGATAACAACTTACTAACCTCTCTATAATACGAAAATTATATATAAATATTGTATGGATTATTTAAAAAAATGGATACTAATTGATGTTACACAATAAAAATACTGATTTTGGGATATAAATATTTTGACTTATTTAATAATAAATCTCAGATTTTTTTATCTTTCAAATATTAAATAATAACTTTATGATTTTAGTCACCGGCGGAACCGGTTTGATAGGTTCTCATTTATTATATCAACTCACTTGTGAATTCGATTCAATAATTGCTGTTTATAGAGATGATCATAAGATTGAAAAAGTTAAAAAAATTTTTTCCTCATATCAGAATGATTATAACAATCTTTTCTCTAAAATACAATGGCTAAAAGCAGATATTACTGATGTTCCGTCTTTAGAAACTGTTTTTACTAATAATTTTAAATATGTTTTTCATTGTGCTGCTTTAGTTTCTTTTGACCCTAAAGATTATCAGGAAATGAGAAAAGTAAATATCGAAGGAACAGCCAATATTGTTAATTTTTCCATTGAAAATAATATAAAAAAACTCTGCTTAGTAAGTTCTATAGCTACTATAGATAATTCAATTAAAGATACAATAATTACAGAAAAAAATGAATGGATAAACTCTAATGATAAACATGGGTATGCAATTACTAAATATGGATCTGAAATGGAAGTATGGAGAGGAAGTCAGGAAGGTTTAGATGTCATTATTGTAAACCCCGGTATTGTATTAGGCAACGGATTCTTTCATGAAGGGTCAGGAAAGATTTTCACACAAGTTTATAAAGGGTTAAAATTTTACACCGAAGGAATTACCGGATTTGTAGGAGTAAAAGATGTTGTTGAAATTATGATACAGCTCATGAAATCCGCCATTAAAAATGAACACTATATTTTAGTCTCTGAAAACAAATCATTTAAAGAATTACTTCACTCAATAGCTTATTGTTTTAATATTAAAAAACCTTCTGTAAAAGTTAATAAAACAATGACGGCTATTCTCTGGAGATTAGATTGGATTGCAACTAAAATTACCGGAAAGAACTCTTTTCTTACAAAGCACTTTTCAAAATCTGTCCATAATAAAAATTTTTATAGTTCAAATAAAATTAGAAAGGACTTAAATTTTAAATTTGAAAAGATAGAGAAGGTAATACAGGATATTTGTCTGAATTTCCCGAGATAAAGCTATTCTTCTTTTTTATTTCTAATACTATTTTTGTATTTCATTTTACATCAAAAAAGATGACTTTTAAAATTCTTATTTAAAATCGTGATATATCCATCACAATTTCTTATTTTTATGCCATGGCAAATATTCTTTTAACCGGTGGCACCGGACTCGTAGGATCGCATCTAAAAAAAAACTGGAAAGCAACCAACATAAAGTTTTTATTTTAACAAGAAATCCTGAAACGGATAATCATTACCGGTGGGATATTAATTCAAATTATATTGATTCTGAAGCGTTAGAAAATGTTGATTACATAATTCATTTAGCGGGTGCCGGCATTGCTGATAAAAGATGGACGCCTTCGAGAAAAAAAGAATTAATTGACAGCAGAGTTCAATCTGCCAATCTTTTATTTAATAAAATTCTGAAACTTAAAACTCCTTTAAAAGGATTTATATCCTCATCAGGTGTCGGTTTTTATGGAGCAATTACATCCAAAACTGTTTTTTCTGAAAACCACCTCTCAGAAAAAGATTTTATTTCAACCATTTGTGTTGAGTGGGAAAATGCAGTCAATCAATTTTCTACATTGAATATTCCTGTAACTATCTTAAGAACGGGGATTGTATTAAGTAAAAATGGAGGTGTACTACAAAAAATCAACACCCCTTTTCTTTTATCACCTTTAGGAAATGGAAAACAGTACGTCCCCTGGATACATATTGAAGATTTATGCAATTTATATAACAAAGCCATTGAAGATTCTGCTTTTTCAGGAATTTATAATGCTGTTGCTCCCGAGCATCAAACTAATAATTCATTTACCAAAACCCTCGGAAAAAAACTTAAGAAACCTGTCACTCCGTTTACTATTCCGGGTTTTATTTTAAAGACTATTCTAGGAGAGTTAGCTATTATTCTTTTACAGGGAAGTAAAATTTCAGCTAAAAAAACACAAGAAAAGTATAATTTCAAATTTACTTCACTAGAAGAAGCACTGGAAAATATTTATTTCTCTTAGGTATTTAATAAATATTTTAGCTTACCTCCCATAATTTATTATTTATATGCCGTATAAAATCTAATACTTCAGATTGCCGGGGATGAGAGGATTCAAATCTACTACCATGGTAATAAGTATGTACAACCGTATGTATCATATCATAATATTCATCATTGTCTCCTTTTATGTTACGATTTCAGGCTTGTTTCTTAACTTTTGATCCTCTGTTTCTGTCTGGAAAAATGAACCGCTTCTATGGTGTAATGATAGTTTTTCTATTGGATAGTATAGACTAGATCTCTCTTTGGCAGAACCTTTTTAAAATACCCGTTTTGGTCGGTAATCCCTTGTCTTACAGTAAATCATTGTCGCGTTAAACTTAGATACCATCCAAAAGAACATATTTGTTTTGCATTTCATTGGGAACGTTTTTATAAGCTCTTCTTTTGCATTAATCAATTACTACAAATGGAGCTAATAACTATAATGATATCAAGGAAAATGTGAAAGATTATAAAGCTATGGTAATTAAATATAAAATAAAAACGTCCGAAATATTGCCTTAGGTACATATTACTATCAGTAATGCTAAAAGGCTGTTGACATACAGCATTATACAGAAGCTGAATATTTCACCAGACTTATTTGGATGAACTATTGTTATAAATCCAACAGAAGGTATTTTAAATATGTATTCGATAGGGCTATTATAACTATAGTCTCTAATAAATGAAATAATAATGTGCAAACTATCAGATAGTCATATAAGTTTATCTTGGGAGACCAGAGTGGAGGTGTACTTTTTATGTAAAGTACTCAAAAAAAGCAGTTTTTTAATCTTAGAAATCAACAATAATTCCAATTCCGGGCAATACTCTTCCTTGCCCTGTGTTATCAATTTCTTCCAATATATATCTGGCAGAATCATTAGGATCTGTTCTTTCGGGCAATAATAATGGAGGTCTTTGATTACTTGTGGCATATACATTCTGAACATCGAGATACAAATTCAAAGAGAATTTTTTTAAATACCACGTTTTATCAATTCTAAAATCTAATTGTGTATATAAGCCCAAACGTTTACTATTTAATTTTGTATAATCAGGAATTCCTCTGTTAATTACATCATATCGTTCAATAATTGATGATTTTTCAAGGTTATCAGGTGTAAAAGGTCTTCCACCCGTTAATCTGAATTTAGCACCGATTTCCCAATTTCTACGTAATTTCTTTCCTCCCGTAAATGTTAATAAATGCTGATTATCCCAAGTTGATGGTATAAATTGATTATTAGCATCTTTAAACTCACTTCTTACAAAAGTGTAGGCTAAAATTCCATAAATTCCATGGTATGATTTTTTTTGTGCTAAAAGTTCAAAACCATAGGCTCTTCCCTCATTAGTAGAAGTTACTGCCTCGTTGCCAACCACTCCAAAATCTGATCCTAAATTTGCCAAACTTATTTGATTTCTGACAGAGAAAGGATAGTTATTATATTTTTTATGAAATCCTTCTACTGTAATTTTAGTACTATTTTCCGGTCTGAATTCAATACCTCCAACAGTATGTAATGATGAAATATATTTTAAATCAGATTGATTCACTAATATGTTGGCATTATCTCTAAAACCTAATATAGTATATGCAGGTAATTGATAGTAATTCGCTGCTGAAACATTTACATACCACTGCTTAGCTAGTTTTAATGAGGCAGCAATACGTGGCGAAAACTGATTCAACGGATTTTCCATATTCGAATTATAGGTATTTCCATCGGTTCTGATTCCTAAAGATAATTGCAAAGTGCTTGAAAATAATCTTTTAGAAGCCTGAGCAAACACTGCATAGCTAAATAAGGAGAAATCAGAACTGAAATTTATTTTTTGTGTTCCGTTTAAATTAGCGGTTCTTTCAAATGTGCTGTTTTGATAGATTGATTGCTGTAGTGCTACTCCAAGGTTTATTCTTATTCCATTATCAAAATCGGTGTTATTTTCAAAACGGAATTTATTTTCTATTTCTTTCGATTGGTAATCATTCAGGAGATTAGCAGGAAGATTAATATTGTCTTTATACTTTACAATATTATTTTTCCATTCATTTCTACCCAACACATAAGTTTGTGTACTTTTTCCTTCATAATGCTTATAGGAAGTACCTATTGTATAATTCCATTGTGTTTGTACGGGAATTACATTCAAGAAGTAGGTATTTCTTTTAATGGTTTCTTCATCTGTTTCACCTTCATTTACTTCTGTATTAATTTCGAAATCATCAATGGCTCCCAGTCCGAAAACAGCTAATTCATCTTTATCCGAAAGCTTAGATTTTAAATTTAATTGAAAATCATTATAGGTAGGTAAAAAATTAAGCTTTAACAGTTTAAATAAAGGTTTTAAGTAAGATTGCCGGGCAGAGATAATTATAGATGTATTTTTTGATAAAGGTCCCTGTAAAGCGACTCCGGCATCTGAAGTTCCTAAATCTACTCTTCCCTCAAATCGCTCTTGATTCCCCGTTTTTTGCGTAAATTCAATTACTGAACTTAAAGCATTTCCTCTGTTAGCAGGAAAGGCTCCTGAATAAAAATCTACATTTCTAATTAAATCTGCATTAATAATCCCGGCAGGACCTCCTGAAGCGCCTTGTGTTTGAAAATGATTTATTACCGGAACTTCTATACCATCTACATAGAATTTATTTTCTGAAGTAGCACCTCCTCTAATAATAATATCATTTCTAAACCCAGGGTTTGAAGCCACCCCGGGAAACGATTGAATTACTTTTAAAACATCTCTGTTTCCTCCCGGGTTTTTTTCTATTTCCTCAATATCCAAACTTTGAAGAGATAAAGGGCTTTCTGCTTTCCTTTTAAATAAAGATGACTGAATCACTATCTCTTCCAGTTCAGAGGAAACTTCTGTTAGTTCGACTGTTATATATGGGGTTTTTTCTTTAGTAACTAAATAATCAGATGTGATTTCTGTTTGATATCCTACAAAGGAAACACTAACCTTCACATACCCTAACGGAACATTCTGAATTTCGAATTCTCCTTTTTCATCGGTTATGAATCCTTTATTTGTTCCTTGTATGGTGACATTTACAGAAGGTAATTTTTCTCTGGTTTTTTTATCTAATACAACGCCTTTTACTGTTCCGTTTTTTTGGGCGTATAGTCCTAAAAAGGCGTTTAAAAAAAAGAACAGAATCCCTATTCTTTTCATGATTTTATTTTTAGTAAAGATACATAATCATTAGTAAGAAAAATCCAAATAATCAAAAAAGAACCAACTTCTATTCTATTCATTAAAGATTTTCAAAAAACAGCTTGAATAGATATAGCTGAGAAATCAGGATTCGAAGTTACAAAACCGAAAGACAAAGGAACTTGCGTCTCATTTGACTACTCATGAACCTCCCCGAATTAAAATTTTAAAGAGAACTATGCTATAAAGAGAAGATTTATTTGTGACCGGGCTGGGGCTCGAACCCAGGACCCTCTCCTTAAAAGGGAGATGCTCTGCCAACTGAGCTACCCGGTCATTTTTTCTTAGCGAGGGCAAATATATAGAGGTAATTTATTTTAAGCAAATTTTAATTTAAAAATAGTTTTCTAACAATCAATATTTTATTCATCCAAATATGCCTGACGTACTTTTTTAAATAAATTTGAGGAATATACAAAATCGACAATTGCTTTGTTATTGGTTTTAAAGATTTCTTTACTATTTCCTTCCCATGCTTTAATCCCATTTTTGAGCAATACTATTTTATCTCCAATTTCCATAACAGAGTTCATATCATGTGTATTAATAACCGTAGTAATTTTGTATTCGCGGGTAATTTCTTTTATCAAATTGTCAATTAATATTGAGGTAGCGGGGTCTAAGCCTGAATTAGGTTCATCACAGAATAAATATTTTGGATTCATAACAATGGCTCTGGCAATAGCTACTCTTTTTTGCATTCCTCCCGATAGTTCTGCCGGAAATTTCATATTAGAATTTTCGAGATTAACTCTTTTCAGCACAAAATTTACTCTGTCCAGCATTTCTTCTGTAGATTTTTTTGTAAACATTTTAAGAGGAAACATTACATTTTCTTCAACATTTAATGAGTCGAATAAAGCACTTCCCTGAAAAACCATTCCCAATTCTTTTCTGAAATTTCTTTTGTCTTCTATGGTCATCTTAGTATTTATTTGACCACTGTAAGCTATTGTTCCTTTTTCCGGGGTATGCAATCCCAGTAAGCTTTTTAAAAAAACTGTTTTACCGGCACCGCTTTGTCCGATAATTAAATTGGTTTTTCCTGATTCAAAAGAAGCGGAAACTCCTTTCAGTATCTCAGTATTGCCAAAGCTTTTATGGATATCTTTTACACGAATCATATCAGGTTAATAACATTTGGGTTAAAAAATAATTGGATATAACTATAACTACTATAGTCCACACCACCGATTGTGTACTTGCTTTACCTACTTCGAGAGCTCCTCCTTTAATATAATAGCCGTGATAGCAGGGGACTGTAGCAATTATAAATGCGAATACAATTGTTTTTATTAGGGCATAGATAACTAAATAGGGGTCAAAATCATACTGAATACCCATAATATAATCTGATTCAAAAAACATATTTGTTGCCTTACCTGCTGCCCATCCTCCAAAGATTCCTAAGAACATTCCTAGTATAACTAAAAAAGGATAGAAGAAAGCAGTTGCTATAATTTTTGGCAAAACCAGGTAATTTAAAGAGTTTACTCCCATAATTTCTAAGGCATCAATTTGTTCAGTAACTCGCATTGTTCCGATACTGGATGTAATATAGGAACCTACTTTTCCTGCTAAAATTATGCAACAAAATGTAGGTGCAAATTCTAAAATTATGGAGCGTTTGGTAGCAAACCCAATTAGCATCTTAGGGATTAACGGGTTACTAATGTTTAACGCTGTTTGCAAGGCTATAACTCCTCCGATAAAAAAAGAAATAAACCCAATAATCCCAATGGATTTTAATCCTAACTCTTCTATTTCCCTAAAGAGTGTTTCCCAGAAAATTCTGGATTTTTGAGGGGTTTTAAAAACTTGACCAAGCATTATAAAATACTTTCCGACATGCTCGATATAATTCATCTGATTTTTTTAGTCAGCTAAGGTAATAAAGAATATTTATTTGATTATATTTCTTATAGGGAGATTAAAAAATCATTAAATATTGTAGGAGAAAAATTAGTTTATAGTTTACAATTATTTATTTTTGAATATTTAATGTTAAAAACCATGAATTCTTTTCTTAAAGTTCCCTTTCTTTTTTTACTATTGAATTTAAGTGGCTGTCATCAGGCAACACAACAAGAAAATAAGAACTCTGAAAAACCTAAGCTGGTTGTGGGTATTGTTGTGGATCAAATGCGATATGATTATTTAACTCGCTTCGAAAGTAAATATGGAGATGGGGGTTTTAAAAGATTATTAGCTAAAGGTTTTTTCTTAGAAAATGCACATTTTAATCATATTCCTACTTATACTGCGGTAGGTCATGCTTCTGTTTATACAGGAACCACTCCGGATAATCATGGAATTATTGGAAATCACTGGTACGATAAGTTTCAAAAGAAATCAATTTATTGCGTAGATGATTATAATTACAAAACGGTTGGTAATAGTGGAGATGGCGGGAAAAAATCTCCTTACAGGATGTACACTACTACGGTAACTGATCAATTAAAACTAGCACAAAATATGCGAGGCAAAACTATTGGAATTGGAATTAAAGATCGTTCTGCTATTTTGCCGGCAGGTCATACAGCTGATGCAGCATATTGGTTTGATGGCGGACACAGAGGGAAATGGATTTCTTCTTCATTTTATATGGATTCATTACCTGATTGGGCTTCTGAATTTAATGCTTCCGGCAAAGTTGACAACTACTTGAAACAACCCTGGGAAGCTTTATATGATATTAATACATATACTGAAAGTATTAGTGATAATAACAATTTTGAAACTGCTTTTAAAGGTGAAGAAAAACCGGTATTCCCTCATGACATTCCTGGTTTACGAAATAAAAACAATAACTACAGTATTATAAAAGCAATTCCGGCCGGTAATTCTTTGACTACTGATTTTGCTAAAGCTGCCATAGCAGGAGAGCAATTGGGGCAAGGTAAATTTACTGATTTTTTGGCGGTTAGTTATTCATCTACGGATTATGTCGGGCATCAATTCGGAGTTGACTCAAAAGAAACAGAGGATACGTATTTGCGTTTAGATAAAGATCTGGAAAGTTTTCTTTTATTTTTAGACGAAAAGGTAGGAAAAGGCAGCTATACTGTATTTCTAACTGCTGATCATGCTGCTGTTCAGGTACCAAGTTATTTGAAATCTTTAAAAATTCCGGCGGATTATTTTAATGTATCTCAGTTTAAAACATATATAAATACAATTACCGGGAAATATTTTAATGCTGAAAATTTTGTGGAGAATATCTCTAATTTCCAGATATTTCTTAATAAAGAAACTATTGAAAAAAGAAAACTTACTGTAAATGAAGTTGCAGAAGTGTTACGGGAGAATGTTATTAATTACAAAGGAATTTATAAAGCGGTTACAGCTAAAACTATTCAAAACACCTGTTTCAATAAAGGGATTTTAAATTACTTACAGAATGGCTATAATCAAAAACTATCAGGGGATGTCTTGTTGATTCCTAATCCATCAACCATTATTTATCCTGAAAAAGGATCTACTCATGGTTCCGGATATTCTTATGATACTCATGTTCCCGTTATATTTTATGGTCATGGAATTCGTGCAGGGAACTCAAAAGACCATTACGAAATTATTGATATCGCTCCTACCATTTCCAATTTGCTTAAAATTGAATTTCCAAATGGATTTAAA
The DNA here is from genome assembly GCA_963666645.2 of uncultured Tenacibaculum sp. Lineage (GTDB taxonomy): Bacteria > Bacteroidota > Bacteroidia > Flavobacteriales > Flavobacteriaceae > Polaribacter. The sequence goes on along the minus strand of CAXXDB010000003.1, from coordinate 603,896 downwards.
GGTCGTATAATTAAAGAAGTTTTAAAATAGAAACGTTATAACAGCATTAATTAACAAACTTTAAGCCAGTTAATCTTAATATTTTTTTATATGTATAAGTTATGTGGAATTAAAACATAGCGGTCGGAATAAACCGAAAAGAGACTACAAACAGGAGTAGGTAAAACACAAATAAATAAAAAATGATTAAAAATTATCAATTTTAACAATGACTTTAATTTCTATCTTTAATACGATAAGTTGTGCTTCTATTTTTACAGGTGCAAAAAGGAATGTATTATTTGATTTAGATTAGACAATTATGATGAAAGAGTTGTCGTAATGGACAGTGAATTTAACTTAGTGAGTATTTTAAACGGAATTAGTATTATCGGCTGGGGAGTTGACGCCTTGACAGGTTCTTTGAAAAGAGTTGACACGAAATATGTAAAAGTAACTCTTGAAAAATCAGATAAAGCTACTTTTATTAATTATATGGAAAAGGGTAATATTAAAACGGTAAACATAGATGAAGAAGGCAAAATTATTGAAACAGTTATAGTGCTAAATGGTTAAAAACTTGTAACACAACACCATATAGAATTAATTGTTTGTACAAGTCTATTTGCGAAAATCCACTCGGATTTTCTATTAGGTTTGTGCTTGCAAAATTAAGTGCTAATTCACACAACTACTCATAGCCGATATCGTTAGTTGTAATTATCACAAATCTCTAACTGGAAGAAAGCCTTTTTCGTCAAGAATTTTTATTACACCTCTTAAGCAGAAAATTGTTGTCAAGACGTATATATTTCCTCCCTCTTTCTTTTTCCGGAATCAACATTTTCTTATCAATTAATTTTTTTCTTTGTCTTGATATTTCAGCAATAACCTTACCTGCGAATATTTTTTTTAAATAATCATAATCACTTAGTTTATCTATTTTTTCAATCTCTTCTTTTAATCCTTTTAAACATATTCACACCAGGACAAAATCTCTTCATTCGTTCCCAAATCAGCTCTTGACAAGTTATCATAATAATCACTTCTGTTATTACAAAAGACTGCAGTAAGATTTATAATTCTATCAACATTAACGTTAAATCCTGTTTTGACTAACATTGCATATGTAAACAATCTTACTGTTCTGCCATTTCCGTTACAAAACGGTGATGAGCAATAGTAGCTTTCAACAAATCATATTTCGGACTATCTTCTCTATCAGTAAATTCTAATAATTCAGTCATATAATCCTGAACTTTTATAAAATCCGGTAGGTAAATGATTTGAGTTAATAATCTTTAAATTAATATTTTCATACAAACCAGATGTATGGTCTCCTTCTCCCTGAGGTGGAGGGAGTAAATCATTTACAATCATTTTGTGCAATTCACTAAGAAACATCCTGTTAATAGGATAATCTTTAATATTGTCTTCTACGAATTCCATAGCTTTTTCAATATTTTTAATTTCTCTTATTCTTTCAGAAACGCTTTCATTTGCCTCTAGCTTTGTTTCAATATATTCTGCGACAGTTGTGTTATTACCCTCAATTCTTGCAGACCTGATGCTTTCTAGGGTGTGTAAAATATGTTTTAACTGAAAAAACACGTTAGGATGTGTTGAACCTCTCAATGGTTTTTTCCTTAAGTAATTTAATTCTATTATTAAATCAGTTAAAGCAGAATCGAAAGATAGTGTTACTAATTTTAATTTAAAATCTGAAAATTTAGCTTCTGACATTTGACTTTTATTTAAAAAACAATTAACAATTTTCAGCAAAAAGTCTATTTACCAACATATTACAAATATATTTAAAGAACAACAATTAACTAGTTAACAAATAACTGAAACAACAACTACAGCTAACTCAGTTATGAAATAAAAATTTTCCGGTTATTCCACAACTTGAAATAGAGATTCGGAGTCTCATAAAACTGAGCGAATTAATAGTAGAAAAGCGTAGAGGGTTTTCAATGTTGACAAAATCCGGGTTTCTGCGTATATATTAACCTTACTCTACACTTTTCTTTTCTGTTTATTTTATCTGAATTTATGAATTGCTAATTTAAGCCGTTTATAGTGGCTTCTTAATTAGATACAGAATGATAATAATAAAAATATCTGATTTATTTAAAAAATACTGTTTAAAGGTAACTCCTTTTTTATAAGATAATAATGTTAGCGTTATTCTAAAATAATTTTCTTAGAAATATTTCCAATATCAGAGCTTAGTTTAACAATATAAACTCCGGCAGCTAAAGGTGGTAAACTAATTTTACTAACTCCATTTGAAGCAATAGTAGTGTTAACTAATTCTTTACCTGATATAGAATATATTTTTACAATTGCTTTAGTTTGCAAACCGGCTATTGTAACTTCTTTATTAGCTGATAGATAGATACCGACATTTTCAATATTATTAGTAATATCATTAATACCTATTCTTTGTGAGGTTGTATGGATATAAAATTGACCAATTCCGTTTGTAGCACTTTGTAATGTAACTACATATTTTTCCTGAGAAAGATTCACAATTGTATTATTAGTTCTATCTTCCAGATATACTTCGATACCCCTTGGTAAATTCGTACTGCTTACAGAGAATGTTATTTCTTTTCCTGCTTCAGCAACTAAGCCAAGAGGAATTACCATAGCCTCATGATTAGCATTTGGTAATGTTTGAATGGCTAATTTTTTACCCTTATTATTACTGATTAGTTCAGTATATACTGCAAAATTATAATGTCCCCCGTCCCCGTCAAACATACTACTGTCATACCCATTATCAAAATCCGTAGATTTATTATTAATATAGAATACTTCTGTATATTTTTTATTCTTACCATTTTCAACAAATAACTTAAAAGTAGTTTTAGGAGCCTGACGTAAGAAAGTATTTGTTGTTTCATGAGAAAGCATGGAAGTATTTACAACTATATTTGCATCAGCCCCGGCTTTGATAAAAAAACCTTGACACGGAGCAACTTTAACTGAACTTGACATGTTTTTTGTAATATACTGATTTCCATCCCATAACCATATTGTTTTTTCAGCTAGTGCAACAACATTAGTTACATTACTTAAAAAAATATCTGAATCTAAATAGGCAGTATATCTGTTTCCTATTAAATTGAAACCTGTTCTGTTTCCGATAGTCACAGGAATTAAATCCATATTGGTATGCATGTTTCCTTTAAAAATGATAGAAGAAGTATTTAATTTTACCGCTACACCTGTACCACCGGGTAACACACCTGCGGATGAACTGTTTTGATATTGCCAGGGCGTAGCAGCACTATCATTATCATAAATTCCAATTCCAATATTGTTGCCGGTACCTGTAGCAAAATCATTATTATTGATTAAATCTTGAATCGTTTGATTTTCAACTGGTGATGCTGTTAAATGCCAATTTGAAGTTACATTTCTATTGTATGTAATTTCTCCATCAACTGAAGTATTAAATAAAAGAGAGGTATCAGATTCAAAAACTATACTCTTTACATTAACAGCATTTGCTGAGGTAGGGTAGTTTGTTAATCCGCCAGGAATTATTACATCATCAGTTGTTGAAGGAACAACATTATCTAACCAGTTTGAAGTGGTACTCCAGTCATTACTTGTTGCTCCGACCCATTTAATAGCAGATGAAAAAGGAGTGTTATTTGCATTATGCCTGCCCGGAGAAAAAGAAACAGGATTTGTTGTTATACTTGTATGATCAACAAATGCACCTGTAATATCATTATTTCTGGCTGTAGATTGATCTGAAATACCAGAGTTATATGATTCGGAAACGATAACATTTCCTGTATCGTTCTTAATAATTACTGTGTCACCACCATTTGAAAGCCCTAATAGTCCTTCACTAGCTGTTTGAACTAAACCAGGAACAGTAACAGGAATTCCGCCGCCAAATACAACAATAGCTTCATTGGCAGGAATTATTGTATTGTCAGGAAAAGTGTGTCTGTCTTGCCCGTTATCTGCTAAAACCCAGCCGGAAATATCAAGGTCGGAACCGGAAATATTATAAATTTCTACAAATTCATCCTGAGAACCATCACGAACACCATCTCCATTGGCATCTCCTGACGGAGCAACACCATTGGCAGGATCTGCTAAAATCTCATTTATAACTATTGGTATGTCATCATCGTTTATGGTTACAGTATGTTGTGATGTAGTAATATCGGCAGTTCCGGAGGTGACAGCAATATTTAAAATTACTGTTTCTCCTGAGAAATCATCATCATTATTAATATCTAAAGAGATATTTTGTGTTCCATTGCCGGTAAAAGTTAGTAGAGTTGTGTTTAAAGTATAATCTCCTGTTTCTGCGGTACTACCTGCATCTACCGTAACACTAATAGTTACATCAGAGGAATAATTGCTGAAAATAACGGGAATTAAAGTATTAAAAGAAGTATTTGCTTCGTTCTCTGTACTTGAAAGATTGATGAAATTTACGGTCGGATTAGAGGCTTCTGTAACGGTAAAAGAAGAAGTTGTATATCCATCTCCGGCACCATTTTCATCAAATTCAAAACCAACTTGTATGCTATTATTGCGGGATACGTCTAAGCTATTAATTACATAGTTTACTGAATCTCCATTATTAGTAGATCCTATACTGGTTTCTACTCTTGGTTCTCCGTCTAAAATGTAAAAATATACGAATTTTCCATCATTAGCACCAGAATTTACACTGGCTGCCGCAATACTAATAGTAGAAACAGATGAAATATCTATTGCCTGACTTGTAAAAATTCCTTGCCCTCCCCAATCATCACTAACTAATGAGCCTCCGTTTACTTTAAAAGAATTGGCAGAGCCATCACTGGCAGGGGTTATATCATAAGATAAAGACCATTGATTTGGAGCAGTTCCGAAAGAACCTACGATTGTTGGACCGACTACCGGAGGTGTGCCGGTTGTATGATCTGCGAAGCCATCTCCGTCGTTAGAAAAGTCAGCATTATATATAATTTGACTTAACATTGTTTGAATTGAAAATATTGATAATATCAGAATTATCAGCGTGTAAGATTGTTTCATAAAATTTATATTTTAAGTTATTTTAAATATGCAACTTACAAAAAATAAAAACCATTACAAAGTTGAAAAATAAGGGCTTTAGTAAAATTTCAGAAACAATAAAGTTCATGTTTTCAGAATTCTAATTCAATTAACCAGTTTTTGTCTAAAAAAGGGTTCATATATGGCAGTACGCCAGGTACTTATTTTCGCAACATTTTTAAATTTGCTACATACAGGTATTAATTTTAGAGAGTCTTTTTTAAGTCTCTTTTTATTTCTATTATGAAATTTAAATTAGAAACCCAGTTGGCTCTTAATTTTGGTAACTCTTCCGGATAGTAAATTATTCGCTCGGGTAATTTTTTGGATAAATAATTCCCTGTATCCCAGGTGCCATTTTTATTATCATCAACAACGGCACGGATAGTGTATTTTTCGGGTTCTAAGAAATTAAATTGAATTTTTTCGGAGATGGTGATAATTTTTCTTTTTACAATTTCTTTTTTCTTTAATAGTTCAATAATGACGGGGGATTCAACTTTTTTTTCAACACTTAAAATAATACTGCCATAATCTTCGATTTCTTTAGTGCTAAATTTATAACTGATAGTATCTTTTGATTTTACAAAGTATAAATCTTCAATAGCATTGGGGTATGCAGTAAAAACATAGGATGTTTTAGGTTTTTTTTCAAAGAAAATTCCCAATTTATTAAGAGCCAATCTTTTCAATTTATATGCAATTGCCATGGTATCGCTGTTAACTAAAGAAAGCTTAGAGGCGTTTACCTGATAAATAGGATTATTTGTTGTGATAATTAATGTGTCGTTCAGGTGCAGGGTATTTTTAATATTAGAAGTGAGAGAAAGAGAATCCGTTTTTTTCTTACGTAAAAAAACAGTGATGGTATCTGTAGTTGTTCTTTCAGTAACAAGGAAATTTAAAGAATCAATTTTTTCTTTAGAGAAATACCAATAATTAAGGGTGTCCTTGTCTTCTTCAAATTGAGTTTTGTAAATAAAATCTGAGGGTACTTTAGACATTAATTTAACGTGTAAATCTTTTTGTTTTCCGGTGTATTCAAATTGAATTTTTCCTTTACTGACTTCTCTTCCTTTTTTAAATTTATAAGGTTGAATTTCTTTAAAAAGAATGACAGGTGCTTGCAGTAAACTATCTTTAGGCAAGTGAATAGTATTTTTATAAAAACCTATCTTATCTGTAACTGAATTAAATTTATAATCTGAGACTTTTTCATCAATTGCCAAAAGATGATACTTACCTTCTCTGATATTGGTAAATTTGTAATTTATAGAATCATAAGTTTTTGTAACGTAATTGGGTTTTTGTTTATAGATAACAGAATCGTTGAAAACAGAATCAATTTTGTATAATAACACACTGTAATCTTTATCCGGCTTTATTTTATAAATATCTTTTACGGATCCTCTTAAAGTTAATGAATCTATATAATTTCCTGTAGAAAAAACATATTTAAAGTTTTCTAAAGCATTATTTTCGTTATTATCCTGAACAGCATTTCCAAAATTAAATGTATAGGTTGTATTCTCTTTGAGAGAATCTAATAATTGGATATTTATATATTTCCCTGCTGTTCCCTGAGGAGTAATTAAAGGATTATTTTTGAAAGGAGGAGAAATAATTAATTGCTTAGACAAATCTTTTAGAATAACATATTCATCAAAATAAAAACGAATATTTTTTTTATCAAAATTTATGGTTTCATGAACAGGCTTAGCCAACACTAAAATTGGGGCATCCTCATCTTTTGGTCCGCCATCAGGATGTCCTTTCCTCGCACAGCTCTGAAAAATAAGACTAACACAGAGCAGGCATAAAAAAGAGTATAAAAGCTTCATGTAAGTAAATTTAAACAACCCCAAAAGTAGTAAAAAAACGTTAGTTATCTTTAGTTAAAGCTATACTTGCTACGCTAATTTTTATATTCTTAGTTTTTAACAGTTCATTACAACAAGCTTCAATAGTTGCTCCGGTAGTAATAACATCATCAATTAATAATATATGTTTATTTTCAAAAAAAGAGTTATCCACTAATTTAAATTTAGAATCACTGTAATTAAAGCGTTCAAAATGCTTTTTCAATGTTTGTGTTTTTGAATTTAATACTCTAACGAGTTTATTTTCGCAATATTCAATATTAAAAGCTTCAGATAACGATATTCCAAAAGCAGTTACCTGATTATAGCCCCGGGCTTTTAATTTACTTTTATGCAACGGAACGGGGATAATATACTCTATATCTGAGAAAAACGCAATGCTCTTGGATTCTTTAACAAACCAATGCCCAAGAAATCTGCCAATATCTTCACGACCTTTGTATTTTAATTTATGAATTAGTTTCTGAGTTATATTATTTTTCCTGTAGTACAGGAAAGAAACTATATTTTCTAGCTCAATTTTACCATAAAAAAGATTGGTGATTTGATTATTCAGTTGAATTATTGGAGTATCATTTTTACAATAATTACAAAGAATAGTTTCTGATTGCAATAAATTCTGAGTACAGTTTATGCATAAATCGGGATAAAAAATAGTAAATAAATCTTTTAAAAAACGCATATTTGCATATCAAATTTTTATAAAAATAATAGTATCTGTTGGGAAAAAAAATTAATTTTTTTAAAGAAGCAGTTTTAAATGCTAAAACATCCGGAACAATTATTCCCAGTTCACGTTTTTTAGCAGAACAAATGACTAAAAATATAGACTTTAAGGCTTGCAGGCTAATTGTTGAATTAGGATCCGGAGATGGAGCTATAACAAAACATATTCTTAAAAAAATGAAATCCAATAACCATCTGATTTGTTTTGAAATTAATGATTTTTTTTATAATGAATTACTGGAGATAAATCACCCTCAACTTACAGTTTTAAATGTATCCGCAGAAAATATAATTAAAGAAATAAAAGAAAGAGGATTTAATAATGCAGATTTTATCATCTCGTGTTTACCTCTATCTATTATTCCTGAAAAAAAATCAAAAAACATCTTAAGTAAATCCTATAAAGCTCTTAAAAATCAAGGAAAATTTGTTCAATTTCAATATACGCTAAGCCATTATAAAAAATTGAAATTAATATACAAGAAAGAAAATATAGCATTAAAATTTGAACTTAGAAATATTCCTCCTGCATTTATATATAAATGTACAAAAAGATAAATTTTATAATTGTTAGAATTTGTACTTTTGCTTTCTATGACAGAAATACCCGAAGTAGTATCTGAAAAAGTAGTTTTAATAGGTATAATTACTCAAAATCAAAATGAAAGCAAGACAAATGAATACCTCGATGAATTAGAGTTTTTAACCATAACTGCCAATGGTATCCCGGTAAAGAGATTTTTACAGAAACTAGATAGACCTAATCCAAAAACATTTATTGGATCGGGTAAATTAAATGAGGTAAAAACTTTTATTAATGACAATAATATAGGAACAGCAATTTTTGATGATGAGCTTTCCTCCGCCCAATTAAGAAATATAGAAAGAGTTTTAAATTGTAAAATTCTTGACAGAACAAACTTAATTTTAGACATTTTTGCAAATAGAGCACAAACAAGTGCCGCAAAAGCTCAGGTGGAACTAGCTCAATACGAATATTTACTGCCAAGATTAACTAGAATGTGGAGCCACCTTGATAAGCAAAAAGGTGGTATCGGGATGAGAGGACCGGGAGAAACAGAAATTGAAACAGATCGTCGTATTATACGTGGTAAAATAACATTACTAAAGAAGAAATTACAAGGTATTGACAAGCAAATGTCAGTACAAAGAAAAAACAGAGGAAAACTAGTTAGAGTAGCTTTGGTAGGATACACCAATGTAGGAAAATCTACCCTTATGAATTTAATTAGTAAAAGTGAAGTTTTTGCAGAAAATAAATTATTTGCTACTCTGGATACAACTGTCCGAAAAGTGGTAATTAAAAATGTTCCTTTTTTGCTCACTGACACCGTTGGGTTTATAAGAAAATTGCCCACTCAGTTAGTAGAGTCTTTTAAATCTACCTTAGACGAAGTCAGAGAAGCAGATTTATTAGTCCATGTAGTCGATATATCTCATCCAAATTTTGAAAACCATATTATTTCCGTGAATAAAATTTTAGATGAGATAGATAGTGCTGATAAACCAACAATAGTAGTATTTAATAAAATAGATACTTACACTCATGAAACTATAGATGAAGATGATTTACTTACTGAAAAGACAAAAGCCTATTATACACTCAGCGATTGGGAAAAAACATGGATGAATGATTTAGAAAAAAAAGCATGTTTTATATCTGCGGTTAAAAAAGAAAATATTATTAAATTTAAACATTCAATTTACAAAGAAGTTATTAAAATCCATTCAAAAATTTTCCCGTATAATAATTTTTTATATTGAGAGGATTTAAACTTTTGACCTCAGCATGAAACTATGCGATCACTATTAACTATGTTGATATTGAGGTAAAAACATTTTACTTGGACAGGTATTATTTTCAGTATTAATGTAACCATTACTTAGTTGTAACATAGTATAATATTACTCCTGAGGATAAAGTTTCATTGAAAATCCATTTTTAAAAGCAGGGTTAGGTTAGAAACTACAACTGGTGCAGTATGGGGAGGAATAGCTGGAGGATTAACAGGAGCAGCTTCATCATGTTAACTATTTCATCAAATAAAAAAGGGATAACTATAATTATCTTGTTTTCATTACTTATTTGGTTTTTATTATGTATTATTGGAAATAATTAAGGATTCAAACAGTAAATCTATGGAGAATAATATTTTCATCATTAGGTTTAATTGTTTGTTTATTTTTATTCACTCTTTTTTTATAAAAAATTTTAAAAAATAATATTAAATATTATGTTAATCATTAATAGAAAAAAAGAGTTTTTTGATTTGTTATATCCTTATAAAATTTTTATAGATGGAAAAGAAATAGATAAAATTTATAATGGAGAAATAAAGAATTTAAGTTAGTCATTTAATTTAAACTGAATGGATAACGTGTTACAAGGTATAAGCATAATAAAAGTTTAAGGCTAAAACTAACGGCAATTTTGTTTTTGCCAAAGCAGTTGTTAAACCGAAAACAACAGCAAACAACTCCCTTACTATGCTTATACAAACCGTTAGCACCGATATAATAAAAACAATGATATCACATAATTATAAGTGTATTTTTGTACACATTCCAAAGACAGGCGGATCAAGTATTGAAAATGTAATATGGCCCTTAAAAAGTGATAGGGTAGTTGAAAATTTGTGGATGGGACTTGTAAGACCGTATTACAACAAATATCAAATGGATGGCTTACAACATTTGACTTCTAACCAAATTAAAACTGAAGTGGGATCTAAAGTTTTTAGCTCATATTACAAGTTCTCAGTTGTTAGAAATCCTTGGGAAAAAGCAGTATCACAATTCATCTACACGAAACATAAAAGGAAAGATTTGAGAAAAATTATCGATATGACCAAATGGACTTCTTTTGAAAAATATTTGAATCTTATTTCAGAAAATGAGCATACTCATTGGATGAAACAAGTGAATTTTATATGTGATAAGAATGGGACGATCATGGTTGACAAAATCATACGATTTGAAAACATAGAAAAGGAATTTGAATTAATAAGACAGCATTTAGGAATCCAGAATATCACATTACCACACGTTAATAAATCAAAAAGAAAGCATTATACCAAATACTATAACAAGCGGACAATACAAATAATATCTAATCTCTATAAGGAGGACATTGAATTGTTCAACTATACCTTTGGAGGTTGATAAAGGTGCTAACACTGTATATAAACCATACCCTGCGGGATACAGTTCATATACTCAACGTTATGAGCAATTAATCAGAACGGTTAAAGAAAATTATAAGAAGATTGAAAAATCAATAAGAGGCTAACCATCTCAAAACAGTTGTATTTCCTAAGGGCAACTGAAATTTTAAGTTGTTCAAATGAAGAAAACACTGGATTGAATGAAAGTGATAAAACAGAATTCTTTAGTGAATTAAAAGCATTCAATTCTAATTATCAAGTTAATGTAATAAGCAATTAAAAAACTTTGCTTCGAAAAGTGGTAATTGTGGTTTTTAGTATTTAATTCAAAAGTTTTGTGACTTTTTGTAAAGTCTGTCAAATCATTTTGATTTGACTTTTGATTAAAAAAAGATAAAGGCAAGGAAAATGCTTTGCCTCGTGCTAAATCTGAAAATCTCTGATTTTCTTATTCCCGCACTAACTAACAATACACGCAACGTTGGCAACAAGCAAAAAATGACAAAAGAAAAAATATTTGAATCTTACAACGAAATTAATTTAGGACAAAATAAAATTTGTTTAAAATGCATTGAGTCAAATAAAGCTTCTTTCTTTTCAAAACCAATCTCTATTTGGAAGGTTGGAAAAAATATGAACCAGAACCAAATAAAATATTGTTTGTAGGAAAAGTTCATAGAGAAAAAGAAGAAGAAAATATTGGCTCTTTGATAAATGATTTATTTCAAGACTCTACAAAAACTGGAGATAGTCTTTAAAACATAATTCTTGGGCTTACTGGCGTTATACAAAAGAAACAATCGAGGCTGTTCACGGAAATATAGAAACTGGAAAAGAAAAAATAGCTTTTACTAATCTAATCAAGTGTACTAATTCAAAAACTACAGATAAAACAACTGAATTTACAAAACAAAGTTGTCTTTCAGATTTAGGAGTTGTGTGGAGAGAAATTGAAATCCTTAAACCTAATAAAATTATTTTTTACTCTCATGTATATTATGATAATCATATTATCATGAATTACAAACCTTCTAATAAATTTCAGGACATAAATAATAGAGATAATAGCGTCAAAATTGGAGCAAAATATATGCCTTGGTGGAACAGAGTTTTCGATACAGAATGTAAATATGTATTGATTATTAGTGTTTTATGAAATGTACGGTACAAATATGGTGCAAATTATATGTTTTAAAGGTAGAATAAGCACCAAATAAAGTCAATATCTTTTCTAAATGTTATCCAAAATTTGTATTCAAATCTTTCTTCAGTTGTTCATAAAAAGATTTACCCCATAAATACTTGTCCGCTTCTCTATAATTGGATTTTCCAAATAGTTCTAAAGTCTTTTGTAGATACTCTTCGTATCCATTCCATAAATTCTTGAAAATCCAATTTTTTATATTGTGATACTTTTTTGTGTTATACTTCTGTTCAAGCATATCACATACTCGAGTATCATAAACTGAAAATTTGTCTTGATACAGCACTGAAAGGATTGCAGAAGCCGTTGGTAAGTAAAAGCCGTAATCTTTTATTAGAACGGCTAATTTATCTTTATTGGTAGCTGATTTGTATATTGATGAGGTTAGCTTTTTAATAGCCTCATCTAAATTGTTTTCATTCTCAAACTTCTTGGCAATTTTACTTTTTGCCCTATTTGCTTTCCAGATGATTATACAGAAAAACTCTTCTGCGGTTAGATAACCTCTTTTGCTAAAGTTACTTGATACTTTATTAAATAAGTAGTCTTCTAAATCGTAGTATTTAGAGTAATCCAATATATTCATTGAGTTAGTCATTTAATTTCTATTTTATTCGATTTTGATATATTAGTTTAGTTTGTACCATTCTGGTAATTGTTTTGTGAAAGATACTGGTTTTAATAAGAATTACAATTATTTAATTGCCATTATTTTTCATGATGTGTTTAGCTATTAATATCTATAATGTTCCGGTTTGAATGGACCTTCCACAGTGATGCCAATATATTCAGCCTGATCCTGACGTAGCTTTGTTAATTCAACGCCTATTTTGGCTAAGTGTAATTTTGCTACTTTTTCATCTAAATGTTTTGGTAACATATATACTTCATTTTTGTATCTTTCTGAATTATTCCATAACTCAATTTGAGCTAAAGTTTGATTGGTAAACGAATTAGACATTACAAAGCTTGGGTGACCTGTTGCACATCCTAAGTTCACCAGACGCCCCTCTGCTAATACTATGATATCGTTTCCTTTTAATGTATATTTATCTACTTGAGGTTTAATTTCAACTTTAGTATCTCCATAAGTTGCGTTTAACCAATCCATATCAATTTCATTATCGAAATGTCCAATATTACAAACAATGGTTTTGTCCTTCATTGCTTCGAAATGCCCGGCACGAACAATATCTTTATTTCCGGTGGTTGTAATTACCACATCTGCATTTTCAACTACTGTTTCTAATTTTTTTACCTCAAAACCATCCATGGCAGCTTGTAGTGCACAAATTGGGTCAATTTCTGTTATTGTTACTATAGATCCTGCTCCGCGGAAAGATGCTGCGGTACCTTTTCCCACATCTCCATAACCACATACTACAACTCTTTTTCCTGCCATCATTAAATCTGTTGCACGACGAATTGCATCTACAGCAGATTCTCTACAACCATATTTGTTATCGAATTTCGATTTGGTAACAGAATCATTTACATTAATTGCCGGCATTGGTAAGGTTCCGTTATTAACTCTTTCATATAAACGATGAACTCCTGTTGTAGTTTCTTCAGATAAACCTTTAATTTCTGTTGCTAATCTCGGGTATTTATCTAACACCATATTGGTTAAATCTCCACCATCGTCTAAAATCATATTTAATGGGTTACGATTTTCCCCGAAGAATAGAGTTTGTTCAATACACCATTCAAACTCTTCTTCATTCATTCCTTTCCAGGCATACACAGGAGTTCCCGTAGCTGCAACAGCTGCCGCTGCCTGATCTTGTGTAGAGAAGATATTACAAGAACTCCATGTAACTTCTGCACCTAACGCCTGTAATGTTTCAATTAAGACCGCAGTTTGAATCGTCATGTGTAAACATCCTGCAATTCTTGCTCCTCTTAGAGGTTGTTTATCTTTATACTCTTCACGTAAACTCATCAGCCCCGGCATTTCTGCTTCTGCTAATTGAATTTCTTTTCTCCCCCAGTCTGCCAAAGAAATATCCTTAACTTTGTAAGGAATATATGTAACGGTTTTTGTACTCACAACTTTTGAATATTTATTTTGAATTTTGACTTTCAAAGTTACAAAATAACTTTTAAAATATGCCTTTATACAAAGAAATAAATATTAATAATGATTTTAAAGTTCTGATTTGGAAAATTGAAGAGTCTTTAAATGAACTGTCTGAAGGCGTTTTTTTAACCTCACAGAGTGAGGAAAGAGTTTATGGCATGAAATCAGAATTGCATCAAAAAGGTTTTTTAAGTTTGCGACACTTATTGAAAAAAGCAGGATATTCAGATCAGGATTTATTTTATGATGAATATGGAAAGCCTTATTTAAAAGATGGTATTCATATTTCCATTACTCATTCGTCTATTTTTTCCGGGTTAATTATTTCGAAGTATAAAAACGTAGGTATTGATATTGAAAAAAGGCGTGATAAGATTATAAAAATTGCACATAAGTTTACATCCGTTGAAGAGTATAAATTTATTGCTAACCATGATGCTTTGATAAGAAAATTAACTATAATTTGGGGTGCCAAAGAAAGTTTGTATAAAATTTATGGAAAGAAGAAATTACTGTTTCTGGAACATCTTTATGTAGAAGATTTTTCTTTTGATTCTGCCAGTATTACGGGAAAAATTCTATATGGAGGAGTAACTACAGATTATACTGTTCATTTTGAGGAAATAGAAGATTTTACGTGTGTGTATGCTTTTTAGTTGGAAAATTGATAACGGGAGTAGAAGGAATGCTTATATCAGGATTCTTTTCGGCAGGAAGGCAGGGGTTATTTTATGGTAAAAATCTTATTAATAAAACTTTTATACTTATTACAAGTAAGCTTCTTATTTTTGTATTGGTGAAAAAATTAGATAAATACATATTAAAAAGTTTTCTTACCCCCTTTTTAACCACTTTCTTTATCATCCTTTTTGTATTGGTAATGCAAGCATTATGGTTGGCTTTTGATGATTTGGCAGGAAAGGGAATTAGTATTATTATTATACTGAAATTTCTATGGTATACCACATTAATCGTAGCACCTCAGGCATTTCCTATTGGTATTTTGCTGTCTTCAATAATGACCTTGGGAAGTTTATCGGAAAATTATGAATTTGCCGCAGCCAAATCAGCAGGGATTTCTTTACAACGAATGGTTCGTTCTTTAGTATTTTTTGCAATTTTAATGAGCATTATAAATTTTGTTTTTTTGGATTATATCTATCCGTATGCCATTTTAAAGCAAATTAATTTAAAAATAAACATTCGCAAAAAACAACCTGCGCTAGCACTTATTCCGGGGAGTTTTAATACAGAAATCCCTAATTACCAAATTAAGTTTGATGAGAAATATGGTGAGGAAAATAATTTGTTAAAAAATATTTTAATCTACGATCTTTCAGCAAACAAAGAAAATAATAAAATTATTTCTGCCCAAAAAGGAGAATTTATTTCTGAAGAAGGGAGCAAGTATATGACTTTAAAATTAAATAATGGTCATTTTTTTGAACATCACGTAAGGAATAAATATACTTATAAGGAGCGATTCAGAATGAAAGCCTCATACGCAGATTTTGATGAATATATTATTAATATCGACATCTCATCTTTTAATAATGATGATTTAGATAAGATTAAACATAAAAGAAATTTTAATATGTTAAGTTCAAAACAATTAAAAGATACGATTCCGAAATTAAAAAAGAACTACGATAAATATGTTAAAACCAGATCTAAAAATTTATATTTAAACACCAATGCTGGAAAATTATATAAATATTCTGATTCTTTAATTAAGAAAGATTTAGAAAAAAATATTCTCGACAATTTTAATTTATATAATCAAAGAGAAATTATCAATTCTGCTATTTCAAAAATAGATAGAAGTATTAATAACTTCATATCAAATAAAAGTTCTTTTAAATACCAAAGAAAAATAGTGAACTTATACGACATTGAATTTTACAATCGTTTTGCATTTTCTTTATCATGTTTATTATTATTTTTTGTTGGAGCTCCTTTAGGATCTATCATCAGAAAAGGAGGGATGGGCTTACCTATGATTTTAGCTATTGCCATTTACGTTTTATATTTTTTTTCCAACACTTTTGGTCGTAATATGGCAGAAGAAAGCTCCTTATCAGCCATAGCAGGTTCTTGGTTAGCTATAGCTTTAATGCTACCCTTAGCTATTATTTTAACAACCAGAGCAACACAAGATAAAGGGTTATTTGATATAAGTAGTTTATCCATTAAAGTAACCAGTTTCTTTAAAAATATACTCTCAAAAAAAGAGAAAAACCAGATATTATGACTACAAAAACTAACCAAAAAATACAACTGCATACTATTGAACAAGCAATTAATGACATTAGAAAAGGAAAAGTTATTATTGTGGTTGATGATGAGAATCGTGAAAACGAAGGTGATTTTATTGCGGCGGCAGAAAAAGTGACTTCAGAAATGGTAAATTTTATGGCCACTTATGGTCGTGGCTTAATCTGTGTCCCTCTAACAGAGAAAAGGTGTAAAGAGCTTGAGCTGGCTATGATGGTAAATAATAATACCGACTCGATGGAGACTGCTTTTACAGTGTCTGTAGATTTAAGAGGAAATGGCGTTACAACAGGAATTTCAGCTTCAGACAGAGCAAAAACAATTCAAGCATTAATTGATACAAATACAAAATCTTTTGATTTAACCAGACCCGGACATGTCTTCCCCCTGAAAGCAAAAGAAGGGGGTGTTTTACGAAGAACGGGGCATACAGAAGCTGCTATCGATTTTGCTCGCCTAGCAGGACTAGAGCCTGCAGGAGTTATTATCGAAATTATGAATAAAGATGGAACTATGTCCCGTCTTCCTCAACTGGCAGAGGTAGCAAAAAAGTTCGATTTAAAAATAGTTTCTATTGAAGATTTGGTGAGATATAGAATGAAGCATGATTCTTTAATTGAAAAAAAAGAAGATTTTACCATTCAAACTCGCTTTGGAGAGTTTCGTTTAAGAGCTTATCAACAAACCACCAATAATCAGATACATATCGCTTTAACTCGCGGAACGTGGAATAAAAACGAACCTATCTTAACTCGTGTAAACTCTGCTTTGGTTAGTAATGATATTTTAGGAACACTTACCAACGATGCCGGTCATCAATTAGATCGAATGTTTAAAGTGATCAATAATGAAGGGCGAGGAGCTATCTTATTTATTAATCAGCAAAATCAATCGTTAAATATTTTAAACCGGTTAAGGGGCTTAAAAGAAAATCAAATCAATGGCAAAATGAAAGCTCCCAAAATTACCTTAGACAATAAAGATTTTGGGATTGGGGCTCAAATTTTGCATGATTTACACATTCGTAAACTTCGCCTAATTTCTAACAGAAAACAGAAAAAACGCGTAGGTATGATTGGCTATAGCTTAGAAATTGTAGATTATATTGGGTTTTAAAAATTAAAGTAGCCTTAAAAGGAATTCTTAAATAAAAATAATTTCAAGAATAATATACTGAATATCAATTAGTAAAGTGAATTTATTTTTATTAATGAATGTTTAATTAAACTATTGACGATTTTATTTTCGTATATTTAACTTATGAAAAAACATACTTCAAAGAGGATTAGAAACAACCTAAATAAGAATAATCATGATAATATTCCAGAAAAGATAAAGTAGTTATAAAGCTATCTAAAGATATATAAATATTATAACCAGATGATATACAATAAATTATTTTTTGAATATTGTTGTCAACAATAAGGTTGTTCCTTTTTTTCGGAGATTCTCGCGGAAGTGAAAGTTTCTTTGTTCTGTTGGGGTATGAATAAATTTTAAATGTACTTAATCCGTTGGCATATTCTATTAATTACCCTGCTTTATTTACTGATTTATATTCTATTCCCTCAAATTCGTTAAAGTATGTCTTACCACATTTTATTTTCAATTGTTCGCTTTCAATCAGTTTTACCGAATTAACTTCTGTTGCCTCTGTACCTTTTGTTTCAGCTACAAAATAAGTTCTCTTTGATATATCTGGTTTTATTGTGGCGATTTTCAAAAGCACGTAAGTTAATATATTTGAATTATGGCAAATCGAGAACATAGTGATGAGTTTAAAACTATGCTCGTTGAATTATTACAATCTAGGTCAAAGTGTGAAAGAAATAAGTAAAGAATATCATTTGAATGATAGTATAATCAGAAAGTGGCGTAAATCCGGGAGTTGAATTCCGGGGATTTTTCTAATAAAAGAGTACTGACACCACAAGGATTAGAAATTAAGTAAAGATATGACAGAGGAAAATACTATTTATAAAACTTGGATTAAAGTTGGGATAATGTTGTAGCAGAGTCATTTTTTTAAACCTCTGAAGTATGAATATTCCAAAGATATAACTTTAAAACGTTTTTACAAGCCTGTCAAACAATCAATGCTTACATACAATGGGATAACATCAAAACGATTACACTTTGCTTTAGGCTATAAAACTCCTTTAGAGACAGAAACAGGATATTATAAATAAATTAAAAAAAGTCGCTTAATAAAATTGTACCAAATTTAGTAGGTGGTCTAACCTATACACTTTTGAAAATCGCAACAACAAAGCCAGATATTCCAGTTACTTATTATAGAATAGAATATGAGAAATCCGTCTCAGTTTACAAAACATTTTCCAAATAAAAAACCCGTCCAACCTAATGAACGGGCTAAAGAAAGGCAATGACCTACTCTCCCACCAGCGGCAGTACCATCAGCGCTAACGGACTTAACTTCTCTGTTCGGAATGGTAAGAGGTGAACCCCGTTGCTGTAATCACCTTAAATCATTATCCTGAACTTTATTCAGGATATAATAAGTTAACATATCAGTAAAATTATATTGTAAATTATCAAAAGAATTGACTTCCCTCCCGAAAGAAAGAAATCTGATAAGCCTGCGGATTATTAGTACTACTTGGCTACATACATTACTGCACTTACACCTATAGCCTATCAACGTGGTAATCTTCCACGATCCTTTAAAGAAATCTCATCTTGTGGCGGGTTTCGCACTTATATGCTTTCAGTGCTTATCCCTTCCCAATGTAGCTACTCTGCAATGCTCCTGGCGGAACAACAGATACACCAGAGATTAGTTCAACCCGGTCCTCTCGTACTAAGGTCAAATCCACTCAAATTTCTAACGCCCGCAGCAGATAGAGACCGAACTGTCTCACGACGTTCTGAACCCAGCTCGCGTGCCACTTTAATGGGCGAACAGCCCAACCCTTGGGACCTTCTCCAGCCCCAGGATGTGACGAGCCGACATCGAGGTGCCAAACCCCCCCCCCCCGTCGATGTGAGCTCTTGGGGGAGATCAGCCTGTTATCCCCGGAGTACCTTTTATCCTTTGAGCGATGGCCCTTCCATGCGGAACCACCGGATCACTATGCTCTACTTTCGTATCTGATCGACCTGTATGTCTCTCAGTCAAGCTCCCTTATGCCATTGCACTCTACGCACGGTTACCAAGCGTGCTGAGGGAACCTTTAGAAGCCTCCGTTACTCTTTTGGAGGCGACCACCCCAGTCAAACTACCCACCACGCACTGTTCTCATCACTGAGTTAGGCTCCAGATAAGCAAAGGGTGGTATTTCAAGGACAACTCCACAACGCCTGGCGACGCCACTTCATAGTCTCCCACCTATCCTACACATTACTTATCCAAAGTCAATACGAAGCTATAGTAAAGGTTCACGGGGTCTTTTCGTCCCGCTGCGGGTAATCGGCATCTTCACCGATACTACAATTTCACCGAACTCATGGCTGAGACAGTATCCAGATCGTTGCACCATTCGTGCAGGTCGGAACTTACCCGACAAGGAATTTCGCTACCTTAGGACCGTTATAGTTACGGCCGCCGTTTACTGGGGCTTCATTTGATTGCTTTGTATTGCTACTAACAACTCCATTTAACCTTCCAGCACCGGGCAGGTGTCAGACCTTATACATCATCTTTCAATTTAGCAAAGTCCTGTGTTTTTGATAAACAGTCGTCTGGATCTTTTCACTGCGACCCCACAGAGTGGGGCGACCTTTCTCCCGAAGTTACAGGTCGATTTTGCCTAGTTCCTTAGCCATGAATCTATCGAGCTCCTTAGAATTCTCATCCCAACTACCTGTGTCGGTTTACGGTACGAGCTGCTTCTCTTGCTTTTCTTGGAACCGCTTACTTACTTTCGCTTTGCCCGAAGGCTAGGCTCAACGTACTATTCCGTCAGTACGTAAGTATCTGGGCAATCCGTCACGTTTATTGAGAGCAGGTACAGGAATATTAACCTGTTGTCCATCGACTACCCCTTTCGGGTTCGCCTTAGGTCCCGACTAACCCTCAGCTGATTAGCATCGCTGAGGAAACCTTAGTCTTTCGGAGAGGGGGTTTCTCGCCCCCTTTATCGTTACTTATGCCTACATTTTCTTTTCTATGCGTTCCAAAAATCTTTACAGATTATCTTCAACACCCATAGAATGCTCCCCTACCACTTTATAAATAATATAAAATTTATAGCTTCGGTAATATGTTTATGCCCGATTATTATCCATGCAAAACCGCTCGACCAGTGAGCTGTTACGCACTCTTTAAATGAATGGCTGCTTCCAAGCCAACATCCTAGCTGTCTAAGCTGTTTTACTTCGTTAGTTCAACTTAACATATATTTGGGGACCTTAGCTGATAATCCGGGTTCTTTCCCTCTCGGACATGGATCTTAGCACCCATGCCCTCACTGCTGAGAAACATTTTATAGCATTCGGAGTTTGTCAGGAATTGGTAGGCGGTGAAGCCCCCGCATCCAATCAGTAGCTCTACCTCTTAGAAACTTTTACAACGCTGCACCTAAATGCATTTCGGGGAGTACGAGCTATTTCCGAGTTTGATTGGCCTTTCACCCCTACCCACAAGTCATCCCAAGACTTTTCAACGTCAACGGGTTCGGTCCTCCACTTTGGGTTAACAAAGCTTCAACCTGCTCATGGGTAGATCACACGGTTTCGCGTCTACCACTGCTAACTTTGACGCCCTATTCAGACTCGCTTTCGCTTCGGATCCTCCACTGAATGGATTAACCATGCTAGCAACGGTAACTCGTAGGCTCATTATGCAAAAGGCACGCCGTCATCCACCAAAGGTGGACTCCGACCGCTTGTAAGCGCATGGTTTCAGGTTCTATTTCACTCCCTTATTCAGGGTTCTTTTCACCTTTCCCTCACGGTACTGGTTCACTATCGGTCTCTCAGGAGTATTTAGCCTTACCGGATGGTCCCGGCGAATTCATGCAAGGTTTCACGTGCCCCGCACTACTCAGGATACCACTATCAATAACTTAACTTACCTATACGGGACTATCACCCTCTTTGGTACTACTTTCCAGTAGATTCTAATTCATTAAGCATCAAACAACGTGGTCCTATTACCCCTGTATTGCCGTAACAATACAGGTTTGGGCTACTCCGCGTTCGCTCGCCACTACTAGCGGAATCACTTTTGTTTTCTTCTCCTCCGGGTACTTAGATGTTTCAGTTCCCAGGGTTTGCCTCCGCCAATGACGGATACTATGTCTTCAACATAGTGGGTTGCCCCATTCGGATATCTACGGATCATATCGTGTGTGCCAATACCCGTAGCTTTTCGCAGCTTATCACGTCCTTCTTCGCCTCTGAGAGCCTAGGCATTCCCCATGCGCCCTTAATTAGCCTATCGTAACTTGTACAATTCTTATTTAATTATTACTCTATATTTTTACTATTGTTTGCTCGTATAAACCATTGATTAATCCTAAAATTAATCATGATTTGATACGTTTGTATCTTCAATATGTCAATGAACGTTTCGTATTATTTCTATTATAATACGTCGTGGAGAATATCGGAGTCGAACCGAAACTTTTTTAAAACTTAAAAAAGGATGACAACCTGCTTTTATGCTTTTGTCTATTTCCAAAAAATTATGAACGTGCTTGTTGTTTTAAGCGGTTGCAAATATAAATTCTTTTTTTGAGTTAGTCATTTAATTTCTGTTTTATTCGATTTTGATATATTGGTTTAGTGTGTACCATTCTGGTAATTGTTTTGTGAAAGATACTGGTTTTAAATGGAGATCGATTAATTCTATAACAAAACTCATCAAAATAAACTTGAATATGCCATTTACTTACATGAGTTGGTATTGCTCTTAACCAGGATTTAACTTGCATAATTATAATATGTAGCTGTTTAAAATTAGTACCATTATTACTATATTTCTGTTGAATATTAAAAACTTCTTTTAAAGGTTCATAACCTCTCCATTTATCGGTTATTATTTTAGCAGAAGTACTTATGTGTTCTTCAAATATAGGTGTTAATGATTTAGCAGAATAGTCATCAATAGATTTTATGTAAACCCCTTTTACCTTATTATCATCGGTCAATTCCACGGCTATGACTGCTTTTTTCTTTTTTGAATCGTAACTTCTACCTTGTTTTCCTTCTTCTTTACCTCCAACAGTAAATTCATCAACATGAATTAATTTTTCTAAAGGATATTTCTGACTGCTTTTCATTGATTTACGAACTTTCTGCATAAAATACCAAGCTGTACCTTGACGAATACTAAAACGTTTACCCATTTGAATACTCGAAATACTTTTACTACTGGTACTCATCTCAAAAGCAACACAAAAAGCTTTTTGCAAACCAAATTTAACCTTATGAAATAGCGTGTTTGCTGTTGCACTTTCTACATGGTGACAAGAATAACAATGATAATTGTAACCAGATTTTTCGCATCCTTTTGTATGACCACATTTACTACAGGTAAAACCATCTTGCCATTTTATTCTTGCTAAATAAGCTTTACAAGTTTCATCATTAGGTAATTCTTTTATAAAGTTTACTATATCTTGTCCTTTAAATTTATCCATCTTATTTAATTTAAAGGGCTCAATATACGGAAATTAAATGACTAACTCAATTCTTTTTTTTTAAATCACCATGTAAAATTCCGAAATATTTAGTGCTTTTTTTTTCTGTAAAAATAAGCTGTTTTTTTTAAGCTAAAAACGCTGTGATTCATCAGAAAACTGCAAAGAAAAACCTAAAAAAAGGATTGCCATAATAGGTGTACTTTTATAGACTATACCGTTAACTGAAAAAATAATTTATTAAGAAAATTATTTAAATAAAGCGTCCTTTCTCATATTTTATATATCTTTACGGTGCCAAATCTTAACATTCTATGAGAAACTCCAACAGTACCAAAGAACTGTACGACCAATTTACGTTTAATGCTAAAAATCCATTAGCCCGATTTGCCCATAGAAACCGATATAAAACAGGTCTTGATTTAATTCCAAATAAAGAACACCTAAAACTTTTGGATTTCGGCTGTGGCGATGGTCGCTTTTTAAATAAAGTTGGAGATACCAATAAAAGTGCTGAACTCATAGGGTTTGACCCTTATATGGAAAGTAATTTATTTCCAGACCTCACTATTTACAAGGAATGGAATGATGTAGAAAACTGGAGTAAACAAAAAGGTTTATTTGATTATGTGGTCTGCTTTGAAGTTTTGGAACATTTAAATCCCTCCAAACAAGAAGAAGTTTTCAAGATGGTTAAAAACGTATTAAAAGAAGACGGGACTTTTATTATTTCTGTACCAATAGAAAAGGGATTTCCTGCACTTTTTAAAAATATTAGACGGATAACTATTCATTATGATGCCAAGATTTATAACCTAAACAATATATTGGCATCCGTTTTTGGGTATAAAAACCAATGGATGAAAAACCACCGTAAATCAGAGGAATATCTTTCTCACGTCGGTTTTTATTTTAATGATTTAGAAAAAGTGTTAGAACCCTTTTTTAAAATTAAAGACAAAACATTTTCTCCATTTAAGCAGTTTGGTGCGCAAATGAATTCTCAGGTTTTTTATCAAATAACTACTCGCTAATTGTTTGCAGCATTCATTTGTTATATAAAAGATAAATTAAATAGCCATTTTTTACAAATACGATAAGTCAGTAATTTAAGAAATTAGATTTAATAGGTTGGATAAAAAATAAGCTAAGAAAACAGTCGTAATTCGTAGGGTAAGACCTATACTGTCTTTGAGGAATATTTAACATTATTAAACTTCTAGGAGGTATTCAAAGTCAATTAGACCCAAAAAAAATCCCGAACAAGTCGGGATTTAAAGTAGTGTGGAGAATATCGGAGTCGAACCGATGACCTCTTGCGTGCAAAGCAAGCGCTCTAGCCAGCTGAGCTAATCCCCCATTATGAAATTCAGAATGTCGAATATTTTAATTTCTCAAATTGAACTTTTGATTATTAGACGGGTGCAAATATAGTATATTTTTATTGTTATACAACAATTTTTTATTTCTTTACAAGCTTAAACTCTAATTGACAGATGAAGCTTTGTAAATCTTTAAAAATATTCTTCCTGACGAGAACGATTGTCGGGATTTTATATAAAATCAATACAGTAGTAATTTGAAAAAGAATGCAAAAGAAAATAACTAATGACAAATAAGGATTACAGTAGCCTATCTAAGGAACAATTAATCGAGTTAGTAGATAAACTTGAAAGTAAAAAGAAATACGGTCTTGTTTGGGATGAGGAAAGAGTACCTGAAAAAGTAGTTTTAGACTGCCAACGGAAATTACCTGTTTTAACAGAAATATCTGACAAATCTATTACCACCAATGAAAACGAGCCAACTCATATATTAATTGAAAGTGATAACTTTCATTCATTATCTGTACTAAGCTATGCACATAGAAATAAAGTAGGTTTAATTTACATAGACCCACCATATAATACTGGAAAAAAACAGAATGGAAATACAACGATCAATTCATTGATAAACTTGACACATTTAGACATTCTAAATGGCTCAATTTTATGAGCAAAAGATTGAAATTTGCTAAACTATTTATTAAATGAGAATGGTCTTATATTTATTTCAATAGATGATAATGAAGTTTCCAATTTAAGACTATTATGTGATAAATTTTTGGTGAGTCAAATTTTGTAAATAGTATTTGCCAGAAATCCAGGCATTCAATGTCAAATGATTTAATAATTTCTGAAAACCACAATCACTTGCTTTTTTACGCAAAAAACCAATCAATACTTTTTAAAAATCGTTTTTCATTTCGTTTAAAAAAAGAAGATTTTTCTTCTTATTCAAATTCTGACAATGATAAAAATGGATCTTGGAAATGGGGACCAGTTGATGGTTCCGGAGGAGAATCAAAAGGCAATCCTTTTTATGAATTTAAAGGAGTAAAAGGTTATTGGAGGCATTCAAAAATAGATATGCAAAAATTATATGATGAAGGAAAAATTGGAGTAACAGAAGATAATTTGAATAAAAAATACTATCAGAAAGATGATAGAGGTGTTAAAGTTACAAGCACTTGGTGGGATGATCTAAGAACGACAACTGAAGGGGCAAAAGATTTGACTGAAGTTCTCGACCCAAATAAATTCAACAACCCAAAACCGCTAAAATTAATAAAACGAATAATAGAACTATCTCTTGATAAATCGGGTATTATTCTCGATTTTTTCGCAGGTTCAGGAACAACTGGACAAGCTGTTTTAGAAATGAACAAAAAAGATAATGGTAATAGGCAAATAATACTTTGTACTAATAATGAAAATGACATTTGCAGAGAGGTTACTTACCCAAGAAATCAAAAGGTTATTAATGGGTTTGATTTTAACGGAACGCAAAAAACGGTAAATTGCACAAACAAAGTAAAAAATCACTATACAAGATTTTTGATAGATTCCCTAAAGTCAACCTATTAGAGTAAGAGTTTTTCGGTAGTCGCACTTACATTGAGCAAAATGAAATTGTAGTCGTTAATTGGGAAAAGATTAGAAGCAAAAATCGTACAACTGGCGAATGGAAAAATAAAGTAATGCACGAAGGAGAAAACGTAAACTTTATTGAGATACTTGAAAAGACAAAGAGAAAAGAAAATAATCTTAATAATTGACGAAAGCCATTATGCCAATAATGCTCAAAGAACGAATGAATTAAGAGAGATTATCAATGCAGATGTAACACTCGAAATGAGTGCAACACCTAAAATACAACCTTCAGCACGGGATATGGCTGAAGACAATGCACAATTTGTTTATGTAGACCCTAAAGATGTTATTGAGGCAGGAATGATTAAAAAGGAATTAATCATTAATGAAAATTTAGGCGAATTAGTTGACGATGAAAAAACTTCACAGGAAATAATTATTGAAGCAGCATATAACAAAAGACAGACTTTAAAAGATGCTTATAAAAATGCAGGAGCAAACATTAATCCTTTGTGTTTAATTCAACTTCCAAATGCAGAAGTTGGGGAAGCAAAAAGAGAGGTTATCGAAGAATTTTTATCTGACAAAGGAATTACGGAGAGTAGTGGAAAACTAGCTGTATGGTTAAGTGAAGACAAATCAGATAGTCTTGATGAAATATCAGATTTTAATAGTGAAGTTGAGTTTTTACTTTTCAAACAAGCAATTGATACTGGTTGGGATTGTCCTAGAACACATCTTTTAGTGAAACTTCGTGATATTCAAAGTTATACGTTTGAGATACAAGCTGTTGGTCGAATTTTAAGAATGCCACAACAAAGGCATTATAAATTACCACTTGGAAAATGGTGTAATACAAATTCAACACTTGTTCCTACATAATAAAAACCTCAATAAATTTTCTCAGCTATTAAACAAAGCAACAGGAGAATTATAGACCAATTAAAAAGGAAGAAGTAAAAAATAAAATTGAAGAGACTTGGTATGAATGGGATGTAAAACTTGATGAATTTTACAATCAACATACTGACGAAAAAGTTGATTTTAAGCTCTGTGTCCATCAACCTTGCTATTTGAACTCTCTACAAGCATATGAATATGCTTATTTGTCCAACCACCTTTATCACGCTCTATCACATAGAATACTTTATCTACTTTATCATTACTTAATAATCTATAAGTCCAGTTAACCGGTGTGTATGTGTTAATCCTATATGGCGACCTAGCCGTTAGGAAGTAGTTCCAATTAAATTGCTCCTTTAAAAACTTTGCATACTGTTGGGTTAATATATCATAGTCTGTTTATTTAAGCCCAATACAAAGGTTAAGGCGTAACAGGGTATGTAGCCGCAATTTTTATATGACAAGACTACACTAAAAGAAATACAATTTTTTGCCCTACGAAAGGAGGAAAAAGAAAATAAGGATTCTAAGGGGGAATTGAAATAAAAAAAGCACTCACAATAATTTTATAAGTGCTTTACTATCAGTTGCTCCTCCTCTTGGGCTCGAACCAAGGACCCTCTGATTAACAGTCAGATGCTCTAACCAACTGAGCTAAGGAGGAGTTTAAAACAAATTTCATGTTTTGCGAATGCGAATATATAATCTTTTTTTTATTCAGCAAATTTTTTTTTAAATATAGAGAAATCTCACATTTTACAGGACTGTTGCAAAATTGAAAACACTAATTTTTATATGTTTAAGGTATTGTCTAAAAAATATATATAGCTCTGTATCATTAAGCTGAGCTCAATTAAGTATCTGTGTAATAGAAATGAATTTAATTTATCTTATAAAGGAATAGTTTTTCTAAAATCTTTACTCTTTCTTTATCAGAATGATATGTTACATACTTTTGTCTTGTTCTTCATAAACAAATAAAAATATACTTTAAAACCGGCAATCCGTTCTTAATCTTTTGGTAAAATTCTTAAGCCTTTCAGATTATTCTCAAAAATGTGGTTTATCTTTAAATAATTTTCAACCTTCACCTCAAATTAAAACCATTGCTTTTTCCAATAGCTGATAATGACTTTCAGTTTAAATTATAATTAACTTTTCTTTTTGTAATACTAACAATATCAGAAGTTAAGTCAAAATTATGATTGCTAAAGTTACTTTTTGCATTTGTAACTTTTGCTCCTGAAGTAGTTCTTCCTTTTGCGTAAAGTACGTTTTGTTCTGTATAAGTTCTAAATTCTTGTGCTATTCTTATTAAAGTATTTCCTGAATTTGCGTTAACATCTTTACATTCTGCAAGAAGTTGTATACTGGTACTCGCTCACATTTCTCCGCTAAGGGGTACAGCGATAAATTTACTTTGTTTTCATTTTAATCAACCATTTCTTAACAAACTGAAACATGTATGGACTGATTAATTCTGCTCTATAAATCATTCTATTCTTAAACATACTAAGATCTTTAGGGAAATTTACATTCATTCCATCTATTTCCCGCAGAGTCAATGTTTTTATATGAGTTTGGTATTGAAGGTATTGCTTGGAATTAGGAATAAAATGCCCGGTAAACGATTTTCTGGATTCCTCTATATTTATGGTAGGTAAACAGCCGTGAATTGTCTTGGAATGCTAGATTAATATATCTCCTTTTTCTAATGCAGGAGCGACTAATTTTAGATTATGTTTTTTTATTATTTCAATAATTAAAGACTTATATCTATCATGGTTGAAAGCAATGTCAAAGTCACCTCCATTTTTTTCTATGTCTATTTTTTGACTACCCGGGTAAACATAAAATCTACCTGCTGATGGTTTAATGTCCTCCATGGCAAACCAAATTCCTGCCATTTTATAATCTTCTGAATCTAAATAGTATGTATCCTGATGAGCCCATGTTACAGGGTTTCCGTCAAAAAACATACTTTGGACTAATTTTGGTCGATCATTAAAAATATTTTCAAGATTAGATTGAACGTTCCTGTTAGTCAATACCTCAATACCAATATTTCTAAAAGATTTTAGTTTCTTTGGATTCAAAGATTGTACGTTGAGTATTGAATTAAGCATGTAGTTGCTCTCTGTAAATATGTGTTTTTCTAAATTAGCAGATGCTTATCGATAAATGTATCCTTTATAAGGGAGAACCTCTTTTTGAAAAATTTTAATTACTTCATTGCAAGTTTGAGGAGATACTACATTTCTAATTACTACATATCCATTTTTATCGTAGTATTGCTTGATTTTTTCAGTTGTATCCAGCTTTTTGTAAATATCGTATTTATTAACATTTATTGGGATTGATACGTTACTTCCTGTTGGCGAAATTATACTATAGTCATTCATCTTTTAATTATGTTATGATTTAATCGTATTAAGCATAATAATCTGTCTAAATCAAATTCATCTGAATATTTTTTTTAATTGTTGAGTGACATTTGCAAAAAACGTGTCAGGATTTGAGATTATACTTCCTGAAACAAAGATAAACGTAAAAAAGTTATTTAGGATAAAAAAACTTGAAAGAAAAAAATTGAATTAAATCATTTTTTATATTTTCACTCTAAAATTATTAAAAAGTGATTTTTAGATTAGTTGCATTTTTATTATTTATTACTGTATGTATTTCATGTAAATACATATCAGGAAGTAAAGACCATATAATAAGCCCTGAAGATATTATTGTAGATTTCTCTACTGTGGATGTTTCGCCTTCATTTAAAGAATGTGAACAACTAACAGGAATCGCCAGAAACCACTGTTTTAGAGTGACCATTCGGAAAAAATTTACTAAAAACCTGAACAGGTATAAAATATCAAGTAATCTTTCTATTAATGAGATGCTTACGATTGTGTTAATTATTAATCAAAATGGAAAAATGAGTATTCAGGAAATTCAATCTTCAGAATTGATTGAGAATAATTTAACTGACTTACCTTATATTTTAGATACCATAATTTCTAATATGCC
This sequence comes from uncultured Tenacibaculum sp., assembly GCA_963666645.2. Taxonomy (GTDB): domain Bacteria; phylum Bacteroidota; class Bacteroidia; order Flavobacteriales; family Flavobacteriaceae; genus Polaribacter. Next base: position 574,039 of record CAXXDB010000003.1, on the reverse strand, counting down.
TGAACTACTTCCAGCTACCAAAAGAGGAATTCCTGTAACTACTCAATACAAACTTCCTGTTAAAATAAAAACCAAAGAGTAGGTAATATAATCATTAGAAAGAAAAACTGATCAGTGAATCCAGTAACCCCTTCTTTATAAAGTTAAAGGCTCTGTTTTTAAGAAAATAATAGAATTTAATATTTGTATTTATAAAGTATTCGTACTATCAGAAAAATCTGACTTGGAAAACTGAACGTAAAAATCTCAATTTTAGAACACAAATCGAAAGATTAGGCAGAAAAGCATCTGTTTTTCAAAAAATGAATAAATTCATGATGTGGTGGTATTGTATGCCACTACACAATGACTAACTTTTCTTTTTTTCAATAGTTTAGTTGCTATATTTAGTGACCAAATATAGGTTGTTTTTTAAACATTCACTTTTATTCATTAAAATAAGTGACTAACTATTAAATATTACATTTCTTATTTTATTTAAACACTTCTTGCATATCTTATCAAAATTTCTTTTTTATGAAATTCAGATATACAGTTGTTTAAATAACTAATTGTTATCCCCATATTAGCACACATTAATAGGCATATAAGCCATAACAATACCATTGTAGTTTTACTATATTTATAATTTCAAAAAGTACCTTATTCATACCTGCAGGTATATCCTTAAGCCTACTAATATTCTCTATATATAGTTTTATATAATCTGGTTCTTTATCTATTAAAAAAGGTTTTGATTTTGTATTTTCAATTGTTATTTCTCCAGTTTCTTTATCTAAAACTTCTATTACTTCTGTTTTTGTTAACTTTCTTTTCATCTTTTTTATATCTCTTATCTTATAAAAACACCTTCCCTTTATACATAATGTAATATAGTATGCATATTGAAAAATATTCTTACAAATCAGGAATATACAGGTAAAAATAATACATTCAGCCCATCATTCTTTTTTCATATCATGTTTTTAATTTCGATTTTAATCGATTCTACATCAATCTTACAAAGTTTATGCAACTCTTCTACAGTACCATGGTGTATAAACTCATCAGGCACTCCTAAAACTTTGATTGTATTTTTATAATCATGTTTCGCTGCAAATTCTAAAATAGCAGATCCAAATCCTCCATTTACGGTACCATCTTCAATCGTTATGATTTTTTCAAATTTCTTAAAAATGGTATGCAACAAATCTTCATCTAAAGGTTTTACAAAGCGTAAATCATAATGGGCAACAGAATATTTTTTTGAAGTAAGTTTAAATACATCAGAAACATTTCTGGCAATTGAACCAATGGATAGTAAAGCCAAATGATTTCCTTCTTTTAAACAAATTCCTTTTCCTATCTCAATAGCTTTAAAAGGCTGTTGCCAATCAATGGTTACTCCTCTGCCTCTTGGATAGCGAATTGCAACAGGATGCTTTAATTTTAATTGAGCAGTATATAGAATGTTTCTTAGTTCTATTTCATTACGTGGAGCAAAAATGATTAGATTAGGAATACAACGTAAGTAAGCCATATCAAATAGACCATGATGTGTTGCCCCGTCTTGTCCGACCAAACCTGATCTGTCTAAACAAAAAATAACAGGTAACTTTTGTAAAGCGACATCATGAATAATTTGATCATAGGCTCTTTGTAAAAATGTAGAATAAATATTACAATAAGGAATAATACCCTCAGCAGCCATGCCAGCAGCTAAGGTAACAGCATGCTGCTCTGCAATACCGACATCAAAAGTTCGTTCAGGAAATTCTTCCATCATAAACTTTAATGAGCTGCCCGTTAACATGGCTGGAGTAATTCCAACAATTTTTTCATTCATTTTTGCCAGCTCTACAATGGTTTTCCCAAAAACGTCTTGATACTTAGGAGGTTGAGTAATACAGGGTTTTGGCAACAAATTACCGGAAATTTTATTAAACTTCCCCGGAGCGTGATAGATTACTTGATTTTCTTCAGCTTGACGTAACCCTTTTCCTTTTGTTGTTGTAACATGTAAGAATTTCAGACCTTTAATTTCTTTTAATCGCTCAAAATTAGTAATTAAATCATCTAAATTATGCCCATCTACAGGACCTGAATAATCAAAGTTTAATGCATCAATAATAATATTAGGCTGTTCAATATTATTTCTATGGGCCTTCATCCGAGTTAGATATTTCTTTAAAGCACCAACAGAAGGATCAATACCAATAGAATTATCATTTAAAATAACCAATAAATTTGCATCCGTAACTCCGGCATGATTTAGAGATTCAAGAGCCATTCCACTTGCAATAGAAGCATCGCCAATAACTGCTATGTGATGGTTGTTTTTTTTATTGATTTTTGAGGCAATTGCCATTCCTAGCACAGCTGATATAGAGGTAGAAGAATGTCCGGTTCCAAAAGCATCATACTTACTTTCTGATCGTTTAGGAAACCCTGAAATACCATTCAATTGTCGGTTTGTATGAAAAATAGTTCTTCTGCCTGTTAAAATTTTATGCCCGTATGCTTGATGACCAACATCCCAAACTAACAAATCTTCAGGAGTGTTAAACACATAATGCAAAGCAATGGTTAGTTCTACTACTCCTAAGCTGGCACCTAAGTGTCCTTCTTTTGCAGCGACAATATCAATAATAAATCTACGTAATTCTTCAGCTAACTGAGGTAGCTGTTGTAAATGCAATTTCTTGAGATCCGAAGGAAAAATAATATGTTCTAACAAATTTTGAAACATGAAACAAAGGTAGCAAATTGTTAGATTCAGCATATTGCAGTTCTGTTTTTTTGATTTAAGAATTTAAATTAATTTTACTTTTACTAACGATTAACTCACAACTGTAAAACTATCATTATCTTTGTTGCATGAGTAAACTGTACTTGGTACCTACACCTATTGGGAATCTAGAGGATATGACTTTTAGAGCAGTTGAAGTTTTAAAAGAAGTAGATTTTATTTTAGCAGAAGATACACGGACAAGCGGTAAACTATTAAAACATTTTGAGATTTTAACACCTATGCAGTCGCATCATATGCATAATGAACACAAAAAAGTTGAAAATATTATAAACAGAATGCAGAGAGGAGAAACCTTTGCTTTGATTTCTGATGCCGGAACACCCGCAATTTCTGATCCGGGATTTTTATTGACACGTGCTTGTATTCAAAATAAAATAGAAGTTGAATGCTTACCTGGTGCTACAGCTTTTGTACCTGCTTTGGTGAATTCAGGATTCCCCAATGATACGTTTGTATTTGAAGGTTTTCTCCCTGTAAAAAAAGGAAGGCAAACACGGTTAAAGTTACTGGCAGAAGAAACACGCACAATGATTTTCTATGAAAGCCCGCATAAACTGATTAAGACATTAACTAATTTTTGTGAGTATTTTGGGGAAGACCGGCAGGTTTCGGTTTCCAGAGAGCTGACAAAACTTTTTGAAGAAACGAAGCGAGGAAGTGCAAAAGAAATTGTATCATATTATACAAGTAAACTTGTTAAAGGTGAAATCGTTGTTATCGTTGAAGGTAAAAAATAGTATCAGATTTACAATAAGTCCCCATAAATAATTTTTTTATTAGCAATAATATATGATTTTGTCTGGATAATATTTTCTTGTGTTTTTTTATCAAAAACCCAACAGGTTACAATAAATTAAGTGATTGATATAGACAGAAAAGGTTTTCTTGATTTTATCTGAAACAAATATATCTAGCGTTGATAAAAAGCAGAATTCCGATATATTTCGTCTAATAATTGCGAAAAGAATTTAATCAGAACCCACGGAACTCATAAAGCCCTATAATCAGAAAGTATTCACAGAACTCAGAGCGTGAGAATTTTATACTGCTGAAGATGATTCTTACTCTCATCCTTTACAATAAGGCATGATTTTCCCTAATAATATATCGCTTTGGAAAATTCCAATTTTAATTTTTTATTATCTTTACAAAAATAATATAAAGTTTCTTAGTTAAGAACATTATTTAAAATAATAATTAAAATGAATATAAGATTATTAATATTAGTTGTTCTAATACACTCAGATTTAATTGCTCAGGATATCAACGACAGAATACTAATTCGCTCACAAACGAATGTAGAAGCCCTAAATAAAATATCAGAAAAAGCAAATAATCGTTATACTAAATTAGTACTCCAGGCAAAAAGAAAAGGTATTAATAATAAAGTTTTAAATAGTAAAAATAGAGAAAGTTATTTATCTGGATTTGATACAGAAGGTAACCCTGTATATGATTCTGATGATAATGTAAATTCCGCCATAACCGCCCGTATAGATAAAATATGGGATGGAGGATCCAGCGGATTGAATTTAGATGGTTCAGGAGTACAAATCGGGCATTGGGAGGCCGGAGGGATAGCACTATTATCACATCAGGAACTTGTCGGAAAAGTTACACACGCTGAAGATGCAGATATTACAGGTCATGCTACTCATACAGCCTGTACCATGGTAGGATTAGGGGTTGATAGTGCTGCAAAAGGAATGGCATCAGGAGCTACCATTACTTCCCGTAGGAGTGATAATGACGAATCTGAAATTGCAAACTTTGCCGCTAACGGGGGTATTTTATCTAATCATTCCTATAAAACAGGAGATTCGGAAGCTGCCACAGCAGTTTATGGTGCATATACATCTAATTCAAAAAAATGGGATGATATTCTGTATAATGCCCCTTATTTAACACTCTGCAAATCGGGAGGAAATGATCGGGGTGATGGAATAAATGTAAATGATAATGGATATGACCTTATTTTTACAGTTGCGACCTCTAAAAATTTAATAACTGTTGGAGCGATTGATGATGTTATTACATATTATAATCCTAAATCCATCACTCAATCTTCATTTGGCAGTTGGGGACCGACCGATGACTGGAGAATAAAACCCGATATTACAGCAAATGGTGTAAGAGTTTATTCTGCGTACAATGGCAATGATACAGACTATACGTATTCCAGTGGTACATCAATGTCAACGCCTTCAGTAACAGGAGCCATTGCCCTGTTACAACAACATTATCATAATAAAAATAGTGCTTATATGAAGGCGGCAACCGTTAAAGCATTGTTAATAGGTACCACAGATGAGGTTGGAGACAATAACGGTCCGGATTTTCAAAGTGGTTGGGGGTTGCTGAATGCAGCACGTGCTGCAGAAGTAATTTCAAATAATGGAACAGTTTCGAGAATTAGTGAGTTATCTTTATTAAGTGGTAGTACATACACAACTACTATTGAAGTAGATGGAATATCTCCACTTACATTAGCAATAGCATGGACGGATCCGTCTGGTCATCCGGTATCTGAGGAAACAGATAATCAAACACTAATGCTTATAAACGACTTAGATGTTAAAATTACCGGAAAAAATTCTGTATATGAACCCTGGGTAATGACTCCAAACAGTAGTTCTGATAATTTCACTGATGCTGCAACTAAAGGAGATAATTATAGGGATAATGTTGAACGGATTGATGTTAGTAGTTTACCGCCAGGAGTTTATACTGTTTCTGTAACTCACAAAAGGAATTTAGTAAATGGCTCTCAAGATTTTTCTATGATTATTAATGGTCTTTCTCCAAACACATTGGGTATGTCAAACATAGAAGATTATCAAAGACCAAGAATTTTTCCTAACCCTTCAAAAGGAGGTAATATAAATATATCAATACCTGATAGTTATAATTCAGATAAATATCAAATAGAAGTTTTTGATATAGGAGGCAGGAAGATAAAAAGCAGTGTCCATTTTAAAAAGCAAATTAACTTAAGTCTTCCTAATGTAGATTCCGGATTATTTATTATTAAAGTACAAATAAATCAAAATTTCTATAATCAGTTAATTATAATTGAAAATTAATTGTATTGTTAAGGCAATAATATTTATCAAAATATCAAATAAAAAACCTCTTTTTTGACTATATTGTCGATCTTCACAGATTTTTATACTAATTTAATTGATTAAGATATTTGTTTTGGCAAAATCAATAAGCCTTTGCTACATTCAATTAAGTTATTATAACATGCATCTTTTAATAGTAGTATTTTTACTGTGTAACATCAGATATTAAATCTGTAATATACAGGAGTTTTTGCTTAGATTTTATAAACTTAGTAGGGGCTTTTCTGCTTAGTGTAGCGTTAATACTTATGGTAGCAACTACTATTCCTAGTATAAATATTAATATAAGTAATATAATTATCTTACTTAAATTTCTCAATTTTAAGTGGTTAACTTTGTATAAGGATGAGTTTTTTGCAAGAGTGTTACATTTTTATTAGGAAATTTTTTTAATTTTTTCTTTGTACTTTGGAGCTTGTAATTTTAAAATAATTTTATGCGTAAAAAGAAAAAAATTTACAAGAAAAAAGGTAAGGCAATTAAAGATCTAACAAGAAAAATTTTTAGGGTCCTTAACGAAGATAGCAATCAATTTTTTAATTATGAGCAAATTGCTGCTAAAATTACTGTAGATGATACAAATGAGAGAAATCAAATCATAAAAAAGTTAAGTGAATTAACCTCTACTCAAAAAATAACAACAGAAAAAGGAAAATATAAAATAAATACTGATAGAAAATATCATATAGGAACCATCGACCTGACATCAAATGGAAATGGGTATTTTATTTGTGATGATTTTGATGAGGATATATTTGTCCCTTCTGTAAACTTAAATAAAGCATTACAAGATGATATTGTTAAAGTTTATGTATACAGCAAAAGAAAAAAATCAAAATTAGAAGCAGACGTTGCAGAAATCATTGAAAGGGCAAAACAAGAGTTTGTCGGGACATTACAAATGAATAAAAATTTTGGATTTGTATTACCCGACAATTCAAAAATATATATAGATATTTTTATACCCAAAGGAAAACTGAACGGAGCAGAAAACGGGAGTAAAGTAGTAGCTAAAATTACAGATTGGCCGGATAATTCTAAAAATCCATTTGGAAAAATAGTGCAAAACTTAGGAAATCCCGGAGACTATGATACTGAAATTCACTCTATTCTATTAGAATATGGTCTGCCTTATGAATTTCCTAAAGAAGTGGAAAAAGAAGCAGAAGAACTTTCTGTAGAAATTACTTCTGAGGAAATTGCTACACGCAGGGATATACGTGATGACTTAACATTTACCATAGATCCTAGAGATGCAAAAGATTTTGATGATGCGTTGTCGTTTACAATATTAGAAAACGGTCATTATGAAGTGGGAATTCATATTGCAGATGTTTCTTATTATATACAGCCAAAAACAATTTTAGATGATGAAGCTTATAATCGGGCAACCTCTGTATATTTAGTAGATAGAGTAGTACCAATGTTACCGGAAATGTTATCGAACGGAGTTTGTTCTTTACGCCCCGGTGAAGAAAAATTAACCTTTTCTGCAATTTTTGAAATAGATGGTAAAGCCAATATAATCAATGAATGGTTTGGAAGAACAATTACCTATTCTGACAAACGTTTTGCTTACGAAGAAGCTCAGGCAATCATTGAAAATAAAAATAATATAATTCCTTCAGAAGCGTCATTAACAAGAAGAGCTTATAGCGTAGATAATACCATTGTTGAAGCGATTCTAAAATTAGATGAATTAGCAAAAAAAATGCGCTCCAAACGAATGAAATCCGGGGCTATATCATTTGATAAAGTTGAAGTAAAGTTTAATTTAGATGAAAACGCCAATCCAACAGGAGTATATTTTAAAGAAGGGAAAGATGCTAATAAATTAATTGAAGAATTCATGTTATTAGCCAATAAAAAAGTAGCCCAGTTTATCGGAAGAGGCAAAGGAAATAAACCTGCTAATAAAACGTTTATATATCGTGTTCATGATGAACCGGATATTGAAAAATTAGTATCGTTACAAAACATTATATCAAAATTCGGATATAAAATAAATACAGAAACCAGAGAATCTACATCAGAAACATTGAATAAATTATTAAAAGATGTTCATGGAAAAGCTGAAGCTAATTTAGTAGAAACCTTAGCGATTCGATCGATGAGTAAAGCTGAATATACCACGCAAAATATTGGGCATTACGGCTTAGCTTTCGATTATTATAGTCACTTTACATCTCCAATTCGTAGATACCCGGATGTTATGACACATCGTTTATTACAACATTATTTAGACGGGGGTTCCTCCCCAAAAACAGAATTATATGAAGAACGTTGTAAACATTCTTCTAAGATGGAAGAATTAGCTGCTAAAGCGGAAAGAGATTCTATTAAATATATGCAGGTAAAATATATGCAAAATTACCGGAATAAAGAATTTGAAGGGGTCGTTTCCGGAGTTACAGAATGGGGAATTTATGTTGAAATCTTGATAAATAAATGTGAAGGAATGATTAGAATCAGAAATATAAAAGATGATTATTATATTTTTGATGAACAGCAGTATGCAGTTGTTGGACAAGCAACAAATACCGTTATCCAGTTAGGTGATAGTGTGGTTGTAAAAGTGAAACATGCTAATCTTGAAAGAAAACATTTAGATTTTGAATTAATTTCACATTAATTTTAACTTTTAATATAGCTAACCCACTTTATTTTAAGTTCAAAATATGTATAATTACATAATAATGAGACAGATAATATTAATTAAGTGTTGTTTTTTTACACTATCCGCCTTAAGTCAAACTACCATAATCAGAAAACTTAATGATTTTGAAATTCTTAAAGTTTATAATGGAATTGATATTGAATTAGTTAAGTCGGATAAACAGGAAATCCATATTTCCGGTAAAAAATCGGATAGGGTAAAAATAAAGCAGCTGGATAATAAATTAAAAATTTCATTACGCTTCCCGGAAATGATAGCAGATGGAAAGGTAAAAACAAAATTATATTACAATAAAGATCTTTCAATAATTGATGCTAACGAAGGAGTTACAATAACAAGCGAAGATATTACCCAAAATCATATTGAAATAAGAGCACAGGAAGGAGCTTTTGTAAATTTGGTAATACACGTAAAACACTTAACCGTTAAGGGATCTTCGGGTGGAGTTATTAAACTTTCCGGAGAAGCAAAAAACCAAACCGTGAAGTTAAATTTAGGCTCCACATATCATGGCTATAAACTAAATGTGATGAACGTTTGTACAGTATCTGCAGGCTCCGGAGCAAAAGCAGAAATACATACAGGAGAAACCTTAAATGCTAAAGTTAGTTTTGGCGGAACGATATTATATAAAGGTCAACCGGAAATTATTGATGAAAAGAAAGTAATTGGAGGTACAATTGAAAGAAGTAAATAAACTTTTTGTATCTTTGTAATATTAAATTTTTTAAATGATGAATGCACAAGCAATATTTTTAGGATTTCCCGGAGGATATCAAATAATAATAATCTTAGTTGTTGTATTACTATTATTTGGTGGTAAAAAAATACCTGAATTAATGAAAGGATTAGGTTCCGGTATTAAGGAGTTTAAAGATGCTACAAAAGAAAATTCTAAAGAAGATACTAAATAATAATTTTGATAAATTATAGATAGAAAAAACCAGCAAGTTTTTTTATTTAAAAAAGACATTTACAAATTCTTTTTTCATTCGGATATTCGACTGGTATTCTTTGATTTTTAACCCCAAACAGATTTCTTGTATTATATAATTTAAAAAGGGTTAACTATTTTCCATTTCTTTTGTTACGGTAATAGTATCTTTGCCAATATGCTGGAAGATAAAAATAAACAAAAAACTTCATTAGCTGAATTAGGAGAGTTTGGCCTGATTAATCATTTAACTAAACATTTTAAAATCCATCATCCTTCAACTATTAAAGGGGTTGGAGATGATTGTGCTGTAATTTCCAGTGAAAAAAAAGAAATATTAATTACTACGGATTTACTAGTAGAAGGTGTTCATTTTGATTTAAGTTATGTACCACTGAAACATTTAGGCTATAAAGCTGTAATGGTAAATATTTCAGATATATATGCTATGAATGCTGTCGCCGAACAAATTACAGTTTCAATAGCTGTTTCCAATCGATTTCCGTTAGAAGCTTTGGAGGAATTGTATACCGGAATTCAATTGGCATGTGATACCTATAAGATAGATTTAATAGGAGGGGATACCACTTCCTCAGCAAAAGGAATGTTAATTTCTGTTACGGCCATCGGAAGTGCTGATAAGGAAAACATTGTATATAGAAATCGAGCAAAACCAAATGATTTAATTGTAGTTACGGGAGATATAGGTAGTGCCTATTTAGGATTACAAGTTCTTGAAAGAGAAAAAGAAGTATTTAGAGTAAACCCGCAGAATCAACCTGATTTAGCAAACTATACCTACATTATAGAGCGTCAATTAAAGCCCGAGGCTAGAAAAGATATTCCAGAATTATTAAATAATTTAGAGGTAAAACCAACCTCAATGATTGACATTTCCGATGGAGCAGCTTCAGAGATTATACATATATGTACGCAAAGCAAAGTGGGGTGTAATATTTATGAGGATAAACTTCCTTTAAGCCCACAAGTAATTTCTACTTGTGAAGAATTTAATATAAATTCAACCATGGTTGCTTTAAACGGTGGAGAAGATTATGAATTATTGTTTACGATATCTATCAATGATTTTAATAAAATTAAAGGAAACCCGAATCTTACTGTTATAGGGCATATTACAGAGGAAAATCAAGGAGCAAACTTGATAACTATTGGAAATCATAAAGTTAAGTTAAAAGCACAAGGCTGGAATTCTTTCAATCAGGAAAATTGAAAAATTGTGGTGTGAAACCTACATATTGCTAAAAAGAAATCAACACTAGTCAACAAAAGACTTAACCTTATCTACCATGCCTACTTGCCATTTAAAAAATTGTTCAAGTTAACTTTTTTAAAACGGACTTTGCCATTTAGAGTAGTTTGGCAGCTTTCTATTTTACCAGCATATCTAAAAGATTTACTCGAACACTATTATTCAACATTTATTTTTAAATTTTGATGGTATGGATGAAATGATGCAAGATATAACTGGTTAACTTATATATTCTCTATTGTATTAGCGAAAAAATTATAATCCTTTATTTATCGAAACATCTATTTTTTTCCATTATTAAGTGATAAGCGTATTTCTGCCTTTCAGAAGTAGTAATAATTGTACTAGCCTCATTATCCCAAAAAAAACTTGGTTCCAAATTTACTATTCTCCGGAACAACAATCTCGAATTATGGAGTAAATTAATAAAAGAAAAGGCATTCTTTCAGAGCTTTACCATTAAAAAACCAACTATAATTGACTATTTTTGATATAATGCCAGAACAAATTAGGCATGACGAAGAATGAAAAAATATTTTATTACAGGAATTTCTACAGAAGTTGGGAAGACCCTTGTTGCTGCAATTGTAACAGAAGCTTTAGAAGGAGATTATTGGAAGCCCGTTCAGTCAGGAGATTTAGCTTACTCTGATACACATAAAGTGAAAAATTTAATCTCTAATACTACTTCTGTTTTTCACAAAAACAGCTATGTACTCAATACCCCGATAAGTCCTCATGCGTCTGCAGAAATTGATAGTGTTACAATTAACCTAAGAGAAATTAAAGAGCCTTCAACTAAAAATCATTTAGTAATTGAAGGTGCCGGTGGCTTATTAGTTCCCTTAAATGATAAAGACACTGTTTTGGATCTAATAAAACCCGATTATAAGGTCATCGTCGTTTCCCGACATTATTTAGGGAGTATTAATCACACATTATTAACTTTGAATTTATTGAAAGGAAGAGGAGTTGATGTTTCTCTTATTTTTAGTGGAAATGAAGATAAGAGGACTGAAAATATCATAATAGAAATGAGTGGTGTACCTATAATTGGAAGGATTGAAGAAGAGCCTTATTTCGATCAGGATGTGATTAAAGAGTATGCTGAAAGGATTAAAGATAAATTGTAGCAGATTTATCAGGTAATCCAAACACTTTTGATTAATATTTTCAGTTTTTTCAAATGTCTTTGCTTTGGACATTACCCTAAACCTACATCTAGAGACATCATAACTATAAAGCCTCCAATGAATCCGAGTGTAGCTATATCAGTATATTTATCTCTCTGGGTTTCAGGTATTACTTCTTCAACAACAACAAAAATCATTGCACCTGCTGCAAACGCCAGTGCATACGGTAGTACTGGCGTAAAGAAAGAAACGGCTAAAGCTCCCAACACTGCTGCAAAAGGTTCAACTATAGCAGATAATTGACCGTACCAAAAACTTTTTCTTCTACTCACTTCCTGTCTTCTTAAAGGCATTGCAACAGCAAAACCTTCGGGGAAATTTTGTATTCCAATACCAATAGCAAGAGATATAGCAGCAATAATCATCTCGGTTTGCTCTGCTCCCATCATAGTGGAAGCCGCTCCGAATAATACTCCTATTGCTAATCCTTCTGGTATATTATGCAGTGTAATTGCCAATACTAATAAGGTTGTTTTGTGCCAATTTGTTTCTACCCCTTCTGTTTCATTTTCTTTAAAATTAATATGTAGATGTGGTAATAACTTATCCACTCCAAATAAAGTTAATGCACCCAACGCAAAACCTATCGCAGATGGAATCACCTTAATGAAACCTTCGCCCGGACTATTCTCTATAGCAGGAGAAAGTAGACTCCAAAAACTTGCAGCCACCATTACTCCTCCGGTAAAACCAAGCATTCCATCTAAAACAGCACGGTTCATTTTTTTAAAGAAGAATACTAAAGAAGCTCCTAACGCAGTTAACCCCCAGGTAAAAAGACTTGCATATAATGCACCCTGAATAGGATACTCTTTTGAAAATTCAACTAGTTGATTGAAGAAACTCATAATTTCCGGATATGTAAATTATTAGCTATTTTATTTGATATTGATAGCAATCTATTATTAATCTCTATTATTAATGAACCATCGAAAGGTTCTTTTTCTATTATTTTTATTTTATCGCCAAGACCAATTCCTTGTCTGTCCAAAAACTTTAAAAACTCTGAAGAGCTATCATTTACTCCTACAAATACACCTTCATCATTCATAATCAAAAATGATAATGGTCTTTTGTTTATTTGCTGAATATTTCCTTCTCTATCCGGAATAGGATCCCCATGCGGGTCTTGCTTCGGAAACTCTAAAAAAGCATCTAATTCATCAATTAATTTTGGAGATTTAATATGCTCTAACTGCTCAGCTACCTCATGGACTTCATCCCAGGAAAATCTTAGTTTTTCGACTAAAAAAAACTCCCATAATCTGTGTTTTCTTATGATATTTGTTGCAGTTTTTCTTCCAAAATCAGTAAGCTTCACTCCCTGGTATTTTTTATAGGCTATTATTTTTTTTTTGATAGTTTTTTAATCATATCAGTTACTGAAGAAGCTTTAGTAGCTAACTTTTTTGCAATAGAATTGGTACTGATTCCTTTATCAGCATCAATTGCTAAATGATATATTGCTTTTATATAATTTTCTTCAGATTGTGAAAACATCATTCTTAAAATTAATTACAAATATATAAAATTTTTGCTTATTCAATATATTTTTTAGATAAAAATAAAAAATAATTTATATTTGTGTTAAATATATTTTAGGAATAAAATGAAATTGTTTTTTCAAATCATAATTATCTTTTTTACTACTGCTATTCAAGCTCAGTTAGTAAAAGGTAAAGTAACTTTTAATAATGAGCCTTTAGAATCTGTTTCAATATATATTAAAAATACTTCTACAGGAACAGCAACTAATGATAAAGGATACTATTCACTTAAATTAATATCAAAAAAAAATGTTGTTGTTTTTCAAAGCGTAGGTTTTAAACCTATTGAAAAAGAGATAGATTTAAGCAATGAGGATATTAAAATCATCAATGTAAACTTAGAAGAAGATCTATTAGGTTTGAATCAGGTAGTAGTAAGTGCAACAAGAACACATTTAAACAGAAAAACAGCTCCGGTAATTGTTACTGTTACAGATTCAAAACTATTAGAGGCGACGCAGTCAGTAAGTTTATCAGAAGGGCTGAATTTCCAACCCGGATTACGTATGGAAACTAATTGTCAGAATTGCGGGTTTTCTCAAGTTAGAATTAATGGTTTAGATGGAGCCTATTCTCAAATTCTAATAGATAGTCGCCCTGTTTTTAGTGCTTTAAACGGAATCTATGGATTGGATCAGATTCCTGCTAATGCAATTCAACGTATTGAAGTTGTCCGTGGTGGCGGATCTGCTTTATACGGAACTAATGCCGTTGCGGGAACTATTAATGTTATCACAAAAGATCCAATAGAAAATACTTTTCAAACCGGTCAGAATGTCTCTTTAATTAAAGGCGAAAAATCAGATGCAGTAACTACGGTAAACGGAGCAGTAGTAAATGAGGAAGCTACTGCTGGATTGACGTATTTTGGAATGTATCGTAACAGGAATCCATACGATTACGATGGAGATTCATTCACAGAGTTTACCAAACTGGAAAATCAGACTTTTGGCTTTAAAGGATATCTTAAAACTTCAAAGAATAACCGATTAACTGCTGAATTTAATTCTATTAGTGAATTTAGAAGAGGTGGAAACAAATTAAACTTACAACCTTTTGAAAGTGATATTACAGAGCAAATAGATTCAAAAGTATTAATTGGGGGGCTTACCTATGAATCATCTATTAATGAGGGAAAGGAACATTTCTCAGTATATTTGTCTGCTTCCCGCTCTAAGAATGACAATTATTATGGAGGTGGTGAAGATTTAATTGCTCAGAACGGAGCGATAAAAGGGTTTGGAAAATCTCGTGATGAAACTTGGATATCAGGGTTACAATATGCTTATAAATTTGATTCCTTTTTAAATGGAAAAGGAAGTTTTACAGGAGGGATAGAATTTAAGTATGATTATATGAAAGATGAAAAACCGGGGTTTAATGCTTTTGTAAATCAAACTTCGCGAATTTATGGTATATATGCACAACAGGAATGGTCTGTTAATGAGCGATGGAAAATATTGAGTGGTTTAAGAGCTGATATTCATAATTTAACAGATGAGAATATTGTATGGAATCCAAGACTAAATATTATGTTCTTTGCAAACAGAAATACAAGATTAAGGGCTTCTTACGCAAAAGGATTTAGAGCTCCTCAAGTATTTACTGAAGATTTGCATGCTCATATTGCTGCAGGAGAAGTATTAACCGTCAGAGTAGATAGAGAAAATTTAGCTTCAGAAAATTCTCATAGTTTTACAACTTCGTATGATTGGAACAAAGATTTAACGAATGGTGAAATTTCATTAATATTTGAAATTTTTTATATCAGACTTATTACCCCTTTTATTTTGGAACAGCTTACTGATGTAATTTGGGAAAAGAGAAACGGCAACAATGCTAATATAAAAGGAATTAATATTGAAGTAAAATATGCTCCCGATGAGAAATGGATGCTTCAGGCTGGTGCAACCATTCAGGAAGGGAAGTTTGATACGCCGGTGGTCTGGTCTGATGATTCATCTATATCTTTAGAAAATGCTGATAACTTTTTTAAATCTCCTAATTTATATGGTAATTTTATAGTTACTTATGCTTCCGGCAAAAAATTTCAAAACAATATTTCGGGAATATATACCGGCAGTATGTATGTACCACATTTGGCAGGATTTATAACCGAGGATCGTTTAGAAAAAACTCGTGATTTTTTTGAATTAAATATAAAAACATCATATGATTTCTCTTTAGATGAACACAAACATTCTAAGATTCGATTAAGCGGAGGAATACGGAATATCTTTGATAGTTACCAACAGGATTTTGATCAGGGTACAGACAGGGATGCTAATTATATTTACGGCTCCTCCAGACCCAGAGTTTTTTTTGTAGGAATAAAATTTATTAGTAATTAATAAATAACGAATTGAATAATCCGATGAGGTTTTGAGTTTCTTTGCAGTAAATCAGGATTCATTTGAAGTGCTTTTTAAGTGAAGTATGTTATCGCTGGATTTCAATTCTACTATAGTTGTCTTTCTTAAAGATATGAATATTGTATAATGAGGATAAATTACTGATTTTTTACTAAATATATCGAGTTAATAAACTCAGGCTATAGCCTGCTACCTTAAAATTAAGGTATCTAATTTCATTTCCTGTTGTAGCCACTCTTTTAATTCTGCTTCCTTTTTAGTAATATAATCTTCTTTTAGCTTATCATTCCAAATAATACCGACTTCCGGGAGTGTATCCACTTTAATAAAATCTTTAGTAGATAGTACTTTTGAAAAACTAATTTTTGTTATTTCATTAAACCGAATTTTTGTTTCTTTAGCAATGGTGCTGAAAGGAATGCTATTTTTATCTGTCTTTTCTATAGTTGCATTCAATTCGGAAATTTCATTCTTTAAATCTTCGATTTCTTTTTGAAAACCATCAATCACATAATCTTTTTGATCTAAATTAGCATAAGCTCTTTCCAATGATTTAGAAATATCATCTACACTTCTCGATTTATTCCCCAAAATATCAACTTCAAAATCTTTTATTTTTTCATACAATTTAACTTTATTTTTTAAATTAGTTTTAATTGCAGCGGGTATTTCTCCGTTAAATCGTAATGTAATTTTTTTGTTTTTATTTTCTTTGGTATGTCTTAGCAACCATAAATCTTTATTACTCTCAACTTCTTCTGCTAAAAATTTTTTATAATTAGCATTAATAACAGTATCATAGTACACATTAACAAATGTTTTAACAGCTGGTATCATAACTAACAGAGCAATAACAGAGGCAATACGTGCCGTTCTTTTTCTTTTTTTAGAATTCACGTAACGAATCATCGTAAATCCTAATAATTTTAATACCGTAAAGGTGGCTAATGCAATAAAAATTGCATTAATTGTAAAGAGATACATGGCTCCTATAAAATAATCTAACTTTCCAATTGCCAGACCATAACCTGCAGTACATAGCGGGGGCATTAATGCTGTAGCTATAGCTACACCAAAAATCACTGAAACAATAGTCCCTTTTTTGGTTCTTGCTATAATTAAAGCTAAACCACCAAAGAATGCTATTAAAACATCTCTGATATCTGGTTTTACACGTCCTAAAAGTTCTGATGTTTCCTCTCGTAACGGAAATAAAAAGAAAAATAAAAAAGCGGTTAACAAGCTTAACACAATCATTGTAGCTAAGTTTATTAAAGACTTCTTTAATGTATCGATATCATTAATTGCAATTGACATTCCTACCCCTAAAATGGGTCCCATTAATGGGGAAATTAACATGGCTCCGATAACTACTGCTGTTGAATTTGCATTTAAACCTATTGAGGCAACAAATATTGAGCAAATTAAAATCCAGGCAGTTGCTCCTTTAAACGGAATATCATTTTTTATTGCCTCAATGGTAGCTCCCTGATCGGTATCATGCCTGAAATCTAATAGTTCATTCATGAAAGTTTTTGTACTTTCCAAAAGCCCTTTTGCATCTTCTTTAACAGCTTTTTTTGATTTGTCTATATTTTCTTCTTGTTTATTTTCATCCATATACAAACTCTTATTTTGTTCCGAAAGATACAAAAAGATTATCTGTCATTATTCTTATGTAGATAATTCAGTTTTATCATATAAAAAACATTCATCTACAATAATCAACCAATAATCTAAACTTAAATATTAATTGGACAGATATGTTAATCAATGAGTTTATTTTTTAATATCTTTCCTTCATGGTATAAAAATTTAGTTATTATAATGAAACAATTAAGCATCCTATTTGTCGATGACGATGAAATAGAAAGAATGAAGTTTTCCAGAATTTGTAAGCAAAGTGAACATAAAACTTCTATTACAGAAGCAAGAAACGGAGAAGAAGCTCTTAAGAAATTAAATGAATCCTTATTGTCGCAACTCATTTTTTTAGATTTGAATATGCCGAAAATGAATGGGATAGAATTTTTAGAAATCTTAAAATCTGATGATCGTTTAAAATATATACCAATAATAATCTTGTCCAGCTCAAACAGTATAAAAGATTTAAGAAAGTGCTATGAGCTTGGAATTGGAGGGTATATTATTAAACCTGTTCATTATGAAAATTATAGAAAAATCATTATTACTATGCTTGATTACTGGAGCAACAATGAATTAGTAACCTGATATATGAAAGGAATTGTTTTTACTGAATTTTTAGATTTGGTTGAACGTAAATTTGGCTTAGCAACTGTTCAGCAAATTATTGATCAATCCGAACTAGAATCAAATGGAATTTATACTTCTGTGGGTACCTATAAATTTACAGAAATGATTGCTTTACTTACTAATTTGAGTAACTCTACTAAAATAGCACCCAATGATCTTCTTAAAATATATGGGCTTCATTTTTTCGATGTTTTAGTAAACAATTATGGGTCAATTTTAAAATCTTATAAGACTCCTATAGATTTACTTTCCTCTATAGAAGATCACATACATGTACAAGTAAGAAAATTATATCCTGATGCCGAATTACCTGCATTTGAAACCATAGAACAAACAGACGACAAATTAGTTTTGATTTACAATTCGTCCAGATCTTTGTTTGCCTTCGCACATGGGCTTATGGAGAAAAGTTTTGAATATTATAATCAAACTTGTGAAATACACTACAAATTATTGAAAGAAGATGGCTCTGTTGTACGCTTTGAAATTCTGAAAAAATGAAAAAATTAAAAATAAAATTATTGAAAAAAGCTCTTGATCGTGAGAAATTTGCAAGAAAAGAAGCTGAGAAAATACTAGAAGAAAAATCTCTTGAACTATATGAAACCAATCAAAATTTAGTGAATGTTCTTAATGAGAAAGAAATTGAATTGGAAAGTTTATTTAAAACCATTGTAGATCCATATATACTTATGGATTTATATGGAAATGTTTTAAAGATGAACGATGCTTCTGAGGATTTCTTCGGATACGACATACAAAAAGAATCCTTTAATGTTAATTCAACACTTCATGAGGAAGATATTGAATATGCTATGAAATCTTATACAAAATTATTGGAAGAAGGGACTTTTAAAAATTTCAGGGCGAGGATTTATAACAAAAATAAAGAAATCAGATGGATCGAAATCAACTCTAGTTTGGTGTATGACGAAGCTGACAATCCTGTTTTTGCACATGGTATTGTGAGAGATATTACAGAAAATTTAAACGCAGAGAAAGAACGGGAAAAATTATTAACCCATTTAACTATTAGTAACAAAGAATTAAATGATTTTGCTCATGTAGTATCGCATGACTTAAAAGCTCCCCTGAGAAGTATGAATACTTTGGTGACTTGGCTTCATGAGGACTTTAAGCATCTAATTAATGAGGGTAATGACATAGGTAGAAATTTTCAGTTATTGATTAAAAAAATTGACAAAATGGATCATCTGATTAATGGAATTTTAGAATATGCAGGAGTTGATAAAGTTGAGAGATCAGAAAATCAGGTAGATTTAAATATTGTGGTTAATGATATTGTAGAAACAATTTATGTCCCTGAGCATATTACAATTTATATACAAGAAAATTTACCTCCTGTTAGGGGTGATAAATTTAGATTACATCAATTATTTCAAAATTTAATCAGCAATGCTGTTAAATATTCTGATAAGGAAGAAGGGCATATAAGCGTTTCTTTTGAAGATTTAGGGGATCAATGGAAATTCAGCATTAAGGATAACGGTATGGGAATTGATGAAAAATATCACAAAAAAATTTTTAATCTCTTTCAAATACTTGATGAACACCAAAATTCTACTGGTATAGGGTTAGCAATTGTTGCTAAGATTATCTCCCTGTATAAAGGGAAAATAAGATTATATTCTGAGGTAGGAAAAGGAACTACTTTTTATGTTTCGCTTCCGAAATAACACTCAATTTAAATGTAGTAATTAATCATTTAATCTGATAATTTGGATGTATCTTATTAAACTGTATAACCTTTATATTTAAATATTCTTTAATAGTGATTCTGGTATATAAGCTGACATGTAGTTATAATCTTAATAATTTGCTTCTCCATTAATGAAATAAGTTCTGTTATCTTTTTTTGTAAATCTTCAATAGTATCAAAGACTCCATGGTAATTCTGTCTTTCATCCACTGCCATATTTTTCAGCAGGATTTAGTCCAAAACAATATGGAGGTATTGGTAATCGTATTATGTTTCGTATAATTCAATATCTTTTCCGGAAATAAAAATCCTGTATTCTCATCTCAAGTACTAATTTATTTGTGGCATTTTTAATAAAATCCTCTAAAATATCTTTTTCTACACTTTCATAGCCTTGTTTCCCTTTTTTTAAATTCTTTTTTCTCTCCTTTAAAATATCTTCTAAAGATTTTGAAACTACACAACCATCAGTACAAGGGGTGTAATTAAATTTATTATCTTCCTGCAAATTCATTGTCTTTTATCAGTATAACTTTAAACTCAACTGATGCTCCATACTTTTCATGACTGCCTTGATATTTTAGACTCCCCCGAGGAGCAGAAATATTTATATAAAGAGAGTACAAAATAATTCCATTACCAGCCAGAGCTGTGAAATTAAAAAACTATTCTTGATTCTTAAATACGTTCAAAAATGTGATATATTTCTTAAGTAGTAATTATTTTGAGAAATGGTCTTGACTTACAAAAAATTGCCTAAATAATCCTGTGGAATCACTCTCAACAAAAACATTTGGATGTTGCGAAGAGTTCAGAAAGAACTTATTTTTTGTAGAATCCTTATAAGCTTTCACCATAAGGTTTTCTATTGAAGTACCTTGAATTGTCAACTTATAATCCGCTTCATTTTTTGGAGTAAACCCATCTGCAAATTGTGAACTATTTTGATGGTGTACTGTATTAAGATATTGAGCTACTCTCGTAGAATCTGGTGAAATATTTCCCATAGTCCAGACAGACTCTTTTTTAGTAAGGGAAAAACCAATGTTATCACTGGTCTCAAATTCTAATTGTGTAATCAAATCTTTATCAACCTTTATAAATTCTGTATTTCTCCATGTGTTAAACTTGCGTTCGAATGTGCTAGAAAGAGTACTTTTTAAAGCATAGGTCTTGGGTTTTTTATTTATTCTAAAATAAGTAGAGACATCAACCGAAGGTCGTCCTCCATACCCCGGAGTTTGGGATGATTTATATGTTGTTTTTCCAAAGTATAGTTTCGTTGTTTGTTCTTTGCCCTGCTCTTTGATTTCAACACATCGTGCTAAAGAATCCGTTAGTTCATATGCTTCCCATTTATCTTTGGTTTTAGCTACTAACTGTTCTGTTCTTATTTGCTCAGCTGCCCCAATGCATTCTTAACTGTTGATTGATTAGCCTTGGTTTTAATAGTTCCTTGTGCTACTTGCCAACTATCATTCCCTTTTGAAATAATAATTGGTTCTTCCTTTGTAGCTAACGACGGACGAATAATAATTTTATTCACTTGTGATGAATCCAATTGAATCACTTCAGCTTTAAAGTTTGCACTACTATTCTTTTTAAAATAATTTGTCGTTACAAATAGCAACACTAATCCAATTAATACTGCTATTAATATGTTATTTTTTTTCATCTCTTTATAATTTAGAATATCATTTTATCATTTAGTGTTTATTCATAATTTTCTTCTATTCTTCTATTACGTTTATTCTTGTTCATCTGCATTCTTGCAACTCCATAGATAATTACCAGTACAATAGGTAGTAAAAAGTTAAGATATTTCAGAGTTGTTTTAGTACCTTCTTCTAAGGTATCAATTGGGCGGTATCTAATACCTTTGTTTCTTAGGTCAATTAATCCAGTATCGTCACTTAACCAATCAATGGCATTGACCATTAAGTTAACATTCCCTGGTTGTATCTGTTGTTGCCCATTACTGATAGGAAAATCCCCGTCTGCAACTACACAAATTCGGGATCTGCTTCCACTATCATTGGTTTGTTCCAATACTCCTGCAATCACTTGATTTGGTGCATTAAAATCTCTTTCTGTCCATTGTTTTTGAATATCAAAAAATTGTGGTGCTTGCATTGTTCCTGAATTTTTCGAAGAGAAAGCTAAAGGCGTAAATGTGGTAAGGGAATCTTTTGCGGTAAATTTTAAGGAGCTTACAAATTGCATCACTACAGCTTCTAAGCCTTTGGTAGTCGGGTGGTCTGCAAACTGACTCACAATTGGTATGTATGGGAAAGAAACGTTCGAAGTAAAATTAAAAAAGCCTTGTTGCTGTTGAACACTTACGGTGGCACATTGAGCATCTACAACAAAATCTTCTCGTACTTCCAGCCCTTTTGCTTTAAGCCATTCTTCTACACCAGTAGTAAGCCCACTACCATAAGAAGTATTTATATCTCCATTTACCCGATTCAAAGCAATAAATAAGTTACCTCCATTTTCTAGAAATTTATCTAACTGGCTAAGACTAGCTTCGTTAATGGTATCGGTAGGACGAACAATAGCTAATGTCTTTATATTATCAGGAACAGGAATGCTATCATTTACTTTAGTAGACTTGAAGTCATATAGAACATCCAGAGCTGTTTTTACCTGTGAAAGTTCCCTGATTGAAGCTTGCCCATCACCTTCCATCAAGCCGACTTGAGGTTTATCAGTCACAACAATCTTTTTTATGGATGATGATAACAGATATTCCAAAGGAACTCCTGGTTGTATAAAAGGAATCACTTCTTTCTGGTTTTCTAATTCCAATACAGCTCCTAAAAATGCTCTTTGTTGTTTCATTTGATTCTTCTCACGAACATTTATCATTACCGGATTAATACCCGCTTCGACAGCTTCACGCTCGGTTTTTTCATTTTCATTAGGATTAATAAAGGTGTATACCAAATTATCATCCGAGTTTCTGGCATATTCTATTAAATATTCTTCAAAATTGCTTTTAGTCTTTGCGATATGTGGTGGAAGGTTCTCAGAAAAGTAAGCTTTGACTGTAATAGGACTCTCCAAAGACTTCATAATATCTTTTGTTGCTTCACTTAAAGTGTATTGTTTGTCTTCGGTTAAGTCTATCCTAAAAAAATACTGTTCTGACACTAAGTTTACAAATAGAAGAATACCAAGAACCAGTAGAATAGTTATATATGTTTTTTTCATGTGTTTGTAATATTGATTAAGAAAAATGTCTTTTTGATAGGGACCATTTTCCCAGATAAAGCCCTAAAACGGTTATGGACAGAAAATAAACCAAGTCTTTAGAATCTATTACACCTCTGGAAATTGATTCAAAATGAGATTGAAGATTCAAGGTTTCAAAAATTAACCCCATGCTACCTGTGAAGTTTTGGGCTAGTACTCCAAAAATGATATGGAAAAATAAACCAATAAAAAGAGCCGTCATAAATGCAACAATCTGATTTGTAGTAATACTACTTGCAAAGATTCCAATAGCTGTATATGTAGTACTCATCAATAATAAGCCAAAGTAGCCACAAATTGTACCACCATCATCCAAATTACCTATGCTGGAGACGGTGATAACATAAGGCAATGTTGCGAACAAGGCTATACATACTAACAAAACTGAACCTAAGAATTTACCTAATATCAGTTGACGATCAGATACCGACTTAGTTAGTAAAAGTTCCAAGGTACCTGCTTTTCTTTCTTCAGCCAGCATTTTCATAGTTATGGCAGGAATGAAAAAGAAAAGACTCCATGAAGCAATACTGAAGAATACTCTCAGATTTGCCTGACCTACCAGAAAAATATCATTGCCGTAAAGCCAAGTAAAAAACCCGCTAAATCCTAAAAAAAGACCTAAGATAATATAGGCTATAAGTGAGTCGAAAAAGGTTGCCAATTCTCGCTTGGCTATAATCCATATTGTTTTCATATTTAATTTACTGTTAAGTTTCTGAAAATATCCTCAAGTTTAGTTTCCATAGGTGTGAGTTCAGTCAGCACCCATTTTTTCTGAACGCATAGGTTAAAAATATTTCGTTTGGAAGTTTGTTCTGCAAGACTTTGTACTTCAAATAAATTTTGATTTTTCGGAACATATTCTACAGATTGAACAGTTTTCAGTGCTTTCAACGATTTCAAAATTGTATCAGCATTACCATCTTCAATACGTAGCTTTAATACTTCATTACCTTGCGTCTGTTTTCTAAGTGTTTCTGGAGTTCCGTTTGCCACTATTTTACCTCTATTGATAATGAGAATACGATCGCATGTCGCTTCTACTTCAGGAAGAATGTGTGTACTCAATATAACGGTTTTTTCTTTTCCTAAATCCCGAATTAGTTTCCTAATCTCTATAATCTGATTAGGATCCAGCCCTGTTGTAGGTTCGTCCAACACTAAGATTTCCGGGTCATGAATCATGGCTTGTGCAAGCCCTACACGTTGCCGATATCCTTTAGATAATTCACCTATCCTCTTGTGCTTTTCTCTATTTAAACCACAAACTCCAACCATTTTGCGAATTCTTTTATTAATATTGGATTTGTCTATCCCCTGAAGAGACGCACAAAATTCCAAATATTCTATGACGGGCATATCAAGATATAGTGGGTTGTTTTCAGGGAGATAGCCGATATGCTTTTTTAAATCATTAGCTGGGTCTGTAACACTTTTTCCTCCTATATGGATATTGCCTTTTTCAAGACCTATATATCCTGTAATCATTTTCATTGTGGTAGATTTTCCTGCCCCATTGGGGCCTAGAAATCCAAGTACCTCTCCTGTCTTAACTTCAAAACTAATATTGTTTACAGCGATTTGAGGTCCGTAAGTTTTGATTAGTTTTTCTATTTGTATATCCATATTGATATATCATTTATTTAGTTTAACAATATTTTAAATTTTACCGGAGGCGATTGCTTTTTTTTGGCTGATGCTTCTTGAAAATCCTATCAAATAGTTTTTGATGACCTTCAAAACTTTGCTTCCAAATGGAAGCAAAGTTTTGAGAAAATATATTAGGAAACTCAAAATCTAAGCCATCAAAAGAATCCTCAAAAGGTATGAATTCTCGATTTGAAAAAAAATGTTTGTTTGTGGAATCCATTGCCTTGGTACCCATATTGGATTTACTACTGGAATAACTGTAAATGGAATCATACCTAATAAGGATTCCATGTTCATCAAACTCCTTATTAACCTCTATTTTTTTCTCAGGCTGTTTTATAGAATCCTTTTTTTGTGTATGTGAAGCTATACTAAACCATAAAGAAATTATCAAGAGTACTATGCTTAACTTTTTCATGATGCTTTATACTGATTTTACTATTAAGAAAACTTCAACAAGTGCTGTTTCTTTTCCTGTATTTTCCTTTTTCGTAAGATGAATTCACAATGTATTATTTTAAAAAAACCGAGTTTATATATTGATATTGCTTATCAGGTAGGTAAGATGTCAAAATTCATATATTTCTCATTAGCTTCAAACTGCGATGAATTCCTTATTAAAATCAAAGATGTTTTTATGTCGTTTTGTATTTTAAAAGGAACTTCCATTTTGTACAGTTATAAATGAAACTATAAAAAATTGAAAACATCTTAATTAATAGTATTTTATATTTATCTGTAAAACTTAAATTCAAAACGTTTAATTCCTAAAAGAAGAATAGGAAAGATTAATCGGAATAAATTCCGGATGAGGTGTAATTCCGAAACAAGTCTGCTACTAGTACTGTTATTTGGCATTGATTTGCCTGATAATTTTCCAATTGACCAAACTGAAAACGCAGACGGAAAGTTGTTTTCTTGCTTAATAAATTGCATAATATTGCTATTTTAATTTTTGCTGAAATTAAGAAATCAAAAAAAAGCAAAAGTTAAAAAAAAGTTAAAATGTCAATTTTGAACTGAAATTCATCTATCAATAATGCTGTTAATCTGCATTATTCATCGGTTCTATAATTAGCTTATTTTATTAAGTTGATATGAAGAATTTATAGTTTAGGTTTTCAAATATCTTTTTTGAATATTTTTATCAAATTTTACAACTTTCAGAGCCATTCTAAGGAATAAAAGTGTCGTTTTTACCCACAAGGCACAGGTATTCCAAGATTGTCATATTCTATCCGTATAGCAAACTTTATCAGTTGATTAACTCCCGGAATAAATCTTTATACACAAAAGTTTCAGATAAGCGGTAGCAAATTCTTTGCATTTTAACACTTTATTACCAGCTATGCCTATGATGTATTTTAAGGCATAATTGTCAGCTAATTCATAAAACCGGCACGAATAAAACCCCTGTCGGTACCAATAATAATCTCCATATCCGGGTATGCCTTATGTATTTTCACTACTATTCGTTTTAAAAATCCGGATAAAGTAAGTTGAGAAACCAAATCTCCTTCCGGGATATCTTTATACAAAGAATCCTATTGTAAGTGAAAAACATCATTGCAATCTTCATAGCCTTACATTAGCATAAAAACAGGTTGTTTTAGTAACTTATTGGTAGTGTGTGAGTAATCAATAACGGATGCCGTTTATCCGGAATTAAGTTACCGAAATAAGATATGATTTATACCTTCGATCTAATTACTCCAATTAAAACAACGCTCCATCTGAACTGATTTCTTCGGAAGAAAAATCAATTGAAATACAAGTGTCAGCTCGATAAGATATTGTATTTTTAATACTCATTTTTGAATATAACTAAAAGTATTGCTATTCTTTTTAGGTACTTAAATTTAGTACTTTACATCCATTTTTTAACTTAAATATGAATTTTAGAGTTAAGTTATATGAAAAAACAGGGTTGTGGAGGAGGTGGTTTTCACTTGTAACCGGGGATAGTTTTACCGGGAAACATCATTAGTATCTAATATCATTTTTGGAACTTACCTTAAAGCTTCCAGTAACCGAAGTCATGAAGCTGAAAACTGTTATTACAGGTAATGTAGGATTCCATGCTTGTCAAAACATCATCATTCCTGAAAGTATCAAACTCATTAGAATACCTCCTCATAGCCCGGAACTTAATCCTGCTGAATAAGATATGACAATGGATTAAGGACAGGATAGCTATGAAACTACTTAAAAATATAAAAGCAAAGTAAAATTACTCAGATGATTAAAGAACTAAATCCTGAAATCATAAGGTCTATAACTAGTTATCATTTATATAATAAAATCTTTTTTGAGTATTTTTAAATCAGAAATGGTATTACAGGTTGAATTGACTATTTTCAAAATAGCTCTTGATAACCTCTTTGTATAATTAAAATTTTATTCCCGAAAGGGTTATTAAAAAAATCAGGAAAATAAAATTGCGAATCGGGTAGCTTTTAGTTTTAGCTTCTCTACAATTCTATAAGTTGCCAGACAAATTTCGATATTTTTAACCGTAATATTTGTAGGTTGAATAAATTTTCTTCTATTAGTATGTGGATATTCTGTACAAGATTTTGGACGAACACCATAAATGAAGCATCTATTATTCTTTTTGTATAAATAAAAGACAAGGAGATGGTTGTAATACATAAAAATCATCTTCAACCTATTCGTAAATATTGTGCTATAAAATCCGGAACTTTCATTTTTAAATATTTAGCGATACGCTCAATGTCTTTAAAGGTAAATATCAGACTCCTTGTTTTGCGGCAATTTCCATAAGCTAAACAATTTAGCACGTTCAAATTCTTCCTCATGTAATTCCTGCATTAATAAATCGGGGCATTTAGGAGCTATCTTCTTTAGTTTTTGAAAATATTTTTATTGAGTTAGTCATTTAATTTCTGTTTTATTCGATTTTGATATATTGGTTTAGTGTGTACCATTCTGGTAATTGTTTTGTGAAAGATACTGGTTTTAAATGGAGATCGATTAATTCTATAACAAAACTCATCAAAATAAGCTTGAATATGCCATTTACTTACATGAGTTGGTATTGCTCTTAACCAGGATTTAACTTGCATAATTATAATATGTAGCTGTTTAAAATTAGTACCATTATTACTATATTTCTGTTGAATATTAAAAACTTCTTTTAAAGGCTCATAACCTCTCCATTTATCGGTTATTATTTTAGCAGAAGTACTTATGTGTTCTTCAAATATAGGTGTTAATGATTTAGCAGAATAGTCATCAATAGATTTTATGTAAACCCTTTTTACCTTATTATTATCGGTCAATTCCACGGCTATGACTGCTTTTTTCTTTTTTGAATCGTAACTTCTACCTTGTTTTCCTTCTTCTTTACCTCCAACAGTAAATTCATCAACATGAACTAATTTTTCTAAAGAATATTTCTGACTGCTTTTCATTGATTTACGAACTTTCTGCATAAAATACCAAGCTGTACCTTGACGAATACTAAAACGTTTACCCATTTGAATACTCGAAATACTTTTACTACTGGTACTCATCTCAAAAGCAACACAAAAAGCTTTTTGCAAACCAAATTTAACCTTATGAAATAGCGTGTTTGCTGTTGCACTTTCTACATGGTGACAAGAATAACAATGATAATTGTAACCAGATTTTTCGCATCCTTTTGTATGACCACATTTACTACAGGTAAAACCATCTTGCCATTTTATTCTTGCTAAATAAGCTTTACAAGTTTCATCATTAGGTAATTCTTTTATAAAGTTTACTATATCTTGTCCTTTAAATTTATCCATCTTATTTAATTTAAAGGGCTCAATATACGGAAATTAAATGACCAACTCAATATTTTTATTTTCCTGCAGCTTTTCTTTTGCTGGTTCTTTAAGATTCTCTACTTTATCCATAACTGCAAAGCCATGGAATTATAGTAATAACCGAATGATATATACCAATAAAATTATGTAATTTTGCTATCTGGTTTAAACAAAATCAATCAATGAATATACAATCGTTACTGGAAACGAAAGTTAAAGAAAGATTTAAGAACCTATACGATATAGAGATTCCATCCGTAGAGCTTCAAGCAACCCGAAAAGATTTTGAGGGAGACATTACTGTGGTTATTTTCTCTCTGTTACGTTACAAAAAAGGAAACCCTGCAGTCATCGGAAGAGATTTAGGAAACCACTTAGTTGAAAGCCTTCACGAAATTTCACGCTTTAACGTTGTAAAAGGATTTTTAAATCTGGTGGTTGATGACAATTTCTATATCAATTTCTTCAATACAATTGCCAGCATTAAAAACTATGGTCTTGGAGAAAGCAACGAAAATACCCGTATGATAGAATACTCATCGCCCAATACTAACAAACCTCTCCACTTAGGACATATACGTAATGTGTTATTAGGATATTCGGTTGCTGAAATTTTAAAAGCTGCCGGGTGTACTGTCTATAAAACGCAGATTATTAACGACCGCGGGATACATATCTGTAAATCGATGCTGGCATGGAAACGTTTTGGTCACGGAGAAACTCCGGAATCAGCAAACTTAAAAGGCGACAAATTAGTTGGGAACTATTATGTGAAATTTGATCAAGAATACAAGAAAGAAGTTAATGATTTAATAACTTCCGGAAGTACCCAAGAAGGTGCGGAAAAGCAAGCTCCTCTATTTCTAGAAGCTCGGAAAATGCTTCAGAAATGGGAATCCGGCGACCCGGAAACCGTGGAGCTTTGGAAAATGATGAATAGCTGGGTATATGAAGGCTTCAATGTAACCTACAGAAATCTTGGTGTTGATTTTGATAAACTGTATTATGAAAGTGATACCTACTTACTGGGAAAAGATACTATTGAAAAAGGATTACAAACAGGCATTTTCTATAGAAAAGAAGATGGTTCTGTTTGGTGCGATTTAACTGAGAATGGACTCGATGAGAAATTAGTATTGCGCTCAGACGGTACCTCAGTGTATATGACACAAGATATTGGTACAGCTATCCAACGTGCCAAAGATTTTACAAACCTGAACGGAATGGTATATACCGTTGGTAATGAACAAGATTACCATTTTAAAGTACTGTTTTTAATCTTAAAGAAATTAGGCTATTCCTGGGCAAATCAATTACACCATTTAAGCTACGGAATGGTAGATCTACCTTCCGGAAAAATGAAATCTCGTAAAGGAATCGTTGTTGACGCTGATGATTTAATGGATGAAATGACCGGCACAGCACGTATAATTTCTCAAAAGTTAGGGAAGTTAGAAGGTTATTCTGAAGAAGAAAAAGAAGAATTATATAGAATTATCGGTTTAGGAGCCTTAAAGTATTTC
This sequence comes from uncultured Tenacibaculum sp., assembly GCA_963666645.2. GTDB lineage: Bacteria > Bacteroidota > Bacteroidia > Flavobacteriales > Flavobacteriaceae > Polaribacter. The sequence continues at coordinate 543,887 of CAXXDB010000003.1, read as the reverse complement.
ATTTTAAAGATAGATCCTAAAAAGAGAATTTTATTCGACCCGGAAGCTTCGGTAGATTTTCAAGGAAACACAGGATCTTTTATTCAATATACCTATGCAAGAATACGATCCATTTTAAGAAAAGCAGATTTTGATTATTCAACCCCGGGATTAATTGAATTACATGAAAAGGAAAAAGAATTAATTAAGCAATTAGAAATCTATCCTGAAATCATTCAGCAAGCTGCCAAGAACTATTCTCCTGCAATAATTGCAAATTACACGTATGAATTGGTAAAAGAATTTAACTCATTCTATCAAAACGTGCATATTTTAGGCGAAGAAAATCAAGATAAAAAAGTATTTAGAGTTCGGTTATCTAGAAAGGTAGCAGATACTATAAAATCAGCATTCTCATTATTAGGAATTCAGGTTCCTGAAAGAATGTAGTTCATCTAAAAAAATGATGATATTCAAAAGTATAAAAAGCATTAACCGAATATGATGAGAGTACAGAGAAACTATTGAAAAAATAAAATAATTCCATTAAGAAACTTATAAGATAAACAAACAGCCAAATAGAGTTAAAAATTATAAAATATGAAATACGACGTACTAATTATAGGAAGCGGTCCCGGAGGTTATGTAACTGCCATTAGAGCATCACAATTAGGTTTCAAAACTGCCATAGTTGAAAAGGAAATTTTAGGCGGAATTTGCTTAAACTGGGGATGTATTCCTACCAAAGCATTATTAAAATCTGCTCAGGTGTATGATTATCTAAAGCATGTTGATCAATATGGTTTAAAAGCTAAAGCAATTGATAAAGATTTTGAAGCGGTTATTAAACGGAGTCGTGATATTGCCGAAGGAATGAGCAAAGGCGTTCAGTTTTTAATGAAAAAAAATAAAATTGACATCATAGATGGTTTCGGTAGAATAAAAGCCGGCAAAAAAGTTGATGTTACTGCTGCTGATGGTATCATAACTGAATATAGTGCTAATCATATTATTATCGCAACGGGTGCTCGCTCAAGGATACTGCAAAACTTACCACAAGATGGTAAAAAAGTAATTGGTTACCGGGAAGCGATGAGTTTACCAATACAACCAAAATCTATGATTATTGTGGGTTCCGGAGCTATTGGAGTTGAGTTTGCCCATTTCTATAATTCCATGGGAACTGATGTTACTGTTGTTGAATTTATGTCAAACATTGTCCCCGTTGAAGATAAAGACGTTTCTAAACAAATGGAACGTTCTTTCAAAAAAGCCGGTATTAAAATAATGACAAACTCCTCTGTAGAATCTGTTGATACTTCCGGCGATGGCGTAAAAGCCACTGTAAAAACAAAAAAAAGAGAAGAAGTTTTAGAAGCAGATATTGTTTTATCGGCAGTTGGAATAAAAACAAATATTGAAAACATCGGATTAGAAGATGTTGGTATTGTTACTGATGGAGATAAAATTTTAGTAAACGACTGGTATCAGACAAATATTCCAGGATATTATGCTATTGGAGATGTTACCCCCGGTCCTTCCTTAGCTCACGTTGCTTCTGCCGAAGGAATTACTTGTGTTGAAAAATTAGCAGGTTTACACACTGAAGCGATCGATTACGGAAATATTCCCGGTTGTACGTATGCTACTCCTGAAATTGCTTCTGTAGGATTGACTGAAGAGAAAGCCAAAGAGCAAGGATATGATATTAAGGTAGGAAAATTCCCGTTCTCTGCTTCCGGTAAAGCAAAAGCCGCCGGAACCTCTGACGGGTTTGTTAAAGTAATTTTCGATGCTAAATATGGCGAGTGGTTAGGATGTCATATGATTGGTGCCGGTGTTACTGATATGATTGCTGAAGCTGTTTTAGGACGTAAATTAGAAACTACCGGGCATGAAGTATTAAAAGCAGTTCATCCACACCCCACCATGAGCGAAGCTATAATGGAAGCTGTTGCTGATGCCTATGATGAGGTAATTCATTTATAGTTATGAAAATTTAATTTTTAAAAGAAAAAAACACAATGAAAGACATTATATTAGTTCTTGCAGTTTTAGTGGGTATTGCTTTATTGATTGGACTACTACTATTAATTGGATATATTTCATCTCTATACATAAAAGCGTTTAAGAATAAAGATACTAATAGTTTAATCTTGGCTGTAAAATGGACGTTAGGTGTTTTACTATTTGGAATATTTGTTATATATAAAGATGAAATTGATGAATTTTATGAAATTACAATGGAAGAAAATCCACTTTATATAATTTTATTATTAACTGTTTTCTATCGAGTTTATTTAATAATAGCTGAAAAGAGAGCGATAAATAAAACAATACATTTTTACAATATTTTGAATCAAAAATTTGACTCTGCTAAACATAAGATGTTATATGAGCAAAATGATGATTATCTTGATATTGACGAGGAGAATTTTAAAATAAGTAAAAAAGGAATTACACAATTAAGCATTAATTTTGCTTTTGACGAAATTAAAATTAAAGCTATAAAACACTTAAAAACAAAAATTGAAATTCCATAATTTAAGCCTTTTAATATTTTTTCAATATAGATTATTATCCATATGTTGATTACGACTTAAAGGAATTTATTTCAGAGGTTACTAATACCAACAATGTTCTAATTCTTTTTTATGAATTAATTTTGAGTATTTCTTTAGAAAAAGAAGTAAACTTAAAATATATTGATGCAGGTAGAAGTAAATCAATGAAGTATATTTATCTAAAAACACTATTAGAGTTGCAGGAAAGTGATTTATGTAATGTTGAAGAAGATTTTTTTTATAGAAAAAAGCTATTGAAACTTAAAAAAGAGTTTCGAGATACAGACTGTATTGATTTATTAGATGATTGTTATTATTATGGACCGCCGTATTTTGACTTCAAAATTAGTGGTTTTAAAAAAACATTGAAAGAATTAAATAAAGTAAGAAGTTATGATATATAACTTTTATATTGTTAGCATCTGCAATTTTAATCAATCCAATATTTAAAATTGCTTTAGGTAGAACCTTATGGAATATTGTAGATGTTTTATGGAGCATACTGTTAATTTACAGCATCTTTTTTGAAAAAGGTGGACATCAAAACAAAAAGATAATTAAAAAAATAACGATTGGAATATGTGCTATCCCTTAATAAATAAGATAAAAGAATGAAAAGAGCATTAATATTAATTATTGTATTAACTTGTTTTAGTTGTGGGAATAAAACAAAAACACCTCAACAAAAACAAGAAGAGATTACCAAGTATGAAAATGAAGATATTTTTTCTTTTAGTCCTAAGAAAAATGAAGATCCATTTTCTTTTAGCTCTAAGAAAAATAAAATCGATTTTTCTTATAGTACTAAGAAGTCTAATAAGTCTAGGTTTTCTTATAGTACTAAGAAGTCTAATAAGTCTAGGTTTTCTTATTAACTATTACGTTTTTCATTTGGAGCCTGAGATAGGAATCGAACCTATAACCACTTCTTTACAAAAGAAACGCTCTACCATTGAGCTACTTAGGCAAAATCAGGGCTTTGTCGTCAGCCCTGTGTAACGTGCTTATGCTGCCATTCTCAATGGTGCAGCAGCAAACAAATTAACTTTTCCAGTTAATTAAAGAATTGTTCTCTTTAATACTCTCGTAATGCAATCAAATCCAGTCACCCCCAAATACCTGAGCATGGTCAGGTGAACTTGTTGGAATCACTTTTAAACGACTGACCTATCAATAAAGGTAGTTGTGGAGGTGGAGGGACTTAAACCTTTCAATTTTAATACTATACAGAATGCCTATAAAACATAGATAACATTTTACAAACTCAATTATTAAAAGGGTTTAATACAACAAATCTATATTTAACGAAATTGAATATAATTGATATTAATGGTAAAAATGTTGTGTAGATGTTGTGTAGATGTTGTGTAGATTTTTTTAAAGTGGTATTTTTGAGTGTTCAAAAGTTTAAGATATGGCAACCATTAAATTTATGCTTCAAAGTAAAAAAGAAAAAGCACCAATCTATTTGCGATTAACTTTAGGAAGAAATAAAGATATATTTCGTAGAACTGGATTAGTAATTAACCCTAAAGATTGGAGTACAAAAACTCGACTTCCAAAACAGAGCAAAACACCACAAAATAAAAACATAACTTCCCGATTACGAAAATTAGAAACTTTTGTAATTGATAAACTTAATGATGCCAATAGCAATGCGGAGGTTATTACTGGCGACTGGTTATTTCATCAAATAGAATTATTTTTTAATCGTATTTCAGAAAACAATAAAAGTGAATTAGTAATAGATGCCATACAAAAGATTATTGATGAAGCACCCTTCAGAGATAATGGAAAAGGCGGTATAGGATTAACTCGATGCAGAGTAAACAGTTATAAAAGATTAAAAACTTTGTTTATTGATTTTCAGAATAAAAACCAATACAAAATAAAAGAACTTGACAGAAATAAATTTGATAACTTCAGAAAATGGTTGTTAGATAAAAATGGATATTCTGCAAGTTACTCACTTAAAAAACTTTCTGATTTAAAAACCGTTTGCAAAGATGCAAGAAGCAACGGCATAGAAACCTCAACAGAATTAAACGACATTAAAACAAAACAAGTGTCGGCGTATGATGATGATATGGATGTTATTATACTGACACCGCAAGAACTTGAACAAATAGAAAACACCAACCTAACAAGTAAAGCACTCATAAACGCTCGTAAATGGTTAATACTTGCTTGTTATACTGGGCAAAGAGGAAAGGCACTAACTACACGAATAAAAGATGATAATTTTGAAAAATATGGTGCAGATTTAGTAATTAAGATTAGACAAAAGAAAGGCAACAAACCCGTAATTATTCCAGTATTACCTAAAGTAAAAGAGATTTATCAAAACGGTTTCCCTATACAATATCAATGCCAAAACTAAACAAGTATTTTAAAGAAATTGGAAAACTTGCAGGGTTAAATGAATTGGTAATGGGTAGAATTACTGAAGCCGAAATAAAAGGTAAAAAAAGAGGGGTTAAAAAATTGCGTCCTAAATATCAATACATAAGTACCCATATTGGTCGGCGTACATTTGCATCAAATCATTACGGAAAAATACCAACTCCAATAATTATGCGAGTTACAGGACACCCAAAAGAAAGTACATTTTTAGGATATATCAACCAAACGGACGATAGCCATATTGATACATTTCTGAACTTCTACAAAACCAAAGAATTAAAAGAACAACATAAAGAAAACCCACAATTGGAAGTAATTAAGAACGTATCAAACCAATAAAATGGAATTTAAACTACCAATTTTACCACCTAAAACTGAATTAGAAACCTCGAAAATTTTTAAACAGTTAGTAAAAGCACATAAAAGTTTAGCAGAATTAAAAGGAACTGCAAAAACAATTCCTAACGAGAATATTTTAATTGATACACTTACACTACAAGAAGCAAAAGACAGTAGCGAAATAGAAAACATTGTAACTACGCATGATGATTTATACAAAGAGAATATTTTAATTGAAAGTAAAAGTAATACAGCAAAAGAAGTCTATAATTATGCTCGTGGTTTACGTTTAGGTTTTCAAATTGTAAGGGAACAAAAATTATTACTCAATAAACATATTCTAACTATTCAAAAAGAGTTATTAGAAAACAATGCAGGATTTAGAACTCAAGCAGGAACAAGATTAATTAACTCAAAAGGTCAAGTAGTTTATACACCGCCACAAAACGCAAATGAGATACTCGACTTAATGGCGAACCTCGAAAAATATATCAATGATGATAGTTTTTCTGATGTTGATACCTTAATAAAAATGGCGGTTATCCATTACCAGTTTGAAAGCATCCACCCATTTTATGACGGTAACGGTAGAACTGGGCGTATTATTAATATTCTCTATTTGGTACAAAAAGATTTATTAGATATTCCAATACTGTATTTGAGTAGATACATTACCCAAAACAAAGCCGATTACTACAAAGTATTACAAGAAGTAAGAACAAATAACGACTGGGAAAGTTTAATACTTTATTTGTTGAAAGGCGTTGAGGTTACTGCGTTAGAAACTATTGATTTGATTATTGCTATTAAAAATGTAATGAAAGAATACAAGTTTAAAATAAGAAAAGAATTACCTAAAATTTATAGTCAAGATTTAATTAATAACCTATTTAAAAACCCTTACACCAAGATAGAGTTTTTAGAAAGAGATTTAGAAGTTAGTTATTTAACTGCACGTAAATATTTAGATAAGGTTGCAGAATTAGGGTTGTTACAAAAATTAAAAGTTGGTAAAACCAATTATTATATTAATTCTCAACTTATAAAAACGTTACAAAATTTATAAATGACATTATAAACGTTTATAAGAAAACGGTATTTTGTATAAATGAAAAAAGAATAGATATAGAAAATTGATGTTTTGTATAAACGTTAATTAAAAAATAGAAACTCAACTTGTAAAGAATTTTTACAAGTTATTAGGAACTTCCGAACAACTGATTTAAAGTACAAGGTTAGTGCAAGGATAAAACGGCAAGGAAAATAAAAAAATACGGCAACGCAAAAAATGTACGGATGTTAGAGATAATAAAAATCAAACCAGCCAAACTTTAACAGGCATACGTAAATGCTTCGATTTTAATGAAGCCTAATATACAATTTTTATCATCAATATTTTAAAGTCCATTCAGGGATTGAAATAAACCTACTCGAGTATTTAAACTCGGTCTATGAAATAACAGCAATATTCTATTCATACTTGCTTTATCGTTTTCACAATTAGCGGAGGAGTTATATAAACAATACCAAGAACGCCTAAAAGGTGGATTTGCATACGTACCTAAAATATTAAGTAATGCAGCGAAAATAGAACAAGGAACAGGTCAATTAAGACAAGCTGCTGAAAAGTTCAGGGTTTCAGGTTTATGACAGGTTATGGTATTGCCAAAGATAAATCTTGGAATGAAGATAGCGTTTTGATAAGTGTTAGAGTATTAGCAATAGAAGAAGCTACAATACTAATTGGGTGTTATAACATGCTCAATTAGCTATTAGATGTTGGTAACTATAAATCGATAAATCAGAATTACCTGAATCTATAATGAACAGACTTACAACTATTTCATTTGATGAAATCTTACTGATACTGAGGGTTAAAAATGTATTTATTACAATAGAATAAAAAATAAAATATTTAAGAAAGCGTGAGCTGTTATTTGTGCGAATACAATCGCCAAATTATAAAAAGCAGTAATATGATAAGTCTATGCTCTCGTCCAGACAATCTTGGACGTAAGAAGTACTTGATATATAGAAGATGTTTGGCGATGCCTAATCACAGTCTTGATATGAACTCCACGTCTTTTTTATGCAGTAAACTTAAATTTCACTTTTGGGGTTGAGAGAAACAATTTAATATGATAATGGAAACAATAATTATTATAATATCACTTGGATTACTGAATATTTATCAGAGCAAATTATAGATGACCGTAATGCGTTTATAAATAAGTATATCGGAAAAAATCAATGTACTGTTATATCAAAACAACTAACAAGATTTGACTTGGCTTTTAAGTCAACTCAAAATTGACAATTCAGAATATTTATTCACCACCTCGCCTACACGAGGAACAATTAAGATTTTTGAATTTAAAAATGATGTGTGTACTACTTTTTTTATTCAATCACTCGAATCAAATCATTGCATTCAAATTATTCATTTAAAGAATTTAAAAATAAATTTAAAGTCATAGAAGATAGTAACTTCTCAAGAGGTATAGATATTTCTTGGGGTGCTCATTTAAATTGATTTTCAAAACCCTCTAACAATAGAGATAAAAAATAATAGATTTGGGAAAATATTCTTATCAAAAGAAACTAATTCAATAAAAAAAAGACCTTTACATATTTATTGCATTGGAGATACATTAGAAAATGTAAATACTGATAGTTCTTGAAAAGAATTGAAAATGATTTTTCGGACAATATTGATTCTAATGATGATAAATTGGACACATAGATAGGTTTTTAAAGTAATAAAATGACTTTAAGTAAAAAATGTTTTTGAATAAGCAGATACATTATCAAGCAAAGATAAATACAATATCGTAAATTTACTGGTCTATCTAGATTTAAGAGTATCTTCTATCATATTTGCTTACGTCTATGAGATTTTACACTTCAAAAATCAAAGGTAGGGGACCAGAGTATTTAAAGCAATATTCAGAGGAAGAACATAGAAGCAGAAGATATATATCACGATCCCTATGACTATATACAGGTACTCTTTTTTCAAAAAATTTCAAAAGTCGAGAGATTAGGGTCGGTATTTATTTGTTGACACCCCTTGTTGATTAAAAGACCATCAAAATAATATACAGTTTTCAAATATAAGTTTTTTGATTTTGACTAGAAAAGTCGAACTTTTTTAAGGAGAGTAGTCGGCTTGTAATGGTACGTCTATATATGTTTTTACACGATATAGGAAACTATGCTATTTTTGGTATGAATTTAGCAAAAGAAAAACGTACAGTATATTTGTAAGTAGCCTATCGTTACTGACTTAAAAAGCATCTTGCTATCTTTTATACTGTTTTGTCAAATTGTCTTACCTTTAGTAAACAAGATGTTTTATTTATTTTAGAAAAACATCCATAAATCAATTTATCGTACAAAAATCGTACAAATAAAAGATTGTTAAAAGAAAAAACACTTGAAAATCAAATGATTAACAAATGTTTCTGCGGTCTGGACGGGATTCGAACCCGCGACCCCATGCGTGACAGGCATGTATTCTAACCAACTGAACTACCAAACCATTTTCTTAGCGGATGCAAATATAATATGTTTTTTGGTTTTTACAATTTTTTTATGAAAATTCAGAGGATAGTTTCAAACTACAAGTACTTTAAGGTTCTATATAGAATCGCTTTTAGGAGTTTAAAATTTAGTTTTTCTTTAAATATTCGCTTATTTTCCATTATATTTATTTGAATTTGATTCTTTACGAATCAACGCAGATAAGATGCTTCCCTTTTACCTGAAAGGAAATATACTTTCCCGTAAATCAAATACATGAAAAAATAAATGAGGAATATCAATTCTGATATAATATGAATTTTTATATATCCCGGCTTATGAGAAAAGTATTAAAAAACACCAATAAAGGAAATCTATAGAATTGATAAAGAGTTACTCAGCCATAAGAGTAAGCATTTATACCAAAAAGATAAAAACAAGCTTTCCGTTTCACTTTTTAAAAGTTTTTTGGTAAATTTCAGGTATTTATTCAAATTGTATGTCATGGTTTACATTCCGCTCTGCAATAAGTAACACTAAACTTCCTTCTCCCTGAATGTAAAACCTCTTTTAATTAACGATAAAAATTAGACCCGGATACACGAGTACTCAATTGAAAACAAGTTAATAAATAACTGTATCTTTAACAAAACTTGTGTAGCAGGCACAAAATATAAATCCCCTTAAAACGTCCGTATTTTATCATTTCAGTAAGAATTGCAATTTAATTGACTTGAAAATAAATATTAATTATAAATTTAACCAGTTAATTTAGAAAAATGAAAAATAAGTTAATCCCCTTTAAAAAAGAAGCCCTCCTTTTTGGAATTAGTCTGGGGGTAAAATTCTAATAATAACGTGACATAGGTATATAAAAAAATAGCAGAAAAGTGCGAATCATAAAGATTGCGTTTTTCTGCTTTTTTTGTTATTAAACCGAAAAAACTGAATAACAAACAAATTTCAGCAAAAAATTCAAGCTCAGTTTCTAATCTAGAAATTAATACTAGCCATTACTACATCAAGTTTAACCCCGAGACAGAAGAACAGGAAGGAATTATCAAAAGAGACACTACAATGTATCTTTCTGATTATCTGTTAGACTGGGAATTTACAGATGGATATTTGGAAAATCGGTCTGGACTTCCTGAAGGTAAATTTCCCGAATATTGGGTCGCTGTCCCAATTGAAAAAACTTTGCCAGACAATGTCCCTTATGAAATTATTGAAAAGCTGTGTATTCCTGAAGAAGATCCTGTCTTTAATTCCAAAGCTAAAGTATCCGGTAAAGGATAATGCACATCCGGGAGATGTAAGAACTTTGGAAACTTGGGGAACTACCGTTGAAGTACTGTTTGCACTTAATCGTTATAGACATATGTTTAGTCAACCTAATTATTAATATTACTATAGAAATTGGCAATAAAGAACTATAAAAAGTTGTGGGTCATGTAATTTCTATATGTCAGCGGGTTTTGATATGATTGATGATGTTAATCAAAGATTTGATATTAGTCCATCAAGTAATACCCAACCTATAGACCATGTAAGTGGTTATAGCTAAATTATTAGAAGACGGGTTGAGAGGAGCAAAAAGCTGAACAGAGTGGAAAAACAATATTAAGGTAAGAAGCAACAACCCAACAGAAAATTTTGTAGACGAACTTTTTAATAATTGGTAATAAAATGAGAAATATGAAAACATTTGTAATAATTACACTATTTGTTTTTTTATCTATACTTGGTTGTACAGAACCTGATTTATTTATACTGTAAGAAATGACACTGAGTTTGAAATATAGAGTGAAAAGTTATTTCTCCATATACCCAAGTATCACCCCAATAGTTACAACATTACTCCCAAATGAAAAATTGACAAAATCGTATAAAGATTATCTACCACCACGTGGGTATGATTATGGATATTTTTTTGCAACAGATGTGTCTAGAAGAGATTTCATTGGTTGTCATTTTCGATATGGATAAAATAGTATTTTTTAATTATGAAAATTGTGATAATAATCGAAATCCATTAAATTTTTGCGAATACAGAGGTTTAGAGGAAGCTTTTACTTTCACAGAACAAGATTATGAAAACGCGGAGGATTGTAATGGCAATTGTGAGTAACCCCTTTTGCTAACAATCGTTATAGAAATATTTTTAATCAATCTGATTACGAGTATTACTATAGAAACTGGCAAGAAAGAACTATAAATGAAGATAACTTTTATACATCTGTTGGTTATGATTTAATTGATGAATTTCGGGTATTTCTTCAAATTTTATACCATGACTGAGAGATGCATTACTCTATTAGCTTACTTAATTCCTGTCGTATTAATCTTTCTAAGTTCCTGAATATTGTGTAAAGATTCCAAAAGCAGGTTCTATACTCTGATGTTTCGATTTCATCTTCCTGACCTGTGATATCTTTAAACGAATTCTAGTCCGCTCTATTAGGAATCATCTCAAGAAAACTTTCATCTAATTCTATTTTATTGTGTAATTTGTATTTATTCTTTCTTTGCCTCATAGCATAGTGAATTTTATGAAACATATACAAAACAGGTTCATAATTAAGTATGTTTTAACTGCCGTTGTACTTCTAATGCTGAAAAACTATTAATAAAAAAATACCGGTAATAGTAGGGTAATTGTACCCTATGTAATAAAGCATCTCCAGGTAAAGTAGCATCTAAAGCTACATTGTCTACGCTGATATTGTTCACGGTAGAAATTCAATAATGGTTAATTCCGGCATATTGCTTACAAACAATTCTTTGTTTATATCTCTCTGATTTGAAATGTGACTTACAACTTCTTTCATCCGGAAACTTCAAAAACCTCTTGAATATTTACACCATCTATAATTGATGTTATATCATTAAAATACCAATGTTTAAGAGACTGTGTAATAAGTCAGATAGTCGTTTCTTATTTTATAACTTATTCTCTTTCTTTGCAAAATTAATATTGGACTTTATAATTTCATAGTATTTTTCCTCTACACATAATTAAATTACAATTCTTTATCATACCTACTTGTACACAAAATGGTTTTACAATATCTTTGCCCTTCCAAAAATTTCCACTTGCAGATAAATTAAAGATAATACTCAATAAATTACATTAAATGATTAAAATAACATTACCTGACCGAAGTGTTAGAAAGTACGAAATAAACACCACTCCAATAGATGTTGCAAAAAGTATAAGTCAAAGATTAGCAAGAAGTGTAATTTCTGCAAGTTTTAACAACCTGACAATCGAAGCCACTACTCCATTAACTACAGATGGTTTCTTAATCTTGTTTACTTTTGACAATCCGGAAGGTAAAAAAGCCTTTTGGCATTCTTCTTCTCATGTATTAGCTCAGGCAGTTTTGGATTTTTATCCTGATGCCAAATTAACAATTGGCCCTGCTGTTGATAATGGTTTCTATTATGATATTGATTTTGGAGAGGAAACTATTTCTGAAAAAGATTTTAGTGCTATTGAAAAGAAATTTTTGGAAAGAGCTCGAGAGAAAGCTCAGTTTACAATGAGAGCTATCTCAAAAGAAGAAGCTTTATCATATTATAAAAAAAGAGATAACCCATACAAAATAGAATTAATTGAAGGATTAGAGAATAGTGATATTACTTTCTGTAATCATAGCAATTTTACAGATTTATGCCGTGGAGGACACATTCCAAACACCGGTATTATTAAAGCAGTAAAGATAATGAATGTTGCGGGTGCATATTGGAGAGGAGATAAAAAAAACAATCAGCTAACTCGCATTTATGGAATCTCTTTCCCAAAACAAAAAATGCTTACAGAGTATCTACAATTATTGGAAGAAGCCAAAAAAAGAGATCACAGAAGGCTAGGCAAAGAACTGGAGCTATTTATTTTTTCAGAAAAAGTTGGACAAGGTTTACCATTATGGCTTCCAAAAGGTACGACTCTAAGAGGTCGCTTGGAAGATTTCTTAAAAGATGCACAGAAAAAAGCTGGTTATGAGATGATTATGACCCCTCATATTGGACAAAAAGAACTGTATGTAACCTCCGGGCACTACGATAAATATGGAGAAGACAGTTTTCAACCTATCACCACTCCAAAAGACAATGAAGAGTTTTTGCTAAAGCCTATGAATTGCCCTCATCACTGTGAAGTTTACAACTATAAACCTTATTCATATAAAGATTTACCAAAACGTTTCGCTGAATTTGGAACTGTATACAGGTATGAACAAAGCGGAGAATTACATGGGTTAACCCGAGTTAGAGGTTTCACTCAAGATGATGCACATATATTTTGCACACCAGAGCAGTTAGATTCAGAATTTAAGAATGTAATAGACCTAATATTATATGTGTTTGGATCGTTAGGTTTTGAAGATTTTACCGCTCAAATCTCAATTAGAGATTTAGATAAGCCTGAAAAATATATTGGATCTGCAGAAAATTGGGAAAAAGCTGAACAAGCAATTATAAACGTCGCCAAAGATAAAGGTCTTAATTATGTTATTGAATCCGGAGAAGCAGCTTTCTATGGTCCCAAGTTAGATTTCATGGTTAAAGATGCTTTAGGCAGAAACTGGCAACTGGGAACTATTCAAGTTGATTATAACTTACCAGAGAGATTTAATCTTTATTATAAGGGAGGTGATAATAAACTGCACAGACCCGTAATGATTCACAGAGCTCCATTTGGTTCAATGGAACGATTTATCGCTGTTTTACTGGAGCATACAGGAGGTAATTTTCCTCTTTGGCTAACTCCGGAACAAGTTATCATACTACCTATCAGTGAGAAATATGAAAAATATACTGAAAAAGTTTTACTTTTGTTAGAAAATTCCGAAATTCGCACTTTCGTTGATAACCGGAATGAAAAAACAAGTCGTAAAATTAGAGATGCTGAAGTTAGTAAGATACCATTCATGATTATTGTTGGTGAAAAAGAGGAACAAGATGGTACAGTATCTGTTAGAAAACATGGTAAAGATGACATTGGAACATTTACCATTGATGGATTCATATCTTTAATTAAAGAGGAAGTGGAAAAAAAGGCACTAACTTTTAAAGCAAATAATTAAATAATAATTTTAAAACAAAAACCATAGCAATCAGAAGAAAAGGCGGTCGTAGAAGACCTACAAGAGTTATCAAAGAAGATCAACATAGAATTAATGATAAAATAAAATATGTTGATGAAGTTCGTCTTGTAGGCGACAACATAAAAACGGGAGTATATTCTTTAGTCAAAGCCAAAAATATTGCAAGAGAATTAGAACTTGATTTAGTTGAAATTTCTCCCAAAGCAGTTCCTCCCGTGTGTAAAGTTATTGATTATAAGAAATTTCTTTATGAGCAAAAAAAAAGAGAAAAATCTTTAAAAGCGAATGCAACTAAGGTAGTTGTTAAAGAAATTAGGTTTGGTCCTCAAACTGATGAACACGATTATCAATTTAAAAAGAAGTATGCTATTAAATTTCTGCAAGATGGTGCAAAACTTAAAGTTTATGTATTCTTTAAAGGTCGATCTATTATTTTTAAAGAACAAGGTCAAATCCTGCTTTTAAAGTTAGCTCAGGAATTAGAAGACTATGGTAAGGTAGAGCAAATGCCTAAATTAGAAGGGAAGCGTATGATTATGTTTATCGCTCCAAAAAAAACAAAATAAGAGATTAAATTTTTACTAAATAGAAATATAAGCAAGATAAAAAAGTAAAAGATGCCTAAAATGAAAACCAAATCTAGTGCCAAAAAACGTTTTAAGTTAACTGGTGCCGGAAAAATTAAAAGAAAGCATGCGTTTAAAAATCATATCTTAACTAAGAAGTCTAAAAAACGTAAGCTTGCATTAACTCGCTCTACGTTAGTTCATAAGTCTGACGAAGCGAATGTTAAACAACAATTATTATTAAAATAATCGTTAGTGAAGTAAATTAATTATTAATAATGGAGTCAGGTTTCCAAAGAATTATGAATGTGAAAATTCTTAGCTCACAATTAATTAATCACTTGCTATAAAAAACAAAAGAATTATGCCAAAATCAGTAAATTCTGTAGCTTCAAGAAATAGAAGAAAAAAAATTCTGAAGCAAGCTAAAGGTTATTTCGGACGTAGAAAAAACGTTTACACAATAGCTAAAAATGCGGTAGAGAAAGGGTTACAATATGCTTACCGCGATCGTAAAAATAAAAAGAGGAATTTCCGTTCTTTATGGATTCAGCGTATTAATGCCGGAGTACGTCAATATGGAATGTCTTATTCACAGTTTATGGGTAAAGTAGAAGCTAATAATATCAAATTAAATCGTAAGGTTTTAGCAGATTTAGCCATGAATAATGTTGAAGCTTTTAAGGTAATTGTAGATAAAGTAAAATAAGTTTAACAACTTTGTTTATACTAAAAAACCAAACTTCTGCGTTTGGTTTTTTCTAACCAATCGAAATCTAAAATCAATGAGAATTATCAACTTTCTGTTTATTGCATTTTTTTCTGTTTCCATTTCAGGTCAAACCAAGCTAACAAGAAAACAAGTAGAGGAATTACCAAATACTATCGAAAATCAATTCATAAAGACGTATAGAAAAGCAAGTACTTGGCAGAAATATAAAATGATTCCGAAAACAGAATTTCAGATATTTCAAAAGAGCATTTTAGATAGCGTATCTTTATTAAAAAAAGATATTATAGTAAGGCAATCTACAATAGATAGTCAGGGTAAAAAAATTATTTCCTTAAATGAAAAAATGAAAAAATTAATGGATAGTTTGGATAATGCCATTTCTAAAAAAGATACAATTAATTTCCTTGGCAATACTATGAGTAGAAAATTATATTATTTATTAACCTGGTCTATCATAACTCTTTTAATTTTATCACTTTTATTTTTTAGTTTTAGATTTAAAAGCAGTAATATTTTTGCAAAACAGGCTAAAAAAAAATTAATTGAAATAGAAGAGGAATTTGAGTTGTACAGAAAAAAATCCATAGAAAAAGAGCAAAGATTAAGACGACAAATACAAGATGAAATAAATAAGCAAAGAGGAGTTTAAACAGACTCCTCTTTTATTGATTTAAATGATTTTAGGATACCTTAAAACTGTACATAAGAAAACTGTTTTTTATTCCAAATTACCTAATAATAAAAAATCTTAAACTACCCCTCAATAACTAAGCACAATAAAAAAATGATTACTAAATTTCAAGTATAAGTAATATCATATTACTATGAATAACAAATAGCAATAATTGATTGTAATGGCGTAAAGATTGTAAAAAATCAGGGTTTCTTTTTTCTTAAATACTTTTGCTATATTTGCACGTTTTTAAAAAGAAATCAATTTAAATTATTGAAAATGCAAAATAAAGGTCTAATCAGATTATTTGCAATCCTATTCGGGTTAGTAAGTCTATATCAATTATCATTTACATTTTTTGCTAGTACAATAGAAAAAAAAGCAAAGATGTATGCTGAAGCTAATGTAAATGATAACAATGATGGAAGAGAATTAGCAAAATTAGAAAAGAAATACAAGGACAGTATTGCAAATAAAGAAGGAACTTTAGGTTTCACTTACAACGATATTAGAGATAAAGAAATGAATCTCGGTCTTGACTTAAAAGGTGGGATTAATGCCATTTTACAAGTATCTGTAAAAGATATTTTGATTGGTTTATCTAACAAATCTAAAAAGCCTGTTTTTGAAAAGGCATTAAAAAATGCAGATGAAAAACAAAAAGATAGTCAAGAAAACTATTTAGATATTTTTTTTAGCGAATTTGAAAAAGCAAGTAATGGCTCTGTAAAATTAAGCGACCCTTCTATTTTTGGTAACAAACTACTTCGTGACAAAATTGACTTTAATAAAACCAATACTGAAGTAAAAGTAATTTTACAGGAAGAGATTAACACTTCCATTAACACTGCTTTTGAAGTTTTAAGAAGTCGTATTGATAAGTTTGGTGTTGTGCAACCAAATATCCAAAGAATTGGTACTTCCGGAAGAATTCAGGTTGAATTACCCGGAGCAAAAGATATTGAGCGTGTAGAAAGACTATTAGAAAGCACTGCTAAACTTCAATTTTGGGAAGTTTACACAAACATAGATCTGCAAAATTTTTTAATAGCAGCAAATATGAAAGTTGCTGAACTATTAAAAAGCGAAACTGAAAATAAGCAAGTTAAAGACACTTCAAAGACATCAAGTATTGATGATTTATTAAATGAATCTGATTCTACTGAAGTTGATAATCAAAAGAATTTATTCACATATTTATTCCCAAACTTCGCACAAAATCAGAATCAAGCTAGTTCTTTAATAGCACAAGCTAAGGTCTCTGACACTGTCAAAATAAATAACTTACTGATAAATAAAGAAATAGCAACTTTATTATCTGGGGACTTAAGATACGCTAAATTTTTATGGGACTATAAAGCACAACCAAGTGCTGATAGAACTACAGAGATTATCGGTTTATATGCTATTAAATCTAACAGAGATAACATTGCCCCTATCGAAGGAGATGTAATTGCTGATGCAAAACAAGATTACGACCAATTAAGCAAACCTGTGGTTTCAATGCTAATGAACGGAACAGGTGCTAAGAAATGGTCGAAAATGACAAGCGAAAATGTCGGAAAGTTTGTTGCTGTTGTTTTAGATAATTATGTATATACTGCTCCGATTGTAAACGGAGCTATCACAGGAGGGAGTACTCAAATTTCGGGTGGACAAATGACTGTTGAAGAAGCACAGGACATTGCAACAGTGTTAAAAGCAGGTAAGCTGCCTGCACCGGCAAGAATTATTGAAGCTGAAGTAGTTGGTCCCTCTTTAGGGAAAGAAGCAATTAACGCAAGTATGTGGTCATTTGCTTTAGCTATTTTACTGGTATTAGGTTGGATGATTTTATACTACGGTAAAGCCGGGGTATATGCAAATATTGCCTTAGTGGTAAACATTTTATTTATCTTCGGAATTTTAGCCTCATTTAACTCAGTATTAACTTTACCGGGTATAGCAGGTATCATCTTAACGATTGGTATGTCTGTGGATGCCAATGTAATTATATTCGAAAGAATTAAAGAAGCACTTAACTCAGGGAAAAGCTTATCAGATGCAGTAAAAGAAGGCTTTAGTACTAAAGGAGCTTTATCTGCAATTATAGATGCAAATATTACTACTCTTTTAACGGGCGTCATATTATATATTTTCGGAACCGGTCCTATCAAAGGTTTCGCATTAACATTGATGATTGGTATAGGGACCTCATTATTTAGTGCAATTTTCATCACTCGTTTACTTGTAGATGATGCTGTAATAAAAAGAACAAACTTAATTTTCAATACGAGTATTTCTAGGAATTGGTTTAAGAATATTAATATTCAGTTTTTAAGAAAACGTAAGTTAGCGTATGTTATTTCCGGTTCTTTAATTTTAGTTGGATTAATATCAATCTTATCAACTGGCTTAAAGCAAGGAGTAGATTTTAAAGGAGGTCGTTCGTATGTAGTTCGTTTTAATCAGCCAGTGAAAGCAAATGAAGTAGCTTCCTCACTAAAAGATGTTTTTGGTAGTGCTCCTGAAGTGAAAACATATGGTGCTAACAATCAATTGAAGATTACTACTGTATATAAAATTGAAGATAAAAGTAAAGAAGTAGATCAGGAAGTGCAAAATGCATTATACAATGGGTTAAAACCTTATTTAGGTAATTTAAATTATGATAATTTTAAACCTGGTTTTGAAAAAACAGGAAATGTACAAGGTATTATGAGGTATATGAAAGTAGATCCTACAATCGCAGATGATATTAAGCAGGCAGCAATTTGGGCTGTATTAGGATCATTACTGGTCGTATTCTTATATATCTTATTACGTTTTAGAAAAGTTTCTTATTCTATCGGTGCTGTAGTAGCTGTATTCCATGATGTTTTAATAGTATTAGGTATTTTCTCATTACTATACAGGTTTATGCCTTTTGATATGGAAATTGGTCAGTCATTTATTGCAGCCATCTTAACGGTGGTCGGTTACTCATTAAATGATACCGTAGTTATCTTCGATAGAATTAGAGAATATGCTACTAACAGCAAATCATTTACCACTGGTTTAGTTGACAAAGCTTTAAGCAGCACATTAGGCAGAACTATCAATACATCATTAACAACTATGTTAGTAATGTTGGTAATCTTCCTGTTCGGAGGTGAAAGTATTCGAGGATTTATGTTTGCCTTAATAATAGGGGTTTTGGCAGGTACATATTCATCATTATTTGTAGCTACACCCATTATGTTTGACACTACTAAAAACAGAAAGAAAAGCATTAGAAAATAACTCAATAAATAGTATAATAATAATCATTTTGTGTCCACTTAACTTAATCAGTAAAAGACGGTTTTTATTTAAACACTGATGAGATTTCCGGAACGGTAAAAAACCTTGCTTATCAGATGAAATAGAATTTACCTGAAAATGAAGTCCCTCTGTTTCCAGGTATCTTAAATGAATATTTTGTATTTGTTTTCGATTTTATTCGTGAATATTAGAAAAAATATAGAAAATAAATTTACTGTAAGTTACGATTTAGATTATAATGGATTAAATAGAAACCTGCCCACAGTTTATCAATTAACAAAACCAACATGAAAAATATAGTATTATTTGGATCTCCGGGATCCGGGAAAGGAACACAAGCTACATTATTAAAAGAAAAATACAATCTAGTTCATATTTCTACAGGCGATATCTTTAGATTTAATATAAAAAATCAAACAGAATTAGGAATTTTAGGTAAAAAATATATTGACGCCGGTAATCTAGTTCCGGATGAAATAACTATTAACATGCTTAAAGAAGAAATCAATAAAAATCCGGAAGCCAAAGGTTTTATTTTTGATGGATTTCCACGCACAAGATCTCAAGCTAAAGCTTTAGATACATTTTTAGCTGAAAAGAACGAACTTATTAACGGTATGGTTGCTTTGGAAGTACCCGAAGATTTATTAATGCAAAGAATACTGAAAAGAGGCAAAACAAGTGGTCGTACTGATGACACTGATAAAGAAAAAATTCGTAATCGTTTTAACGAATACAATACAAAAACTGCCATTCTAAAAGATTATTACGAAACAAAAAGTAATTTCTATGGAGTGAATGGTGTAGGAAGTATTGAAGAAATCACACAACGTTTATCAAAAATATTCGATGTACTATAATTAAAAGATGTTTAGATTTTTGAATCACCTAATTCAGAAAAATGACCGAGGGTAATTTCGTTGATTACATAAAAATTTATGCCTCATCTGGTAAAGGCGGACGTGGTTCTGCACATTTGCATAGAGAGAAATTTGTTGCAAAAGGAGGTCCTGACGGAGGTGATGGAGGACGTGGCGGTCATGTAGTTCTGAAGGGAAGTAAAAACATATGGACCTTATTCCATTTAAAATTCAAACGTCATTTTAGAGCTGAACATGGAGGTGATGGAGGATCCGGCAGAAGTACAGGAAAAAATGGTGCAGATGTAATAATTCCGGTGCCATTAGGAACGATAATACGAGATGCCGATACTGATGATGTTTTATATGAAATTACAGAAGATCAACAAGAAATCATTGCTTTAGAAGGAGGAAAAGGAGGGCGAGGAAATTGGCATTTTAAATCTCCTGTAAATCAAACACCTCAATATGCTCAGCCTGGAATTGAAGGAAAAGAAGTTTGGTTAAGAATTGAGTTAAAAGTATTAGCAGATGTAGGTTTAGTAGGTTTTCCAAATGCCGGAAAATCAACACTCTTATCTGTTTTAACTGCTGCTAAACCCAAAGTAGCAGACTATGCCTTTACAACCTTAAAACCTAACCTTGGAATTGTTGAACATAGAAACCATCAAAGTTTTGTGATGGCCGATATTCCTGGTATTATTGAAGGTGCTGCTGAAGGAAAAGGCTTGGGGCATTATTTTTTACGCCACATAGAGCGAAATTCTTTACTACTCTTTTTAATTCCTGCAGATAGTGATGATATTCAAAAAGAGTATGAAATCCTCTTAAATGAACTTAAAAAGCATAACACTGAATTATTAGACAAAGGTCGTTTATTGGCAATTTCTAAATCGGATATGTTAGATGAAGAATTAAAATCGGAAATTAAACAAGAGTTACCGGAAGAAGTGGAAACTTTGTTTATTTCATCAGTAGCACAAATGGGCTTAACAAAGTTAAAAGATAAACTTTGGAAACAATTAAATCCTTAGTGATTAGCGATTCAAAAATAGTTACTTTTCGCCGGTATCTCTCTTTATCAATCCTACTGATACTTTATCGTTAGCATTGGAATTTATAAACTGAATTTTATCTGATTTTACTGAAGTTATATCTATTGCCGGATATGAATTTTATCTAAAAATATGTAATAAAGTTTTAAAACCCGTTGTGTATTTAGGTAATATTTGCTTTTAAATTATTGATATTTCTGTTAAATATGAATTTGTTGATGTATTGAATCATTGTGTCAGGTTTCTCTATAGTTGTTATTGAGTTCGCTAATCGCTTTTCATTTCCAATTGGCGTAGTATAATATCTCTGCTCAATTCTGTACATCAGTTGTTTTAAATTTTCTTCTGAACCAATATTGAAGCTCTTATCAGTATTCGAAGTCATTGCAATATTCTTTTATGTAGTCATAAATAGAATTTTTTTCTTGTATCCCAAATTTTTAAAAGTGTTCATTGCCATAGCAATTCTCTTTACTATTAGCCTTTTTGACTTTTGATGCATTATAGTCATCAGTCAAATTGATAAATTCGTTCTTAAGGAATTATTCCGTATCTTCTTGTGTCGCTTCTCTATATAAGTCTCCAATTCCTGAAAATATTGTTGCGATTGAGACCAGTTTCTTAAAATAAAGTATATCTTCACCACTATCATAAATGGCATCTGGTAATTCTTTCAAGATAATTATTTTGTTGTTTTGAATTTTTGGTTGATTAGAAATACTAAACCATTTTCGTCTAATCGTCTGGCTACTTGACAATTTTTGAAAATAATAATATCGGTCATCCTAATAAGAACATAAATATTTTAGTCTATCATAATCAGCATTAGTAATTTGATTGTATCCAACTGAACTGAAGTTCGTTTTTAATATATCAATACAAAAATCTTTATCTGAAAAGTTTTTTATTCCAAACCATTGATCATCTTCGAGTCTGTAATCCGTATCGTATTCGTGTGGATTGTTTAAATCGTCTGGTAAGTTGAAAATATCTCCATCAGATATCATTTTGACGTATTCTTCATTACGTTCTGATTTTTCGGCAAGTAGATGATTCATAATTATTCTTTTATATCGATAAATGTGAAATTATTTATCCGCCTCAAATGTTCAATTTTAATCTCTTTTCGTTTTTTCTTGTTATTACAAAAAGTTGAACTTTATCATCTGTATTCAAGTAGTAAAAGTGGTAGACAAAAACTAAAAAAAGTAGATTAAAGTATAAATTTGAGATAAGAATGTGAAAATAAAAAATAATAGCAAACACAAAAACTAAAGTTTCATAAGCCCCATCATAGGGAATACTTAACGCTACAAAGAAGTAACCCAAGTAACTTCTTAAAAATGCATTGTTCGCTTGTTCGATGCTGAAAATTGAAATTAGATATGTTAACTAATCGACAGGCTAACACTTTTTGCTCTTTGACAAAAAAACCACAATTATAAAAGAGGTTGAACTCAAAGTTAAAAGTAAATGGAAAGCAGGACGATTGATAAGCACCTACTTTCAGTTTTGTACTTAGCCATATTTTTAATTTGGATAATAAACTATATTTCCGTTATAATTTGTTGATTGAGTACTGAATCTAATTTTTACCATCAGTTAGAAGAGGTTTCACATTGTAGGTTTTTTATATGCAGAGACAAAAGAATGCGGTACAAATAGTCAGCAAAGTGGAGAAGTAATTCTTTCTAAAAAAGTATTTAAGGATTACCGTACACAAATCCTGAAGTTTGATAGAGCTATTATAGTTTTGGTTTCTGATAAATGGAGTAATCATGTGCAAACTATCGGATAGTCATATAATTTTTTTAATATTGAAGTTTAATAATATAATAATCCGGAATTAATGAGTAAAATATTAATAATAGAAGACGAAGCAACCGTCCGTAGAGTATTAAAAAAAATTATTTCTGAAGAAAATGAAACGTATCAGGTAGAGGAAGCAGAAGATGGATTAGCAGGAATAGAATTGATTAAAAATAAAGATTTTGATTTGGTTTTTTGCGATATTAAAATGCCAAAAATGGATGGTGTTGAAGTACTTGAAAAAGTACGGAAAATAAAGCCTGAAACTCCAATGGTAATGATTTCCGGTCATGGAGATTTAGATACTGCTGTAAATACCATGCGATTAGGAGCTTTCGATTATATTTCAAAACCACCGGACTTGAATCGCTTGCTGAATACAGTTAGAAATGCACTTGACAGAAAAGAGCTGATTGTAGAAAACAAGCGTCTCAAAAAGAGAATAAGTAAAAACTATGAAATGATTGGTAAAAGCAAGGCAATTACTCATATTAAAGAAATTATAGAAAAAGTTGCAGCTACTGATGCTCGTGTATTGATTAAAGGATCAAATGGCACAGGTAAAGAGTTGGTAGCACATTGGCTGCACGAAAAATCAAACCGTTCTAAAGCTCCGATTATTGAAGTGAATTGTGCTGCTATTCCTTCAGAATTAATTGAAAGTGAATTATTTGGTTATGTAAAGGGAAGTTTTACAGGAGCAAATAAAGATAGAATTGGAAAGTTTGAAGCGGCTAACAGAGGAACTATTTTTTTAGATGAAATAGGAGATATGAGTTTACCCGCTCAGGCAAAGGTATTAAGAGTTTTACAAGAAAGCAGAATTTCCAGAGTTGGTTCAGAAAAAAACATTAAGGTTAATGTTCGTGTATTAGCGGCAACGAATAAAGATTTAAAAAAGGAGATAACAGAAGGGCGTTTCCGTGAAGATTTATATCATCGGTTAGCAGTAATTTTAATTAAAGTTCCGGCATTGAATGACAGAAGAGAGGATATTCCTTTATTAGTAGATTTCTTTGCAGATAAGATTGCCGAAGAACAGGGAAATCCTAAAAAAGAATTTTCTGCTGAAGCTATAAAATTATTGCAGGAATATGATTGGACAGGGAACGTTAGAGAACTGCGTAATGTTGTAGAACGCTTAATTATTTTAGGAGAAAGTGTAGTATCTGCAAACGATATAAAATTATTTGCGAGTAAATATAGAGTTTTTTAAGCTATAAATAATAGTTGCCTTAACTTTTCTTTTTTTCGGGGATAGACTGAATATCTATCTGTATCGCTTGCAAAATAAACTGTATTCCTAATATTATAGGTAAGGCCACCAACATTATAGTACCCGCACTGTTTTCTATATTTTCCAGGTAACTTTTAACCCATCTGTATATTCCAAAAATTATTCCAAAAAGAGAGAAAGGAATTCCTAATAGTAAGTAGATAGAAGCCATATTAAAATTGTACAGATAATATTTATAGAAAATTCGTTTCACTAAACCTTGTACAATTTTAAAAGGAAACTTGATGATAACTGAAAATATGTTCAAATTACTTTTTTCATTACCATATCTGGCGGGCAAAGATATGTCTGTAACTGTTTTAGAATAGATGTTCAGGTTGATTAACATATCTATTTCAAAAAAATATCTTTTGCTGATATTATCAATCTTTAGATTATTTAACGCACTTGCATTTATGGCTGTAAAGCCATTAGTAGGGTCAACAATATTCCAGTAACCACTTGAAAATTTTACAAGAAAGGATAATATGCTGTTTCCAAACAATCTGATTTTTGGCATAGCTCTTAACGATTCAAAATCATAAAATCTATTTCCTTTAGTATAATCGGAAATATTGTCTATAATCGGACGGACAATAGACTGAATATCAACGGATTTCATTTGACCATCTCCATCCATCTTAACAATAATATCAGATTTTAATTCTAATGCCTTTTTATAGCCTGAAATCATTGAACTTCCTACACCTTTATTCTTCTGATGGAAGATAATATTCACGTTTGTTAAATGTAGATTTTCTATAATATTTCCTGATTTTTCAGGGCAAAAATCATCGACTATAATGATATCATCTATAAAAGGAGGAATAGTTTTTACTACTTCTAAAATGTGTTTAGAAACTTTAAAGCAAGGAATAACAACCGCTATTTTTTTGTTCTCTTTCATAAAGTGTCTCCTTGAATTTTCCATATCTGATAATCCGGAGTTTTCAAATCTACAGGTATAAAATAATCAGATTCTTCATTCCCCAAAAACAGTCGAATGAAAGTCATATTGTCCATCTCTTTATCTAGAATTGCTCCAAAATTATTGTCAGAATTCCATTGAAATATAAACTTATTTGTTGTTTTCTTTATATTTTCAGGATAGTTAATTTTTTCTTTCTTATCATTAGTATAAGTTGTAATAGAATGCAGATAGCTTTTTTGATGATTATATAATGAACTACCATCCTGCAAACTTATATCAATCTGTGTATTCTGAATTTTACTATTCAAATTCTTTAGTCCAGGCAATGCTAGAAATAAAGGTAACCCTTTTGTTTTTAAAGTTTTTAGATTGGAATTACCCTGCTTAAACCAGGATCCTGTTTGAGACATTAAGTGATAAAGGAATAAATAATTATCTTTTTCAGGCTTTGGATATAAAAATTCCAACCATTTTTTTGTAGTTGTTAATGTATCCGGGTTTGGGAGGAAACTTTTCTTTTTCAAATCTTCTAAAAATATTCTTGTTTCTCCGGGGGTTTTTGAAAAAACTTTTCTCATAAAAGAATAAGCTGTTTCAACACTTCTAAAGGATTTTTCGAGAAATCGTGTTCCTTCTAAACCTCTGACGCTATAAAACTGAATAAAGTTAGCTGATAAAGCAAAGTTTTTAGCAGTAAATGGAAAGTACAAATTAAAATGTAATTCTCCGTTTCTCAGATTCTTATCAGTAAATTCTCCATCTGCATAGGTTGGATTATTCAGGTAGTATAGAATTTGATATCCAATATCTGAACTTGTCCAGATTGTAGCATCTCTGGGAATATTATCTTCAATGACGGTTAAAAGTTTTATATTATTATATGCTGCGGGTTTCTCAAATCCCTTTGTTATTGGCTTGAAAGTAAAGGAAATACCAATAATTGCAATTGCTAAAGCTATCAAATAAGACAACTGCGGTTGATTTTTTTTTCTGAAATTAAAAGTTAATTCAATAATGTAACCGATTCCAACAGCTATCATAGGAGCACAGAAAGCTAAAAATCTAATTCCTAGAAAAAAAGGTGATACCAACAATGATAACGGAATGAGGAAGAATAGCATTTTTATCCTATATTTCCATGCCATAACAACTAACCCTAATATAGATAGTCCTAAAATAAATTTACTTCGGGTTGTTCCTTCAATATATTTCTTAAATGAAATTTTATCTAATTCACTAATGCTGATGTTGTTTGGGAATACACTTTTCTTATTAATAAATAAATCAAAATATGTCATAAATTCATTATAATTAAGACAGAATCCAACGACAATAATACTTGCCAAAATAATATATTTTAACCAATCTTTTTTAGTTTTAAAATAAAATACCAATGCTATGGTTAAGGGGAAAAGAAAAGATATAAGTACTATTACTGCAACGGTATTCCAGAATATATAATGGAGTAAAAAATTTATACAAGCTCCTAATAGATAGTAATAACGATTACAGTTTTTTATCTGTGAAAATTGCAAAAGCATATAGCAAGTGATAAGTAGAAAAGTAACGTTTAAGCAATCAGTATCAAAAACACCAATTCTTGTCCTGGTAATATAGCCTATTGAAATTATTGAAAAAAAAGAGGCCGATAATGAGGATATATATTTAAAATTAAAAGCCTGAGAAATGAAAAATATTATAATTGCTAATAAAGGTGCTGATAAAACAGGAGTATAAATTGCTACTCTGTCCAAAGGAATGTTAAATATACTAGAGATTTTGGCAGCAATCCAGGAAAGCAGAGGAGGGATGAATGCTCTTTTTACCCCATTAGGAAATCTTCTTTTTTCATCTAATGTATCATATTCATCATTTTGAATTTCTTTTGCAGTACGCAGGTAGTAGTAACTATCAAAATTTGCCATTTGATATTGTCCCTGATATTGAAATTTTTTACCGAACTTCTTCCAGTCATTAAAGTCTTCATATCTTAAATACATTCCAAAAATTACAACCCCGATCAATATAAGACTTATTAAAAATCTTATCATAAAATTATTATTATTTATTCTATATATTTAAACCGACAAAGATACTTGTTTAAGTTACAAAATAATTTATTAGCTCTAGTAGAAAATTAAATAACAGATAATTTATAAAATGTATCTTATCACTTTTTTAAAGGTTTTTCATGATATATTTTAACCTGAACTGACACTCTCAGAAGACAGATAAATTATTCTTATATAACCTAATAATTACAGAATCTCTGTTATTTTATAACAAAGATATTGATTATCAAATTATTGGAAACATTCGGCTAAGTCCTAATTGTATAATTCAGGTTAAAATAAAAATCAAGCTAAAATCTATCAAGATTCATAACTTTAGTCCATGCTTTAATAAAATCATTTATAAATTTCTCTTGTCCGTCATTAGCTGCATATACCTCACAAATTGCTCTTAATTCAGTATTTGAACCAAAAATTAAATCAAATCTGGTTCCTGAAAACTTCACAACTCCGACAGCACGATCTCGACCAATAAATTCTTTATCCTCTCCTGTAGCAGCTTCCCAAGTAACTGATAAATCTAAAATGTTTGTGAAGAAATCATTGGTTAAACTTCCAACAGTATCAGTAAACACCCCATATTTTGAATTGTTATAGTTAGTTCCTAAAACACGTAATCCTCCAACAAGTACAGTCATTTCCGGAACAGAAAGTGTTAGTAAATTAGCACGATCTACCAATAAATCTTCAGCAGCTACATTTAGTTTAGAATTCATATAGTTTCTAAAGCCGTCGGCTAAAGGTTCTAAATGGCTGAACGACTCAATATCTGTTTGCTCCTGTGTTGCATCTCCTCTTCCCGGAGAAAAAGGAACACTCACTTCGTGTCCTGCATTTTTAGCAGCTTTCTCTATACCTGCATTTCCTGCTAAAACAATTAAGTCAGCTATTGATATAGTTTTTCTGAATCCGTCTTGAATACTTTCTAAAACTGGTAATACTTTATCTAATTCAGTTGGATTATTAACTTCCCAGCTTCTTTGCGGCTCCAAACGTATTCTTCCCCCATTAGCACCTCCCCGTTTATCTGAATCTCTAAAAGTAGAAGCAGATGCCCACGCAGTTTTGACCAATTCAGAAACTGATAAACCGGATGCTGAAATTAGCTTCTTTAAAGATTCAATATCCGAATTATCTAATGTATAATTTACTTTTGGTATCGGGTCTTGCCAAATCAATTCCTCTTTGGGTACTTCCGGGCCTAAATAACGATTAATTGGTCCCATATCGCGATGTGTCAGTTTAAACCAGGCACGGGCAAAAGCATCTTCAAAGGCAGTGTGTTTTTTATGGAAACGTTCTGAGATTTCTTTATAAACGGGATCCATTTTCAATGCCATATCCGCAGTAGACATCATTAAACTTTGTGTTTCGTTCAGATTTCCGGCTTTAGGTGCCATTCTTGCATTTGAAGCAGCAGTTGGAGTCCATTGATGAGCTCCTGCCGGACTTTTGGTTAATTCCCATTCATAATTTAATAAGACATCAAAATAGTCGTGATCCCATCGTATTGGATTTGGTGTCCATGCACCTTCCAAACCACTTGTAATGGCATCGTCTAAAACTCCGGTTTTGAAAGAATTTTTCCATCCTGTACTCATTTGGTCAATAGAAGCTCCGTGCGGTTCTGTACCCACGTATTTGTCAGGATCTGCAGCTCCGTGTGCTTTCCCAAAAGTATGACCTCCTGCGATTAAGGCTACAGTTTCCTCGTCATTCATTGCCATACGCCCAAAAGTAATTTTAATATCGTGAGCTGATTTTAACGGGTCAGGATTGCCATTTGGTCCTTCAGGGTTTACATAAATTAACCCCATGTGTACTGCTCCTAAATGACCTTCTAATTCTCTATCAGCGGTATCATAGCGTTTATCATTATCTAGCCACTTATTTTCACTTCCCCAGTAAATATCTTGTTCCGGTTCCCAGACATCTTCTCTTCCACCGGCAAAACCAAAAGTTTTGAATCCCATAGATTCTAAAGCACAATTACCAGCCAGAATCATTAAATCTGCCCAAGAAATTTTATTTCCATATTTTTTTTTAACGGACCATAATAATAGGCGTGCTTTATCTAAATTTCCATTATCAGGCCAACTATTTAGGGGAGCAAAACGATGTGTTCCTGAGCCGGCACCTCCTCTGCCATCTCCAACACGATATGTTCCGGCACTATGCCATGCCATACGAATCATGAATCCTCCATAGTGACCATAATCAGCAGGCCACCAATCTTGAGAATCTGTCATTAAATTAATAATGTCTTGTTTTAAAGCATCAAAATCTAAACTATTAAAGGCCTCTGCGTAGTTAAAATCTTTGCCCATTGGATTAGATTTAGTTGCATTTTGACGTAGAATATTTAGTTTAAGTTCATTTGGCCACCAATCTCTGTTGGTAGTTCCTCTGCCGGCAGATTTTTCTTGTGTACTATGGAAGGGGCATTTTCCTAAAGTGTGTGAATTTGTTTCTTTCATTTTTATTGGTTTTGACGAGTTAGTTATATCTTTCAAAATTACAATAAATCATTGAATTGTTTTTATTTATATTTTTTATATAAAGATAAATTTTGACTATCATTTGTATTTAAAATGTTGTTTTTTAATTATATTACGGATTATTTTTTCATATAAAAAACAGCTATATAATGATGATTGTTTACAATAGATTCAAGTAATTGACTATTTATATTTTTAGCTAAATCGTGCAATTGCTCTTTAAGATGATTGATGGTATCAAAGGTTTTACACTATTTCATAAGCTAAGAATACTGTACTGCTTTTTAAATAAAAAATGGCATTAATTGCACTTTGTAGTTCTTTTACTTTTTATTTGAAGAGTTGCTTCAGGTTTGCTTTTTATGTGTACGTTCAATGTTGAGGTTTACAAAAAACGACACTATAGGGTTAAAAGCTTAAGTCACTTCAGTATCTTAAAATAGTATCTTTAAAAAACCATTGTAAGTGTACACCAATATTCGTATAGGCAAAACCGGTTACAGTAGCAGAAGCAATGTTGGTATGCTGACTGAACAAATTTATGACCAATCGATTTGAAAATTTATATCCCAATTTTGATTGAACTCTATACGTAAATTGCTTAGAATTTTTTTCTATCGATTGAAAACCTGTAGATGCATTTATTGTATAAAACCAATTTTTAGGTTTTGTATTATTTTCATCTTTCAGCAGTTCAACAAATATTTCGGTAGTATAAAATTTTTCCGGACTAAAATAAATATCGGAGAATTGCTGATTGAATGTAATGAATTGATAATTGAACCCTCCTTTTAGAGCAGGGGTTGATAAAAAACTGTAATATAAGGAAGTGAATAATAAGTTTCTTTGATTATCATCCCTTAATTGTGTAAAATAGTATTGTGTAAACCATCCCAGATTAAAATTTGTACTGATATTGTAATTTATAAAATAATTATCGTTTACTATTCTGCGATTTAATAAATCGGCATTAAAACTTTCCAATAATTTACTAAACCCAATTTCTGTGGTATGTAGATTAAACGGAGACATTTTTAAAATAAGATGAGTAGAAAACTGATTGTAATTGACAGATTCAGAGTTCACAGCATTTATTCCAAAACTGGAAACTAATGTAAATTTCGGGAGGAATTGATAATTAATCCCTCCGTTAAAATTGATAATTCCCGTTTTTATACGGGTATTAGAGTTTTGAGCTTCCTGGATTTTAAAATCAGATGTTAAAGATAATTTTGTACTTAAAGGATATTCTATAAAAGTATTTGATTTACAGGATGTGTTATTCCCACTATCAAAACTGTAATTGAATTTTTCTTCAACATGAGGAGTAAATTTTAATGCTAACTTCTGTTTTAATGAAACAGCATCTTTCTGATTTGGGAAAAGATTGAGTGTTTTTCGTATTGCTGAATGAGCGTCCTGATATTGATTACCCGCAAAAAAAGCATTAGCAATACCTATATTAGCATCAAAAGAATTTAAATCTTCAACTAAGATTTCTTTATAATAAGAAATACTTTTACTAGTATTTCCTTTATACATTTCAAGGGTAGCAGTCAAAGAATGAATCCAGATTTTTTTAGAATATGTATGATACAACTCTTTTATTTTTTCTTCAGCAATCTGAAATTTTTTATTCCAGATAAGTGATTGTACATATCGTTCTTCAGTTTGTTTTATCAAATTTTTATTATCTATTTCTGAAGTTTTTTGAAGCGCATTTACAGCAATTGCCAATGATTTTTTGTTTTTTTTCTTCAGGTGAGCAATTAATGATAAACCGTTCAAAGCTATAATAGAATCATTTTTAGAGGAAGCAATTTCTATAAAACTATTTGTTGCTGCATCATATTTTTTTTGTGAGAGATAAATATTGGCTTGTAATAATAAAGATTCCTTATCTGATTTAAAGTCATTTAAATTTTTATTTAAATAGAAAAATGCTTTATCTGACTGTTGATCTTTATGTAGTTGATCAGCAAGACCCAATCGAATATATTTTCTTGAAAGTAACGCATTCGGATTATCAGGTAATTTCTCTAATGCACTGTTTACATACGGCAAAGCTTCTTTAAAATCTTTGAGATTCGATAGCGTATTGGCATAACCAAGTAATGAATAAAAATCAGAAGGTTTTCTCCTTAGAAGTTTTTCATAGACTTTTTTTGCCTCTAAAAATTGCTTATCCCATAGCAACGATTCAGCATAGTTCAATTGTATTTCGAAGTCATCAGGGTAGCTGTTTAACAGATTTGTGAAAGTATCAATTGCTCCTTTAACATCTCCTGTTAATCCTAATGCTCTTCCGTAACAAAGTCTAGCAGTTTTATTATGAGGGTGCTTTTTAAGAATAGTTTCAAAAAAAACTTTTGCCTTCTTAAAATTGCCATTTTCAAGTTGTTTAAACCCTTTATCCATAGATATTTGAGCAGATAAAACACTGTAGTTTAAAAAGAATATTAAGTGTATCAAAAATGCTTTCTTCCTCATTTAATAGTTATTAATTATTGATTGATATTCCACAGCAAATTGTTAAAATTTCAATTGAGTGTTAATAATTCATCCAATTGTTTCCATATTACATTCAGCAACTGTAAGCTGAATTTCATTTTTTATAGCATAATGATTTTTATTATTTCTTTGCATCAACTATTTTGATACATATAAAACTGTAAATATGGCTAGGTTAAATGGGTAAATGACAGCTCTTTTAAACCAAATTCTTTAATTGTTTGACTATCTAATTCAACACGGAGTTTTCCATTTTTTGTATTAACTCCAAGTACTTTTCCTATAAAAAATTCATTTTCTTTGCTTTTAAATATACCGGGAACGTTTTTTTTATGCAACACGCTATTGTATTGCTTCTCCAATTCTTGATATTCTTTAGTATCTAATACCCTTATTTTCAGTTTTAATTTTTGTATTATGACTGATAAAATTTTTTGAATCATAATTTCTTTGTTCAAAATATTTTTCATTGAAGATGCATTAGACAAATCCTTTGAAAACCTTTCCTGATTTACATTAATTCCTATTCCAATGATTGTTGCATGAATCATATCTCCTTTCAGGATATTTTCAATAAGTATTCCGCAAATTTTCTTTTTTGCTGACAGAATGTCGTTAGGCCACTTTATTTCTAAATCAGGTAAATTAAACTCTGAAAGAGATTCATATATCGCCAGGGCTATGGCGAAATTTAAATATACCTGGTTTAACACATATAACTTATTAGCTCTCAAAAAAATACTACATAACAAGTTCTTTCCAGATTCTGAAATCCACTTTGTATTCACCTGCCCTCTCCCTAAAGTTTGCTTATCAGTAAGCACCACAGTAAAGTTAGGAATCTCTGATTTTACTGCCATTTCTTTCAAAAAAGAGTTGGTAGATTCGATGGCATCAAGTTTGACTATGTTCATACAAATATTAGTAATAATAAACTCGTTTCAATATTACATAAATTACTTGCAAAAAAGTAATAACTTTACCAAAATTTAAATTATTTAATGACGAAAACTCAAGCAAGTAAAAACAATTTAATTACAACAATTATCAAAGGGATTGATGAGGTAAAGGGTGAAAATATTCAATTATTAGATTTAAGAGAAATTGATAATACTGTATGTGATTATTTCGTAATTTGCACAGGGAATTCGAACACACAAGTTAACTCTATATCAGGAGCGATACAAAAAATAGTAAGTAAAAAACTTAAAGACAAACCTTTTAATATAGAAGGACAAAATAATTCTGAATGGGTTTTGATGGATTATGTGAATGTAGTTGTCCATATTTTTCAAAAGCATGTTCGTGATTATTACGATATTGAAAGTCTTTGGGGAGATGCCAGAATTATCAAAATAAACCCTGTTTAATTTTATAGTATAACTATTTATGAGTGAAAAGAAAAAAAATACTTCAAATTTCAATATAGGATCTTATTGGATTTATATATCACTAATTATTTTCATTATTGGGATGACTTTTTTCAAAAATACTAGTGGATTAGTCAAAGAAGATCTTACAAGTAATAAATTCAATGAAATATTAAGAGATGATGATATTGAAAAAATACTTATCATAAATAACTCTTATGCAGATATTTACATTAAAGAAAAAAAATCCAGCAAAGAAAAACACAATAAAATTACCAAATCTCCTCTATTCAGAAAAGGGAATCCTCTATATGAATATGACTTCGGAGATTTGCAGAATTTTGAAAACAACTTAAATCAGACTAAAGAGAAACTTAACTTATCGTTTGATTATAGGAATGATGAACGAACCAGTTTTGCGGAAACGTTAATTAATTTCTTACCTTTTATTCTTCTTGTTGCTATTTGGTTGTTCTTTATGAGAAGAATGTCCGGTGCCAGCGGCGGAGCTGGTGGTGGTGGGCAAATTTTTAATATTGGAAAATCACGTGCAAAGCTGTTTGATGAAAATGCTAAAGTAAAAACAACATTTAAAAATATTGCTGGTTTGGAAGGAGCAAAAGAAGAAGTACAAGAAATTGTAGACTTTTTAAAGAATCCTGAAAAATACACCAAATTAGGAGGAAAAATCCCTAAAGGTGCTTTATTGGTAGGACCTCCGGGTACCGGTAAAACTTTGTTAGCCAAAGCAGTTGCAGGAGAAGCCAGCGTACCTTTCTTCTCGCTTTCCGGTTCTGATTTTGTTGAAATGTTTGTTGGTGTCGGTGCTTCACGTGTCCGTGATTTATTTAAACAGGCAAAACAAAAATCCCCCTCAATTATTTTTATTGATGAAATTGACGCTATTGGTCGTGCACGCGGAAGAAATAGTATGACCGGCAGTAATGATGAACGTGAAAACACATTGAACCAGTTATTAACAGAAATGGATGGTTTTGGTACTGATACTAATGTAATTGTATTAGCCGCTACTAACCGTGCTGAAATATTAGATAAAGCATTAATGCGTGCCGGTCGTTTTGATCGTCAAATTTATGTAGATCTTCCGGATTTAAATGAACGCAGAGAAATTTTCGAAGTACATATTAGACCATTAAAATTGGGAAATGATGTAAATCTTGAGTTTTTAGCACAACAAACTCCGGGTTTTTCAGGTGCAGATATTGCAAACTTATGCAATGAAGCTGCTTTAATTGCTGCAAGAAACAACAAAACTGCTATTCATCATCAAGATTTTATGGATGCTGTTGATCGAATTATTGGCGGTTTAGAGAAAAAAAATAAAGTAATTACTCCAAAAGAGAAAAAAGTAATTGCCTATCATGAATCGGGGCATGCTACTGTAAGCTGGATGTTAAAATATGCCGCTCCGTTAGTAAAGGTAACTATTGTACCAAGAGGTCAATCTTTAGGTGCTGCATGGTATTTACCTGAAGATCGGAAAATTGTTCAGACTGGTCAAATGTTAGATGATATGTGTGCTACTATGGGGGGTAGAGCTGCTGAAAAATTAATTTTTAATAAAATTTCTACCGGAGCTTTAAGTGATTTAGAGAAAGTTACCAAACAAGCTAGAGCGATGGTTACTATTTATGGATTAAATGAAGAGGTTGGTAATGTAACTTACTACGATTCTTCCGGTAATGATTTATTTGTTAAACCATACAGTGAAGAAACAGCTAATACTATTGATAAAGAGATTTCTAAAATTATAGAAAGGCAGTATCGAAGAGCTATTGAAATTTTAGAACAACATAAAGATAAACTAAATATTCTAGCGGATAAACTTCTTGAAAAGGAGGTAATTTTTAAAGATGATTTAATTGAAATTTTTGGGGAAAGACCTTTTGAAAAGAAAGATAACCATAATATGACAAATAATGTGTCAAATTCTTCCCGGAAGTAATATAATTCAATAACTTTTTAATGAGTTTTTTACAAAAGTTATTTAAAGAATACAAAGAATTTTCTGATGATAAACAGCGAGAAAAGCAACCTGTTAATCTGTCACCAGACGACTCTTTTGTGCATCACTTTATTAATAAAGGAGGGAAATTTTTGTACAACACAAGCGTTGAAGAAATCATTAATAATCTACATAATATTATTATTGAAAACAACTGGTTTCAGATAACTTGTAATGATGTTGATTTATTAAAATTAACTTCCCGAATTCCTGTTAAGACTGAAAACAAATTCTCAGATGCTATTCCGGTATTTACATCTTGTGAACATTTGATTGCAAACTCCGGAGAAATATTATTCTCTTCTAACCAAATGGGATGTCATAAATTATCTCAGCTTTCTGAAAATTTTATCGTTTATGCTACAACTAGTCAATTGGTAAAAGATATTGGAGAAGGTTTAACAGGTATAAAAGCTAATTTTAAAGGAAATATTCCTGCTAATATTAGTTCAGTCAAAAATTATTCTCTTTCAAATTCTAAGGATAATTTTCTGGAATTTAATAATAATTCTAAAAAATTATACTTATTATTATTTGAAGATTTATAGCTATGAGTAGTTTTTTGACAAGAATTATTTCTGCCACTATTTATGCAACTATTTTTATTTTCTGCATTATCTTTTCTCAAAAAAGTTATATAGGATTAATTATTTTTTTTGGAAGCATCTGTATTTGGGAATTCTCCAGAATAATAAATGTTCGAAGTGTTTTATTACACATTTTAGTTCTATTAGTGATAATACCGCTAACCTATTATAAAAAAATACAATTGGATAACACATGGATTCTGTTACTAATATGTTTATTCCATTCTGTTTTTTTAATTCTTGATTTATATTCCCGGAAATTTTTCAATCGGAATGTAGTGAATAAGTTTCTCTTAACCTTTAATTACATTGTACTTTCATTTTTCTTTCTTGCCTTTTTACCATTTATCAATGATGTTTATACTCCTTATTTAATTATCTTTGTTATACTCATTATATGGGCAAATGATAGTTTTGCTTATTTAGTTGGAAAAAAATTTGGAAAGCATAAACTTTTTGAAAGAATTTCTCCAAAGAAAACTATCGAAGGATTTATAGGAGGATTTGTATTTTCCTTAATTACAGCAGTGTTAATTGGAAAATATTCTGAATTATTTATATCTACTAGCTCTGAATTATTTATATTTACTAATCTGGACTGGGTAATAATTGCTCTTATTATATCTGTTATCGGTTCTTATGGAGATTTAGTAGAAAGTAAATTTAAACGACAGGCTAATGTAAAAGATAGCGGAACTATTATGCCGGGGCATGGAGGATTATTAGATCGCCTCGATAATTTGTTCTTTATTGCTCCTTTCGTATATTTGTATATCAATTACGTCTTATTATAAGCAAGTAATTAAAACTTATTAATTTAATATTAAAATAAAACCTATAATGAAAAAAATTTTAACTATTGTAACCGTATCTTTCTTAGCTTTTCAACTTACTTCCTGTAAGCCTGAAACTAAAAAAGAGGGAACCACTCCCCCGGTAGAAAAAACACCCTCTTATTCATTAAAAAACGCTAAAAACAACATTAATTTTATTGCATATAAAACCACCGGGAAAATCCCCGTAAAAGGAATGTTTAAAGAAGTAGATGTTTTAAAAGGAGGTGATGGAAATTCGATAAGAGAAGCTGTAAACGGTACTAAATTTAAAATTCCAATTAACAGTATTGAAACTAAAGATAATGGTAGAAACCTTAAGATTAGAAAGTTTTTCTTTGATGTAATGGAAAATACAGTTTCATTAACCGGTAAATTATATATTGAAGATGACAGTATCGGTACTGCTGAATTTACTATGAACGGAGTCACTAAAAAAATACCATTTACATATACTATTCAAGATAAAGTATTTTCAATGGATGCAACCATGGATGTTGAAAAATGGAATGCTGAAAGTGCTATTGATTCTTTAAATGTTGCTTGTAAGGATTTACATAAAGGAGCTGACGGGGTTTCAAAAACCTGGAGCGAAGTGGCTATTAATGTTATATCTGTTTTTAAGTAAAAAAATAAGACCTTAGCACCGTTAAACTAATCAAAAATGAAAAACATTTTAGAAAAGTAGTTAATGAAATTAATGATTTCATTGGCTTTACTATTGTTAATGACTTTCACAACAAATTATAAAACCACTAAAGTTAGTTGGTATGGATTTGGATTTCATGGAAAAGTAGTCAGACCATTACAAACACATCCTGAAAGAGCATTTGATTTATCTAAAGTTGCGTTTAATAAAATAGCAAATTTGGACAAAGGTATAATTAATGTAAAATATGTAATCATAAAATAATTATATGTAAACAGAAGAAAATT
This sequence comes from uncultured Tenacibaculum sp., assembly GCA_963666645.2. Lineage (GTDB taxonomy): Bacteria > Bacteroidota > Bacteroidia > Flavobacteriales > Flavobacteriaceae > Polaribacter. The sequence continues at coordinate 505,954 of CAXXDB010000003.1, read as the reverse complement.
CAGGAAGTCTGTTGTAAAGTTAACTCCTGCTGGTTAATTGAGAACATTAAGGTAGCATACATACTTAATTAAAAGGTTTTCAGAAATTTATGAATCTTTTTTTCTTTATATTATAACTTTATTTATCAATTAAAACTTGTTAATTTTCTCAGGTAATAATTTTTGTTAAAAGAGATACAAATTTTTTGGAATTACAAAAGAAAATATCAATTAATCATTTTTTAGATATTCACGGCAATATTGTCATAACTCAATATAAAATGGGATGCTAAATTCAGCAGGATAAATAAGCTAGCTTTTATCTCATTTCAAGCTCTAATTCGCATCATTTTACTTGTAAATTTCTTTAATAAAATCTTCGTATGATATTTCTCTAATTTTAAATTTCATGTTTTCCTTATAAAAAGAAAGCATTTTTTGAGAAAGTAATTGTGTTTTTAAACGTTTAGTTTCATCTTTATCAGATAATACTTTGACAGCAATATTATTTAGTTCCTCTTCCTCACGATTTATATTTCCAAATCGTGTCATTTGCAATCTGATAACCTCTTTAGTATAATCTAACAATTCAGCATACTCTAATTTGATATTGTTATCTTTCATGATTTTGCTTTCGATTAACTGATAACGTAACCCTTTTTCAGATTTCGTATACTCTTCTTTGGCTTCTTCAGTTGTTAATTCCTTTTTACCGGTAATTTGTAACCATCTTTGTAAAAACTTAGCAGGTAAATCGAACTTTGTATTTTCAATTAAGTATTCAGTTACAGCATTCAATAATTGTTGATCTGCCTGTTGTTGGAATTGTTTCTCAGCGTCTTCTTTTATTTTTATTTTTAAACCAGCGATTGTTTTTATGCTTCCGTCAGGGAATACTTTATCAAATAACTCCTGATTCAAATCTGCTAATTCCATTTTATTGATTTCTTTTATAGTGAATCTAACTGTTCCACCTGAATTATCAGCTTCTTCTTTAGTTATTTCTAAAACTTGCTGTAAATTAACCTCTTTTTCAAAAAACTCTTTAGTATCTAATTCAATAATATCGCATACTTTGGCATCAATTAACTTTTTTTTGTTTTTCTTTTCTTTTAAGTCATCTACCGGGAAAGAGAACTCCTTACTGATTCCTTTTTCTTCATTTATAAAAGTTCCCGTAACCTTAGAATGTTCTTCTACTTTTTCTAAAGGAATTAATTTCCCATAACGAGCCTGAATATTTTCTATTTCTTTCTCGATTAACTCCTCTGTAATTTCAATTTTATATTCTGTAATTTCGTTCTTGCTTTTAATATCTAAATCAAATTCCGGAGCTAAACCTAATTCAAATTCAAAAGAAAATTTCTCAGCATCCCAGGAAAAATCATCTTTAACTACCGGCAATGGATCTCCAAGAATATCTAAATGTTCTTCTGTTAAAAATTTGTTTAGCTTCTCTTGTAAAAGCTTGTTTACCTCATCAATCATTATTGATTTACCATATTGTTTTTTAACCATCCCCATAGGAATATGCCCTTTTCTAAAGCCAGGAATATTAGCTTTCTTACGATAATCGTTCAAAACTTTTGTTACTTTATCTTTATAATCCTCAGCAACAATATCAACTTTTACAATGGTATTTAATGGATCTATGTTTTCTTTTGTAATATTCATCTGACTATTATTTTTTTAAAAATTGCCAACAAAATTAATACTTTTCTTCTTGATTGTCAATATTTTTATATGAAGGAGTATTATATTTTTTTTATTTGAAAATGCTGTAATAATTTTTCATAGTATTCAAAACTTGTACATACTCCTAAATCTTCTCATTTGTTGATTTTATGAGTTCAATAATTTTACTTTTTGAAGTTTTCAGAACTATAAGCAGGTTAACGGGATATTATATATCTTTAGTAAGTCTTAATCTTTATCAGAGTGAGAAGCGACATTATCTGTAGGGAGATCCTGAGTTCTTCATATTGATGTTTTTAATCCCTTTAAGTAAGTTATAAGAGCATTTTTTAGACACACTATTACCTAGTTTATGATAAGTGATTCGACTTATAGTTTTCACTCCCTAACTGTCTTTTCTACGAAACCTAATCCTGAAACTAAACGCTTTCTGTAACAAACTTTACCTTATTTAAGTAAAAACTTGATTTTTAATCTTGTAAGAGTTTTGAGGTTTTCATAAAACTAAGAAATTAACTTTTTTCTGCTGAATACTCTTAATAGTGTTGCCTTGGGAATTCCTTATTTTTCAAAAAGCTATTTTATCCGCACTATAAAATTAAACATGAAATTCATGTTTAATTTTATTCTCTTAACAAATTTCTGGATATTATAATTTTTTGAATTTCCGAAGTGCCTTCATAAATCTGAGTAATTTTTGCATCACGCATTAGACGCTCCACATGATATTCTTTTACAAAACCATTTCCGCCATGAATTTGAACCGCCTCTACAGTTTGTTCCATAGCAACTTTAGATGCGTATAATTTTGCCATAGCACCGGAATAATCATAGTTTTTTCCGGTATCTTTATCACAGGCAGCCTGCATAACTAGATGACGAGCAGCTGTAATCTCAGTATACATATCAACCAATTTAAAAGCAATAGCTTGATGATTGCATATTTTTGTACCAAAAGTTTTACGCTCTTTAGAATATTTCAGAGCCAAATCATAAGCTCCTGATGCAATTCCCAAGGCTTGTGCTGCGATACCTATACGACCTCCGGATAAAGTTTTCATTGCAAACTTAAATCCAAAACCATCTTCTCCAATTCTATTTTCTTTTGGAATTTGCACATCATTGAACTGTAAGGTATGGGTATCTGAACCACGAATACCTAATTTATCTTCTTTAGGTCCAATATGGAATCCTTTTATATTTTTTTCAACAATAAACGCATTAATTCCTTTATGGTTTTTGTCTCTGTCTGTTTGAGCAATTACTAAAAAAACATCTGCACGACCGCCATTAGTAATCCAGTTTTTAGTACCGTTTAATAAATAATAATCACCTTTATCTTCAGCTGTTGTCGCTTGAGAAGTTGCATCAGAACCAGCTTCAGGTTCACTTAAACAAAATGCTCCGATTTGCTTACCCGTGGTCAGTTTCATTAAATATTTTTGTTTTTGTTCTTCAGAACCATATCTTTCTAAACCATAACAAATCAGAGAATTATTTACAGAAACCATCACAGAAGCAGAGGCATCAATTTTTGATAATTCCTCCATAATTAATACATAAGAAATAGTATCCATACCGCTACCTCCGTACTTTGGATCTACCATTACTCCCATAAAACCAACCTCTCCCATTTTTCTTACTAGTCCGTCCGGGAATTGTTGTTTTTCATCTCGCTCAATAACTCCCGGTAATAACTCATTTCGTGCAAAGTTGCGAGCTGTCTCACGTATCATTAAATGCTCTTCTGTAAGGTTAAAATCCATTCTAAATATTTTTAGTTATCTCAAAATCATAAAAAAATATTACCAAAGATACCTCTTTAATATTTTTTTTTCAAAACTTTGAGTTCTATTTTGAGATATTGATGTAATCCGGTATTCATTAAATAATTTAGCTTACTAAATTTAATTTCATTCCTAAATAGCGTTTATTTTGATTTATGAAAAGGTAAAAAATATTTCATATTCCTTTAAACAATGTATATATAATTATTCAACAGGAATGAAAAAAATCACATTAATTACTAACCTTATTTTAAAAAAGTTTCTTTCTATTCTTGACGAATCTTTTAATGAAAGAATACAAATCTTTATTTAAACACATTCTAAATATAAAATAAAACAAACTTTATTCCTTGTATAAGTAGGGTTTAAATCTTAAATTTGTTACACAACAGTATAAATAATTAAAAACAATGAGCGGATTATTAAAATCTTCTATTGGGAGAAAGTTTGCTATGGCATTTTCAGCATTCTTTCTAATGCTTTTTTTGTTACAACATTTTGCAATCAACATCTTATCGGTATTTAATGCAGATGCTTTTAACCAGGCTTCCCATTTTATGGGAACTTTTTGGGTCGTGCAATATTTATTACAGCCTGTATTAATATTTGGTGTCATCTTCCATTTTATAATGGGATTTGTACTGGAGTTAAAAAACAGAAATGCACGTATGGTCAGTTATATAAAAAATAACGGCAATGCCAATTCTACCTGGATGAGCAGAAATATGATTTACAGTGGATTGTTTATTTTAATTTTTATGGTAATCCACTTCATTGATTTCTGGATTCCTGAATTAAATATAAAATATATTGAAGGAGATATGACGGGACTTCATTATGGAGAATACCGATATTTTTATGAATTACAAGAAAAGTTTGTTCCTGTCTGGCGTGTAGCGCTGTACTGTATTGGATTTGTATTTCTTGCATTACACCTGCTACATGGATTTAATTCTGCATTTCAATCAGTAGGAACTAACAACAAATATACCGGAGGGTTGAAAACATTTAGTAAAATTTATGCAATCGGAATTCCTTCAGGGTTCATCATGATTGCTTTATTTCATCATTTCAATCATTATTAATATGTAGTTGCGTATGGCAATTTTAGATTCAAAAATACCAAAAGGTCCTATTGCTGATAAGTGGACTAATCATAAAAACAACATTAACTTAGTTAACCCTGCAAACAAGCGTTTAATTGATGTTATCGTTGTGGGAACCGGATTGGCAGGAGGTTCTGCTGCTGCAACATTAGCTGAATTAGGATATAATGTAAAATCTTTTTGTTTTCAGGATTCCCCTCGTCGTGCCCATTCAATTGCAGCACAGGGAGGAATCAATGCAGCAAAAAATTACCAAGGAGACGGAGATTCAACCTATCGTTTATTTTACGATACCGTAAAAGGTGGAGATTACCGTTCTCGTGAAGCTAATGTATATCGTTTAGCGGAAGTATCTGCAAATATTATCGACCAATGCGTTGCTCAAGGTGTTCCTTTTGCACGGGATTATGGTGGGTTATTAGATAACCGTTCTTTTGGAGGAGTATTGGTATCTCGTACTTTTTATGCAAAAGGACAAACAGGACAGCAATTATTATTAGGCGCCTACTCTGCTATGAACCGTCAAATTGGTCGTGGTAAGATTAAAATGTACAACCGTCACGAAATGTTAGACGTTGTTATTGTTGATGGGAAAGCTCGTGGTATTATTGCACGTAACTTAGTAACAGGAGAAATAGAGCGTCATTCAGCACATGCTGTTGTTTTAGGTACCGGAGGGTATGGAAATGTATTCTTCTTATCTACTAATGCCATGGGAAGCAATGTAACGGCCACCTGGAAAGCACATAAGAAAGGAGCGTATTTTGCAAATCCTTGTTACACACAAATTCACCCAACTTGTATTCCGGTATCTGGAGATCATCAATCTAAATTAACCTTAATGTCTGAATCATTACGTAATGATGGTCGTATTTGGGTGCCAAGAAAGAAGGAAGAAGTTGAGGCTATTAAAGCCGGAGCATTAAACCCGGGAGATTTAAAAGAAGAAAATCGCGATTATTATTTAGAACGTCGTTATCCGGCTTTTGGGAATTTAGTACCTCGTGATGTTGCATCTCGAGCTGCTAAAGAACGATGTGATGCTGGGTTTGGAGTTAACACTACAGGTGAAGCAGTATTCTTAGATTTTGCTTCTGCAATTCAACGCTATGGAAAAGAACAGGTTTACGTCAAAGGGTTAGATGAAAATGATGTCGCTTTGGTCAAGTCACTAGGGGAAGAAGTTGTCAAAAATAAATACGGAAACTTATTCCAAATGTATGAGAAGATTGTAGATCAAGATCCGTACAATATGCCAATGATGATTTATCCAGCCGTTCACTATACTATGGGAGGCGTTTGGGTTGATTATAATTTAATGACAACGATTCCCGGATTATATTGTATTGGTGAAGCTAACTTTTCTGATCATGGTGCAAACAGACTTGGAGCTTCTGCATTAATGCAAGGTTTAGCCGATGGTTATTTTGTTTTGCCATATACTATTGGTGATTATTTATCTGATGATATTCGTACAGGATCAATCTCTACGGATACAAAAGAATTTGAAGAAGCTGAGAAAAGTGTAAAAAACCAAATCAATACACTAATCAATAATGAGGGATTACATTCTGTAGATTATTTTCATAAGCGATTAGGGAAAATTATGTGGAATAAAGTAGGTATGTCTCGTAATGAGAAAGGACTAAAAGAAGCGATTGAAGAAATTTCAGCCTTACGAAAAGAATTTTGGGCAGAAGTTAAAGTGCCTGGATCTGCAGATGAGTATAATGAAGAGTTGGCGAAAGCTGGGCGTGTGGCTGACTTTTTAGAATTAGGAGAGTTGTTTGCTAAAGATGCCCTAGATAGAGCAGAGTCTTGTGGAGGTCACTTCAGAGAAGAATCTGTGGAATTAGATGGTCCTCAAAAAGGAGAAGCTCTTCGTAATGATAAAGATTTTGCTTACGTAGCAGCATGGGAATATAAAGGAGAACCTAAAGATGCTGTTTTACATAAAGAAGAATTAGAGTTTAACGATATAGAATTAAAACAAAGAAGTTACAAATAGAACTTTATGAGAAAATTATTTTATTTACTTGTATTCTTATCATTTTCTTTTTTGGGTTTTAGTCAAAATCTCAAAAAACCAAGTGAAGGGAAAGCATTAGTTTATATAATGAGAAGTAATAATCTGGGAAGCGATTTAAATTTCAGAGTTTATGATAAAGATCTTTTTTTAGGGGTACTACCGTCAAGAGCTTATTTCACTTATGAATGTGATCCTGGGGAACATTTGTTTTGGGCAGCTTTCTTTTTGCCTAATATGAATTTAAATAAAATTAAATGGCTACTGATAACATGAACTTAACGTTAAAAATATGGCGTCAAAAAAACGCTAACGATAAAGGAAAAATGGTTGATTATAAAATCAGTGATATTTCACCAGATATGTCTTTCCTTGAAATGCTTGATGTTTTAAATGAACAATTAATCACTATGGAATGTGAAGGCTCTCATTTCTCACAAGGAGATGAACCTGTAGCCTTTGATCATGACTGTCGTGAAGGTATTTGTGGTATGTGTTCGTTGTATATTAATGGAGAGGCACATGGTCCAGATAGAGGCGTAACTACTTGTCAGTTACACATGCGTAAATTTAAAGATGGCGATACCATTTATATTGAGCCATTTAGATCCAAAGCATTTCCTGTTATTAAGGATCTAATAGTTGACAGATCTTCTTTTGACAGAATTCAATATGCAGGAGGGTTTATTTCTGTAAATACCTCAGGGAATACGCAGGATGCAAATGCAATTCCTGTTAATAAAGAAAATGCTGATAAAGCTTTTGATGCTGCAACTTGTATTGGTTGTGGAGCTTGTGTGGCTACTTGTAAAAACTCGTCTGCTATGCTGTATGTATCTGCAAAGATTTCCCAGCTCACCTTATTACCACAAGGACAGATAGAAGCTACAGATCGTGTATTAAATATGGTAAAACAAATGGATGAAGAAGATTTTGGCAACTGTACTAATACCGGAGCATGTGAGGTTGAGTGTCCGAAAGGAATTTCATTAGAAAACATTGCCCGTATGAATACTGAATTCTTAAAAGCGACCCTAAGGGGGTAAAAAACGACAAGTTTTAAAATGCCATTATCTTAAATAAGTGGCACAAAAACAATTTATTTTAAAGATAATCGGTTATTAATTACCGGGATGTAGCTTAGTCTGGTTAAAGTGCTGGTCTGGGGGATCAGAGATCGGAGGTTCGAATCCTCTCATCCCGACAGTCTAAAACTCTTATAAAATATGAGTTTAGAGAAGGCTTTAGAAAAATGAGTGTGTCAAAAACATGACACAGATAGTTAATAATTTGCAACTGTATTAATTTTCAGATGTAAAAAATGTCCATACTTCAAAAGCACTAAAACCCGCATTAATTATAGCTTTTGTTGTGTATCGTTTTTTTATATTATTAATTGATATTTTCCCTTAATTTTAGAATTGTAAACTTACCTCTTTTCTTTTTTATAAAAAGGGAAGTATTTGAAAGCTTCATTAGTCATTATAGAAATACCATAAATAGTTTTACTTGATGAGAAATTATCTTTTTTAGCTGATGATTGAACAATATAGGTCATTGTTGAGTAGGTCATTGTTGAGTCTTGATAAATTTTACGGAATACTTTTTCCTTTACAAATGAATCATAAATCTTTCCGCCCCATTTTTTTATTTGGCTTATGTATTCATTGTACTTTTCTTTTTTATTTATTTGTATGGTTATTCTATTTCCTTCATTATCAGAATATAAAAAACTGATGAAGGATGTAGCCTTATCATTATATTCTGATTTTTTATAAGCAAAAGTCAACTCGCCAAAAGTGTCAGATGTTGGTGCTTCAGCTTTTATCATACTCCAGTTTCTTTGGGTTAAATATTCCTCGGCTTCTGAAATATTTTTTTTCCTAATTGATAATATTTGGGATAAAGTCAAGTTTTGAGAAGTCGCAGGAATTCCTACTAAAATCATTAAAATAATAATTAATTTTCTTTTCATTGGTTTCGGTTTTTTAATGCTACATAGCACATATATAAATGTACTTTTATAGTCAAGAGTTACAGTTATACCTTTTATAATCGCAATGTATTATTTTTTATTAAAGAATCCAAAGGACTTGTAATTGTTTTATTACTTATTTCTATAGCCTTAGTATAAATTTCTATTGTTTTAGGAGAATTGAATTTAAATAAATACTGAATAAATAAATGTACAGTATCCTAAAAAAAGAATCGCTCCTTTTAATCTATTTAATTTAAATTTTTCAGGAATAAAAACTAATGGAAGAATAATAAATGTAAAAGACAACATCCAATAAATGTCTCTTGCTAAAATTTGAAGTTCAGTTATAGGTATTGTCTTAATCATGGCCGTTAACCCAAGTACTGAAGCTATGTTAAAAATATTTGATCCTATTAGATTTCCTAATGAAATTGCTTTTTCACCTTTTACTATTGCTACCATAGAAGCCACCAGTTCAGGAATACTTGTCCCAATAGCAATCATAGTAATAGATATAATTCCTTCGCTTACTCCCAGATTTTCGGCTAATGATTTCGCTCCTTTAATCAACAAGTCTGAGCCAAAATATAATGACGCAATTCCAATTAACAAATATGCGACTATTTTAGCATAACCAACAGTTGCTAATTTAGCATCTACTTCATCATTATTTGAATTTTCTTTTTTGGTAAATTTTATCAAAATAATCAAAAAAATGATTAACCCTAAAAATAATATAAAACCTTCATTAAAAGTTAATTGATTATCATTTTTAAGGAAATAATATATCAATATTGAAAAAACCATCATTACCGGCCAGTTTAATTTATAAAAATCTTTACTAATGTTTATGGAACCTATAAATGCAGTAACTCCGAGAACAAGACCTATGTTAGCAATATTTGATCCTATTACATTATTAATTGCTATAGCCGGAGAATCATCTAATGCAGCCTGAATGCTTACCAATAATTCCGGAGCTGAAGTAGCAAATGATACTACTGTAATTCCAATTACCATTTTGGATATGTTCAGTTTAAAGGAAAACCCTACTGAAGCTTTTACTAAATAATTACCTCCAAAAACTAATAACAGTAGTCCAACTATAACATATAATATATTCATAAAAATTATTTTTTGCGAATGTAAGGTTTAATACCTCAACAAATTGCAGGTATTTCCTGAAACAGATAATTTAGTCATATAAGATAAACGTATTAAAGTGTTATTTAAAACTTTTCATTTCTCAATAAAATAGATTTTGACTTACTCAAAAAGGAGGGCAAGATGGAGTTGGAAAAAATAGAAAACTAAATTTACTGTGAGTGAATAGTATACGATAAAAATACTCAATTTACACGCCATATGTTTTGACAGTATATTTTATTAAAATAATCTTAATTCTGTTAAATTTTTTTATTTTATTTAAATTTGGCATGCCCTGTTGAATGTATAGGAAAAACTAATATATATATTACACAAATCAATAAATAAATGTATGTGTATATAAAAAAATTATACATATATTTGTTTGATAAGAATTTATTTTTTATACTTCTGTTGGAAAAATGTGTAGTTTAATACATAAATTGATTTCAAACATGATTGAAACGACCAAGCTACATATTGGAATAATCTATAAATTATTAAATAGTTATGACATTAATAGAGAGAGCATTAGAGTTTGAAAACCGTAAACTTAAATTCGTAACTACCAGTGACAGAATTTTAGCTTCACGGGAAATTAAAGCTCTTATATTAGAAATTAATGAAGAATATAAGAAAAGTAAGGATAACGATCTTATGGATTTAATGAAAAGATTAACTGTAATTAAACAACGAATCGAAAAGAGATTGAAAGGTAAACCTCTAACCACATAGAAAAGGATTTAGAAAGCTGTTAAATATTTATCAGTTTTTTACTTTATGAGTTTGCTTAATCGTATAAATTGATTTTTATATTTCGGATAGTTGTATAATTTAAGTTATTTTCATACAAGTTATTATGAAAATATATCGTCTCCATAAAAAACAAAATTTACCTGTAACTCTTGATGAAGCTTGGGATTTTCTTTCCAATCCAAAAAACTTAAAAACTATTACTCCCGACTATATGAGGTTCGATATTTTATCAGGATTCGATAGAAAAATGTATTCAGGTCAAATAATCCAATACATAGTTACCCCCGTATTAAGAATAAAAACAAAATGGGTTACAGAAATTACACATATGGTTAATAAAAAATATTTTGTTGATGAACAACGTTTCGGGCCCTTTTCACTTTGGCATCATAAGCATTTTATTAAATCAATTAAAGGAGGGGTAGAAATGGAAGATATTATTGATTATAAATTACCAATGGGAATTTTAGGTCAATCAGTACACTCCTTTTTAGTACAACCTAAACTAGAGGAAATCTTCGAGTATCGTGAAAAAAAGTTAGCTGATTTATTCGGAGAATTTTATGAATAAAATTGCAATTTTTTGGTTTCGTCGTGATTTGCGTCTAGAAGATAATCACGGTTTATATAAAGCATTAAGCGGTGATAAAAAAATTATTCCTATCTTTATCTTTGATACTAATATTCTTAATCCATTACCTAAAAACGATTCCCGGGTAGAATTTATTCATAATCAATTAATTCAAATCAACAGTCAGCTCCAAAAATCCGGAAGCACCTTGCTTACTTTTCAAGGAAATCCTTTAAATGTATTCAAAAAGCTAATGAATAAATTCTTTATTGAATCTGTTTTTTGTAATAAAGATTATGAACCCTATGCCATAAAAAGAGACCTGGAAATAAAAGAATTTCTGCTTTCTAAAAATAGCCAGTTTAATTCCTTTAAAGATCATGTTATTTCTGAAGAAAATGAAGTTTTAAAAGATGACGGAACCCCCTATAAAGTATATACACCCTACTCAAAAAAATGGCTGTCAGTTTTTAAACAAAAACCATTAGAGATGTATCCTTCTCAGAAATATCTTTACAATTTTTATCCTTTAGAAAAAAGAGAGATTTTTCATTTATCAGAGATAGGTTTTTCTAACTCAAAAATTGAAATCCCTAATTTTGATATCAACCCAAACTTAATTGATGCCTACGAGGCAAAAAGAAATTTCCCTGCAACCAATGGAACCTCAAAACTAGGTGTTCATCTACGGTTTGGTAGTATCTCAATAAGAAAAGCAGTGTCTCAAGCTCAAAAAAGTGAAAATAATACTTTTTTAAAAGAACTAATCTGGAGAGAATTCTTCATGCAAATCTTGTGGCATTTCCCGCATACAGTACATAAAGCTTTCAAAACTCAATATGATGCCATAGAGTGGAGAAACAATAAAAATGAATTTCTAAGCTGGAAGGAAGGCAGGACAGGATATCCTTTAATTGATGCAGGAATGAGAGAATTAAATTCTACTGGTTTTATGCACAACAGAGTACGTATGCTGGCAGGAAGTTTTTTATGTAAGCATTTACTCATAGACTGGAGATGGGGAGAGGCTTATTTTGCTGAAAAATTGCTCGATTTTGAATTGGCTAGTAATGTTGGAAACTGGCAATGGATTGCAGGCTGTGGGGTAGATGCTGCTCCTTATTTTAGAATTTTTAATCCAACTACTCAAATAGAAAAATTTGATAATCAATTTATCTATATAAAAAAATGGATACCAGAATTTCAAGAATTAACATATTCGACTCCAATGGTAAATCATAAAGTTGCCAGAGAACGATGTTTAATGATTTATAAAAAAGCTTTAAAAAATTCTTAACCGTCTTTATTATTATTTGTGTTCATTCTCTGGTTTTGTTAAGACTATTTTTGGAAGTACATAACTTAATGTGAGTTCAGTATAAAGAAGTTATTCTACTTAAAAAAGACTTCGCTAAAAAATAATTTTAGAGATATCAAGCAACCTGAACTGACTTTATAGCTATACCGGAATCACGTTAACTAATTTCCATTTTAAATCGTTATTAATTGCGTACCTTTTCCTAATTTTACTTGATATGCAGAAACTTGTACATCAAAATTTGATATATAACTATCTCTTACTTCATTAATAAAATTATCAGTTTCATCTTTACGAACCAAATTAATAGTACATCCCCCAAAACCTCCTCCCATCATTCTGGCTCCCAAAACATATTGATTCTTTTTAGCCATACCTACCAGAAAATCAAGCTCTCTGCAACTCACTTTATATTGATTACTCAATCCTTCATGAGACTCCAAAAGTAAATTCCCAAATGCTTGATAGTTTTTACTTTCCAGAGTTTTTGTTGCTGTTAATACTCGTTTATTTTCCTCAATTACATATATTGCTTTTTCGAATTCATCTTTGCTTAACTGACTTTGAATTGTCTTTAACATTCCAGTCGTTGCATCTCTCAAAGCTTTTATTTTTAAGATAGAGGCTACCTTTTCACAAACTTCTCTTCTTTTGTTATACTCGCTTTCAGCTAATTGGTGAGTTATATTAGAATTTATCAATATAATTTCATAGGGGCTAAAATCTATGGAATGCATAGTGGTTTCTAAATTTCTACAATCTAAAAGCATGGCTGAATTTTCTTGTCCAAACATGCTTGCATATTGATCCATGATACCACATTGTACACCGGTAAAATTATGTTCTGCTCTTTGTGAAATAAAGACCAACTCGTTTTTAGATAGATTTAAATCAAACAATTTATTTAATCCAAAAGCAATTCCGTTTTCCAATGATGCAGATGAAGACAGCCCTGCTCCACCGGGAATATCTCCTGAGAAAACCAAATTAAAATTATGGATTTTTTTACCTGTTTTTTGCAATTCAGCAACCACTCCCAGGATATAATTTTTCCAACTATTATATTGCAACGGTTGTATTGTATCTAAATCAAATTGATACGCTTCTTTTTTATCTAAAGCAATTACTGTACTAAAGGATTCATCACTTTTACTTAAAGCTATATAAATTCCTTTATTAATAGCTGCCGGAAAAACAAAACCATCATTATAATCTGTATGCTCACCTATTAGGTTAATTCTTCCCGGAGAAAAAACAAGTAATGGGTCTTTATGAAATTTTTTAATAAAGTTTTTTTTGACTTGTACTATCAGGTTTCTATTCATATCAAGCGAAGCAGATATAAATTCCTAACACTACTAAACAGATAATAATTCCTACTTGATTTACTATTTTCCAGGGTGTTATTTCTACTTGTCTCGTATATTTTAATTCATACGACTCTTTACGAGGATATAATTTTCCTGTCACAAACATAATTAGCACATTCAGCACAAATAGAATAGCCATTACATGTAAAAAGTGAGGATAGTTTTCTTCTCCAACAACATAGGGTTTTATAATAAACTGGCTTATGATATATAATATTGACCCCGAGATAATTCCTGTTTTGGCCGCTATCGCCGGGATATGTTTTGTTAAATATCCTACAACGATAATGGTTAAGATAGGAATACTGTAAACACCATTAGCTTCTTGTAAATACCCAAATAATCCGTTTGATGCATATACTAATAAAGGAGCTATACACATGGAAATAATTGCCAGTATAACTCCGAATTTTTTTCCTGCCTTTATTACTTGTTTTTCGGTAGCATCCCGATTGAAATGTGATTTATATATATCAATACCGAAGAGTGTTATTGAGCTGTTTAATGCAGAGTTAAATGAACTTAAAATAGCTCCAAATAATACCGCTGCAAAGAAACCAACCCATGCTGATGGTAAAACCTTTGATACTAACATTGGATAGGCTTCATCCGGGTTTTCTAGCTGTCCGTTAAACATATGATATGCAATAACTCCCGGTAATACGACAATTAACGGTCCTAAAATCTTGATAAATGATGCCAATAATAATCCTTTTTGACCTTCCTTTAAATTTTTAGCTCCTAAGGCTCTCTGAATAATTGCCTGATTGGTACCCCAATAAAATAATTGTACCAGCATCATTCCCGTAAAAATAGTTTCAATCGGAATAGACGATTTTGAGCCTCCCAAAGAGCTGAGTTTTTCCGGGTTTTCGTTCATTAAATTGTAAATACCGTCAAACATATTTCCATTTCCAATAGCCATCAATCCAAAAACAGGAATCAACATTCCCCCTATTAGCAAACCGACAGCATTAATGGTATCTGAAACAGCTACTGCTTTTAGTCCTCCGAAAATTGCATAAACAGAACCGGTGATACCGATAGACCAAACTGTAATCCATAATGCAGTATTTTTAGAAACACTCAATGATTCAGGAATGCTAAACATATTACTAATTGCCAGTGCTCCAGAGTATAAGACAGTAGGAAGTAAAACAATAGCATAACCACTTAAAAATAAGGAAGAAGCGATGGTTTTTGTAATTTTATCATAGCGTTCTTCTAAGAACTGCGGCACAGTGGTCAATCCGCTTTTTAAATATTCGGGTAGTAAAAAAATTGCTGTTATTACCATGGCAACAGCGGCTAATATCTCCCACGCCATTACTAGTATACCGTCTTTAAACGCTGCCCCGTTTAGTCCAACAATTTGTTCTGTAGAAAGATTGGTAAGTAGTAAAGATCCGGCAATTACAATCCCTTTTAAACTTCTTCCTCCAAGAAAATATCCGTCAGATGTGTTTTCATTTATCTTTCTACTTTTTATGTAAGATATAAAGGCAACGAGCACTGTAAATGCTAAAAAAGTGATGAACTGCATATTATAAGGATTTTGGTTGTAGCTTAAATGAGTAGTTGTATGTTTTATTTGCCGGAATGGTATATTCAGGGTGTACTAAGCGTCCCCATGATGTATCTCCGCCAACACCCATTTGTAGACAATCAATATTCCATTGTATTGTGTTTCCAATCTTTATATCAGCACCGTGTTTTTTGGTTACAGGGACTAATCCTGAGGCAGAAGTCCCTTCTTGTTCACTTGTAAAATCGAGTTCTGTCATGTTAAATGGCCAAGTACTACTATTTAAATATTGCCTACTAAAGACTTTAATTGCCAAATCTTCCGATTGCAATTCCATCCAGCGAACATCCGATTTGTTTCCTGTTTCTTGTGGTCGTGAATAACGATGAAATTGATTAATAACTTCTCCGGAATACATACCTGTTTTTTGACCTTTTTTACGATCCCAATAGGTTTCTTCCGGACCCCTTCCATACCAGAATACTTTGCTAAAATAAGAAGGTAACGTCATATACATCCCTAAACGTGGTATATTAGGTAATTCTTTTGAATTTGATGTAAAAGAGTAATCTATCGATAATTCCCCGTTACCGGATACTTGATATTTTACCAAGATTTCTGCTTCGTCATTGGGAAGATAATATTGAACTGTATAGTGTACTTTTCCTTGTTCTGATATAGGTCTCTTAATCAATCTTGATGTGTATTTATAAGTAGCTTCCTGCCATACTCTTGCCCGGGATGGCATTCCGTTTCCTAAATCATTGTCTGTAGGCGGTCTCCAAAAATTAGGACGAATAGGCTGATTGGTAATTTCTTTTCTGTTGAAAATCCAGGAAGTAATTTCTCCTGTTTCTTTATCAATTGTAAGCGTTGATTTTTTACCTGAAATCGTAAAACCATTTTCTTCTTTAATTGAAAATTCTCCGTTTTCAATTGATAAATTCCCTGCCCTCTTTTGTTGCAATACAAACTCATCCCAGGCTACTTCATGCCCAACAGAAAGTAAATTTCCAGCTTCTTTCTGAATTAAACTGATTTGTACTATATATTCTTTATCTATTGCTAGTTTTTTTGGTAATTCTCCCAAAGGGAAAATAATACTTTGTTGTGGGAGTACATTTACTTTGATGTTTGATTCACCGGCGATTGGTCTTCCATCTTCTAAGAGTTTCCAGGAAATACTTTTATCAGAAAAATCGGCAAAGAAATTTTTATTGCTCAGTTTTACTTTTCCATTTCCTATATAACTAAACTGTGCCGGTTCGTATACTTTTTTCACTTCTGACATATGCGGATGAGGATTACGATACGGATCTACTAATCCATTATTCAAGAAGTTTCCATCAGTAGGCAAATCCGGATGATAATCATGTCCATACGCTAAGTATGGTTTCCCGTTTTCATCTTTATATTCTAATGATTGATCTACCCAATCCCAAATATAACCTCCTTGTAAATTTGGATACTTTTCTATAATATCCCAATAATCTTGTAAATTCCCTACAGAGTTTCCCATAGCATGACAATACTCAATCATAATAGACGGTTTATCTGATGTTGATTGACCATGATTTATCAAATATTCAGATTTTGGATACATTGGACAATAAATATCGGTATATGCTTCTTTTCCGGCAGGTTCATATTGTACAATTCTATTATCTTCTTTCTCTTTTAACCAAGCATATATTTTTTTGAATAGTTCACCTTCTCCTGCTTCATTTCCTAAAGACCAGGAGTAAATAGAGGGATGATTCCTGTCACGGTAGTACATATGCTGTATTCGCCCAAGATGAGCGGGTAACCAACTCATTTGATTTCCTAATTGAGTTTCTTCTGAGATTGCCAGTGGATGGCTTTCAATATTGGCTTCATCAACAACATATAACCCATATTGATCACATAGATCTAACCAATATGTATTATTAGGATAATGAGAAGAACGAACTGAATTGATGTTGTTTTGTTTCATTAGTGTAATATCTTTCAGCATGGTTTCTTTAGAAACTACATGTCCCGTGTAAGGATCGGTTTCATGACGGTTTACGCCTCTAAAGTGAATAGCTTTTCCATTAATCAGTATTTGTGCGTTTTTGATTTCTATGTGTTTAAATCCTATTTGTTTACTAATAAATTGTGAATCTTCTAAGGCAATTTTTAATGTATATAAGTTTGGAGTTTCAGCACTCCAATGCTTTACGTTTTTAATACTGGTTTCCGGAGTAAAAACTGCAGTGCTGTTGGGTTGAATTTTTATTTCCTCTTTAACTACATATGCTGAGGAATTTCCTTCTAAAACCTCGACGGTTATAATTTTTTTAGCAACGGAGTTTGTTGTGTTGCTGATTTTAAATGCTCCTTTAAAAATTCCATTTTTATAATCTGCATCCAAATGAGTATCTGCATATACATCTTCCACAAAGATTTCAGGACGTGTATATACATATGCATCACGCTCTATTCCACTCATCCGGAGCATATCCTGACTTTCTAAATAACTGGCATCTGTCCAGCGGTATAATTGTAATGCAATCAAGTTTTCACCTTCTTGTACAAAATCAGTTATATTAAATTCAGCAGAGGTTTTACTTCCCTGAGAATAACCAACATATTGTCCATTTATATACACATATACAGCTTTTACTGCTTCAAAATGGAGGATAATATCTTCTAACAAAAAGTCTTTATCGAAGTGAATTATTTTTCTGTAGGTTCCAACAGGATTATACTTTTGGGGTACATCAGGCCATTGGGTAGTGAATGGATATCGCTCATCTAAATAGACAGGTTTTCCATACCCTTGGGTTTCCCAATTACCCGGAACTTGTATGGTTTTCCAATCGCTATCATCATACTCCATATGATGGAATGTAGTTGGTCTGTTATCAGGATTTTTAACCCAATGAAAGTTCCATGTTCCATTTAAACTCATAAATCGTTTAGACGCTTCTTTCTCTTTAAGATTTGGCGATTCAAAAGCAAAAAATGAAGCTCTTGGGGCTAATTTATTTTCTTTGAAAATCTGGTGGTTGAAATGATTTTTCTGATCGGGAACAGATGTTAATTCTTGTTTTTCACAAGCTGTTAATAACAGAAAGATGATTGTGATGTATTGAATTTTCATCTATTTTTCGTTTAGATACATAAAGTCTTCTGCAAGGATTTTTTTAAGATAAAATAACAACTCCTCTGCGTTTTCTATTGTAAAAACAATTGGAGGTTTAATTTTTAAGACGTTGTCGTCTTTTCCATCGGTACTCATTAGTATTTTATGGTCTTTCATTCGGTTTGCGAGGTAAGAAGCTTGTGCAGTCAGCGGATTTTTACCCTCATCTACTAACTCAAAGCCTAAGAATAATCCTTGTCCACGCACATCTCCGATAATAGGAAATTGCTTTGCTAGTTTTTTAAGTCCGGTTTTTAAGTATTCCCCAACTCTCAACGCATTTTCCTGTAACTGTTCTCTTTTCACAACTTTTATTACTTCAGTGGCAATTGCACAAGAAACCGGATTTCCTCCAAAGGTATTAAAGTATTCCATTCCGTTTGCAAATTTATTAGCTACTTCTTGCGTACAAGCTACTGCTGCAATGGGATGTCCGTTTCCCAATGGCTTTCCTATCGTAACAATATCGGGTACAACATCGTATAATTGAAAGCCCCAAAAAGTTTTTCCTACACGTCCGCAACCTACCTGAATTTCATCAGAAATACATATTCCTCCGGCAGCTCTTACTTTTTTATATGCTTTTTGTAAAAACCCTTCCGGTAGTTCTATTTGCCCTCCACAACTAATGATGGGTTCAATAATGAATGCACCTACATTACGCCCTTTTTCTTGAATCTTATCAATTTGTTTTTGCACTTCTTCTGCATAATCACCGGCTGTATGTTCTCCTTGATATTTTCCTCTAAAAGCATCCGGCAACGGAATGATATGTGTGTGTTCTGGTAATCCTGTTCCTCCTCTACCGTCAAATTTATACGAACTAATATCGATACACATATTAGAATTCCCATGATATCCAATTTCACCGGCAATAATATCTCGTTCATCTGTCGTTGCTTTTACCATACGAATAGCCAGTTCATTAGCTTCGCTTCCTGAATTCACAAAATGTAATACATTTAATTCAGGCGGGAGTGTTTCTATTAATTCTTCTGCTAAGGAATTGATGTTTTCATGTAAATATCGTGAGTTGGTATTTATTAAGGCCATCTGCTCTTGCCCTGCTTTTACCACTTGATAATGTTCATGACCGACATGAGCAACATTGTTTACAGTATCTAAATATTTTTGTCCATATTGATCTATTAAATATTGTCCTGCACCCCGAACCATTTTAATCGGTACTTTATATTGTAGGCTTAAACTTTTTCCCAAATGCTGTTTTCGATATTGAATTATTTCTTCATTTGTATGTTTTTTTTTAGCCTGTAAGCCTTTTGATTTGAATAATAAGTTAGGGTTCGGACAAATACTTTTCCAAATTTCTATCTGACTTAAATTAGCTGCTCTCGGGTAATCTGTACTATTTCCCAATAATGAAAGTAACACCTGAAAATGTAAGTGAGATACCCAATTCCCATTTTCAGAAGGTACTCCCAATTCTCCAATGTTCTCATTCTTTTTGATAATGTCTCCAACTTGATACTGCATAGCACTTTCGACAGTTAGATGTCCATATAATGTATAAAAATTGAAGGAGTTTGTGCTATGCTTTAAAACTACCATTCCTCCATAGGTGTTGTTTCCGGTATCATTGACTGCTATAGCAACTTCTCCGTCAAACGGTGCATGAACGGGAGTTTTAGCAGGCAGCCAATAATCAATCCCTAAGTGAATATTTCTACTTTCCCTTCCGTTGTTTCCAATCTTGTCGTAAGCTGTAGAAGTATATAGAACTCTTGGTTCTGAATATCCTCCCGCTAAGATTTTACCGGGAGCTGTTTTTTGTAATTGATTAATTTTAAACTGAAACAGATCTAAATTGTTAAATTCTTCCTGATGTCCTATCCATTTGCCGGAAACACTCAAATCTAACGGATGAACTGTTTCTTTATTGATTGATGGAAACATATCTGAAAGATGAAACTGTTGCTGCAACGCCCATTTTTCAAAAGCTTTCTGACTTGGGTCTGGATAAAAACCACAGGCTTCTCTAAAACAACAAGCCGCAAATTCATGATGAATGGTATTCCATTTTTTTAATACTTCCCAAGCAGATTTCTCACTAATCAATAAGTATTGGTTACCGGGTTCCTTTATTTTATTGATTGCTGATTTGGTTACCGAAATAACCAATCGCATGGCTATGGTTATGTATAAATGTTCTAATTCTTCTTCCAGTAATGTAAATGTTTTATGATAACCTTTTACAACAGGCAGTACAGCTTCCAACGGGTCATTATGTTTCATAATAGCATATGCACAAGTTGTGGCTACATCATTTATGATTTGGGTGTATACAGCATCTCCATAATCTATGATTGCTTTTACTTTGGGATTTACCACGTCTTTGGAAACAATAACATTATTGTCATTTGCATCATTATGAACAACAGCTTTCCGTAATTTTATATAAGTCGATTGTGAGGCTTCAAATTGTTCTTGAAATCTGGCAATGATTTTTTGTTCTTCCTCAGAAAAAAGAGGAATATATTCTTTTGTCCAAAGTGATTGTGCTACATCCCAGACAAACTCTCTATGTGCTTTCGGGTGATTAAACCCTTGTAATGCCTGAGTTAATAAACCACATTGTTTTCCTAAGCTGTAACGTAGATTATCTAACTGTGGATTTACACTACTCAAAATTCTCCCTGAAACCCAGGTTAGCAAACGCACTTTTCTACTATTTCCCCGGCCATCGGTTATTTCAGAAATACTATTTCCTTTTTTATCTTTTAAGATTTTGGGGGCAATTAGATTTTCTTTATTTTCTACAAATTGCAATAAGCTTTGCTGAAAATCTAAATAGTGTTCATCCTCATCAGGTTGTGATATTTTTAAAATATAACTTTCTTTATTTGCTGTCTTTATTTTAAAGTTAAAATCTATCTCTCCGGGAAGCGGAGAAACTGTTTCTTTTATTCCATAAAGCTCTTCAAGAATTTGTTCAGCTTGTTTGTTGTTTATTTGAAGACGATTATAATTCATTCTTTTTACTTGCACTCGCTTGTTTGTATTTTAATTCTATTCCGGCATTTATATCTGTGTGATTAAAACAGTATAACTAGCACAAGTTCTGGGTTTAAGTAATAAATACAACTTATTTTTCAAGTTAGTTATCCGTAAAAATACTTGATTAGGGGGTAAAAATCCAAATCTTTTCTTAATCCATTATTTATATTTTTCTTCTGCATTAATAACAAATAAACAGTTTCTTGGTTAAACTCCACCAAGATTATTTTATGGAATCTCAGAATTATGAACGCTATTTTCCGGATCTTATCTGATAATCATAATTTTTGAGTTTCTGATTACTTTAACTACAGGCTTGAATTCAATAATCTTTTAAAGAAGCTGTTAATTTTCTTAAAATATAGTAATTCCCTGATAATAATTAATATTAAAAAACTATATCCCTTACATCATATTGATAATCAATATTCTATTTTTGAAAATTTTTCAAAGGAAACATAATAGGGCTTATCTTTCAAAACAGGCAATTCCACACTTTCGACATTGGCAATTCCAACCCCTGCGTACCATACTTTTGCGTTCTTTTTTTTAGCATGGTCTTTAAATGTTTCTAACCAAACTGTATCGAATGATTCATCAGGGTTTTTAAGATTTTTTGTTGCTTTTACTAAAACAAAAATAGTAGGTTCTCCTTTTTTGAATAACACAAATTGAGGATGTTTTTTTAGTTCGCTATTGACAGCTATAAACTCATATCCCATTTTTTGTAGTTTCTTTCCTGCAATGTTCATTGCTAAGTTATGTAATTCCTGCTTGGTAAGTACTCTCATTATTTTCTTTTATTTCTTCTGTTGAAATTTTTATTTCCTTGTGTTTTGGGTTTTTTATACTTTTTCGCTTTCTCTCTTTTGTAACTTCCTCCCGAGTTTACTTTTTTATTTCTTTCTTTCTTTTCGTGAAACGCAGATCCGGATACACATTCTTGTGAGATTCTGTTTTTTGATTGCGATATGTTTTCTCCGGGTTTTTCTTCCTCAGTTAATTGTTGAGAAATATCAACACATTCCGGAATTTCCATCAGAGGAATTTTATAATTCATCAATTCTTCAATTCTTTTTTTTGCTTCCTGTTCTTTTTCTGTTACCAATAAAATTGATTTTCCTTTATGCTTCGCCCTGCCCGTCCGGCCAATTCTATGAATATAATTTTCAGGATAGTATGTCGGATTAAAGTTGATTACATGAGAAATTTCCTGCAAGTCTAATCCACGGGCAATTACATCAGTGGCAATTAAAACTTTATGCTTTCCCTCATTAAAGTTCTCAATAGATTTGATACGATAGTTTTGTGTTTTATTTGAATGAATAATACAGTTCTGATTTGGAAATTCTTCCTCTAATAAATTAAATATTCTATCAGCATTTCGCTTATCAGGAGCAAATATTAAAACCTTATTGTATTCATTTTTACCAGAAAGTAAATAATTAATAAGGTTAATCTTTGTATAAAAATTAGGAATATTATAAGCTGACTGTTCAATATTATCTAATGGAGTACCGCTTACAGCCATTATAATTTTTTTAGGAGCAATAAAAAAGTCATCAATTAAAGCAGTAATCTCTTTAGTCATAGTTGCTGAAAACATAATATTTTGTCTCTTTGCTGGCAATAAATCGAAAATGTTAATCAATTGAAACCGAAAACCTGAATCTAATAATATATCTACCTCATCAATAACTAATTTTTGAATCGATTTTAACTTTAAACCCCTGCTTAAAACCAAATCATATAATCGTCCCGGAGTAGCTATAATAATATCACAACCTTCGGCTACTGCTTTCTTATGTCTGTTCAGATTTACCCCTCCGTACACCCCTGATACACGTAACGTAGTGTATTGTGCAAGTTTTTTTGCTTCCTCTAACACCTGTAAAACTAATTCACGAGTAGGAACTAAAATTAAAACCCTCGGATTTAATTGTTTAGAAAATTTTAAATCTCTTAAAATCGGCAACAAATAAGCAAATGTTTTTCCTGTTCCGGTTTGTGCAATCCCAAGCACATCTTTACCAGATCTTATTACGGGAAAAGCTTGAGTTTGAATTGGAGTAGGCTGCACGAAACTTAAATCATTGATAGCGTTTCTTAACAGATTCGATAAATTTAAATCTTCAAAAGTTGTCATTTGATGAAATTTTATGCAAAGCTACAACCATTATTTGTATATATTAATGCGTATGGAATTAAAGCGTAAATAACTGTAAAGCAACTATAATTCCGGAAGTTCATTGTTTACTTCGGAATTATTTTGACAAGACTTCATGGCAGACGATACGAACTAATCTTGTGATGCAGGTATAATAGCTAAGATCATAAAGAATATTATCAATTAAAATAGTCAGGCAAACTATATTCAATGAACCGGATTAGGGTTTTTCACAGGATACGGTTCTGTTACAGGCTTTATTCAATTCCAAATTTAATAGTTACTGCACTTTCTATTTTAATTTTTTTAAACTCAATATTGATTGGCTGATACTGTTTAGTTTTATATCCCGTATTATATCCTCTAATCTGAATTCCGGAAGCTGATTCATGAAGTAAATTTGCGACGTTTGAACTTAAGTCTGAAATATAAAGTGCTTTTCCAACATTCTGATTCAGAGGTTTTATCATTGATTCAGCTTGCATTTTTGCTTTAAGAACTGCTTTTTGTTTCAATTCAATTTTTAATTCTTCAAATTTCGAATATTCTGTCTTATTCAAGTGAACGTTAGAAATCTCTGATGATTCAAGTCCGGCAATTACTTTCCCTGCGGTTTCTGCATCATGAACTAATAATATATAGGCTTTATTTTTTAATACATCAGTTCCTTTTAAAAAATACTTCTTAAAATTACTTGTTACATCAGATAGGGTAAGTTGTTTTTTTGTATCAATTCCAAGTGCAATTAACTTAGTATTCATCCGGTTTTCCAGTTCCTCAACAGAAGTTTTGCCTCTTGTATCTTTTTCTGTAATCAATATTGATAAATAAACCCGATCTGGAACAACCAGAGTGTCAACAATTGCAGTAGTTTCTATATATGGACGGTCGATAAAGTTTTTTTCCTGAGAATACCCTTGTAAAGATAAAATTGCGATAATTAATAATAATTTAATTTTTTTCATTTTGCTTTGATTTTAACAACTCTTAATTCATTTTTAGTACAAGTTACAACTAAATTCTATCGGTTTTAATCTTTATCTCCTTTTTTTATAATCTGTCGTTTTATATTCTGAAATGATTTAACGCTGGTTTTTATTCAAAAATTTGCTTTAACATATCTTCTGTTTTGATTAATTCTATTGGTTTTTCATTCTAATTATACTTTAAAAAATAAAAAAGTTTTCACACAATATTCTGAGATACAAACTATATTAGTGGAATAAAAAAAAAGGATTAAAGATGAGTTGCATATTATATTAAATGCAGAAACATTAAAAGCTGAGAGGTTTTGCTTAGCAGGCTTAGAAATTATTCCTTATGACATCAGTAAAGATAAATCAGGTATTATAAGTCCTTATTCTTTATATATCAATAATTTTCTGTGCGATTTATTTCACTTGTACTTTCTAAGGGTGTTGAAAGCGGTAAAATCTCATTTGAAAGTTTAACTGAGTGCTTAT
This sequence comes from uncultured Tenacibaculum sp., assembly GCA_963666645.2. Lineage (GTDB taxonomy): Bacteria > Bacteroidota > Bacteroidia > Flavobacteriales > Flavobacteriaceae > Polaribacter. The sequence goes on along the minus strand of CAXXDB010000003.1, from coordinate 480,883 downwards.
AAAAACAATTCTTGGGACGGTCAAGATTTTACTTATTTAGACACAAACAACAAGACCAAGGTTTTAATTGGATTGAATTGCTCTTACCATCTTCACAAAGTTTCTTTGTTCAATTCGAAATTGATATTAAAACGAATAAACATAATTTCACCAGGGTACATTACCAAACGTTAGGTTTTGAAAATAATCAAGATTTTATTTTAAATGCATTTTGTTGCGGATAATAGCCAACATCACTTAATTCTTCTTCGATACGTAATAATTGATTATATTTTGCCATACGGTCAGATCTTGAAGCGGATCCGGTTTTAATTTGTCCTGTATTTAAAGCGACTGCCAAATCAGCAATTGTAGTATCTTCAGTTTCACCAGAGCGATGACTCATCACCGATGTGTATCCTGCATTGTGTGCCATATTTACGGCTGCAATAGTTTCCGTTAAAGTACCAATCTGGTTTACTTTAATTAGAATTGAATTCGCAATTCCATTTTCAATGCCACGTGATAAACGTTCTGCATTAGTAACAAATAAGTCGTCTCCTACTAACTGAACTTTATCTCCTGTCTTTTCGGTTAAATATTTCCATCCATCCCAATCATTCTCATCCATTCCATCCTCAATAGAAATAATAGGGTGTCTTTCTGCTAATTCTGCCAGATAATCAGCCTGCTCCTTACTCGTACGAATTTTTCCTGTATTTCCTTCAAATTTTGTATAATCATACTTCCCGTCCACATAAAATTCTGACGCTGCACAATCTAAAGCAATCATAATTTCATCGCCTAATTTATATCCTGCATTTTTAACTGCTAATGCGATCTTATCTAATGCATCTTCTGTTCCTTCTAATGCAGGAGCAAAGCCTCCTTCATCTCCAACGGCAGTTGATAAATTCCTGTCATGCAGCACTTTCTTCAGGTTATGGAAAATTTCAGATCCCATTTGCATCGCATGTGTAAATTTTTTAGCTTTTACCGGTATTACCATAAATTCCTGAAAAGCAATTGGTGCATCTGAATGTGTTCCTCCGTTAATAATATTCATCATAGGTACCGGTAATGTATTTGCACTTACTCCTCCTACATACCTGTACAATGGCATTCCTAATTCGTTTGCTGCTGCTTTAGCAACTGCTAAAGAAACTCCTAAAATTGCATTGGCTCCTGATTTTGATTTATTTGGAGTACCATCTGAATCAATCATTATTTTATCGATTAGATTCTGTTCAAATACTGAAACCCCTAACAACTCCTGAGCTATAGTTGAATTTACATTACCAACAGCTTTTAGCACTCCTTTTCCCATATAAGTGCTACCTCCGTCACGTAATTCCACTGCCTCATGTTCTCCGGTAGAAGCTCCGGAAGGTACAGCAGCTCTTCCTATGCTTCCATTTTCAGTAGTTACATCTACTTCTACTGCAGGATTCCCCCTAGAATCAAAAACCTGACGTGCGTGAACGTTTATAATAATACTCATCTTCTATGTTTTTTAGTTTAGATTATAGGCTAACCTACAAATACCACCGTGTTAAAGATTCGTTTTTAATCAATTTCTATGAAATCGTTTTCTTTTTAAATTACTTTTTTGCATATTTAATATTCTCTATGAATTGATCAAATAAGTATTCTGAATCATGAGGACCGGGACTTGCTTCAGGATGATACTGAACCGAAAATACATTTTTCTTCTTCATTTTAATTCCTGCAACAGTATTGTCATTTAAATGAACGTGCGTAATTTCAATATCACTATGTGCTTCTGCTTCTTCACGATTAATTGCAAATCCATGATTTTGAGATGTAATTTCTCCTCTCCCGGTGATTAGATTTTTTACAGGATGATTTATCCCTCTATGACCATTATGCATTTTATATGTTGAAATGCCATTGGCTAGTGCTATTACCTGATGTCCTAAACAAATTCCAAATAATGGTAAATTTTTATCAATCACTTTTTTTACTAATTTTTGAGCATCTTTTAAGGATTCCGGATCTCCAGGTCCGTTTGAGATAAAATAACCATCAGGATTCCATTCCTGTAAATCTTCAAACTTGGCATTGTAAGGAAATACTTTAATATAAGTATCTCTCTTCGCTAGATTTCTTATTATGCTTTTTTTGATTCCTATATCGAGAACTGCTATTTTATATGTGGCATTTTTGTTTCCTGCAAAATAAGGTTTTTTAGTTGAAACTTTGGATGCTAACTCTAAACCTTCCATATCAGGCACTCTGGTCAATTGATTCTTCAATTTACCTATGTTTTCAGTTTCAGTTGAAATTATAGCATTCATAACCCCGTTTTCTCTAATATATGACACTAAAGCTCTTGTATCTACATCAGAAACAACGATTAAATTGTATTTGAAAAACCAATCTTTTAAACCCTCGTCAGAATCAATTCTGGAATGTTCGAAACTAAAATTTCTACAAATCAATCCTGAAATTTTAATCTCGTCAGATTCAGATTCATCATTGTTAATTCCATAATTACCAATATGGGTATTGGTAGTTACTATTAACTGACCATAATATGATGGATCTGTAAAAATTTCCTGATAACCGGTCATTCCTGTGTTGAAACAAATCTCACCAGTTACGGTTCCTTCTATACCAATAGATTTTCCATAGAAAATTGTTCCATCCGCTAATAGAACAAGTGCTTTCTTTCTGATTGTATATTTCATGTTCTAAAAAGTTTGTCAAAAATAGTCTAAAAAAAAAGACAAACAATTAAGTTTATCCTTTTATATTATTTAAAATGTTAGTCATTTTATTCCTCTTCCTGTGAAGTTTCAATATCAGTTACTGAATCTGGAATCGTTACTTTTTTAGTTCCTTTGCTACGACGACTACGGCGAGTTGTTTTTCTAGCTTTTTTACCATTAGGGTTGTATAATTCGTTGTAATCAACTAATTCAATCATCGCCATAGAAGCGTTATCACCTAAGCGGTTTCCTAATTTGATGATACGAACATATCCTCCTGGTCTGTCGCCAATTTTCAAAGTAATTTCTTTAAATAATTCAGTTACCGCGTACTTATTTCTCAGATAGCTAAATACGACACGACGGTTGTGCATATTTTGTTCAGCGGTTGAATTATTCTCTTCTTTAGCTTTAGTGATTAAAGGCTCAATATACTTACGCAAAGCTTTTGCTTTAGCTTCAGTAGTGTTAATACGCTTATGTTCAATTAAAGAACAAGCCATATTTGCTAACATAGATTTTCTATGTGCTGTTTTCCTGCCTAAATGGTTTACTTTCTTACCGTGTCTCATGACTTTTTGCTTTAGATAATCATCTTGCTCAACTCACTCCTGAGGAGCAAAATATGCTCATCTTTATTAATCAATCTCTGTCTAATCTATATTTTGATAAGTCCATTCCGAAACTTAATCCTTTATTATTCACTAACTCTTCTAATTCTGTTAATGATTTTTTACCAAAGTTTCTGAATTTCATTAAATCACTCTTATTGAATGATACTAAATCTCCTAAGGTATCTACTTCTGCTGCTTTTAAACAATTTAAAGCACGAACAGATAGATCCATATCCACTAATCCCATCTTTAATAACTGACGCATGTGAAGTGATTCTTCATCGTATGATTCTGTCTGTGCTATTTCGTCTGCTTCCAGAGTTATTCTTTCGTCAGAGAATAACATAAAGTGGTGAATTAAAATTTTAGCTGCTTCAGTTAAAGCATCTTTAGGATTTATTGATCCATCTGTGTCGATATCAAAAACTAATTTTTCATAATCTGTTTTTTGTTCAACACGGAAGTTTTCTACTGCGTACTTTACATTTTTTATTGGTGTAAAAATTGAGTCTGTAAAGATAGTTCCTAATAGTGCATCTGCTTTTTTATTCTCTTCAGCCAAAACAAAGCCTCTCCCTTTTTCGATAGTTATCTCTGCGTTAAGTTTTACTGATTTATCCATGTTGCAGATAACTAACTCCGGATTTAAAATCTGAAATCCGGAGATAAATTTTTGAAGATCCCCAGCTGTTAATTGATCTTTCTCTGAAACTGTAATAGTAACGGTTTCTCTGTCAGAATCCTCTATTTGTTTTTTGAAACGAACTTGTTTTAAATTCAAAATCATTTCAGTAACATCTTCTACTACTCCTGTAATTGTTGAAAATTCGTGTTCAACCCCATCAATTCTTAAAGATGTAATGGCAACTCCTTCTAAAGAAGATAGTAATACTCTTCGTAAAGCGTTACCTACAGTTAAGCCAAAACCTGGCTCTAACGGTCTGAACTCAAATCTACCTGAAAAATCAGTAGATTCTATCATAATTACCTTATCGGGCTTTTGAAAATTTAAAATTGCCATAATGAGTTTCAAGATTATTTAGAATATAATTCTACGATTAATTGTTCTTTAATATTTTCAGGAATTTGAAGTCTTTCCGGTATTTTTACAAAAGTTCCTGATTTTTGTTCAGCATTCCAGCTTAACCATTCATATACATTATTATTAGCAGTTAATGCATTTTCGATTGCTTCTAAAGATTTCGATTTTTCTCTTACTCCAACAACATCACCTATTTTTAACCTGTAAGAAGGGATATTAACAATTTCTCCATTTACTGTAATGTGACGATGGGATACTAATTGACGTGCCGCTCTGCGAGAATTTGCAATCCCTAAACGATACACTGTATTATCTAAACGAGATTCGCATAATTGTAATAGTACTTCTCCTGTAATACCTCCTGAAGCTTGTGCTTTTTTGAATAGGTTGCGGAACTGACGTTCTAAAATACCATAGGTATATTTAGCTTTTTGCTTTTCCATCAACTGAACTGCATATTCAGATTTCTTACCTCTTCTCCTAGAATTACCGTGTTGTCCCGGAGGATAGTTTCTTTTTTCAAAGTTTTTATCTTCTCCGAAAATCGCTTCACCAAATTTACGTGCAATTTTAGTTTTTGATCCTGTATATCTTGCCATTCTTTTTGATTTTAAACAGGGATTGTGAATTAAGGCTAACTCCTTCGACAATCATATTAATTCCTGTCAAGTTTAAAATATTTAATTTATACTCTTCTTCTCTTAGGTGGACGACATCCGTTATGAGGAATTGGAGTAACGTCAATAATTTCTGTCACTTCAATGCCTGAGTTATGGATTGATCTGATTGCAGATTCTCTACCATTACCAGGACCTTTAACATATACCTTTACCTTACGTAAACCAGCTTCTTTTGCTACGCTTGCACAATTTTCAGCTGCTAATTGAGCCGCATACGGGGTGTTCTTTTTAGAACCTCTAAAGCCCATTTTTCCTGCAGAAGACCATGAGATTACATCTCCTCTCTTATTTGTTAAAGAGATAATAATATTGTTGAATGATGCTGTAATATGAGCCTCACCTGCTGACTCAATTACAACTTTATGTTTTTTTGTTACTTTAGGTTTTGACATGATTCTTTACTATTAGTAAAAATAATCTCATTGATTATTTTTTCTTGTTTGCTATGGTTTTTCTTTTTCCTTTTCTGGTGCGAGAATTATTTTTTGTTCTTTGTCCTCTTAAGGGTAATCCTAGTCTATGACGGATTCCTCTTTGACAACCAATGTCCATTAAACGTTTAATACTTAATTGAACTTCAGAACGTAATTCTCCTTCTATGGTGTACTTACCTACTTGCTTGCGAATTGCAGCAATTTGATCATCATTCCAATCCTGAACTTTAATATTTTCGTTAACTTTTGCTTTTGCTAAAATATCTTTAGCTCTGCTTTTTCCTATTCCAAAGATGTATCTTAAAGAAACTACTCCTCTTTTATTCTTTGGAATATCAATACTTGCGATTCTTGCCATATATTATTATAGTTTTTAGTTGTTAGCTTTTAGTTTTTAGAATCCTAAACATTTCTATTTCAAACAGATTCATCTAACTACTAATACTCAATTCTTTTTATCCCTGTCTTTGTTTAAACCTGGGTTTTTTTTTGTTAATCACATATAGTCTGCCTTTTCTGCGCACAATTTTACAGTCAGCACTTCTCTTCTTTAATGATGCTCTTACTTTCATTAGTATATGTTTTTAATATCTGTAAGTAATTCTTGCTTTAGTTAAATCATAAGGACTCATTTCTAATTTCACTTTATCCCCCGGTAAAAGCTTGATATAGTACATACGCATTTTACCTGAAATGTGTGCCGTAACAATATGCCCATTTTCTAATTCTACACGAAACATTGCATTCGATAATGCTTCTGTTATTGTCCCGTCTTGTTGAATTGCTCGTTGCTTAGTCATATTATTTTAATAATGATTTCCTGTTAGTATTTCCTGTTTTCATTAATCCGTCATAACGACTGTTTAATAAATATGAATTAATTTGTTGAATTGTATCTATTGCAACACCTACCATAATGATTAATGAAGTACCTCCATAGAATAATGCCCAACTTTGAGTAACCCCAAATTGTACTATTATAGCCGGCAATATTGATAATGCGGCTAAGAATAAGGATCCGGGAAAAGTAATTTTAGATAAAACAGAATCTAAATGATTTGCTGTTTCCTCTCCCGGTTTAAAACCCGGAATAAAGCCATTACTCCTTTTAAGATCTTCAGCCATTTTATTGGTTGGAATTGTAATCGCTGTATAGAAAAAACTAAATGCAATAATTAATACCGCAAAAATGGCATTATACCATAAGCCATTAATATCTGTTAAGCTAACTAAAGCAGGATATTTCTGACCTAGGGTAATAGGCAGAAACATAATTGCTTGTGCAAATATAATTGGCATTACACCTGCTGCATTTAACTTTAATGGAATGTATTGTCTTGCTCCTTCAACATCTTTAATATCACTTATAGTTGTTCTTTTTGCATATTGAACAGCTACTTTACGAACTGCTGTTACAAGTAATACTGTTAATAATATTACAACGAACCATACTAATATTTCAATTAATATCATCATGATACCACCTCCGCCGGTATTTGTTGTTTTAGAAACAAATTCTTGTATAAAAGCAACAGGAAAGTTAGCGATAATACCAACAGTTATTAATAATGAAATTCCATTACCCACGCCTTTATCAGTAATACGTTCCCCCAGCCACATTGCGAAAATTGTACCTGCGGTAAGCAAGATCATTGATGACATCCAGAATGTAAATCCTGAAACTAAAAAAGCAGATTCAGGCAGTCCGAATGAAGTTTTGATAGCTGTAATATAAGCTGGTCCCTGAACTAATGTTATCAATATGGTTAGCCAACGTGTAATTTGTGTAATTTTTTTACGTCCGCTTTCTCCGTCTTTCTGTAGTTTTTGTAAATAAGGAACTGCTATTCCCATTAATTGTACTACAATAGATGCCGAAATATAAGGCATTATACCAAGTGCCATTACTGATGCTCTGGCAAATGCCCCTCCTGTAAATGCATTTAATAAACCTAAGAGTCCATCTCCTGATTGGTTTTTTAAAGCTGTCAATTGTGTTGGGTCAATTCCTGGTAAAGCAACTGCAGCCATAAAGCGATAAAGGGCAATTAAGCCTATTGTCAGAAGCAATTTTTCTTTTAACTCTTCAATTTTAAAAATGTCTCTTATTGTATTTATAAAATTCATCATTTACAATTCTTATAAAATTACTGCTCTACCTCCAACTGCTTCGATAGCTGCTTTTGCTGTTGCTGTAAATTTGTGTACTGTAATATTTAATCTAGCGTTTAATTTACCACGTCCCAGAATCTTTACAAGATCATTTTTACGTGCTAATCTGTTTTCAACTAAAATGTCCATATTAACTGTCTCAGTAATTTTACCGTTATCTGCTAACTCTTGTAATTTATCTAAGTTAACCCCAACATATTCTTTACGATTGATATTTTTGAATCCAAACTTAGGTACACGTCTTTGAAGTGGCATTTGACCACCTTCAAATCCGATTTTGCGAGAGTATCCTGAACGAGATTTAGCTCCTTTATGTCCTCGTGTAGAAGTACCTCCGCGACCAGAGCCTTCGCCACGAGCAATTCTTTTCTCTTTTTTAATTGATCCGATAGCTGGTTTTAAGTTGTGTAAGTTCATTTTGTTATCTTCTTATTTAATTTCTTCTACAGAAACTAAGTGTTGAACTTTATTTACCATTCCCAAAATCGTAGATGTTGCATCATGTTCTACAATTTGGTTCATTCTATGTAATCCTAAGGCTTCTAAGGTTCTTTTTTGATTTCTAAGGCGACCTATTTGACTTTTTATTTGTGTAACTCTAATTTTATTCATCATTTTAGATTTATCCGTTAAAAACTTTTTCTAAGGAAATACCTCTTTGTCTAGCGGTAACTTCTGCACTACGTAATTGTAATAATGCATCGAATGTTGCTTTTACAACATTATGCGGATTAGATGATCCTTGTGACTTCGATAACACGTCGTGTACTCCTACAGATTCTAATACTGCACGTACGGCACCTCCTGCAATTACTCCAGTACCATTAGAAGCAGGTTTAATAAATATTTTAGCTCCCCCGAACTTACCTTTTTGCTCATGTGGTAAGGTGCCTTTAATAATAGGAATACGCACTAAGTTCTTTTTTGCATCTTCAACTGCTTTAGCGATTGCGGATGATACATCTTTAGATTTTCCTAATCCATGACCAACAACTCCGTTGCCGTTACCTACAACAACAATAGCAGAGAAACCAAATGCTCTACCTCCTTTTGTAACTTTAGTCACGCGTTGAACACCAACTAATCTGTCTACAAGCTCTAATCCACCCGGTCTTACTCTTTCTATGTTTTTATATCCTAACATAATATAGTTTCTTAAAATTTTAAACCCGCTTTTCTTGCAGCGTCAGCCAATATTTTTATTCTACCATGGTATAAATAACCATTTCTATCAAATGCAACAATTTCTATACCTGCTTTAGTAGCTTTTTCAGCAATAGCTTTTCCAACTGAGGCAGCATTTTCTGCTTTAGACCCTGGTGCAATTTCTTTGTCTCTTGATGATACAGATGCTAATGTTATACTTTTTACATCATTTATTATCTGAGCATATATTTCTTTGTTACTTCTGAATATTGATAACCTTGGTTTTTCAGCTGTACCAGTAACAGCTTTTCTAATTCTATGCTTTATACGTTGTCTTCTTTCAAGTTTTGATAATGCCATAACACTAATTATTATGCAGATTTACCTGCTTTTCTTCTAATTATTTCACCAACAAACTTAACTCCTTTGCCTTTGTATGGTTCAGGTTTGCGGAAAGAACGAATCTTTGCTGCAACCTGACCAATTAATTGCTTATCATGAGAAGCTAACTTAATGATTGGATTTTTACCTTTTTCAGATACTGTTTCTATCTCAATTTCCGGTGCAAGTTCTAAAACTATATTGTGAGAAAACCCTAAAGCTAAATCTAGCTTTTGTCCTTGATTAGATGCTCTGTAACCCACTCCAACTAATTCTAATTCTTTAGTATAACCTTTAGTAACACCTTCAACCATATTATTGATTAAAGCTCGGTATAAACCATGTGCTGCTTTGTGTTCTTTACTATCTGAAGGTCTTTTTAAACTTAAAGTACTATCTTCAATATCTAAAGTAATATCAGAAGTTAACTTTTGTGATAACTCTCCTAATTTACCTTTAACTGTAACCACATTATCGTTTACTTTAACTTCAACACCTTGTGGTAATGTAATTGGATTGTTTCCTATTCTACTCATCTTACAAAATGTTTTTTAGTAAACGTAACATAATACTTCTCCTCCAACATTTTCTTGACGGGCTTTCTTATTAGTCATCACACCTTTAGAAGTTGATATAACCGCAATACCAAGTCCGTTTAATATTCTTGGCATTTCTTTAGCACCTACATACTTACGTAAACCTGGTGTAGATACTCTCTGGATTTTTCTGATAACTGGCTCTTTTGTTACTCGATTATATTTTAAAGCTATCTTGATAAATCCCTGAATATTATCGTCATTAAATTGATAACTTAAAATGTATCCTTGATCGAACAAAATCCTAGTCATTTCTTTCTTCAGTTTTGAGACCGGAATTTCCACTACTCTATGTCCTGCTGAAATAGCATTTCTAATTCGAGTAAGAAAATCTGCAATTGGATCTGTGTGCATAAATTTAATTAATTGTGGTTTTGGTTTTTAGTAATTCTATTTTTCCTGCGGGATTTTTCATAATTAATAAGCCTAAAACCAGTTAATATTTATTCTTGTTTTGCTTAGGGAAACTACTAATTCAATTTAATTCAGAACAAGATATAATTTATCTTTGCAAAAACAAAGGTGCAAATGTACATAATTTTTTCGAAAAAAAAGGAATTATTAATATCAATCTGAATAGAAATTCATTGCCTGAAAAAACATCATAAAAAAGCAAATTCAAAGAATATTAATTAATTTTTAAAGATTACAACAATTATAGTATGATTTTTGTTTCATATTTCAAAGAATATGACTTACCAACTTGCTTTCTTTACTCCTGGTATTAACCCTTTGTTAGCCATTTCACGGAAAATAACACGTGAAATACCAAACTGGCGCATATATCCTTTTGGTCGTCCGGTTAGTTTACAACGATTATGCATTCTGACCGGTGAGGCGTTTTTTGGTAATTTTTGTAATGCTTCATAATCTCCGGCTTTTTTTAAAGATTTTCTTTTTTCAGTATACTTAACTACTATTTTACTTCTTTTGCACTCACGTGCTTTCATTGATTCTTTAGCCATCTTAATTAATTCTTTTTGAATGGTAATCCTAATTCTCCTAATAATGATTTTGCTTCTTTATCAGTTTGTGCAGAGGTTACAAAAGCAATATCCATACCATTGATTTTTTTTACCTGATCAATATTAATTTCCGGATAAATAATTTGTTCAGTAATTCCTAAATTGTAATTGCCTCTGCCATCAAAACCATTTGCTTTAATTCCATTGAAATCTCTCACTCGTGGCAAAGAAGCAGTAATTAAACGGTCTAAAAATTCGTACATAATGTCTCCTCTTAATGTAACTTTTGCACCGATTGGTATTCCTTTACGTAATTTGAAGTTTGCAACATCTTTTTTAGAAACAGTTGATACTGCTTTTTGACCTGTGATTGCAGTTAATTCGCCAACTGCATATTCAATCAATTTTTTATCAGCAATAGCATCACCTACGCCTTTACTTACAACGATTTTTTGTAGTTTAGGTACTTGCATTACGTTTTTATAACTGAATTCATCAGTTAGAGCTTTGATAACTCTATCTTTGTATTCTTTCTTTAGTCTGGATACGTAACTCATGATTATATTGCTTTTTTTGTTTTTTTAGAGATTCTGGTTTTAATATCTCTTTCGACTTTATAACCTACTCTTACAGCTTTTTCATTCTCTACTAAAGCAACGTTAGAAATATGTAGTGGTGCTTCTTGTTTTACAATGCCTCCCTGTGGGTTTGCGACATCAGGTTTCGTATGCTTAGATACCATATTAACACCTTCTACTACAACTCTATCATCATCTCTAAGAATACGTAAAACTTTTCCTTCAAATCCTTTATGATCTCCTGAGATAACTTTAACAGCATCTCCCGATTTAATTTTAAATTTCTTCATTTTAAAATCTATTTTTATAACACTTCAGGTGCTAATGATACTATTTTCATAAATTGTTTCTCACGTAATTCACGAGCCACAGGTCCGAAAACACGAGTTCCTCTCATTTCCTCAGTAGGGGTTAAAAGTACGCATGCATTGTCGTCAAATCTGATATATGATCCGTCTTTACGTCTAACTTCTTTCTTAGTACGGACAACAACTGCACGAGATACCTGACCTTTTTTTACAGTTCCATTTGGAGTTGCAGATTTAACTGTTATCACAATTTTATCTCCAACGCTAGCGTAACGCCTTTTTGTTCCTCCTAAAACTCTAATCACTAAAACTTCTTTTGCTCCGGTGTTGTCTGCTACTTTTAATCTTGATTCTGTCTGTAACATATTATTTAGCTCTTTGCAGGATTTCTACTAATCTCCAACGTTTAGATTTACTTAATGGACGAGTTTCCATTATTCTTACTGTATCTCCCTCATTGCAGTCGTTCTTCTCATCATGTGCAACATACTTTTTCGTTTTCTTAACGAATTTTCCGTACATTGGATGTTTTACTCTTTTTACCTCGCTTACTACGATAGATTTTTGCATCTTGTTACTAGATACTATACCTATCCTCTCTTTTCTAAGATTTCTTTTTTCCATCTTTAAAACTGACTAGAACTATTGTAGTTCTCTTTTAGTTAACTCTGTTGCAATTCTTGCAACAATTCTTCTTAAATTTCTTAACTGCAGTGGATTCTCCAATGGAGTTATAGCGTGAGTCATTTTAAGATCAGTATAATTTTTTTTCAACATTCTCAACTTGTCCTGTAAGCCAACTGTTGATAATTCTTTTATTTCTGATTGTTTCATAATCGACTAGAATTAAGCGTTATAATCAAAATCTCTTGCTACAATAAACTTTGTTTTTACAGGAAGTTTTTGAGCGGCTAAACGTAATGCCTCTTTTGCTGCTTCCATTGATACTCCACCAACTTCAAATAAGACTCTTCCTGGTTTAATAACAGCTACAAAATGATCTGGTACTCCTTTTCCCTTCCCCATACGTACCTCTAACGGTTTTTTAGTTATTGGCTTGTCTGGAAAAATTTTAATCCAAAGTTGTCCTTCTCTTTTCATATGGCGAGTTGCCGCAATACGAGCAGCTTCAATTTGACGAGAGGTAAGCAAGTTCTGGTCTAAAGACTTAATACCAAACATTCCGTTTGATAATTGAGTTCCTCTTCCCGAATTGCCTTTCATATTTCCTTTACCTTTCTGAACTTTACGATATTTTACTTTTTTTGGCTGTAACATTTCTAAATTTCTTTTAAAAATTATTTTCTTCTCCGAGGTTGACGTCTACCCACACCTTTATTTAGATTACCTTTTTGCTTTGATAATCCTACTAATGGAGATAATTCACGTTTACCATATACCTCACCTTTCATAACCCATACTTTTACACCAATTCTTCCGTATGTAGTATGTGCTTCAACAAGTGAATAATCGATATCTGCTCTAAAAGTAGATAAAGGAATTCTTCCCTCCTTATAATGTTCAGAACGTGCCATTTCAGCTCCATTTAAACGACCTGAGAGCTGTACTTTAATTCCTTCAGCATTCATACGCATTGCAGCTGCAATAGCCATCTTTGTGGCACGTTTGTAAGAAATTCTGTTTTCTATTTGATGAGCAATACTGGCTGCAACTAGTTTTGCATCTAATTCCGGTCTTTTAATTTCAAAAATGTTAATCTGAACTTCTTTATCTGTAATCTTTTTGAGTTCTTCCTTTAGCTTGTCCACCTCCTGACCTCCTTTACCGATAATAATTCCCGGGCGTGCAGTAGTGATAGTAACGGTTATAAGTTTTAAAGTACGTTCAATTATAATACGAGAAACACTTGCTTTGGATAATCTGGCTTTCAAATACTTTCTTATCTTATCATCTTCAGCAATTTTATCACCATAGTCATTTCCACCATACCAATTAGATTCCCATCCTTTGATAATTCCTAAACGATTTCCTGTTGGATTTGTCTTTTGTCCCATTTCTACTTTGATTAATTACTTTTATTTTTAGTTCCTATCTCTAAAGTTACGTGATTAGAACGCTTGCGTATTCTATGAGCACGTCCTTGTGGAGCTGGTCTTAACCTTTTTAACATTCCTGCACTATCTACGCAAATAGATTTCACAAATAATCCGGCACCTTCAATACTAACATCTTCATTCTTAGTCTGCCAGTTAGCAATAACTGATAATAGTAATTTTTCTAAATTGAGAGATGCTTCTTTCGGACTGAATTTTAAGATTTGTAAAGCTTTTTCAACTTCTAACCCTCTTATCTGATCTGCTAATAAACGCATTTTCCTTGGTGATGTAGGACAATTAGTGAGTTTAGCAAAAACTCTTTTCTTTTTAGTTTCTTTCAGCTGTTGTGCCATGTTATATTTACGACTTCCCATAATATTCTGCTATTTTTTTCCTTTATTTTTAGCACCAGCGTGTCCACGGAATGAGCGTGTTGGTGAAAATTCGCCTAACTTATGACCTACCATGTTTTCTGTAACGTAAACAGGTACAAACTGACGTCCGTTATGAACAGCAATAGTTTGTCCAACGAAATCAGGAGTAATCATACTAGCTCTGGACCAGGTTTTGATTACAGATTTTTTGCCTGATTCAACGTTAGCTAATACTTTTCTTTGTAACTTATAGTGAACGTACGGTCCTTTTTTTAATGATCTTGCCATGATTTATTATTTATTTCCACGTTCTAAAATATACTTGTTACTGTCTTTAGTCTTCGATCTGGTTTTATATCCTTTAGCCGGGATACCATTTCTAGATCTCGGATGTCCTCCGGAAGAACGTCCTTCACCACCACCCATTGGGTGATCTACGGGGTTCATTCTTACCGCATTTGTTCTTGGTCTCCTTCCTAACCATCTGGATCTGCCAGCTTTACCAGAAACGATTAACTGATGATCTGAGTTAGAAACAACTCCGATAGTTGCCGTACAAGTTTGTAAGATTAATCTTGTTTCCCCTGATGGTAATTTTACAATTGCATATTTACCATCTCTTGCCATTAATTGAGCAAAAGAACCAGCAGAACGAGTCATAACAGCTCCTTGTCCCGGACGTAATTCAATACAAGAAATAGTTGTACCTAAAGGAATATCACTCAAGAACATAGTATTTCCAACATCCGGTGTAGCTTCTTTACCTGAGACGATGGTTTGCCCCACTTTTAATCCGTTCTGTGCAATCACATACCTTTTTTCTCCATCAGCATATTGAACTAACGCAATAAATGCTGTACGGTTTGGATCATATTCGATAGTTAACACTGTTGCAGGATCGTTATATCTATTACGTTTAAAATCGATAATACGATATCTTTTTTTATGACCTCCCCCTCTGTTTCGGGTAGTCATACGACCCTGACTGTTTCGACCTCCAGTTCTTTTCTTCGGATTCAATAATGACTTTTCCGGCTTATCAGCAGTAATGGTATCGAATCCATTCACAACTCTAAAACGCTGACCTGGTGTTATTGGTTTTAATTTTCTAACTGACATTTGTTTTCCTTATTCTTATAGATTGTTATAAAAATCAATTTCGCCTTCTGCTAACTGAACAACGGCTTTTTTATAGCCACTTGTCAAGCCGGTAACTAATCCTTTTTTAGTATGTTTAGTTTTTCTTAATGCCGGATGGTTTAAAGTCCTTACTTTATTTACTGTCACTCCGTAAGTACTTTCTACAGCATTCTTTACTTGAATTTTGTTAGCATTTTTTTTTATAACAAAAGTGTAACGATTAAACTTTTGACTATCTATTGTTGCTTTCTCTGTAATAACAGGTTTTATTAAAATATTCATTATGAAAATCCTATTTACTTAAATTAGATTCTATTCTTTCTAAAGTGCTTTCAGTAATAACTACTTTATTTGCATTTAACACATTGTAAGTATTTATACCTGAAGCTTCCACAACTTTAGAGTTTTGTATATTTCTGGAAGATAAGTATATATTTTTATTTTTCTCTTCCAACACAAATAATGTTTTATTTGTATCTAATTCTAAAGCTTTTAATACATTAACAAATTCTTTAGTTTTCGGGGTTTCAAAGTTGAAATCTTCAATAACTACTAAATTGCTATCTTTTGCCTGAATACTTAAAGCTGATTTACATGCTAAACGCTTTAAGTTTTTATTTAATTTGAAAGAATAGTTTCTTGGTCTTGGTCCGAAAACACGTCCGCCACCTCTGAAAACCGGAGATTTGATACTTCCCGCACGAGCTGTACCTGTTCCTTTTTGTTTTTTAATCTTCCTGGTACTTCCGGTAATCTCACCTCTTTCTTTTGCTTTATGAGTTCCTTGTCTTTGATTTGCCAAATATTGCCTTACATCTAAGTAGATTGCATGATTATTTGGCTCTATTCCGAATACTTCATTAGAAAGTTCAATTTTTCTACCAGTATCTTTTCCTGTGATATCTAATATTACTGTTTTCATTACTTCTCAATAATTACATAAGAGTTTTTGTGTCCCGGAACTGCTCCTTTTACAACTAAAACATTGTTTTCCGGAACTATTTTTAACACTTTTAAGTTTTGAACTTTAACTTTATCTCCTCCCATACGTCCTGCCATTCGCATTCCTTTGAACACTCTTGCAGGATAAGAAGCCGCACCTATAGAACCTGGTGCTCTTAAACGGTTGTGCTGACCATGTGTTGCTTGTCCAACACCTCCAAATCCATAGCGTCTTACAACACCTTGAAACCCTTTACCTTTAGAGATTCCTGAAACATCAACAAACTCTCCTTCAACAAAATGATCAACAGTAATTGAGTTTCCCAAGTCGTATTTATTTTCAAAACCCTGGAATTCAATGACTTTTTTCTTAGCAACGGTATCAGCTTTTTTAAAATGACCATCTAACGCTTTGTTAGAACTTTTTGCTTTTTTGTCATCGAAACCAAGTTGTAAAGCATCGTAGCCATCAACTTCTTGGGTTCTGATTTGAGTAACTATGCAAGGACCTGCCTCGATGACTGTACATGGAATATTCTTTCCGTTTTCGTCAAATAAACTGGTCATTCCAATTTTCCTTCCTATTAACCCAGACATAATCTGTTAATTTTAAGACGATAGATTTTTTATTTTTCTCTAGTGCGTCTATTACTGATTTAATCATTTGAAACAAAAGTTTCAATTTACCCGTTAATAAAGTCGCAAAAAAAGAGCATAAAACATTGTTTAGGCTTTAACTATTAATGTTTTACCGTTTTTCCTTTGCGAAACCCTCCGGACATGTTTTCCAAAATTTAGTTTTTATAATTACTTACTATTCTAAGTTTTGGACTGCAAAAGTATAAAAAAATAACATTTAATCAAAATAAAGTCAATTATTTGAAGGAAGCAGATATAATTATTAAGTCCAAGGTTTAGCTTTTGGTTAATATATTAAGGTTTTTTGCAGGGATAACATGATTATTATAGTTCTACCCGTTGTGCATTTAAATAATGTTAATTTTTTAAATTATTTATATTTCTATCAAAAACAAACCTATTAATAAACTGAATTACTGTTAATGATGTTAATTTTGATAGTATTCTTGTTTTAAACCCTTTAAAAGATTTAGCATAATTACATCGTATCATAAATTGGCCACAAAGTTCTGAAAACAAAGTTTCTATTCGCTTTCTTTTCTTTCTAAAAATGTAGGTTTTTTTTGTAATTATATTGACTTTTACGTTTTGGAACCTCCAGTTTTATTTGCTTGCTTTCAAACATATATAATTGATATTCAGTGCTTAATTAACCTTTGTCTCCCAAAATCACACAATTATTAAACGGTTGTTTTATATCTTTTAAATAATGAATATCGTGAACGGAGGCTTTGCTTATGTCAAAACTTTTGAATACCCCTTCAATAGAACAAACTGCATGAATTTTGTGACCATGATAATGCGTATTTTGACTTGCACAAAAACTTCTATTTGGTGAGCTATAAAATTCTTCTTTACAAGTTTTACTACTATTACTTCTTGATAATTTGACCACTTCTAAAGGCATACTATCTTCAACAAAATAGTTTTCAAATTCATTAAACTTATTTGATAATTCATTTCTAATAAACTCCATTGCAAAAAATAATTCTCGCTTCCTTCTATTATAAACAGAACCTCAGTCTTATTTTTTAAATCAATTGAAAGCTCTCGAAACAATTAATTCTATGTCTTTTAGTTTTGGTTTCCTTTTTTGATTTAAAAATTGTTCTTTTTCAGTAATAGACTTTAATGTTTCTAAAATTTTATTGTAATTTGCTGTAAAGTTGTTCATATATTTAATTGATTGATATTCAAATAAATATACGGGTTTAATGAATCAATGAACATCTTTTATTATTCAATTATTAATGCACAACGGGTATTTTATATAAGCTGTTTTATCTTTCAGATTTTTTATATAATTTTCAGCTTTCTCCAGTTGTTTTTTTACATCTAAAAAACCATTGAGATAACAGATTAAATAATTATCAGGTAAGTGCGATACATCCTCGTATTCTGTAACAGAGAGAGGTTTATTTTTTTCAATCTTATTTATAATATGATTGCTATTCTCGTAGATGTGATTAATAATCGCTTCATCATAAACAGGGGGGTTCAAATAAAAAATCTTTAACAATAGCCAGTTTTCCATTATCTTTAAAATGAATCACTGTTTTTTCAAGTGGATAGCGTACTTCATTTTTTTTCAGTCCCAATAAAATATACTCCACAATAATAAACGAATGTTCATTAATTTTTATTTGGACTTCATCTAAAACTGAATAAAATAGTTGAACTTGCTCATTGATAAGTTCAATATCTACTCTCGAATAAAATTCTTCGTTATTAATGACTATTTTTTTTCCTGCCCAACATAACACAAACTGCTCTTTAAAAACCTTATACTTTGGATTGTATTCTTCTTTGTGTTTATTTATAAAGTCAAAGACTCCATCGAGTGTTAATTGAATATTATTTCTTGCATTTTTTTCAATAGCTTCAACTATATCCTGATTGCTGTTAGGGAGTTCAAATGCACCTTCAATAGGTAAGGAATTACTACCTCTTCTATAAAAAATGGTTTCTTTTGGATATTTCCATATAAATTTTGATAAGTATGAAGTATTATTTTTTGGATGTATTGTTACTAAACCAATCACTTTATATCTGGGCAATCCGGGGAATGAGATATTTTCATATTGAATTTTTGGAGGATTGACTAAACAGGCATTTACTAAATTCTGAATCTTACTGTCATCAAAAAAATCAACACCAATTACCTCATCATCTTCGTCTCTAATACCAATTAAGATATAAGAGTTATTATTTGGATTAGAGTTTGATAATGCACAAATATGTTTTATAAATTTTGCTTTTCCTTCTTTATTTCCTAACGACAGTTTTTGTTTTTTATCATAAAAACTATTTTCATCATTATGAGAAAGTAAGTTTCTAATAAGTAACCTTTTATTAATCATTCTGTACTGCTTTATTGCCCCCCTGACGATTTCATAAAGTACAAGTAGCTATAATTTTTCCTTATGATAGTCTTTAGAATATTCGTAATGCCCCTGAAAAAACCAAAATAAATATATCAATATACTGCTAATATTACCCCAACCTGTAAGACAATACTTGTTCACAGCTAAACTGTTTTTTATTTGTGCTTATTCCAATCTAAAATCCTCTCCGGATTCCGTAACCGTAATGAATTTTAGTTCTGATTAGCGTAAAATTAAATTGCTGATTTGTAGTTAATTTTCAAGCTTTCATTAATCAATCGAAATTATATTTTTTTCTAATCCTTTTTAGAAATCCAAGTTTTCTTTTTTTAAGTAAAAATATTTCCTGGAAATTATTTGGCAGGCAAATTTTATTGTCTGAATTATTTGATATTATTTTCATTCCGCCAATATACTCCCGAAGCATAATTATTTTCCCTGCCATTTTAGCAAATCTTTCCATTTCCCCCGGTATGCTAATGTTGCTTGTTGAGGCCAGGTGGCAGGTTTATGAATTCTGTAACGTTTCCCACCGCTATCTAATACCTTCTGACATTTTTCTATTGAGGTTTCGCCCAATGCCTTCCAAGTTTTAATTCCGGAGCTATGAAACAGTTCTTCAATTTTAGGCCCAATACCTCCAATAATTTTTAAATCATCTTGTTTAATTTTTTTACCAAATACAGCTTTAGCAGTTTCAGCATCAAAAGGCATTAAGGCTGCAGTATCTGTACTCGTAAAAGAAGAATCAATTTCTGTATTTCCACTATTTGATTTTCTCGCTAATTTTAAATCAGAAGCTAATTCTAATTTGCTTTCCTTACAAGCTTCCAAATCAGTTTTTAAAGCTGTTATTTCATTTTTTAATTTTAGTATTTCTCTATCATTATTCTCTTGTAAATCTTTAAGATTGTGTCTTCCTGCCAGATAGCCTAATAAGGCTGATAAGAAACCTACTAAAACAGGTATGATGATACACCACATAATTTTTATTTTTAGAGTTATTTAATTGTTATCACTGTTCTTCTGTTTTTTGCTTTACTTTCTTCAGTATTATTATCTGCAACCGGCTCTGCTTCTCCTTTAGAAATCGCTTTAATTCTACTTGAAAGAATTCCTTTGTTAACTAAGTATTGTTTTACAAAATCTGCCCTTTTTTTTCCTAAATCTAAATTATAATAAACATTTCCCGTATTATCTGTATGTGCGATAATAAGGCAACTAGATCCTTCATTATTAGTTAAATATTTAGCAATATTTGCAATTTCTTTTTTTTCTTCCTGAGTTAAATTAATACTTGCTTCGTCTTTTTTAAAATACAATATAAGAGGATGTGCTTTTATATATTTATCTGATTCAGCAATTTCTTTTGAGCTATCTTTTAATTCAAGAATATTAAAATTTAATGGTCCATGATAAACATTTTGTAAATCTGAAATCATTTCATTTTTCGCTTCACCGTAAATACTTATAATTTTTGAAGGAATTCCTTTTGAAATCAAATAGTTTTTTATTGAAATTGCCCTTGCTAATCCTAAATTTGAAGATGTAGAGTTATTATTTTCATTATCAGTATAATAACCAATTACAGATAGATACTTATTCTCTTTTACTAAATAATCTTTTAATTTTCCAATTCCTACATCTAAACTTGAGGATACTGGATGTAAAAAATTAGAATCCGATCTTTCAAAATTAAAGTTATCGTTTACACTTAGAGAAAAATCTCCATTTACATCTTTAACGTTAAAAGGATACAAAGCAGGATTTATATAGTTCTCTTCTTCACCTTCAACTTCAATGAAAACATGTCTTTCATTGTTTGCTTTATATGAACAGCAAAGCTTCAGGCTAGAGTAAACCCCGAGTAGAATGGTAAATAAAATGCCTATAAAATATATCAATCTTTTATTCATAAACTCCTAATTTGGGTTATTGATTGTAAATTTATTATTTTTTTTCTTTTCATGCAATAAAAAATATAATTTATTTATTTACAAAACATTAAAAAATAATTATCTTTCTTACTGAAATATATTCCAATGCTTACACCATTCAAATGAATAATCATTAGATTAATGTTTCCTCATTTTGAAGGTAATATCCTTCAAGGCGTTTAGGCTGGCTTTTGCATCAGGCAAGAGGTAGTCCTATATTTTCTGTAAAACTGTCAAAACTTTACGTTTCTTCTAATAGGTGTGTCTTTTGTATGGTAATTGTTAATTTTTTCTTATGGAAATGGATACTTAAATTCCGGTCTGCGACGTATTCAAATATAGTTGATAAAAATTAACCATGGGATTCCATTAGCTTCTTAGTATAATATTTTTTAGATATTTTTGCTCCGTCAGCCAAATAAAATATTTTAACAAATGTTTTAAAAAACTCTTATTTTTATAGTATTTTTGTATTAGAAATCCATTAAAAATGAATGTATATTTTTTAAAAAAATCACGTTATACACTTCTTTTTTTGATCATATTTACAATAACATCTTTGCCTTGTTACTATTTCTTAGTGAAGGCAGATAAAAAACTGCCTGTTTACAACCCTTCTGATATAAATCCTAAACTGGTAGATGCTTCAATACGAATATTTACAAAAAACCATACTGTTTCCGATTTTCAACTAATTAATCAAAATGGAAAACTCATAACACAAGAGGATTATAAAGATAAGATTTATGTAGCTGACTTCTTTTTTGCTTCCTGCAGAGGGATTTGTATTCCTATGACTAATAACATGATAGAATTACAGGAATATTTTAAAGATGACGATAGTATTATGTTTTTATCGCACTCTGTAACTCCAAAACTGGATAGTGTATCTGTATTAAAAACATATGCAAACCGAAAAGGAATTATAGATAAAAAATGGAATGTAACCACAGGGGATAAAAAACATATTTATCAACTTGCAAGAAAAAGTTATTTTGCTGTATTAGATGAAGGAGATGGTGGTATTCAGGACTTTATTCATACTGAGAATTTTATTTTAATTGATAAAAACCGGCAAATTCGCGGTATATACGATGGTACTAAATTCGAAAACATGCAAAAAATAATTAATGATATTTTGTTACTAAAAGAAGAATTTTCAGAAAAATAACTCGGACGATGAGCTGAATAGTTCGGATTTATTGTTTAGGATATTAAAGTTACCGGTAAAAGAGTCTATATATAAATCGAATAAGTCATTAAAATTTATCCTTCAAAATTAATGTTTTTACTGCATAACGTCAGTCATTAATTTATATAACTATCTGATTTGTTAGACAAATCTTTAAATATTGGTATTTTAATGGTATAACACCAATTTTAGTCATAGTCCCAAAATGCCTAAGTCAAATTCTTTATTCATTTTTATTCTCCATCTCCGACAGAAGTTCAAACTATTAAGTCAAGATTAAAAATTGAAAGCACTGGTTTTTATATATTTCTAAAGTATTTCTTAAAAAACATAAATAATTCCACATCATTAAGCTGAGTTTAATTAAATAATCATCACTAAAAAATATCTTACTCTTTGATATTCAATATATTATTATTCAAACGGTTTTATAAATTTAATTGTTATCAACATAGATTCAAAATCTACCTTGTATTCAGTAAATTTGTCTTTTTCTCAAAATTAGCAGTTTGAAAGATCAGAAATTTATCGAAGTTTACGGAGTACGTGTTCATAACTTAAAAAATATTGATGTAAAAATACCCCGTGAAAAGCTGGTGGTAATTACCGGTTTAAGCGGTAGCGGTAAATCTTCATTAGCCTTTGACACCATTTATGCAGAAGGACAAAGACGATATGTTGAAACATTTTCTGCTTATGCACGTCAATTTTTAGGTAGCCCGGAAAGACCTGACGTTGATAAGATTGATGGCTTATCACCTGTAATTTCAATCGAGCAGAAAACTACGAATAAAAGCCCACGATCTACTGTTGGGACTATTACTGAAATTTATGATTTTCTGAGATTGCTTTTTTCGCGTACTGCTGATGCCTATTCGTATAATACAGAAGAAAAAATGATTAGTTATTCCGATAATCAAATCAAAGAACTCATTTTAAAAGATTTTTCAGGAAAACGCATTGCTATTCTTGCTCCTCTAATTAAGTCAAGAAAAGGACACTACAGAGAATTATTCGGACAAATTTCTAAACAAGGTTTTATTCGTGTCCGTGTAGATGGAAAAATACGAGAGCTTGAAAAGGGCATGAAACTCAATCGATATGAAACTCACGATATTGAGGTAGTTATCGATCGGCTGGTTGTAAATTCTGATACTGAAAAACGTTTAGAAGAAACCATTAAAACTGCTTTACACACCGGAGATAATATTTTAATGGTCACTGATGCAAATAATATAAAACCAAGGTATTTCAGCAGAGAACTCATGTGTCCGACCACAGGAATTGCATATCCGAACCCGGAGCCCAATACGTTTTCTTTTAATTCACCTAAAGGAGCTTGTGAACTTTGTAATGGATTGGGGGTTACGAATGAAGTAAATATAAAAAAAATAATTCCTGATAATCAGATTTCCATAAAAAATGGAGGAATATCTCCCTTGGGAGAACAAAAAAATAGCTGGATTTTTAAACAGTTAGAAAATATAGCAGAACGCTATACATTTAAATTAACAGATCCTATTAATAGGATTCCTGATGAAGCTCTGGATATTATTCTCAACGGAGGAAAAGAATCATTTGAAATTCAATCCAAAACTGCCGGAGTGACCCGAAGTTATCAAATCGATTTTGAAGGAATTACCTCTTTTATAAAAAATCAATATAAAAATACCGATAGTTCTTCTATAAAACGTTGGGCTAAAGGTTTTATGGATGAAGTTAAATGCTCGGTATGTGAAGGAAAAAGATTGAAAAAAGAAGCATTACATTTTAGAATTTTGGATAAAAACATTAGTAATTTATCACAAATGGATATAAGCGAATTATCCAGATGGTTTCATGAAATTGAAAAAAAAATATCTGATAAACAGCTTATAATTTCTTCTGAAATTTTAAAGGAAATCCGATCAAGAATTCAATTTTTATTAGATGTCGGACTCAATTATTTAACGCTTGACAGAGTGTCAAAATCACTATCCGGCGGAGAAGCACAACGTATTCGTCTGGCAACTCAAATAGGTTCACAATTAGTAGGTGTCCTTTACATTTTAGATGAACCTAGTATCGGACTGCATCAACGAGATAATCAAAAATTAATTGATTCTTTATTAAAGCTTCGTGATATTGGCAACTCTGTTTTAGTTATAGAACACGATGAGGATATGATTAGAAATGCTGATTATGTATTGGATATTGGTCCTGGTGCAGGAAGGCATGGCGGAGAAATTATTAGTAAAGGATCTTTTGAGGACTTAAAGAATCACCCTACACTTACCTCCGATTATTTATGGAAAAGAAGAACAATTGAAATCCCTGAAAAAAGAAGAAAAGGAAATGGAAACTCAATTAAACTTATTGGTGCTGCCGGGAACAATTTAAAAAATGTTTCTGTTGAATTTCCTTTAGGGAGAATGATTTGTGTTACCGGAGTTTCCGGAAGTGGTAAATCAACTTTAATCAATGAAACATTATATCCAGTTTTAAATGCTCACATTTACAGAGGTGTAAAAGAGCCAATGCCTTATAAAAACATCAAAGGACTGGAACATGTTGATAAGGTTATCAATATTGATCAATCTCCTATTGGAAGAACACCGCGTTCTAATCCGGCGACTTATACCGGAGTCTTTAATGAAATCAGAAATTTATTTGCTAAAATACCGGAAGCTTCTATTCGTGGTTATAAATCCGGACGATTTAGTTTTAATGTAAAAGGTGGACGATGTGAAACCTGTCAGGGTGGTGGTTTACGAGTTATTGAAATGAATTTCTTACCCGATGTTCATGTTGAATGCGAAATCTGTCAGGGAAAACGTTTCAACAGAGAAACACTGGAAATTCGTTATAAAGGGAAATCTGTTTCTGATGTTTTAGAGATGACAATTAATCAGGCGGTCGGATTTTTTGAACACATCCCTAAAATATACAGAAAATTAAAAACCATTCAAGATGTTGGATTGGGATACATTACTTTAGGGCAACCATCAACCACTTTATCCGGTGGAGAGAGTCAACGCGTAAAGTTAGCTTCAGAACTCTCTAAGAGAGATACCGGAAATACTTTCTATATACTGGATGAGCCTACTACCGGATTACATTTTGAAGATATCCGTGTATTAATGAAAGTGTTAAGCAAGTTGGTAGAAAAAGGAAATACTGTTTTAATTATTGAACACAACTTAGATGTGATAAAACTTGCTGATTATATTATTGATATGGGTATGGAAGGCGGTAAAGGTGGCGGTCAAATCTTAGTTACCGGAATTCCAGAGCAAGTAGCAAAACACAAAACCAGTTATACAGCAAAGTTTTTAAAGAAAGAATTATAGATTTTGATTTTACATTTTCTAGATTCAACCAATAAGAGCAACATCTGGTTTAAAATTAGGGATTTTATATCCTGATAATTTTCTCGTTCTATTATTTAATTTTAAGAGTTTTGAACTCTGCATGATGATGTCGCTTCGCAAAGAGGTACGGAGCTTACAGGTTTTACACTCGCAACTCCATTTGTCTCTCCTCCAGTTAATGATTCGTGTTGTTAAAACTAATTCTTTCAAAACCATTCTTAAAGTTTCACCTGAGAACAATTTTCCGTAATCACTCTCAGGGCTATAAATTTTTGTTCAAAACCGAGTGCTTCTCTATAAAAACGATATATCAATAAATTTGTTGAATTTTTCATGTCTGATTTTGGATTAGAAAATGAATTTTGAGCTTTATCTGATGACAAGAAAATTTCTGTTTTGAAAAGCGAACAATACATTACTGTCTTAATTCTCAATAAAAAAATGGGTACTAGATGCAGAAGTTTATTATAAGAAGATAAACGACCTTACTTCATTAACTAAAGTACTTAATGGTAATTCAGGAAAAACTATTTTTAATGGCAACGTAATTATTTTAGGATCTGTTATACTTTTGACGATAGCACATTAAATTTTACAGGGTTTAATGAAGATAAATCCTTTAGAGGTAATTTTATATCCAATGTCGTTTATTTGGCACAGCAGAAAAAATAAATAATTGAGATTTCTCAATTTATCCAGAAATTAAGCCCGAATCATCTTTTAACAATCCTGAAAATGGATTTAACGGACAACAGAAATAACAGATTTTAATATGAGTTACTTATCAAAATTTTACCAGTCAGATGCTTTAATTGTATATGCTTTTTTTGAGAATATAAAGAGAAAGATGAATTTTAAAACAGGTGTTTCATTTATTAATATTTATAAACCCGTTGTGCATTTAAATAATGCTAATTTTTAAATTATTTATATTTCTATCAAAAACAAACCTATTAATAAACTGAATTACTGTTAATGATGTTAATTTTGATAGTATTCTTGTTTTAAACCCTTTAAAAGATTTAGCATAATTACATCGTATCATAAATTGGCCACAAAGTTCTGAAAACAAAGTTTCTATTCGCTTTCTTTTCTTTCTAAAAATGTAGGTTTTTTTGTAATTATATTGATTTTTACGTTTTGGAACCTCCAGTTTTATTTGCTTGCTTTCAAACATATATAATTGATATTCAGTGCTTAATTAACCTTTGTCTTCCAAAATCACACAATTATTAAACGGTTGTTTTATATCTTTTAAATAATGAATATCGTGAACGGAGGCTTTGCTTATATCAAAACTTTTGAATACCCCTTCAATAGAACAAACTGCATGAATTTTGTAACCATGATAATGCGTATTTTGACTTGCACAAAAACTTCTATTTGGTGAGCTATAAAATTCTTCTTTACAAATTTTACTACTATTACTTCTTGATAATTTGACCACTTCTAAAGACATACTATCTTCAACAAAATAGTTTTCAAATTCATTAAACTTATTTGATAATTCATTTCTAATAAACTCCATTGCAAAAAATAATTCTCGCTTCCTTCTATTATAAACAGAATCTCAATCTTATTTTTTAAATCAATTGAAAGCTCTCGAAACAACTTACATTCACTATCAATACTCATATATTCTGCTGTTACATTTATAGCAATTAATTCTATGTCTTTTAGTTTTGGTTTCCTTTTTTGATTTGAAAATTGTTCTTTTTCAGTAATAGACTTTAATGTTTCTAAAATTTTATTGTAATTTGCTGTAAAGTTGTTCATATATTTAATTGATTGATATTCAAATAAATATACGGGTTTAATGAATCAATGAACATCTTTTATTATTCAATTATTAATACACAACGGGTTAGTTCTTTTTTATAGTAGCAATCTATAGAATTAAGCTAATGGAAACATGATTTAAGATTGTTGCAGGATTGGAAGTACTGATTTTCATATGTTATTTAAGGAGTTGCCTAAAAGGTACAGGTATCTGTTTATCATTAAGTTAGATTCAATTAGATATTTATTTGATGAAGAAATTTTATTCTATCTGTTGATATTCAATATATTACTCTTGCGATGATTTTATATCCTAAAGTTTGAAAGATGGGTTAACCTTTAAAAAATAAAATTAGTTTTTATATTTCATTTACACAAAGTTTTGGATAGGATAGGGTTTCAATTTAACGTTTCATCTTTTTTATAATTATTTTACTTAAATAAAAATATAGATTAACATCCATAGTAATATGATTACTTGCATAAATGATAATACTATTCCTATTACTTTATCATTATCTTTTACCTTTTTAAAAAAATTCCCTATTAATTTTTTCATCTTTTCTTGTGATTTTTTAAATCATTCTCCATTTCTCTCACTAATTCCTCATTACATGATGATGATTTTTTTATTTCTTAACTAATTTGTAATTTTTATTCATTTTTAACTCACTAAGCACATTAAGGGCTTCATCTAAATAAATATCTTTTTCCATATTCTTGTGCCAGGCTATACGTTTATCTTTTAGTACAGTATCATTTCTAAATAAGGAAACTTCATATTCAGGAGAAGCAAATGTTAAGTTAGATGTAAACTTAAAAATATCTTTAAATTTTTTTGCTTCTTCCTGACGATTCTCAATTTCTTTCTTATATGTATTATAGTTTAATGAATATGTTTTACCATCTTGATTTTTCTTTAACCATTTTGCATATTCATTTATAGATATAAATTTTGAATTAGTATTAATACGTTCTTTACTATTACTGATTACTTTATCAGAATTATCATAGGAACTTGTTTTTGTATAGTTAGCCGGTCTAACTCTATCCCAGGGTAAAGCCCCATCTAAATCACGTTCGCCAAATTCCATATAGCTATAACGATTTGGCATTACAATATCAGAATAAACACCTTCTATCTGGGTAGAACCACCATTAATTCTATAGAATTTTTGAATAGTCATCTTTAATACTCCTAAATCATCGAAATCTTTTTTAATGTAGTAATTTAATGGTAAAATATTTTGTACAGTTCCTTTACCATATGTTTGTTTACTTCCCACAATAATTCCTCTTCCGTAATCCTGCATTGCTGCCGCAAAAATTTCTGAGGCAGAAGCAGACATTTCATTTACCATGACTACTAACGGACCTGCCCATTGAATTTTGCTATCAGTATCTTTTTTAATTTCAGCTTTTTTACCTCTGTATTTTACCTGTACAACAGGGCCTTTATCGATGAATAGTCCTCCTATATCAATAGCTGTTTTTAATGCACCTCCGCCGTTATTTCGTAAATCAATAATTAATCCTTCTATATTTTCTTTTTTTAATCGTTTGATTTCCTGTTTCATATCATTAGCGGCATTTCGTTTGTTTACGTCATTAAAATCAATGTAAAATTTTGGTAAATTGATAATCCCGTATTTCTTTCCACTCTTCTTAACAATACTGGATTTAACAAAAGTTTCTTCTAATTCTACAATATCTCTAATAATTGGAATTATGGTTGTGGAGCCGTCTAATTTCTTTTTAACAGTTAATCGTACTTCCGTTCCTTTTTTTCCTTTAATAAATGTAATAGCATCATCTAAACGCATTCCAACAATATCTAAAGGTTTACCATCTCCCTGAGCAACTTTTAGAATAATATCTCCGGACTCTAATTCGCCTTGTTTCCATGCAGGTCCTCCGGAAATTAATTCCACAATTTTAGTATAGATTCCTTCTTTTTGAAGTCGAGCTCCAATTCCTTCCAGTTTTCCGGATATATCTTGGTCAAACCTGGATTTAATTCTGGGAGACATATAGATAGTGTGAGGATCAAAAGCACTTACAATACTATTTAGAAAAGTAGAATACCAATCAAAATTTTCCAGTTCTTCAATTCTGGTGTATAGATTTTCCATATCTTTTAGTACTTCTTTTCTAGCTTCAAGCTCTAATGTACCGAAAGGTTTTTTTATGGTGTTTTTATCTTTTTTTATTTTTTCAATCTGTTGTTTTTCAGCATTTTGAATTTTAATCATCACTTCTAATTTTAGCTGTTTACGCCAATAATCTGATAGCTCATTTTTATTTTTAGCAAAAGGATTTTTTTCATAATTAATATTTATCTCCTCATTTTTATCGTAGTTAAAAGGATCTTGTAATAAAGCTTTATATGTTAATTTTGCAACCTTAATCTTTTCCAGAAACCGTCCATATACTAATTTATAGAAGTTAATATTAGAATTTCTTAACTGATCATCGATTTCAAACTTATACTGAGAGAATTCTTTTAAATCTTCTTGAGTAAAATAATGTTTATTGGAATCTAAATTGTTGATAAATTCATTGTACACATGTTCGGAAAAAGTATCATTTAAGTCTTTTTGAACATAATGCCCCTGAGCTAAAATGTTTTTTAAGACATATAAAATCAACTTATCCTTTTCAGGATCTTTTTTTTCTAATGGTAAACTGCTTACATTTAGAGAACTTACAATTAAAAATGCTACTAATAATGAAATTAATACTTTCATCTTCATAAATCTTCTGTCGTTATAATGAATAAATAAAAAATCACTGATTATTTGCTAAACTACTAAAATAATACTAATTTCTTAACTCTTCTTTTAAATATTTGTTTTTATCAGGGGAAACTCATATTTTTTATGAATCTTAATTTTTATTAAAAAGTCATACAAATATATAATATTCACATTAATAATAGTTATTTTCATATTATAATTATTGTACTGATAATCAGTAATCCAATCAAATTATAAAGCTATTATTAAAATAAGAAATTCAATACATCTTAAGCTGTAAGAGATTTAAAAGCAGGTTATATCAAGTCTAAAAATCGATCAGAATTATTACAAAAAAGATACATTGGATGGAGTATTGAAAACAATCTGTAATTGAATTATATGTTTCTTTTTTTAAAAATAGTAAATTTGCAACTCTCAAGTTTTGACATGATACAAAGAATTCAATCTCTATACCTTTTAATTGCCGGAATTATTTCCGGTGGACTTACTTTTGTATTTAATTTATGGAGTATAGCAAAAGAACCTGTTTTTTCAATCGATTTATTTTCTTCTTTTTCAATGTTGCAAAAAATGATTCCTATATTCTTTTTTATATCAGCCATACTATCTATTGTGACTATTTTTTTATTTAAAAACAGATTGTTGCAATCCGTTTTAGCCCGGTTGAATATTTTAACAAATCTTATTTTATTAGGAGTGTTGGTATATGTATCACTAACGTTATCTGGAGGAACTTCGGTTTCTAAGAAAGGCATTGGCATATTCATTCCTTTTATTTCAATCGTTTTGCTTGTATTAGCAAACAAAGCTGTTAAGAAGGATGAAAGTCTTGTAAAATCAAGTGACAGGTTACGCTAAACCTGACATCTTGGTATATTTAGTGCAATAAATCTGAGAATGCTATTCTCAGTTTTTTGTATTTGAACTACCCGATAAGTTTAGGATATTTTTTCATGCTTTTTTTATAATACTTCATTTGTATCTCAAAATATGTTTGCTACAAACCTATTTAGTATGAATTAAATATTTATGAATTACTTTTTAAGGATTAATAAGCAATTAGAATATCATTAATATTATAGGCATTATTAATTTATAAATGTTATCTTTTGTAGTTGCATTTTTAAAATCCAAAAGAAAAAATAAAGCAACAGAAAATCGAAAAGGTATTGATGAAATTGAAGTAACAAAAGTATTTTGATGAATATTATTTACCATATCAGTAAATCCAATGAAAATAAAATATCAGGCATCATTTAATTATCGAATATAGAAAAACCATAATTCATAAATAAACTAATATCTCAAAAAATTTAAATCCAAAATAATACCTTTGCATTATGATTTCTCTGACTGTCATTATAAGCGGGATAGGTTATTTAGCCTCTTTATTACTCATTATTTCTTTTATGATGAAAAACGTAAGAACACTTAGAGTTATTAATTCTTTTGGTTGTGCTTTATTTATCTGTTATGGTATTTTACTTGGGAATGATTTACCTATTATTATTACTAACGGATTCATTATTTCTTTTAATCTTTATTATTTATTTTTTAGAAAAAGTTAGTAATTCCTATATTGTTTAGTTTGTTCAAAAACAGCTGCCATAATTTTTGATTCTAATTCATCATAAACCTCATTACGTCGTTTCATTACAATTCTGGCAACTTCATTCGCCTTGTTAAGTTTGTATTCTGAAAATCCTCCCCAACTAAACGATGGAACAAAATTTCCTGGAAAACCGCTTCCAAAAATATTGGATGAAACTCCTATAACGGTTCCTGTGTTAAACATGGTATTGATGCTACATTTAGAATGGTCTCCCATCATTAAACCACAAAACTGTAGTCCTGTTTTAGTAAGCCTGTCTACTTTATAATTCCATAATTCTACTTCTGAATAATTATTTTTCAGATTAGAATTATTCGTACCTGCTCCTAAATTACACCACTCTCCTAATACTGAGTTCCCAAGAAAGCCATCGTGTCCTTTATTTGAGTATCCAAAAAATACTGAATTATTTACTTCTCCCCCAACTTTACAGTGAGGACCTAATGTAGTAGGCCCATATATTTTTGCTCCTAATTTTAAAACTGCTTTTTCACACATAGCTAACGGTCCTCTAACTACCACTCCTTCCATAATTTCAGCAGCTTTTCCTATATAAATTGGACCGGTAGTAGCATTTAATGTTGCAAAAGTCAGTTTCGAGTCTTCTTCAATAAAAATATCCTCTTTTCCTGTATATTGAACTGTGTCTGGAATAGGCTGCGATTCTCTTCCTCCTGTTAGTAATTCAAAATCTTGTCGAATTGCTTTACCATTGTTAGAAAAGATATCCCAGGTATTATTAATTTGTATGATATCTTCTTCAAATTCAATTTGATTATAATTTTCAAAATTCACTTTCTCTTGATTTACAGAAAAATGAAATGCAATCACATCTTTCCCTTTAAAAATAGCTTGATAGACTTTTAAATTCTGAATCCTATTTATTAATTCAGGAGTTGGTAAAAAAGAAGCATTTAGCATAATATTTTCCTCCATCTCTATCATAGGATATTTTTCCTCTAAATACTCTTCAGTAATTGTGGTAATTGGTAATCCTAAATATTTTTCCCATTTCTCCCGAATGGTTAAAATTCCAACTCTAATATCTGCCACAGGGCGAGTGTATGTAAACGGTAAAAGAGATGTTCTTGTATCTCCGTCAAATAAAATATAATTCATTTTTATTCCTGTTGAACCCACACAAATTTACAATAAAAAACCGATTGCTCAAAAAGGGCAACCGGTCATAATATTAATGGAATTCTAAATTATTTTTTAATAATTCTTTTAACTCCTAGCTTATTATCCGATTTTATTTTTAATACATACATTCCGCTTCCGACATCTTTTAAATTTAAAGTTTTTTCAATAGGTGAAATTCTTGCTTCTTTCACTAATCGTCCAGAAAAATCGTATAAACCAATGTCAGCTTCATCTATATCTTGCGGTAATTGGATATTCATAACCTCAGAAATGGGGTTTGGATATAATCCAAAGTTCAGAGTTTCAAATTCTTTCGTATTAAGGGTAACCCCAAGAGTTGTTGCTCCTCTTCTGTATACACTATGATTAGAATATGTTGTTGAAGTTCCAAAAGCCCAAATAACATCAATACTTCCTGCAGAATTACTGAAAGTGTAATCATCAGAGTCGCCTGTGTTATTACTTCTGGTTGCTATAATAGTTCTTACATCTCCTGAAACAGTATTGGACACTAACGTCCAGTTCTGATTTGTATCTGCAGGGGGTAGTACATAGTTGCTCGTATGTGCATCTACAATTGATGTTCCGTCAGTACGTAATACGTCCGCACCTGAAGCCATTGTTTTCCCTCCAAATCCAACGGCAAACCAGGCACCTGATGGTCCTGTAAGAGTTAAGGTTGTGGTTGTTGCATCGGTTTCTATATTCACACTTACATTATCCTGCAAAACCTGAGTTCCTGTAGAAAACATTTGTGCAAAGGTGAATCCTGAAAATACCAGAAATAGTAAAAGTAATTTTTTATTCATAGTTTAAATAAAGTTAGTAATTTCTTGTTTTTTTTTAAAATTGCATAATCTTTTGCTGAATTTCCTCTGTTATCTTTTAAATCATATTTAGCACCTGATTTAACTAATAATTCAGCAATATTTTCTAAATTAAATATTATTGCATAATGTAATGCTGTAGTTCCATTAGAATCAGCAATATTTGTGTCTGCCTTTTTTTCTAATAAATATTCAACTAATTCATAATTTCCTTTTACAGTAGCTGCCATAAGAGCAGTTCCATATCCATTATTTAAATTTATATTTTTGCTTTTATCAATCATATACATTGCTACTTCTTTATTCCCATTATAGCAGGATAAAATCAAAGGAGTATAGCCTGCTTCGTTTGTCTGATCAACTAATTTAGGGTTGCTTTCTAACAAGGATTTTAATTCACTTAAACTTCCTGTCTTTGCTATTTGAAATATATCTGAATTACTTTTTTGGCTAAATACAACATACATATTAAGCAATAAAATTAGCATTCCAAATAAAAAGTTTTTTTTCCTCATAAATAAAATTCTTTCTTAACTTTACAGCAAAAGTATAAATTAGTTTACACTTTTTTGTATTTTTTTCTGTAATTTAAAATATTTTAACCATAGCTTTGTTTTTTTCAAAAAAATTATTATTGATTCTATTATCTATTTTATTGATATGCAACACTTAATTATGTGGTTTATAACGAAAGTACAAAATTAGATGAATTAATAAAATTTAGCAGAAAAAAATCACTCTGTGAAAGTATCCTAAAGAGGTGTACAAAATAATGAAAAACAATTTTAAACATATAGAAGATACAAGAATCACTATTTCTGAACTCATGTTGCCTTCTCATGCCAATTTTAGTGGTAAAATTCATGGAGGTTATATTTTAAATTTAATGGATCAAATTGCTTTTTCCTGTGCTTCCAAACATTCAGGAGTCTATTGCGTTACTGCTTCTGTAGATACTGTAGATTTTTTAAAGCCAATAGAAGTAGGCGAGTTAATTACCATGAGAGCTTCTGTTAATTATGTAGGAAAAACCTCTATGGTTGTTGGTATTCGTGTAGAATCTCAGAACATTCAAAATGGTGCTGTAAAGCATTGTAATTCTTCTTATTTTACAATGGTTGCCAAAGATGACACCGGTAAAAACACTTCTGTTCCCGGACTTATTATGAATAATAACTTAGAAATCAGGCGTTTTCTGAAAGAAGTAAAAAGAATTGAAATGAAGAGGAAAAGACAGGAGGAATTTGATTGTGATGATTTTATGCCTGAAAATTATTTGAAAGATTTAGAAAATTTTAATGTTAAAATAGAATTTAATAATTAACAAAAATTTCAACTTTTTCTCTAATTTGTATTTTACATCTATTTACCAGCGAATTACTACTGACCCCCATGTGAATCCGCTTCCAAATGCAGCTAAAATAACTAAATCGTCATCTTTAATTTTTTCTTCTTCCCAGGCCTCTGTTAAGGCAATAATAATAGAAGCAGCAGTCGTATTACCATAACGCATAATATTATTGTATATCTTATCATCTGATAATTGGAATTTCTTTTGAATAAACTGTATGATTCTCAAATTTGCCTGATGAGGAATTAACATATCAATATTCTCTTTTTGCAAGCCATTAGCCTGTAACCCTTCTACAATTGCTTCCGAAAAACGAACAACTGCATGTTTAAATACAAATTGCCCATTCATATAAGGATAATATGAAGTATCCTCAGGGTTGTTAGCTTCTATTATTTCCGGGACCCAGCGATTTGTTGAAGGTCCTGTTAGTGCCAATTCTTTAGCATGTTTTCCTTCTGAGTGTAAATGTGAGGATAAAATTCCTTTACCTGCCTTTTCAGATTTTGATAAAACGGCAGCACCTGCTCCATCTCCAAAAATTACAGTAACGTCTCTCCCTCTGGTTGATTTTTCTAAACCTCCGGAATGATTTTCAGAACCTATGACTAAAATATTCTTATACATTCCTGTTTTAATAAATTGATCAGCAACAGAGAGTGAATATATGAAACCTGAACATTGATTACGTATATCTAATGCTCCAATAGTTGGCATATCTAATAAATCCTGAATTTGCACTCCACCTCCCGGAAAATACATATCAGGGCTTAATGTTGCAAAAATGATAAAATCAATGTCATCTTTTGTTAACCCGGATCTTTCAATAGCTATTTTAGCCGCTTTTGCTCCCATTACAGCTGTTGTATCTTCAGTTTTTGGGTCAATCCAGCAACGCTCTTTAATCCCTGTTCTTTCCTGAATCCATTCATCACTGGTCTCCATCCATTGAGTCAAATCATTATTAGTTATCACGTTATCAGGAACATAATAACCTAAACCTGTAATTTTTGAACTATACATATTTTCTGAGCTATAATTTTAATTACTTGCAAATTTTATGTACAAAAATAGAAATTAATTAATAACTTTGTAGAGAATAATTATTAATCATTCAACTAAGCCAAACAATTTATGAATAGAAAAAACTTTTTATCTCTATCGGCAAAAGCAGCGATGTTCTTAGGTTTATCAACTACTATATCATGTAGAAAAGAAGTTCAGGAAAAAACAATTTCTCTTTTAAACAAGACTTCTAAAGGAAATGCTTTTGCTTTAACCAACTCTAAAATAGCTAACGTTAAAGTAGGTATTATTGGCTGTGGAAACAGAGGTCAGGTATTGGCTCAAATGTTTGATTGGTTGGTAAAAAATAATAAAGCCGAAATTGTAGCCATCTCAGATTTAAAAAGAGAGAAAACAGATAAATTAAATGAGCATCTCCAAAAAATGTATGGAAAAAAAGCTGCGATTTATTTCGGAAACCCGGATGAATGGAAAAAATTAGTTGACAGAGATGATATTGATTTATTAATCATTGCAACTCCATGGGAAATGCACACTCCTATGTGTATTTACGGAATGGAAAAAGGGAAACACACAGCGTGTGAAGTACCAATTGCTTATACTTTAGAAGATTGCTGGAAACTAATTGAAACTGCAGAACGTACACAGAAGCATTGCATGATGATGGAGAATTGTTGTTTTAACGGGGAAGAATTATGGGTGTTAAATATGATAAATCAAGGTGTCTTTGGAGATTTAACACATGCAGAAGGTGCTTATATACATGACTTACGTAAGCATTTATTAGATGAAAAGTACTATGAAAATCAATGGCGTATTAAACATCATTTGACGAAAGACGGAAATTTTTATACAACTCATGGTTTGGGACCAATAAGTCAGTATATGAATATTGGCCGCGGGGATACTTACAATTATGTAGTATCAATGAGTTCTCGTGAAAGAAGTTTAAGCAATGCCGCTAAAAAATCCAATATTGATAAGTTCTCTGATATAAAATGTGGTGATATGAATACTACAATAATCAAAACTAAATTAGGAAAAACTATCATGTTACAATTTGATGTACATTCTGGCAGACCTTATGATCGGTTAAATACTGTAGTAGGCACAAAAGCAGTACACGAAGGTTATCCTTCAAAATTATATATTAATGAAGATGAATTAACCTGGGGAGGTCATAAATGGTTGGATAAGGAAAAATATAAAGAATATAGAGAAAAATATAATCATCCGCTTTGGGCAAAATTAAAAAATCAGATTTCTGATAATTCAGCGGGACACGGAGGGATGGATTTTGTCATGATTTATCGTTTAATACGTTGTTTAAATGAAGGGTTATCTTTAGACATTAATGTTTATGATAGTGTGCTATGGAGTTCTATAACACCTCTTTCGGAATTATCAGCTGCTCAGAATAGTAGTTCTGTAAAAGCTCCCGATTTTACAGGAGGTTCATGGAAAAATAAAAACCCATCAGAAATGTTAAGAGATATTTAATTGAATATCAATATTTCTATAAAAAATCAACTCTGATTTTTTTCCATAATTTTAGTAACCAAAAGGCAGAAATTAATACTACTGCAGATAACCCTGAAGCAACTGTGTAATTCTCATAAATCCAATTTCCGGTTGCAAACAAACAGCTAAAAACCAATATACATCCAATAAAAACAGCTAGTAGACCATCTGTCAAATTTGTACTTATATTCTTCTTTTCCATTAAAATATTATTCTCTTTTGCTTTCTGTAATACCGGTAACCAACCTTCTTTTTTAGGCTGAATTTTATTATAGAAATTTATCAATACTTCATCATTCTCAGGTTTAGTTAACATCGTTATTAATACCCAAATAATTGTAGTACACAATACAACTAACGGAAATTGCAAGTAACTTTCAAACACCCCTTCTGATCCAAATAAATATTCAGTATTAAAATGAAAGATTAAAGAAAAAACTCCTGAAGCTATCATTGCAGAAATTTCACTCCATGCGTTAATACGCCACCAAAACCAACGCAATAAGAAAATGAGTCCGGTACCAGCACCAAACATTAATATGAATTGAAAAATCTCTAAAGCATTCGTAAATGACAGAGCTAAAATTGCACTAAAAACCATCAAAGCAACAGTTGTCGTTTTTCCTACATTAATTAATGTTTTTTCATTAGCATCCGGATTGATATTTTGCTTATAAAAATCATTAACAATATATGAAGCTCCCCAATTCAGATGTGTAGAAATTGTACTCATATATGCCGCTATTAATGAAGTAAGCACTACACCTGTCAATCCTTTTGGTAAAAATGTCAGCATTGCAGGATATGCTAAATCATGTCCTAATTTATCATTCGATACATTCGGAAAAGCCTCTTTAATGCTTGCTAAATCCGGAAAAACGATTAATGAAGCCAAAGCTACTATAATCCAAGGCCAAGGGCGTAAAGCATAATGTAAAATATTAAAGAAAAAGGTAGCTCCAATAGCATGATTCTCATCTTTCGAAGCCAATATTCGTTGTGCAATATATCCTCCTCCTCCAGGCTCTGCACCAGGATACCAGGCACTCCACCATTGTACCGCTAACGGAATTATAAATATTGAAATTAATAATTCTTTATTATTAAAATCTGGAAGAATTGACAATTTATCAACTACATTAGGGTGTATTAATAAATTTCTCAGACCATCAACTTCAGGATGATTAACCGAAACTATTGCCGCCCCAACAGCTCCTGTCATTGCTGTAAAAAACAATAAAAAATCTGTATAAACTACTCCTTTAAAGCCTCCTAGTGTACTAAATGCAACTGTAACTACAGAAGCAATACCAATAGTTTGAAAAGGTGTAAGTCCTAACATTATCCCTCCTATTTTAATAGCTGCTAATGTAACGCCCGCCATTGCGAGTACATTAAAAAATATTCCCAGGTATAGTGATCGAAATCCTCTTAAAATCTGAGCTGGCTTACCTCCGTATCTGAGTTCATAAAACTCTAAATCGGTTGTTACATTACTTTTTCTCCACAATTTAGCGTATACAAAAACTGTTAGCATTCCTGTAAGCAGAAACGCCCACCAAACCCAATTCCCGGAAACGCCATTAGTCCGAACAATATCAGTTACCAGATTTGGTGTATCAGTGGAAAATGTTGTTGCTACCATAGAAATTCCTAAAAGCCACCAAGGCATATTACGCCCTGATAAAAAATATTCAGAGGTACTTTGTTTTGATTTTCTTGAAGCCCAAACGCCTATACTTAATGTTATGCTGAAGAAGATAAATACAAAAGAGTAATCAATCGTTGTTAAATTCATAGTGTTAAATTTAATTTTGACTAAAATAATCATTCAGATTAAATTATATTTACCGTTTAAAAATAAATATCCATGATTTTAGTTATTCTTGCTGCTGGTATGGGAAGCAGATATGGTGGTTTAAAACAACTTGATGCTGTTAGTGAAGAGAATGAAGCTATAATGGATTTTTCTATTTATGATGCTATAAAGAATGGGTTTACAAAAGTAGTTTTTGTCGTTCGGAAAGATTTTTTGCCAACAATAAAATCTTTATATCTTCCTAAATTGAGCAAAAAAATTGACCTTGAATTTGTATGTCAGGAAATAACAAATATCCCTGAAGAGTTCAGAAATAACAGCAGAGTTAAACCCTGGGGAACTGCACATGCTTTATTAACAGCAAAAAATGCTGTCGACGAAAACTTTTGTATAATTAATGCTGATGATTTTTATGGAAATAACTCTTTCTTCATAATGTCGAAATTCTTAAAACAGGTTTTACCAACATCTAACCAATTTGCTATGGTTGGATTTGAAGTTCAACATACATTATCTGAAAACGGAACTGTTTCGAGAGGGGAATGTAAAATAGATTCAGATTATTACTTAAAGGAGGTTATTGAGCGTACTAGTATTACTACTTCAACTAATAACCGTATCATTTACACAGATAATAATCAGGAAAAAGAAATAAAAAAGCACACCTTAGTTTCTATGAACTTCTGGGGCTTTACTCCTCATATCTTTAATGAAATCGATATATTATTTTATCAATTTTTAAAAGCTAATTATCAAACTGGAAAAGAAGAATTTTATTTACCTTTTGTAGTCAATCACCTGTTAAAAAATAAAAAAGCAATAATGAAAGTCCTAAAAACGACTTCGAACTGGATGGGAGTTACTTATAAAGAGGATAAAGCCTTTGTAATGTCTAAAATTTCTGAATTAAAGAATAAAAAAATATATCCTGAAAAACTATGGGATTAATCAGAAGTCTGGAAATTGTTTTTAATCGATTTAAAACTAACGGAACTTTTAAAGGTTTTGATACTTTCAGCTCCGGTCATATTAACGATACTTATCTGATTGTAACAAATACCGGGTCTGAATATGTATTGAAAAAACTCAATGGAAACATTTTTAAGAAACCAATTGATGTTATTCATAATAAGGTAAAGATAACCCGTTTTTTATCTGAAAAAAATATAAAAACTATTCGCTTTATTCCTACAATGCAAAACAAGTTCCATGTAAAAGATGGTAATAATGTCTGGAGTTTATCTGAATTCATAAAAGACTCTCAGACTTTTTTAAGAGCTACTTCTGAAGACATTGCCAATCAGGCAGGTTTGGTTACAGGAGAATTTTTAGCTCAAACATCGTATTTTAAGAATGAATTAATAGAAATTTTACCTGATTTTCATTCTATGTCTTCCCGTTTTCAGAAATTCAGAAGTGCTTTAAAAAATACCTCATTTCAACGAAAAGAAAATGCTAAACAGTGGATTGATTTTGCAGTTGCAAAGGAAAAGAAAATGATGATTATAGAGAATGCAATACGACAAAAGAAAATTTTGTTGCGGATAACTCATAATGATATGAAAATTTCAAATATATTATTTGATTCTGATAAAAAAGCTGTTTGTTTAATTGATTTAGATACTGTTATGACAGGTTGTGTTCATTTTGATTATGGAGATGCTTTGCGAACTATTTGTAATACAGTGAAAGAGGATGAAACAGATGTATCAAAAGTAAATTTTCGTTTAGATTATTTTAAAAGCTACACAAAAGGTTTTCTTACAAAAATATTGAATCACATTTCCAATGAAGAAATCAATTATTTACCAAAAAGTATTTCAGTAATGACATTCATTATAGGATTACGTTTTTTAACGGATTATTTAAACAACGACACTTATTATAAAGTTAAACATCCACAACATAACTTAGAAAGAGCTATAAATCAATTCACTTTGGTCAGCAAAATACAAGAGCAACAACAAGAAATAAATCTG
This sequence comes from uncultured Tenacibaculum sp., assembly GCA_963666645.2. GTDB lineage: Bacteria > Bacteroidota > Bacteroidia > Flavobacteriales > Flavobacteriaceae > Polaribacter. The sequence continues at coordinate 439,425 of CAXXDB010000003.1, read as the reverse complement.
TATTTTGAAAAACTTCTTCAGCTCTCATAATCTTATATGTCATATTGTCATAAGAAATGCTTTGGTATTTTTTTTGACATTAAAAAACTTAAATTTATAAACTAAAATCAATTAAGAAATGAGTAAAGGAAATATTAATGTATCAGTAGAAAATATTTTCCCATTAATTAAAAAATTCTTGTATTCAGATCATGAGATATTTTTACGTGAATTAATTTCTAATGCAACAGATGCCACAACCAAATTAAAGCACTTAATTTCTATAGATGAAGCAAAGATTGAACATGGCAATCCGCAAATAGAAATTAAGATTAATAAAGACAGCAAAACACTTCATATCATCGATTACGGTTTAGGAATGACTACAAAGGAAGTGGAAAAATACATCAATCAAATTGCATTTTCAGGAGCAGAAGAATTTTTAGAAAAGTATAAAGATTCTAATAATGAGACTGGAGTTATTGGTCATTTCGGGTTAGGCTTCTACTCTGCCTTTATGGTTGCAGACAAAGTAGAGATTATTACTAAATCCTATAAAGATGAATCTGCAGCTCACTGGATTTGTGACGGTTCTCCGGAATACACATTAAAACCACATGATAAAACTGAAAGAGGCACAGAAATTATTTTACATATTTCTGACGATGAAAAAGAGTTCTTAGAAGATCACAAAATTTCCAGTTTATTAACAAAATATAATCGTTTCAATCAAATTCCAATTAAATTCGGAACAAAAACTGAAACATTACCCTTACCAAAAGACGCCGCTGAAGATGCAAAACCGGAAACAAGAGAGGTAAACAATATTATTAATAATACCAATCCTGCCTGGACAAAAAAACCTGCAGATTTAGAAGCAGAAGATTATAAAACATTTTATAGAGAGTTATACCCCGCTCAATTTGAAGAACCCTTATTTAACATCCACTTAAATGTTGATTATCCATTTAACTTAACAGGCATTTTATATTTTCCTCGTCTGTCTCAAAATATTGATATTCAAAAGGATAAGATTCAATTATATCAAAATCAAGTTTTTGTAACCGACAACGTTGAAGGAATCGTTCCTGATTTCTTACAAATGCTAAAGGGGATAATTGATTCACCGGATATTCCGTTAAATGTATCACGATCATACTTGCAAGCTGATGGTGCTGTAAAGAAAATATCAGGATATATTACCAAAAAAGTAGCTGATAAACTTTCTTCTTTATTTAAAAAAGATCGTGAAGATTTTGAGCAAAAATGGAATGATATTAAGGTAATTATCGAATATGGAATGTTATCTGAAGATAAATTCTTTGATAAAGCAAAGAAATTCTCTTTATATCCAACGGTAAATGATACTTTCTTTACTTTCGATGAATTAGTTGAAAAAACAAAAAACACACAAACTGACAAAGATGGAAATCATATAATTTTATATGCTTCCGGTAAAGATGCACAACATAGCTATATACAAAATGCAAAAGCAAAAGGGTACGAAGTAGTGCTACTCGATTCCCCTATAGTATCTCATTTAATTCAAAAATTAGAAACATCATCGGGAGATGCTAAAATTCAATTTAAACGTGTAGATGCTGACCATATTGATAATTTAATTAAAAAGGATGACACAGTAATTTCAAAACTTTCAGATGAAGAAAAAGAGAAATTAAAACCCGTTATTGAAAGTGCTGTTAACAATTCAAGCTATACAGTACAGCTAGAAGCAATGGACTCTTCTGCTTCTCCTTTCTTAATTACTGTTCCCGAATTTATGCGCCGTATGAAAGAAATGAGTACTACAGGTGGGGGTATGACGGGAATGGGTAATATGCCGGAGATGTATAACTTGGCGGTTAATACAAATCATGAATTAGTTTCAGGTATCTTAAATGCCGATGAGGAAAAACAAAAGCAATTAATTTCTCAGGCCTTTGATTTAGCCAGATTATCTCAAAACTTATTACATGGTAAAGAACTAACAAACTTTATTAAGCAATCGTATGATTTAATAACATTATCTGAATAAAATAACGATTCCCTCTGAAAATAATTTATCAACCTCTGTAAAAATAACTATAATTAAATAACAGGAAAGTAACAATAGCAATTATCTTTTGAATAATTTTGTATGGCAAGATGATTAAACTCCCTGCTAGGGGTTCTCAGAAATCCGATTATAGTTAAATTGGAATAGTCCTGTTTATGTTTCGTATTTCTTCTTAATCTCAACATGAGTGGTCGTACAATTTACAATCCGGAATTAAATCCTTGTCAGCAAATATAAACAATACAAAAAAACGTTTTAAAAATTAATAGTTGCATAAAGCAAGATGTGTAATGAATAACCACTTAATAAAATTAATTGAGGGAAAACCATCACTAATCTGAAATCTTTAAAAAATCATGTTAAAATAGAAATAATGTTACTATCAAGAAATTGTTAGTGAAATGTATTTTCCTTTTTATTTTGTAAATTTGCAACCATAATACTTATAGAATGAAAAAAATAATTACCTCCATAATTTTAGTTTCGGCATTAACTATTTCTTACGCTCAAACAGATACAAAAATTTACGATATTATTAACAACATTTCCGCCGAAAGAATAAAAAAAGACATTGACATTTTAGCAAATTTCGGAACCAGACATACATTAAGTGATACTGTATCGAATACCAGAGGAATAGGAGCTGCAAGAAGATGGATTAGAAAAGAATTCGAAACTATCTCTAAAGACTGTAACAATTGTTTGCAGGTTTTTTATCAGAAAGACTTAGTCAAAAAAGGAGCAAATCAACGCATTATTAAAGATGTTTGGGTAGTAAATGTTATAGCAATTCAAAAAGGAATTAAAAATCCAGATAATTATATCATTATGAGTGGAGATATTGATTCCAGAATCTCCGATGCGAATAATTATACAGATGATGCACCGGGGGCAAATGACAATGCTTCGGGTATGGCAAGTGCCATTGAAGCAGCAAGAGTTTTAAGTAAATACAAATTTGATAACAGTATTATTTATGCAGGATTGTCCGGCGAAGAACAAGGGTTATTTGGTGGCAGAGGTCTTGCAAAATATGCAAAAGAAAGAGAATGGAATATTGCTGGAATTATCAATAATGATATGATTGGAAACATTAAAGGAGCTGATGGAATAATTGATAACAGAACTTTCCGGATTTTTTCTGAACCAGTACCTCCTACAGAAACAGAAAAGGAACGAAGAGTTCGTCGTTTTTATGGCGGTGAAGTCGATGGAATTTCCCGGCAACTAGCTCGATATGTTTACAAAACCACCAAAACGTATATGCCGGAAATGAATCCAAAAATGATTTATCGATTAGACCGATTTGGTCGCGGAGGGCATCATCGTCCTTTTAATGACGCTGGTTTCGCGGGTATCAGAATCATGGAAACACATGAAAACTACACGCAGCAACATCAAGATGTCCGAACTGAAAATGGTATAGAATACGGAGATAGATTTAAGTTTGTTAATTTTGAGTATGCAAAAAAGTTAACCGCTGTAAATGCTGTTAATTTAGCAAGCATTGCTTCCGCCCCGCTTTCACCTCAGAATGTGAAAATTGGAGGTATTGTTGAGGCTTCAGCTAGATTCATCTGGGATAAAGTTAACGGAGCTAAAGGATATAAAATTTACTGGAGAGATACCACATCACCTACCTGGGATTATTTTAAATATGTAGAAAATGTTACCAAATTTACGTTAGAAGGAATTGTAGTCGATAATTACTTTTTTGGAGTTAGTGCCGTAGGAAGAGATGGACATGAAAGCATTGTAACTTTTCCTTCCGGAATTATACGATAACAATTAAAAAATATGAGAATAATAAAACCCTTCATATAAGTATAGTAGCATAGCATATGAATATTTTAATCTTAGGTTCAGGAGGAAGAGAACACGCTTTTACCTGTAAGCTTTCACAAAGTGAAAAAATCAATCAAATTTTTATAGCCCCCGGAAACGCAGGGACTTCTGAAATAGCTAAAAACATACATATTAACCCTACAGATTTTAAAGCAGTAAAAGAAATTGTATTACAAAATACAATTCAGATAGTTGTTGTGGGATCGGAAGTACCTTTAGTAGCAGGTATTCATGACTTTTTCTTAGCAGATAAAGAGTTAAAATCAATATTAGTGATAGGCCCTAAAAAAGATGGTGCACTACTTGAAGGAAGCAAAGATTTTTCTAAGCAATTCATGGAGCGTTACCATATTCCAACTGCAAAATATCAATCATTTACTAAAGAGCATTTAAAAGAAGGTTTTGCTTTTTTGGAAACTTTGGATTCTCCATTTGTTTTAAAAGCAGATGGGTTGGCTGCCGGAAAAGGTGTTTTAATTTTAAATTCATTAGAGGAGGCAAAAAAAGAGCTTACAGAAATGCTTACTAATGAAAAATTTGGACTAGCTTCTTCTACCGTAATTATTGAAGAATTTTTAGATGGAACAGAGCTTTCCGTTTTTGTACTTACCGATGGGAAAAACTATAAAATATTGCCTTCCGCCAAAGACTACAAGCGTATTGGTGAAGGAGATACAGGCTTAAACACCGGAGGGATGGGAGCTATATCACCTGTTCCTTTTGCAAATCAAAAGTTTCTTAATAAGGTTGAAGAACGAATCATAAAACCCACTGTTGATGGCTTACAAAAAGATAATATTGATTATAGAGGATTTATATTTATTGGCTTAATGAATGTTGAGGGGAATCCTTTTGTCATTGAATACAATGTACGAATGGGAGATCCGGAAACAGAAGTTGTTTTACCAAGGATACAATCAGATTTAGTTGATTTATTTGAGGGAGTTGCCAATCAAAATTTAAATGAAAAAACCTTTGAAGTCAACCCACAAACTGCAGCTACGGTAATGTTGGTCTCGGGAGGCTATCCGGAGAGTTATGGAAAAGGAAAAGAGATTTATGGACTGCATAATGTGGAAGATTCTATTGTTTTTCATGCAGGAACAAAGTTAAAAAATAATAAAATACTTACAAACGGTGGAAGAGTTATGGCAGTTACTTCTTTAGGAAATTCAATTCAAAATGCTTTAGATACTTCCTATAAAAATATTGACAAAATTACATTTGAAAAAATGAATTACAGAAAAGATATTGGTTTCGATTTATAATTAAAACTATCTGCTAAATCTATAATAGTTGTTAGATAATTCCACTTGTTCTCTTCATGCAAAGACACATCCTTTCAACAGGAAAGTTGTCACTATGAGATTTTATAAACTGCTACCTTAACTGTCACTCCCGGAAAAGATGCTTACCACTTTTTTTAAAGTATATCGTTCTAATTTTATCTCTCATAATTCTTCCTGTAAATTCTTAATTTCTAATTCTTGTGGTATCTCAGTACTCTCTTTTTAGAAAAATCTCCAAAATTCAACTTTCGGGATTTAGACCACATTCCTGATTATACTACCATTCAAATCATATTCTTTACTTATTTCTCTAGCACTTTGACCTGATTGTAATAATTCAACGATTATAACTTTAAACTCATCACTATGTTTTCGATTTGACATAATTCAAATATATTAACTTATATGCTTTTGAAAATCGTCATAACAAAACCAGGTATTCCATCTTTTTCTAAACAAAATCACTTAAAAATCAACAACCCTAATTAAATGGAAATTCTTTCAGATTTTTAATCGTTCAACTCTTAATACCTGTATTCTGGATATTCTGATATAAAAAATGCCTTTTTTATATCAAACTCACGCTATTTAAAAAAGACTATTGCTTATACTAAGTCAGCAAGGGTTGTGTTACGTAATACATATAGCGTATTATCCCTTACTTGAGTCATGAGTTTATGAACTGCACAAGTTTGTTCATCCGGGCAGTCATCGCATTTTTCATAGAAGTTTAAACTAACACAAGACACCATAGCAATAGGTCCTTCTAAAGTTCTGATAATCTCAGTCATTTTAACATCTTCTGCTTTTTTAATTAAATAATACCCTCCTCCTTTGCCTTTTTTAGCTCCTAAAACTCCTGCTTTTCGTAAGCTAAGCAATATACTTTCTAAAAACTTATGAGATATATTTTCGTTTTCAGAAATCGTTGCAATTTGCGTTTTTATTCCTTTTTTCTGCCTGGCAATAAAAGTGAGTGCTTTAATCCCATATTTCGTTTTTTTAGAAAGCATATAACAAAAATACACTTTCTGATGATTTTTTAATCACTTAATGCATAGTTTAAATCATTAATTATATCATCAACAAATTCAAGTCCGATAGAGCATCGTATTAAGCCATCTGTTATTCCGGCTTCTAATCGATCTTCTATACTTAATTTACTGTGGGTAGTAGATGCCGGATGTGTAACAATGGTTCTTGTATCTCCTAAATTTGCTGAAAGTGAACATAATCTAATTTTATTCAAAAATTTACATCCTGCTTCTACTCCTCCTTTAATTTCGAAAGCTATAATATTTCCTCCTAATTTCATTTGTTTTCGGGCTATCTGATATTGAGGATGCGATGGTAAAAAAGGATATTTTACTAAATTTACTTTAAGATGTAACTCAAGAAATCGTGCAATTTTTAAAGCATTTTCACAATGTTTTTCTACACGTATCGCTAAGGTTTCTAAACTTTTAGACAATACCCAGGCGTTAAAAGGAGACATTGCAGGTCCTGTGTTTCTTGAAAATAAATAGATTTCTTTGATTAAATTTGATTTTCCGACAGTTACTCCACCCAATACTCTTCCTTGTCCATCAATCAATTTAGTAGCTGAGTGAATGACCAAATCGACTCCAAATTTTATTGGGTTTTGTAGATAAGGAGTTGCAAAACAATTATCAATGATTAATAGCAGATTATGTTTTTTTGCTATTGTAGCTAATATTTCAAGATCTAAAATATCGACTGCGGGATTTGTGGGAGATTCTGCATATAATATCTTTGTATTTGATTGAATTAACTCTTCTATTTTATTGATTTCTTTTACTTTAAAATAGCTTGTTTCAATATTCCATTTAGGAAAATATTTTGTAAATAAACTATGTGTAGAACCAAAAACAGAACGAGACGAAACAATATGATCTCCTGCATTTAATAATGCAGCAAATGTTGAAAAAACTGCTGCCATTCCTGTGGCAAAAGCGTATCCTGCTTCTGCTCCTTCCATTGTTGTAATTTTATTTACAAATTCAGTTGTGTTGGGATTAGAAAATCGACTATATAAATTTCTTTCTTTTTCTTCAGCAAAAGAAGCTCTCATATCTTCGGCATCTTCAAAAACAAAACCGGATGTTAAGTATAAAGGGGTAGAATGTTCTGAAAATTGAGATTTTTCGTTTTGAATTCTTATGGCTTGGGTTTCAAAGTTCTTGTTCATATCTCTTCATTGTTTAGGGTAATTTTATAGTTAATTGTGGCAGTTTGTTCCGTTATTTTGGTCTTATTGAATTCTCCGCTGAAACTATAGTTAATAGTACTTTCTTTAAAAATTACCGGGATTATTTCTTCTTTACAAACTGTATCTACAGATATATTATAATAGAAATCAACAATTTTCTGTCTGTTTAAAATTTTTACTATTTCTATACTCTTGTAACTAACCAGCCTTACCGGCATTAATTCCATTGGATAAATAGTATCTACTGATGTGTGATTGTTGGTTTCCCTTACAAGTAATAAACAACCTGTTTGAGTTTCAAATACTAAATGTTCATTATAATTTGTTAATTGAATATTCATTTATTTATTGTTTTTTGTTAACCTTAATATATCTCCTAATACGCCTCTTGCGGTTACTTCAGCTCCGGCTCCGGCTCCCTGAATTACCAAAGGTTGATTTCCATATGATTCTGTATAAATTTCAAAAATTGCATCAGAGCCTTTTAAGCTTCCTAAGGGAGTATTTTTAGGAACAGAAATTAATTTCACATCTAATTCTCCTCTGGATTTTTGAAGATCTCCATATAAATCTCCTGTATATCTTAATACAAAATCTTTTTGTTGTTCCTCTTTAATTTCCTGATAGTGTGCGTTTAACTTTTTTAAATTGGAAATAAAGTTTTCTACAGTTCCTTCTCTGTATTCTTTCGGAATTAAATTTTCTATAGAGATTTCATCAAATTCATTTTTTAAATCAAGCTCTCTGGCCAAAATCAATAATTTTCTGGCTACATCATTACCACATAAATCTTCTCTTGGATCCGGCTCGGTAAATCCTTTATCAATAGCTTCTTCCAGCACTTCTGAGAAAGGAATATTTTCTGAAGAAAATTTATTGAATATAAAACTTAATGACCCTGAGAAAACTCCACGGATTCTTGTAATATTTTCCCCAGAATCGTGTAATAATTTTATAGTGTCTATTAATGGTAATCCAGCTCCTACATTTGTTTCATAAAGGTAGCTTTTCTTATTTTCTTCCAGAGTCTGTCTTAATTTTTTATAAAAATGATGCGTTACCGTATTGGCTATTTTGTTTGAAGAAACTAAATCAAAACCTACTTTTGCTAAAGGAATATATTCTCCTATAAAATCCAGACTTGCCGTATTGTCTACTGCTATTAAATTTTCTAAATGATACTTTTTTGCATAATCTATAACAGAGTTCACGGTATTTTCAATTTCACTTTTCTCTAATTTCTCATTCCAGTTTTTATCGATTCCATCTTTATTTAATAAAACTTTTTTTGAGTTTGCAACGGCAAAAACAACTAATAGTACTTTTCTTCTTTCCAGAATATTTGACGAGCTTTCTATAATTTGATTAATTAATGTTCCGCCTACTGCTCCTTTTCCGAAAACAGCAATATTGATTTTTTTAGCGATTCCAAAAATTTGTCCGTGAATTACATTTACTGTCTTATGTAACTGTTTTTTTCTAACGACTAAGCTCACATTTTTACCTGTTATGGTATTGTTAAACAATAATGGGATAATTTGGTTTTGTATTAGTGCATTATAGGGTAAATGAAACTCACTCAGATCCTGTCCTATAATTGAGATTACCGATACTTCATTTATGATTGTTATCTGATTTACATCTTTTGTTTGTAAATCGTATTCAAATTCTTTTTGTAAAGCCTGCACTGCCAATGAAGCTTTCTGATTATTTACAACCAAACCAATTCCTCTTTCTGAAGAACCCTGAGAAATAATACTTATACTTATTTCTCTGTCACTTAATGATTTAAAAATTCTTGCAGCTATTCCGACTTTTCCTAATAATCCTCTTCCTTCAAAATTTATCAATGCTACATTCTCTAAAACTGAAATGGACTTAATGCCTTTTGAATTGGATTGGGAAGTAATAAGTGTTCCTTGATTTTCCGGCTTAAAGGTGTTAAGGATTCTGAGATTAATATTTTTTTCTATTAATGGAATTATTGTTTTAGCATGTAAAATATTTGCTCCAAAATTTGCTAATTCATTTGCTTCAGAGAATGATAGTTGTTCAATCTTTTTAGCATCATCTACTAAATCCGGGTTTGCCGTAAAAATTCCATCTACGTGCGTGTAATTTTGAAGCTCTCCTGCATCTAAATAATTTGCCAGTAAAGAGGCTGTATAATTACTCCCGTTTCTTCCTAAAGTAGTGGTTTCATTTTTTAAATTGGAAGCAATAAACCCAGATACAATGGTGACTGTAGCTCCATTATGTTCTTTATAATGATTTATTATATTTTCTTTAGAAATAATATCTATGGGTTTTGCATTTCCAAAGCTCTCATCGGTTTTTAATAATGCTCTGGCATCAATAGCATGTGCATTAATCCCTCTTTGCTTTAATAATTCAGTAACTGTTTTTATTGAGATTAATTCTCCCTGTGCTAAAACTTCATCTTTAATTTTATCACTACAATCTCCTAACAAATTTATTCCTTCGAATAATTTTTCAAGTTTTTGAAATTCCTGATTAAAATCTATTAGAGGGGTTAATCTAGCTTGTTCATATTTAAAAGCTTCTAACTGTTCTTGATAGACTTCATTTTTAGTTGCTTTTTGTAAAATGGTTTCTAATATATCTGTTGCGTTTCCTCTGGCAGAAACTACTACTGTTATTCGTTCACCTTTATTAATTTTACGCTCAATAATATCTATTGCCTTTTGAATTCCTTTATTGGATAAGGATTTTCCTCCAAACTTCAAAACTTTCATTTTTTTAGTATTTGTCTTCTTCTTAAAAATGGGGTCAAAAATTTTTTCCAACTGTTCATGTTCTATTAAAAAAGCATCATGTCCATGTACTGAGTTAATTTCATTATAGGTAACATTTGGGTGTTTTTGTGCCAATTGCTTATAAGTCTCTCTATTTTCTGCCGCTGTAAAAAATAAATCTGAATCTACTCCTACAATATGAATATTGGCTTGAATATTTTTAAGCAAATCTTCACTCTCTTGATTTTTAGTTACATCAATTGTTTTTAATAATTGATTCATCAGCTTATAGGATGCTAATTGGTATCTTTCCTGTAGTTTTTTTCCGTGGTGTAATAACCAACTTTCTACATTAAATACTTGCAAGGTTTCGTTTCTGCTCCGCTGAAATCGTTGTTTGAATGATTCAGGTGTTCTGTAACATAGCATTGCATGCATACGAGCATCATGTACCGGATTTGTAGAGTTTGTTAAAAATAATTCTTGAATCTTGCAGTTAGCAATCAACCAATCTGTCGATTTCCAGTCAGTAGCTATAGGAATTAAATGGGTTGTAATTTTTGGTTGCAATACTGCCATTTCCCAGGCAATTCCTCCTCCTAATGAACCTCCCATTAAAGCATATAATTGTTTAATTTTTAATTTTTCCAACCCTAACAGGAATATCTTAGCAATATCTTTTGCTACAAAATTTTTATAATCATCAATAATAAAATTATCGTATCCATTCCCTGGTATATTAAAACTTACAATTGTATAATCTTCTGTATTAATTACTTTATTGTTTCCAATAATTTCTTTCCACCAGCCTTTTTCTCCTGCTGTGTTACTATTTCCTGTTAATGCATGATTTACTAAGATTACAGGAGCAGTACCCGGTTTTTTACCAAATAGCTGATAACTCAATTGAATGTTAGAAAAATGAGTGCCGTTTTCTGTAACATAACTAAGAATTGGAATTGTATTTAGTTCCATAAACTTTATGTTTTTATTAATATTTTCGCCTGGATAAAATGACTAAAGGATATGAGATTTTTATCTTTTACCGACCAAATTGAATTTTTAACTATTCTTTTATTCATCTTCCTGCTTTTTGAGTTAATAAAAAATTAATTCGAAAGCCAAACTCCATCACTTTTGATTGATGTTACTTATAGAGAAATGTTATTAGAAACTTCATTTTATAAAAGATAGTTTAAAAACTTCTTCCAGTTATCTGTCCCTATTCCTTTTGGGCAGAATTTAGCACCTTCTTTTTAAGATTAAAGGGTTGCTAAGGTTTCACAGGGTCTATTCCCTCCACCTTTCCTGATAACATTATATCATAAATGCTTGAACTTTATATTCACAAATATTCAGTTATAAAAATTTAAAAGTCAAATTTTTTTATCTTTATTTTGAATTAAATTATATTTCAGGGTTTATTTAAATCGAAATTTTAACAAATTTGATGAGTAAACACAGTTATCAAAAAACATTATCCGGTAAATTTAATTTTAGGAGATTATACCAGAATTAAAATCGAATAACTCTATTTTATGAATAATTAAATGAAAAGTCTTTAAATTAAATTTATTACATTCGCAGAAATTTTGATATATGCAAAAAGCAAATAAAATTATTCTTTTTATAGTATTTGTATCTCTGACTACATCTTGTGTTTCTAAAAAAAACATCACCTATTTTCAGAATGACAAAATTAATCAATCCAAAGTATCCAATATCTATAATACAATATTCAAATCTGACGATTTATTACAAATAACAATTTCTTCTTTAGATCTTGAAGCGACAAGGCCTTTTAACTTACCTGTGGTAAATTTTTCCACTGTTTCTGGCGGAGTTATCGGATCTCCGCAACAGCAAAATTATTTGATTGATAATGATGGATATATTGATTTCCCTGTGATAGGCAAGTTAAAAATAGGCGGATTGACCAGGAATGAGGTTTTAAAGCTTCTAGAAAATAAGTTAGCCCCTGATTATATTAAGGATCCAACTATAAATATCAGAATTACTAATTTTTCTGTTACAGTATTAGGAGATGTAAAAAGACCCGGTACTTTTACAATACCTGATGAAAGAATAACTGTACTAGAGGCAATTGGTTTGGCAGGAGATTTAAATATTACCGGAAAGAGAAATACCATTAAGGTGTTTAGAGAGATTGATGGTCAAAAGATTCGATATGATATGGACTTAAGATCCAATGAAATATTTACATCGCCTGCATATTATCTTCAGCAAAACGATTTAGTGTATGTAGATCAAAATAAAGCATCTTCACAGGATGCGGCATTTAATAGAAATACAGGTTTATTTGTTTCCATAGGGTCTATAATTATTTCACTTATTAACATTCTAACCAGATAAAATTTAAATGAATAATCAGCAAACAGAAAATAACAATGCTATTGATTTAAGAGATCAAATAGAAAGATATCTTACCCATTGGAAATGGTTTTTATCGGGGGCTATTATAAGTATAATATTAGCATTTTTATATTTAAGATATGTTACACCAAAATATATTGCCACTGCTACCATTATGATAAAAGATAATAAAAAGTCGGGGATATCAGCGGAATTAGCAGCTTTTGAGGATTTAGGGATTATTGGGGGAAGGTCTAGCAATAATCCTGATAATGAAATAGAAATCATAAAATCCAGAAAAATATTAGGTGATGTTGTAACAGAGTTAAATTTAAATATCCAATATATTAAGGAGGGAAGAGTTAAAAATTCAGAACTTTACAATACTTCTCCAATTAAATTTAACATTAATAATCCTTTAAGTATAGACAATCTTGAGAGCAGTAAGGTTTTTATAATAAAATTTAAATCGGAAACAGAGTTTAAAATCTTAGATGTAGAAAATGATATATTAAGTGATTCATTAATTTTTGGAGAATCTTTTACTATAGGAAATATAGATAATGTTTCTATTACACGAACCAACTATTTTGATAAAGAATTTATTAATAATCAATTAATTGTAATTCTTCGTTCCAAAAATCAAGTAATCGATCAGCTTATCAGAAGAGTTTCAGTAAAACCAGTTAACATAAATTCCAGCGTACTGAAGATATCGTTAAAATCAAATATTTTACGGAAAAGTGAAGATGTTCTTGATGCTATAATTACACAATATAATTTAGAGGCAAAAGAAGATAAAGGTGAAGTTTTTCAGAAGACTATAACATTTATAAATGAACGATTATCAAGTGTTGGAAAAGAACTTGCAGTGGTTGAAGATAAAGTAAAAACGTTCAAAAAAGATAATAATATTACGGATATTCAATCTGAAACACAAATAGCCTTACAATCCAGCTCTTCAAATAAAGAAAAATTAATTAATATTAATATTCAATTGAATATTGTTAAATCTCTGAATGATGAGTTAAAAAAACCCGAAGGAATTCTACCTCTCAATTTGGGGCTACAAGATTTCAATATAGGTAGATCTATTGCTGAGTATAATGAATTATTAATTAAAAAAAACAGATTATTAAAGACTGCAGGAAAAAAGAATTTCGTTATAGTAGAGCTGCAAAACAATATTGATAATCTAAGAGAGGCTCTAAAAAGTAGTTTACAAAATCAAGAAAGAGCTTTACAATTCAATCTAAATGATTTTACCAAAGAAGCAGATATCGTCAATTCAAAAATATTATCCATCCCTGTTAAAGAAAGAGAGTTTTTAGATATCACTAGAAAACAAGAAATAATAACAGGTTTATACACCTATTTATTGAGAAAAAAGGAAGAAATAGCCATTTCTTTAGCAGTTACTGTATCTAATGCAAAAATAATAGATCAGGCTTACGGGTCAAACATTCCTATATTTCCAAAAAAGAAAATAGTTTTCCTGATTGCTCTATTATTAGGATTATTAATCCCATTTATCATTACTTACTCAAGAAACTTGTTGGACACTAAAGTTCATACTAAAAAAGATATTCAGGAATTAACCTCTATACCTTTCATCGGAGATATTCCTCATAATGAAACGAATGAAAAAATTATTATCAATCCCGAAGCCAGATCGAGTACATCAGAAGCATTTAGATTGATACGAACCAACTTAAATTTCATGTTAGCTGATATAAAATCAGAAACAGGGAAAACTATTCTCATTACATCTACTACAAGTGGAGAAGGTAAATCATTTGTTTCCATAAATTTAGCTTCTACTTTAGCCTTATCGACCAAAAAAGTAATTTTAGTTGGTATGGATTTACGTGTTCCTAGGATTAGTGATTACTTAGAAATTATTGATAGAGAAGGAGTTACAAATTATATTGCTAATAAAAATATTACATGGGATAGTTTAAAATTTAATGTGCCGGAATTAAAGAACCTTGATATTATTACTTCCGGAGTAATACCTCCTAATCCGGCAGAATTGCTAATGTCTAACAGAATTGCAGAACTTTTTACAGAATTAAAAGAAAATTACGATTATATTATAGTTGACACTGCCCCGGTTAATTTAGTCACAGATACACTTTTGATTTCTAAATATATGGATCTTTCCTTATATACTATCAGAGCAAATTATTCAGATAAGAGATCACTAATAGTTCCTGATACACTATACAAAGAAAAAAAACTATCAAACATGGCTATCATTTTAAACGATATTGATGTGAAAAAAGGGTATGGGTATGGATACGGACATCCTGCTGCAGAAAGAAAGCCTTGGTATAGGAGAATATTTAGATCATGAATGAACAAAAAGGAATTTTTTATTATTTGAAATTATATCTTGAATTTTTTTCAATATCTTTTTTGTTCCAATTTTAGATAATAAATTCAAATGATGATGATGGTGCGTATCTGTGCCAACAAAATCATATAGATTCTCTTTAATCAATTGATTTGCTGTTCTTTCCACACTTTTTCCATATTGCCTGGTAAGAGATAATAAATTTAATTGAAATAAACACCCTTTCTTTTTCAGTTTGTAATAATTTTGAAAATCATTATGATAAAAATTATACCTCTCCGGATGTGCTAAAACCGGCTTGTATCCCTTTATCTGTATTTCAAATAAAATATCATACAAACTATATGGAGCATTAAAATATGACATCTCAACTAAAACAAAATTATCTTTCAATGTTAAAATATCATCCACTGCCAACCTCTGTAAAAATTTTTCATCCATCATATACTCTGCAGCCATATCAATATTTATATCTTTCAAATTATTATTACTTATAGCATACTTAAGCTCATCCAGTTTACTTTTAATAGTTTTAGATGAATTTGGATATAAATCTCCTAAAATATGCGGAGTAGTAATAAAATTCTTTATTCCATAAGAAGCCATTTTAGATATTAATGATAATGAATAATCTATGTCTTTTGCTCCATCATCAATACCGGGCAGAAGATGAGAATGGATATCTACAAAATCAGAATTAAAAAATTCAGTAAGCGGGATAGCCCTATCTTTAAAAAAAAACATAATTAATATCCTAATATTACATAAAAGTAAAGTTTTTTGATAAAAGTTCAATAGATTATTATTAACAAAATGTTTAAGCTTTCCGAATCTGTTGTATATACAAATTTGAAAACATACATTTGATTAAACATCTACATAACTATGATTTTAATAGCTGACGGGGGATCTACAAAAGCAGACTGGATTGCTTTAGATAATAAAAAAGATGAGGTTTTTAGAGTTCGAACACTAGGATTAAACCCTGCTGTAATTCCTGAAGAAGAGCTTAAAAACAGAATTATTAATATGTTTCAGCTTATCAATATTAAAGATCAGGTTTGTGAAATTCACTTTTACGGGGCCGGTTGTGGTACTACAAAACCTGTCCAGGTACTGAATAATGTAATGAAAGAAATATTTAATAATGCCCGAATCTACATTGCAGAAGATATGTTAGCTGCTGCTTATGCTACATCAGGTAAAAAACCTTCAATAGTATGTATACTAGGCACCGGATCTAATAGTTGCTACTATAACGGTAATGAGATGGAACCCATTACAGCCTCTTTAGGATATACAATTATGGATGAAGCAAGTGGTAATTATTTTGGTAAAAAATTGATTCGTGATTTCTATTATAATCAAATGCCTGAACAAATTGCTAAAAGATTCGAAAATGAATTTAACTTAGATACCGATTATATTAAATTTAATTTATACAGACAACCAAATCCTAATATGTACTTAGCTTCCTTTGCAAAATTTATGTTTCAGTTTAAAGAAGAAAAGTATATAAAAAAAATTATTAAAAAAGGGGTTGAAGAATTTTTTAAGTATCGAATTTTACCATACAGAAAAGGAAAAGAAATTCCAATTTATTTTATTGGCTCTATAGCTTATTATTTTAGAGCTATTTTAGAAAAAGTTGCTGATAAATATGATTTAAACATTACAGATGTAATTCAAAGACCTATAGATAATTTACTCGATTACCATAAAAAATATAAATAGAGTTTTTGGTTCTCTCCAAGCATTGTTTATAAAATTGACAAAAAGCACAAAAAAATTCATTATTCTATCTACCTGTAAATAACCGGGGAAGATTAATGTAAGTTTCTTGTAGTGAAAAATAATTAGCGATACTTTTATCTCCTGAATGTTTTGCCTGACAATTGATTATGAGCAATTCAAAAATAGTTTCAATAGCTTTTTTATTCGGACTCATGTTAGGCTAATTGAATTATTCAGGAAACCACAAAGCTGTAATTTGCTTACCATATTTTCACTCTTTTTTCCGGACTTAAATATAATTTATCCCCTTCTTTAATATTAAATGCTTCATAAAAAGCATCTACATTTTGTAAAGGAACATAAGCTCTGAATATTCCTGGTGCATGAGAGTCTGTCTTGATTAAATTCTTTAATGCATCCGGACGTGCTTTTGTTCTCCATATCGTTCCCCATGATAAGAAGAAACGCTGCTCAGGAGTAAACCCGTCAATTTTACCCGGATGACCATTTTTCTCCAGGAAAATTTGTAATCCTTCATAAGCTGCATTAATACCTCCTAAATCACCAATGTTTTCCCCTAAAGTAAATGTTCCGTTTACATGCACACTATCAATAGCAATTAATGCATCATATTGACCAATTAATGCCTTTCCTTCAGCTGTAAATTTTTCTAAATCTTCTGCAGTCCACCAGTTATTCAGGTTTCCATCTCCATCAAAACGAGACCCTGAATCATCAAAACTATGTGAAATTTCGTGACCGATTACGGATCCTATTCCTCCGTAGTTTACAGCTTCATCAGCTGTATAATTATAGAAAGGTGGTTGTAAAATTGCTGCCGGAAAAACAATCTCATTGTTTACAGGGTTAAAATAAGCATTTACTGTCTGAGGCGACATTCCCCATTCTGTTCTGTCAACCGGCTTTCCTAATTTTGCTATGTTTTCTTCATAGTTCCATTTTGCTACATTGATAGCGTTTTCAAAATAACTTCCCCCTTCTCTTATTCCTTTTACTTGTAATGCAGAGTAATCTTTCCATTTATCAGGATATGCAATTTTAACTGTTAATTTATTTAATTTTTCTAATGCTTTTTTCTTAGTAGATTCACTCATCCAAGTTAAGCCATTGATACGTTTTTCAAAACCTGAACGAACATTATCAATCATTTCCTGTGCTTTCTTTTTAGCCTCCGGCGGGAATTTTTTATCAATATATAATTTTCCTATTGCTTCTCCTATCGAACCATTGACAGATGCTAACGCTCTTTCATCACGAGGTCTTTGCTCTTTAGCTCCTCTCAAATCTCTGCTATAAAACTCCCAATTCGCTTTTTCTAAATCTGTATTTAATAGTCCGGCTGCACCATTAATCGCATTCCAGCGTAATAAAGTTTTTATGTCCTTAACGGAACGTTGACTAAAGATATTGTTCATTGATTTAAAGTAATTTGGATCGGTAACAACCACTTTATCAATACCTTCAGCACCAATCCCTTTTAAGTAACTATTCCAATCAATAGCAGAGACCAAAATTTGTAATTCTTTAACAGACATTGGGTTGTAAATTTTTCTTGCATCTCTTCTGTCCTCTTTCGTCATCATTGGTTCTGCTAAACTCTTTTCAAAACCAACAACCGTAGCTGCATTTTTAACGGCAACAGCTTCGTCCTCTCCAAATTTTGTAAACATATTAGCTACAAAATTTTCGTATTTTTTTAGTTTTTCTTTAGTATCAGCATCCTCATCCACGTAATAATCACGAGATAATCCTAATTCTGCTGAACCTAAATACCCGGCATTCATGCTACTTTTTTTTAAATCATTAAAAACTCTTAAGCCGTAAAATGCTCCTGCTCCATAAGGGGTCATTTGGGTAATATAGTTTTCAACATCTTTTTTAGTTTTAATCTCATCGATTTTTGCTAAATATGGCTTTAAAGGTTCTGTTCCTCGTTGATTACGAACTACGGTGTCCATAATACTCTCATAATAATTTACTGCCTTTTCCTGATCGCTGTCTATTTCATTTCCTTGATTATCTTTCACTTTAGGAAAACTTCCTTGTTCGATAGCTTTACTCAATATTGCAAGTACATCCGCATCTGTTTTTTTGCGAAGTTCGTCAAAACTTCCCCACCTGGTTCTATCCGCCGGAATTTCAGTTTCTTCTTGCCAAGTACCATTTACATATGTATAAAAATCATCGGATGGTTTTACTGATGCATCCATATTTTCTAAAATAATTCCCGGAACTCTTTCAGTAACCTCTGTTTTAGATTCTGTTTTACAGCTCATCATACCTAAAGAGGCGATAGTAGTTGTAAATAAAACTTTTTTTAGATTTTTCATTTCGATTAATTTGATTATAGTTTGATTTTTTCTTTTGAAGGGTTAGGTAAATGATTAAATCCCATATTGAATAATGTGAATCCGAATATATCGGCATATTGTTCTATTGTTTTAGCAACAGGGGTTCCTGCTCCGTGACCTGCATTTGTTTCTACTCTAATCAACACAGGATTTGCCCCAGTTTGTTTGTCTTGTAGTTCTGCTGCGAACTTAAAACTATGTGCAGGAACTACACGATCATCATGATCTCCTGTCGTTACTAATGTTGCGGGATAAGACACATCATCTTTAATATTATGAACCGGTGAATATCCTTTTAAATAGTCAAACATTTCTTTACTATCCTGAGCAGTTCCATAATCATATGCCCAGCCTGCTCCTGCTGTAAATGTATGGTAGCGAAGCATATCCAGTACACCTACAGCAGGTAATGCTACTTTCATTAGATTCGGACGTTGCGTCATGGTTGCTCCTACTAAAAGTCCTCCGTTAGATCCTCCTCTTATTGCTAAATAATCAGAAGATGTGTATTTGTTTTCTATTAAGTATTCTGCTGCTGCAATAAAATCATTGAATACATTTTGTTTTTGTGTTTTTGTTCCTGCTACATGCCATTTTTTTCCATATTCACCTCCCCCTCTTAGATTTGGAACTGCATAAACTCCTCCTTGTTCCATCCATACAGCATTTGGAATACTAAAATTCGGAGTTAGACTAATGTTGAAACCCCCATAGCCATATAAAATTGTTGGGTTTTTACCATTTAACTCTGTTCCTTTTTTATATGTAATAATCATCGGAACTTTTGTTCCGTCTTTAGAATTATAGAAAACCTGTTGGCTTTCGTAATCATCAGAATTAAAAGAAATTGTTGGCTTCCAATATAATTTATAGATTCCTGTAGCCGGATTGAATTTGTATGAAGATGAAGGAGTGTTATAATTTGTAAAAGAGAAATATAGCTCTTTAGCGTTGCTCTTTCCTTCAAAACCACTAACTGATCCAATTCCAGGTAGTTCAATCTCTCTAATTAATGTACCATTATAATCATATTGTAAAACTTCAGATACTGCGTCTATCATGTATTTAGCAAAAAAATAACCTGCTGCTGTAGAAGGGGTTAATACATTTTCTGTTTCAGGAATAAAGTCTTTCCAGTTTTCAGGAGCTGGATTCGATGCATCTACAGTAACGATTTTCTGATTGGGTGCATTTAAGTTCGTTACTAAGTATAGTTTACTTCCTTTATTATCTATAACATACGTATCACTATCAAAATTATCTAAAACAACTGTTAACTCACTATCAGGATTTGATAAATCTTTTATAAACAATTTATTTCCGGAGGTAGAAGTAGAAGCTGAAATAATTAAATACTTATCATCTTCTGTTAAATATCCTCCTACATAACGATGTTTTTCTTCCGGAATAGCACCAAAAATAACTTCATCTTTTTTTTGACTAGTTCCTAATTTATGATAATACAATTTATGTTGATCTGTTTTAGCAGACAACTCACTCCCTTTAGGCTTGTCATAACTTGAATAATAAAATCCTTCATTGCCTCTCCAGGAGATTCCCGAAAACTTCACATCTGTTAAGGTGTCTTCTTTTATTTCTTCGCAGACTATATCCATTACAACTATTTTTCTCCAATCGCTTCCGCCTTCTGAAATGGAATAGGCAATTGTTTTTCCGTCTTTAGAAAAACTAACGTTACTTAATGAAATAGTTCCATCGTCAGAAAAGGTATTCGGGTCTAAAAAAACTTTCTCTTGTTCTTCCCCTTTTTTTCTATATAATACATAGTGATTTTGTAATCCATTATTTTTATAGAAATATGTATAACCTCCTTCTTTAAAAGGAACTCCCACTTTTTCATAGTTCCATAATTCAGATAATCTGTTTTTGAGTTGTTTTCTGTAAGGTATTTTGCTAAAGTAATCGAAAGTTATCTCATTTTCTATTTTAACCCAATTCTCAGTTTCTTCACTTCTGTCATCTTCTAACCATCTATAGTTATCTGTTATCTTTGTTCCAAAATACTCATCAACCACAGGTTTTTTTGCTGTTTCAGGATACTTTACTTCAATAGTGTTTTTAGGTGTCTTGTTTTTACAAGCTATAAAAAACGTACTTGCCAACATCAATAATATTAATTTTCTCATTAGGTAAAATTCATTAGTTAATATTCTCAAAATTAGATTAAAAAATAATGAAACGCTACAAATTAAGAGTTTTTTAACATATAGAGCTATTTTTTGATTAGAAATACAACAGCAGTTAAAAAATCCTTATTATAAACCTGTTTGGTATATGTTTCATAAAATTCGCTATGCCATGGGCAAAGGAATAATAAATACAAATTACACAATAAAACGGAGTTAGATGAAGGCTTTTTTGAGATGATTCTTTAATAGAGCGGACTAAAATTCGTTTAAAACATCACAGGGAAAGAGGATGAAATCGAAGCGTCAGAGTACAGCAAAGCCTGTTTTTGGAATCTTGGCACAATATTCAGGGCTTATAAAGATTATATTAAAAACTCATTAGACTTGTAAGTTTTTTATATTTTTTACATATATATTAAAAATAAATACACTAATGTATTTATACAATTGTTACTTGCAAAATGAGAAAAAGCCATCGCATATTCAAGTACATTTTGTTTTGCTCGTATCTCACAAAACAAAAAGAACTTTTCATTTCCTCACCACCACCCGAAAATAATACTAAATAGATTTGAGTAATTTGACTATTTTTGTCAAAACAATTATTGTCTTATGAAATCATTCGGAGAAATTATCAGACAAGCAAGAGAAGAAAATAATCTAATCTTGAGACAGATTGGAGCTGAGCTAGATATTGACCAAGCAATAATCAGCAAATTTGAAAGAGGAAAAAGAAGACCTACAAAAGAACAAGTTGAACGATTTGCCAATTTCTACAACTTAAATAGAGATGAACTACTTATAGCTTGGTTGAGTGACAAAGTTATTTACAATTTGGAAAATGAAACTCTAGCAGAAGAAGTTTTAAAAGTAGCTGAACAAAGAATTAAATACAATAAATTAAAAAAACAAAAATCATGAAACCTATATTTATAGATTTATTTGCAGGAATTGGAGGTTTCAGAAAAGGTTTTGAGAATGCTGGATATGAATGTGTTTTTACTTCAGAAATTAATGAGGCTTGCCAAGAAGTGTATGAAAATAATTTTGGAGATGAAGTTTTTGGCGACATTACAAAAATAGAGCCTAGTAAAATACCTGATTTTGAAGTCCTTTTAGCAGGATTTCCTTGCCAACCTTTTAGTATTTCTGGTAAAAAGAAAGGATTTGAAGATACTAGAGGTACTTTATTCTTTGACATTTGTCGTATCATAGATAAAAAGCAACCAAAAGTAGTTGTTCTTGAAAATGTAAAACATTTAATTCATCACGACAAAAAAAGAACCTTTAAAACAATTATTCAAACCTTAGAAGATTTAGGCTATAATGTAACCTATAAAATTTTAAATGCTAAAGATTTTGGTTTGCCGCAAAATCGTGAACGAATTTTTATAATAGCTACTAAAAACGGCTTTTTTAGATTTGACAAATTGAAAACTAAAAAACCTGTTTATCTAAAAGAATTTTTAGATACTAAAGGAGATTTTGAATATTTAGATAAAGAAGAATATACACTAATTGAAAAACCTAAAAAACAAGATACTGGTTTAATTTTTACAGGCTATAGAAATAAAAACACTTGGAAAAATGGAATTAGACCTAACACAGAGCATTTATCTAGAGTACACAGACAACCAAATAGAATTTACTCTATAGACGGAACACACCCAACAATTCCATCACAAGAAACTTCTGGCAGGTTTTTCATTTACTTACCAAATGAAGATAAAGTTAGAAAACTAACTTTAAATGAATGTTATAGAATAATGGGTTTTCCTAACAATTTTAAGCGACATCCAAAAACAGGAGAACAATATAAACAAATTGGTAATTCAGTTGCAATTCCAGTAATTTTTGAAGTTGCAAGAAGTATTAAAGAACAAAAATTATTAATAAATGAGCCACAAGAAAAAGTTGTTGGAGACTTACGAGAACTCCTTTACAGTTAATGATATAAAAGACATTGACAAAAATACCTTAACAAACATAGAATCTATTGGTGCTAAAATCAATACACAAAAAGGAGTTTTTACAGTTTTAACTACTCTTGTAACGCATAAAATTCTATTTCCAAAACAAGATGTAAGAAAACATCAATCAAGTATGGAAGGTGGATTTTCTGGAAGAACAATAGATACCAACTATATTACACCAACCCTAAAAGAATTAGGATTACCTTCAATGGCAGAAAGCGGATGGTTAACACGTTCATTAGAACAACCGTATGAATATACTTTAGATTATAACGGAAAAATTAGCAACAAAACAGTTAAAAAAGCTTTTTTAGAAACACTTGACTATTTAGAAAAGAATCCAACTAAAGCAACCAATTTATTAAGACTTATACTGTTTCAAGCAATAGAAGCAAAAAAACGTTCTACAGTTGAAATTACACCTTTAGAAAATCCAGAAAATTTAACAATAGAGAAAATAATAAATGCTTTAGATGAGCAATTTAGCTTCAATTATGAAACTCACAGTGGCTCAAAACTTCCTGTTATTGCATTCTATTCAATTTATAAAAGTTTAATTAATGAATTGTCTCGATTTAAAGATTGTGAGTTAGAAGAGATGGGAAGTCATACAGCTTCTGACAGAACTTCTAAATCATCAGGAGATATTGAGATTTCAAAATATGGAAATATTTTTGAGACAATCGAAATTAAACTGGATAAAGCAATTGATAGTAACATAATAAGAATTGCAATAGAAAAAATTAAAATATTTAATCCTGAAAGATATTATGTCTTATCATACATTGGAACTAAAGAAAGTGATAAAACAGAAATTGCTGATTTAATTACTAAAATTAAAATGGAACACGGATCTCAATTGATAATTAATGGTGTAATTCCAACTTTAAAATATTATTTAAGATTAATCACATCTCTTGATGAGTTTATGGAAAATTACAGTAAGGATATTGAAGTTGACACAGAATTGAAAAAAGCTCATAAGGATAAATGGAATGAATTAATTGAAAAATATTTTAATTAGCTAAAGCAATGTTCAAGCACATTGCAATCCTCGCTTCTGCGGTTGCAGAGAACTTTCACGCCAACGCTGATGAACGAAGGGAAAAAAGTCAGCAGGTAACATCAGTGTCTGCTACACAAGTTTTGTAAAGATATTGATATTTTGTAATTTGGTATATGCAATACAAGAAAAAACATCAAGAGAAGTTATTCAACAGTTTTCAATTAAGTAACCTGAACCTAATTTTTACCGTCGTTTAAAAGAACTTTTACATTTAGATTTTTATATGCAGAAACAAAAGAATACTGTGGTACAAGTGGTCAGCAAAGTGCTAATCCAGCTGTACTTTTTAAATTATGTTTAGCAGGATATTTAGAAAATATTATTAGTAATCGCAACCTTATAATACATAGTAATTTACGATTGGATGTTCTATATTTTTTAAATTATGGCATTGATGAATATTTGCCCCAGCATATACATTTATCAAAAATTACATAGCCTTTAATTCGGGGATTAACACAGACAAACCGACAAGGTATCAATCCATAAAAACATTAAAAATTTGACTCCATTATACTTTGGATGATAAAGGAGGAAACTTTCCTGAATTACATCGAGTTATTTATGAACCTTCTCCGGATCAGAGGACTACATCATCATAGGGAGATTTGCAAGATTACCCGAATGAATATTGCTACCGATCTAACAGAAGTTTTATGAAAAAACATTTACAAAGGGCTTTTATTTACTTCATAAATTATAATATGGGAATTATGAAATCAAAAGCAACTTTTAAGACATTGCTATTTTATTTTTATAGCTATTTTTTGTAAAATTTAACAAAATACGGATTCTATAAGATACAATTAATACAGAGAATTTATTTTTTAAGATATTATAAATCAATATTTTATATATACTTCTTATTTTATTAATTTTTAAGTATCGCTACCTGTTTGTTAAAAACTTCAAGGAGTTTGTGGATAAGTAACTCTTTATTTTTGATATAAAATTTTGAACCTTTGTTACTGCCTTTTGGCAGACTTTAAATAATAAATTGAAAACTATAAAATGACTGTAACAGAACCTATTTTACAAGAAAATAAAAATCGTTTTGTTATCTTTCCTATTCAACATAATGATTTATGGGAATGGTATAAAAAACAACAGGCCTGTTTTTGGACTGCAGAAGAGATTGATTTGCATCAGGATTTGGATGATTGGAATAATAAACTAACTGATGATGAGCGTTATTTCATTAAACATATCTTAGCTTTTTTTGCAGCCTCGGATGGAATTGTAAATGAAAATCTAGCTGAAAACTTTGTAAATGAAGTTCAATATTCAGAAGTTAAATTTTTCTATGGATTCCAGATTATGATGGAAAACATTCATTCAGAAACATATTCGTTATTAATTGACACTTATATTAAAAAAGATGAGGAAAAAAACAAACTCTTTAAAGCGATTGAAATTTTTCCTGCTATTAAGAAAAAGGCAGAATGGGCATTAAAATGGATAGAATCTGATTCATTTGCAGAAAGATTAATAGCCTTTGCCGCTGTCGAAGGAATTTTCTTTTCAGGTTCTTTTTGTTCTATTTTTTGGTTAAAAAAGAGAGGTTTGTTACCAGGATTAGCCTTTTCAAACGAATTAATCTCAAGAGATGAAGGAATGCATTGTGATTTTGCAGTCCATTTACACAATAATCACCTTATAAATAAAGTTCTTAAAGAAAGAATTAAAGAAATTATAATCTCTGCTCTAAATATAGAACGTGAATTTATTACAGAATCGTTACCTGTCAGTCTAATAGGTATGAATGCGAAGCTAATGACACAATATTTAGAGTTTGTAACAGATCGGTTATTATTAGAATTTGGTTGTGAAAAAGAATATAATGCAACAAATCCTTTTGATTTCATGGAAATGATTTCATTAGAAGGAAAAACGAATTTCTTTGAAAAAAGAGTATCTGAATACCAAAAAGCAGGAGTGAAATCCGGAGGAACAGGTTCAATCAGTTTTGACGCTGATTTTTAAGATTATAATTATAAATATTCTGAAATAGTTAAAATATTAAGGAAAATACTCCTTAAGCAACTTGTATAAAACTAAAAAATTATCATGCATGTAGTTAAAAGAGATGATAGAAAAGAACCTGTGATGTTCGATAAAATCACAGAAAGAATAAAAAAGATGTGTTATGGATTAAACAAAATTGTTGATCCGGTAAAAGTGGCAATGCGTGTCATTGAAGGATTATATGATGGAGTTACCACTTCTAAATTAGATAATTTAGCAGCAGAAGTTGCAGCAACTATGACCACTGCCCACCCGGACTACGCTAAACTAGCTGCCAGAGTTGCTGTTTCAAATTTACATAAAAATACAAAAAAATCTTTTTCCGAAACGATGACCGGTTTGTATAATTATGTAAATCCGAATACAGGAAAAGAAGCCCCATTATTAGCAGATGATGTATATAACATCATTATGAAAAATGCCGAGAAATTAGACTCTACAATAATTTACAGTAGAGATTTTAACTATGATTTCTTTGGATTTAAAACATTAGAACGTTCTTATTTGTTTAAATTAAATGGTAAAATTGTTGAACGTCCTCAACAAATGCTAATGCGTGTCTCTATTGGTATTCATAAAGAAGATATCGATGAGGCTATTGCTACATATGAGTTAATGAGTAAAAAATACTTTACCCATGCTACTCCTACATTATTCAATTCCGGTACTCCAAAGCCACAAATGTCATCATGCTTCTTATTACAAATGCAAGATGATAGTATTAATGGTATTTATGATACATTAAAACAGGCTGCAAAAATTTCTCAATCTGCTGGAGGAATAGGCTTGTCCATACACAACATTAGGGCTACCGGGTCTTACATTCGCGGAACTAACGGTAATTCAAATGGCATTGTACCAATGCTTCGTGTGTTTAACGATACAGCCCGCTATGTAGATCAAGGAGGAGGAAAACGTAAAGGATCGTTCGCTATATATTTAGAACCATGGCATGCTGATATTTTCGAATTCCTGGATTTGAAGAAAAATCATGGAAAAGAAGAAATGAGAGCCAGAGATTTGTTTTATGCTATGTGGATCTCTGATTTGTTCATGAAGCGTGTACAGGAAGATAGAGATTGGACATTAATGTGTCCTAACGAATGTCCGCATTTATTTGATACATACGGAGAAGAATTTGAACGTTTATACACAGGATATGAGGAGGCAGACAAAGGTAGAAAAACCGTTAAAGCTCGTTATTTATGGGAAAAAATTTTGGAATCTCAAATAGAAACCGGAACTCCCTATATGTTATATAAAGACTCTGTAAACCGTAAATCCAATCAAAAAAACTTAGGCACTATTCGCTCTTCGAATTTATGTACTGAAATTATGGAATATACAGCAGAAGATGAAATTGCAGTATGTAATTTAGCATCTATAGCAATACCAATGTTTGTTACCGAAGATAAAAATGGAAATAAATTCTTCGATTATAACAAGTTATTCGAAGTAACTAAAAAAGTTATTAGAAATCTAGATACCGTTATAGATCGTAATTATTATCCTATAAAAGAAGCTGAAAATTCAAATATGCGTCATCGCCCTGTTGGTTTAGGAATTCAGGGTCTGGCAGATGCTTTAATAATGTTACGTCTGCCTTTTACCAATGATGAAGCAAAAAAAATAAATCAGGAAATTTTTGAAACTTTATATTTTGCCGCAGTTACCTCATCTATGGAAATTGCAAAAGTAAAAGGTGCTTATTCCACATTTAAAGATTCTCCAATAGCTGAAGGAGAATTTCAATATAATATGTGGGGAATTAAAGATGAAGATTTAAGTGGAAGATGGGATTGGAAAACACTAAGAGAACAAGTTATTAAACATGGGGTACGAAACTCGTTACTAATAGCACCAATGCCTACAGCCTCTACATCTCAAATATTAGGAAATAATGAAGCCTTTGAGCCATATACTTCTAATATCTATACCCGCAGAGTATTATCAGGTGAATTTATTGTTGTAAATAAACACCTATTAGAAGATTTAGTTGAACTGGATTTATGGAATAATGACATAAAAGAAGAAATCATACGTGCCAATGGATCTATTCAACATATTGAAGTTATTCCACAAAACTTAAAAGATTTATATAAAACTGTTTGGGAAATGAGTATGAAAGATATTATTGATATGGCTCGTCATAGAGGATATTTTATTGATCAATCTCAGTCGCTAAACTTATTTATGAAAGATCCTGATTTTGCTAAATTAACATCCATGCATTTTTACGCCTGGAAAAGTGGTTTAAAAACGGGAATGTATTATTTACGTACAAAATCAGCAGTAAATGCAATTCAGTTTACTTTATCAAAAGAAAATAAAAAGGAAACAGATAAGTCAATAATTCCACAAGAATTTAAAGCTATGTTAGAAGCTTCGAAAAATCCAGAAGGATCAGAAGGTTGTTTAATATGTAGTTCTTAAACTGGATAAATAAAATAAGGATCTAAGTCAGTAAATAAATATACTTTTTTGCTAATAAATCCATCTAGATTTATATTGTTTATTTTATAAACATCAATAAGAAAGGAATTACTTTTGCCGAGTTGATTCATAGGATTAACTTACGACAAAAAACCTGTTGATTGTTCAAATGTAAAATAATGAGAACTATAAAGATTCCAGGAAATTATCTGTTCCGGTAAAGAGAGTCCTGATGCATTTATCAAAAATTACATAGTCTATAATGAGGAGATTAACAAAGATAAACGGATAAAGTATCAATCCATAAAGACGTTAAAAATTTGACTCCATTATACTTTGGATGATAAGAGGAGGAAACTTTCCCGAATCACATAGGGTTATTATGAACCTTAAATTCCGAATCGCAGGACTGCATCATCATACGGGATATTTGAAAAATTACCTGAACGAGTACTGCTGTCAATCTAAAAGAAGTTTTATGGAAAAACACTTTTGGTAATCTTCTAAGCAGAAAGGTCATTACAAATCCCCTTTTAATTAAAAATATTAGATTAAATGCCTAACTAAACCAAATGATTTGTATATAAATCCAATAAATTATTAACAATCATAGGTATAAATTTAGTACTTTTATTGAGTAACATCAGTAAAATTAATGACAAGTTGTCACTAAATCTCAAAATTTGATTGTATCTTTGTTCTCTCCGTAGAAGAAACAGAATTATGTATCAGATTAAAAAAGTCATTAATGAAAAAAAACAAGGGAAACCTCTATTAACAAAACAAAAAAAAGGCAATACAAAAAAACTTTTTATAGAAAGCTATGGCTGTCAGATGAATATGAATGATAGTGAAATTGTTGCCGCTATTCTTGATAGACAAGGCTTTAATACTACTGGTAATATTGATGAAGCTGACTTGGTTTTAGTAAATACATGCTCTATACGTGAAAAAGCTGAGCAAACAGTACGTAACAGGCTACAAAAATACAATCATGCTAAAAGAATTAATCCTAAAATGAAAGTTGGTGTATTGGGCTGTATGGCCGAGCGATTAAAATCAAAATTTCTGGAAGAAGAGAAAATCATAGACTTAGTTGCAGGACCGGATGCTTATCGGGATTTACCAAGCCTCATTGAAGAAGTTGAAGCAGGAAGAGATGCTATAAATGTAATTTTATCAAAAGAAGAAACTTATGCTGACGTTTCTCCTGTACGTTTAAATTCTAATGGTGTAACTGCTTTTATATCCATAACCAGAGGATGTGATAATATGTGTACATTTTGTGTAGTCCCATTTACACGTGGAAGAGAACGGAGTAGAGATCCTCAAAGCATTATCGGGGAGATTAGTTCTATGTATGAAAAGAATTATAAAGAGATTACTCTGTTAGGTCAAAATGTAGATTCATATTTATGGTACGGAGGAGGATTGAAAAAAGATTTTCACAAAGCCTCTGAAATGGCACAAGCTACTACGTTAAATTTTGCTCAATTGCTGGATATGTGTGCTACTGAATTTCCTAAAATACGCTTTCGTTTTTCTACATCAAATCCACAGGATATGACGTTAGACGTAATTCATGTAATGGCTAAACATAAAAACATTTGTAAATACATTCATTTACCCATTCAAAGTGGCAGTAACAGAATGTTAAAAGCCATGAATCGTTTGCATACACGTGAAGAATATTTAAATCTGGTAGAAAATATTTATAAAATAATTCCCGAAGTGAACTTAAGTCAGGATATGATTGCCGGTTTTTGTGGAGAAACAGAAGAAGATCATCAGAATACTCTCGATTTAATGGAGAGAGTAAAATATAGTTTCGGGTTTATGTTTATCTATTCTGAAAGACCAGGAACTCTTGCTGCTAAAAAAATGGAAGATGATATCCCTCTGGCAATAAAAAAACGTAGATTACAAGAAATTATTAATCTACAGCAAAAACATAGCTTATATCGGTCTGAAGAACATGTAAACAAGATTCAGGAAGTTTTGATTGAAGGAACTTCAAAGAAATCAGATGCACACTGGAAAGGACGTAATACACAAAACACAGTCGTTATATTTCCTAAAGAACACTATAAAATGGGAGATTTTGTAAATGTAAAAATTGAAGATTGTACTTCCACCACACTTTTAGGAACTGCTGTTGATTATTCTGATAATAATTAATAGTTCTGTTTTTCAAAAGGAAAAATGTAATATTTAAAGAAAGAATATATTAATAAAATCCTGTTTCTGAAGGAATAATAAAATGGAAAATTTACAAGCAGTAAAACAACGCTTCGGAATTATCGGTAATGATATTCAACTGAACAGAGCTATTGAAAAAGCTGTCCGGGTAGCACCTACAGATATTTCTGTATTGGCTACCGGAGAGAGTGGGGTTGGAAAAGAAAATATTCCGAAAATCATTCATCAACTATCTCATAGAAAGCACGCAAAATATATTGCTGTAAACTGTGGTGCAATTCCTGAAGGAACTATTGATAGTGAGCTGTTTGGTCATGAAAAAGGAGCATTTACCGGAGCAACACAAACCAGAAGAGGATACTTTGAAGTTGCCGATGGAGGAACAATTTTTTTAGATGAAGTAGGCGAATTACCTCTTACAACCCAAGTTAGATTACTCCGTGTGTTAGAAAACGGAGAATTCATAAAAGTTGGATCGTCTCAAGTCCAAAAAATAAATGTTCGTATTACTGCAGCTACTAACGTAAACATGCAGGAAGCTGTCAGAAAAGGAAAATTTAGAGAAGATTTATATTACCGGTTGAGTACTATTGAAATTTCTCTCCCTCCTTTACGAAACAGAGGTAATGATATTCATTTATTATTTAGAAAGTTTGCTTCTGACTTTGCTCAAAAAAACAGAATTCCTGTTATTCGATTAGATGATAAGGCCAATAATATGCTTCTGAATTATCGTTTCTCCGGGAATATCAGACAATTAAAAAATCTTGCTGAACAAATTTCAATTATGGAAGAAAGTAGAATTATCTCTTCTAAAATACTAGTTCAATATTTACCTGATAACACGGGGAATTTACCCGTAGTAATTGATGAAAAATCATCAAATGATGATTTTTCTAACGAACGGGATATTATGTATAAAATCTTATTTGATATGCGCAACGATATCAACGACCTCAAGAAATTAACTCTGGACTTGATGCAAAATAAAAATGCACAAGAAGTACAGGAAGATAATAGAGGTTTGATTCAACGTATATATAAAGACCCCCCTTCTTCCCATGATATAGGAGTTGTACAAATACCTGAAGTTTCTACACAAAATAATTATGATTTTATTGAAACTATAGAGGAGCATGAAAACTTGTCGTTACAGGAAAAAGAAAAAGAAATGATTAAAAAGTCATTGGAACGAAATAGAGGAAAACGAAAACTAGCAGCTAAAGAGTTGGGAATTTCTGAACGAACTTTATATCGTAAAATTAAACAATATGACTTGTAATTCGAGTGATGTTATGAATTTAAAAATGAAAAAAACTATATACTCATTATTATTTTTTTCCATTACATCTCTTATCGGCTGTGGCGTGTATTCTTTTACAGGAGGTAATACGGGTGATGCAAAAACGATTCAAATTGATTTTTTTCCTAATCAAGCTCCTTTAACAGAACCTACATTAAGTCAACGTTTTACTCAGGATTTACAAGATTTATTTACTCGTCAAACAAACTTAACGTTAGTAAAATCGGATGGGGATTTACAATTTGAAGGTGAGATAGTTGATTATAGAGTGACTCCCATGAGTGCTATTGCGAATCAAACCGCAGCACAAAATCGATTAACAATTGCTGTTAATGTTCGTTTCACAAATAAGTTAAATGAAAAAGACGATTTTGAAAAACAATTTTCCTTTTACTCTGATTATGGTGCTTCACAGCAATTATCCGGTACACTCTTAGAATCTGTTCTTGAGGAAATATTAACTCGTATTCATCAGGATATTTTTAACACTTCAGTAGCTAAATGGTAAAAGATAATTATATACAAATTCTTAATTATCCTGAAAGGGATAAAGGGTATAATATAAATGAACTAAGAACCATTATTAATGAATATCCTTATTTTCAATCTGCAAGAGCTTTATATTTAAAACGATTAAAAAATCATAAGAGTTTTAAATATAACAATGAATTAAAAATAACTGCTACTTATACTATAAATCGTACTGTTCTTTTTAATTTTATTACTTCGGAGTTACTCGAAGAAACCATTGAAAGTAAAAAAAATATAACAGGTAAAATAGCTGATTCTATTTCAAATCTTCAAAAAAAAACAGAAAAAGAGTTACGAATAGAAAAATCTTTATCATTTAAAAAAAATGAATCGTATTCATTTAACCAATGGTTACAATTATCGTTTGATAATCCTGGCAATTCAATAAAAAATATTCATAAGAAAGAGAAAAATTTACAAGAAAATATTATTGAACGCTTCATAGCCAATAATCCAAAAATATCTAAAGTAAATAGAAATGCTTCTGTTATAAAAAAACCTCATGATACAAAGCGACAACCTATATTAATGACAGAAACTCTTGCCAGAATTTATCTGGAACAAAAGAAATATAGCAATGCAATAAAGGCCTATGAAATATTAAGTTTGAAATATCCAGAAAAAAGTAGTTTCTTTGTAAGCCAAATTAAAAAAATACGAATTTTGCAAAACATAAAATAATGACAACTTACACAATACTTTTAATTTTAATTTTAATAATTGCAATTGCTTTAATTTTAATTGTAATGGTTCAAAATCCAAAAGGAGGAGGATTATCATCTACTTTCGGGGGTGGAGGTATGAACATTGGCGGAGTACAAAATACAAATAATTTCTTAGATCGTACTACTTGGACTCTTGCCATCGCCATGTTTACACTAATATTATTATCAAATTTTACAATTCCCAGAGGAAACAGCAACAGTACTCCTGATTTAAAAGAAACGCTGGAGAATATTGAAACTACAAGACCTGCAGAGACAATCCCTACAGTAATCAAGGATTCAGTACAATAATACTTACATATAGATAATAAAAAAATGCCAACAATGACAAGTTGGCATTTTTTTATTCCTTTTAATTTTAAATCCGATTAGTTCAGAAAAATTGTCAGTTTTATTTCAATGGCACAATTTCTGACAATTAGAAAAGTGTAAAAATTAAACTTTAAGTATTAATCAAAATTTAAAAAAATGGTATTAAACATTAAACCTTTAGCAGATAGAGTTCTTGTAGAACCAGTTGCAGCTGAATCCACTACCGTTTCAGGAATTATCATCCCTGATAACGCAAAAGAAAAACCTCAAAAAGGTACTGTAGTTGCCATAGGAAATGGTAAAAAAGATGAACCTTTAACTGTAAAAGTAGATGATACAGTTTTATATGGTAAATACTCTGGTACAGAACTTAAATTTGAAGGAAAAGATTATCTAATAATGAGAGAGACTGATATTTTCGCTATTATATAGCTATAAACCATGAGAAATTCCAAAAAATATAAAAAATTAGTCATCAACTCACTTAGTTTGTGAAGTTGGCTAAAAATCTATTTCTAATGAAATCTGTAGGATTATTTCTCAAATTTAGATAATCAAAATTCAAAATATTTATTATAACAGCTGAATAATCAGCATTTAAGAGACTTAAAACTTAGTTTTTAAGACATAAAAATTAAAGCACAAAAAATTAAAACATGGCAAAAAATATAAAATTTGATGTAGAAGCACGCAGCGGTTTAAAAAATGGCGTGGATGCATTAGCAAATGCAGTAAAAGTAACTTTAGGTCCAAAAGGACGCAATGTAATCATTTCTAAATCTTTCGGAGCTCCTTATGTTACTAAAGATGGAGTTTCAGTTGCAAAAGAAGTCGATTTAGAAGACACCCTTGAAAATATGGGAGCACAAATGGTAAAGGAAGTAGCTTCTAAAACAAATGATTTAGCAGGAGATGGCACTACAACTGCAACTGTTCTAGCACAAGCAATTGTAAAAGAGGGTTTAAAAAATGTTGCTGCCGGAGCGAATCCAATGGATTTAAAAAGAGGAATTGGTAAGGCAGTAAAAGTACTTACCAAAGATTTAGCAAAACAATCTAAAGAAGTCGGTGATTCTTCTGAAAAAATCCAACAAATCGCTTCTATTTCTGCTAATAACGATCCTGTAATTGGAGATTTAATTGCTACTGCTTTCGAAAAAGTTGGTAAAGAAGGTGTGATTACTGTTGAGGAGGCTAAAGGAACTGACACCTATGTAGACGTAGTAGAAGGAATGCAGTTCGATAGAGGGTATCTATCTCCGTATTTTGTAACAAATGCAGATAAAATGACTGCAGAGTTGGAAAAACCATATATCTTATTATTCGATAAGAAAATATCTAATTTACAGGAAATTTTACCAATTCTAGAACCGGTTGCTCAATCGGGTCGCCCGTTATTAATCATTGCTGAAGATGTAGATGGACAAGCTTTAGCTACTTTAGTGGTTAACAAATTAAGAGGTGGATTAAAAATTGCTGCTGTCAAAGCTCCGGGATTTGGAGATAGAAGAAAAGCAATGTTAGAAGACATCTCAATTTTAACTGGTGGTACGGTAATTTCTGAAGAAAGAGGCTTCTCTTTGGAAAATGCTACTTTAGACTTATTAGGAACTGCTGAAACAGTTACCATTGATAAGGATAACACTACTTTGGTAAATGGTGCTGGTGATGAGGAGAAAATTAAAGCTCGTGTAAATCAAATTAAAGCACAAATTGAAACAACTACTTCAGACTATGATCGTGAGAAGTTGCAAGAACGTTTGGCAAAATTGGCTGGCGGTGTTGCTGTATTATATGTAGGAGCTGCTTCTGAAGTAGAAATGAAAGAGAAGAAAGATCGTGTAGATGATGCTTTACATGCAACTCGTGCTGCTGTAGAGGAAGGTATTGTTGCAGGTGGTGGTGTCGCTTTAGTTCGTGCCAAAAAAGTATTAGAATCTTTAACTTCTGATAATTTAGATGAAACCACAGGTATCCAAATCATAAACAAAGCGATTGAATCTCCATTACGTATAATCGTAGAAAATGCTGGTGGAGAAGGTTCAGTTATAATTAATAAAGTGTTAGAAGGCAAAAATAACTTCGGATACGACGCTAAAATTGAACAATATGTAGATATGATGGAAGCAGGTATTATAGACCCTAAGAAAGTAACACGTGTTGCTTTAGAAAATGCCGCTTCTGTAGCTAGTATGATTTTAACTACTGAATGTGCTTTAGTAGATATTAAGGAAGATGCTCCGGTGGGTGGCGGAATGCCACCAATGGGTGGTGGAATGCCGGGAATGATGTAATCAAAAAATCCGGTTTAAACATAAAAAAAGCAATCTCATTTTGAGATTGCTTTTTTATTTGATTACAATTATCTTATAATTTTTTACTATTTCTGACTTAAAAATATTCAAAAAATAATGAACCAATCTCAAAATTGTGGAATTTATATTCATTGTCTCTTTGACATAAGCATAACGGATTTTATGAAGTACATACCGAACAGATTCGTAACTGTCGTTGCTCTTCTAATGCTGAAAAACTCTTTTTAATACCAGTGACAACATAATAAAGAAACACCGGTAATAGTAAAGTAATTTGTATATCATGTAATAAAGTGTCGCTAAGTAAAATAGTGCTAAAGCAACATTGTTCACTGTAGAAATCCAGTAATGATTAATCCCGGTACATCTATTATAAACAACTCCTTGTTTATCTTTTTCTGATTTGAAATGTGATTTACAACTTTTTTCATCCGAAAACTTTTTTAAAAGCTCTTGAATATTCATACAATATATAATTGATGTTATACCGTTAAAGTATCAATATTTAAAGATTTGTCTAACAAATCAAATAACCATATAATTTTAATTTATCATATAATTCACACTTGATTATGGACTTTATCATTTCAGAGTTAAGTTACCTGACCATTTGTGTAATTTTATATTGCAATGTTTCTATTTTAAATAGTTTCATAGCTACTCTATCTTTCATTCTATTGCCATACTTTTTATGCCGGATTTAATTCCGGACTATAATCAGGTGTTTGACAGGAGTGTTATATTTTCAGAGAATACTACATACTTAGCAGAGTGGAAAGAGGTGTTATCTATAAAAAGTATTTTGAGTTTTTCAGGTATGGTATTTACTAAATCCTTTTAAGTAAGCTATAACATAATCTGTTCATCTTTTTTATGATGTAATTTTCGTGTTGAATTTAGTACACCTCTATGATGTACCCTTCAATGACTATACAATGTCTTGTTGTTTAAGATTAAATTATAGTTAGTGGCTAATCCAATCTGACAACTCAATAACTGGAAATAGCGGTTGAAGGATTGGGCAGTTTTCCTGATATTCCTTGCTTAACGGTATCAGGGATTTGTGATTTACGAAACCTGTCCTTTTTATTTTTAAGTAATAATAAATACCTTCTTGTTGGTAGAGCTTAAGTTGATTATATATGATCTTGCATTCTTACTTAGTCTTTCTTTGCTGATTGACAAATGTAAATCACTTTACTCTGCTTGATTAGTAACAAGGTCTTTATCTGCCGACAAGAGAACAGTTTATCTTTTGATGTCTGTGAAGTAAAATGATAAGCTCTGACTCATTCTCTTGTATATCTGTATCTGTTTGTTTTTGCCAAATAACGGTATATGAATTATTTAGTAAACTAGCAAAAGAAATGGCATAATTCAAATATGATTATCATTTTTTAGTCTTTAAGAAAGTACAGGGATTGAATTGTATTAGTTAAATCTATTGTAAGAAATCATTATTATATAAATGATTTTTAAGGAATAATAATTCGTAAATCGTATAAAATTTCCATAACCTTAAGTTTAGGTTTTTGTATATACATGCGTAAACGGTATCTTAAAAAAATAAGATTTATCTCAATGAGGGTAATAAAAAATGTAATTGAATTTGTATAATTATAAAATTATACTTAACTTCGGTTTTTTTCCTATTTAAACCTGTACCACATTTTAAGACAAAGCAGACTTTAGGCGACCAAAGATGTACAGATTTACAGTTTAAAATCAATTTCTAATTTAGAT
The DNA here is from genome assembly GCA_963666645.2 of uncultured Tenacibaculum sp. GTDB lineage: Bacteria > Bacteroidota > Bacteroidia > Flavobacteriales > Flavobacteriaceae > Polaribacter. The sequence goes on along the minus strand of CAXXDB010000003.1, from coordinate 401,660 downwards.
CCTCCGAACATGAGGAAACCATACTAACAAAAATATTTAAGTAAAATTTAGTATAGATAGGATAAAAATTTGACTTGACCAATCCTGAAAAAAAGGTAGAGTTTAAGTTAAGAAATACAATAAAATGAAAAGTTTAAAAGCATTATTAATTATTAAAGCAATGTTTTTTTTACCTCAGATATTTGCTCAGCATGATGTTTACAATCCATATAAAAAAAAGCAAAGGATGAGTATTACAAAAAAGAAATGTAATAAAATCACGAATTATTGTAATTACAGTAGTTATGAGAAGAAAGACAGAATAGGAATTTCTCAAAAAAACTATAATGGAACTAATTATTACAACTACAATAGTTATGGACAAAAACAGAAAATTAAAACCTCACAGAATAACTATTATGGAGGAATTGATTACAGCAAATCTTATACTTATGTTCACCGCTATAACCAGTATGGGCAAAAAGAAAAAATAGGAGTATTTGAAAAAGATTATAAGGATAATGTGAATTACTATGAATATAATCAATATGGGCAAAAAGAGAAAGTTAAAATGATTAAAAAATCTTCTTGGTAAAAAAGACACTATCTCAAAAAGTGTGTAAACGGAAAACTATCGGATGTTTACTTTTGGCAAGATATCGTCTGTTAAAACTAATTCTCTTTACTTCCTGATGGATATTCAGAGAGCGTTTCTTTTACAAGCTCTTCAATACGTTCTTCTCTTCTTTTAACACCACTTCGTAATGATAATACTCCGGAACCTATACCTTGCCATACTAATTCTTTTTCTTTGGCATCTATTACATCAATAAACAATGTTCCTTCAATATATTGATTTATATTTAATCTGCCTAATCCTCCCCACATCCATGGATTCCAGCCCCAGCCAACTCCCCAAATGAAATTATCATTTACATTTATTCGTTCCCTGGATTTTGTAAACAAGTTTATTAGAACATCAGGTGTTGTTGATTTTTGCATTCCTTTAGCAATTAATTCAGCTTCAACAGCTCTCATGATTCGTTTTTTATCTAGATCAGAAACATCAACTTTATCAATTCCCGGTTTGTAAAAAGCAAAGGACTTGTATGCATTAAAATCTACCTTTGTATCATAATCCGTTGCAACTCTTACAGAAGTACAGGAAATAAATATTAAAAAAAGTAATGATAAAAAGAGGCTAGTCAATTTCATACCATAAAATTTAAACACTATTTAATAATGTATCATCAACTAAATTAGGCAAGGTGACTTTCAAGTTTTTCTCTACCTTCATTGCTCGTTTAATTGCAAAGAGAGCTTCTTCGTTTCTTGCCCAACTGCGTCTTGCAATTCCGTTATTTACATCCCAGAAAAGCATTGATTTTAAACGTTTTGATGCTTCTTTGCTACCATCAAGAAGTATGCCAAATCCTCCATTTATCACTTCTCCCCATCCAACTCCTCCTCCATTGTGAATAGAAACCCAGGTTGCTCCTCTAAAACTATCACCAATTACATTATGAACAGCCATATCTGCTGTATAACGTGAACCATCGTAAATATTAGAGGTTTCTCTGTAAGGAGAGTCTGTTCCTGAAACGTCGTGATGATCTCTTCCCAAAACTATGGGATTAATTTTTCCTTTCTTAATGGCTTTATTGAATGCTTTTGCTATTTTTATTCTTCCTTCAGCATCGGCATATAAAATTCTTGCTTGCGACCCTACAACTAACTTATGCTTCTGAACCCCTTTCATCCATTGAATATTATCGGCCATTTGTTGCTGAATTTCTTTGGGAGAATCTCTCATAATTTCCTGCAAAACTTTACAAGCTATTTCATCTGTTTTCTTTAGTTCATCAGAACTTCCGGAGGTACACACCCAACGGAATGGACCAAAACCATAATCGAAACACATAGGTCCCATAATATCCTGTATATAACTGGGATATTTAAACTCTTTACCTAACATAGGATTCGGGTTCATTATATCGGCTCCTGCTCTACTCGATTCTAATAGAAATCCATTTCCATAATCAAAGAAATAGGTTCCTTTTTCTGTATGTTTGTTTATAGCATCAGTGTGTCTTCTCAAAGATTCTTTTACTTTCTCTTTGAATAGTTGAGGGTTATCTGCCATCATTTTATTTGCCTCTTCAAAAGATAAGCCAATAGGGTAATATCCTCCTGCCCAGGGATTGTGTAATGATGTTTGATCGGATCCTAAATTGATATAAATATTTTCTGTATCAAATTTTTCCCAAACTTCAACTACATTACCATGATAAGCAATAGAAACTACTTCTTTAGTATTTTTGGCTTTTTGTACTCTTGCTACCAGCTTATCTAAATCGGTTATTACTTCATCCACCCATCTTTGTGAATGACGTGTATATACTGCCTTTTCATTGACTTCTGCACAGACTGTAATACACCCTGCGATGTTTCCCGCTTTAGGTTGTGCCCCACTCATTCCTCCTAATCCAGCAGTTACAAATATATTTCCTTTGGGAGACTCTTTTATTTTTCTAAATCCATTTAATACAGTAATTGTTGTTCCATGTACAATTCCCTGTGGTCCGATATACATATAACTTCCAGCTGTCATTTGTCCGTATTGTGTCACTCCTAATGCATTAAACTTTTCCCAATCATCAGGTTGTGAATAGTTTGGAATCATCATTCCATTCGTTACCACAACTCTTGGTGCATTTTTATGAGAAGGGAATAATCCCATAGAATGCCCTGAGTACATCACTAAGGTTTGCTTATCATTCATTTCGGATAAGTATTTCATCATCAGTAAATATTGAGCCCAGTTTTGGAAAACTGCTCCATTACCTCCATAGGTAATTAACTCATGAGGATGTTGTGCTACTGCCTCATCTAAATTATTCTGAATCATTAGCATAACTGATTTTACTTGTAAGGATTCTCCGGGATATTCTTCTATCGGACGTGCATACATTTTATAATCAGGGCGAAAACGGTACATATAAATTCGCCCATATTTCTCTAATTCTTCTGCAAATTCAGATAATAAATCTTCGTGATGTTTTTTATCAAAATAACGCAACGCATTACGAAGTGCTAGTTGCTTCTCTTCATTGGTTAAAATTTCTTTTCGCTTAGGTGCATGATTAATTGTTGTATCGTATTCTTTTTTAACGGGTAATATATTCGGAATTCCTTGTTGTATTTGTTCTTTAAATGTCATCACAAAAAGATTTTGCTGCTTCGTTAAATTTTGAAATAGATTGATAAATATAAAATTAATAATCTTGAGGGAGAGTACTGCAAATATACCTAAAATACTTTGCTTAATAAATATAAAATAATTAGATTATAATTTATAGTTCCTTTGCTTTTTATTTAATTGACTTAGGAATTTCACTACTATTACTTTTAATTGAACGGGGATTTGCAAAGATTTTTCTGTTTAGAGGATTTCAAAAGTACTTTTTTCATAAAACTTCTGTTGAATCGACAGCAATACTCATTCGGGTAATCTTGCAAACCTCCCGCATAACGATGTATTCCTCTGAACTGGAAGTTAAGGTTCATAACAACCTGATGTAACTCGGGAAAATTCCCTCCTTTATCTTCAAAATATAATTGATATAAATATTTTCTATATTAAATTTTTCTCAAACTTCAACTACATCACCATGATAAGCAATAGAAACTACTTCTTTAGTATTTTTAGCTTTTTGTACTCTTGCTCTCAGCTTATCCAAATCGGTTATTACTTCATCTACCCACTCGTGAATGACGTGTATATACTGCTTTTTCATTGGTTTTTCAGCTAATAATTAAAAGTTTTTTTATTGTATTTTAAAACTTTATTTGCGGCTATACTATCCCTATAGTGTTTTATTGCGTAGTATCTATCTAGTTTTCCACATTTATACTTCTCGTTAAAATCTGTATTATAGTCACATTTATTTAAAATAATTGCTCCCTTTTTTTCGTGAGCCTGTATTAATTCTGTGAGAGAAACATCCGCATTAATACCTAAAGATTCAATACCTAAAATTTCCTGTTTTTAAAATACCTTGGTAAAGATTTATTTGATTTACTAGTTAAATCATTAGCTTGAAATCTGCCTATTAATTTTCTATACTTTCTATAATATAAATAATTCTTTTTTATTTATAGAATCCACGTTTTTATTATAATATTTTTTATTAATGTCTATTTCTTCGTAAAATATAGTATAATTTTTTTTTGATTTAGAATAAAAACTAGGCTTTGCTAGATATAACGTTGCAAGAAAGATAATTATTTGATTGTCTTTTTTCATTATTTTTAATCTTTTTTTACATTTTTAGGGGCAATAAAATTGAGTATAAGTTTGTTACAACTAAAAAAAAGATAAAAATTTTTGCAGTTATAAGAGTTTTTTTCATAAATTAAAATAAAAAGTTAAGGAAAGGAAAATAACTTTCTTTTCTTAACTCTTCTTGTTTAAATTTTTATTAAACTAGACTTGTCAGTATTTTTAAAACCACTTCTACAACAGCATCAACACAACAACCAAACTTACACCAACCTCTACCTCTAATTTTTTTCCCTCTTCATCGGTGAATCTTTCGTGACAAGCAGATTTACATCCACTGATTCTTTCTTTTTTTCAGTAATTTCCAAAATTGATTGAACTTTTAGCAGAATCATCATGGTTAATCTGAATTTCTGAATAAATTAATTCGTATAAATTTTCTTTTGAAATGTTTGTAGCATTAATCAAATTTTCTGAAAGTTCAAATCCGGTAAATTCTTCTTTTTCATCATCCATTTTAAACTCAATGTTACCTGAAAATTTTAATTCAGAGATATTTGAGTTTTTTAAATTTCGATTTCAATAACCTTCGACAAAATTTTTGTGTCTTCTAATTTTTCGTCCTTATTACAAGAAATTGCAAAAATTAGAGTAAAAATCATAATGAATTTTGATAATAGTTTAATATATTTTATCAAATAATCCTACTTATATGGTAGGTTTGGGAATTATTCCCGAAGATATTCATCTAATCCCTACATTTTTTTACTAATCTCGGCTCAATCTCTTTATTAGTGAGTGATTTTGTCGGTTTTTTGTTACGCCTTTTTTCCAAACGGATGACTTTTAAGCAATGTTTATCTCAAATGGCTACCAACTTGTTTATATACACACCTCATTAATTAGCAAGGGTACTATTATTTTACTAATTTGGTTGACTATGAGGAACTTTTAATTACTCATATACTTCATAGCCAATGATATTTAATCAAAAGTACTGTTTAATGAATAAATTATCAAAAAATTGAATACTCGATAATTTTATGAGTAACTATCATTATAGTTTTAAAACTATAACAATCTAAATAGTTCATAAAAAATCCACCAAAAATGAGGTAACTTATGATTATATAGCTGTTTTTTTAAATAATTAGAATATGTCAGAAATAATTAACAACCTTCGTAGATACACATGAGAAAACAAATTTTAAATATCATTTCTACTATTGTCATTGTGATTATTGCATCACGGAGATAGGAAGTGTATTTATTAAATTCTAATATATATAGAGGTTTCCTAAAATTTAGGAAGCCTTTTTTTAATTTGAATCATTTATGAATTTAATTCAAAACATCATAGTAATTAGTATTGCCATTATTAACTCACCACCGAGTTGATACAGATACTTACTTTAGTTAAAAAAGCCTGTGTCAATATTAAATACAGGCTTTTTTAATACCTATAGGTATCATTCCTTGTTTTGTGTAAAAATCTGATTAATATTTTGTTATGTGTTTTTCAATAAAGATAAGAATCATAAAGTTTAAAATTTTTAGAATAACATTCAAAAGAGTATACAATAAATTCGAATCACAAATTAGTCAATAATGTATTTCAACGAACAGAGTCTCGTTTTTTTTAATGGCAAATTTATAAAAGCAAAAGAAGCAACGACTTGTTTTTTACAGGAACTATCGCTGAAGTAGTTGGTTTACAGTCATTAGATAAATATCAATTTCCGATGAAATGGGAAGAAAGTTATGGATATAGTTTAATGAAATTATATAAAACAGAAGCATTGAGAGAACGAGTAAAAATAAATACAGTGTAATATGGAATTAAATAAATTTAGTAAAAGAGTAACACAAGACGATACCCAACCAGCCGCTCAGGCCATGTTACATGCTATAGGGCTATCCAAGGAAGATTTACAAAAACCATTAGCAGGAATTGCAAGTACAGGATACGAAGGAAACCCCTGTAATATGCATTTGAACGACTTAGCTAAACTAGTAAAAAAAGGAACTAAGCAAGCAGATTTAATCGGACTTATTTTTAATACCATTGGAGTATCCGATGGTATTTCTATGGGAACACCCGGTATGCGATATTCATTACCCTCCCGCGATATAATTGCCGATTCAATGGAAACTGTAGTACAAGCAATGTCTTACGACGGATTAGTAACCATTGTGGGTTGCGATAAAAATATGCCTGGTGCCTTAATAGCAATGCTTCGGTTAAATCGCCCTTCTATATTAGTATACGGAGGAACAATAATCTCAGGATCTCATAAAGGAAAAAAATTAGATGTAGTATCAGCATTTGAAGCCTGGGGAAGTAAAGTAGCAGGCACCATTACACAGCAGGAATACCAAAACATCATAGAAAAAGCATGTCCAGGAGCAGGAGCATGTGGAGGAATGTACACAGCAAATACCATGGCTTCCGCTATAGAAGCATTAGGAATGAGCTTACCCTATAATTCTTCCAGCCCGGCTATAAGCAGTAACAAAGAAAAAGAATGTATAAAAGCAGGAAAAACTCTGAAAACATTATTAGAAAAAGATATTAAACCCTTAGATATTGTTACTGAAAAATCACTTGAAAATGCTGTTCGTCTGGTAACAATTATGGGAGGTTCCACTAATGCAGTACTTCATTTTTTAGCCATCGCCAAAGCAGCCAATATAACATTTACATTAAAAGATTTTCAACAAATTTCTGATGAAACACCATTTCTCGCGGATTTAAAACCAAGTGGGAAATATTTGATGGAAGATGTTCATAAAGCAGGAGGAACTCCGGCAGTTTTAAAATACCTTCTGGAAAAAGGATTCCTCTACGGAGAATGTTTAACCGTAACAGGAAAAACCCTGGCAGAAAACTTAGAAGCAGTTCCAGGTTTAGTGAATGGGCAGAAAGTAATAAAGTCTGTTGACAATCCGATAAAAGCTACCGGACACTTAAGAATGCTCTACGGAAGCTTAGCAAAAGAAGGATCCGTAGCCAAAATAACAGGAAAAGAAGGAGTGTATTTCTCAGGAAAAGCGAAAGTATTTGAAGGAGAATATGCTGCAAATGAAGGAATTAAAAACGGAGAAGTAGAAAAAGGTGATGTGGTGGTAATTAGATATGAAGGCCCTAAAGGAGGTCCCGGAATGCCAGAAATGCTAAAACCAACCGCAGCGATTATGGGAGCAGGATTAGGAAAAGAAGTAGCTTTAATAACTGACGGACGATTTTCAGGAGGCACTCATGGCTTTGTGGTAGGACACATTACTCCCGAAGCACAGGAAGGAGGAACAATCGCCTTAGTAAAAAACGGAGATATAATTTCAATCAATGCACAAACCAATACGATTAATCTGGAAGTTTCTGAAAAAGAATTAGAGAGTAGAAGAAAAAAATGGAAAGCACCTCCCCTGAAAGTATCCGGAGGAGTATTATATAAATATGCAAAAACAGTAGCGTCGGCATCCAGCGGATGTGTAACAGATAAATTTTAAGCAATAACAACATGGAAATCAGAACAAAAAAAATTAAAGGAAAAAATATTAAAACCAATGTGACCATTTCAGGAGCAGAGGCAGTCATCAAATGTTTACTGGCAGAAGGAGTTGATCTTCTATATGGATATCCCGGAGGAGCTATTATGCCCGTATATGACGAATTATATAAATATCAAAAAGAGTTAAATCATGTGTTAACACGACACGAGCAAGGTGCCGTACACGCAGCACAAGGATACGCCAGGGCAAGTGGAAAAGTAGGAGTAGCCATTGCAACTTCAGGTCCCGGAGCTACCAATTTAATTACGGGAATTGCAGATGCTCAGATTGATTCTACTCCCATGATATGTATTACAGGACAGGTCGCAGAACATTTGTTAGGAACTGATGCGTTTCAGGAAACAGATATTATTGGAATTTCTACCCCGGTTACCAAATGGAATTATCAAATTACAAAAGCTTTTGAGATACCTGAAGTTTTTGCAAAAGCATTTTACATTGCCCGTTCCGGCAGACCAGGGTCCGTATTAATCGATATTACAAAAAATGCTCAATTTGAAAAATTTGAATTTTCATATAATCCATGCACCTCAATCAGAAGTTATAAGCCATTACCAAATTTAGAATTATCAAGAGTAAAAGAAGCTGCTAAACTCATTAATGAAGCAAAGAAGCCATTTATTATCTGGGGGCAGGGAATCATTCTTGGAGAAGCAGAAGGAGTATTTAAAAACTTTATAGAAAAAACAGGAATTCCGTCAGCAAGTACCTTGCTGGGATTATCGGCATTACCCACAAAACATCCTCTGCACGTGGGAATGGTTGGAATGCACGGAAATTACGGACCGAATAAACTCACCAATGAATGCGATTTGTTAATTGCCATAGGAATGCGTTTTGACGATCGGGTTACCGGAGATTTAAATCGATATGCAAAACAAGCGAAAGTGGTACATTTTGAAATAGATCCTGCAGAAATTAATAAAAATGTAAAAGCAGATGTAGCCGTTCCCGGAAATGCAAAAGAAAGCTTAGAAACCATACTTCCTTTGGTAATCAAAAAAACGCATAAAGAGTGGTTACAGGAGTTTAGAAATCACGATGCTGTTGAATTTGATAAAGTAATTAAGAAAGATTTGTATCCGGTGAAAGAAGGATTAACCATGGGAGAGGTGGTAAAAGAAATTAATAACGCTTTCAATGGAAATGCCGTTGTAGTAACCGATGTGGGTCAGCACCAGATGACAGTATGCCGGTACACTCATTTTAATCAAACAAAAAGTAATATTACTTCCGGAGGCTTGGGAACCATGGGATTTGCCTTACCTGCGGCTATCGGAGCAAAAATGGGAATGCCGGAAAGAGAAGTTGTAGCAATTATTGGCGATGGAGGATATCAAATGACAATTCAGGAGTTAGGAACTATTTTACAAACAAAGACAGCAATTAAGATTGTTATATTAAATAATGAATTCTTAGGGATGGTGCGTCAGTGGCAACAACTTTTTTTTGACAGACGTTATGCATCAACTATAATGACAAATCCTGATTTTATAATGATTGCTCAAGGGTATCATATTCCCGCAAAAAAAGTTACTAAACGAGAAGAATTAGCAACGGCAGTGATGGAAATGATGCAATCTGATACTGCATACTTTTTAGAAGTATGTGTAGAGAAAGAAAATAATGTTTTTCCAATGATTCCAACAGGATCATCAGTTTCTGAAATACGATTAAATTAAAAAAATTATGGATAATAAAAATACCTATACCGTATCAATCTATACTGAAAACAATGTAGGATTATTAAATCGTATTTCTGCAATATTTCAAAAAAGACATATCAATATAGAAAGTGTAAACGTATCTAAGTCTGAAATAAAAAGTGTATCAAGAATTACATTATTAGTAAAAGTTACTCAAAGCCAGATTCAAAAAATTATTGGTCAGGTAGAAAAACAGGTAGAAGTGATAAAAGCCTATTATCATATAGATGAAGAAACTGTATATCAGGAATCTTGTTTGTTTAAATTAAGCACTGATTTATTAATAGATAATGACGAAATCCAGCGAGTAATTAACAACAGCAAATCCGGAGTTATAAATATTAATAAAGATTTTTTTGTACTCGAAAGATCAGGAACAAAAGAAGAAATAGAAGAACTATATCACATCTTAAACAAGCACGGTATTATGCAATTTGTTCGTTCAGGAAGAATAGCAATTACCAAAAAAGAAATGCCCATATCAGAATTATTAGAATCAATTAGAAAATAGTAACAGAGTTTACCAAAAAATTTAATAAATCATGAAAAATTATTTCAATCAATTGTCTTTCAAAGAAAAAATAAGTCAATTAGGAAAATGCAGATTTATGAAAACTGAGGAGTTTTCGGAAGGAATTAATCCCTTAAAAAACAAAAAAATAGTCATTGTAGGCTGTGGTGCTCAAGGGTTAAATCAAGGGTTAAATATGAGAGATTCAGGATTATATGTTTCCTATGCCCTTCGGGAATCATCTATTAAAGAGCAAAGACTTTCGTATAAAAATGCAACGAAACATAATTTTGTAGCAGGGACTTATGAAGAATTAATACCCGAAGCGGATTTGGTTTGCAACCTTACCCCAGATAAACAACATAGTAAGGTAATCCATACAATAATGCCCTTAATGAAAAAAGGAGCAATATTATCATATTCTCATGGATTCAATATTGTAGAGGAAGGAATGCAAATACGGAAAGATATAACTGTAATAATGGTTGCTCCTAAATGTCCCGGGAGTGAAGTACGGGAAGAATATAAAAGAGGGTTTGGTGTCCCATCATTAATCGCAGTACACGAAGCTAATGATTTTGAAAATAAAGGACTTACACATGCAAAAGCTTATGCATTTGCCACAGGTGCACACCGTGCCGGAGTACTAGAATCTTCTTTTGTTGCCGAAGTAAAATCCGATTTAATGGGAGAGCAAACCATTTTATGCGGAATATTACAAACCGCTTCTGTATTATGCTTTAATAAAATGGCAGAAGAAGGAGTAGAACCTCATTTTGCAAGTAAACTAATTCAGTATGGCTGGGAAACCATTACAGAAGCATTAAAACACGGAGGAATTACCAATATGATGAATCGTCTTTCAAATCCGGCAAAATTAAAAGCCTATGAATTATCAGAAGAACTTAAAATTATTCTGCAACCTCTCTTTGATAAACACATGAATGATATCATGTCAGGACATTTTTCATCAACAATGATGAAAGATTGGGCAAATAATGATAAAGATTTACTATCATGGAGAGCAGATACTGCCGGAACAGGTTTTGAAAAAACAGCAGCCACTGACAAAAAAATTTCTGAACAGGAATATTTTGATAAAGGCATCTTATTGACAGCCTTTGTAAAAGCCGGTGTAGAGCTCGCTTTCGAAATCATGGTTGCTTCCGGAATAATAGAGGAATCTGCATATTACGAATCGCTGCATGAACTGCCCTTAATTGCCAATACCATTGCCAAAAAAAAATTATATGAAATGAACAGAATTATTTCAGATACCGCCGAGTATGGATGCTATTTATTCAATCACACAGCAAAACCATTGTTGGAAAACTTCATGAAATCGGTATCTGTTGAAGTAATAGGAAAAGAATATTCGAACTCTAATGAAGTGGATAATGCCACATTAATAAAAATAAATAAAGCCATAAGAAGTCATCCGATAGAGAACGTAGGAGAGCGATTAAGAGCTGCTATGACAGCAATGAAAGCTATTAAAGAAGAAAAACCAGTTGTATCTTAAACAATGGAATCAGTTATACATAAGGCTTATTTTCCACAACTAGCAGCAATAAAAAAAGCAGCTGTTATATTAAAAAATGTTGTTAAGGTAACCCCTTTGCAACACAATTTTAATTTATCAAACCGCTATAAAGCAACAATCCTATTAAAAAGAGAAGACCTGCAACAAGTCCGGTCTTATAAAATAAGAGGAGCCTATCATAAAATAAACTCATTAACGAAAAAAGAACTTAAAAACGGAATTGTTTGTGCCAGTGCAGGAAATCATGCACAAGGAGTGGCACTGGCTTGTCAGAAAAAACAAATTCAAGGTACTATATTTATGCCTTCACCAACTCCAAAACAAAAGATAGAACAAGTTAAAATGTTTGGAGGCAATTTTGTCAAAATAAAACTTGTAGGAGATACTTTTGACGACGCCTGTAAAGAAGCCAAAAAAAATACAGATGAATTGAAGAAAACCTTTGTACATCCTTTTGATGATGAAAAAGTAATTGAAGGACAAGCAACTGTAGGGTTAGAAATTATAGAGCAATCCGATTCTCCTCTTGATTATGTTTTTATTCCGGTAGGAGGAGGAGGATTAGCCTCCGGACTCTCTTCTGTTTTTAAATACCTTTCACCTGAAACTAAAATTATAGGAGTAGAGCCCGAAGGAGCACCCTCTATGAAACTAGCCATTAAAAATTCAAAAACTGTAAAATTAACTACAATTGATAAATTTATTGATGGTGCCGCCGTAAAGCAAGTAGGTGAATTGACTCATAAAATTTGTATAGAAAACTTAGATAACATGGTTACAGTACCAGAGGGAAAAGTATGTCAGACAATTTTGGATATGTACAATAAAGAAGCCATTGTAGTAGAACCTGCAGGAGCTTTAACGGTAAGTGCTTTAGATTTATTTAAAAATCAATTACAAGGCAAAAATGTAGCCTGTGTCATTAGTGGCAGCAATAATGATATTACCAGAACTGCAGAAATAAAAGAAAGAGCATTACTATATAGTGGCTTAAAACATTATTTCATTATCCGATTTCCACAACGGGCAGGTGCGTTAAAAGAATTTGTGATGAATGTCCTGGGAAAACATGATGATATCACTTTCTTTGAGTATTCAAAAAAAACAACCAGAGAAAATGGACCTGCAGTGGTAGGTGTAGAATTAGAAAAAAGTGAAGATTTACAACCTTTGATTCAGCGAATGAAAACCTTGAATTTTTTTGGAGAATACTTAAACAACAAACCTGATTTGTTTGAGTTTCTGTTATAAATTTGAATAAACAGATTGAATAATAAAGATTTATTAATTTCGTATTTAATTAGGTTCCGTTAAATTATAGCTAGTATAAATGAGATTAGAAATCTGCACGAACGACTTTTGGGAAAGATGGAAATACAGAGTATAATCACGAACCAACGTGTTTGCAACATGAAACATAGTAAAATTTAAAATATGAAGCCTTTGAAAAATTGCTTTTCTTTGGATTTTTCGAAATTTTTTTAAGATTTCTGATTGATTTTATGAGTTTTCAATCATCTCATTATCAATACCTTTCACCTCTATCAATACTGCTATTGACTTCTTCGTTTATCTAAATATCTCAATAATTTTTACTTTAAAAATAGAAGTTATCAGGTTTCTGTTTTTAACCACAACTGTCCGGGATACTCCGGTATCATATTTTAGCCTAAACATATAAACACAATCCTACAATTAAAACCCAAGTTTACGAAAGTGAAGCTGATTTAACCCGGATTTTTATACTTCTACTGCAAAACTTAAAATTTTTTGTTGTAATCAAATCATTTAATTTACAACTATACTTTAAGAATGTTACCAGTTTTAGCGTTAAAAACTATGAAAATTTATTGTTGGGCTAATCTGAATTTATCTTAAGAAATAGTATTATTTTTACAGCAACTTCAAGAAGATACTTTTAAAGCTTTTTAACTTTTTTTAAAGACAACAAATCAACAGGGTTTATTCCTGAGTGGTTTATATTTTTTTGTGTAAACCGAATTACTTCATCATAGTATAATGGAACAACGGGAGCTTCTTCAATAATAATGCTATCCATTTTTTTATACAGCTTAAAACGTACAGAATCATTGGTTTCTTTTATAGATTGCTCATACAACTCATCGAAGGCATTATTTTTGAAATGCGTATAATTGGGTCCGCCGGGGGTAAAGTTTTTGCTACAGAATAAGGAGAGGTAATTTTCAGCATCCGGATAATCGGCTATCCAGCTTGCTCTGAAAATGGGGAATTTACCATTGGCCTTTCCCTGTCGTAAAGTAGAAGGCAGTATTATTTCAACTTTTGTTGCGATTCCTGCAGCTTCCAGCTCTCGTTGTATAAATTCACATAGATCCGAATAATTACCATTGGTAGTCATCGTTATTTCAACCTTACTCTTGCCGGTTTTCTTTTTAAACTCCTCAATAAGTGCTTTGGCTTTTGCCGGCTGATAGCTGTATCCTTTGAGCTTTGAAAAAGACGGCAACCCTTTAGGGATAAAACCATGAAGTGCCGGTGATCCGATATTATTTCTCAGGAATTTCATCATTTTTACACGATCGAATCCATAGTTAATGGCCTTACGAATCAATTTAGATTGCGTAGGATATTCTTCAGCAGTACCTAAATAAAATCCCAGATATTCTGTATTCAGATAGGCCTCTTTCTGCAGATTAATTTTACCTTGATATTCAGGTCGTAAATCTCCTGAAGAAGTTAATATCTCATCCTTATAGGAGGCGTCTAAACTTTTCATAAAATCTAAGTTTCCCTGAATGAATTGTAAAAATTCACTTTGCTTGTCAGGGAGAAAAGTAATCGCCACTGCCTCGAGATACGGCAATTGATTTCCTTGTTCATCTTTTTCATAGTATGCTGAATTTTTTCGTAGTATCAGCTTCGTGTTTTCTACCCAAAGCTTAAAATAAAAAGGTCCTGTACCAACAGGATTCGCCCTGAATGTACCGGCAAAATGTGTTACTGCTTCTTCAGGAACTACCGAGCAGTATTTCATACTCATCAATCCTAAAAAAGGGGGAAAAGGTTGTTTTAACTCTATCTTAAAAATAGTATCGTTTTCTGAGGTATATTTTCTCACATTTTGTAATACCCATCTTCCGGGAGACGCAATTTTATCATCCAGTAAGCGACTGAATGAATATTCGAAATCGGAAGCGGTAACTTTCCTGGTTTTTTTTCTAAAAAATACTTCATGCTCATGAAAAAACACATCATCTCTTAATGTAAAAGTATATATCTTCCCGTCTTCAGAAATATCCCAGCTTTTAGCAATATCGGGCTGTATTTGTAAACTATCATCTAACTGTACCAATCCGTTAAATAGTTGGTTTACTGCCCAAATATTGCTTTGATCTTTTGCAAATGCAGGATCTAGTGAAGTGATATTAGAATGCTCATTATATCTAAATACTTCATAATCTTTAAATTGAGATTCTTTTTTAGAACATGCTGCAAAAAAAAGGAACATGAAAAGACAAAAAATAAAAAACGATATTCCTTTAAAATAAATTTTACATTGTATTTTTTTATTTTTTGAATTTTCTTCGGCATCTGAAGTGATCCTTTTCAACGGTAATTTTTTCGACTTTCCAATACATCTCATGGTTAAGAATTTTATGTTTTTTATTAATTCAACAAGCTCATTTTCAAATTCTTTCAATCTTTTTAATTTTATCATAATCATCTTGCCGAATGAGTTATTTTCCAGCACATAAAATGATTGCAAATTTTTTCATTTCAAAAATCATTTTCAATACCGTACTTTTGCGGTTGGGTATAAATGTACAGGAATGAATTCGAAAAAAAAAACAGCTTTTTATACTTTAGGATGTAAATTAAATTTTTCAGAAACTTCTACTATTGCCGGAACTTTTGTTAATAAAGGGTACCGTAAAGTTGGATTTGAAGAAAAAGCTGATATTTATGTTATTAACACTTGTTCGGTAACTGACAATGCCGATAAACGATTTAAAACGATTGTAAAATCGGCTTTAAAGAAAAATCCTGAAGCTTTTTTAATTGCCGTTGGATGTTATGCTCAGTTAAAACCCGGAGAACTGGCTGCAACAGAGGGTGTCGATTTGGTATTAGGGGCTACCGAAAAATTTAAAATTACAGCTTACATTAATGATTTAACAAAGAATGAAATAGGCGAAATTCATTCATGTGAGATTGAGGAAGCTGATTTTTATACAAGTTCATATTCTGCCGGCGACAGAACCCGTGCTTTTTTAAAAGTACAGGATGGCTGTGATTATAAGTGTACTTATTGCACCATTCCTTTAGCCCGGGGAATTTCCAGAAGTGATACTCTAGAGAATGTTTTGAAAAATGCTAAAGAAATCTCGGAAAAAGGAATTAAAGAAATTGTACTTACCGGGGTTAATATTGGGGATTACGGAAAAGGAAAATCCGGAGGCAAAAAACACGAACATACTTTTTTAGAATTAGTTCAAGCTTTAAGCATTGTTGAAGGTATTCACCGATTACGAATTTCATCGATTGAACCTGATTTATTAAAAGATCAGACGATTGATTTTATAGCTGAATCTGCTACTTTTATGCCACATTTTCATATTCCTTTACAATCCGGCAGTGATGAATTATTAAAAAAAATGAAACGTCGTTACTTACAAAAAGTATATACAGACAGAGTAACAAAAATAAAAGAAGTGATGCCTCATGCCTGTATTGGGGTTGATGTTATTGCAGGGTTTCCCGGGGAAACTGACGAATTATTTCTGGAAACTTATACTTATTTATCAGAACTGGATATTTCATATTTACATGTTTTTATGTATTCAGAAAGAGTCAATACGGAAGCAGCGAAAATGAAAGATGTAGTCCCTAAAAATATTCGGGCAAAACGAAGTAAAATGCTCCGGGGGTTATCGGTAAAAAAGCGCAGATTATTTTATGAAAGTCAGATAGGCAATACACTTTCCGTTTTATTTGAAGGTGAAAATAAAGAAGGTTATATATATGGTTTTACAGAAAATTATGTGAAAGTGAAAACACCATGGAATCCGGAATTGATAAACACCATACATCAGGTAACCTTATCTAAAATAGATGAAGATGGTCTAGTTCGTTTCAATTTTGCCAATACCGAAATTATTGTTTAAATTGTCAATTTTTAATAATTCAAGTTTATCACAAGAAAAATTTTATTATGAAATTATGGTATCTCTC
This sequence comes from uncultured Tenacibaculum sp., assembly GCA_963666645.2. Lineage (GTDB taxonomy): Bacteria > Bacteroidota > Bacteroidia > Flavobacteriales > Flavobacteriaceae > Polaribacter. The sequence goes on along the minus strand of CAXXDB010000003.1, from coordinate 384,852 downwards.
TCTCTTTTTATCGGTTTTAAGCTGTAATTTTCCGAAAAGAGACTCATCTGGAAAAGAGAATAAAAAAGAAACGAATTCTACTGAAAAAGTGGTCATTAATCCTGTTGTTCCTGTTTATAAAAATCAGTTGGCAGTCGTTTTAAAAAATCCTGAAAATATCGAAAGTGTTGAAGCCTACATTACTAACAGCGGGTTGAAATGGACAAAAATGGCATTTGATGATGGAGAATCTAAAATTGCTATTATTGAAGTTCCGGATGGAAAATCAGATTTTTGGTTGAACAGACTAACAGCATCAAATCAGTTTAAAGAAGTAAAAGTAAATGATAAAAATGTCATTGATGAACTTATTAAAAAAGAGAAGAATACATTAATATCTTTACGAAAAACAAGTTGTTTCGGAGATTGCCCAACCTATGAATTATTAATAGATAAGAAAGGAAATGCTACTTACAACGGTAAAGAATATGTACTTAAGAAAGGAGTAGAAAGGTTTAAACTTACTAACATAGAGCTTGAAACTATGACAAAGAAGCTACAAAAAAAAGAGTTCTCCTCATATAAAGACGTGTACGATAATCCAGGAATCATGGATTTATCAAGTACATATATTTTACATGGAGGAAAGCAGGTGCAAATTCGTTTATGGAATGACGATGTCCCTGTTGAATTAATGGATTTACATGAATATATTGAGGGTATTTTGCTGGAAAAAAAATTCTTTGAATAATTAGTTGTATGAATACAAGACTCTCTTTGTATTTCATTCCGGGCTTAGCTGCAAGTACGAAAATATTTGAGTATTTGAATTTGTCGAATACTATTTTTGAGACACATTTTTTGGAATGGATTTTGCCCCTGTCTGTTGACGAATCTATAGAAAGCTATGCCCGGCGTATGTGTAGTTTTATTAAGCATAAGAATCCTGTTTTAATTGGAGTTTCTTTTGGAGGTATCATGATACAGGAGATGAGTAAGCAAATTCACTGCAAGAAAGTAATTATCATTTCGAGTATGAAAAGTAACAAAGAGCTTCCTCCCCGATTAAAATTAGCTCGGAAAACAAAGATTTATAAATTATTTCCGGCAGTTTTTCTTGAAAATATAGAAGATTACGAATATCTCTTTTTTGGAGATTATATAAAAAAAAGAGCTGAGTTGTACAAAGTATATCTGCCTGTCAGAAATGCTGGCTATTTACAATGGGCTATACATAATTTATTAAACTGGCAACAAGATTATGAGCTTAAAGATATTATTCATATCCATGGAAATAAAGATGAGGTATTTCCTGTAAAACATATTAAAAACTCAATAGAAGTTGAAAACGGTACACATATTATGATTCTAAATAAAGCGAGAACTATTTCCAAAATTCTGGAAAAACACTGCCTGTGCTAAATCAATCTTATCTAAAAACAAATACTCTATGAAGCTTAATTTATTAAACATAATTTACATTATTTCATTTCTAATTATTGGTTTTTTATTACTGAATTTAACCAGTTCTAAATTGACCATGAAACCACTTGCCAATACTATACAAAAAGATACAGGGATTATTAAAAACGGAAATAGCTTTTATAAGGCTCGTGCCATAAAATTACCCAACTATATTGAATTTGCCGGTGAGGCAGTCCCATTAGAAAAGACTGATATCCGTGAACGACTGGATAGAGAATTATTAGTCAACGTCTATTGGCAATCAAATGGGTTGTTATTAATAAAACGAGCTAATAAATTTTTTCCCCTAATAGAACCATTATTGGAAAAATACAACTTACCCGATGATTTTAAATATTTATGTGTGGCAGAGAGTGCACTAATCCAAATACCTTCACAAAAAGGAGCTGCCGGGTACTGGCATTTTTTACCCAGCACTGCAAAAGAATACGGCTTAGAGGTAAACATCAATGTAGATGAGCGTTATAATTTAGAATTGTCTACTAAGGTTGCTGCTGAATATTTGAAAAAAGCTAAAAGTAAATTTGGAACATGGACATTGGCCGCAGCCGCTTATAATGCAGGTAGCAGAAGAATTCATAAACGTTTAGAGGAGCAAAAAACAGATAATTACTATGACCTTTTATTAAATGCGGAAACAGGAAGGTATTTATTTCGGATTTTGGCCTTAAAAGAAATTATATCGAATCCGGGAAAATATGGATTCATGTTCAATCAGGAAGATTTATATACATTTCCGGAAGTTAAAGAGATATTAGTTAATTATGAAATATCTGATTTAGCAGATTTTGCTAAACAATACAATATTACCTATAAAGAACTTAAATTAGTCAACCCCTGGTTGCGGGAAACTAAACTAAATAACAAAAGCAGTAAAGAGTATATTATTAAAATTCCGTTGAATTAAAATCACTACCTGAAAATTTTGTATAAACAGCAATGTCTTTGCTTTTTTAATTTTAATTAATCAACCCATAAGCGTTTGATATTCAAAATATGTGGGACATCCTGAAAAAATGATTATATTTACCATTCGGCTACACAACAATAACGAAACATTTATGGCAATCTATACAATGGGATTTAAAAATAACTGAGAACACCAATACGACTAACAAATAAGAAATGGAAAAGTACATATCAAACATCTTTTTTGCATTTATTTTAATAACAGGGACAGGGTATTTTGCGATAAATGTTCAAAAATTAATTCGAAACATTAAGTTAGGAAAAGATATTAACAGAATAGACAGAAAAACGGAACGATGGAAAAATATGGCTAAAATGGCACTTGGCCAGTATAAAATGGTTCGTCGCCCGCTATCAGGACTCTTACATATTATAGTTTATGCAGGATTCCTGTTGATTAATATCGAGGTACTCGAAATTATTATTGATGGATTGTTCGGAACACATCGTTTTTTTTATTCCATATCAGGTAAAGGGTTGTATGGTTTCTTAATTGGATCATTCGAAATATTCGCATTACTAGTATTTATAGCAGTCATTATTTTTTGGCTCAGAAGAAATATAGAAAAGGTAAAGCGTTTTTGGAGTAGCGAAATGCAAGGCTGGTCAAAAGATGACGGGAATATTATTTTATACTTTGAAATGATACTAATGACTTTATTTTTAGTGATGAATGCTACAGATGCTCTCTTTCAGCAAGCAGATACCGGAAATATAATATCTCAATTTATTGCTCCATGGTTTAATGAGTACTCTGCCACAACCTTACACACTATTGAAAGAACAGCCTGGTGGTTACATATTACAGGAATCCTGATTTTCTTGAATTATTTATACTATTCTAAACACTTACATATTTTACTGGCATTCCCAAATACATTTTTTGCGAATTTAAGATCCGGGGGGCAATTTAATAATCTTGAATCTGTAACTAAAGAAATAAAAATGATGATGAATTCAAATGCAGATTCTTATACAATGACGGAGAATACAATAGAAGAAGAAACTCCGGAAAAATTTGGAGCGTCAGATGTTACCGATTTGAATTGGGTACAATTGATGAATGCCTATACTTGTACCGAGTGTGGTCGATGTACATCGTCTTGTCCAGCGAACTTAACGGGGAAAAAATTATCACCTCGTAAAATCATGATGGATACTCGTGATCGTTTGGAGGAAGTAGGTAAAAATATCGATGCGAATAATGGTGAATTTAAACCTGACGGAAAACAATTATTAGACGATTATATTACTCGTGAAGAACTTTGGGCATGTACAAGTTGTAATGCTTGTATACAAGAATGCCCGGTAAATATAGATCCGTTATCTATTATTATAGACATGAGAAGATATTTAGTGATGGAAGAATCTGCAGCTCCCCGGGAACTAAATATGATGATGACAAACATTGAGAATAACGGAGCTCCCTGGCAGTATAGTCAAATGGATAGATTAAATTGGAAAGACGAATAAAATAGCTATGAAATCAATAAATGTTTTCTTAAAAAGGCTTATTAACTCTAGCTTGTTTTTAGTTTTTGCTACTCAAGTGCCTTCACAAGAAATAGCGACTGAAAATACAACTGAGGTTATAGGTGCATTAGCAAAAAAGATGTTTGTTGATATGAATAACAGGAATTATGATGCTATTTTAGATATGACACATCCAAAGGTTTTCGAAATAGTTTCGAAAGAGCAGATGAAAACACTTTTTAAAAGTATGTTTGAAGGTAATGACCAGTTTTCGATTGAAACTACTAAAGAAATTCCTGATTATAAATTATCAAAAATATTCAAAGGAGAAAAAATGATTTGGAATATGCCTTTACGAGTTATGATATGGGAATGAAAATGACTTTTCTCAATCTAAGAGTATGATGACGATTCTAAAGAGGTGATGAAGTCGATAATAAAAGCAAAAGGTATGGATATTAATTTTGTTTCAAATAATTTAATAAATGTTTTGATGAATGACATGTTAACTGTTTTAATGGAAGATAATGACACAAAGGGAAAATGGGTAATGATAAATTATGATCCTAATTCTCATTGTTTTACAACATTATTCCAGTAGAAGTTTTAGAGGAAGCTAAAGTTTAAATGCAATATTTAATTGTTAGCAAGAAAAACGAAGAATAATTCATCACAAAAAAATAAAAATATGAACGTACCAACAATGGCAGAAGTTTTTGCCCAAGGAAAAAAACCAGAGGTTTTATTTTGGGTAGGCTCCGCAGGAAGCTATGATGAAAGAGCAAAAAAGATCACCAAATCGTTTGTAAAAATATTACATCAAGCTAATGTTGATTTTGCAGTATTAGGTACAGAAGAAAGTTCTACAGGTGATGTTGCAAAAAGAGCAGGAAACGAATTTTTATTTCAGATGCAGGCAATGACAAATATTGAGATATTAAACACATATCAGGTAAAAACAATTGTTACCTGTGACCCTCATTCATTCAATACATTAAGGAACGAATATCCTGATTTAGGAGGTAGCTACAAAGTATATCATCATACACAATTTATTAATAAATTAATAGCTGATAACAGATTAACTATCGGAGGTAAAAAATTAAAAAATAAACGTTTGACATATCATGATCCTTGTTACCTGGGTCGTGCAAACGATGTATATGAAACACCACGTGATTTAATTCATCGTCTGGGAGTAAAGTCTATAGAAATGAAGCGGCATAAATCAACAGCATTGTGCTGTGGTGCAGGAGGAGCACAAATGTTTAAAGAACCTGAAAAAGGAGATATGGACATTAATGTTCTTCGTACTAAAGACGCTTTGGAAACCCATCCGGAAATTATTGCAACAGGTTGCCCGTATTGTAATACAATGATGACAGATGGAATTAAGTTTCATTTGAAAGAAGATCAAATTGTTGTAAAAGATATTGCAGAATTGATAACGGAAGCGAATAACTTGTAATTTTTATGCCCCTATTTGAAAATAAAGAAGTTGTTAATTTTCCCGACATCACCGGAATATCTTTTAAAAAAATAGAAAAAAGATATTTAAAAATGTTAATTTTAAGCAGGACAAGCTATTTTATTATAGAATCTATATTTTTTATTGGCTTTGCTGAATGGATTTTAGCTAAAAAAAATCCTGAATACACACTTTTTTTATACATTGCTCTTTTTTTGCTATTTATGGCTTCTTTTGTTATTACAATTTTAGAGTTCTCCAAAAGAAAATACACAATAAGAGAAGAAGATATTATTTACAAAAGTAGATTGATTACAGAAACAATGGTAACGATACCTTTTTCAAGAATTCAACATATAGAAATTAAAGAAGGAGTTTTCCCCAGATTATTCAAATTAACTGCAATATATTTTTTTACAGCAAGTGATAGTAGTACTGATTTAGAAATAAGAGGAATTACAAAAGACAAAGCATTAAAGATAAAAGAATTTATTAGTCAGAAAATTAATGAGTAAAACGTTCGGTTTTTCTGAATTTAAAAAGCAATCTTTAAAAGGAATTATTGTTATTTACGGAAGCCTGATTATAAAAATGTTAAGAAAAGTTTGGATATTATTTTTCTTACTTTTTTTCAGGTTTTCAGAATCAGTTAAAATTTATATTCCGTTAGTAATTGCAGGAATATTAATTTTTTTATTCATTAGGTCTTATTTATTGTTCCAAAATCTTCAGTTTAAAGTTCAGGGAAATTATTTTATGTTGAAAAAAGGAATTTTTTCAAAGAAAAACACTTCGATAGCATTTAACAGAATTCAAAATATTAAATTTTCTCAAAACTTAATTCAACAACTCATAAATGTATATGAAGTTCATATAGAAACAGCAGACTTCAATGAAACTGAAATATCAATTGAAGCCCTTTCTCCAGGAGAAGCTAAAGCGTTGAAAGATAAAATTTCAAATAAAAATTATCAACAAATAACAGAAAGAGAAGATTCAATTAAACCCCTGCTGAAAATTGATATTAAAAGTTTAGTAAAAGTTAGTCTTTCAGAAAATCATTTACAGAGTTTAGCTCTGTTTTTATCACTATTATTAGGGTTCTATCAGCAATTAGAAGAAGTGTTTGAGAATTTTATAGATAAAGAAACAGATGTAATTTTTGGTAGTTTTTTGCTAATTATAAGTCCGTTAACCTTATTACTAATAGTTGCAGTTATCAGCTCATTTATAAGAGTATTTTTATTTCATTTTAATTTAATTTTTTCTATTAAAAGACATGCATTTGAAATAAAGCAAGGACTCATCAGTGAAAAGATAATTATACTAAAAAAAGAAAAAATCAAAATATTACTATTGTCACGAATCCATTAAAAAAGAGATTAGGAGTATAGTATGTGCTATTTAAGTAAGCGGGAAGATGAATAAAAAAAGAAGAGATAAACTCATTAAAATTGTGGGATGTAACCCACTTCAGTTAGAAAAAATAAAAAGCACACTATTTGATTTCCAGGAGTTAATACAATCAGAAAAAGAAATACCACATGCTTACTACAGGTTTAGAATAGTGGTTAAAAATACCATTCGACTGTTAAGTCTTACTATTGTACTGTATTTTCTTTTTGATATCAATCAATACCTGTATTTTAATATGTTGTCAGTTCCGTTTTCTATATTCTTCTTGTATTGGAAGATAAAAAAGACGTTCTTTAAAATTTCAGAAAACTCATTATCCGCGGGTAGTGGAAGTATTGAAACTCACGTGACATATTTAGAATTATATAAAATTCAAAATGTAAAAATAATACAACCCATTTTTCAAAAGAAAAGAGGTATTATGGCTATTGTTTTGCAAATGGCATCAGGTAAAATAAAAATCCCTTGCATTCAAAAAGAGAGAGCATTGGAAATTTATAATTATATAGTGTATAAAGTAGAAATCAGTACAAAAAATGGGTATAAAAAATTTTATAAAAGCAGCACGTTTACGTACCCTGCCATTATCTGTTTCAGGAATTATTGTTGGGAGTTTTTTAGGCTTAAATGATTATTTCAATTCATCAGATAATATCACAGGTTGTCCCGGAAAATCAACAATTTTGAATAGCTCAATTTTTTGGATGGCAATTCTAACGACCATAGGATTTCAGGTATTATCAAACTTTGCTAATGATTATGGAGATGGTATAAAAGGAACAGATAAAGACAGGAAAGGTGAAGCAAGGATGGTGGCCTTAGGAAAAATTACTCCAAAACAAATGAAAAAAGCAATGATTGTTACCACAATTTTTACATTAATTACTACTACATTACTTATTTATGTTGCATTTGGGAACGATAATTTTATGTACTCATTATTGTTTTTTGGTCTAGGAGTTATCTCAGTCATTGTATCAATAAAATACACAATAGGTAAGTCAGCATACGGCTACAGCGGATTTGGAGATGTATTTGTATTTCTGTTTTTTGGATTATTAGCCGTGACAGGAATCTATTTTTTATTTACACAACAAATTAATTTTACTATATTTTTACCCGCTTCTTCTGTTGGATTATTAAGCACCGCAGTATTAAACCTAAATAATATGAGAGATTGGAAGAATGACGCTAAAGCTGGGAAAAACACAATTGTAGTAAAAAAAGGAATAGAATTTGCAAAATATTATCACTATTATCTACTTGTTTCTTCGTTATTATTTGCATCACTATATGTAGCAATTCACTACAAGAATCCATTTCAGTTTTCGTTCTTAACTGCATATTTACCATTGGTAAAACACGCAGTTTTTGTATATAAAAACAAAGAAGAAGCATTATTAGACAGAGATATTAAGAAAGTGGCTTTGAGTACTTTTTTATTTGCACTTCTTTTTGGATTAGGAAACAGTTCTTTGTAATTTTATCAAAACAAGCAATAATCAATAAAACTAACAAAATCATGAAAACAACATTTTACGGTCATGCCTGCTTCGGATTAGAAATAGATGGAACTCATATTTTAATCGATCCGTTTATTACAGAAAATCCAAAGGCATCACATATAGATATTACTACATTAAAATCAGATTATATTCTAATAACACATGCACACCAGGATCATGTATCAGATGTGGAAGCAATTGCTGAAAAAACAGAAGCTGTTATTGTTTCTAATTATGAAATTGTGATGCATTATAAAGCTAAGAACTTAAAAGGTCATCCGCTAAACCATGGCGGAATCTTTATCACCGATACATTCTCTGCGAAGTATGTAAATGCAGTCCATACCTCATCTTTTGCTGATGGAACTTATGGCGGGCATCCTGGTGGATTTGTAATTACTTCAAATGATAAAGCCCTGTATATTGCCGGTGATACCGCAGTAACTCTGGATATGAAGTTAATTCCTGTAACAACCAAATTAACGGCATCAATTTTTCCAATAGGAGATAATTTTACCATGGGAATTACCGATGCCATTATAGCTGCTGATCTAGTAAAATGTAATAAAGTAATTGGCTGTCATTTCAATACATTTCCACCCATAGAAATTGATACAGAAAACGCAAAAAAACAATTTTCTGATGCGAATAAAGAACTAATAATACTAGAAATTGGAGAAGCAATAAAATTATAAAATGAAAGTAGTAAAAATAATTTCAGGAATAATTATTGCCTTAACACTCATCTTTTTTGGAACAGATCTTAATTACTAAAGAAACAGTATGCACTACAGAGGTAAGGATAAACAAACCTCCCGAAGAAGTTTTTTGAGTATTTAGTGACAGTTCAAAGATTACTTACTAAATTCCGGAAATAAGATCTATAGAAACCATTGATGTAAAACCTGAAAAAACAGGAAGCATCTACAAAATGATAGTGAAAAATAAAGACGGGCAGGAAATCACACTGAAAGAAAAGATTTAAGCCTATGTTTCGAATGAAAAAGTTACCTTGTTTTTTGACATCGGGAATATTCTGAAAACAGATGATTATACATTTAGTTTTTTAGAAAGTGTAACAACAATAAAAAATAATTCCAGTTATAAAAGCAATTCCAAGTTGTTTATTCCCGTATTTCAAAGAAACTTTAAAAAACAAGATTAACGATATTTGAATAATTTCAAATCTTATACAGAAATAAATAAGAAAAAGATTGATTCAGGCCAGATTTCATAAATACACATTAGCCTTTAAACGCCCGGGTGGCACTTCAAGAGGAATTCTGAGAGTCAGAGAAACGTATTTTATTATACTTTCTGAAAACGAAAAACAAGGAATAGGAGAGTGCGGGGTTTTTAAAGGATTGAGTGCTGATGACAGACCCGATTATGAGGAAAAGTTGGAATGGACATGCAATCATATTAATTTAGGATTAGAAAACTTATTGCAGGAACTCATTGAGTTCCCTTCCATTCAAACAGGAATTGAACAAGCTTTTAAATCATTGCAAAGCCTGAGTAAATTTGAATTATTCCCGTCAAAATTTATATCAAATCAAGATTCCATTGCCATAAACGGATTAATCTGGATGGGAGATAAAAACTTTATGAAATCTCAGATACAAGATAAAATAGCACAAGGTTTTTCTTGTATTAAAATGAAAATAGGAGCGATTAATTTTGATGAAGAATTACGATTGTTGAAATATATACGACAAGAATTTTCATCTGAAGAAATTGAATTGCGAGTAGATGCCAATGGAGCTTTTCCCCCTAAACAAGCTTTAGAAAAATTAAAAAGACTATCGGAATTCGATTTACATTCTATAGAACAACCTATTAAACAAAAGCAATATGATGAAATGGCGAAATTATGTAGCGAAACACCATTACCCATCGCTTTAGATGAAGAACTAATAGGAGTTTTTTCTGCAGAAGAAAAAAAGAAAATATTACAAACAATTAATCCGCAATACATTATCTTAAAACCTACATTAGTAGGAGGTTTTAGAGGAAGTCAAGAGTGGATTGATATTGCCGAAAGTAAAAATATTGATTGGTGGATTACCTCAGCTTTGGAAAGTAACATAGGTTTAAATGCAATTGCTCAGTGGACATACACATTAAATAATACGATGCCACAAGGGTTAGGAACAGGAAATTTATTTATCAATAATTTCGAAAGTCCATTAGAGGTACAAAACGGCAAATTACATTATAATAAAACCTTAGATTGGAATTTTAGTTTAAAACAATAGCAATGAATTATATTCAGCAAGCATACAAAGGAGAATTAGGTTTTTGGAAGTATCTTATAATACCAGGATTGTTTATAGGGTTAATGATTTTAAATTTCATAGCTATAGAATTTTTAGAGTTAGACCAGAATGTCATAATGAAAAGAGAGATTGCAGTTAAAGGAGAGAATTTAGTATTGATAGAAACATTATCGATGTTTGTATTTTTTTTAGGGTCTTTGTTTTTATGGGTTAAATTTATCCACAAACAATCATTAACGTCGTTAACTACTTCGAGAAAAAAAATTGACTGGAAACGTTTTTGGTTTGCTTTTATTTTATGGGGAATCATTACAGCAACTTTTGTTTTTATAGATTGTTATTTAGAACCAGAAACAATGAAGTGGAATTTTCAATTCAACAAGTTTCTGGGTTTGCTATTAATTGGAATTATTATGATTCCGATCCAAACCAGTTTTGAAGAATATCTATTTAGAGGATATCTACTACAAGGCTTAGGAGCAAAATTTAGAAGCAGAGCAATTCCTCTAATAGTAACGTCAGTGATTTTTGGATTGTTACACATGACAAACCCTGAGGTAGACAAATTAGGAGAAATTATTATGATATATTACATTGGAACAGGATTGTTTTTGGGAATTATAACTTTAATGGATGAAGGCTTAGAATTAGCGTTAGGGTTTCATGCAGCAAATAATTTAATAGGAGCATTGTTAGTCACTGCAAACTGGACAGCTTTTCAAACAAATTCCCTGTTTAAAGATATGTCTGAACCAAGTATTATCTCAGATATTTTAATACCCATATTTGTCTTTTTTCCGTTATTGCTAATAGTTTTTTCAAGAAAATATGAATGGACGAATTGGAAAGAAAAATTATTAGGTCAAGTTAAAAACCCATTAGAAAATAATGTTATAGAAAGTAATTCAGGCAAAAAAAATAAATTTTGAAACTCATGCACCCTAGTTTTCAACTTAATGGTATTTCTTTTGCTTCTGAAAAAGAATTATTAATTTTTTCAAAAACTATTTCAGAAAATTTACATGATTTTTTATCAGATTGGTTTACTAAAAAAGCGTATATAATAGTTAAAACTTCCGGATCCACAGGAATTCCAAAACTCATTCAGCTCAAAAAAGAGTATATGAAAAACTCAGCATTAGCTACAGGTGAGTTTTTTAATGTAAAAGAAAATACCAAAGCACTGCTGTGCTTATCGATTGATTATATAGCAGGAAAAATGATGTTAATCAGAGCATTAACGCTTGGTTGGAAATTAGATATTGTTGACCCAATCTCCAATCCGCTAATTCATACAAATAAAATATATGATTTTTCTGCCATGATTCCTTTGCAATTACAAAATTCATTAGGGGAAATTCATAGAATTAAAAAACTGATAATTGGAGGAGGAGTTGTCTCAAATAAATTGATTAACAGATTAAAAGACATTACTTCAGAGGTCTTTGCGACTTATGGAATGACTGAAACCAGTACGCATATTGCAATTAAAAAATTAAATCACTATGAAAATGCTATCTCAAATCAAACTGAAAAGTCTTTTTATAAAGCATTGCCTGAAGTAACCATTTATAAAGATCAAAGAAATTGCCTTGTAATTGATGCACCTAAAGTAACAGATGAATTAATTGTAACCAATGATATAGTTCAATTAATTTCTGAAAATGAGTTTGAATGGTTAGGTAGGTTTGATAATGCAATCAACTCAGGAGGGATAAAATTGTATCCGGAAAAAATAGAAGAAAAACTAAGTACTATTATTTCAAACCGATTTTTTGTAACTGGAATTTCCGATGAAGTATTAGGAGAAAAACTTATTTTAATTGTTGAAGGCGATGACATCCCAAACAAAACCAATAAATTAGCATCTGAAATAATTCAAATAAAATCGCTGACTAAATACGAAATTCCAAAAGAAATTTATTTTGTAAAGAAATTTATACAGACAGACACAAAAAAAATTCAACGTAAAAAAACGACAACTTTAATTTATAAAGAGTAATCCTTTTTTTAATTTGATATTACTCTAAATATTTTGGATCTTTCTTTTATGAAAAAACAAATGAATAACCTTTGTTCCCAAAATTATTTGATTTCATAATCTTTTTACATTAGTTAAAAAACTGATAACCAATTCTCAAGTATTCCTTAAAAAATTGCTAACCATCAAATTCATTATTTATTTTAAAGTTATTACGCTCCAATTAAATGCCGTAGTTCATCTATCTGATTTTTCCAAAGCATCTTTGCCTCTTCTATTTCATCTTCGTTATCGGCAAAATCGGTTATAATTAACGAAACATCTTTCGTTAAAGAATCAACTTGAACTCTAAATTCAAAATAACTATCATCCCCCTCACTTTTTGTCCATTTATACTTAATTTGCTCCCCCGGTTTCTTAGTTACAATCATAGCTTCTTCCTCGCTATCATCCCATAAAAAAGTAATTATTTTACCTCTTGAGTTAACTCGATCGGCAAACCAATCTTGTAATCCTGACGGAGTTGCAAAATATTGATACAACAATCCTGATGAAGCATGCATAGGTATCTCTAACTCAAATTTAATTTTACTCATCTACATTTAACTTTGGCACACAATATATACAAATATTATTTAAAAAAATAAATTAGTTCTATTAATTAAATTGAAAATTACATTATATTCGCGTCGTGCAATTGGCGAGGTAGCTCAGGTGGTTAGAGCGCAGGATTCATAACCCTGAGGTCGCGGGTTCAACTCCCGCCTTCGCTACGAATAGGAGTTCTTCTGAAGATTCAATAATACGGTTTAGGTGTACCTAAATTGTGTTTTTTATAAAAAATAATCCTTAACTTTATAATAGATTAGAATTCATTGTTATGTTTTAGGAAAAAAATTGTGTTAATCCGAATAGGAAAAATTCTATGTTTTTGATTCCTCTAAATTAAGTTCTAAAAATTTTTACTTTTGTGTTATAAGATTCCGCTATAGCGTTAAATGAATTTATTTAATAGAATATTAAAAAAACCGATGATAAAAAAATATTTGTTTTTAATACCTGCTTTATTAATTCTACTCAATTGCTCGCAAATAAAAACAGAAAAGAAGTATGCTGAAAATACAGCATACCTTACAGCGAGTAAAAATATTTTAAACTATATTATTTCACCAAAACACAAGTTTGATAAAAGCGGATTGATGTTTTCTGATCAGGGGGCATGGTTTGCATATAGTTTTCCTGATTCGACTCAGTATCCCGGATTTACAGGGCCTTTTTTATTAACACAACAGAATGGTGTCTGGTCTGCTAAAAATTTAACTTACTTAGATATTAAAAATCAAAAATGGAAATCACATGAAACGGCAAGTTATAGCAGTCATTTAGAACAAAAATTTATTTCCGATGAAATTGAATTAAAACAAACAGTAGTATTTTCATCAGGCTGTAGTGTTCTAATTAAAACATCCATCAGGAACAGAACAAGAAGAAAAATCTCTCTTACATATCAATGGAAAAATACACCGGTACTGGCAGATGGATTACAATTAACATCTCATAAAAATCAACTGAAAATTACCTCTCAGTATAGTAAAGCATCTGGAATTTTGAATTTCCCTGATCTTATCGAACAATGTGCAAATAATCTATATAAAACATCACTTACATCGATTGAGTTAGGAGCAGGTAAAGAAAAAAACTTTATAGTAACTCAAGCATTTATTTTCCCTGAATATGCTCCAGATGAGCTGAAAAATAATACTGAAATCAATTTTGATTCGATATTAAAATCTCGTATTAAAGAAAAAGAAATACAGCTAAAACTACTTATCGATTACCGAAAACCTCAATTTAACGATAGTGTTTATGGCAGGGTTTTAGCAAAATCATTAGTAACATTACAAAATAACTGGCGTATTCCGGCTGGAGAAATTAAGCATGAAGGTTTATTCCCTAGCTATCACTATAAGTGGTTTAATGGTTTTTGGTCCTGGGATTCCTGGAAACATGCTGTAGGATTATCGTATTTCAATACTAATTTGGCTAAAAAACAAATTAAATTAATGTTTGAGTTTCAAAATGACGATGGTTTTGTAGCCGACTGCGTGTATAGAGATACAACTATTGAACGACATAATTACAGAAATACAAAACCTCCTCTTTCTGCCTGGGCAGTAGCGAAAGTTTTTGAGAAAAGTAAGGACACCTTATTTGTTCGTTATATGTACCCTAAACTTAAAAAGTATCATTATTGGTGGTATCATAAAAGAGATCACGATCAAGATAAACTTTGTGAATATGGTTCAACAGATGGAAGTTTAATAGCTGCCAAATGGGAAAGTGGAATGGATAATGCAATTCGATTTGATAATTCTAAAATTCTAAAAAACAGAAAAGGATCATATTCCCTGAATCAGGAGAGTGTTGATTTAAATGCGTATTTGTATGCAGAAAAAAACTTTTTGATTCAATTATCTGAAATTTTGAATCTACAGGAAGAAGCTGCACAATTTAAAGAAGATGCAAAGAAGCTAAGAATAAAAATTCAACAACAATTTTATGATGCTACAGATGGCTGGTTCTATGATACATCTTTAAATGGAAAAAAATTTATAAAAGGAGAAGGAAGTGAAGGTTGGACTCCCCTTTGGGTGAATGTAGCAACTAAAGAACAAGCAAAAGCGGTTAAAGAAAAAATGATGAACTCTGATAAGTTTTTTACAAAAGTGCCATTTCAAACTATGAGTAGAGATCATAAAAAATTTGATCCTTTAAAAGGATATTGGAGAGGTCCTAATTGGTTGGATCAAGCATATTTCGGAGTTAAAGGATTACGTAATTATGGGTATATTGCAGAAGCAGACTCAGCAACTGTTCAAATTTTAAATGGTGCCGAAGGATTATTATCAAAAGGAATTTCAATAAGAGAAAACTATCATCCTCTAACAGGAAAGGGATTACATGCACATAATTTTAGCTGGAGTGCGGCTCATATTATCATGTTATTAATACAAGAATAGATTTTTCTTAAATATTATCAATAATTCAAAAATTAATACTTTTAATCAGAATTTAAACAGCAGTAATTAAGAAGCGTATGTCAAATTAAATTTTCTTCATTATACAGAAACTAAATTTTTTAAATATATAAATCTTTAACCTACTTTTAACAAGAAAAAAAATATTATTATTGTAGCTTTGTTTTCCCAAAATTAAATTGATAATATTCTTTGATATATGGATTCAGATGTTAGAGCTATTAATGAAAAAATAGAAAAAGAAAGTGCTTTTGTAGATATACTAACCAACGAAATGAACAAAGTCATTGTTGGTCAAAAAACTATGATTGAGCGATTACTTATTGGTTTGTTAGGAAATGGTCATATATTACTGGAAGGAGTCCCGGGATTAGCAAAAACACTGGCAATTAACACTCTTTCCAAAGCTGTTCAGGGAAGTTTTAGCCGGGTTCAGTTTACTCCGGATTTACTTCCTGCTGATGTTATCGGTACTATGATATACAATATAAAAGAAAATGATTTTTCGATAAAAAAAGGACCTGTTTTCGCTAATTTTGTTTTGGCCGATGAGATTAACCGTGCACCTGCAAAAGTTCAATCTGCACTGCTTGAAGCTATGCAGGAAAGACAAATTACTATTGGTGATGAAACTTTTAAGTTAGATAACCCTTTTTTAGTAATGGCTACACAAAACCCCGTAGAACAAGAAGGAACATATTCCTTACCGGAAGCTCAAGTCGATCGTTTTATGTTAAAAACAGTAATTGACTATCCTAAATTACAGGATGAACAATTAATAATGAAACAAAACTTAAATAATAGTCTTGGTAAAATAAATCCGGTAATCTCACTAAATCAGATATTAAAAGCCAAAGAAGCTGTTAATGAAGTTTACATGGATGAAAAAATAGAAAAATATATACTTGATATTATTTTTGCTACCCGATATCCGGAAAACTACAATTTAAGTCGTTTAAAGCCGTTAATCAGTTTTGGTTCCTCTCCCCGTGGTAGTATAGCTCTGGCAAAAGTTGCCAAATGTTACGCCTTTATTAGAAGAAGAGGATATGTAATTCCGGAAGATGTTCGTACTATGGCTAATGATGTGTTACGCCATAGAATCGGAATTACTTATGAGGCGGAGGCTGAAAATATGATTTCGGTAGATATTATTAGTGCAATTATAAATGAAGTTCAAGTACCTTAATTAAGTTGATTAACCAAAAAAGAAATCTTAAAGCAGAAGCACTAGTTCCTTAAAATTTTTGTTGAAAATGATTTTTAAACTGACGACATATAAAACATTAACAGGAAAGGAAAAAACTTTAGAAGCAGACACAAGTTGTCATTTATCAAGGCGAAAAATCTTCTTTTCGGATAGATTGTTTTGATTTAAAAACAGAATCAAACATACAAATGAATTACCTTGTTCTGTGTCAGAAAAGAAGCATGAAAAAAGTAGCACAAAAAAATAATATCAATATTTCTATTAAGAAAAAGCCTCTCTAGTAGTTATTAAAAAAAATATCTGTAGACAAAGAGTTAGGTTTAATTAATTTATGAATACCAACGAGTTATTAAAAAAAGTTCGTAAAATAGAAGTTAAGACAAAACGCTTGTCTAATCATATTTTTGGAGGAGAGTATCATTCAACCTTTAAAGGACGTGGTATGGCTTTTTCTGAAGTAAGACAATATCAATATGGTGATGATATCAGGGCTATCGACTGGAATGTTACTGCTCGATATAATGAAACATATGTTAAAGTTTTTGAAGAGGAAAGAGAATTAACCATGATGCTCATGGTGGACGTTTCGGGATCGGAGTCTTTTGGTACCTCTTCTCAGTTTAAACGAGATACGGTAACTGAAATGGCAGCTACTTTAGCTTTTTCTGCTATCCAAAATAATGATAAAGCAGGTTTAATTTTATTTTCAAATCGGGTAGAATTGTTTATTCCGCCTAAAAAAGGTAAAAGTCATGTACTAAGGATAATTCGGGAACTTATTGAATTTACTCCTAAAAGTAAACAGACGAATATTAATGAAGCTTTAAAGTTTCTATCAAGTGTTTTAAAAAAGAAAGCTATTGTTTTTATGCTTTCAGATTTTATTGATGAGAATTATATTAAGACACTCAAAATTGTTGGAAGCAAACATGATTTAACAGGAGTTAGAATTTATGATGAGTTTGATGAAAAAATTCCAAATTTAGGGTTGGTTTCTATGCTTGATAATGAAACGCAGGAAATTCGTTTAATCAATACAAGCTCTAAATCGTTAAGAACGAGATATAAGGCTAATGCCTTACGATTAAAAGATTTATTTGAAACTTCTTTCAGGAAAAATGGTTTAGGAACTATAAATATCAGGGTTGACGAAAGCTATGTAAAAAAATTATTAAGTTATTTTAAAAATAAAGCATAACAATTGAAAAACTTATTAGTATATATAATAGTATTAGTATCCATCCAGGCGACTTCACAAACTTCACCAGTACAGGCAGAGGTGGATACTATGAATATTCGAATAGGTGAACAATTTCAGTATAAAATTTCTATCGACGAAACAAAAAATGTGATCATTCCAAAAATACAGTTAAAAAGACTAGAAGTTGTTGATAGTTTAAAACCGGATACTCTTAAGAATAAGCTTATTCAAAAATATATTCTAACGGGGTTTGATAGTGGTTCATACTATATTCCAAAACAACAAATCTATATAAAAAACCAAGCATATTTTACTGATAGTTTATTAATTAATGTAGCTACTGTTCCTGTAGATACTACTAAAGTAAAAATGTTTAAAATTAAAGATATCAAAAGAGAACCTTTTCAGTTTGCTGATTATAAACATATCTTATTTTGGCTTTTGGGAATTTTATTAGTAGCTGTTACTGTTCTCTACTTTGCTCTTAAAAGAACTAATGATAATCAAATTAGAACAAATGAACAATTATTAACTCCGTATCAGGAGGCTATTCGAACTCTGAAATTATTAGACAATCAATTATTGTGGCAAAACAATAAAATAAAGCAGTACTATAGTGAACTTACAGATATTATCAGAAACTTTATTGAAAGAGAACTCCATATTCCGGCCTCAGAAACCACCACAAACGGTTTAATAGAAACCTTCTCCGGTTTTAGTGAGAGTAACTCGATTATAGCAGACAAAGCCATCATCCATAAATTACATCGGTTACTACAACGAGCTGATTTGGTAAAGTTTGCTAAATCTAAACCTTTAGCACATGAAATTGAAGCCGATAGAAATATTGCTAAACATATTATTGACAATTTAAAGCTGAGCATAACTGAAACTGAAAGTTCAGAAGCCGATACAGATTCTATTCTTATTGTTGAAAAACCAATGGTAAAGAAACCAACATTACTAATTCGCATAATAACAATTCTGCTACTCTTAACAACGGTTAGCTTAATCGCCCGTTATGTTTCAAAAATACAACCATTAATAAACTCATTCAAAACACCAATAACCAATGTTCAATAATTTTGAATTCCATAATCCGGAATTTTTGTGGTTGTTTACAGGAATACCAATATTAGTTTTGTGGTTTTTTTCCGGCAGAAAAAAAGAAAATACACCTCTATCTGTTCCTAACCTTAAAGGCTTCGATGCAGATAAATCAGTACTTCCAAAACTCAAACCCGTTTTACATCTTTTAAGGATACTTACCTTATCTGTTCTCATTATTGCACTGGCACGACCAAGAAATGTTTCTGTCAGTAAAAAATCCAAAACAAACGAAGGTATCGATATTGTTATGGCTATTGATGTTTCTGCAAGCATGTTAGCGAAAGATTTAAAACCGAACCGGCTGGAAGCACTAAAAAAAGTAGCTGTTAATTTTGTAGACAGAAGACCAAACGACAGAATAGGGGTTGTAGTATATGCAGGTGAAAGTTTTACACAAACCCCTATAACCAGCGATAAATCGATTGTTAAAGAAACTCTTTCGGGAATAAAATGGGGGCAATTGGAAAGAGGTACTGCCATTGGCATGGGATTAGGTTCTGCTGTAAACAGATTGAAAGAAAGCAAAGCAAAAAGCAAAGTTATTATTTTACTTACTGATGGAGTCAATAATGCAGGATTTGTTGATCCTAAAACTGCAACCGAACTCGCCCGAGAGATAGGAATTAAAGTATATACAATTGGAATAGGTACTAACGGGATCGCCCCTTTCCCCTGGACTAAAGATCCGAGAACCGGTAAATTATCTTTCAGGAATCAACAAGTTGAAATTGATGAGGGTTTATTAGAATTTATTGCTAATGAAACTGAAGGGCAATATTTTAGAGCAACCAACAACTCTAAACTGAAAGAAATTTATGATGAGATTGATAAATTGGAAAAGACAAAAATTGAAGAATTTAAATATTATAACTATACAGAAAAATACAGATTTTGGGTATTTTTAGCCGGAATATTCCTATTACTAGAATTTATATTAAGAAATACACTATTTAAAAGTTTCATCTGATTGTTGAATTATTTAAGATTTAATTACTGAAGAGATGTATAAATTAGAGAATCCCATATACTTTTATTTATTTAGTATCATACCGATACTAATTGTTATATTTCTATTGGTTTTATGGTGGAAGAAAAGAGTTCAAAAAAAGTTTGCCACTACTGAATTATTAACAAGACTAGCACCTGATATTTCTTTGTTTAAATCGGTCTTAAAATTTAGTTTTTTACTTTTGGGGTTTTCATTTCTGATTATTTCTTTGGTAAATCCCAAAATGGGAACTAAACTTCAGACGATAAAAAGAGAAGGAGTTGATATTATTTTTGCCCTGGACGTTTCAAAAAGTATGCTCGCTAAGGATATTGCTCCCAACAGACTCGAAAAATCCAAGCAAATTATTTCTAAGATTATCGATAAACTAGGGAGTGACCGGGTTGGAATAATTATTTACGCCGGAAATGCATATCCCTTGTTACCAATTACAACAGATCATGCCACAGTTAAAATGTTTTTGCAGAATGCAAATCCTGACATGGTATCTAGTCAGGGAACAGCGATTGGTGAAGCCTTGGATTTAGCCAAAACGTATTATAATAATGAAGAACAAACCAATAAATTTTTAATTATTATTTCTGATGGTGAGGATCATCAAGAAGAGGTCAAACAAAAAACTCAGGATATAGCCAATGAAGGCATAAAAGTATATACTATTGGTATAGGTACTGAAAAAGGAAGCCTTATTCCTATTGAACTAAATGGTAAACTTGTCGGTTATAAAAAAAACAGACAAGGCGAAACAGTAGTTACTCGAAGAAATCCGGATGTTTTACAAAACATTGCTAACTCATCTAATGGAAACTATATAGACGGGAATAGAACTAATCAACCCGTAAAAGCCATAGAAAAAATTATTACCAATGCTCAGAAAAATGAATTTGAAACCAAACAATTCTCAGATTATAAAGATCAATTTCAATGGTTTGCAGGAATTGGATTTCTGTTCTTATTAATTGATATTTTCTTTTTTGAAAGAAAAACAAAATGGTTGAAAAAAATAGATTTATTTAACGAAAGAAAACCTAAATAATATGAAGCATTCTATTCTAAACTTTTGTACAATTATATTGTTTTTAAGTACAATAAGGTTTTTTGCACAGCAAAGCACACTTAGATTACAACGCGAAGCTCGTTCTTTATTAAGAGAGGGGAATCAATTATACAGTAAAGAAAGATTTAATGAAGCTTCAATTGCTTATAGAAAAGCGTTAGGGAAAGATTATAAATATGATAAAGCAAACCATAATTTTGGTAACGCTCTATACCAAAACAAAAATTATAAAGAAGCTGTTTCTCAATACGAATCAATCACTAAAACAGCTGCTTCTAAAGTAGAAAAAGCAGAAGCTTTTCATAACATCGGAAATGCTATGATGAGGCAAAAACAATATAAACAGGCGGTAGAAGCCTATAAAAATGCACTTAGGAATAACCCGAATGATGATGAAACCCGTTACAATTTAGCTGTTGCCCAAAAGCAAGTAAAGAATCAGAAAAATCAAAGTAAGAACGATAAAAACAAAAATCAGAAAAACGAAGATCAGAAAAACAACAAGAATCAAAATAAAAAAGAAGAGGATAATGAAGATAAGAAGAATAAAGATGAAAACAAACAGCAACAACCTAAACCCAAGCCAGGAAAAATGACTCCTGAGCAAATGAAACAATTGCTTGAAAGTTTAAATAATGAGGAAAAGAAAACACAGAAGAAGATGAATGTAAAAAAATCAAAAGGAAGAAAAATAAAACAAGAAAAAGATTGGTAATAATTATGAAAATTTTAAGAATTCAGTTCTTAAAAATCAAGTAATTTATCCTGTTTAAAACAACTATTTTTATGTGTTTTTTTGAATAACAAATGAATTTGAAGTTTTTAACATTTATTGTATCATTATTTACTTTATCAGCGTTTACTCAAGAAGTTGAGTTAACAGCAACAGTAAGTAAAAATAAATTAGGTATAAATCAGCGTTTGCGTTTGCAGTTTACTATCAACAAACAGGGAGCTGATAATTTTACGCCGCCGGATTTCAAAAATTTTAAAATTGTTGGCGGACAAAGTCAATCCGTGAGTCAATCATGGGTTAATGGAAAAACACAATTCTCTCAATCATACTCATACATTATTCAGCCACTACGTAAAGGAGAGTTTAATTTACCCTCGGCCAGCATCGAATTGAAAGGAAAGGTTTTAAAATCAAATCCGGTAAAAATCATTGTTACCGGTGCCGTTAAAGCTCCTAAAAATCCTAATGATCCGGATTATATTGCAGAACAAAATATACATTTGGTTGCCGAGATTTCTAAAAAGAGACCTTATGTAGGTGAAGGTATTTATGTAGAATATAGATTATATTTTAGTAATAATGTAGGTATTCACGATAATGCTGTTACAGATTCCCCACAATATATTGGTTTTTGGAATCAGGAAATAAAAGGAAATAATTCTCAGATTAAAACTGCTATGTATAATGATGAACAATATCGATATGTTGTATTACACAAAGCTCTGTTAATTCCTACAAAATCCGGTCAGTTAACTATTGATCCTATGAAAATGGATATTGTTGTTGCCGTTCCTGTTCCAGAAAGAAGATTTGATTTATTTGGCAATCCATTGATACGAAAAGTACAAAAAGAATATGCTTCTGCTAAAAAAACAGTCATAGTTAAAGAGTTGCCTGTCAAAGGAAAACCCGAAAGTTTTACAGGTGCTGTCGGGGATTTTACTTATGAACTTACTTCAAGCAAAAACGTTTTAAAAGCCAATGAATCTTCACAAATAAAGATATCTGTAAAAGGTAAAGGAAATTTAAAATTGTTTGAGCTTCCCAGGATTGAAACTCCTAAGGAATTAGAAATTTATCCGCCGGAAAGAAAAGAAAAGGTACGAATTACCCCTTCCGGGTTAAGTGGATCAGTTATCGATAATTACACAGTAGTTCCTGAATTTAGAGGAAAATATAAAATTCCGAAAACTGAATTTTCTTATTTTAATCCTGAGGATGAAAAATATCATACTTTTTTAACAGAGGATTTATATGTTAATGTAACTCAAGGTAAAGAATTACCTCAGACCTCAGGCAACCAAGTAATAAAACAAGGTATTCTAACAACGGATAAGAATTTCAGATACATACAAACTTCAACAACTTTTGAAAATCAAAATGATTCAGGTTTTTTTAAATCTATTCCTTTCTGTCTTTTATTATTATTGCCTTTAATTGCTGTCCCGGCAGCTATTTTTATTGGTAAGAAAAAAGAGTACCGAGATGCAGATATTGTTGGAAATAAATTAAGAAAAGCCGACAAACTTGCTAAAAAATATTTATCTGAAGCCAATCAACAATTAGGAAATAAAGAACAGTTTTATGAAGCTCTCGAA
Source organism: uncultured Tenacibaculum sp. (assembly GCA_963666645.2). Taxonomy (GTDB): domain Bacteria; phylum Bacteroidota; class Bacteroidia; order Flavobacteriales; family Flavobacteriaceae; genus Polaribacter. Next base: position 361,338 of record CAXXDB010000003.1, on the reverse strand, counting down.
CGTGCATTACACAATTACTTAAAAGCAAATCTAAGAATTGAAATTTCAGATATCAGTACAGAAAAAATAACACAATTATTAGAAAATAAAAACATAAACACTTCAACCATTACCAGTTTCATTAAAGTATTGAAAAATTGTGATTTTGGAAGGTATACACCTACAACCGATATGCAAATGAATAAAGAATTTGAAAAGGCAAAACAAGTAATAAATCAATTAGACAGGCAATTATGATAAAAAATATAATTTGGTTATTTCTATTGATACTACCGATTTCAATTATTGCTCAAAATTCCAATGAGCAATTTAAGAAAGCGAATTCTTTATATAAAAACGGAGAATATGTTAAGGCAGCAGAATTATATGAAGAAATAGTAAAAACTAATGAAGTTTCTTCAGAACTTTTCCATAATCTTGGAAACTGTTATTACAAATTAAATAGCGTTGGTCCCGCAGTATACAACTATGAAAAGGCTCTACGATTAAATCCGCTGAATGAGGATGCCCAAAATAATCTTATTTTCGCAAAACGTTTAACACTTGATAGAATTGAAGAATTGCCTAAATCATTACTACAAAAAATTAACTTAACCTATATCAGCAAGATTAGCTATAACGGCTGGGCTGTTATAAGCGTCTTATTCTCATGTATAACTGCTGTTTTTTTTATTTTATACTATTTTTCTATAAATCCGGCTAATAAACGACTCTTCTTTACGACCGGTGTGCTAAGTTTTACCCTGTTATTTATTAGTTTAGGAATTACGAACCATCAATTTAATAAACATTCAAATACTATTGAGGCTATCATTTATTCCTCTGAGGTATCTGTTAAAAATGAACCTACCCAAAATGCTGATGAAGCTTTTATTATTCATGAAGGGACAAAAATTTTAGTATTAGATGAAGTTGACGAATGGAAGAAAATACGGTTACCCGATGGAAAAATAGGATGGCTTAAAAGCAAAGATATCAATGTGCTAAATGTTTTTTAATTTTTTTGACAAAACTATTTTGTTTTATATATTTGAAAATTCATAAAATGAGTAAGCAGGTTTATATATATATATCATTAGCTGTTATTTTAATCGTCCCAACAGTTTTACCTACATTTTTAATTATGAATGAGTTAAACTGTGAAATATCCTCTGCTGTTGATAGCGAAGAAGATGGTGAGGAAATAGAAGATACAGAAGTAAAGATAGTTAATCTGTCTTATTACTATGATACATACTGCAATATTGAAAATAAAAATAAAATTACTCGCTTAATAGAAGAGTACAATTCAATCTCTGAAAACTTAGATTACCCTCCTCCGGAATTAATATAGTTAATCAAATTTAAAATCATATTCATTAAAATTAACTATAAAATCATACAACCTAAAATTTAGGTTGTAAAACCTTAATATATTATGTTTAAAACAATAAAAAATGATTTACCTGCCAGTATAGTGGTATTTTTTGTAGCATTACCTTTATGTTTAGGTATTGCACTGGCGAGCGGAGCACCATTATTTTCCGGATTAATTTCCGGAGTCATAGGAGGAATTGTCGTAGGAAGCATCAGTGGAGCAAAAATAGGAGTAAGTGGTCCGGCAGCTGGTTTAGCAGCAATTGTATTAACTTCAATCGGCACATTAGGAGGCTTTGAGAACTTTTTGGTAGCCGTAGTAATCGGGGGTGTATTTCAATTAATTCTCGGACTTTTAAAAGCAGGAGTAATTGGCTATTATTTTCCATCTTCTGTAATTAAAGGAATGCTTACAGGTATTGGTATCATCATCATCATAAAACAAATTCCCTTTTTCTTCGGATACAATAAGTCTTCAGGAGGGTTTTCCGTAGATACCATTAGTATAGGATCTACTGTTATTGGAATTATCAGCTTAGCAATATTAATCCTATGGCAACAGGTTTTATCTGAAAAAGGAAAAATATTTCAATTAATACAAGGTCCTTTGGCAGCCGTTGCTATAGGAATTATCTTTTATGTTATAACACAAAGTAATGAACAATTAGCTATTAATACCAAGCAGTTAGTAAATGTTCCCGTTCCTGAAAATATGAATTCTTTTCTCGACCAGTTTACATTCCCCAACTTCGATATAATAGGTAATAAAGATATATGGGTTACTGCATTTACAATTGCAATTGTAGCAAGTTTAGAAACCTTATTATGTGTAGAAGCAACAGACAAACTAGATCCTGAAAAAAATGTGACTCCAACAAACCGGGAATTATTAGCACAAGGAACAGGAAATATTGTTTCAGGCTTAATTGGTGGACTTCCGGTTACTCAGGTAATTGTTAGAAGCTCTGCAAATATTCAATCAGGAGGCAGGAGTAAAATGTCCTCAATTATTCATGGGTTTCTTTTATTAATCTCAATAATTTCAATTCCAATATTATTAAATAAAATCCCTTTATCAGTTTTAGCGGCAATACTTTTTACCGTAGGATTCAAACTGGCAAAACCTTCAACATTCATTAATATATTCAAATTAGGACGAAAACAATTTGTTCCTTTCATGGTTACAGTAACACCCATGGTAATTACAGGAGATTTACTATTGGGAATTGGTTTAGGATTAGGAACAGGTATTATAATTGTTTTATTTAAGAGCTATCAAAACTCTCACTTCTTACACAAAGAAGGAGAAGATATAGATGATGGTAGAATTAAAATGACATTAGCAGAAGAAGTGACGTTCTTTAACAAAGGAGCTATCCTAAAAGAGCTGGACAGTTTACCGGAAAACTCTTTTTTAGAATTAGATGTACGAAAAACAAGATATCTTGATAACGATATTATTGAAATTCTGGAAGATTTTGCATACAAAGCAAAAGAAAGAAATATTACGATTAAGTTAGTTTCTGAAAAAGGTGTCGTAAAAAACCCTCCCAGCTATATCGATTTTTTTAAATTAAGACCCAAAGTTGCTTAAAATATCTTCAAAACGCAATAAATATAAGTTTAAAGCTTATATTTATGCGTTATCTTTAAACTATAGGAGAAAATGAAGCATTTATTTACTAACATTAAAGGAGATTCATTTGGAGGCATTACAGCAGGAATCGTAGCATTGCCATTGGCACTTGCATTTGGAGTATCCTCCGGATTAGGGCCAAGTGCAGGGTTATATGGAGCTATATTTATAGCTTTTTTTGCCTCGCTTTTCGGTGGAACTAACACTCAAATTTCTGGACCAACGGCACCTATGACAGCCGTAAGTATGGTGGTAATAGCTTCTATCATCGCTGTAAATGATGGTAATGTAGAGCAAGCGTTACCTATAATACTTACTGTTTTTTTTTTAGCCGGTATATTACAAATCGGATTAGGTTCACTAGGCTTTGGTAAATATATTCGCTTTATCCCATACCCGGTAGTTTCCGGTTTTATGACCGCTATTGGAGTTATTATTCTGGTTACTCAAATTTTACCTGCTATTGGATATTATACTAAAGAAGATAGTAGTTATGTAGAAAAATTTAGACCTCAGGCAGAGGAAATTATCTTAGAAAATATTCTAAAAGATGAAGCCGGAAAAGGAATTCTGGTTCTCGAAGATTTTAAAGAAACGATAAAACGTGCCAATAAAATTTCTCAGGAAGACATCATGAAAGAAGCTATGACTTTAGCCGGAAAAGAATCCTCAGGAGTTATTGGCACATTTAAAGTATTGCCAAGAGCATTAAAAAATATCAGTTTATTAGAGCTTCTCTTAGCAATAGGAACAATTATAATTATTTATGGTTTTAAAAAAATTACAACTGCAATTCCAAGTACTCTCGTTGCTCTGATAGTTACAACAACAATTGCACTAATCTTTAATTTAAATTATCGCCCTATTGAAGAAATACCTGGTGGATTTCCGCTACCTGATATGAAAATTTTCACAGGCTTTAGCTTTGCCACTATAAAGCCCTATATTTTTACTGCTTTTACTTTAGCCTTGTTAGGTGCTATAGATTCCTTATTAACCTCCGTTGTTGCAGATAACATGACCAAAACAAAGCATAAACCGAATAAAGAGTTAATAGGACAAGGAATTGGAAATAGTATTGCCGCTGTTTTTGGTGGTATTCCCGGGGCTGGTGCTACCATAAGAACTGTCGTAAATATTAATTCCGGAGGAAAAACAAAATTATCCGGAATGATTTCAGGACTAATGCTTTTAGTCATTCTTTTAGGTTTAGGACCAATAGCCTCTAAAATTCCGGCAGCGGTATTAGCAGGAATTTTAATTACTGTCGGAATTGGCGTCATGGATTATAAAGGGTTACGTGCAATTCCTGATTTACCAAAAGACATCAAGTTAGGGCTGTTTAAAATAAGTTCAGAAGTAATCATTATGCTTGTAGTATTATTCCTTTCTGCACTTTGGGATCTAGTATATGCCGTAGGAATTGGTTTAATAATCGCTTCTCTGATATTTATGAAAAAAATTGGAGAAGTAACTGCCAAAAGATCTGATGTTGTTACTTTAAAAAAAGAAGCCCGGGATGATGAAATAGATTTTCCGGAAAATCTTACCGGGGAAGTTTTTATTAAACATATTAACGGTCCTCTTTTTTTTGGCTCTACCGACGATTTTCAGCAATTAGCACAACAAATTCAAAATACCGCCGATATCGTTATTATCAGAATGGGCAGAATGCCTTATATGGATCAGTCAGGCTTATTTGCCCTTGAAGATATTTTAATTGATTTAGAAAAAAGAAAAATTCAAATATTTTTTGTAGATGTCTTAGAACAGCCAAAATATATGATGGAACGAATTGGCATCATTCCTGATTTAATACCAAATAAACACATATTTAAAACTTTCTCTGATTGTTTAGAGTGGGTACAAAACATAAAAAATAAATATTAAAAGAATTATTATAATGAGAAATACAGCATTATCAAAAGAACTACAAACAAGCTTAACCTCAAACTCAGTATTACAAGATTTACTGGAAGGAAATCAACGTTATGTTTCAAATAATTTAACGGCTTCCGATGTTACTTCATTAGTACAACAAACCACAGGAGGGCAATTTCCTAAAGCAGTAATATTGTCCTGCATCGATTCCCGTGTTCCGGTTGAATTGGTTTTCGATCAAACAATTGGCGACGTATTTGTTGCTCGTGTTGCCGGTAACTTCGAAAATGTAGATATTCTGGGAAGTATGGAATATTCTTGTAAAGTTGCCGGAAGTAAATTAGTCTTTGTTTTAGGTCATGAGAGTTGCGGGGCAGTAAAAGCAGCTTGTGATGGTGTAGAATTAGGGAACATCACTGAAATGTTGGCAAATATCAGCCCTGCCGTCAAACTGACTTCTGAGCGGATAGAAGGTGTTGCGAATTCTTCTAACCCTTTGTTTGTCGCTAAAACAGTAGAAAACAACGTAAAGTTAACTATCGGAAGAATCAGAAAAAAAAGCACGATTTTGGCAGAAATGGAGAAAGTCGGAGAAATTAAAATTGTTGGCGGTGTATATTCTTTACAAACAGGTAAAATAACAATGTTGTAAAAAACGTAATTTAATGCTGTAGCAGAGTCCTTTTTAAACCTCTAAAGTATGAATGTAACAACAGATATAAGTTTAAAACGTTTTTACAAGCCTGTCAAACAATCAATGATTATATGCAATGGGATAGCACCAAAAGATTACATTCTACTTTTAAGGATATAAAACTCCTTTAAAAATAGAAACAGAATGTTATAATAAATTAAAAAAAGTGGCTTAATAAAATTGTGCTAAGTTTAGTAGGTAGCTCGGTTTCGATTACCCGGTCTATTTTACAAGATTATTTAAAAATAAAATATAAGTAATACCTATAGGATATAGAAACCGATTAAATTAAAAACCATAGCAAACCGGAAAATAATTTTACCCTTATTTATTCTGTTTTCAATCTTCGCTTTCTATCTGTTCCCGAAGTATCAAAGTAGTATAAATGAAACTGCTGGCAAAGAATTGCAGTCTTTAGACGCGCGAGGCAGTTATAACATAAGTGATGTTACTCAATTGTTTGATGATATGGGTAAAGAAGGAATGGATATCTATTCTTTCGTATCTGGTGAAATAGATATGATATATCCTTTAGTGTATGCACTGTTATTCTTTTTAATTATTATTGCTTTAACTAAAAGGTTTAACGGCAAATGGCTTTCTCTTTCTTTTATTCCGTTTGTTGCTATGTTATTTGATTATTTAGAAAATTTCAATGTTTTAAAATTAATGAATAACCATCCTAACTTCACGGAGGAAGAAGTTCAATTAGCTTCTACATTTACACAATTAAAATGGGGAGCTATTCTAATTACCTTACTTACGATTGTAATATTTCTAATAATTTTAGGAATAAAAAAGATTGTGAAAAAATAGATAGATAAAACCCTCATTTTAAATAAGTGAAAAATCATAAAATATTTACCTATTAGCATAGGTTTTATCATGATTCTAATTCTTACCCTTATTGTAACAATTAATCGTACTAAAGAGAGTGATAATGTTGCTCATAAAGAAACTCCGTTGTGCATTTAGGAAAAGTTATGCAAACTACTAAATATCAGTAAATTGTAGTTATCATACAGCAATTAACGATGCACATCTTATCTGTTTAATCGCAGAAAACACAAGTTGTTTGCCTGTCAACAAGACATTAGAGGCAGAGTAATAAGGTGATTTAATGAATTTGAAAATTGCTTCATGACAGTATACCTCCGGAAGTGAGATTTGTAAAGAGCAACAATACAGCAGACCTAATAAAGGCTACTCTACCAGTCAGACTACACATTATTATGGATATAAGCTGTATGCTGTTTGTTCGCTAACAGGAGTGGTTCAAAGTTTGGATATTAGCCCTGCTTCCATACACGATGTCAATTATCTGAAAGATATTCAAGAACAGATAAATCATTGTACTTTACTTGGTAACAGAGGGTATTTATCCGCTGAACAACAACTTAATTTATTTGAGACCAGTAATATTGAACTCGAGGTATCTGTGAGGAAGAATCAAACAGGATATCAAAATCAAGAAAACGAATTGAAACATTATTTTCTCAATTGTGTAATCAGTCTATAATCCGCAGAAACCATGCTAAGTCCTTCCAAGGGTTCAAAACCAGAATACTGTCCTAAAATAACTGCCATGAAAATGATTCAGTACATAAACAAATTCATATTTAACAGAAATATCAATAATTTGAAAGTAAATATTACTTGAATGCACAGCGGGTCATTATAATAAATTAAATAAAGTCGCTTAAAAAAGCTGTACCAAATTTAGTAGGCAATCCAATTTTGCCTTTCAGCACTCAAAATATATTGACTCATTCAGGATTATACCCAATAAAATATTTAATTGCTATATGATTTGGGTCTGAAAAATCATAATTTTCTTATCATCTTCTTCAATATTCTTTTGAATAATATTTTTGATAACCTCCACTTGTTACATTTTTTACCCACTCTTGATTATTTAAATACCATCTAATTGTTTTTTCAATTCCTTCCTCAAATTGCAGAAAAGGTTTCCATCCTAATTCATTTCTTATTTTAGAAGAATCAACGGCATAACGGTAGTCATGTCCTTTTCTATCTGTTACAAAGGTTATTAGTTTTTTTGAAGCTCCTTTTTTTCTACCTAAAAGTCGATCTGCAGTTTTTATTAATACTTTAATTAGATCTATATTTCTCCATTCATTAGATCCACCGATATTATAGGTTTCTCCTGTTTTTCCTTTATGAAAAATTATATCTATTGCTTTAACATGATCTTCTACAAAAAGCCAGTCACGCACATTTTTACCTTTTCCATAAACCGGCAACAATTTATTATTATAAATATTATTAATAATTAATGGTATTAATTTTTCCGGAAACTGATAAGATCCATAATTATTAGAACAATTAGAAATAATCGTCGGCAGTTTATACGTATCGCAAAATGCTCTTACAAAATGATCTGAGGAAGCTTTAGATGCTGAATAAGGTGAATGAGGGTCATACGATGTGTTTTCTGTAAAAAAGCTTTCTTCGGTTAAACTCCCGTAAACTTCATCAGTAGATATATGATAAAACAGTTTATTTTCAATATCATTTTTCCATTGATTTTTAGCGGTTTGTAAAAGGGATAAGGTTCCCAATACATTTGTTTTGGCAAAAGAAAACGGGTCTTTAACAGATCGATCGACATGAGATTCTGCGGCCAGATGAATTACAGCGTCAATATTAAATTCAGAAAACACAGAAATCATTTTTTTATAATCACAAATATTTGCTTTTACAAATGTATAATTAGATGCTTTCTCTATATCTTTTAGGCTCTCTAAATTTCCTGCATAGGTTAAAGCGTCTAAGTTTATAATATGATAATTAGGGTATTTATTTACAAACAGACGAACTACATGTGATCCTATAAACCCTGCACCTCCTGTGATTAAAATATTATTCATAAAATGATATTATTTTTTAATCATATCTAATAAATATTTTCCATATTCATTTTTCAATAAAGGTTGCACCAATTTTTCTATTTGAACTGCATCAATATACCCCATATGAAAGGCGATTTCTTCCAGGCAAGCGATTTTTAATCCTTGTCTCTTCTCAATTGCCTCAACAAATTGACTGGCTTCCAAGAGGGAATCATGAGTGCCTGTATCTAACCAGGCAAAACCTCTTCCTATTAGCTCTGCCCTGAGTTTATTTTGATTGAGATATTCCTGATTTACTGAAGTAATTTCTAGCTCTCCTCTGTCTGACGGGGTTATGTTTTTTGCAATCTCTATTACTGAATTTGGATAAAAATAAAGCCCGACTACTGCATAGTTTGATTTAGGTTTTTTTGGCTTTTCTTCAATAGATATTACATTATCACTTTCATCAAATTCAACAACTCCGTATTGTCCAGGATTTTTTACATAGTAGCCAAAAATTGTTGCTTCATTATTCTCATAAATATTATTTTTAGCTTTTAATAATATTTCCGGAAATCCATGTCCGTAAAATATATTATCGCCTAAGATTAAACACACACTATCATTTCCTATAAACTCTTTTCCTATAGTAAATGCCTGTGCTAATCCATCGGGTGAAAGTTGTTCAGCATAATTCAATTGAATTCCTAATTCTTCTCCACTTCCTAATAATTTTTTAAAATTAGGCAAATCATCGGGGGTTGAAATAATGAGTATCTTTCTTATTTTAGCAAGCATTAAAATTGATAAAGGATAGTATATCATAGGTTTATCATAAACAGGTAATAATTGTTTAGATACTCCTTTAGTTATTGGGTATAATCTTGTTCCTGATCCGCCTGCCAGTACAATGCCTTTCACCTTTTATTTTAGAATATTAATTAGCTTAATATTTATATTTTATTATTTAATTCTATCTCCAAAACCTTTTCCGCATACTGTAGCAAAAATATAGTAAAAATATCTTTTAAGCGTTAGTCCTTGTAACATTTCTTTATCTACTTCAGCTAATTTTTCTGGAGTAGATGTGTCAATCGCATTAATTTGAGCTAAACCTGTAATTCCGGGCAAAAAATTATATACCCCTCTCTTATTTCTTTCTTCAATCAATTTTTCCTGACTGAATAAAGTAGGTCTGGGGCCTACTAAACTCATATCTCCTTTCAATACATTTATTAATTGTGGTAATTCGTCTAGCTTTAATTTTCTTAAAGATGAGCCTATTTTGGTAACTGAACTCCTATTTATCAGATGTGTAGCTATCGGTTCAGCATTTACATTCATCGTTCTGAATTTGAGTATTGTAAAGGGCTTTTTATTTTTTCCAACCCTTTTTTGTTTAAAGACAGGAGCTCCTGTATCAAATGAACTCAACATACATATTACCAACCCTATTGGTAGTAAGAATAAAATTCCAAAAAATGAAAATATAATATCGAAAAAGCGAATCATAATTATTTCTCCAAATTTTTTTGTAGTTCCATAAATTCCTTATTTTGTTAATCAAAGATAGTTTTTTTAATCTTCTTAATTAAATAGTTGTATAGTTTTCTGTTAGCCCCTATATTCTTTTGAAATTCATGAACAAAGGTAAAAATCTCTCTCCTGTTTTATCTGCTACTTTATCAGGAACGAATAACTATCGGGTACATTGTAAATTCCATTAATAATTTTCTTCTCTCTCACAATTCTTTACTAATTAAAGCCTAACTTTCAATTGATAAAAAAGAACATTAATCTTTATGTCTTCCGAAAGAGTAAAGATTTTTTTTTGAACAACCCTGCATAATATGTTTAAATTTCCTTCATTATTTGAATATTTGTAAGAAATAAACCTGACGATTTTTTCTTGAAATTCCTTGCGATTTAAAGTTTTTATTTAAATATTTTAACAAGTTTACGCCGTAAATCCTGATTTTTGTAATTAACCCTCTCATATTATTTTCTTTAAGAAAGACCAAATTTTCCAAACCATACGATATTTGATTTTAAGCGATGAAAAAGGAATATTATTCATTTCTAAGGCTTTACAAATTTCTTTAGTAATCATATAATAGCTGGAAAGTCCTGAGCTGCTTATCCCTCCAATTGCCATTGATGTGGTTGTGATATCTGAATATTTGTAATTTATTTTATTCTTTAAAAAATATCTGATAATGAGTTCGTAATCAGCAGCACTTATAAAATTTAATTTATAATAGCCTAGTTTTTCAAACAGTTCTCTTTTGAAAAAAATGGAAGGATGCGGTGGCATAAACCCTATTTTAAGTTTCTCTGGCTTCCATAACTTAGAGGAGTATTTTCTGATAATTTTATTTTTATTATTTATTTGCACAATATTACCTATTGAAGCATCTATTTTATTTTTTTTATGGAAATTGGCTACATTTTCTAAAACTCTTTCATCTAAAAAGGTGTCATCTGAATTTAAAATTCCGATAATATCTCCGGTAGCTCTTTTAATTCCCTTATTCATTGCGTCATATAAGCCCTTGTCCGACTCTGATATCCATGAGGTAATTTTATCATCGTTCTTTATTATTATACTTAAAGTATTATCATTTGACTTTCCATCAATAATGATATATTCAATGTTTTTATAGGTTTGATTTGCAACTGATAAAATTGTTTTCTCTAAAGTTTTATAACTATTGCGGCAAACTGTTATAATGGTTATTTTCATTAACCTATTATTTTCTAATTATTAACTTTTTTATTTACCTCTTTAGATTAGTGAACATTGGTTACATTAATTCACTCATCCCGGAAAATGTCAAATATATTGATTCCTTATTTAATTTCTGCCTATCAAAGTCTTTAAAACAGGCTTTACAGAAGAATTATCAAATGAGAATACTTGCCAAAACCGGAAAAAATTAACCATTCAGATGGTTTTAAATGTCCAGAATGGAACTCTTTATTTTAATAAGATGTCTCTGATTCGCTTTCTATACTGTTCTTGTGAATACTTCTTTAAAGCTTCATCCATATTATTAGCCTGAATTGTTTTCATCTTCTTCTTATCTGATAAAATTTCATTAACTGCTTTCTCTATTTCTTTTGAACTCCTGGGCTCGATGAGAACTCCATTATTTTCTCTCATTAAACAAGGGATGTGGTTATGGTTTGTTGTAATTATAACATTACCTGACCTCATAGCTTCCATTATTGCGATAGGAAATACTTCCATAGAGTAAAAAGATGGCAAAATAAAAATTGACGATTCATATGACAGTTTAACTTTTTCGTTACCCTTTACAACTCCCAGGTATTCAATACTATCTCCAAAATCTTCTTTTAAGCTATTATATTTCCGGTAAAATATTCTCTTTATCTGATTTTTTGTTTTCAAAGAATCTCTTTCAAATCTTCCGGCTATTTTTATTTTTACCTTGGGATGGGTAGTTAGTATTTCCTTTGCTGCGTCTAACAGGAAAGTAATCCCCTTGCTATAAATACAGTTTGACAGAAATGTGATTTGATTTTCATTTTTTTTATAGTTTTCGGAGATATCAAAATCTGATGAATAAAAATTAGGAACTACATTAACTTTCATATTTTTAAAATCCTTGAATTCGTCAGTCATTTCAGTCATGGGAACTATCGATTCGGCAACTTTATTATAGCACCGTTTAAGTAATGGTTTCATTATTCCTGACGTTTCATAAAACTTGTTAAAACCTACCCCCTGTAAGTGACCAATAATTTTTACACCTCTTCTTTTTAGAAAGAAAATAGGTATTTCTTTTATAACTCCCTTTAAAGTTCTGGAATACATAAAATATATTGTATTATACCTTTTAAATAGTAACACAAATGACAGGTGAAAAAAAGCAAGTATTGTATTTAATATTCTGTTTTCAACTTTTGCCATATCTACTAATAATTTCGCTTTATCAAACGAATTATAACTATATGTAAAAGCTACTGCCTGACCGTCTATTGGTGGAGTAATCTGTCCGATAAATAATGTTCTCATAATGCTATTAATTTACTTTGTTAATTATGTTTTTAATTATAGATACCTGGTTATAAGGATTGTAAAATTTACCTATAACCTGATAACAATTTTCTCTGATTTTTTCTCTGATTTCATTCTTTTTTATCCAGTTTGATATGGTTACTGCCAGTGATTCAAAATCATTTTCATTAAAAAAACAACCTGTTCTCCCTTCTTTTATTGCTTCTGCTTCAGGCATTTGATTAGAGAAATTATTATGTGTACACACCGGAGTTCCAAAACTAAAGCTATGCATCGCCGTTAAACCTACATTTCCCGGAGAAACACATAAGTCGGCATTAAAGATTAATTCTGATAATTCCTTCTCATCATAACATGCACCGTAAAACCAACATCGATCCTGAAGGTTATGAATATTTATATATTCCTGTAACTTTTCTTTAACTTCTCCTTCTCCTATAATAGTTACATTAATATTAATGTCTTTGTTTTTTAATTCTTTCTGAGCCTTAAAAATTAAATCTATTTTTTTTTGTTTAGTTAGTCTTCCTACAAATAATATGACCGGGTCATTATTTTGAAAATTTTCTTTATAAATATTAGAGTGATTCATCTCTGTTCTTAGTTTTAGATGAGTGTCATAATCTAAGGAATTGTAAATTACATATATCTTTTCTTCATTTATTCTTTCATTTATTAATAGCTTTTTAGCTCTGTTTTCATATAATAATAAATAATCAGCTGTTTTATAAAAGAATACTCTTAGTTTCTTTTTTGCAAATGACTCATTGCCATATATACCGTGAGTCCAATATACAACTTTTATCCCTCTTAGTTTACAAATAATCATTGCAAACCATGTAGATAATATTTGAAAATGACCTAAAAAAATGGCGACATCAATTTTCTTTGTTAAACAAGCGATAAGAACTCCGGATTGCCAAAATATAATTTTCTTTTTAAACCAAAAGTTTTTTAAGGAATGAAGTTTTACTTTATTTCTTTCAAATACATCAAGAGAAAAATCGATCTCTTTTATTTTAGAAAAGTGATTTTTTCCATAAAAAAAATGGAAATCAAAATCATTTGAATTAATTAGTTTTTCCCATAAATTTTTACGATAATGGGGTGCGATATTTGTAAAATGATAAATTATTTTACTCATTATTATAATTTTTTTCCATCAATTCATACTCGGATGCTAGTCTTTCTCTTAACTCCATTAACTGATTTGTAGTAATCATCCTACATATACTCTACTGCTCTCAATCTGTCTATGATTCCCCTTCCCCCATTGTTTCATCTTTTGCTTTATATTTTTCATATATCCCATCCCATTTCTTATTGAATTTTATATTTTTATCAACGTATTCCAACCAAGGAAATAAATTTTTATTTATACTCGGTTTCTTTATATAAAATGCAAAAAGGTTTTGTTGCTTAGGAAAAATTCTTACGAAAAGAGAGTAAAAAGGCTTACATAACTTTAATAAAACGATTTTCATTTTTCCTTTCTTTTCCAATTCGGGAGAGTATGGAAAATCATAACCATACTTATATGTAAAACTATGTTTAAAGTATGGTGAGAATGCTTTTATTGTTTTTTCAATTTCTCTCTCTGTCCATCTGTAAACAAAATTTGGAATTTCAGTATTGTTCATTCCTCCATACTTGCAATCATTATAAAAAACGGCAAGGTATTCGTATTTTTGTGTCAGATTTAATTTTACAAGGATTCTCATAATAAAAGAATCTCTACTCTCAAATGCTAAAACACCTTTTGATGCAACACGATACATTTCAGTTAAAACTCTGTGAGGCGACGAGGCATGGTGTATCGCAGCATGAATAACAACAAAATCAAAACTCTTATCATTAAAAGATAGTTGTTCAGCATTCTGAAAACTCCATTTAAAAGGATGATATGAATCTTTTTCCATTCTTTCATCTAAGTTTGAAATTGTAACATTAGAAAAACCAAGCCTTTCAAATACCTGCTTATCAAGTTGCCCGCCTCCACAAACAAGAACAGAAGAATTCTTATCCTTAATTAAATCGTCAACATTTTTTAAATAAAAGTTCTCTCTTGTTTTGTCCATATCTTGTTTTTGTTTTAATTATCTTTATTGCTCATAAACTACAAGTAACTAATTCCATTCTAACCGTTATCTTCATGTATTTCATTTCTCTGTGAGAAAAAGAAAAACGGTTAAACTTTATTTTTATTGTTAAAAGGCTATATAATCATACCCGCTGCAACGGTTTCATTTGTTGCATCATCTATTAAAACTATACTTCCTGTTGTTCTGTTCTCCCTGTAATAATCAACCATTAGTGGTTTATTTGTTCTAATTTTTACTTTAGAAATATCATTCATATTTAACTCTTTGTTATTAGTAATTCTGTTCAGGGTATTTATATCTATTTTATAGATAACTTCCTTAATAATAGCCTTTTGCTCATTTGAAGTATGCCTTATCGTATATTTCGCCCCGGGTTTAGCGACACTATCATTTAACCAGCATAACATCACCCCGATATCTTGTACTCCTTGTGGCTTATTATTTGATTTTACTATTATGTCTCCTCTGCTTACATCAATCTCATCTTCTAAGGTAATTGATACAGACATTGGTGCAAAGACTTCCTGTAATTCTCCATCCGCCGTATCAATCGTTTTTATTTTTGAGGTAAACCCAGAAGGCATAATAGTAACTTCATCTCCTTTTCTAAAAATTCCGCCGGCAACTCTTCCTGCATATCCTCTGTAATCAATAAACTCATCTCTTTGTGGTCTTAATACGGTTTGTACAGGAAAGCGTGCATCTACCTTATTTATATCACTACTTATATGCATTGTTTCCAAGGTATGCAACATTGGGGCTTCCTGATACCATAGCATATTTTCAGATTTATAAACTACATTATCACCTAATAAGGCACTCATTGGAATAAACCGGATGTCTTTAATTAGCATTTTTGAAGATATTTTTTCAAATTCTGATACAATTTCATTGTAAACATCTTCAGAAAAATCAACTAAATCCATCTTGTTTATACACACAATAACATGTGGTATTTGCAATAACGATGCTATAAAAGTATGTCTTTTTGTTTGTTCGATAACACCATGACGAGCATCTATTAATATTATGGCAACATTTGCTGTTGACGCTCCGGTAACCATATTACGGGTATATTGAATATGCCCCGGAGTATCGGCTATAATAAATTTTCTTTTTGGCGTCGTAAAATATCTGTAGGCTACATCTATTGTTATTCCTTGATCTCTTTCATCTTTCAAACCATCTGTAAGCAAAGCCAAATCTATACCTTCATGTCCCTTTTTTCTACTTGTTGCTTCAATGGTTTGTAACTGATCTTCAAAAATAGATTTTGAATCATACAGTAAACGTCCTATCAAGGTGCTTTTTCCATCATCTACACTTCCTGCGGTTGTAAAACGTAATAATTGATTATTATCTAACATTATTTTCTTTTTTACAAATTACTTTAAAAATATCCTTGTCGTTTTCTGTCTTCCATTGCAGATTCTGATCTTTTATCATCAGATCGATTACCCCTTTCGGTTTGACGCATATCAGAGACCTCTCGTGTTATTTTTTCGAGTGTATCTGCATCTGATTCAATTCCTCCGGTAATCGTTATGTCTCCTAAAGTTCTAAATCGTATTTTTTTAGTTACCACCTCTTCATAATCTTTCAGGATTAAAAATTCAGAGTTTGGAATCCATGCATCCTGCCTCCATACTACTTCTCTTTCATGTGCAAAATAAAGTGAAGGAATTGCTATATTTTCTCTTTTTATATAGTTCCAGACATCCATTTCAGTCCAGTTACTGATTGGAAACACTCTGAAATGTTCTCCCTGAAAGTGTTTCCCGTTAAAAATGTTCCATAATTCGGGGCGTTGATTTTTTGGATTCCATTGTCCGAAATCATCTCTGTGAGAGAAAAAACGTTCTTTAGCTCTTGCTTTTTCTTCATCTCTTCTTCCTCCACCAATTGCACAATCAATTTTATTATCCTCTATTGTATCCAGCAGAGTTGTTACCTGAAGTGCATTACGAGTTGCATTTTTTCCTTTTTCCTCTGCTACTCTTCCTTTATCTATTGATTCTTGTACCGATCCGATGATTAGTTTTACCTCTAATTCTTTTATAATATTATCTCTGAATAGGATTGCTTCAGGGAAGTTGTGTCCGGTATCAACATGCATTAAAGGAAATGGTATTTTTGACGGATAAAAAGCTTTTTTAGTTAAATGTGTTACTAAAATGGAATCTTTACCTCCTGAAAATAAAATTACAGGGTTTTGAAATTGAGCCCAAACTTCTCTTAAAACAAAGATAGCTTCGCTTTCTAACTCATCTAGATAATTTAAATAGTATTTATCCATTTTTTTAAAGTTCTAATTTATTTTTTATAACCCTGTAAATTTCTTCAACTGATTCTTCTATTGAATTCCATTCTGTAATTTCTACATCAGGATTTTCTGGTTTTTCATATGGTGCAGAAATACCGGTCATATCAGTAATTTCTCCTTTCCTTGCTTTTCTGTAAAGTCCTTTAATGTCTCTTTTTTCGCATTCAGCTAAGCTGGTATTTACAAAAACTTCTACAAAATTTTCTTTGCGAACGGTTTCTTTAATAAATACTCTATCTTTTTTATAGGGGGCTACAAAAGCTGCTAAAACAACAAGCCCTGCATCTATAAAAAGCTTGGAAATTTCACCAATCCTTCTATTATTTTCAGATCTGTCTTCTGGCGAAAATCCTAAATTTCTATTAACCCCTCTCCTCACATTATCTCCATCCAAAAGGTAGGTTCTTATATTTTTTTTAAAGAGTTTTTCCTCTAAAGCATCAGCTACAGTTGATTTTCCTGAGCCGGATAACCCTGTAAAAAAAACCAAAAAAGAATTATGACTATTCAATTTTCGACGTTGATTAACACCTATTCTGTATTTGTGTTCTACTATATTTTTTTTTAAATGTCTTCTTTTTTCAATACCATAATCTGTTTTATACCAAATTCTTTCGTGAAAATAATATAAAATCATTTTTGTAATTACTTCAGCTGCTCCAATTTTTAAACCTGTGGGAATATCTCCTGAAATAACCCAGCTCAGAGCAATAGTCTCAATAGTACCAACAACTCTCCAAGTTATGGTTTTTAACAGGTGTCTTTTTTGACTTTCTTTAATATCTACATTAAACCATACGTTTTCGTGGAAATAATACAAAATCATTTTTGTAATTACTTCAGCTACTCCAATTTTTAAACCTATCAAAGGGCTACCGGATATTAACCACGACAGCAGGATTGTATCTAATGTCCCTGTAATTCGCCAAGTTATGGTTTTAGCAATATGTCGTCTATAAATCTTAGTCATCCAGGCTTATTTAGTTACTAAAAAATAATTATTTAATAAATTCTCTCTATTGTAAACCATTGTTTTTTTAGTGTTTTGATCTATAACTTTTAACCCTGCTGCTTCACATATTGCTTGACCTGCCGCAGTATCCCACTCCATAGTTGGGGCAAATCTGGGATAAACATCAGCTTTTCCTTCAGCTACTAAACAAAATTTTAGAGAACTCCCCTTTGATATTACTTCGACATTATCATATTTAGGTTTTAAATCTTCAACAAAAGCTAATGTGTCATCATTCATATGGGAACGGCTACCTACAACTTTTAAATTTGACTTAACATCTATACTTGGTGTATTTTTGTCAGCTTCTTTAAACAATCCATTATCCGGATTAGCATTTTCTTTGGGAATAACAGTTTTATAGGATTTTGTTTTTGTGTCATTGGTATAATATAATTCTCTTGTAACCGGAGCATATATTATACCTAATTGCGTCACTCCATCTTTAACAAGTGCTATATTTATTGTGAACTCACCATTTCTTTTGATAAACTCTTTGGTACCGTCAACAGGATCAACTATCCAGCAAAAAGACCAATTTTTCCTTTCAGAATAGTCAATCTCTTTATTCTCTTCACTTAAAACAGGGATTTCTGTTTGAGCTAACATGTCATTAATAATTTTATTCGAAACTAAATCTGCTTCAGTTAGAGGTGATTTATCATCTTTAAAGTCAACCTTAAAATCTCTGTTATAAGTTTCCAAAACTGCATCACCTGCTTCTATAACAGTTTTAATTGACAAAAATAGCAATTCGGAGTTCTTCATAAATATTTTATTCATTCATATTTCCAATTCGATAAATCTCTACCTATTAGTTTTTCTAATAAATCAATATCTTCTTTGTAAATGTTATATATTTCTTTTCTTAAAAGGTTATTTAATTTTGGCTTATCATTTGAGTAAATGTAAGATAATATTCCCCTATCAAATAATGTTATTAATTTTGACAATAACTTACCTGATATACTATTGTTTATATATACTCTGGTTTCAGCATCCTTATAATTGTATAAAAATTTATTTCTAAGCCTAATAAATGATATCCTTTTCAAATTATAAATAACCTTTTGAGGACGAGAATTCAATACTTTTGGAATATAATTACTATCTACATCTAAAAAAGCATACGCTTTTTGTATACTCTCAAGGGGTTTATCTACAATATCTTCGTATAAAAAAATCAAGATTTTATTTTTTTGAAAAAAACCATCATACATACTCAAGTATTTATAGTAATAACCATTTTCAAGTATTTCCCCAGATCTTTTATATCTATTCTGGTATTTTTTATCAGAGATAATTTTTCTAATCCCTGATTCATAATCCAGTACAGGAATAAAACCATAATTTATATCATGAAAATATGAAGAAAAAGACCTGTCAACCGGATTTCTTAGGATTGCTATTAGCTTAGATTCAGGGAATTTATTTTTAATCCTGTCCGAAACTTCTTTTTTACCTATATAATTTGGTCTTTTTATACCTAAGCATTTTTCAGTTTTATTATTAAATAATTTTTCAAAATAATCGAGAGGTGCATTCTCGTAATCAGGAGACTCAAAATAAGGTGTTTCTTCTTTTGGCATATAAATATCAGGATGATCAGACAAACATTTTTGCAAAAATGTAGATGCTGATTTTTGGGCTCCAATGATTATAAATGACGGAATGGAAGGTGACATGTAAATATTTTTATTTTATTTTTGGATAAAGTTATTATTCAAAATAGTTTAATGTAGTATAGCCTGATTTTTTTAAAAACTGATTTTTTTTCATTAATTTTAAATCTGATTTCATCATATCCTCCACCAGTGTCTCTAAATTATGTTCAGGAATCCATCCTAATTTTGTTTTTGCTTTTGTAGAATCTCCAATTAACAATTCCACTTCGGTTAGTCTGAAATACTTAGGATTTACAGATAATATCTCTTTCCCTGTTGCCAGTTTATAATCTGAATTTGAACATGATTTCACAAAAGCTTTTTCATCTGTTCCTTTTCCTTTAAATTCTAATTGTATCCCCACCTCCTTAAAAGCCATTCTAACAAAATCTCTGACTGTAGTGGCCTTTCCTGTTGCAATTACCCAATCCTCCGGTTTTTCTGCCTGCAATATCATCCACATCATTCTTACATAGTCTTTAGCATGCCCCCAATCTCTCTTAGCGTCTAAATTGCCAAGATAAAATTTATCCTGAAGACCTAAAGCTATTCTTGATGCAGCTCTTGTAATTTTTCTGGTTACAAATGTTTCGCCCCGTAATGGTGATTCATGGTTAAATAAAATTCCATTACAGGCAAATATATTATATGCTTCTCTATAATTTACTGTAATCCAATAGGCATACATTTTAGCTACAGCGTATGGAGATCGCGGATAAAACGGTGTTGTTTCCGATTGAGGTACTTCCTGAACTTTGCCATAGAGTTCGGATGTCGAAGCTTGATATATTCTTGTTTTTTTTTCTAAACCTAATAAACGAATTGCATCTAATATACGTAAGGCTCCTAATCCATCTGAATTCCCCGTATATTCAGGAGTTTGAAACGAGACATGTACATGACTCATAGCTGCTAAATTGTATATTTCATCAGGTTGTATTTCCTGAATTAATCGTATTAGATTTGTACTATCAGTCATATCTCCGTAATGTAAAAAGAAATTTCTATCCTCTACATGAGGATCTTGGTACAGATGATTGATTCGATTTGTATTAAACAGTGATGTTCTTCTTTTTAAACCATGTACCTGATATCCTTTCTTTAACAAGAATTCGCTCAAATAAGCTCCGTCTTGCCCCGTTACTCCGGTAATAAACGCTGTTTTCATCTAAAATTATATCTTAACTTCTTTAATTTTCTCTATGTTTTCTAAAAACCAAATGTAAATTTTTTCGATTCCTTCTTTAAGTTCTACCTGATGCTTCCATCCTAATTGATGCATTTTTGATATATCCATTAGTTTTCTGGGGGTTCCGTCCGGCTTTGAGGAATCCCAAAAAATTTTACCTTTATGACCAACGATATCCTGAATTATTTTTGCCAAATCTTTTATTTTTAAATCTGTTCCGGTACCTACATTGTACAGATAATCCGATAATTTATTTTCTAAAGCAAAAACTACCGCCTCTGCTAAATCATCAACAAATAAAAATTCACGCATCGGGTTTCCTGTTCCCCACAAATCGACACTGGCATGGTTATTTAATTTTGCCTGATGAAATTTCCTTATCATGGCGGGTATCACATGAGAAGTTTTTAGATTAAAGTTGTCGTGAGTACCGTATAAGTTGGTTGGCATTAAACTAACATAATCTTTTCCATATTGTTTTCTAATTGCATGGCATGCTTTAACTCCTGTTATTTTGGCAATAGCATACCATTGGTTTGTAGGTTCTAATGAGTCAGTTAGTAAATATTCTTCTTTCAAAGGCTGTGGTGCTAATTTTGGATAAATACAGGAACTCCCTAAAAAAATAAATTTTTCTACATCATTTTTTAAAGCACTGTTTATCAAATTATTTTGAATTTTAAGGTTATCCATCAGAAATTGATATGGATAATTATTATTTGCTAAAATCCCTCCCACTCTTGCCGCGGCATTAATCACCACATCGGGTTTTTCTGACTGAAAAAAATTATAGACTTCTTTTTGATTTCTTAAGTCTAAATCAGTACTGACTTTACCTATTAAATTCTTATAGCCTTTTTTTAACAGACATCTCAATATTGCTGAGCCAACCATTCCTTTATGCCCTGAGATAAAAATTTTATGTGTCTTATCCAATCCTAAGTTCGTTTTAAGGCTGATATTTTGTTTTGGCTAAAGTAATAATTTTTTTAATTTCACTTGTGTTATTTTTTATCTAAAAACAACGAACAATTGTCTGTATCACAATAGTTAAATTTTCTTTACTTGTAAATAATTTGTTTATTCGCTGAAAAAGAGTAATTACTTAGTTTCCGTTTCGCTTATATTATTATCTTCCAGAGTTGGATAAAAGAATGAGAAAGTATATGAATCTGTTTAAAAAACTGAACAAAATGGTTCTGATTTTATCACTTTTTTCTAATGTTATATAATTAATATTATTGGAAGAAGCTGACAATATTGATTCTCTGTAAATAAAGTAATTTTATCAGCCGGAAATTGGCTATATTCTATACTGCTAATTAACTGAAATGACTGCATCTTGTTTCAGTTAAATTTTTTACTCGATATAAACCCTAAACTTAACCATAACATTCTATTCATTTCCAGTGACATGCTTGTCATAGATTGCAGAAAGGAATAGACAAAAAACAGAATAAAGATTTTTCTGATAAGACTATCATTATTTAATGGTTTATATTTAAAGAATGTTTTTTTTATTCCTATGAGCATAGTAAAGATTATTGGCAAACCCAAAAGCCCCCATCTCATTATAACTTCTAAAAAAGAATTATGGGGATAAAATTCATAGTCTTCCATTCCAAAAAGAATAAAATCATTTATATTTTCTGTAAAGAACGTATAATGACGAACTCTTTCTAAAGAAGAACGATCTATTTCACTTCCCTCAAAAGAATTAGAAAGAGAGGTATAGCGCTCTATAATCAGTTCTAATTTACTTTCAATAAATGGAAAAAAAGATATTGTTTTAATTAAAAAAAAATATAATAACGTAATTCCGATAACTCCTTTTATTATTGCGAAAATATTTATTTTAAATTTATATTGTTTTATAAAAAAAAAGAGAATGGTGGCGGTTAAGAAAAGTAAAGGTCCTCTGGATAGTGTTGAAAGTATTACATTCGCTGTTAACACTAAAGATAAAAGCATTAAAATTTTTAATATAAAATTTATGTTTAATGTCAGCAAGGTTAAATTCAATAAAAACAGTATACTCACAACATAGGAAATTCCTATAGCATTCAAATCGTCATTCTCAAGAAATTCCCTGCCTACATCTTTGTATAAATATAGGTCAGATTGATTGTATAAAAAAAAAGTACATCCAATAATTGTTAAAGAAGGGATTAAAATCAATGTTACATTCTTAGGGATAGTAATTTTATTAGCATTGGAGGCTATGATTCTTCCATAAATGAATAACAAAACTGAGACAGCACCAAAAACAAGAGTAGTATCTAAATGAAGATTCTTATGATTATTATGAGCCCCTATTAAGTATAATAGCCCTATATATAAAGCTGTTAAAAATAAAGAAATTCTATTATTATGAAACTTTCTTAAACTAAACGTTACGTAGGTTATGAGCAGAAATCCTGTAACTAAAGAAAACACCTTTCCTTTTGAACCAAATATTATATAGGCTAATTGAGAGTAGGCAACAAGAAAAATACCTATAAATAAAAAATCTGTTTTAAATTTACTCAACATATAAACTAATAATTAAACAAAGCTCTTAAAAAAAATTTAATTATTTCTCTGGTTCTACTAAAAAGAAAAAACAATAGAAAATAGCTGAAAAATTGAGATAAAACAGTTATAAAAGCAGCACTTAAAATTCCATAAACCGGGAGAAAAATAATATTTAAAATGATATTCAAAATTAAGGCTATGAAGTTAATGATTAAAATTTCTTTATAAAAACCATGAATAAAAGCAATTTTATTCATCAAAACTCCGAAAAAATTAAATACTATACCAGATAGTAATATGTAAAAAATAAGAATAATTTTATCTATATCTTCAAAATCTAAAATACCAGCTACAATTTTATCAAAATCTAAAAAAAACAGAGCTAATAAAAAAAATGGAATTAGTAAACAGGGATAAATCCATCGTTTTAAAAAAAAAACAAAGTTTTCACTTTCAAAATTAAGTGAAGAAATAGTACTATTATATTTAGATATAACAATAGTTCCAAAGACTGCTTGCAGAATAAATGCTCCTTCGTATAGTTTATATGCTAAACTGTAATTTCCAAGTTCTTCAAGATTTAAGTAACGGGTAATGAGATAATAATCGATTTTTCCGGTAAGATACATAAGTGCTGTGTTTATAAAAAAAGGGAAAATGTAAACAAAAATATTTTTTACTAAAAAGAAACTGGTTTTGAGATAAACTTTTTGTTTACGGCCTTTGAAAATATATAAAAATAACCCCAAGGAAAAATCTAATGGGAAAATTACCAATAATATATCTAACAGATGATCTCTAAAAAAAAGGAGAAAATAAATTTTCAGCAATATTAGAATCAAACTTATTACCATACCATAATTATTAGCAATTTTGTAATCTTTTACTACATAGAAGTAAGATTCCCATGTCTCAAATAAAAGGACTATAAACAAAAATAAGCTAACACTCCAGATTTTAAAAGGGAGAAAGGAAAAAGAGCCGAAAGATATTACTAATACTATAAATAATTGTATTAGAAAAAAACTGAAGTATAAAGTTTTGAATTTATCTTTAAATCTTAAAACAAAAATACCACTGTTGAATCTTATAAAAACTCCAAAAAAAAGGATATAAGCATACCAATAAGAGTAATAACCTAAGCTCTCTTTACTAGCAAAAAAGTAAAGAAGAAAAAATGATAATGATGAGGATATAGTTTTAAAGAGTTTTGCTAAAAAAAAAATCATATTTTAACTATCCTTTTTATATGATGCAGGGGTTTTAAGAACCAATTGTATTATCTAAATCAATTATTAATTCTTTCACTATATTCATTTTGGTAAAGCCTTACACCTATTCTGTAATATTCAATTTCTTTTTCTTCCAGATTATCTGCTACATATTGATTTCTGCCATCAAAAATTACTGGTTGATTCAATTGTTGCTTTATCACTTCAAAGTCAGGGGATCTGAATTCTTTCCATTCAGTTAATAAAATTAATGCATCTGCATCTTTTAAAACTTCATATTTTGATTTTAAGTAGGTTATACCATTTATATTTTTTAAATAAAAGTGCTTAGCTTCCTCCATTGCTTTTGGATCATAAGCTCTTATTTTTGCACCTCTTTTTACTAACTCATTAATCACATATATAGATGGAGCCTCCCGCATGTCATCTGTTCCGGGTTTAAAAGACAATCCCCATATTCCAAAAGTTTTACCTGTCAAATTCTTACCAAAACGTTTTATAATTTTTTCAGCAATTACAAATTTTTGACGATTATTTACATCTTCAACCGATTCTATTAACCGGGCTTTATAATTGTGTTCTTCTGCAATTTTCCTTAATGCTCTAATATCTTTAGGAAAACAAGATCCTCCATACCCACAACCCGGATAAATAAAATCATACCCTATTCGACTATCTGAACCTATTCCTAAACGTACATCATCCACATCTGCTCCTACTCGCTCACATATATTGGCTATTTCATTTGCGAATGATATTTTAGTGGCTAACATGGCATTGGCTGCATATTTTGTCATTTCTGCAGAACGGATATCCATAGTAATAAACCGGTCATTTGTTCTAAAGAAAGGACTATACAATGTCTTCATTTTTTTGAAAGCAAATTCAGATTCTGCTCCTACTACTACTCTATCGGGTTTCATAAAATCGTTAATAGCATCTCCTTCTTTTAAAAATTCAGGATTAGAAGTAACATCAAATTTAATATCAATATTTCTAGTATTTAATTCTTTTTGAATAATTGCCTTTACTTTGTCTGCAGTTCCAGTCGGGACAGTGGATTTATCTGCTATCACTAATGGTTTATCCATTTTCTTGCCAATTTCCTCAGCAACAGCCAACACATACTGTAAATCTGTAGAACCATTTTCTCCCATTGGTGTACCTACAGCTATAAAAACTATTTCTGCTTCTTTGATTGCGTTTTCCAAATTTGCAGTAAAAAAAAGATTCTTCTTTTCTACATTCCTAGTAATCATTTTTTCCAGTCCCGGTTCATAAATTGGAATAATTCCCTGATTAATTTTTTTTATTTTATCTTGATTAATATCGACACACGTAACTGTGTTTCCCATTTCAGAAAAACATGTTCCGGATACTAAACCAACATAACCTGTTCCGATTATGGCTAAATTCATACGTTAATTATCTTTAGATTTCAAACTTTCTTTTTCACACACTTCTTTTCTCAATTTGCTGCTTGAAAAACGATGCTCTCTCTTGTTAAAATATAGTTTTATTCCTTTCTTTTCACAATAATCTCTTCCTGTAAATTTCTTATTTGCGTATTCGTCTCCAATAATTCTGACATCTATATGGAATGATTTTAAAATATCTTCTAAATCTTGCTCAGTAGCATAAGGAACTATTTCATCAACGTATTTACATCCTCTCAACTGAATATATCTTTCTACGACAGATTGTACCGGTCTGTTTTTTTCCGGTCTGTCTATAGTAGGATTTGTTTGTAATCCACAAATCAGGTAATCGCATTGACGCTTTGCTTCTTCTAACATTTTAATATGACCTGCATGTAATAGATCGAATGCACTAAATGTTATTCCAACTTTCATATTCTTGTTTTTGAAGGGGTAAATATATTAAATTACAATTTATATTAGGTAGTGCTTTTCAGCTTTATCAACTACTTCCTGATTTCTAATTCGATAACTCATCTCAACTGAAGGTGCCACATCTTCAATAGAGAAACCATTCCCTTTAATTATTTCCTGATAACTTTTTACATGTAAGTTTTCGAAACCTGAACTAAATTCAATCTCTTCTTTATTAATTTTTATAGAGCGATATGTCATTGTATTTTTTAGCTTTGCTATCTCAGGCAAATCATTTTTATCTATGGATAAAAACCATCGTACCCTTGCTTTTTCAAACTCTAAGTATCCTGCTGCCTTTTCTTTATTTCTTAAATGGACGTAGCTTTCCTGTAAATTTCCAAAAATCCATCCTAACATATCAAAAAAATGAATTCCGATATTTGTGGTAATTCCTCCGGATTTGCTCTTATCTCCTTTCCAGGAAATCTGATACCAGTTGCCTCTTGATGTAATATAAGTGAGGTCAACGTCAAATTTTTGTTTTAATTTTTTGGTAGCATCTACTTTTTCTTTTAGTTTAATTATACTGGGGTGTAAACGTAATTGAAGTATTGTATTTATCTTATTTCCACTTTCCTTTTCGATAGATTCAAGTATAGCTAAATTCCAGGGATTTAATACTAAAGGTTTTTCACAAATTGCATCTGATCCATAACGGAGTGCCATTCTTATATGTGAATCATGTAAATAATTCGGCGTACAGATACTTACATAATCCAACGTTAGTTTTTTAGTTTGTTTTAATTTCTCAATATACCTGTCAAAACGCTCATATTCAACAAAAAAAGCTGAATCCGGAAAGTAGTTGTCTAAAATTCCAACGGTATCATTTTTATCTAGAGAAGCTATTAAATCATTACATGTTTCTTTAATGGCTTTTAAGTGTCTTGATGCTATATATCCTGCTACTCCTAATAATGCAAAATTTTTCATTTACAAAGTTTTATCTTTTATTTTTGGATTTAAAACGTTTTTAACATCATAAACTATTGATTTTTCTTTTCGTAAAGAACTAATATCTAGTTTTTTAAATTTATTATGAGCGACTGCCAGGATTATTGCATTAAATTTTTCTTTTGGTAAAGCTGTAGTCGATATTAAATTATATTCAGAATTTACTTCTTCTTCATTTGCCCAGGGGTCGTATATTTTTACATTTATCTGATAATCTTTCAAGGCATAAATCACATTTACTACTTTAGTATTTCTCACATCAGGGCAATTTTCTTTAAATGTAATTCCTAAAACTAGCACTTCAGCATCTTTTATTTTTATATTTTTCTTAATCATTAGTTTGATAACTTGTGAGGCTACATATTCCCCCATACTATCATTCAACTTTCTTCCTGCTAAAATGACCTCCGGATAATACCCAAATTCCTGAGCTTTCTGTGCTAAATAATAAGGATCGACACCTATACAATGCCCTCCGACCAGACCTGGTTTAAAAGAAAGAAAATTCCATTTGGTATCTGCAGCTTCTAAAACATCATGCGTATTAATATCCATCAGGTTAAATATTTTCGCTAATTCGTTTACAAAAGCTATATTAATATCTCTTTGTGAATTTTCTATAACTTTAGCTGCTTCAGCTACTTTTATGGTAGGTGCTAAATGAGTTCCTGCTGTTATTACTGATTTATATAAATCATCAACCTTTTTTCCTGTTTTTGGGGTTGAACCTGAAGTTACTTTTAAGATTTTATCTACTGTATGTTCCTTATCTCCCGGATTAATTCTTTCGGGCGAATACCCTGCAAAAAAATCTTCATTGAATTTTAATCCTGATTTTTTTTCCAGCACCGGAATACAATCTTCTTCTGTTGCTCCCGGGTATACCGTAGATTCATAAATCACAATATCTTTTTTTTTTAATACTTTTCCAACAGTTTCAGTGGCTTTTATTAACGGAAGTAAGACAGGTCGATTATTTTTATCTACAGGGGTTGGAACTGTTATTATGTAATAATTACAATCTTTAATATCTTCAATAGATTCAGAAAAAAGAAGACCTTTATTAAAATTTTGTTTTGAGCTAACTAAAACAGAGGTTAATTCACTATTATCGATTTCTAAAGTAGTGTCCGTTCCGGTCATTAATTCATTGACTCTCTTTTGGTCTATATCAAAGCCAACAACAGGATACTTAGTTGCAAATAATCTTGCCAAAGGAAGACCTACATATCCTAAACCAAGGATTCCTATTTTAATATCGCTCATACCTTATAAATTATGCCAATACCATTTTACCGCTTCTTTCAATCCTTTTTGCAAAGAAAATTCCGGGCTGTAATTCAATAGTTCTTTTGCTTTAGTTATATTTGCTAATGAATGAGGAATATCTCCTTGTCTGTTTGAACCATAAGTAATATTTATACCGTTTATTTTTTTATCAAAATCTGAAAGATACCCTTTTAAGTACTCTGCTAAATCATTCAACGTATTTCTTTCTCCACAGGCAACATTATATACTGTATTAACAGCTTCCGGATTGTCAGTTGTTAGTGATAATAAATTGGCTTGAATAACGTTATCTATATATGTAAAATCTCTTGAATATGTTCCATCTCCATTAATTGTCGGGCTTTCTCCTTTCATAAATTGTGCGACAAACTTTGGAATTACTGCTGCATAAGTTCCGTCAGGGTTTTGTTTTCTTCCAAATATATTAAAATAACGTAGCCCTATTGTTTCTATCCCATACATTTTTGAAAATACATCAGCATACAATTCATTTACATATTTAGTTATTGCATAGGGAGACAATGGTTTTCCTATTTCGTCTTCTCGCTTTGGTAACGATTTTGAATCTCCATAAGTCGAAGAGCTGGAAGCATAAACAAAGCGTTTTACTCTTTCTTCTTTGGAGGCTACTAACATATTTAAAAAACCATTTATATTAACTTCATTAGAGGTTACAGGGTCTTTTATCGACCTTGACACAGAGCCTAATGCGGCCTGATGCAAAACATACTCACAACCTTTAACAGCTTTTTTACAATCTTCAATATTCCTGATGTCACCTTCTATTAAGATAAATTTTTCATCATTGAGAAGCGTATTTATATTTTCTTTCTTCCCGGCAGAAAAATTATCTAAGCAAACAACTTCATTTTTTCTTTTTAGAAGTTCTTCACACAAATTAGATCCTATAAAACCAGATCCGCCGGTTACTAAAATTTTTTTATTGGATAAATTAATTTCCATAATTAAGGTCTAAAGAGTCTTTTCCGCCAGTAACAAATCTACGAAATGCATATCAATATCATGAAAAAATAAAAAAACCTCGATACTAAATCGAGATTTTTAATGTGGGTGCGAAGGGATTCGAACCCCTGACCCCTTGGGTGTAAACCAAGTGCTCTGAACCAACTGAGCTACGCACCCTTCTGAGTTATTGCAGGTGCAAATATAATACAGTTTTATAATGCTGACAATAGTTTTTCTCTTTTTTATTTAAGACAGAACTTCAGCAACGGTAAAAGTACTGCCTCCTACAAAAATTAAATCATCAATATTACTTTTTTTGAGACATTCATTGTAGGCTAAATCAACAGAGTCATAATATTTTCCTTTTAAGTTATATTTTTTAGCTATGGTTTCTAATTTTTCAGCAGATAGTCCTTTAAGTATATTGGGGCAACAAAAATAATATCTTGCTTGTTTTGGAAATAACGGCAATATATTTTCTATTTTTTTGTCTGAAACTACTCCTAAAATCACATGAAGTTTTTTAAATTCCTGTTCCTGAAGTTGTTTTAACACATATTCCAACCCTTCTTTATTATGAGCAGTATCGCAAATTACTCTTGGAGAACGATTCAGTACCTGCCATCGTCCTTTTAAACTTGTATTACTTACCACTTTTTCTAATCCTTTCTTAATATGTTTTTCAGAAACAGATAACCTTTCAATAGTGATTATTGCGGTAACCGCTGTTTTTATATTATTTTTCTGATATGAGCCTAAAAGATCCGTTTTGAAAAAAACTGACTTATCAGAAGCAAAAATGAGTTTTGCATCTGCTTCTTTTGCTTTTTTAATAAAAATTTCTTCTGTTTGTGCTTGTCTTTCTCCAATTATAACCGGAATGCCTTTCTTAATTATTCCTGCTTTTTCAACAGCTATTTTTTGTAATGTATCTCCTAAAATCTGAGTATGATCTAATCCTATATTCGTAATTATACAAGCTTCAGGTGTAATAATATTTGTTGAATCCAGCCTCCCTCCTAAACCTACTTCAATTATAGCTATATCTACTTTTTCTTCTGCAAAATAATCAAATGCCATTCCTACTGTCATTTCAAAAAATGATAGTTGATTTTCTTTTAAAAAAAATTTATTTATCTCTATAAAATTAACGACTTTTTCTTTCGTTATCTCCTCTCCGTTAATTCGAATTCTTTCAGTAAAGTTCTTTAGATGTGGTGATGTATATAACCCTGTTTTATATCCCGCTTCTTGCAAAACAGAAGCTATCATATGGCTTGTAGATCCTTTCCCGTTGGTTCCTCCTACATGAATTGATTTAAATTTATTTTCCGGGTTCTTAAGATGGTTTGAGAATTTTATAATATTGGATAGATCTTTTTTGTAAGCACTTTTACCTTCATTTTGATACATTGGTAATTGTTTAAACATCCAATCGACAGTTTCCCGGTATGCCATTTTTTTTGAATTACGAATTATAGGTTTTTAAGCTGCCACTATACCAACTCGGTTTTTTACTATTCTATTTTGTTTTTAATTTTTATTAATTCTGCTTTAACAGCTTCTAATTTACTAATTATTTCCTGATTTCTAACAATTTTCGTCGAACTCTGCTTTAATTTTTGTCTAGCTCCTTCTAAAGTAAAACCTCTTTCTTTTACCAGATTATATATCAATTTAAAATTTTCGATATCCTCCGGTGTAAACAACCGATTTCCTTTGGCATTTTTTTTAGGGTGAATAATATCAAATTCACTTTCCCAAAACCTGATTAATGAATTATTTACATTGAAAGCTTTTGCTACTTCTCCTATTCTGTAATATCTTTTTTGAGGCAAGTCAACATGCATAGACTAATTTAGTTCTATTTTCCCATGAACTCCGAACTTAATTTTGTTTTCCGGAAAATCCTGTAATGTTAATTTTTTTATTTCGTTAAAAGCTCTTTCCTGTGTATCTATATAAGGGTATCTTGTTTTTGTTTGAATTGCAGAATGGATTTTTCCTTCAATAAAATCTCCGTTCTTTTTTAGTTTTAATTCTAAAATAGGTGCATATGCTTTAGAACCACTCATACTAAATCTTTTGTACGTTGCAAAATTTCCCATACTATATGCTATAAACTTTCCTTTATATACCTCAATAGATCTGGGGACATGGGGACCATGACCTAATACCAGACCGGCACCGGCGTCAATCATCTTATGAGCAAAATCATATACATTTCCTCTATTTTCTCCGTAAAAATATTCTGTCTTTCTGGGAACATTTTTATGCTTGATTCCTTCTGCTCCTCCATGAAATGAAATAATAACCATATCTACTTTTGCAGCTAGTTTCCTTACCATTTCTGATCCTTTAGTCACATAATTTAATTTTAAGCAATCCTTGTTTGGTGCAAATGCTATTAATCCATATATGACTCCGTCTTTTTCAAAAGTTGTAGTGGGTTTAGATAATACTCCCGCATTATAAATTCCGGCCTTATCTAATGTTTTAATTGTGTTTATAATCCCTGTCCTTCCGAAATCTCCAATATGATTATTAGCAATACTCATTACGTCGAATCCTGCTTTTTGTAAGTACTCTCCAAAAAATTCCGGACTTTTAAATGAATAGCATTTTGAAGGATCTTTACATCGTTTGGCGTTTTTGCCTGTATCTGTTAATGTTCCTTCTAAATTCCCAAAGAAAACATCTGCTTTTTCTAATACGCTATGAACGTCTTTAAAAGGATACGTTTTTTCAGGAGGCAAATAGGAGGTATTAGGAAAGGTAGTTCCCATCATAACGTCTCCAACGGCCATAAATGTTATTATCTTATCCTCTGCTTTATCATTAATTTCCTGAGTATTTATTTTTACAAAACTTACAGAGGTAAGAATTAAAAGAAGTATTTCTTTTTTAAAAATTGTCATTATAATTTTAATATATGAATTAATCAAATGATTGTGCTTCCTGATCAGAAGCTTTTTGCATTGCTAAAAATTCTTCCGGAGTTAAATCTCCATAATAATAATAAATCGGATTTACGGGTTTCCTATTTTTGTGTATCTCATAATGTAAATGCGAAGATACTGAGCGTCCTGTATTACCAACATATCCTACTAAATCTCCCCTTTTCACTTTTTGTCCTTTTTTAATAGCAATTTTACTCATATGCGCATAAATAGTTTTGTAACCAAATCCATGTTCTATATACACAACCTTTCCAAAAGTGGCACTCCTGTTTGCTCTCACAACTTTTCCATTCCCTGATGCGTAAACGGGCGTACCCATTGGTGCTGTAAAATCCATTCCATTATGCATTTTTCGGATTTTTAATATCGGATGCATTCTCATACCGTACCCGGAAGCTACTCTTGTTAAGTCCTCAACTTTAACAGGTTGAATTGCCGGAAGAGATGCTAACATTTGTTCTTTCTCTTTAGCTAAATCAACAATTTTATCTAATGATTTTGATTGTATAACTATTTGTTTAGACAATACATCCAACTTTTTTGTCACATCTTTAATCATTTCAGAGTTATCAAAGCCTTCGAGATTCTTATAACGATTTACACCTCCAAACCCTGCTTTACGTTGTTCATCCGGAATTGGGGTTGCCTCAAAATAAGTTCTGTAAATATAGTTATCCCGCTCCTGTAAATCAGTTAATACCTTCGAAGTTTCCTGCATTCTCTTGCTTAATAATTCATAATGTAATTTTAAATTTTCCAGCTCCCTTTTCTGTGCTTTCTCAGTTGACGTTTCCAAAAACTGACTTAAAATAATGAACCCAAAAAATGCCGTTAAACTAATACCTAGCACTATAAGGATACTGGTTTTGAATTTATCTTTATTTTTAAATTTTATCTGTTGATATGATAATGTCTCCGGGTCGTAATAATATTTTACTTTTGCCATATGACCAAATGTAGTACTTTTGTGTATTTTTTAAGGGATTACTATGTTAATTAGATATAACAAATTTATAAAATGTTTCAATAATTAGTATTTTTTCCTTTTTTATTTAATTTTTTTAACTAAATATATTCATGAAATCTCAGGAAATAAGAGCTAAATTTTTAGATTTTTTCGCCTCTAAACAACATAAAATTGTTCCTTCAGCACCTATGGTATTAGAAAATGATCCGACCCTTATGTTTGTCAATTCGGGTATGGTCGCTTTCAAAGAATTTTTCCTGAGAAATAATACTCCTGAAAATCATCGTATTGCAGATACTCAAAAATGTTTGCGTGTTTCCGGTAAGCATAACGACTTAGAGGAAGTAGGTTATGACACTTACCACCATAGCATGTTTGAAATGCTGGGGAATTGGAGTTTTGGCAATTATTTTAAAAAAGAAACTATTGTCTGGGCTTGGGAATTACTAACTGAAGTGTATAATATTCCGAAAGATATTCTGTACGTTACCATTTTTGAAGGAGATAAAGAAGACGGGACCGCAATGGATCAGGAAACTTACGATTTATGGAAACAACACATTTCTGAAAATCGTATCTTAACAGGAAATAAAAAAGATAATTTCTGGGAAATGGGAGATCAGGGACCTTGTGGACCTTGTTCTGAAATTCATGCTGATATTCGTTCTACAGAAGAAAAATTAAAGATTGATGGAAAATCTTTAATAAATACAGGTCATCCTCAAGTAATTGAAATATGGAATTTAGTTTTCATGCAATACAATCGAAAAGCAGATGGATCTCTTGAAGAATTACCGGTAAAACATATTGATACAGGTATGGGATTCGAGCGTTTATGTATGATATTACAGGGCGTACAATCGAATTATGATACCGATATTTTCAGACCATTAATCAGAGAAATTGAAATCATTACCGGAGCTGGTTATGGTAACGATAAAAAAGTTGATATCGCTATTCGTATTATTGCAGACCATATAAGAGCAGTTTCTTTTGCCATTGCTGATGGGCAATTACCTGATAACAATGGAGCAGGTTATGTAATCCGTAGAATTTTAAGACGTGCCATACGTTATGGATTTACGTTTTTAAACCAAAAAAACCCATTTATTTTCAAATTAGCTGAAACCCTGTCGTATCAAATGGAGGATGCTTTTCCTGAAATCAGAAAACAAGGTACGTTAATTCACAATGTAATTAAAGAAGAAGAACAATCTTTTTTACGTACATTAAATCAGGGATTATTACTTCTTGATAAAATAATCGAATCAACTAAAGGCAATGTTGTTTCAGGTAAAAAAGCTTTCGAATTATATGACACCTACGGATTTCCATTAGATTTAACTCAATTAATTGCCCGTGAAAAAGGATATGAGGTTAATGAGAAAGAATTTAATGCAGGAATGAAAGTTCAGAGAAATCGTTCTCGTGCTGCTTCTGCCGATGAAACCGGAGATTGGATAGTGCTTATAGAAAATACAGCAGAAGAATTTGTAGGATATGATGTTCTTAGTGTCAATGTGCGATTAACTCGTTATAGAAAGGTTATTTCTAAAAAAAACGGAGATCAATATCAGTTGGTATTTAACAGGACTCCTTTTTATCCTGAAGGTGGAGGGCAAGTGGGTGATAAGGGTTTCCTTAAAGATGTTCATGGAGATGTTGTACATATTTTAGATACTAAAAAAGAAAATAATGTTATTATTCACTATGCAAATAATTTACCTAAATATTTAAAAGAACCACTTAAAGCTGAGGTAAATAAAGAATCTAGAAAACTTTCAGCGAGCAATCATACCGCTACACATTTATTACATCAGGCATTACGAGCTGTTTTAGGTACACATGTAGAACAAAAAGGATCTTTGGTAAATCCTAAATATTTGCGTTTTGATTTTTCCCATTTTGCCAAGGTCAGTAAAAATCAGCTACAAGAAGTTGAAGAGTTTGTAAATGCACGTATTCGTGAGAATTTACCGTTAGAAGAAAAACGCAATATCTCAATGCAGAAAGCTGTTAATGATGGAGCTATTGCTTTATTTGGCGAAAAATACAATGATACCGTTCGTACTATTAGTTTTGGACGGTCTATGGAATTGTGTGGAGGGACACATGTACAACAAACGAGGGATATTTGGTATTTTAAAATTAAATATGAGTCTGCAGTTGTTGTCGGAATACGTCGTATAGAAGCGATTACCAATATTGCTTTAGAAGATTATTTTGAAAATATTGAACGAAATTATAATGTGATAAGAAGTACCTTAAAAAACCCAAAAGATATCATTAAAGCGGTTACCTCTTTACAAGATGAAAATGCGAATTTAAGGAAGCAAATAGAGCAGTTGTTAAAAGAAAAGGCTAAGAATATAAAAAGCGATTTAAAAAATCAAATTACAGAAATGAATGGTATAAATTTCTTAGCCGCTAAGGTAGATTTGGACTCTGCAAGAATCAAAAATCTGCTTTTTGAATTAGGTCGTGAATTCGATAATTTATTTGTGTTATTTGCTAGTACTCCCGCTAAAGAAAAAGCATTAATAACTTGCTATATTTCTAAAGATTTGGCAAATGAAAAAGAGTATAATGCAGGAAAGATAGTACGAAAGTTAGGAAAATATATTCACGGAGATGGTGGCGGACAAACTTTCTTTGCCACTGCCGGGGGTAAAAATCCGGGAGGTATTCCTAAAGTTTTAGAGAAAGCTAAAGAGTATATTATTTAGTTTGAAAAAAAA
The DNA here is from genome assembly GCA_963666645.2 of uncultured Tenacibaculum sp. GTDB lineage: Bacteria > Bacteroidota > Bacteroidia > Flavobacteriales > Flavobacteriaceae > Polaribacter. Next base: position 325,068 of record CAXXDB010000003.1, on the reverse strand, counting down.
TTAAAAGACTAAAGTTGTTCGTTTCATTTTAGATTTTTTATTTTCAACCATACAACTTCAGACGCAACCCTCTTTAAAAAACAACCTCATTACACGGGAAAAGATTAGAAATATCCTGAATAAAAATAATTATAATAGTGTCAATCTTTGTTTTTAAAGATATTGACCTGTGCATTTTGTGACTATAGCTAAAATAAATAAACTAGGAACATTAATTATTGATATTATAGAGCAAAGATTTAAAAACCTGTCGTTATTCAAATTTCAATAGCTTTTTACAAACGATGAAGATTACTTGATCTATTTAACAGAATTAAAGTGAAAAGAGGGTTTTCACTATGCAGAATCATCTCCTTCTCAAATCTTATTCCACCGGGTCAAGTTTGATTTACTCAAGGCATTTTACATTGAAAAACTGCTGTTTTCAATCTTACGACGGTTTTACTATTTCTTATTAATCTTTTAAAAATACTGATTTTTAAACAGTTAAAAAATTCCTGAATTAAATTATATTGAATGTAAGTACACAATCTTGTTGGATTTGTACTACTTTGCTTGTAGTTTTCCGATACCGATATTTCTTTCAATGGCGATATAATCATGCTTTTCTGAAATAGAAACAGGTCTGTTTAATATCACATCTGCTTTTGAAACCCCAGAATCATCTGTGCAATTTGCTAAACAAATACTTAGTTGTTTTTTTTTTACAGGATGAATAAAAGAACCGGCAATTTCAGTCAAGGGAACTAACGTAAACTTACGATTTAACATTTTAGGGTGAGGAACAATTAAATCTTTACTATAAATAATTTGATTATCAAATAATAAAATGTCAATATCGATTAATCGATTAACATACTCTTTAGAATGTGTTCGGATTCTACCTAATTTTTTTTCAATATTTAATACCCTTTGTATCAACTTTTCCGGAGGCAAATAAGTAGATACTTTAATACAAGTATTGTAAAAGTTATCACTATCAAAACCCCAGGAGATTGTTTCATAAACAGAAGCTATTTTTAAAACCAATCCAATTTTATCTGCTATCAGGTTAATAGCATTTTGAATATTTTCTAGTTTATTTCCTTGATTTGCCCCTAAAGATAAATATGTAATCCGTTGTATTTTCAAAGATTCCTTTTAGTTTTGCAAAGAGACAAAAAAGGATAAAAAAATAACCAATATAATATTGACGATTTTTCTATTTAAAGCTAAAGAATTAATCTCCTTTATTTGCTGTTTAGGTTTTTCTGACGGGAGGTTTGGGCAATAATGCCTTTCTAGATACTTTCTCCTTACGGGTTTTAGGGTCTGTACCAAAGTATTTTACATCGACAATATCGCCTATATTCACAACATCCGTTACGTTTCTGGTACGTTCCCAGTCTAATTCAGAAATATGTAATAACACTTCATTTCCCGGTGCTTCAGTATATTCAACTACAGCACCAAATTCAAGTACTTTTATCACCTTAGTTTTATAAATGCTTCCTCTCTGAGGTTTGAAAGTAATTGCTTTTATTCTTTCTAAAACTTTATCAATTCCTACTTGATTAGTTCCTAAAATTTCTACAATTCCTTCCTCAGCTTCAGTATCCTCATTAATTACAATAGTAGTTTCTGTTTCTTTCTGTAATTCCTGTATATGTTTACCTCCCGGGCCAATAACTGCACCAATGTATTCTTCTGCGATTCTCACAGTAACCATTTTTGGTGCATGAGTTTTTACAGTTTGATTTGGTTGCACAATGGTATCGGTTAATTTTTCTAATATGTGTAGACGACCATCACGTGCTTGTTTTAAAGCTTTTATTAAAATTTCATACGATAATCCCTTAATCTTAATATCCATTTGACAAGCTGTAATACCATCAGCAGTACCTGCTACTTTAAAATCCATATCACCTAAGTGATCTTCATCTCCTAAAATATCAGATAATACAGCATAACGATTACCGTCAGAAATTAAGCCCATAGCAATCCCGGAAACCGGTTTCCTCATTTGTACTCCGGCATCCATCAATGCCATTGTCCCGGAACAAACGGTTGCCATAGAAGAAGATCCGTTAGATTCTAATACTTCAGATACAACACGAACTGTATATGGGCAATTTTTAGGAATCATTCTTTTCAAAGCACGCTGTGCTAAATTCCCATGACCAATTTCTCGACGAGATGTTCCTCTTATTGGTCGTGTTTCTCCGGTAGAAAATGGAGGGAAATTATAATGTAAATAAAAACGTTCTTCATCCTGAACAGTAGGAGAATCAATCATATTAGCATCTCTGGATGTACCTAATGTTACGGTTGCTAATGCTTGCGTTTCTCCTCTTGTAAATATTGACGACCCATGTGTTTTTGGTAAATAGTCTGTTTCGCACCAAATAGGTCTAATATCAGTTGTTGTACGTCCATCTAAACGCAATCCTTCATTTAATGTTAAATCACGAATAGCTTTTTTATGAGTTTTATTAAAGTATTTCTCTACTAAATTATCATATTCTTCCAATTCTTCTTCAGTAAATAGTGCTAAAGCTTCATCTTTTACTTCAGAGAAGGCCTGTCCTCTTTCTTTTTTAGAAGTTCCCCGTTTAGCTATATCATAGCATTTTTGGTAAGCAACTTCATGAATTTTTGCAACTAATGCCTCATTCTCCTTTTCGCTTTCATATTCTCTTGTTTCTTTTTTACCTGCAGCCTCAGTTAATTTTGTTTGTGCCTCACATTGAACTTTAATGGCATCGTGTGCAAAACGAATTGCTTCAGCCATTTCTTCTTCTGAAACTTCATTCATTTCACCCTCTACCATGGCAACAAAATCTTTAGAAGCACCAACAATTAAATCGATATCTGCTTCTTTTAACTGAGAGGAATTCGGGTTTATAATTAATTCTCCATTAATTCTGGCAATTCTTACTTCTGAAATGGGTGCTTCAAAAGGAATGTCGGACAATTGAATAGCAGCAGAAGCGGCTAATCCGGCTAACGCATCAGGCATTACTTCAGGGTCATGAGACATTAATTGCATCATTACCTGAGTTTCTGCATGATAATCTTTAGGGAAGAATGGACGTAGTACTCTGTCTACTAAGCGCATTGTTAAGACTTCTTCATTACTGGGTCTTGCTTCACGTTTCATAAATCCACCGGGATAACGACCTGCAGAAGCAAACTTTTCACGATAATCTACAGTAAGAGGTAAAAAATCTATACCAGAAACTGGCTTTCCGGCAGAAACTACAGTAGCTAATATCATAGTGTCTCCCATTCTTACGACAACAGAACCATCAGCTTGTTTTGCTAACTTACCTGTTTCTAATGTAATGGTTCTTCCGTCTCCAAGTTCAATAACCTGGCTCAATACTTTTGGAATCATAAAGTGTTTTTTCAAATAAAATTTTGTTCTTAAGTTATTGTTGTGTTGTATGTTGTTATTTCAATGGAAGTTATGTGAAGCCACAAACAACTTTATTGTTATAATTAAAAAACCGAAAACCCTGACCCCTATTTTAGTGAGGTATTATTTTCTAATTCCTAATTCTTTAATAATTGCACGATATCCGTTGATATCTTTTTTCTTTGAGTAGTCAAGCAGACTTCTACGCTTACCTACCATTCTTACCAAAGAACGTTCTGTATTAAAATCTTTCCGATTTTTTTTCAGGTGTTCTGTTAAATGGTTAATTCTGTGTGTAAATAATGCAATTTGCCCTTGTACAGAACCTGTATTTTTTGCATCTTTACCATACTTTGTAAAAATATTTTCTTTTACTTCTTTAGTTAAATACATACCAAATATTATTTGTACTGATTTTAATGCATCAGAATACATTGAGCCGACAAATGTACAGTTATTTTTCTTAAAAAATAATTAAATTAACTTATATATGTTTTATATATTAATTTTTAGTTATTTATTTAGAATAAATAATATTTTTTGTTTTTAAATATAACGTAATTTTAACAAAAACTACAGTTAATTGCTGATTTCGATTATGAATTAAAACTACATGCTTTTAGTGTAATACTTTCGATATATCTGTACGTTAAAAGTGATAGTTTTAAACGAAACAGCTATACTACAAAGATGTTCAATTACTATCTGATGAGGAAAGGGATAAGATACAGACATAATTATTAGTAAAAATCATAAATAATTGATTGTTAATATTATATAATCTATCACAGTATTTTTGACACTACATAAAATCGATAAAGAAGCAAACCTTAACAATCATCATAAACAGATTAAACAAAATCTGTAAGTATTTTTTCCCTGATAATTCCATCTTTTTAATTTCACAATCAAACATTATCTCTATTTTTGTTACCAAATTAAAAAGGACTTCTAAAGACTTTACAAATGAAGACAATTAATGATTTTAATTTTGAAAATAAAAAAGCATTAATCCGTGTAGATTTTAATGTGCCATTAAATGATAAACTTCAGGTAACTGATAATACGAGAATTCAATCTGCAAAATCTACGATTATTAAAATTTTAGAAGACGGAGGAAGTTGCGTGTTAATGTCGCATTTAGGTCGCCCGAAAGGAGTTGAAGAAAAATCTTCATTAAAACATATTATCGATACCGTTAGTGATACCATAGGAGTACAGGTGAAATTTTCTGAAAATTGTATCGGAACATCAGCAGAGGAAGCCGTAGCTGATTTAAAAAATGGTGAAATTATATTGTTAGAAAATTTACGTTTTCACAATGAAGAAAGAACAGGAGACATTGTTTTTGCCAAGCAATTGTCAAAATTAGGCGACGTGTATGTAAACGATGCTTTTGGTACAGCACACAGATCACATGCCTCTACAACAATTATAGTTCAATTTTTTCCGGAAAATAAGTGTTTCGGACATTTATTAGCCAAAGAAATAGAAAATATCGATAGAGTACTAAACAATTCTGAAAGACCTGTAACTGCAATCTTAGGAGGGGCAAAAGTATCCTCTAAAATTGGTGTGATTGAAAACATTATTGAAAAAGTAGATCATATCATCATTGGTGGAGGAATGACATTTACCTTCATAAAAGCATTAGGCGGAAGTATTGGAAATTCTTTAGTTGAGGAAGACAAACTACAATTAGCCTTAGATATTTTAAATCATGCCAAACAAAAGAGTACTCAAATTCATTTACCCGTAGATGCCATTATTGCTGATGCTTTCGCAAATGATGCAAATACACGAACCGTAAATACAAATAAAATTCCCAAGGGTTGGATAGGATTAGACGTGGGACCAGAAACTTCTAAAAATTTCGCTGAGATAATCATTAATTCAAAAACAATTTTATGGAATGGTCCATTAGGAGTTTTTGAAATGGAAAATTTCTCGAAAGGAACTATTGAATTAGGAAATGCAATTGATGAAGCAACAAAGAATAATGCATTTTCGTTAGTAGGAGGAGGGGATTCGGTTGCTGCGGTTAAACAACTCGGATTTGCAGATAAAGTAAGTTACGTTTCAACTGGGGGCGGAGCCATGTTAGAGAGTTTAGAAGGAAAAACATTACCTGGAATTGACGCTATTTTAAATTAATGTAATCAATTACAAAATTTATATATACTCACAGGGAATGACTTAAATTCAAGTAAAAAATTATTTTCAAATTACAAAATGAAATATACAACACTACCCAATACCAATGTAAAAGTTTCTAAAATATGTTTAGGAACAATGACTTGGGGAAATCAAAATACTGAAGCAGATGGTTTCGGGCAAATGGATTATGCCTTAGAACAAGGAGTAAATTTTTTTGATACTGCTGAGCTGTATTCGGTTCCTGCGACTCCGGAGACGTATGGAGCAACAGAAAAAATTATTGGAAACTGGTTTAAAAAAACCGGAAATAGAAATAAAATAGTTTTAGCCTCTAAAATTGCAGGAGCAGGTGCTTATACAGCCCATATCAGATTGGGAGGATTTACCAAAAAGAATATTACGGAAGCAATTGAAGGCAGCCTGAAACGGTTACAAACCGATTACATAGACTTATATCAATTACACTGGTCAGATAGAGGAGTGAACTGTTTTGGAGTAAGAGATTATCCTTATAAAACGTCAACCAGAGAAGCAGAAAATCATCTGGAAATTTTAGAACATTTAAATAATTTTATCAAGCAGGGAAAACTGAATTATATAGGATTATCTAATGAAACACCTTGGGGAACTATGAAGTATTTACAGGTCGCAGAACAACATAATTTACCAAAAATGATAACTATTCAGAACTCATATTCATTAATTCATCGTCCATATGAATATGGAATGTCAGAAGTTTCATTACGTGAGAATATTGGCTTGTTGGCATACTCACCTTTAGCACAAGGAGTATTGTCGGGGAAATACTTAAATGGAAATCAACCCAAAGGAGCGAGAGGAACTTTATTTCCTCGTTTTATTGCTCGCTATATGACAGAAGGATCGAAAAATGCGGTAGCAGAATATTTAAAAATAGCTGAAAAATACGGATTAACTTTACCAAAATTAGCATTAGCTTACATTAATCAATTACCTTTTGTAACGAGTAATATTATGGGAGCAACTAAAATGGAACAATTGAAAGAGAATATAGATTCTATCAATATAAAGTTATCTGATGAACTCTTAAAAGAAATTGAAGCTGTACATAATTTAATACCAAATCCTGCTCCTTAATTTTTTTAGGACAATTTGTTTATAAATCCTGAACTCGATTGCTAAAACAAGTAAATTTGGTTAGTATTTTATTTGTGTCTTGTTACCAAAGGTTGATAGCATTTTTCATTCAGCTAATGAGTCTTTGGTCTTTTCTTAATCCTCTTGATAATTAAACTCAACTTTACTCTGAATAATTATTTCATTAATTACTTCGTGAATATCTCCATTTAAATGAATTTCGTTAAGAAAGTCCAATAGTTTATCAATATTTATAATTTCTTCAATACAATTTACATATTTACTTACAACAGCAGTAATAGAAAATTGTTCCTTAGCACCTTTTTTAATCATTGAAAATAAATCATCTACAGAAAGTAATGATTTAATTACAAATGTAATTGGAAATTTTTCGAGCTTGTCAATATCTAAAAAATACTTTTTTACATCAGTAGTTTCTGTTACTTGAAAGAAACGCCCAATGGTTTCATTACAAAATCAATATCTCCATCATTAGCATTCGTTCGTCCAGTCTTATATAACATTAAATTTTCTTCTTCAACTTTGTCTAATGTTTCACCAAAAAAAACAGTTTGTTCACTGTAATAATATTTTAAAATTGAAAAACTAACAATTTCAAAAATTCTTGCATCGACGTTTGGCTCTATTAATGAAATAATAAATGATTTAGACTCTTTCAAGTCTTTGTTTCTTGCTAATTTTAGTTGCTCACACGTTACATTTCCAGGAACTTTTTTGAATTGTAAAAGGCTGTGGTGGGTTTTTTCTATAATCTATCAGTTTCCGCTGTGAGCCAGTTCTAGCCTCAACTTCAATTTCTTTTGAATTAAATGTATAATCAGACTTATTTTTTACACAAAATAAAATAGGTTCATGCATCGAACCATAAAAATTCTTTGCTTGAACTCCTGAACTATCATAAGACCAAACTATTCTTGATAAAATATTTAGCTTCTTTCTAATATAAATATCGAAATAAGGCATAAACTGAGTAGCAGTCATCAAATATATACTACCATTTTCTTTTAACTTTTTGATGCACAAATCAATCCATTTATAAGACCATTTTAAATAATGTTTTTCTTTTTCCCATTTATCTTTTGTTTGATTAAAATTTTTTCCAATATTGTATGGAGGGTCAACAAAAATCAAATCAATTGAGCTATCCTCAATTTTTGAACCTAAAACTTTTAAGCTATCACCTCTAAATATTTCGTGATTCCCATCACCGTATTCTTCTATCATAAATGTATATTAACTAATTTACTGATAACCAAAATTATTCAGTAAATATAACTATAAAGTCTTGAGTTCGATATTTAAGCAGAAATTGGTTTTTGAAGATAACAAAGTTATCGAACCTCTATTTTAAATAAAAGAATTGAGCTTATATCAAAGAATATCAATGTTTTACAAGAGTACAAAAACGAGAGATAATCTTACAACTACCTCCCGTTCGTTGTGTACGGATGAAGGGAGTCGAACCCCCACGCCTTATGGCACTAGATCCTAAGTCTAGCGTGTCTACCAATTCCACCACACCCGCTAATACTAAAATTCTAATGTACAAATATACATAAAGTATTCAAAAATATAATTTTTTGTTTATTTAAGAGGAATTGATATCTCGAAAAAGAAAACTCCCGGAAACAGGAACAGGTTCTCAATTGAGTTTTAATTTATGTTTTAAAATAATATTCTGAATTTCTTTAGTTTTATAAATTACCGGAAATAACTCACTCATCACTTTATGGTAATCAAAGTCTATTTTTAAGGCATTTTCTAAATGAGTTAACGCATACATTTTTTTATCGTTTATCATAAATAAACCAAACAAACGATATTCAATTTCTGCAAACTCGTTATATGTTTTTTTAGCTTCTAAAACAGTATCTAATGCATCTTTAAACTCTCCCAAAAACAACAATGCATCAGTCAAAGCAATAAAAATATCTATTTCAATATCTCCAAGATTAATACATTTTTGAAAAGCTTTTACTACTTCTTCATAAAAATTTAATTTAATATTAATCTCAGCGTATTTTCTCCAATACATTGGGTTTGAATCGTCTATCTGTAGAGTCTTATTTATGTAATAGATAGCTTTATAGTAATTAGCTTCTTCATAACAAATATCGGTCAACAACAGCCACCCTCGATCTAGTAGAGGGTCTTCATAAACTGCTTTCTTATAATATTCAACAGCAGTTTCTTTTGAATTTAATTTATCATAACATTCACCAACTCTAATATAAACATAAGCAGTAGGATCATCTAACTCTAAAGTAATTAAATAATTCTTTATTGCTTCGCTATAGCGTTCCAGTTTTTCTAACGTTTTAGCTTTTTCCAGATACCCTCCTATAAAGGTTTCGTCAATTAAAATCGCATAGTCGAAAGCCTTTAAAGCTTCCTCAAAGTCATTTAATTCATAATATTGCTTTCCTAATTGATGCCAGACCACCTCGCTATAAGGATTCCTGTTGATATAGGTGGTCAAAAAATCTATGGCCTCTTTATAGTTCTCTTCCATCTCATAACAATACACTATGTTGTAAAGAGATGAGTAATCTTCAAAATCCACATCAATACATTTTGCAAAATTAAATCTTGCATTTTTATAGTCATCCATATATAGATATTCCATACCAATCATATCCCAAACATCTACATTATCTTCAACAAATTCTAATGCTTTTTTTAGAATTTCAATAGCTTCTTTGTGTTTTTTATGTTTTGATAAAATAATAGCCTTTTGAATAAACACTTCATCATTGTTAGGTTCTATAGCTTCTATTTCTCTGAGTAATTCAATCGCTCTTTCTATATCATTATCAAAAATCAGGGTTTCAACTTTCAGTAATTTTAATGCTATTGAGTAAGGGTGTTGCTCTAGTCCTAATTGCAGTGCCCTCTTAGCTAATGTATGCTTCCCTACATTCAAATAGTATTCTACAATATTCTCGAACTCTGTAGTATCGAAAAAATATACCATATTTGTTTTTAGCATGGATTCAAATTTTAATAATGCCATTTGCTAGAATTAGAATTAATATATAAATCTACTACATGAAGTGTTTTTTTCTACGCAAACTTATTTTAGTTTTCAACAAAATAATTAACAAAATTACTATCGCAATTCAATATTATATCTAAAAAATTCTAATCTTGTTAAATTATGTTTGATTTCCCTGATTATTTTTCTATATTTGGAGGAATGTTAAAAAATATTAACTAAAATATTTAGAAAATTATGAGTAAATTCGACGAAAAGGTTGAACTGTACAAAAACTTTATGAACAATAAGAGGTTAAGTTTCGATACAGATTTATTAATTGCAGTAACAAAAGGGCTAGGTCCCTGTATCTACAAAAGAGATGCTGAAACAATTTCAGGAACTGATGCAAAAGAGCTTGAAACTGTTAAAAAGAACTTTTTAATCAAAAAATTAAGACTAACTGATTGCTCCAATTTAGATAAAGCTATTTCAGAAGTTTTGGAGCGGATAGGCAAATCTGAAAGAAATAAATATCGTGCAGTCGTTTACTATCTTTTAACTAAAAAGTTTGGTAAAGAATCTGTTTACAGGAAATAGTTTTTTCTTTTAACAGAAAGAGAGTATAAACCCGCATTGAAATATTTTCAATGTAGGTTTTTTATTTCTACTTAAACAAACAATTAAGCTTTATGTCACAATTTATCAGTGTTTTTGATATGCTAAAAGTGGGAATTGGTCCCTCCAGTTCTCATACTCTTGGTCCATGGAGAGCAGCTCAACAATGGATCAAAGAGCTTAAAGAGAACAATCTTTTTAAGAATATACAGCAAATAAAAGTTGATTTATACGGATCCCTCTCCCTAACAGGTAAAGGACACGCTACCGATTTGGCGATTCTCTTAGGTTTAAGCGGATCTGATCCGGAATTTATTCCTGTTGAAAAAATTGATGTTTTCATTCATAAAATTAAAAATACGAATACTCTTTTTTTGAACGCAGAAAGAGAAATTCATTTTCATACTTCCCATATTATATTGAATAGAGAATTTCTACCCTTTCATTCGAACGGACTTACTTTTAGAGGTTTTGACAAGCAAAAAAATGAAATTTCCAGTGAAACTTATTATTCTATAGGCGGAGGTTTTGTAATACAAGAGGAAAACATCTCTAAAATTACTGAAGAAAAAGATATTTCTAATTTTCCTTATCCCATCAACAAAGCTGTCCATTTAGAAACTTATTGTAAACAACATCAAAAAACAATTTCTGAAATTGTATTTGCTAATGAATTAGCTTTAAACACTGAAAGCAAAATTAACAATCAACTGGACACTATATGGGATATTATGCTGGAATGTATGTATACTGGCTGTCATACAGAAGGGACTTTGCCCGGAGGCTTAAATGTGAAACGAAGAGCCTATACGATCCATAAAAAGTTAATTAAAAAAGCCCAGTATAATAACAAAGAAGAGTGGATTAATGTCATCAGAAAAACTGAAGTAAAGTTTAGAGAAATACTAAAATGGGTAAGCTGTTTGGCGTTATCTGTAAATGAAGTAAATGCTTCTCTGGGGAGAGTGGTAACTGCACCGACAAATGGAAGTGCCGGCGTTATCCCTTCTGTATTAATGTATTATATGGTTATTGAAAACCATAGTGCTACCATGGAACACGTTCGTAGGTTTTTATTAGTAGCCGGGGAAATTGGCAGTATTTTTAAGAAAAACGCTACCATTTCAGCAGCCATGGGAGGGTGTCAAGCTGAGATTGGTGTTTCTTCTGCTATGGCCGCAGCAGCCTTAACTGAATTACTTGGAGGTACACCTTCGCAATGTTTGGAGGCTTCTGAAATTGCCATGGAGCATCATTTAGGATTGACTTGTGACCCAATTGGCGGATTGGTTCAAATTCCTTGTATAGAAAGAAATGCTATGGGAGCTGTTAAAGCAATAAATGCTGCTGAGTTAGCCTTGGAAACAAATCCTGAAGAAGCTGTTGTTCCTCTTGATAAAGTTATAGAAACTATGTGGGAAACTGCTAAAGATATGAATAAAAATTATAAGGAGACCTCTGAAGGAGGGTTGGCCATAACTGTTGGTTTAGCTGATTGTTAACATCAACAAAAAGATATCTGATAAAAGAAGGATTAATAAAAAATACATACGAATTAATTTTAAAGGAAATACAAACGATAACTACTATTTCCTATGTTATTGTTGTTGGAATTGGAATGCTTTTCAATTATCAAAAGTATTCGGAATTTAGAATTAATATTTTTGATTATACGGATGTCTTTGATTTTCTAACAGCCCCTTTTTCGGGTTTCAAAATATTATTATATTCCATAATTACTATAGTATTAGTTTTAATAGTTATTAAATTTGATCTTATATGGAAAAGTAAATTTCCGAAAATCTACTCAAAAATATATTTTAGATGGAATAAAAAAAGTTGGTTTAATATCTATAGATACTTCTTATTTTCTTTTTTATTTATCTTATATCTATATCGTTCTGCTGATATTTATGGAAAATACACCATGAAACAAATTAAAGAAACCCCATTAATAAGTTTAAAATATTCTGACAATCAAATTGTAAAAGGAAAAGTAATTGGAAAAACAAAAGATATATTGTTTTTAATGCAGAATGAGAAAGTTAAAGCAATTCCAATTAATTCAATGGTGAAAGAGTTTGAAATAAAATAAAAATTGCTAAAATTATTAACTAACCCAAATTTTTTATCGTATAAATACTAAATCACTTTCAGTTGACATTTCTTCTGAAAATAGATAACCACCTGTATTAAAATTTTTCAATTCATCAATGGTTTCAACATTATTATCAATAATATAACGAGTCATTAAACCACGTGCTTTTTTAGCAAAAGTCATAATGGTTTTGTATTGTCCATTTTTAAAATCTTTAAAACCCGGAGTTATCATCGGTACTTTTAATGTTTTTTTAGAAAGTGCTTTAAAATATTCAGCACTGGCTAAATTTATCAAAAGCTCTCCATTTTTTAATTCTTCATTCAATGATTCAGCCAATGTAGTTCCCCAAAACTGATATAGACTTTCTTTTCTTCCTACTTTTAATTTTGTTCCCATTTCTAATCGATAAGGTTGGATTAAATCCAGGGGTTTTAGTAAACCATATAATCCAGATAAAATTCGAAGATTTTCTTGTAATGATGATAATTTTTCTTCTTCGAGGGATGTAATATCTATACCTCTATAAACTTCGCCTGTAAAACTAAAGACTGCCTGTTTTGCATTTTGTAAATCAAATGGTAACCTCCAATTTTGATTTCTATCATAATTTAAAACTCCTAAATCATCGGAAATTTTCATCAATTCAGATAGTTTTTCTTTTGAAAAAGATTTTAATTTTTTATTCAACTTTTCAGATGCTTCTAAAAATCTTGGAATTGAATAATTTTCTGTTGTTGCTTTAGTTTCAAAATCAAGTGATTTTGCAGGCGAAATAATAATTTTCATCTAATCTTTTGTTTTAATACTATAAAAATATAATCGTTTTATAAATCTGAAAAGATATTTGTATAATCAATTTCAATATAAGTATAAAGAAAACTAATTATGATAAAAATCAAGATAAAAAAATCAATAATATCCACCAAAAAATCGGGATTGATTCTACCCAAAATGAAGCATAATATTTTGATTGTTTTATTGTTGATCTCTGTACTAAAAAAAGAAGTGAAATAAAGACTATTAAATAAACAAATTTCAATTGTTGATTAGGGGCTATAAAAAACTCTATTCCCATAGTAAACAATAAAAAAACATATCCTTTTTTTTTAGATCTCCTCACTCCTACTAACTGAGGGATTGTTTGTAAGTACTTTTTATCATCCTTGAAATCACGAATATCAAAAGGTAGTGTTAATACAATTACAAATAAGAAGCGTTGTACAAAATGCACCCCTTCTCTTATTCCTATTTCTTTGTTTTGAAGAACAGGAATTAATGAAGTTACTCCTGTCCATACCAATGCAATAATAAAAATCTTAATTGTTGCTGTATTTCTTAAATTAATTGACAGATTTTTTAAAACAGGAATCGCATAAGAAACTGTTAACAATCCTAAAGGAATAAAATATGCTATCGTTCTTGTATCTAATAGAAACAAATAGAAAAGCATCACTATAAAACTTAAAAAAGAAAATACCTGAACAATTCTCAAGTTTTTTGTTAAACTAACATGATGCAGTTTTGCAATTCCTGCGTATTTAATAAAATTATACCCCGTTACAGTTCCATAAAGAATAAAATAATCTAACGGTTCGTTATAAGGTAAATCAAAATACTTTTCAGTAATTCTTACTAAAGCATAAACCGACAATGCAACGTGTATGCTTGAGTTGATATAAAATATAAAAACAGCTTTAAAAAAATTCACCTGATAAGCTCTCTATAGTATATCAAATCGTAGATTTGATATAGCATGAACAAAATTATTATACTCATTCCAATAATAATTTTTTATATAATAAATTAAGCAAATATCATTAAGATTTTAATATTAACATCATTTTAACTGTTTATATATCTATATGAATAATCTTTGACTGATAATTTAACAGAAGTAATATTAAATAATCTTTAAGGTTTTAATTATTTTTGAAACCCAATTAAATAAAAACACAACAATAGATGAACACAAATTCGTTCCAATTACGCCATATCGGACCGGGAACTCAAGAGCAGAAGACCATGCTAAAAACTATTGGAGTTGACAGTTTAGATCAATTAATTTATGAAACTATTCCTGAAAATATTCGTTTACAAAGTGAATTAGATTTACCAGATGCATTAAGCGAATATGAATACCTGCAACACATTAACAAGTTAGGACTCAAAAATAAAATTTTCAAAAGCTATATTGGGTTAGGCTATCATGAAGCAATTCTTCCCGGTGTCATTCAAAGAAACATTTTAGAAAATCCGGGATGGTACACTGCCTATACGCCTTATCAGGCAGAAATAGCACAAGGAAGATTGGAAGCTTTATTGAATTATCAAACCATGATTTGTGATTTAACAGGGATGGAGTTGGCAAATGCTTCTTTGTTAGATGAAGGAACGGCCGCAGCAGAAGCCATGACATTACTATTTGACGTAAGAGAACGGGCAAAGAAAAAAACTAAAGCTAATAAGTTTTTTGTTTCTGAAGAAATTTTACCTCAAACACTATCCGTTTTACAAACACGTGCTCTTCCTGTTGGTATCCGGTTAGTAGTAGGAAATCACGAGAAATTTGATTTTTCGAACGACTATTTTGGTGCTATTTTACAATACCCCGGAAAACATGGACAGGTAGTAAATTATTCAGAATTTATTGCCACGGCAACTGAACAAAAAATTAAAGTTGCTGTAGCTGCTGATATTCTGGCATTAGCATTATTAAAACCACCAGGTGAGTTTGGTGTTGATGTTGTTGTTGGTACAACACAACGTTTTGGAATACCCTTAGGCTATGGTGGACCACACGCTGGTTATTTTGCAACAAAAGAAGCCTATAAACGCAGTATTCCGGGACGTATCATTGGAATTACCAAAGATAAAAACGGGAATAATGCCTTACGAATGGCACTACAAACAAGGGAACAACATATTAAACGTGAAAGAGCGACATCCAATATCTGTACGGCACAAGTATTACTCGCAGTAATGGCAGGTATGTATGCCGTATATCACGGAAAAGATGGGATTTTTTTTATTGCTGACAATGTTCATAAAGCAACTCAAACTCTGGCCATTGCTTTCAACAAACTTGGGTTTAAGCAAAAAAACACTGCTTATTTTGATACACTTTTAATTGAAGTTGAAACTGAACCATTAAAAAAAGTCGCGAAACTTAATCAAATTAACTTCAATTATATTGACAAAAACCATGTTTCAATCTCTCTAAATGAAACGGTTGGTTTAAAGGAAATTAATACTATTGTTGATTGCTTTAAAAAAGCTTTTAAAATTCAGGATATTACAATTACTGAATTTGAGAATAATGAAATTATCCCGAAGCAACTTCAACGTACTACTTCATTTTTAGACCATGAGGTATTTAATATGCATCATTCAGAAACAGATATGATGCGTTATATTAAAAAATTAGAACGTAAAGATTTGGCCTTAAATCATTCAATGATTTCATTAGGATCTTGTACTATGAAATTAAATGCTGCATCAGAAATGTTCCCGTTAAGCAATCCACAATGGGGAAATATTCATCCATTTGTTCCTCTAAATCAAGCTGAAGGATATCAAGCTGTTTTAAAAAACTTAGAGCATCAATTAAATGTAATTACTGGTTTTTCCGCCACATCGTTACAACCTAACTCAGGAGCACAAGGTGAATTTACCGGTTTAATGGTTATAAGAGCTTATCATCAAGCTAATGGAGATACCCATAGAAATATCTGCTTAATTCCTGCTTCGGCACACGGAACAAATCCGGCTTCGGCAGTAATGGCAGGAATGAAAGTAGTTGTAACGAAAACCGACGAAAGAGGAAATATTGATGTTGAAGACTTACGCACAAAAGCCGGATTACATAAAGATAATTTGGCCGCTTTAATGATTACCTATCCTTCTACTCATGGAGTGTATGAAAAAGCAATTAAAGAAATTACGACAATTATACACCATAATGGCGGGCAAGTATATATGGATGGGGCAAACATGAACGCTCAGGTAGGGTTAACAAACCCTGCAACTATTGGTGCCGACGTATGCCATTTAAATTTACATAAAACTTTTGCCATTCCCCACGGTGGTGGCGGACCTGGTGTCGGACCAATTTGTGTTGCTCCGCAACTAACCCCTTTTTTGCCTGCAAACCCTGTTGTAGATACCGGAGGTAAAAAAGCTATCACAGCAATTTCAGCAGCTCCCTGGGGTTCCGCTCTGGCTTGTTTAATATCGTATGGTTACATTAAAATGTTAGGTGCTAAAGGATTAACTGATTCTACTAAAGTTGCCATATTGAATGCGAATTATATAAAAGAACGTTTACAAAATTATTTTAGCACGCTATATACCGGCGAAATGGGGCGTGCTGCTCATGAAATGATTTTAGATTGTAGAGAGTTTAAGCAAAAAGGTATTGAGGTAGTGGATATTGCTAAACGTTTAATGGATTACGGCTTTCATGCACCTACCGTTTCCTTTCCGGTAGCAGGTACTGTTATGATAGAACCTACGGAAAGTGAGAATATAACAGAATTAAATCGTTTTTGTGATGCTTTAATTTCAATTAGAAAAGAAATTGATTCGGTTACTAAGGAGGAGTCTAATAATGTATTAAAAAATGCACCACATACTTTAGAAATGGTAACCTGTGATGAATGGAATTTACCATACAGCAGAAAAGAAGCGGCTTTCCCTTTAAGCTACATTGCTGAAAATAAATTCTGGCCTTCAGTTCGCAGAGTTGATGACGCTTATGGGGATCGACATTTAATTTGCTCATGTAATCCAATAGAGGATTATGTGACTTCTTAAATACATCAGTAGTTGATACATCTGTTTTTTAAGGATTATCTTCATTAAAACTTATTCAGTAGTAAAAGTATTATTTAATGGATTTATATCTGCCATGAGTTCATTCTTATCTATTGTAACAGATTTAACAGATTTAGAAGCATTAAATGTATAGGTTGGGTATGCCCAACCCCAATCTTTAAGTAGAGTTGCAGTCGTATTTTTATTTCCTCTCATAATTTCTAACGGAATATTAAATGATTCTTTTGTTCCATCTCTATATTCAACTTCAACATCAATCGGCATTGGCATTGCACCTATTCTTTGTAATGTAATTTCTTTATCTTTTACATGCTTTACACCATAATCTATTGTATGTGTTGTTTGTGTCCATTCATTCAAATACCAATCTAAATGAATACCTGAAATTTTTTCTGCAGTACGCTTGAAATCGTTAGGATTCGGATGTTTAAACGCAAAGTCAGTGTAATATTTTTTAAGTGTTTTCGCAACATTTTCTGAACCGATAATATACTCTAACTGGCTTAAAAAAATACTTCCTTTGCTATAACTTCCTATACCATAAGCTGCATTTGTTTCATATCTGTCTGCATGAGTTGATAGTGGTTTTTCTAATCCTCTTTTTACCAAAGCAAAATACCTTTCGTAAGATCTTCTGTCAGGACTTGTAGCCCTCTTGTTCAAAATATCGTTAGAAGCTTTATTAGCAATATAAGTAGCAAACCCTTCATCCATCCAGGGGTGTTTACTTTCGTTTGTAGCCAGTAAAAACTGAAACCAGGTGTGTGCAAGCTCATGGGCTGTTACTCCAAATAAACTTTCCCGGGAACGCTCACCGGTAATTAAAGTACATTGTGCGTATTCCATTCCACCATCTCCTGCCTGAATTACAGAGTATTGCTTGTAAGGATATGGACCTATATTTTCACTAAAATATGTCATTAACTCAGCTGTTTCAGGTTGTAATTTTTTCCAATTCTCCAAATATTCAGCTTCCAGTGTTTTTTTGTACAAAAAGTGCAAATAAATTCCATTTTCCATTGGATAAACGTCATGTTGATATTCCGGATCTGCTGCCCAGGTAAAATCATGTATCTCCTTACCTGCAAATTTCCATGTCAACTTATTTCCTTTCAAAAGTTTAAGAGGCTTACTTTTATCCTCATATCCATGCCCAACTTCCTGAGGATTTAGCAAGTTTCCAGTACCCCCGACTACATAGTTTTTATCGATATGTAAAGTAACATCAAAATCTCCCCAGACTCCATGAAACTCTCTGGCAATATAAGGAGATGTATGCCATCCTTCATAGTCATATTCTGCTATTTTAGGATACCATTGAGACATTGATAATGCAATTCCCTCTTTATTATTTCTGCCCGATCTGCGAATTTGCAGAGGAACTTGTGCGTGAAAATTCATATCAAAAACTGCCCTCCCTCCGGGTTTAACAGGAGTATTTAAAGTGACTTCTAAAATAGTTCCTGTAATTTCAAAAAGAACTTCTTTACCGTTTTGTTTTAATGAATTTACCTTAATATACCCAATTTCATCAGATTGAAGTTTTGCTATTCTGCTTTCAACTTTAGACTCTTCTGAGGTTTCAATTCTATTGACCATTCTTCCATCCGGGTCTTGAATTGCATGTAAACGGGCATCCATCTGAGAGTTTGGTTGAAAAGCATTAAAATATAAATGATAAAACACCTTGTCCAATTCTTCCGGTGAATTATTTGTATATACTAACTGTTGTTTTCCTTTATACCGACAGGTAGTTACATCCATATCAATATCCATGGTATAATCTACCCGTTGTTGCCAGTAACCAATTCCTTTAGATAGAGATATTTTTTGTATCGGTGTAGCACATGAAATTGTACATAAAGGCAGAATTGAATAAATAAATTTTTTCATTTTTTTCATTTAATAAAAAAAGAGTATTCAATAATACCCTTTACTATTTTAAAACAAACGGCTATTGAGTATTAATCATTTTATCAGCCATCACTAACGCACTATATGCGTTTACTATACGTCCGGAAACTGATAATTCTGAAAAAGGCACTAATATCCCATCCGGGTTTTCTTCCGACCGGGATCCTGGTCGAATAACTTCTAAATTAATGCAGGTTCCTGAATTCATAATAATATACTTTACCTGACTTGCTGATAGCTTCGGGTAGTATGATCTGATTAAAGCTGCTACACCGGCTGTTGATGGTGAAGCCATAGAGGTTCCGCTTTTTCTGTCATATCCTCTTTCCGGTGTTGTTGAATACACCTGAACTCCCGGAGCAAAGATATCTACATTTCTTTTACCATAATTTGAAAAACCAGCGGGTAATAGCTTGTTATAGTTTGAACTCATTGCACCGACTGTTAAGAAATTATCCGCAATTTCATTGATTAAGTCGGGGGCATCATTGGGATACGTTTTTTCTATATCAATATTGTTCCCATCATTTCCTGCGGCATTTACAATTAATACATCTTTTTTTGCGGCATATTTAATGGCATCATACACCCATTCTTTATTTGGAGAAAACGCTTTTCCAAAACTTGTATTAATTACCTTTGCTCCATTATCCACGGCATAGCGAATACCTAAGGCTACATCTTTGTCATATTCATCTCCTTCGGAAACTGAGCGTATAGCCATAATTTTTACATTTGCCACACCATCCATACCTTTACCATTATCACGGGTAGCCCCGATAATTCCTGAAACGTGAGAGCCATGTGATTCTTTTTTCTTAGAAGGACCTGAGTTCGCGTCGCCATAAGATTTATCATTAATATCGTACACATTATCTCCTACAGGAATTCTGTAATCTGTTGTGTCAATTTTTCCTGCTATTGTTTTTTCAGTACGCTTTATTATATTTTTTAATTCTTTAGTAATATCCGGGATATCTCTTCCATTCAATTCAACCCATTCAGCTATTGCTACAGCTCTTTTCAGTTCATCGGTAGCAGGATTTACAGCCTTAACTTCTTCTATTGTATATGTTGGTTTTCCCAGGTATTCAGCAAATATTTTATCAGCAAATATCATATTAGCCAAAATACCCTGATATTTCAGTTTATCCTCCCGGGCTTTTTTAATCTTTTTTTCCTGATATTTTTTTACTGTTGCCAGTGTTTCTGCATCAACTATCGAAGGGTTTAGTAAGATACGCTCATATTCTAAACGTTCTTTGTATGATTTTCCTATGAAATTCCAACCATTAATATCGTCAACATATCCGTTTTTGTCATCATCTATTCCATTTCCTGCTATTTCATCGATATTTATCCAGGCGACATCTTTTAAGTCTTCATGCTTTAAATCTGTACCACTATCTACTACTCCTACAACAACTTCCACATTTTTTTTTCCTTGCAAAAACTCGTACGCTTTATATACGCTCATCCCGGGAATTGTATCGGTAGCCAAATCAAAATGTTGCCAGTTATTTTTCTGTGCTTCCGTCAAAACTTCTTTTTTCTCCGGTATGTTTACCTCATTGTTAACCGCATCAGGTACCGCTATTTTATGAATCTTTGAAATTGATGAACAACCAGCAAAGCCAGCTAAAACAAATGATAGTAAAATAGGTTTGTAAATATTTATTTTCATGTTCTTATTTTAATTAAATAATTCTTTAAATTTATATGTTTCTTTTAATCGTACTCCTTTTTCCGTATGTTTCACAGTGATTAATTCATGATGTGCATCGTGTTCTAAAAACAAGAAATAATTATAATCTGCGGCCTCTTTCAAAAAAGCTTCTTTTTCTTTTATGGTAAGCAAAGGTCGGGTATCATACCCCATGACATAAGGCAAGGGTACATGACCTGAAGTGGGCAGTAAATCAGCCATAAAAACGATTGTTTTTCCCTGATACTCAATTTTAGGAAGCATTTGTTTTTCTGTGTGTCCATCTTTAAATAAAACATCAAAGCCAACATCATCTTTAGCGTTCAGATGCAAAAAATTTAATTGACCACTTTCTTCTATGGGTAAGATATTCTCTTTTAAAAAAGAGGCTTTTTCTCTTGGGTTTGGATGCACTGCCCAATTCCAGTGACGGCTGTTACTCCAAAATCTCGCATTTTTAAACGCTGGTTCGAAGCTCGTTTTTTCCTGATTCCATTGTATAGCTCCTCCACAATGATCAAAATGCAGATGTGTTAAAAACACATCGGTAATATCGTCGTTGTGGAAGCCTGCTTCTTTAAGTGATGTATTCAATGAAAAATCACCGTATAAGTAGTAGTATCCAAAAAATTTATCTGATTGTTTATTTCCGATTCCTGTATCAATTAACGTAAGTCGATTTCCATCTTCAATAAGCATACACCGCATTGACATATCAATTAAATTATTGGCATCGGCAATATTTGTTCTTTGCCACAGGGATTTAGGAACAACTCCAAACATTGCTCCTCCATCTAATTTAAAATTCCCCGTTTCTATCGGATAAATGACCATAAAGGCAAAGATGCAAAAAAATTAATGAATTTTAAAACCAATTAACAACTTAATTCTAAGGAGAGAACTCTATTAAATTTTAATAAATTCAGCTCTTTACTTAGGTAATAGCGGATACTTACTTTTGGAGTTCCTCCTGTAGTCTATTGATTAGAGGAAATAAAAATCAATTTATCAATAATTATAACCGGAAGATTACAAGAGATATAAACGACTGTTTATCTTTTTTACAATTGCATGGCTACAAGATTCTTATAACAGTGCCACAAGTTTTGTGGATGGTGGTTTGCAGGTAGTTGACATTATCTCTAAGGTTTCGCCTTATGGAAATGGAGCAACACTGAATCCTGCGATATTGAATACAACAGGAAATAGTGCTGTTACAGAATTGGGTATGGTTAGAATTACGCGATGTTACCGATATTATAAAGTAATAGCGGCTATTCCGGCACTTATTCAATGAAACGGATTCGTTGTAGCCATCGATGAAACTTCTTACCCAACCGCAGGAATAAAAGTGGAAGTTATTATGTAAATTTGAATAATTAAAAAGGTAAAGATTGTGCTGAACTATTAGAAAATGCCAGTGCTTTTTTTGAACAGCCTAATTGTTTCCCCAAAAGGATAAATAAATTAAAGGTAAGAAAGTTGTTTCAGGAGAGGAAGAAATCAGGCTTAATTGCGTCAACTAATGAAAATAAATATGTTCAGCAAATACTGGTTTTATAAAAATGTCAGGGCTTAATAGGAATGAAATTTTGGAAAAATTTCCGGGAATCTTTAAAAAAAAGATAAAATTAAAGAGTTTATTTTACATATAATAAAGGTATTATGAATTTAGATTTGTCAATAATGTCAATCAGGAAAAAGTACTTTTAATAAGTATTGTCCCTAATTTTGATATTCATGGAGAAGCCATAGGTTCATTACTTAAGGAATTAAAAAAGCGAAAATATGATACAAGAAATCTTTGAAAAAATGGATTGTTTAATTAACGACATATTAAGCTGTTCGAGTATTAGTAGTGATGAATTATCTTCAGAAGAAGTAAATATGTACGAAGCTGTAAATGAAGTTAAAAAACTAATTTATATCCCTAAGTATATCGACATAAAAATAAACAAAACCTTTCCGGTAATTAAGGCTGATAAGGTTAGAATTCAACAACTTTTTCAGAATTTAATGAGTACTACAGTAAATTATATAGATAAAGAAAAAGGATTTATTACTATTGATTTTGAGGAAAAAGATTAAGAGGTTTTGTTTTTAATGTAAAGGATAATGGAATTGGAATAAAAAAGGAATATCATGAAAAAATTTTCGGAAACTCATGAAAATTCTATAGGAAAGGGTTGTCAATTGTGAAAAAAAATTGTAGCTGTATATGATGGAAAAATATGATTGGAAAGTGAGAAGGGAATCGGAGTCGCATTTTTTATTGAACTTAATAAAGTAATATTATGATATCTGAAGAACCTAATTTAAACTATATAAAAGAGCTTTCCGGAGGAGACTCAGAGTTTGAACATAAAATGCTTTCAATACTTAAAAATGAATTGCCTGAAGAAATTAATACATATCAAAAACACTATGAAAATCAAGATTTTACGCAAATGGCTACAATAGTACATAAAATTAAACATAAAATTAGTATTTTAGGCTTAGAAAAATCATATGATTCTGTTATTCAATATGAAAAGGAATTACTGGAGAACAATATGAAAGGGCATAATGATTTTCAAGGATTATTAATTATAATGTCTAATTATTTAGATAAAACATAAAACTTTCTAAACAAATGAATTGTTTAATTATAGATGATGAATATGCTGCCAGAGCAATTATAAGACAATTATGTAAAAATGAAAAATCTCTACAGGTAGCAGGAGAGTTTTCAAATGCTATTCAAGCTATAAAATACCTAAATCAAAACAAAGCAGATTTAATTTTTTTAGATATTCACATGCCTGATTTTACAGGATTTGATTTAATTCAAACTTTAAAAAAACCACCAAAAATTATCCTTATCACTTCTGACAGAAAGTTTGCTCTTGATGCCTTTGAATATGAATGTATTATAGATTATTTAGTAAAACCAATAACATTGCCCCGCTTTTTAAAAGCCGTTGAGAAGGTCAAAAAATTTCCGGTTAACAATAATACTCAGGAAAATCAAACTCTTCCGGGCGATTTAAAAAAAGAAGACCATCAATTGTATATAAATATTGATCGCAGATTGATAAAAATTGAAATTCCAGATATAAATATTGTTGAAGCTAAAGGAGATTATATTTTAATTAAAACAAATGCTAAGAATTATACCGTACATTCCACACTTAAAAAGATAGAAGATAAATTACCCAACGATTTATTTTTAAAAGTTCACCGTTCATATATTATTAATCTTAAAAAAATTATAGATATAGAAGACAATAGTGTACTGATAGGAAGAGGTGTCATCCCTGTGAGCAGGTCTAATCGTTCAGAGCTTATGAAAAAAATCAACTTATTATAAGATACTTGATTAGGCATTTTATGATATTTCGATTTCAGTCTTATTAATTAAACACTCAAGTCAGTAAGATAAATACCTCATACATCTATCGTTATTTTATTAGCAGATGAAAGATTTTAAGATTAAAAAAAGTATGAGAAAGTAACATTCACATACGTATAAAAAAGAGCGTATAACGTATCTAAAACTAATGAAAAATGCAGAGGATACAGACTTTCAAAATAAGGTTTTTAATAAGCTAAATACTACAAATTCAGTATAGTTTAAATAACTGATGTTTTTCAACTTGTAATATACCCTAAAACAGAGGTGAAAAGTAAATACGGAAATCCTTATTATTAAATCAGGTTATTATTATATTTTTAACATTCTTTAAAAAATTGTACACATCAAATGTCAGAAGACCATAAAAAACAATTAGAACAACAACTCTGGAATATAGCAAATACCCTACGTGGTAAAATGAATGCAGATGAGTTTCGTGATTACATATTAGGCTTTATTTTCTATAAATACTTAGCCGAAAAAATGGAGATATATGCCAACAAAATCTTGAAAGAAGGTGGCGATACATTTCTATTTTCAGAAATAGACGAAAACACAGAAACAGGAAAAGAATACATTGAAGCCATAAGAGAAGAATCTTTAGAAAAATTAGGCTATTTCTTAAAACCATCAGAGTTATTTTCTGCTGTTTCAAAACGTGGTAATCATAATGAAGATGAAAAAGAAAGTGATGCAGTAGCAGAAGATACTTCACTAACTTACAATACAAAAGATAATTTCATATTAGAAGATTTACAAAAAATCCTAAATAATATCCAAAATAGTACCATGGGTACGGATAGTGAAGAAGATTTTGAGGATCTTTTTGAAGATATGGATTTAAACTCTACTAAGTTGGGGAAAAGTCCAGAAGCTCGTAATGAGATTATCGCTAAAGTACTCGCACACTTAGATAAAATAGATTTTAAATTAGAAAAGACAGCGTTAGACGTATTGGGTGATGCTTACGAATACCTAATAGGAAAATTTGCAAGTGGAGCAGGTAAAAAAGCAGGTGAATTTTATACACCGCAAGAAGTAAGTATGGTATTGGCGAAGTTGGTAACCACAGGTAAAAAGAAACTAAAATCTGTATATGACCCAACGTGTGGTTCTGGTTCTTTACTATTGCGTGTGGCTAAAGAAGTAGAAGAAGTAAATAACTTTTACGGTCAAGAATTAAACCGTACTACCTACAATTTAGCTCGTATGAATATGATATTGCACGGTGTGCATTATCGTACGTTTGATATTAAGCAAGAAGATACTTTAGAGCATCCACAGCACTTAGAACACCGTTTTGAAGCTATTGTAGCAAACCCACCATTTTCTGCAGAGTGGAGTGCCAACCAACTCTTCATGAGCGATGACAGATTTAGTCAATATGGGAAATTAGCACCAAAAAGTAAAGCGGATTTTGCATTTGTACAGCATATGGTGCATCATTTAGCTGAAAACGGACAAATGGCAGTGGTATTACCACACGGTGCGTTGTATAGGGGAAGTGCCGAAGCACACATACGTAAATATTTAATTGAAGAAAAAAACTTTTTAGATGCCGTTATTGGTTTGCCTGCCAATATATTTTACGGTACAAGCATACCTACTTGTATTTTAGTATTTAAAAAATGTAGAGAAAACCCAAAAGATATTTTATTTATTGATGCCAGCGCACATTTTGAGAAAGTGAAAACTCAAAATATGTTAAGCGAAGCAAATATGGATAAAATTGTAAGCACCTACCGAGAACGTAAATCCGAAGACAAATACAGTTATGTTGCACCTTTAAGCGAAGTGGTAGAAAAGGACTATAACCTAAACATACCTCGTTATGTAGATACTTTTGAAGACGAAGAGCCAATTGATATTGATAGCGTTGCTACCGAAATACAAAAGGTGGACGAGGCTCTCGAAGCCAACGAAACCTTAATTGCTTCTTTCTGTAAAGAGCTAAACATTAAAACACCGTTTTAAATTTAAATTGAATGTCCGAAAAATTTAAAGATAAATACCGTATTAAATCTGCCCGATTACAAAATTGGGATTACAGTGCCAGCGGTATGTATTTTATAACCATTTGCACCGCAAATAGGAAATATTTTTTTGGTGAAATTGAAAATGGTAAAATGCAATTAAATGAAATAGGGCAATGTGTTAAACAACAATGGTTAAAAACATTTGAAATGCGCCCAGATATGAATTTGCAAATGGGTGAATATATGGTAATGCCAAATCATTTTCACGCCATTATAATCATTGGTGATAATCAATACAATATGAAACGTGGTGCGAATGCGCAACGTGGTGGCGATGACCACCGTAGAGACGCAACGCATTGCGTCTCTACCACAACCAACGCATCAACCAACAAATTCGGGTCGCAACACAAAAATTTGGCATCCATTGTACGCGGATTTAAATCATCGGTAACCACCATGGCACGAAAAAATGGCAATACAAATTTTGGGTGGCAACCGCGTTTTTACGACCATATTATACGAAACAACAAATCATTTGAAACCATTTCAAATTACATTATAAATAACCCTTTAAAATGGGAAGAAGATAAATTTTATGAAAATCTAAAATGATGCAGAAAGAAAAACAGTTAGTTCCACAATTGCGGTTTCCGGAGTTTTCAGTAAATTGGGAAATAAAGAATATTAAAAATATAGCTAAAGTTGTTGGAGGTGGCACACCATCGACTACTAATAATAAATATTGGAATGGTGATATAAATTGGTTTACACCTACTGAAATTAAGTTTGATATTGTTTCAGAAAGTCTAAGAAAAATATCCGATTTAGGTTTACAAAAATCTTCAGCAACATTATTACCCAAAGACACAATATTACTAACTACAAGAGCTACGATAGGTGAAGTTGCTATAGCTCAAGAAGAGTGTACAACAAACCAAGGTTTTCAATCTTTAGTTGTAAATAAAAATAATTCTAATCAATTCGTATTTGATTTAATAAAAGTATATAGAAAACAACTATATAAACGTGCGAATGGTTCTACTTTTAAGGAAGTCAGTAAGAAAGAAATAGAAAAAATTGAAGTTTTAATTCCTTCCCTTCCTGAACAACAAAAAATAGCCAATTTCCTAACAGCAGTTGACAATCGCATCCAAACCTTAGAAAAGAAGAAGGCCCTTTTAGAGCAATACAAAAAAGGTATAATGCAACAAATTTTTAAACAACAATTAAGGTTTAAAGATGAAAATGGAAATGCGTTTCCTGAGTGGAAGAATAAGAAGTTGGGGGAAGTTTTAGATTACGAGCAACCTACAAAATACATTGTTAAATCTGTAGAATATGATAATTCATATAAAACCCCAGTTTTAACAGCAGGGAAAACATTTATTTTAGGGTATACAGATGAAAAAAACAACCTTTTTACAAATACTCCTGTTATAATTTTTGATGACTTTACGATGGCAAACCAATATGTTGATTTCGATTTTAAAGTGAAGTCGTCTGCAATGAAAATATTAAAAAATAATTCAAATATTTCAAATTTAGGGTTTGTGTATTCGGCTATTCAAGTGATAAAATATCCGAAAGGAGATGAACATAAAAGGTTTTGGATTTCAGAGTATTCCAAAATAAAAATTCCATTTCCCTGCCTCGAAGAACAAACCAAAATCGCTAATTTTTTATCATCCATAAATAAAAATATAGGGTTAGTGAATACAAAAATAGAACATACAAAGTCTTATAAAAAAGGTTTGTTGCAACAGATGTTTGTGTAATGGAATATTCAAAATTAAACATAAAATCATTTGTTGATAGCTTTGAAAAGGAGTTAATGCAAGCCGAAAAAATAAAATTTTCTTTTGACAGAAATTGGTCTTCAAATTTTCCAAATAAAGCAGGCATATATGCAATATTTGATAAAGATAAACTTGTTTATATAGGTGAAACAGCCAATATTAAAGAGCGAATGAAAGAAGTGAAACGGACTTACAATCATAGCTTCAGAAAAAAGTTAGGAAGGTTTTTAATAGAAGATGCAATAATCACTAAGGGTAAATTTGAAGAAATATTGGAGTTAAGACTCAATGATTATTATTTAGAAAGAATAAGTTTTTCATACAGAGAATTAAATTTCGGAAGATTAGAAGTAGAATTACATTTAATACAACGTAACCACAATAATGGCTTGTTAAACTCATTAGGGAAGCGCAATAGAATAAGTTAATGACAGAAGTAAATAATTTAGAAGAATTAATTGAGACACTTGATACGGTTACAGGTAAACATCTTGTTCCACAAGCTGATGAGTTGATTATTAAGTTTGACATTGAACTTCCTATAAAAGAAAAGAAATTTAAATCACGTTTTTTAGTTTTTACAGAGGACACATTCAGATTCGAGAAGTGTCATTTTAATGGCAAAGTGACCTTTGTAAATAATAAATGTAAACTGTACATCCAGAATTGTAAATTTAATGAAATAGTATGGGATGATGCTATTTTTGAAGACAAGGTACGATTCCGCGTTTGTGAGTTTCGCAAAAAAGTAGTTGTAAATAATGCAACCTTTAAACAACTTGCAGATTTTTGGAGGTCTACTTTTAATGAACGTGTAATATTTTACAAAACTAATTTTGAAGAGACTACAGTATTATCAGCTTGTATATTTAAGAAAAACGTTTTGTTTACATATTCTTTGATTGAAAAACTTGCAATTTTTAGAGGCACAGTTTTCAAAAAAGGTCTTGATTTGTCATTAGCCATTATAGGTGGTGACTTAGGTTTATACGATTTAAAACTAAAAGACTACGAAAGTATAGAGGCATTTATACCAGAGAATGAATATGATCGTATAGTGTCTATAATAGGAGATATTCCTGCGAAAAATAAACGTGAAACTTTTAGAGTTTTAAAGAAATATCATATCGATCAAAAAAACCCTGTTGAGTATGAGGACTTTTCTTTGCTTGAAAGTATTTCTCATAGAAGAGAGGTTTGGCGAAGATTAAAATCAGAGCGAAGAAGGTGGAAAGATTTTTGGGATTACTCTCTTCTAACTCTTAACAGGGTAAGCAATAAGCACAAAACTAATTATTGGAGAGGATTTCTTTTTACAGCTATTATAGGTTGGGTGTTTTTTTACTTTGCGTTAATAACAACAGAATTAATTTCTACAGAGATTAATCCTTTTAATTGGAGTTTAGATACTTTTAGCCTAAGTGCTAAACATTATTTTATTTCTTTAACACCAACGCATAAGTATACCTATATGGATGAGTTAAAACCAAATAGTTGGTTTTATTTATGGGACTTTTTAGGGCGACTATTCATAGCTTATGGTATTTATCAATCAGTACAAGCTTTTAGAAAATTTAGATAATGAGTTCACAACCAGAACAAGTATTAGAAAATCAGTTAATAGAGCAGTTATCCAATCAAGGATATACGAAAGTAAGTATTCCTGATGAAGCTACTTTAGTAGCTAATCTAAAAACACAGTTAGAAAAGCACAATAATATTACGTTTACAGCTAAAGAATTTGAGCGTGTATTAAACATACTAAGCAAAGGTTCTGTATTCGAGAAAGCCAAAACACTAAGAGAAAAACAACATATTGTTAGAGATAATGGCGATAATCTATATTTTGAATTTTTAAATACCGAGCATTGGTGTCAAAATCAATATCAAGTAACCAATCAAGTAACCATAGAGGGCAGTTATAAAAATCGTTATGATGTTACGTTATTAGTCAATGGTTTGCCTTTAGTTCAGATAGAATTAAAGCGTAGAGGTTTAGAAATGAAAGAAGCCTTTAATCAAATAAACCGTTATCAAAGGCATTCGTTTGGTGCTAAATCTGCTTTATTTCAATACGTACAAATATTTGTAATTAGTAATGGTGTAAATACCAAATACTATGCAAATAATAGGCATCAATCATTCAAGCAAACATTCTACTGGACAAATAACGAAAATGAGCGTTTAACCAACATTTTAAATGGGTTTACAAGTGAGTTTTTAGAGCCTTGTCATATTTCTAAAATGATATGTAAATACATTGTTTTAAACGAAACACATAAAATATTAATGGTATTGCGACCGTATCAATATTATGCAGTAGAAAATATTATTGATAAAGTTAAAAATAGTACAAATAACGGTTATATATGGCATACTACAGGCTCAGGTAAAACGCTAACGTCTTTTAAAGCTAGTCAGATTATTATGAAAATGCCACAAGTTAAAAAGGTGGTGTTTGTAGTAGATAGAAAAGATTTAGATTACCAAACTACCAAAGAGTTTAATAGTTTCTCTAAAGGTAGTATAGATGGTACAGACAATACAAAAGCATTAGTAAAACAGTTTAGTGATGATACGAAGATTATTGTAACCACTATTCAAAAGCTAAATACAGCCATTAGTAAAAAGAACTATTTAGCCAAAATGGTTCAACTAAAAGATGAGCGTATTGTCTTTATTTTTGATGAGTGTCATCGTAGTCAATTTGGAGAAACACACAACCGCATAAAAGCATTCTTTAATAACTTTCAAATGTTTGGTTTTACAGGCACACCCATATTTGCAGATAATGCAGTTAAAAACGAATTAGGGAAACGTACTACTAAAGAGTTGTTTGGCGATTGCTTACATAAATACGTAATAACAGATGCTATTAAAGATGAAAATGTATTAAAATTTGCTGTAGAATATGTTGGTAAATACAAACAAAAAGAATCTGCAACAGAAATAGATATTGAAGTAGAAGATATTGACCGTAAAGAGTTAATGGAATCACCAAAGCGTTTAGAAAAAATAGCAGATTATATTATTGCAAATCACAGTCGTAAAACGCACAATAAAGAATTTACAGGGATGTTTTGTGTGGGTAGCACCGATATGTTGGTAGATTATTATGATATTCTACATCGTAAAAAAGAAGCTGGAAAGCATAATTTAAAAATAGCAACTATTTTTAGTTATGTAGCTAACGAGGAAGATGCAGATGCAAACGGATATATTCCAGAAGAGGTTTCAGTAGTTGAAGAATCACCTGCTTTATATGGTTTGAATTTACATAAGAGAGATAAGTTAGAAAGTTATATAGGGCACTATAATGAAATGTTTGGCTCTAATTTCTCAACAAAAGACAGTCAATCATTTTACAATTATTACAACGATATATCAAAGAAAGTAAAAGAGCGTAAAATTGATATTCTGTTAGTCGTAAATATGTTTTTAACAGGTTTTGATAGTCCATCATTAAACACCTTATATGTAGATAAGAATTTAAAATATCACGGATTAATACAAGCATATTCAAGAACAAACAGAATTATAAACGAACAAAAATCACAAGGTAATATTGTAGTATTTCGTAATCTCAAAAAAGTAACAGACGAAGCAATTACACTCTTTAGTAATAAAGAAGCGATAGATGTTATTATAATGGAACCTTATGAAGATTATGTAGATAAATTTGATGATGCATATAAAAATCTTCTCGAATTAGTTCCTACGGTTGATAGTGTAAATGAGTTAGTAAGTGAAGAAGATGAATTAGCATTTATACAAGCGTTTAGAGCCTTAATGCGTTTAAAAAACACAATGACAACCTTTGCCAATTTCGATTGGGAAGATTTAACAATGGAAGAGCAGTTATTTAATGATTATAGAAGTAAGTATCTTGATTTATGGCAAAAAACAAAAAATGATACTGTAAAAGAAAAAGTATCAATTTTAGACGATGTAGATTTTGAATTAGAATTAATTCATAGTGATGAAATCAATGTTACTTATATCTTAAAACTATTAGCTTCCTTAAAAGATGTTAAGAAAGAAGAACAAGAAGCCAAGAAAAAAGAGATCATAGATGCTTTAACAGGTGAAGCTAATTTAAGAAGTAAACGAGAACTAGTAGAAAAGTTTATAGAAGATAATTTACCAGCAATAGAAGATTCTGAAACCATACCACAAGAGTTTGAAAAGTTCTGGTCAGAAGAACAGCAAAAAGCATTTGAAGTATTTGTAAAAGAAGAAAACCTATCATCAGAAAAAACACAAAAGCTAATTGAAGATTATCTATATGCAGAAAGAGAACCGTTACGTGATGAATTATTAGATTTAATAGAGGGTACGAAACCAAATGTTTTAAAACGTAAATCAATTGGAGATAGAATCTCAAATAAAGTAATAAACTTTGTAGAGACTTTTATTAATGGAATGGATAGTTAAGTAACTGTATTAAAATTAACTTAAAAGTGAAATAAATTTGTAAATTAACTTAAAAGTGAATAACTTTGCACACATAAAACCACTATTCAAATATAAAACAGTAGCATATTATTCTGTTTGTTTGGATGATAATGAAAAAACATTATATCAAGAGTTTGTAGAAAAACATACTGTTGAGAATAAAAATAAGTTATATCATATTCAAAAATGGTTAAAATTAATAGGTGAAAAATATGGCGCACAAAATCGTTTTTTCAGAAATGAAGCAAAAAATGCAGATACTTCAGCATTACCACCAATTGGCAAAGACAGAAAACCGTACTATGTAGAGTATGGTAAGAAAAAAGCAAATAATCTTAGATTATATTGTTTGAAAGCAAATCCAAATGTCGTCTTTCTTTTTAGTGGCGATATTAAAACAAAACAAAAAGCACAAGAATGTCCAAATGTTCAAAGTCATTTTAATTTAGCAAATACACTTACAAAAGCAATAGATAATGCTTTTCGAGAGAAAGATATTGTTTGGAACGAAGATTGTACTTTAATTAGTTGTAGTGAAGATTTTATACTTTATTATTAAAACAAAAAAAATGGAATTTCCTAAAGAAAACATACTTGATAATTGGTTAGAAGAAAACCAGAATCCAGAAATCGATAGATTTATAGAACGTAATTTAGAGATTACCCAAAAAGTGTGCGTAATTTTAAAGAAAAGAGGTATCAAGAAAAATGAGTTTGCAAAAATGTTAGATAAAAAGCCTTCTGAAATTACAAAGTGGCTTTCAGGTCTACATAATCTAACATTAAAAAGTATTACAAAAATGGAAGTTGCATTAGGTGTGAATCTAATGAATCCAGAACCTCAATATGTATGTTTAGGTATGGTAGAAGGTGGTTCACAAGATGTAGTTTCTGCTAAAGATGATTATGAACAAAGTTATTATACACAAGAAGCAGTATAATGGCTAAAAACCTTATCATTCCAGAAAAAATAAAATTGTTTAATATAGAAGTAGTTAATACTTATATTAATGACGATACTATAAATGATAATTTAAATCTTGAATTTAGTGTTGCGCATAATACTAAGCACAATTTAAAAGATGAAAGGGTTAAGATAGAATTATTTATTAACCTTTTGTCTCAAGAAGAAATAGGAGTCAAATTTCACATAGATTTTCATTTTGTAATTAAAGATTTAAGCGATCAATACAAGTTAAACGAAACTAATATACCAGTATTTTCACACCAGTTCATAGCAACTTTATTAGGTATTAGTTTTTCTACAGCAAGAGGTTTAATTTTTCAACAATTACAAGATACTAACTTTAAAGGTATGATATTACCTGTAGTTTCACCATTTAGAATGTTAGAATCAAGGAAATCAGAATAGATAATTCCCACACAAAATAAAACCCAGTTTTTTCGTACCTCAAAATCCTCTGTCTTTTGTGTTGTTCCCCACACCATACGAGTTTAGCGTTTTTTATCTTTAAGGTAATAGCCTAAACTTACCCAAGCTATGTTACATAATAGAAGTTATAGTAGCAAACGGCACTTTTAAAAGGTTTGCTATCGCAGTTTTAATGCATTTTGTAGCTATAACTGGTATTATGTAAAATATCCGCTCATCTAACATCCAAGACACTTTTGAGTAGCACATCTTTTTCTTTCTTTTCCAAAAATAATGGCACGAAGCATAGTGAAGCAAATTTTAAATTGGATAGCTATGTCAACTTTTGAACTGAAAACACACCGAATCGGAAGAACTTACTCGAACCCTCATTTTTTATACTAAACAAGGGTCTAAACAGTGGAAACCCGCTTTCAAATCCTTGTCCTAACTGTTTTGTAGTGAAAACTTCAACCGAAAAGAAAAAACACGCTGTTTCATTTATCTATGATGTTGCAAACAGGTGGTTTCTACGCTTATTATTTGAAAGGGAGTATTTATTATCCGTTTATCTCAATAGATGATTGCAGAAAAACGCTTAAAAACAGTCTTAGTTCAAGTGTAAATATTGATTTAGAGTTTCAAAAGCATATAAATGCAGTTTCTGTAATTAGTAAAAAAGAAAAAGAGCTACAAAATGTCATTGATAAAATGACAGTTTTAAAGGTTGCATATATACGCAATTGCTTCAAGCTAATGCAAACGAATGAAGCTTAACGCAAAGGCATCATAATGGCTTAAAACAGTAACAAAATGGCATAATTTTCGTTATATTAATAGCAATAGAAAGGTTTAAAAGCAATATTAAGTCCGTACCAAATCCGAACAAGTATTAATTTTAAATTTAAATAGTAACGGGTAAAATTTCTCAAGGTATTTTAGGAGGGTTATCGGGAAAAGTAGGTAACGTAATTGGTGGCAGTTGGAAAGGTACTGACTACATCAGAATTAAGCCATCAAGCATCTCAAATCCTCGAACAAAGGGACAAGTTAATCAGCAACAAATTTACTGTTACATTGGAGTATTTGCAACTGAACAAAAAGTTCTTGAAAATCGGTTATAAGTCATTTGCGACAAAGAAAACAGAGTTTAATGCTGCGGTCTTATGTGTTAAATAATGCAGTAGGAGGTATTGTGCCAAACTTTACAGTAGATTATGCAAATGCTTTATTGAGTAGAGGTTCATTATCTGGAGCATTAAACGCAGCAACGGATTTAGCGACAGCAGGACAAGTTTCTTTTGCTTGGGATGATAACTCAGCAGAGGGCAATGCAAACGTAACAGATAAAGCGATGGTTTTGGTTTACAATCCAAGTAAAAAAGAATCAATGTATATTTTAGATGGTGCAATTAAGAACCGCAGGTTCTCAAACAGTAAATATATCAGGAACTTATGCAGGAGATAAAGTAGAGCTATTTATGGCATTTGTTTCGGCAGATGGTAGTCAAGTATCGAATAGCATCTATTTAGGCTATGGTACAGCAAGTTAATAACGACTAAATAGAAGTAAAAAACGTTCCTGAAAAGAGCGGTTTTTTGTTTTTAATACCACTTATACAAGGGTATAAAGGGTATAATATGAGGTTCAAAAAGTTGTACCTATGCTCTACCTTTTTTGTTTTACCTAAATTATTATCAATAAATATAGTACTTACAAGAGTTTATTTAGATAACACGTTGTTGCATCAATAATTAGTAACATAAAACATATTAAGACAATGGAAGCAATCATTTTATCTAAAGACCAATACCAAGAACTTATAGGGCGTGTTGACGAGATCAAATCTACAATTACAGATACATCTAAAAAACCACAAGATGTATTTTTAGACAATGCAGACTTTTTACAGCTTATGAACATAAGCAAACGTACAGCACAAACGTGGCGTGATGAAGGTAAAATATCATTTTCTCAAATAGGGAAT
Organism: uncultured Tenacibaculum sp.; assembly: GCA_963666645.2. Taxonomy (GTDB): domain Bacteria; phylum Bacteroidota; class Bacteroidia; order Flavobacteriales; family Flavobacteriaceae; genus Polaribacter. Next base: position 289,248 of record CAXXDB010000003.1, on the reverse strand, counting down.
AAAATATATTACCGAATGTCAGATGTACAAACGCTTTTAAATAAGAACTATAATAAGGCATTTAAAAAGACACGCTAATAACTTCGGTTTTTAGCGTTTTCTTTTTTGAGGTTCTTATGCTTATGCATTGGCTATTTTGTTCGACACCACTAAATCTAAAATATTAGTAGAGAATCTACCTGATGTGTTTTTTTCTGAGAAGCTAAGAAATGTAGATTGGGCAGGTTTTCGTTGGCGTCCAATTCAGAATAAAAAAGCATACGTTATTGGTTATCAAACAGAATTACAAAATATAAATCTTAGATTATATGGTAGTGAATTGCATATAGAAAACTCACTACAAAAGTTCTATATGGGCAACAATTATCAAGATTTTACTTTTACACGGGTTTTGACTGCGTTTGAAAAACTCAATAAGCAACTTCCTATTGATATTTATAAAAGTACGATAGCAAGAGTAGATGTAGGTGTAGTTATTAATCACGATACAAACCAAGAATGTAGCAGATGGTTAGATTATAAAAGCAAATTGCCTAATGCAATGATAAAAAGAAATACTATTTATGGTAGTGAATTTAGGCAAACCAATAATAAATTTAAAGGTTATAACAAGACCTATGAAGCATTACAAACTTCAGATGTAAAACTAAAAGAACAATTAATGCGTGTAGAATTAACAGGCAATAATAGGTTTTATAATAAACGTACAAATCCAATAGGTATTTATACAATTCAAGATTTAATAGACCCTATTAAATTTTAATTACTCGCAAGCGAGTTGCTTAATTTTTATGCAAGCATAAAAAAGAAACCCAATCTCGATTTTTCAAAATGGTCTACTAAAGAAACACGTTTATATGGTTATATGAATAATATAGATTCAGCTAAAGCAATGAAACAATTCCATAAAGAAACCCATAAAAAAGAACGAGGACAGTATTTGAAACTACTATCAAAATACCAAGATGTAGAGCAAGAAAAAATAGTGTTTGATAAACTTAAAGAAAAAATTATTTTTTCTGTAAATAATTAAGCCATTTTTAATACGTGTAGTATAGTCTAAAACAAGGGTAAAAAAGAATAGTTGTATTTAAACTAAAAGTCTAATATATTTGGTGTTATGATTAATAGAATAATTTTAGAAACAGATGATAGTGAAGATGAAAAAACAAAGGCTTTATTTAAAATGTCCAAGAATATTTTTGATAAAAGATTTCTAAATAAAGAAGAGTTAATCAAAATATTAAGATGGAAATCACCTCGACCATCAAAACTTTATAATCAAAATGAAGAGAATGATATTTTACATATAACTAAATTAGCTCTTTCTCAAAAAGATGATGCACTAAATATTTATATTTTGTCAGCTTTAAAAGGTGTTAGTTATCCTTCTGCATCAGCTATTTTAATGTTTTATAATCCAGATAAATTTCCAGTCTTAGATACTAGAGTATGGAAACAACTTTATAAATGTAATTTAGTAAATGAAAACCCAAGAGGTATGAATTTTACTTTAAATCAATGGCGAAAATATCTTGAAGTTATTAGAGGTTTGTCCGTACAATATAATTTAAGTACTCGTCAAATAGAGAAAAGAATCTTTGACTATGATAAATTGAATCAAAAAGATACACTATACAATTAAACATTTTCTGAATCACTCTATTTTAAAAAACTTCAAAAAAAATAAATTCCATTTTAATTTGTTATTAGAGATATAAATCATAAATTTGGACATTATTTGTCAAGACAATATATTTCTATGAAAACAAATGTAACTATAGGTTCGCATATTAGAAATCTAAGAGAAGAAGCTGAAATGCCTTTAAGGAAATTAGCATCCTTACTTGAAATGGACCAATCAACATTAAGTAAAATTGAAAGAGATGAAAGAAAGGCTAATCTGCAATTAATTGAACAAATAGCAAAAATTTTTAAAGTAGATAAAAAAGATTTATTGATTAGTTTTTATAGCGATATTGTTAGTTATGAAATTGAAGATGTATCTAATTACTCCGAAATATTAAAAGTAGCAGAAGCTAAAATAGAATATAATCGTTCATTAAATACCAAAACTAAATGAAAAATCTATTAGATATATTTTTGAAATTTGAAGATGGTTTAATAAAACGCTCTTTAAAAACTAACTATAACTTAGATAGTGATGAAGTGATGCTTTCAGATGAATTAATTCACGAAATTAATGCAAATCTTTTATTAACAACAGAAACAAATTTAGCGTTTAAAACACATAAACTTTTTATTGATAGTTTAATTTCTTATTACTTGAAAGATAGGTTTAAAAACCATAAACAATTATCAGAGGTTTTTAATTTTGTTGATACTAATATAGGTGTTTTTTCAGAAGAGTTATTTTTAATTGAGTTTATTCCAGAATTAATTGAAGAATTACATATAGCATTTCTTAACTCGCAATTTAATTTTAATGGAAAAGCATTAAAGAGGACAAAATCAAAGCATTACCTAAAAGAAATTGGAGCTGTATACACTCTTAAATCGATAACTACTGAAATAGTCCATAATACAATTGAAAACAGCCTTACTCATAACAGTAATGTAAGCGATTTAAAATGTTTAGATTTTGCGAGTGGTACAGGTAGATTTTATTTTGAAGCTATTGAAATTTTAAAAGAAGTTTATTCTATCGATTTAAAAGATATAATATGTAAAAACCTATATGCAATTGATATTGATGAAGTAGCATTAAGTGTTTTAAAATGCAAGACATTATCTTTATTAGATAATATTGATGCAGATATAATTAATGCTCTTAAAAGTAACATTATTAATCGTAACGCTTTAATACCAAATACTTCTCTTATTCCTGTTAGGACTAATAGTTTTAACTTTTCAAAAGACTTTTCTGAAGTATTTAACAATGGTGGTTTTGATGTTGTTTTTTCAAATCCTCCATATTATTTATTGAAAGTTAATGGAAAGAGTAGTGCCTTATTAAATGGTTATTTTTCTGACTTAAAAAGTAAGGTTAAAAGTGAAATTCAATTCTTTAAAACATCAGGTGTTTATAACTATACTATTGAGGGAATGCTAAATTATTATCAGCTATCAATAGAAATGATTTTAAAAATGACTAAGTCTAAAGGTCAAATTGGTATAATTTGTCCATCTTCATTATTTGCAGATTTAACATCTTCCAAATTAAGGAAACATCTTTTAAATTCAAATAAGTTGAGGTTTATTAGGTATTATCCAGAAGCATCTAATTTATTTGAGAATGTTGCTCAATCAACTGTTATTTTTTATTTAGAAAAGAATAGTACTACAGATGATATTAAGATAGAGTTTGATAAAAATAAATTTAATGTTAATTTAAGTACAATTAAAAAAGTTTTTTCAGTAAATGAAGAAATACCTTTAATCGATAAGACTGGTTGGAAAATACTTTCTAAAATCTCTAAACATAAAAAAATTAAAGATTTAAGTTTTATAAGAAATAAAAGAGGAGAACTTGATTTGACGCTTTATAAAGATTGTTTTCATAAAGAAATTAAAACTGATTATAGATTGATAAGAGGTAATATGATTTCTGAAAATGGTATTATTGATAAAAATAATGAGTTCGTTAAAATTGATTTATTTATAAATAAAAAATCTAAAGAATTTGTCGATAATGATTTTAACAAAGAAAGGCTTATTTGTCAACAAATTTCTAATGTAGATTTGAGTAAAAGATTGAAATTCACTTTTTCTAAATCTAATGATATATTGGCAAATTCCTGTAATTACCTAAATTCTTTAAGAGGTGTTGATGATTTAATTAAATTACAATTTTTACTGAATAGTGAGCTTTTAAATTGGCGTTTTAAAGTTACAAGTAGTAATAATCATATTAACAACTATGAATTGAATGAATTACCAATATTAGATTTAGATAAACTTGATACAAGCCAATTTACAGACAATAAAAAAGAAAACGATATGCTAATATGTAAACTATATGGTCTTAATAATAAAGAGGCTGAGTACGTTTTAGGTTATCCAATTAAAACTGCAACTAAAGAATTATTATTAAATGAAGTTATATAATCATATATCTCCACGATTGAGTGATTTAGAGTGGGAAATGGCAAAATATATACCTGCTGGTGGTAATTGGCAAAATATTCCTGTACATATTCCCTCTAAAAGGTTAGAACAAATTAGAAAATCTGGAGGAAGAACTACATATTATGGTAGGTTACTTTATGATAAGCCAAGTTTTACTATTACAACTTATTTTAATAGATTAGGTAATAGTAGTAATCTGCATCCAGAACAACAAAGAATGATTTCTATTAGAGAAGGAGCAAGATTACAATCTTTTAGAGATAGTTTTATTTTCTATGGAAGTAAAACTTCTCAGTATAAACAAATAGGAAATGCAGTACCTACTTTATTAGCAAGAGCTGTAGCAGAAACTATAAAACCATACTTGAAAAATAAGACTTTTATAGATTTGTTTTCTGGTGCAGGAAGTATGTCTGAAGGTTTTTTAATGGAAGGTTATAAACTTGTTGCATCAAATGAAATTGAGAAGCATTATTTTGAAACCTACAAAAGAAATCACTCTTCTATTTCTAATAATGATAATTTAATCTTAGGTAGTATTACAGATGAAAATATTAAAGAAAAAGTAATTAATTCTAAAAACAATATAGAAAAAGTTGGTTTAGTTATTGGTGGTCCTCCTTGTCAAGGTTTCTCATATGCAGGATGGAGAAATCCAAATGATACAAGAAATCAATTATTTCAAGATTTTGTAGATGTTGTAGATTCAGTTAAGCCAGAGGCATTTGTGATGGAAAATGTACCAGGTATATTAACAATGAGAAAAGGAGAAGCGTTAAATGAAATTATAGAATCATTTGAGAAGATAGGTTATAAGGTTAATAAGCCTTTTAAGTTATCAGCAGAAAATTATGGAGTTCCTCAAAGACGAAAAAGAGTTTTTATAGTTGGTACTCTTATAGATTCTAATATAGAAGCACCTGAAAAATTGTTTTCACTAGACGATGATAATTTACCTAATCCTACAACAGTGCGTGATGCAATAGGAGGATTGCCTGAATTAAAAACTGATTCTGGCGAATTTGAAATTCAATCTGAATATAAACCAACTTCTCCCTATGAATCTTTAATGATGGCAGAAATTGATTTTAAAGAATTTTATTCAAAATGTTTGGAATCATTACCAATTGCTTTCAGCAATATTAGATAAATCTTTAAATATTTGATGAAGTAGTTCTACTGCTTCATCATTTTTATTAGCATCTAACAATTCTAATAATTGATTGACTTTAATGGTTATTGGCTCTGATTCCCAAATTTTAGTATTTCTATTATCTATATCCTTGTATTTATCTAAAGATTCGAAAGCAATTCTGATATATCTATCAGCATTATTCTTTTGATTTTGACCATCTTTTCTTTTAGCTATCACATCTTCATAATTACCTGTTTCTGAATCGAAGCCTGTAAATTCATAATCAAAATAAGAATAATCAGGATTTAAAAATTGTTCTAAAAAATCTCTATATCCTTTCTCATTAATAATTGAAAAAATAATAAGTACGTGATGTAAATTTTTACGCATTAAACCACTTAATTTAATTGCATCTGTATCATTAGTGATTTTACCTTTTAATTTATCCCAAATGTATTTAGAGTGCCAAGTTATAACTTCACTTCCGCTATTTTCGTCAGCTATTAATAGTTGCACATCACTTAAAGTCATTCTGTTTCCTTTGGCGCTGTTCTCACTTGCTGTCATCGGTTGAAATTTAGGTCTATGAGCGAAACCTAATGACATTGGTCCAATATGATCTGGACTTACTCCATTTTTAACAAAAGTTGAATAAAGTCTATCTGCCATTTTCCAATTTCCTCCAGACCACATTTCATAAACTCTTCTATCCTGTGTATATCTTTTTAAGTTATCTTTATATCTTCCTGTATCAGTAATTGCCCTAACATCATTATTATATGAATGATAGCCATCAAAACGGTCAGGAGAATTACTCATCACTCCTGGAGATACAAAAGGAGAATATTCCTTATCAACAAAATCTGTTTTTAATATTTCTATAAGTTCATCAACGTCATTGAATTCTTTACTTATCTTAAAAATCTTACAGAAATTTTTACAACCATCCACATCAAATAATAAGTTTGCAATTTCATAAACATCAAAGTCATAGTATTTTAAATCTTGGTCATAGATTTTATTAAGTAAGTCGATTCTATTAGGCGAAGGATATCTGTAATCGATATATAGTTCACTACCAGAAAATAAACAGATATGCACTTTTGTAGGATGATTAGCAAAAGCGACTTTTTGTCTAAATCCAGAATCTAAAACGTGATTAGCTTCAGTTCCTAATTCTTGTCTTTTATTCTCCCAAAATATAACCCTTTCTTTTCCATCTTTAGTTTTTATAGTTGCAACCCATTTTATTGTTTCGTCTTTTTTCCTTTTTACAGGCATTCCTTTATAATTTGGATTAGTGACTATAAATTCTTGATATTTCAGACCGTTTGGATGTGAATTTAAAATGTCTTTTGTTAAACTTAATTTAAATTCAACTCCTTTTTCCCAAGCCTTTTCTTGATATAAAACAAATAGATAAGCAATTAAAAATATGTCTATAGGTGTTATAGGCTCATTACTTTCATACATTTGAAGTTTTTCAACATCGACAGCGTCATCATTTTCGAAATATTCATAAGTTAAACCTGCTAACTCTCTTGCTTCTTTTAGTTTAATAGGATTGTAGTTAGTTATTAAAATTTCTTTATTCATTGATGTTTAGTTTTTGTTTCATTTTGAAGAATCAAATTAAATGATTTTTTTCACATAGTCCCCACAAAATAAAATCCAGTTTTTTCGTACCTCAAAAGCCTCTGTATTTTAATTTGTTCCGCTCGCCAACGCTCTGTTGTTTTTAAGTCATAGTAATCGTAGCCAACGCACAAATAGCACATTCCTTTTTTGTGGTACCTAAAAAAAAAGCAAAGAGCTATTGCCAACGCACAAACCCGAACGAAGAATAACATTTTGAACTAATAATGAACATTCGTACATATTTGCATTGTTTTTATAAGTGCTTTTTTAGTTTCATTACAACAAGCGTTTTACTATTAAAAATTTGGGTTATTAATAATAATTTGTAAAGCACCTATAAAATCAAAAAATCCCAATAAGAGTATTACCCTTTATTTGTCAGAAACATTCGTAATGTTGTTTTCACAAAAAGTCGATGATAATCGTATTATTTTTAAAGTACGTTTTAAGTTTTTGTAATTCGCTTTCATAAGATAGTATGTAGCATCCACTTTTAATAAAACCAATAGAAAATATGGTAAAGAACAAATAAAGGGCAACACACTTATTTCCGCTTCTGCCAGTGCACTACGTATTTAATTATTGTTTTTATTTTTTATCTCATTCACCTGCACAAAATCATCGTTAAGTCCAAGTATTCCTTACCTCAAATCTTTGTTTGTTTCATTTCACTAAAAAATAAAAATCGTCTGACATCATAATTCGGCTTCAAAAAATATATAGGGGCAAAGTAAAAAGGTGTAAGCCGATGCAAACGCAACCAATAGGGTTTAAATCCTTGCAGAAGATTTTATATTTGCTTAAAGGTCAAACGAAAGTATTGTTTAGTCCGAATTAAGTCCGTGCCAAATCCGAATAAGTAATTATTAAATTTATATATGTTATGGGCAAAATCTCACAAGGAATCTTAGGTGGATTATTTGGTAAAGTTGGAAACGTTATCGGTGGAAATTGGAAAGGAATCGATTACATTAGAATTAAACCTTCAAGTGTTGCGAATCCAAGAACGGTAGGGCAAGTAAACCAAAGAGCCAAATTTTCAAGCGTGTTGGAGTTTTTTCAACCAAACAAAGCCTTTTTAAAGGTCGGTTATAAGAATTTCGCTAATAAGCGAACAGAATTTAATTCTGCAATGTTCTTATTTGCTAAACAATGCAATCACAGGTACTGCACCCAATTTTACAGTTGATTATACTAACGCACTTTTGAGTAGAGGAAGTCTGTCAGGTGTTTTAAATGGCGTTACAGACTTAACAAATGCTGGTCAAGTTGATTTTAGCTGGGGAGATAACTCAGCAGAAGGAAACGCAAATGCAGATGATAAGGCAATGGTGTTAGTTTACAATCCATCAAAGAAAGAATCTATTTATTTACTTGATGGTGCGATAAGAACTGCTGGAACGCAGACGGTAACAATTCCAAACACCTATGCAGGAGATACAATAGAGCTATTTATGGAATTTGTTTCGGCAGATGGTAGTCAATATCGAATAGCATCTATTTAGGCTCTGGTACGGCAAGTTAATAACGACAACTAAATAGAAGTAAAAAAAACGTTCCTAAAAAGAGCGGTTTTTTGTTTTTAATACCACTTATACAAGGGTATAATATGAGGTTCAAAAAGTTGTACCTATGCTCTACCTTTTTTGTTTTACCTAAATTATTATCAATAAATATAGTACTTACAAGAGTTTATTTAGATAACACGTTGTTAGCAAACGTTTTTTTGTTCTTTAATATCAATATTTCCAATTTTATTTTTTATAAAATCTATTATTTCAATTCTATCAGACTTATTCATCTCCTTTCCAAGAATTACACAATTAAAGGCTTCTTTTGGAAGCGATATTTGTCTATCACATTTTGTTGCTGGTTTTCCCCAAAACTTTTGAGTTCTGTATTCTTTTTCAAACTCCCATTTTTGCTCTTTAGAATAAACTTGTTTCCGTTCAATTACGTGGCTACTCATAATAGGTTCAGGCATTAAAATAGGTAGTTCTTTCGTGTATTCAACTTTTCCACCACCACCTAAAAATTCAAATAATGTTCTTGAATTATAACCTATACAAAACCCTTTTTGTTTATCGGCATATTTCTCCCACATTTTTTCAAGGCAATTTTCGGGAGTTAAACTTAAAATCCCTATACGTTTGAAAAATTTTTTAAAGTATTCTTTTTGGTAATTTTCATTAAATTTTGAATCTAAATAATGCCTTTGCTTTAAGCTTTTTCTTAATTCTTCTCTTTTTTGTTTTCTAGTCCAGTTTAGCTCAGGCGAATCATACAGTCGAGTATAAAATTTTTTTGCTTCCTCCTTATTCATCAAGTCATATCTGATAGGTATTTTACAATCTAATTTATCATCAAACTGATTAGGGGAAGCCATAAAAACTTCTTTGTTTATTATAGATCGTTTATTATTTTTATTATTCCAACTTCTATATTTATATAGAACTTTAGGAAACTCTATATCATCTAATGTTCCTTGATTAATAGTAGTTTTCATATGTTTTTTTAGAAGAGAGAATATTTAATTAATCGATTTTTATTCTATAATCAACAGTTCTTTCTCCTTTATCAACTTTTACAAGTTTGTTATTTTCGAAGTAGAAATATCGGTGGTCTCTTCTTCAACCAATTTCTGGTATATCATTATATGTTTTAATTACTTTTCTAAAAATTGTGACTTGTTGATTCATTTCTACAAGTTCTTCTTTTTCAACTTTTTATTTAAATTCAGAAATAGGCATTCCAATGTAGACTTTATCCATTTTTTTGCCATTAGTTTCGTTGGGTTCGCTCCACAACTAATAATTAATACTGAAAAGCTTAATAATAAAATAATTAGATTTAATTTTCTCATTCGATTTGGCTTTAATGCTTGCTAACGGTTAGGTATTTGTGAAGTTCGTAGTTTAGCTCGTATTTCATAAATACCATGTTATGAGCTTTTTTTCTTCTTAATTAAAGAAAATATAATTCCAATGATGTATGTACTAAAGCATAAAATTTTAAAACCAATACTATTAGAATTGACAAAAACTATCAAAATTAAGATTGCTCCAATTACTAAATTTGTAATCTTCATATTTCTTTTAAGTTTCAGTTATTTTTTCTGTAATGATTTATAAGACAATAGGGTATGAAACTAAAAGAGTATTATTAATGACAATTTCAACATGCTTACCTTCCTTGATTATAATTCTATTTTTTTAAACAAATAAATCCTTTACACAATCTCCAGAAATCAATTACAAGGGTAAAAAAATTTTACAAAAAAACAAATATATATTATTTGTTCATTAGTTCTGGTGTATTTCAATATCAGTCTCTTTGATTGCTTTATAGCCTCCTGCAACATCAATTACATTATGAAATCCTTTGGATTTTAAAATAGAAGCCGCAATTACCGAACGATATCCTCCTGCACAATGAATATAAAAATCACTCATTTCAGGAAATATACTAATATAATCATTTAAATAGTCTAATGGTGTGTTTTCAGCGTTTTTTATGTGACTTTTACTATATTCTTCTTGCTTTCGAACATCAAAAACAGTTTTATTTTCACTTAGTGCTAATGCTAAATCATTTGCAGAAACTGAACGTAGGGTATCCACTTCCTTATTTGCCGATTTCCAGCTAGAAAAACTTCCTCCCAAATATCCTAATACATTGTCAAAACCTACTCTTGCTAACCTTGTAATTGCTTCTTCTTCTTTTCCTTTTGGAGTAACTAATAAAATAGGTTGTTGGGTATTTTTAATTAAAGTTCCGACCCAAGGGGCGAACGTTCCATTTAAGCCAATAAAAACAGATTGAGGTATAAATCCTTTTACAAATTCAGATTGATGTCTGACATCCATCACTAAAGCATTGTATTTATTTGCTGTTATTTCAAACTCACTAACAGATAGTGATTTTAATCCTTTTCCAATAATAGCATCTATTGATTCATATCCATATTTATTTAGTTTTACATTTAAAGGAAAATAATCAGGAGGTGGTAATAATCCATCTGTTACCTTTTTAATAAATTCTTTCTTAGTCATATCGTTTCGTAACGCATAGTTAGTTTTCTTTTGATTTCCAATAGTGCTTACTGTTTCTTTACTTAAATGTTTACCACATGCTGATCCTGCTCCGTGTGCCGGATATACAATTACTTCATCTCCTAGTACCATTATTTTTTCTCGCAAGCTATCATATAGATAACCTGCTAAATCTTCTTGAGTTATTTCTCCTTTTTGAGCCAAATCCGGTCTTCCGACGTCTTCAATAAACAAAGTGTCTCCGCTAAAAATGGCATGGTTATTTCCTTTTTCATCTCTTAACAGATATGTAGTACTTTCCGTGGTATGACCTGGTGTATGTAATGCTATAATTTCTAAATTTCCTAGCTTAAATGCTTCTTTATCTTTAGCTATATGGCTTTTAAAATTCGTAATTGCTGTTGGACCATATACAATAGTTGCCCCTGTTTTCTGAGCTAGTGTAATATGACCACTAACAAAATCTGCATGGAAATGTGTTTCAAAAATGTATTTTATGGCTGCATTATCTTTTTCTGCTTTATCTATATAAGGCTGTACCTCTCTTAAAGGATCAATAATTGCTACTTCTCCATTGCTCTCAATGTAGTATGCTCCTTGTGATAAACAATTCGTATAAATTTGTTCAATCTTCATAATTCTTTAACTTTATTTATAAGCCTGATGTATGTATTGTGCGTATTTTTTTTGATTTGTATTATCTCCCGTTTTAAAACATGTAACTGCACCATTGACTCTCATAAAAAAATGATTAATGCCTATTATGTCTAATAAGCCTCCTCTAAATAAATCATCTCTTACCGGTCCTTTAACTCCCGCCAAATAAAATGTAATTCCTTTCTTTTTATAAAACTGAATTTGTTGTTTCAGCATTTCTATTCCGGTACTATCTACTCTGTTGATACTTTCTGCATCTAAAACTATTAATTTTAACGAATCTTCTTTTTCTTTTACCATAGCTTCTAATCGTTCTCTAAAATAACCGGAATTTGCATAAAATACTTGAGCATCAAATCGAAAAACTAAAATTTCATCATCAATAAGTACCTCTTTAAATCTGTTTTTATTTCTATAAAAATCAGAATCCGGCACTTTACCTAACTCAACTACGTTAGGTCTTGATGTCCTAAAAATTAATACAATTAACGATAAGCTCACTCCAATTAAGATTCCATATTCTATGCCAGAAATTAGTGTTGACAAGAAGGTGACTATTAGTAGCCAAAAATCAAGTTTATTGGCTTTCCATAAAAATTTAGCTTCTTTAGTATTTATCAATCTAAATACTGCTACGATTATTATTGTTGCCAGAATTGTTTTTGGTAAATAATAAAATACCGGAGTTAGAAATAATAATGTTAACACGATTAAGCTTGCTGAAATAAAAGCAGCAACTCCTGTTTTTGCTCCTGCATCAAAATTGATTGCTGATCTGGAAAAACTAGACGTAGAGGGGTATGATTTAAAAAAAGAACCTAAAATGTTACTTAGACCTAAAGCAACTAATTCCTGATTAGAGTCTATTTTATATTCTTCCTGTTGAGATTCCAGATATTTACCTATAGAAATTGTTTCTAAATATCCTACCATAGCTAATGTGAATATCATAGGTAATAATTCTCTAATTAAGTTCAGGTTTAATTTAGGAATTGAAAAAACTGGTAGCCCGGAAGGAATTTCTTCAATTATGGCTACTTCTGAAAAATGATTTCCTAAAAATGCCATTAGGATTATTCCCATGACGACTACAAATAAAGCATTAGGTATTTTATGGTTTATTTTTCTTAAAACGAAAAGAATAATAAAAGTGACTACTCCCACTATTGTTGTTTTCATTTCCAAATCAAAAATTCGTTCCAGAATATCTTCCAAAAGGATATGAATTTGATCGCTCTGTAAAAAATCAACTCCAAAAAAAATTCTAAACTGATTTAGCCCTATAGTTAGTGCTAGTGCTGAAGTAAATCCTGTAATAACTGGTTTTGACAAAAAATTCACAATAAACCCCAGTCTGAAAACTCCCATAAGAAATTGAATAACCCCTACCAATAAAGCTAAAAAGATTGCAACAGCAATATAATTTTCAGATCCTGCCAAAGCAATTGTAGAAACACTTGTCGCAACAATTAAAGAATCTGTAGCCACAGGACCAATAGCCACTTGTCTGGATGATCCAAAAATTGCATATACTATTTGAGGGACTAATGCAGAATACAATCCATAAACAGGTGGTAATCCGGCAATCAAAGCATACGCAATGCTTTGTGGTATTAATACCGTTGCCACTGTTAAACCTGCTATTAAATCTCCTTTAAATTGAGATTTCTTATAAGTAGGTAACCATTCTGAAAGAGGGATAATTTTCTGTATCTTCACTTAAAGTAATTCTCCTTGATTTTTTCCTTTAATTCTTCCTAAATGCTTATATGCCAGATTTGTTACTTCTCTCCCTCTCGGAGTTCTCATAATAAATCCTTCTTGAATTAAAAAAGGTTCATAAACCTCTTCTATAGTTTCTGCATTTTCACTTACTGCTGTAGCTAGTGTTGTAATTCCAACAGGGCCTCCTTTAAATTTATCTATGATTGTAGATAGTATTTTATTATCCATCTCATCTAATCCATGTGCATCAACATGCAATGCTTTTAAAGCAAATTTGGCAATTTCAACAGTGATGTTTCCATCTCCTTTAATTTGAGCAAAATCACGAACTCTTCGCAATAATGCATTTGCAATACGTGGTGTTCCTCGACTTCTTCCTGCTATTTCTATAGCAGCTTCCATAGAAATCGGTACTCTTAAAATTCCTGAGCTACGTTGAATAATTGTTGTTAATAATTTTGCAGAATAATAGTGTAAACGGCTACTAATTCCAAAACGAGCTCTCATAGGGGCTGTCAATAACCCGGACCTTGTTGTTGCTCCTACTAATGTAAATGGTTCTAAATTGATCTGTACAGTACGGGCGTTAGGTCCCGATTCTATCATAATATCAATTGTATAATCTTCCATTGCAGAATATAAATACTCTTCTACAACAGGACTTAGTCGGTGTATTTCATCTATAAATAAGACATCTCTTTCATCAAGATTTGTTAACAACCCTGCTAAGTCTCCTGGTTTATCTAACACAGGACCGGAAGTTACTTTTATTCCTACTCTCAGTTCGCTCGCCAAAATATTTGCTAATGTAGTTTTTCCTAAGCCCGGAGGGCCATGAAATAATGTATGGTCCAAAGCTTCGTTTCTTTGATTGGCAGCTTCAACAAATATTTTTAAATTTTCAATTGCTTGATCTTGTCCTGTAAAATCATGAAAAGATAGTGGTCGTAGTTTTTTTTCTACATCCGTCTCATTTTTTGAATAACTCGTTTTTTCAGGGTTTAAATGTTCATTCATACATCAAAAGCAAATTTATATTGCTAATATACTCATATCTGTTGATATGACTCACAAAAAAGCCTTTCTCTGTATAGTGGAAAGGCTCTTCCTAATATGTTTTAATTTTATTTATAACGGATTTTCTCCGTCTTTTAAGGGTGTTGTTTGTAACACAAAATCTTGTCCATGAACATAATTTCCATTTTCATCTGTTTTACTATAATCATACGCCCAACGGTAAACTTCCGGTATTTTACCCGGCCAGTTTCCGTGAATATGATTTACCGGAGTTGTCCATTCTAACGTGTTAGATTTCCATGGGTTTTGAGATGCTTTTGACCCTCTGTATATTGAGATAAAAAAGTTTGCTAAGAAAATTAACTGTGCAACGCCTCCAATGATTGCCATTATCGTCATAAATACATTAATATCTGCTAAGTCATTAAACATTGGGAAGTTTGTATTTGTATAATAGCGACGTGGCAATCCTGCCAAGCCAATAAAGTGCATTGGGAAGAATACTCCGTAAGCAGCAATAATTGTTAACCAAAAATGCCAGTATCCCAGTACTTTATTCATCATTCTTCCATACATTTTAGGAAACCAATGATAAATTCCTGCAAACATTCCAAATAATGCAGATACTCCCATTACTAAGTGGAAGTGTGCTACCACAAAATATGTATCGTGTATATTAATATCTAATGCAGAATCTCCTAAAACTAATCCTGTTAAGCCTCCTGTAACAAATGTGGAGACCAAACCAATAGAGAATAACATTGCCGGGTTTAACTGTAAGTTTCCTTTCCATAAAGTTGTTAAATAGTTAAATGCTTTTACTGCAGAAGGAATTGCAATTAATACTGTTGTAAATGTAAATACAGAACCTAGAAACGGATTCATTCCTGATACGAACATATGGTGTCCCCATACGATTGTTGATAAGAATGCAATTCCTAAAATAGATCCAATCATTGCACGATAGCCAAAAATAGGTTTACGTGAATTTGTTGAAATTACCTCTGAGGAAATTCCTAAAGCTGGTAATATGATGATATATACTTCAGGATGACCTAAGAACCAGAATAGATGCTCGAATAATACTGGAGATCCACCTTGATAGTGTAATACTTCACCAGAAATAAATATATCAGATAAGTAGAACGATGTTCCAAAACTTCTATCAAATATTAATAGTAGTGCAGCTGATAATAATACAGGGAATGTGGTAACACCAATAATTGCAGTTACAAAAAATGCCCACATTGTTAATGGTAATCTTGTCATTTTCATTCCTTTTGTACGCAAATTCAATACTGTTACGATGTAGTTTAATGAACCGATTAATGATGAAGCAATGAAAATAGCCATGGATACTAGCCATAGTGTCATTCCTAAGCCGGAACCAGGTATTGCTTGTTTTAATGCTGATAACGGAGGGTAGATTGTCCACCCTGCAGAAGCAGGTCCTGCTTCAACAAATAAGGAAACTACCATTACTACGGACGATATAAAAAACATCCAATATGAAATCATGTTTAAGAAACCGGATGCCATATCACGTGCTCCAATTTGTAATGGTATTAATAAGTTTGAGAACGTACCGCTTAACCCTGCCGTTAACACAAAGAATACCATGATGGTACCGTGTATTGTTACTAAAGCTAAGTAAGTATCAGGGTTCATTATTCCATCTGTTTGCTGGTTAGCTCCTAAAAACGCTTCTATAATTGAAAACGATTTTTCTGGCCAGGCAATTTGTAGACGGAACAACATTGACATGAATACACCAATAATTCCCATAAACATTCCTGTGATAAGGAATTGTTTCGAAATCATCTTATGATCAGTACTAAAAATATACTTGGTTACAAATGTTTCTTTATGATGATGTTCTGCTGACATAATCTATATTTTTTTATAAACTTTTTTAAGATTAATCTTACTTAATAACTTGAATTAATGTTTTTTGCTCACCTACCCATATTTTATATTCATTTTCTTCTACAACCGTAATTTTCATTTGCATGTTATAGTGAGATGCTCCACAAATTTTATTGCATAATAATAAAAAGTCAAAAACATAAGGATCCTCTCCATTTGCTTGTCTAATCTTATTAATACCTTTTGTTTTTGCTACTACTTCAGGATTTTGACGCATTTCTTCAGTGGTAAATTTTGGTGTAAAAGCAAATTGAGTAACCATACCGGGAACACAATTCATCTGAGCTCTGAAGTGTGGCATATATGCTGAATGCAATACATCCTGAGAACGAAATTTAAATAAAACCTTTTTTCCCTTTGGTAAGTATAATTCTGTTACTTGCTTATCATCCTGAGCTTTTGGATCTGACATATCAATTCCTAATGTATTTTGTTTGTTGATATCGATAAAGTTTACATTCCCTAAACCTAATTCGTTATCAGCACCTGCATAACGTGCGTCCCAACGGAACTGCTGAGAGTACACTTCTATTACAATTGGATTTTCATCATCGCCAACATACATAACGTTATTCCATTGCCATAAACCATATCCAATTAATAAAACAATTGTAATTGCAGGGATTATTGTCCAAATTAATTCTAATTTATGACTGTCTGAAAAGAATAATGCTTTTCTTTCTTTTTTTCCTCTATACTTATAAGTAAAGAAGAATATTAAGAACTGCATGATAAATTGAACAATACCAATTAAGATGAACGTAGTATTAAATAAGGTATCATCATGTTCTCCTTCAATTGAAGCACTTTCCGGTAACATCAGAACGTTCATTGCTAACAAGCAATAAATCATCATCGCATATAACAATACCATGAAACCAAGAGCTATTTTACCTTGTTTATTATTATCGCTATCATTAGCAATTACATTACGTAAATTCATAACGCGTGTGATTTGCCAAAAACTTACTCCTACTGCTATTGCAATGAAAATATAAAATAAAGTCAGCATACTTATATACTTGTTTTTTTATTAATGATGAGCATGATTCTTCTTTTTATGTTCTATGACATAATAGTGATGTGTTTCACTTTCATGTAAAAACGGATTTCCTTTGGCTAATGGATTTGCTTTGGCAAATGCTTTAAATGTTGCAAAGATAAATATTCCTAAAAAGAATAAAAATGCACTTATTTCTCCAATTCCAAATTCCCACTGAGTCCCTACGGTACCGGGCATAATCATCACGAATAAATCTACATAGTGGCCAACTAAAATGAATATTCCTGCAATTACAATTATCCAGGGGACAGTTTTGAAATCACTGTTAATTAATAATAATATTGGAAATATAAAGTTTAATGCAATCATTCCTGTAAATGGAACTACATATTCTTTAAAACGTAATGCGAAATATGTTGTTTCTTCCGGCATATTCGCATACCAGATTAGCATAAATTGAGCAAACCATAGATACGTCCAAAAAACTGAGAATCCAAACATGAATTTTGCTAAATCATGAATATGACTATTATTTACAAATGGTAACTGCTCTTTAGATTTTAAATATAAAGTTACCAAGCAGATAACAGTTAATGCCGATACCAGAAGTGTGGCTAAAACGTACCATCCGTATAATGTGGAAAACCAATGAGGGTCAATTCCCATAATCCAGTCCCAGGACATCATGCTTTCAGTAATCATGAATAGTACTATGAATACAACTGAAAGGGTATAAATGTTCTTGTGTAATTTTAAATCACCCTTGTCCTGTTGAATTGATTTTCTTCTGATAATGAAACGAAACCCATTCCAAATTGCTAAATAAATAACGCTTCTTATTACCCAACCTGGTAAATTCATCCACCATTTTTTTCCATCTACAATAGCATCATAGTTTTCACTTTGAGGATTAAATGTACCTTCTGCCATCCAAGGGAATAAGTGATTTGCATGCATCGCTGTTAAAATAATAAAAACTACCATAAATACACTCATATAATGAAGGCTCGCAGTTATAGCTTCCATCACCCTGAATAATACTACTGACCATCCTGCATGGGCAACTCTTTGTGAAGCATAGAAAGCAAATACTAATAATGAAATTCCTAAAAAGAATAATAATGATACATAAATAGCTGACCAAGGTTTATTTTGCATTTGGTGAAAAGCATGTTCTGCATGAATGTCTCCATGGTGTTTATTATTTTCTGTATGTTTATTATCATCTGAAGCATGATAATCTTCATTATTTTCAGATTTATGATACATCGAATTAGTCTTGGTTTCATGAGAAGTTTCTTCATGTTTTTCTTCTTTGTATTTAATTGCATCTGCTTTTTCCTCATGTCTTTCAGGATATTTTTCTTCTTTGTGATTTATAGCTACTCCATAATCTGAACTTCCATGACCATGATGAGAAATTTCTTGCTTTGCTAAAATTTCTTTAGCCTCTTTTAATGTTCCGGGGGTGTTATAAAAACTATAAACAGTTCCTAACAAACCTAATCCCATTAGAATGAAAGCAAACATTTTTAATTTTCCTGAAAACTGATACATATTTTAACTATCTAAATTTATAGATTTATTTTAATTCACTTTTTAATTTTTCAACGTACTGTACAACTTGCCAGCGTTCTTTATATGAAAGTTGTGAGGAGTGAGACCCCATCACATTTTTACCATGCATTATTACGTGATAAATACTCCCTTCAGTAATGTCTCTATCTTTATAGTTAGGGATTCCTAAAAACTTTTCTCTTTTAGATAAAATACCATTTCCATCTCCTTTAACTCCATGGCATACTGCACAGTAAATGCTATACATTTCTTTACCACAGACTAAATTTTCTTTGCTTTTTTCTAGTGGGTTTTTCAGTTCATTTTTTGCCTTTTCATACCCTGCGTTTGTATCAGGAATATCGTATGCAACAACTCCATTCCTACTTACAGTTCCAGCCACTGATAATCTATTAAGAGGTCTTTCTCCGGCTGATGTAACTCCATTAGCATCGTAAGGAACAGATACATACATATCTGGCATGTATTGAACTTGTGGCTTACGTTTGTCATTACAAGAAGCAAACGTAGTAACTACCAGTGAAACAATAATTATTTTAAAACTTTTCATTATTCTGTATTAATGCTTATCTACAACTTTAATTTCTACAGCTCTTGTTGCTTCCAATAATGTTGTTAATTCATTCTCATTATTATGTAAAGAGATTTCCATTAAGAAATAATCATCTGTAGTTCTGAGATCCGGATTTTCAGTATTTTTAAATGGCCATAATTTACTACGCATATAAAAAGTAATTACCATTAAGTGAGCAGCAAAAAATACAGTCAATTCAAATAGAATTGGGACAAAAGCCGGCATATTTTCATTCCAGGAAAAACTTGGCTTACCTCCAATATCCTGAGGCCAATCTGATATCATTGTATACCACGTTAACCACACTGCAATAGAGATTCCTGTTATCCCATATAAAAAAGCAGTGATTGCCAAACGAGTTGGAGCTAATCCTAATGCTTTATCTAACCCATGTACCGGAAAAGGTGTATAAACCTCTTCTATGTGATGATGTCCTTCTTTTACTTTCTTAACCGCATCCATTAAAATATCATCATCATTATATAATGCGTGAATTACTTTATTAGTACTCATTGTTGTCGTTTCTTAGTTTTTTATATTTCTCTCCTGAAGATTTCAAAATAGTTTTAACTTCTGCGATAGGAATTACAGGGAAAGTTCTTGCATATAATAGGAATAGCACAAAGAAAAATCCAATAGTACCGATAAATATACCAACATCCACAAAAGTTGGTTCAAAACGCCACCATGTAGATGGTAATTGTCCTTTACTCAGCACAATTGCGATAATATCAAAACGCTCGAACCACATACCGATATTAATAGCAATCGAAATTAAAAAAGACCACACAAAACTTCTTCTTATTTTCTTAATCCATAAGAATTGAGGGATTATTATATTGAAAGTCATTAACGCCCAAAATGCCCAGCCATATGCTCCTGCTTCAGCTCCGAATGACAGATATGTGTAATTTTCATATGGAGAGCCTGTGTACCATGCAATAAAAAACTCCGTTGCGTATGCTACTGCTACTATACCTCCTGTAAGTATAATTACAATGTTCATATACTCGATATGTAAACGTGTGATATAGGCTTCTAAATTTGTTACTTTACGCATTATTCCTAATAAAGTTTGTACCATTGCGAAACCTGAGAAGATTGCTCCGGCAACGAAGTAAGGAGGAAAAATTGTTGAGTGCCAACCTGGATTTACTGATGTTGCAAAATCAAATGATACAATGGTGTGTACAGAAAGCACTAATGGCGTTGCTAAGCCTGCTAGCACTAATGATACTTCTTCAAAACGTTGCCAGTCTTTTGCACGTCCACTCCATCCGAATGATAGTAGTGAGTATATTTTCTTTTGGAAAGGTTTTGTTGCTCTATCACGAATTGTTGCAAAATCCGGCAATAATCCAGTCCACCAAAATACTAATGAAACTGATAAATAGGTGGAAATCGCAAATACATCCCATAAAAGCGGTGAGTTAAAGTTAACCCATAATGATCCGAATTGGTTTGGAATAGGTAATACCCAATACCCATTCCATGGTCGTCCCATGTGAATAATTGGAAATAATCCTGCCTGAAACACTGCAAAAATAGTCATTGCTTCCGCTGAACGATTAATTGCCATTCTCCATTTCTGACGGAATAATAATAATACTGCCGATATTAATGTTCCTGCGTGACCGATTCCAACCCACCATACAAAATTTGTAATATCCCAAGCCCATCCAATGTTTTTACTAAGACCCCACACACCAATACCAGTACCTATTGTGTAGAAAATACATACAAATCCCCATAGCATTGCTGCTAAAGAAATATAAAATGCCATATACCAGTTTTTATTGGCTTTTCCTTCTATTGGTCTTGCTATATCTTCGGTAATATCATGATAACTTTTATCACCGAGTATTAAAGGTTCTCTGTAGGATGATTCGTAATGAGACGACATTGATTGTATAGTTTATTTGTATTATCTTTAAAAGATTTCAGTAATATTACTTTATCTTTTAACTATTTAATTCTTTTGCTTATTTATACTTCGTTTGTATTTCTTACTTTCACTTGATATACTACGTTTGGTTTCGTACCAATATAATCTAACACATGGAAGGCTCTTTTATCTTTGACTAAAGGATTCACAGAATCTTTTGGATTATTTCCATCACCAAATACCATAGCTCCGGCAGAACAAGCTTCTGAGCATGCTGTATGGAATTCGTCAGCTTTTACGGCTCTTTCCTCTCTTTTTGCTTTTAAAATAGTTGCTTGTGTCGCCTGGATACACATGGAACATTTTTCCATAACTCCGCGAGAACGAACAACTACATCAGGGTTTAATACCATTTTCCCGTATTCATCATTCATATTGAAATCAAACTCCTTATTATTAGCATAATTAAACCAATTGAAACGACGTACACGATAGGGACAGTTATTGGCACAATAACGGGTACCTACACAACGGTTATATGCCATTTGATTCTGACCCTGGCGACCATGAGAAGTTGCAGCAACCGGGCAAACTGTTTCGCATGGTGCGTGATTGCAGTGTTGACACATCATTGGCTGAAAAGTCACTTGTGGATTCTCTGCCGGATTTTCTAAAGCATCGAATAATTCTCCTTTACTTAATCCTAAAATTTCAGTAGCATATCTTCGTTCTATTTCCTGATCTGCAAACTTATGGAATTCTCTGATTGCCATTTTCTGAATCTCTTTAGTAGAAGATTCCGGGTATTGAGCTTTATACTTTTCTTTTAATTTATTCTTAAATTCTTCCTTAAACTCATCTATAGTCATATCATCCTGAACAGTGGATGAGTAATAACGATCGATACGTAACCAGTGCATATCTCTACCAACACGTACTTCATCTTTTCCTACAACAGGAACATTATTTTCGGCATGACAAGCAATTACACAAGCTCCACATCCGGTACAGGAACTTAGGTCGATAGATAGTTTAAAATGATGACCTATACTTCTATCATATTCATCCCATAAATCGATAGTATTTCCTTCAACTTCCTGATGATCATAAGATACCATGAAAGGCTTATTCCATGTATGTTTTGGATCTAAAGATGTGTCATTAACATCTTTCAGACTGGCTTCTCTTAAAATATCATGACGCCCTGCCAATGTACTTTGTACCTGTACACAGGCAAATTTGTGCCAATCATTAACTTTTTCAATAGAAATATTATATTGTATATTATTTGAATTGACATACAATGGATATGCATTTACACCAACTTGCATTTCTTCTTTTAAGTTCTTAAATCTACCATATCCTAACGCTAATCCAAAAGAACCTTTAGCTTGACCTGGTTGAATAATTACAGGTACTTTAACTGACTCATCCCCTACTGTTACTTTTGCATAATTACCATTAATAGATCCATTATCTTTTACAGGATTTTTAAATCCTAATTCTTTAGCATCTGCCAAAGACATTGTTAAATAATTATCCCAGGAAGCACGGGTAATTGGATCAGGTAGTTCTTGCAGCCATGGATTATTAGCTTGTTTTCCATCACCTAAAGCAATAGAACTGTACAAAGTTAACTCGTATTGAGTTGGTTTTATTTTGATTATCGAATTAGCAATATTGTTTAAATCGAGAGCTATTCTTTTATTTGTTTCTTCTTCATAAGCTAAGACCTCAGTTGTAACAATCTCTTCCGGCACTGGGGCAGGGACAATAAAGAATCCATCATGTAATGCTTTATTCCATGAAAATCCGTTTAATATATTAGTCTCCCAGAATTCTTTTAATGTGTCATAATAGTTTTTACCAGTGCCTGTCCATTTTAATAATATATCCTGAATTTGGTACGTATTAAATAATGGAGCAATAGTTGGTTGCATTAAACTATATTTTCCTACACTTGTCATCACATCTCCCCAACTTTCCAGATTATGAGGAGCTGGTAATGTATATTGAGTTACATTTGCAGTAGCATCATCCTGTGTAGAAATCGATATTGATAATTCTACTTTTCTAATTGCCTCCTCAAAACCGGTAATAGAATATGCCGGATTAACGTTATACATGATTAACCCTTTTGCCTTTCCTGATTTCAAGTCAGCAACCAATTCAGCAACTTTTGCATCATCTCCCTGACGAGTTAAATTAACATTTCTTGTGTCAATTACTATACTCTCTAATGTTTTATTAATTGCTAAAGCGATTAATTGTGCATTTTTATCATTAAATCCGGCCACCACTATCCCTTTATTACCGGCATTCTTTAAGTTTTTAGCCAGTTTTTTGATTTGATTATCAATGGGTGTATTATTAGATGGTAAACTTGAATCTGTTATTTCGTTATATAGATTAATTAATGCGTACAACTGGGTTGAAGGTTTGGCAATAATACGTCTGTCAGCATTAGCTCCGGTTAAAGACATATTGCTTTCTATTTGAACATGGTAGGACATTTTACCTGTCTTTACATTACGTCCTTCGATATATGATTTTTTATAACCGCCTTGCCAATCTCCCAAGAAATCAGCTCCAAAAGACACAATTACTTCTGCTTTGCTAAAATCATAATCAGGTAATGCTCTTTTTCCGTACATTGCTTCAAAAGCGTCGGCAGTACCGCTTTCGGATATTGCATCATAAATAACATGCTTAACGTTTGGGTATTTAGCGATAAATTCTGCAATTATCTTTTCTGTTGAAGGACTTGCCATAGTTCCTGTCATTAAATATACCAGATTATCAGATGTTTTTAATTTATCTAACTGAGCAATAATTTCTTTATCAGCATCATTCCAGGAAATTTTATTTTCTCCTTTTCTAGGTTCTTTTACACGAAGTTTACTATCATATAAAGATAATACAGATGCAACAGTTCTTGCATTAACATTTGCACCAGCTTCTTTGTTTGGCATTACCAAAACAGGGCGACCTTCTCTGGTTTTTACAAGCACATTTGCAAAATCGAATCCATCTGCAATTGTTGTTGCATACCAATCTGCAATACCAACTACGATATCATTTGGTTGTATTACATAAGGAATCGATTTTCTAACAGATCCCTCGCAAGCTGCTAATGATGCCGCTACTGTTGAAAAACCAAGATACTTTAAGAAATCTCTACGTGAGGTAGAAGAATTTTTTAGTGTATTTTCATCACCTAAAAACTCATCCGTCGGAATTTCCTGAACAAACTCTTTAGTACTTAGCGTTTCAATAATTGAACTATTGTTAAGTTCCTCAAAACTTTGCCAGTATTTTTTGTTTGAAGCCATTTATTTGTTTTTATTTAAATGATTGAAAGTGTTAGGTTCTCAATTATTGAATTCTTGATTAATTTTAGTAATGGCATTTACCACATTCTTTACCACCTAATTGTGCGATGGTTACTTTATCTACACCATACTTATTCGCTAATTTTTCATGAATTTTGGCATAGTACTCATTTCCTTTTAAGTCAATATTAGTTTCTTTATGACAATCGATACACCATCCCATTGTTAATGGAGAGTATTGATACAGCTCTTCCATTTCTTCAACTGGGCCGTGACATTTTTGACACTTAATTCCTGCTACCGTTACGTGTTGAGAGTGGTTAAAATATGCAAAGTCAGGTAAGTTATGAATTCTTACCCATTCGACAGGTTTAAATTCTCCTGTATATTTTAATTCTTTTACATCCCAACCAACATGATCGTAGAGTTTAGCGATTTCTTTATCCAATTCAGTTTTTCCAACTATACGCCCTTCATCTTCTAAAACTACTTTAGTATTTTCGGCCACTTCAGAAATATTCATATGACAGTTCATACATATATTTAGTGAAGGAATTCCTGAATGTTTACTGTGCCTTGCAGCAGAGTGACAATATTGACACTCTATTTTATTATCTCCTGCGTGAATTTTGTGTGAGAATAAAATAGGCTGTATAGGTTGATATCCCTGATTTACCCCTACTTTAAATAAAGTTCCGAATAAAAAATAAACCATCATTAAAGCTCCGAAGATTACAAACAGCACATGTAAAAAAGTGTTTTTTTTAACTCTTTGCCATAATTCAGAAGCTTGCCCTAATAGTCCCGGAGTTTCGGGTACTCCTTTTAGTTCACTTATTGTTTTTAATAAGTTTGCAATGATTAAGAAAGCAACTGCGATTGTCACTGCTAATATCCAAATTAACCATTTTGATCTGCCTGAATCAAGTTTTCCCGGAATCGAATCTTCTGAACTGGTTTTTTTTGGTGGATCACCAACAGTGGTGTAGTATAAAATATCATCAATTTGCTGGTCACTTAGCTGAGGGAATGCTGTCATATTCGCCTGTTTGTATTCTTCATAAACGGCAATAGCTTCAGCATCTCCTGATGCTCTTAATGCTGCATTGTTCTTAATCCATGCCTTTAGCCAAACATTCTCTCTTCTTTCTTCAATTCCTCCTAGAGCAGGACCCGTAAATTTTTTATCTAACTTATGACATGAAGCACAATTTGCATTGAATAATTTTCTACCATTTTTTTGACGTTTTATATCATCAACGTCCTGAGCAGTTGCCTGAAAACTTATTAAAAATGCGAATAGAAGAGTAAGGATTTTAAGAAGTGTTTGGCTAAATTTATTATGATGATTCACGCTTTTCATACTTATAAAATATCTACTTTGATACGAGGTTTAGACAATCAATTTATTATTGGCAAATTATTTTTTGCTTAAACCTGAACAAAATTACTATTTCTGTCTAAATTTTAAAGTGTTAAGAGAATACTAATTTACAATTTATATTTATTCTAAATAAATGAATTAACAATCCATATCAACTAACAAGTTGTTACCTTTGTAAAAGTTTCAAAAAGAGATGATTAGATTTAATACGGTTTTAGGATTTTTTTTAGGATTTTTTTTAGTTTTTCATTATGGAAATTCTCAATATAAAAGCATTGAAAATGAGAATATTAATTCATTATTAGAAAAAAAGAGAAAATACAATCGTGAGAATGGGATTGGTTTTAGTATTCAATTGTATAATGGTTCTGAAATTATAGCTAGAAGAATTAAACAAAATTTCACAATAAAATTTCCCGGGCAACGGTCAGAATTAAAATATGAAGAACCAGACTGGAAAGTTAAAGTGGGTCGTTATTACACAAAACTTCAGGCTGACAGGGCTTTAAATAAAATAAGAGAACAATTTTCCGGTGCTATTATTATTCCTTATTGAGATAACTTACCATCATAACCAGTTCTTTTTATTACACTGTAAATGGTTACAATTCTACTCCTTACAAATAATCAGATTCCAGATAAAACTTAATTATAATGACTGTTTTTAAATTAAACAGAGAGTAAAGATTTTGCAAAAAACAGATACAACTAAATCATCTATATTCAAGAATTATTATAGGGAGGTAGCCACTCGTCATGATTTGCTTTTAAAAAATTACCAAAGGATTAAATGTTGATGAGGGAATTATTTGAACTTACAAAATATACAAATAATGAATTTTATTTTTACATTAAAACTAACTTTGTAAATTTATTCCGGTAGGGCAGACTAAGACTTAAAGAGAGTATCAAATATTAAAGATTCTTTTGTATTCCAGGAGTGATAGTGTAAATATTGTTTATACTCAAAGTTTTTTTCAATCCTTACAAATTAAGAATTATCGTTAAAAACTTTAGTTATCAGTTAAATATCAATTAAAACACGTATTTTTGCTCTCTATTTATGTGATGATTATGAATTCGATTAAATTTTCAGGAATAGATAAAACTAAATTCTTTCGAACTTTAAATAAAAGAGTTAACGAATATTTTAAGGAGAATAATATTAAAAAGACCGGAAACTGGAAGTTATACATAAAAGCAATTATTATGTTTATCTTATTTCTAGCTCCCTTTTTTGTCATATTAACTGTAAGTATGCCTCAATGGCTACAAATTTTACTAACACTTGTTATTGGAATTGGCATGGCTGGTGTAGGAATGAATGTAATGCACGACAGTAATCACGAATCTTTTTCCAGTAAGAAATGGATTAATAAATTAATGGGGAGCAGTATGTATATTTTAGCCGGAAACGTATATAACTGGAAAGTCCAACACAATGTACTTCACCATACATACACTAATATTCAAAATCATGATGAGGATATGGATGCTGGTAGAATTATACGTTTTTCTAAACATACAAAATGGAGATTTTTTCATAGATATCAAAAGTTTTATTCTCCTGTTTTATATGGATTACTAACCATTAATTGGGCAATTACAACAGATTTTAAACAAATGCATTGCTATTTAAAAAGAAAACTTTCTTATGGTAAGTTTCCGAACCCAAAAGTAGAATGGACTAAGCTTATCATTACAAAGATTGCTTATTATGCTATGTGGATTGTACTCCCGCTTACGATATTAGATATTGCATGGTGGAAAGTATTAATAGGCTTTTTTTTGATGCATTATACAGCCGGAATTATTTTAAGTTTTGTTTTCCAGCTTGCACATATTGTTCCTAAAACAGAAACCCCTTTACCAGACCAAGGAGGAAATATGAAAAACACATGGGCTATACATCAATTATATACCACAGCTAATTTCGCTCCTAAAAACTGGTTCATCAACTTTTATACCGGAGGATTAAATTATCAGGTAGAACATCATATTTTTCCTCATATTTCTCATATACATTATAATAAAATAGCGAAAATTTTAAAAGAAACTACGAAAGAATTTAATTTACCATATCACGAGTATAAAACAACATGCAAAGCAATTATTGAACATTTGAGACATATTGCCGAATTAGGGAAAAAACCACAATTAGCATAATCAACCAAAAAATGTCAAAAATATTATCTAACAGAATAAATAGCTTACCTGTTTCACAAACTTTAGCTACGGCTGCTAAAGCAAGAGAACTAAAAAATCAGGGAAAAGATATTATCAATTTAAGCCTGGGAGAACCTGCTTTTAATACCCCTAACTTTATTAAAGACGCTGCTGTTGAAGCCATCAATCAGAATTATAATTCTTATACTCCTGTAGACGGTTATCTGGAACTAAAGAAAGCTATTTGTACTAAGTTTAGACGTGATAATAATTTAGACTACCAACCTAATCAAATAGTAGTTTCTACAGGAGCTAAACAATCAATTGCTAATGTTGCTCAGGTATTATTAAATCCCGGAGATGAAGTATTACTTCCTGCTCCCTACTGGGTAAGTTATTCTGCTATCACTACTTTGTGTGAGGCTAAATTCGTTGAAATCCCCTCCTCAATAAACAATGACTTTAAGATTACCCCAAAGCAATTAGAAGTTGCTATTACGTCAAAAACTAAAATGGTTTTTTTTAACTCTCCAAACAACCCTAGTGGAAGTGTTTATAGTGAAAAAGAATATAGATCTTTAGCTGAAGTTTTAGAAAAATATCCCAAAATATTTATCCTTTCTGATGAGATTTATGAACATATTAATTATGGAGTGCAACCCTTTAGTTTTGCAGCCATTGAAAGTATGTACGACAGAACGATAACGGTTAATGGACTGGCAAAAGCCTTTGCTATGACCGGTTGGAGGATTGGGTACATAGGAGCATCTACCCGGATTGCAAAAGCATGTACTAAAATGCAGGGGCAAATTACTTCCGGAGCAAATTGTATTGCTCAGCGTGCTGCAATTACTGCAATTACTGCTTCTCCGGAAAAAATACAATATATGGTTGATGAGTTTAAGTTGCATAGAGATATTGTACTAAGATTATTAAAAAAAATTGACGGATTTAAAGTAAATGTACCAAAAGGAGCATTTTATGTTTTTCCTGATATTTCATCATTTTTTGGAAAAACGATTCGAGGAAAAAAAATTAACACTGCAAATGATTTTTCAATGTTATTGTTGGAGGAAGCTAATGTAGCAACCGTAACCGGAGAGGCCTTTGGGGAATCAAATTGTATTCGTATGTCGTATGCAACTTCAAAATTGCAATTACGAGAGGCCATTAAACGAATTAGTGAAACTATAGGTTAAAATTAAGTTTGGTGTAATTCTTGAAAAATATTAAAAATTTTATTTATTCAAAGTAAGTGAAATACATCTGCCTTTGTTCTGGTGTTCATTGAGCGGGGCTATCTCCTTCATTGAAAATTAATCTGGAGATTCTATAACGATAAGCACTGACTTTGTTTTTTTAAACTATGAAAATTGCTGTTTTGATTGATGATGGATTCTTTTCTTTCTTAAGAAGATATGAACAGTTTTTTTAACAATGATGTTCCTAAAATTGTTGCAAAGAATAATGGCTTATTGTTTTAAATATATTCAAAAAAATAAATAGTTACAGCAGTAAGTATAACTTACTCTCTACATAGTTTTATAGAATATTTTATTACGATGCCAAGCCATTTTGGTAATCATAAAATCCAATTATAAAAAATCATCCAGTTTTAAAAATACAGATGTTTATAAGTTTAGAAACTTATTGCTTAGTGAGTTAAAACGAAAGAAACAAAAATTACTCTTAGATTAGGTTTTCTTAAAAATAGTTCAAGGGGATGGAATATAAATCAAGGCATATCGAGCTTCTTTTAAATAGGAAAAAATAGATCTCAGAATTAAAATCAGAAGGCCTAGAATTTCCATTAAACCAAAAAATTGCGGACATGAAAGTTGGATTAGATATTACTGCTTTAATTTTAAAAGATTAAGTACAGCAAATAATTTTAATAGCGAGAGATAGTTTTGTACCTGCATTTAAATTTGCGGGAAAAGAAGATGTGGATTTTATTTTAGATTCTGTGATGAAACACATTTATTCTACACTATATGAACATATAAATGGCTTAATAAAAATTAAAAACGTGATAAAAAAATATGAGGATAAGTAAACATCAAAAAGGCAAGGACAATATGTGTTGTTTTTTTACTTTCTTTAAGTACAACATTTTTTTATCATAGTCAATAAAAGCTTTTCCTTTTTCTAAAATATCAGATCCAACAATACCATTTACTTCTTCTGCATTATGCTGTTTTAACGCTGTATTTACATGAATTAAATCAAATAGTACCAAATCACAACTATTTAATTTCCAATTACCAATTTGCAAATGATTATTTTCAGATTTATATGTTTCCATATCGGTTGTTCCGGCTCCGGCTGCTTTTACCTTACTCTCTTTGGAAATTAACTTGAAGTAATCTATTAAATCCAATCCAACACAAGAATTAGAGGCTCCGGTATCTAAAATAAAAGTTCCTTTTATCCCATTAATCTTTACTGGTAATTTTAAGTGATTAGTAATCATCTTTTTCAGTTTTATTTGAACATATTTCTTTTTATGCAATACTTTTTTCAAACTTGTCATTTCTTGTGCTTTTACATGAAGAAACAAAAATACATCATTACAAATAAAAGTAATTAATTAATACTTTGGGAAAAGTACCTGTTTTAAATAAAGAGAATTATTTATTTAACATTTTTCTTCTTCTTATCAATGCAGTTGAGGTAAAGTTAATACTAAAAAATGTCTATCCATCATCATAGTAAGTAGCTTACTAAAATTAGAATCTTCTACTTTTCTTTATTGGAAAAATACGACAAGAATACGGATATAACTCAAGTTGGGAAAAAGTAACCGGAATATGTCAAGATGAGATAATGAAGAGGGCATATGTAGGAAGATATAATAAATCAATTATGATTGGTTATCCGGATGAGTATCCGTAAAATATTTAACTGTACTTATACCATTTCTTAGTTTAAAAATAATTTATTGTATAATTCACATCCGGTTATGGACTTTATCATTTCAGGGTTAAGTTGCCTGACCATTTATGTAATTTTACATTGCAATGTTTCTATATTTTTAATTGTCTTCTGTAATGATGATTTTAATTCAGTAATCAAAACCTAATCTCAATCCCGAACTATGGAGTAAAACGATAAGCTCTAATTTATTCTCTTACTATATATGTATATCTGTTTATTTTTCCAGATAATAATATATGAATTATTAAGTAAATTAAAATCCATAACCTAAGGATCTTAAAGTTCGAAAGTCTTTTTAAAGTTACTCTTTTTTTCGATTCATAAGTAATTCCGGCTTATCTCTAAAAAACAGATATTCTTTATTTCCATATACATGTCTTTGATTGACCTTTGCTTATCCAATTGATGTTAATATTATATTGAACAATAAGACACTTAACAGACCTTTCTGTAGTATTCCTTTGCGGATGTTTACTTAACTTCCCTTTTACCAGTATGGAGAGTATGTAACCATCTGCACATTAATCAAAAGAGGCTATCCAGAATTTTATATTCATAAAAGAAATAAAATTTAAAAGTAAATAAATGTTTTACAACACCGGATTGATTGTATTACATTAAAATAAAGCCGTTTGATTTTCATTGCTATCGTTTTCTTTTTTCTTTTTTATATTAGTTTCTAAAGATTTTTCGGCTTTATCATTTTTATGATTAGTTTCATTACTTTCTGAAGCTTGACTTATTAGCTCTTCATCATTCACCTCAATATCTTCAATATTCTCTTTATATTCTTGATAAGGCAATGGTTCTAATAAATTTATTGTACGAATTTTAGCCATTGTCAATTTATTTCCTATGGCTTTAATTCCTTTAATGGCAATAAACTCTTCAAAATTTATTTGCATATTCGGCAAAGCTCTTTTGGAAAAAATAACTTCTGCTACAGGTCTGTAGTCTGTGGTGACAATTTGTAATTGAGATTTTTCATGATCTGTTATGAATACTTCTTCTTTATCCGTGCTTTCTATTAAGAAACGTTTAACAAAATAACGCTCTTTGTAACCATCATAATGGATAGTAGAAATTGGTTTCTTAGGATTCCATTTTTCCAGAATAACCATATCACTATCAAAACGCATTGCTAAATTAGGAGTTACTGCTTTTATTTTTCCTGATTGTTTGATGATCAGAATTTTATCTTCCGATGTGAACTCTCCTAGCAACTCTCCTCTTTCATCTGCATTCAAACGTTGTATTGTATCATCAAACCAAATTTTACGTGGTTTCAAAGTAGAAACACCTGCTTCTTTAAATTTAATTTTTTTAATATTGTGTTTTGTTACCAAACTCCCTCTGATACTTCTCCCTTTAATGGTTAAATCTGCAAAATCCAAGTCCCATTTTAACTTCTTAATACTACCTAATGCACGAAGTAATACTGTAACTACTTCAGCTTCACCATTTGGATTTGCTGAGAAATACAATATTTTAGATCCTTTGCTTCCATTAGTTAAGTCATATTCTCTATCTCTTGTAATCGAGGTTACGTTAAAGCGTTTCATATAACTTGATCCTTGAGTCCCGTCTTTATAAATCATGTTATATACGGTACGCTTATCTTTCTTTTTAAAGACTGCTACATGAATAATTCCTTTACCTATAAATGTTTTAGAGTCGACTTTAGTGACCAACATAGTACCATTATCTTTAAATACAATGATGTCATCTATATCTGCACAATCGGAAACAAAATCGTCTTTTTTTAATGAAGTTCCAATAAAACCTTCTTCTCTGTTCACATAGAGTTTTGCATTACGCATCACTACTTTTGTTGCTACAATATCATCAAAGATTCTAATTTCTGTCTTACGCTCTTTCCCTTTTCCGTATCTTCTTTTTAATTCTTTAAAATAATCTATTGCATATTCAATCAAATTGTTCAGATAACCTTTAATTTCAGTTATTTCATACTCTAATTTTTCAATAAACTGTCTGACTTTATCAATATCAAATTTAGAAATTTTTTTAATCCTGATTTCAGTAAGTTTAACGATATCTTCTTGCGTTACTTCTCTTTTTAAATGCTTGGTGTAGGGTTTTAATCCTTTATCTATTGCTTCAATTATTCCTTCCCATGTTTCTTCTTCTTCAATATCCCTATAGATTCTGTTTTCAATAAAAATCCACTCTAATGAAGAGAAATGCCATTGCTCTTCCAATTCATTTAATTGAATTTCTAATTCTTGTTTTAGTACATCTACCGTGAAATCTGTTGAACGTTTTAATACGTCGGAAACACCAATAAAAACAGGTTTATTACCTTCAATTATGCAACATAAAGGTGAAATTGAATTTTCACAGTTCGTAAATGCATATAAAGCATCTATGGTTTTATCTGGAGAAATACCAGCAGGAAGATGTATCAAGATCTCTACTTTTGCAGCTGTATTATCCTCTATTTTCTTAATTTTGATCTTTCCTTTTTCGTTAGCTTTAATAATTGAATCAATCAAAGTAGTTGTTGTCGTAGAGAACGGTATCTCATCGATAACCAGTGTATTCTTATCTAACTGGTGGATTTTTGCCCGCACTCTAACCTTGCCACCACGATTACCATCATTATAGTTCGTGAAATCTGCAATCCCTGCTGTTGGGAAATCAGGTAATATTGTAAAGCGTTTTCCTTGTAAATGCTTGATAGAAGCTTCTATAAGCTCTATAAAATTATGTGGAAGAATTTTTGTGCTCAATCCAACCGCAATTCCTTCTGCTCCCTGAGCGAGTAACAAAGGAAATTTTACAGGAAGGCTGATTGGTTCTTTTTTTCTACCATCATAAGACAATTGCCAATCTGTAACTTTTGGATTATAGACTACATATAATGCAAATTTAGACAAACGTGCTTCAATATATCGCGAAGCTGCTGCTCTATCTCCTGTAAGTATATTACCCCAGTTACCCTGCATATCTATTAGTAAATCTCTTTGCCCTATCTGCACCATGGCATCTGCTATACTAGCATCCCCATGTGGATGATACTGCATTGTATGTCCTACAATATTAGCCACTTTATTATATCGACCATCATCTAGATCTTTCATAGAATGCAAGATTCTACGTTGTACTGGTTTTAAACCATCTTCAATGGCAGGTACTGCTCGTTCTAGGATTACGTAGGACGCATAATCTAGAAACCAATCTTTGTACATTCCAGTAACTTTGGTTATCACCTCTTGGGGTTGATGATTCTCTGGAGTTAATTCATTATGTAATTCTTCGTTTTCCTCTGACATATATATTATGTATCACTAAGATTTAGGCATATACTTACTATAATCTTCTGACTCTTTATTAATTGTATCTTCTTCCTGTGGTATTGACATTTCTTTACTAGGGGTGTTGGCATCTCCCTTTAATGAATATTTTTTTCTTTGAGATACAACAGGACTAAGCATTTCATTGGTAATTCTTTTAGATAAATGAGGGTGCGTTGCTAATTTTTCTGATAACCATGCCCAAAAATCATTTTCTTCATTTTTTAATTGATCTGCAAACACCCTTGTATTTACATTTTTATATAACCTCTTTCCTGCTGCTAATAATTTTATTCCATCTACAGCTCTTTTAGGGTTTATCTGATAACCAACATGATCACAGGTATACTCGCACGCTCATGAATATGCTTGATAGAGAAACGGTATAATTAACGAAGGAAACACATACATCACCTTAATTACATGATTCCGTTTTACATGACATAGTTCGTGAGCTATAATAAATTCTACAATATCTTGTCTTCCATCCAACATAACTTCATACAAATCACTATATAGAATCAAATAGCTAAACCCCACAAATTTTGTTGCCATTGCATTTAGTATGCCTCCAGATTCTAAAATATAGGTTTTGGGAACATTTTTAATCCCTAATATTTTGCTTTGCTTATCAATTGTTTTATATAACTCAGGAAATTGCTGTTGACTAACCTTTACTCCATTACCTTTTACATATCCAATGAACAATCCAGTAGAAAATAAGAGAAAGACACCTATGATTAACATATAGGGTATAAATATGATAGCAGGGATACACAATAATATACTTATTGTAATCATTATTCTATAATACAAAACTTCTTTTTTATGAGGTATTATCTTAATTGTATCCATCTACTATATGTCTTGTTCTACTACATCCAATTCCACCTTTAAGTTTTCTATAATAAATTCCTGTCTGCTTGGTGTGTTTTTTCCCATATAAAATGATAAAAGTTCTTCTATTGATTTTTCTTTATCGAGCATTACAGGATCTAAACGAATATCTTCTCCTATAAAATGCACAAATTCATCAGGTGAAATCTCACCTAATCCTTTAAATCGAGTAATTTCTGGTTTTCCTGATAATTTTATCATAGCATCTTTTCTTTCTTGTTCAGAATAGCAATAGATGGTTTCTTTTTTATTACGGACTCTAAACAATGGTGTTTGCAGAATATACAAATGCCCTTCTTTAATCAGTTCGGGAAAGAACTGAAGAAAAAATGTAATCAACAACAATCGAATATGCATCCCATCTACATCGGCATCTGTAGCAATTACTATATTATTATATCTAAGATCCTCTAAAGATTCTTCTATATTTAATGCTGCTTGTAATAAATTAAACTCTTCATTTTCATACACAATCTTTTTGCTCATATTATAGCTATTGAGCGGTTTCCCACGTAAGCTAAAAACGGCCTGTGTATTGACATCTCTTGATTTAGTAATAGATCCACTTGCAGAATCTCCCTCGGTAATAAAAAGAGTACTCTCTAGATTACGATCTTTTTTACTATCTGTAAGATGAACGCGACAATCTCTTAGTTTCTTGTTATGCAAACTTGCTTTTTTAGCCCGTTCGCGCGCTAGTTTACGTATGCCAGATAAATCCTTACGTTCACGCTCTGCTTGTAATATCTTACGTTGCAAGGCTTCGGCTATATCTGAGTTTTTATGAAGAAAATTGTCTAGTTTTGTTTTTATAAAATCGTTAATAAAAGTACGTACCGTTGGTAAATCTCCTCCCATTTCGGTTGATCCTAGTTTGGTTTTGGTCTGACTCTCAAAAACAGGCTCTGTTACTTTAATACTTATTGCAGATACAATAGATTTTCTAATATCACTAGCTTCATAATTTTTACTATAAAACTCCCTTATTGTTTTCACTATAGCCTCACGAAATGCAGCTTGATGTGTTCCTCCTTGTGTGGTATTCTGTCCATTCACAAAAGAATGATACTCTTCGCTATATTGCGTTTTGCTATGTGTTGTAGCCACTTCAATATCATCACCTAATAGATGTATAATTGGATATAATCGATCATCTTCATTAATAGTATCAGAGAGTAAATCTTTTAGACCATTTTCTGAAAAATATTTTTCACCATCAAAGAGTATTGTTAACCCAGGATTTAGGTATACATAATTCTTCAACATTTTTGCCACATACTCGGCACGATACTTATAATTTTTAAATATCGTATCATCCGGAACAAAAGAAACCTTAGTACCTCTTCTACGGGATGTTTCATCTAAGGAATCCTGATTCATAAGATTTGCTTTCTCGAATTCTGCAGAAGCCGACTTACCATCACGAGTAGATTCTACTCTAAAGAATTTAGATAACGCATTTACTGCTTTAGTACCCACACCATTCAATCCTACCGATTTTTTAAACGCACGAGAGTCATACTTACCACCGGTATTCATCTTAGAAACTACATCTACTACTTTTCCTAATGGAATCCCACGACCATAATCTCTAACAATCACTTTATCTCCCTGAATAGAAATTTCAATAGTTTTTCCAGCACCCATTACATATTCATCAATAGAATTGTCTAGTACTTCTTTTAATAAAATATAGATTCCATCATCTGCAGAAGATCCATCACCGAGTTTACCTATATACATCCCAGGTCGCATACGGATGTGTTCTTTCCAATCGAGTGATTGTATATTATCCTCGGTATATTGAGTTTCTTTGGCCATAAAATCTCAGAGAAATATGAAGTGTTTGCTAAAATAAGATTTACCGTCAAAAAACAAAAAACTCTGCTGATATAGTTATTAACAGTATTTATTTTTTATAATTTATTGAATAACAGTACTTTATTAATACATATAGTATAGTCATTTTGTAAAAGTGATGCCTTTTTTAAAAACTTAGTCCCTTTACTTTGTTTAAAAAAGGGTTGGAAGGCTGTTAATTCTTATAATCCGGTTTATAAAATAGTTTCCAATAATAAAAATTATCTTTATATTTCTGTCGGGATTTTTAATCTTCAAATATTAAAAAGAATGTCAATACGTAGAAGCTTAATGTTACTAAAGATGGTGTTAGTAAATTTTTAAGGTTTTTACAGGAAACAGATAAAGATAATAAAAAATATCTTTTTTATTTAGACGTTATAAATAATCTTTATCGTGAAATATGTATGAGATAGAAACAAGGTTAATTAGAAAAGGTTAAGAAGTAATGGTAATATGAAAACTACATATATTTATTAAATCATTTGTTGATTTTGATAATCAGGTTTTAAATTACTTAATCCCGAACTATAAAGAGTTTTTAGAATAAATTAATGCAGAAAATTAATCCACTGCTAGAACAATTTAAAAAAGAAATAAAACAGTAGTTGTGCAGATGCAATTATTATTTTAATACTGAAAATCAGTTAATAAGTGATTATGTTATTGATAAAACTAAGGTTATTTATAATATCTTAAAGAAAAATCTCTTGGTTACAGATAAGAGCTATGTATTTCTCCTTTCTATCTTAATTTCTTTTTAACTGCTACTTCGATATAAACTTCGATAACATCATCTGCCTTAATGTCATTGTAGCCTTTGATTTGTAATCCACAGTCATATCCTTTTGTAACTTCTTTTATATCGTCTTTAAAACGCTTTAACGAGGTTAATTCTCCATCATGAACCACGATTCCTTTTCTAATGATACGAATCTTAGAATCTTTTGTAATTTTACCACTAATTACCATACATCCTGCGATATTTCCAATCTTAGAAATTTTATATATTTCTCTGACTTCAACATTACCAATAATTTCTTCTTTCATTTCAGGAGATAACATTCCTTCCATCGCATCTTTAAGGTCATTAATTGCATCGTAAATGATAGAATATGTTCTAATATCTACTTCCTCTCTGTCTGCTATACTTCTGGCCTTAGATTGCGGACGTACATTAAATCCTATAATAATAGCATTTGATGCAGAGGCTAACAAGACATCTGATTCAGTGATAGCACCAACTCCTTTATGGAGAATATTTACCTGAATTTCTTCTGTAGATAACTTCTGGAATGAATCTGTTAATGCTTCGACTGATCCGTCTACATCTCCTTTTAAGATGATATTTAATTCTTTAAAGTCTCCTAATGCAATACGGCGACCAATTTCATCTAATGTTAATGTTTTTTGAGTTCTGACAGATTGCTCACGTTGTAATTGAGATCGTTTTGCTGCAATTTGCTTAGCTTCTCGCTCATCTTCAAATATATTAAATTTGTCCCCAGCCTGAGGAGCTCCGTCTAATCCAAGAATAGAAACGGGTGTAGAAGGTTCTGCTTTGTTAACTTTATTTCCGCGCTCATCGAACATTGCTCTTACTTTACCACTATGCTTACCGGAAAGCAGATAGTCTCCTATTTTTAGTGTTCCCTCCTGTATTAAAATTGTAGAAACATATCCTCTCCCTTTGTCCAGTTGTGCTTCTACAACAGTACCTAAAGCATTTTTATCAGGATTTGCTTTCAATTCCAAAACTTCAGCTTCTAATAATACTTTTTCAAGTAATTGGTCGATTCCTTGTCCTGTTTTAGCAGAAATTTCCTGAGACTGAATGTTTCCTCCCCAATCTTCTACTAATAAATTCATTCCGGATAATTGTGTCTTAATGTTGTCTGGATTCGAATTAGGTTTATCTATTTTATTAATTGCAAAAACGATAGGTACATTAGCCGCTTGTGCATGAGAAATAGCTTCTTTTGTTTGTGGCATTACATCATCATCGGCAGCTATTACAATAATTACTAAATCCGTTACTTGAGTCCCACGTGCACGCATTGCCGTAAAAGCTTCGTGACCAGGTGTATCTAAGAATGTAATCTTTTGATCTCCATCTAAAGTAACGCTGTAAGCTCCAATATGTTGAGTAATTCCTCCGCTTTCTCCTGCTATTACATTTGCTTTACGCACATAATCTAATAACGAAGTTTTACCATGATCTACGTGTCCCATTACCGTAATAATTGGAGCTCTGGGCAGTAAATCATCCGGTTTATCCTCAGTCTCTTCCATTGTCTCTTCAACTTCAGCTCCAACAAATTCTACTTTATAATTAAATTCTTCAGCAACTATTTGAAGTGTTTCAGCGTCTAATCGTTGATTCATTGTTACCATCATTCCTAACATCATACAGGCTGAGATAATATCGGTAACTGACTTCTCCATCATCATAGCTACTTCACTTACAGTTACAAATTCTGTAACTTTAAGTACTTTTTCCTGTGCTGTCTGCATTTCTGCTTCAGCTTGCTGACGGTGTTGATCTCTTTTTTCTTTACGGTATTTAGCTCCTTTTCCTTTACTGGATTTTCCCTGAAGTTTTTCAAGAGTTTCTCTTACTTGTTTTTGAATTTCTGCCTCTGTTAGCTCTTCTTTTTTTGTTTCCGTTTTCTTACCTCTTCTAAAGTTATTATTTCTTCTGTTTCCGGCTTGTCCCTGGCTTTTATTTTGACCTCTTCGATTATTTCCCTGATCTCTATTTTGTTGGTTTTGAACAGGAGAAGGGGGTTTTGTAATTCTTTTACGTTTTCTTTTATCGTTTTTATTATTTTGTTTTGTTTCTGTGTTTTTCTTTTTAGGCTTTTCAAATTGTTTTAAATCAATCTTCTGACCTGTTACTTTTGGTTTGTCTAACTTATGATACTTCGTTTTAATTTTCTCAGCATTCTCAAGAGCTGTCTCTTTTGAAATCTCTTTTTTAACTTCTTTCGATTCACCTTTTTTCTTTTTTCTTTTTAGAGGTATAATTATTTTTTTAACTGTTTTTTCCGGAGGTTCTTTTTTAGGTAATTTTGATTCATCTTTTTTCTTAGACATTTTTTTTATTTCTGCTTTTGGTTGATCTACAACTTTAGCAGGTTTACTTACCTCTCCTTTTTTTTGCTTATCGATATTAATTTTACCTACAGTTTTAAGTTGCAGTTTCTCAGCTTTAGCTTTAAGAATATCTTGTTTTTTAGCTTCTTCTAAACGTTTTACTTCTTGATTTGCTTCAAGTCTTTTAAGAATTTCTTCCTTTTCTTTACGCTTTTCTTTGCTCACTTCCTGAGAGGCAACTCTTTTAGATTTGTCTGTTTGAAAGCCATCAAGAAGAATTTGATATTCAGTATCTGAAATCTTAGTTGTAGAACGTGTTTCAACTTCATGACCGTTTCTAGCCAAGTGCTCTACTGCTCTGTCTAAAGAAATATTTAATTCTCTTAAAACTCTGTTTAGTCTTAATCTTTTAGCTTCGGCCATAAATTACTATTATACTTTTTTATTTAAATAAGCCTCTTAAAATTATTTCAAAGACATATTTTTTCGATTTTTAAGGTATCTGCAACCTTTATGATTAGTCTTCAAATTCTTCTTTAAGAATTCTTTGAACTTCTTCTATTGTTTCTTCTTCCAAATCTGTTCTTTTCAGAAGTTCAGATACTTCTTTTTCCAGGATACTTTTAGCTGTATCTAAACCTATTTTCTTGAATTCTTCAATTACCCATTCTTCTATTTCATCTGAGAATTCTGTTAATTCTACATCTTCTTCTTCTCCTTCTCTTTGAACATCTATTTCATATCCGGTTAACTGACTTGCTAAACGAATGTTAACTCCGGATCTTCCTATTGCTTTCGATACCTCTTCTGGTTTTAATAAAACATTTACGCGTCCTTTTTTGCCATTCTTCTCTTCGTCAAACTTATGAATATCTACGGAAGTTACTTTTGCAGGACTCAATGCTCTTGATATATATAATTGTTCGTTCTTTGTGTAATTAATTACATCTATATTTTCATTTCCTAATTCACGAACTATACCATGTATACGAGAACCTTTAACTCCAACACAGGCTCCGACAGGGTCAATTCTATCATCATAAGAGTCTACTGCTATTTTTGCTTTATCTCCGGGAATTCTGGCAACTCCTTCAATAGTAATTAATCCATCAAAAACTTCCGGAATTTCTTGTTCAAATAATTTTACAAGGAAATTGGATGCTGTTCTTGATAAAATGATAGATGGCTTATTTCCTTTTAATTCTACTTTCTTTATTATTCCTCTTACAGAGTCTCCTTTTCTAAAAAAGTCTGATTGTATTTGTTCTGTTTTAGGCAGTACTATTTCATTTCCTTCATCATCTAACAATATAATGGCATTATGACGAATATGATGAACTTCAGCATTGTATATCTCTCCTTCTAAGTCTTTAAATTGTTTGAACACGGTTGTGCTATCGTACTCATGTATTTTTGAGCTTAAATTCTGGCGTAAAGCCTGAATAGATCTTCTTCCTAAATCGATTAGTTTAACCTCCTCAGAAACATCTTCTCCAATTTCGAAATCAGGTTCTATTTTTCTAGCTTCAGACAATTCTATTTCTTCATTCGAATCTTCTACTTCTCCGTTGGCAACTACAATTCTGTTTCTCCAGATTTCTAAATCTCCTTTATCAGGATTTATAATTATATCAAAATTATCATCAGATCCGTACTTACGTTTTAACGCTGAACGAAATACTTCTTCCAAGATAGACATTAACGTTACCCTGTCTATACTTTTGTTGTCTTTAAAATCTGAAAATGATTCAATTAATGCAATGTTTTCCATTTTCTGCTGTTAAAATATAATCTTCACTTTTGCTTCTTTAATATCTCTATACGGTATGATTTTTATTTTTTCAACCGTATATTTCCCTTTCCCTATAGGTTTTGATTC
The DNA here is from genome assembly GCA_963666645.2 of uncultured Tenacibaculum sp. Taxonomy (GTDB): domain Bacteria; phylum Bacteroidota; class Bacteroidia; order Flavobacteriales; family Flavobacteriaceae; genus Polaribacter. The sequence goes on along the minus strand of CAXXDB010000003.1, from coordinate 247,104 downwards.
TCTTGTTTTCCACTTTAACATAATCTCTTCTTCATTAACATCTGTTAATGTTCCTTCAAACTCTTCATCTGATGTTTTAATTTTTAATATTCTATTAATATTCTTATTGTATTGTCTTCTAACTTTTAAAGGATAAGATATGTCGGGCGAGGTAACTTCTAACGAAAAATCTTCTTCCTCTCTGTTTAAATTGTGTTCAATCTTCCTGTTAATTCTGATACATTCACTTAACGGGACACCTGAATCTCCATCAATTATTATCTTAATCTTATTATTAGCAAGAAACTGCAATTCTATAAGAAATAATGAAGTGTTTTCATCTAACTCCTGCTTTAATAATCCTTTAACTTTATCTTGATTCATTTTAGATATAAAAAGAGGGGACTTTCGTCCCCTTTGTTTCTCTTATCGAGAATTTCAGTGCAAATGTAACAATTTATCATTTATTAAACAAGCAAAAGTTCTTAAATCAAAGGTACGCTGATACTTTCATTCCTGAAATTTTCAGAAAATAATTATTATCATAGTCTCTTAGTCCGTAAATTAATAATAACAGTACAATCAATATGGAAATAACTTCTGATAACTTTAATCATCTGATTTTTAGTAAAAATATATGCTTTTTTCAATTCTTTTTCTATGATTTACTAATCTATGATGGAGTTAATTTTTTTAAGTCTTTATTTTTAGATGTGCTTTTTTCTACATCGTATTGTGCAAAAAATTATAAGCATCTTATTGGTGTTTTTATCTTTCATTTACCATTACAAAATATACTTTATTTATATGATTATCAAATATTAATTTGTTAATAATACACTTTTTATATCTTTCCTTAGTACAAAAATCCCAAAAGAATTGATTTAAAAAACAGAATTAAGAAAAAGAACTTCAGATTTATATCTATGGTTCAAAATTAAAAGGGGCTATCTACAACAACATAAAATATAGCTATTCTACACTTGGCATAAGCCAAGAGAAGGTTCTACGAATGGAAAAACTACAAACCAGATTTAGAAGAACTACAAGTTATGAAAGAAGTTTATAAATCAAAAAATCCGCTCTCAGGGTTATGGTAACCCCTAATCAGGCTGCAATTACTGTTCAGCCTAAAATATTACAGAATTTATGATGAGTATTTGGATAAGCATTAGCTGCGTACTTGCCTTTAGTCTTGCAGATATGAATATCTGTTAAATATAAAATCATATAACTTATCAAGTATAATCTTCGGAAAAAAATCAACTGAAACACAGATGTTAGCTCTATAAAATACTTTTTTTTAATATCCATTTTGGGTGTAATTAAAAGTGTTATTTATTTTCTTTAAGCATTTAAATTTAACGCTTTACACCTATTTTTTTAATCTAAATGTACTTATTCCTGATTTTCTATGGCTTCTTTGATTTTAGTTTCAAGTTCTTCCATTAGTTCAGGATTGTCTTTTATAACTCCTTTTACTGAATCTCTGCCTTGACCTAATTTAGTATCTCCATAACTAAACCAGGAACCTCCTTTTTTAATAATCCCTAATTCTACACTTATATCTAAAACTTCTCCAACTTTAGAAATTCCATCGCCATACATAATATCAAATTCTGCTGTCTGGAAAGGTGGAGCCACTTTATTTTTAACAACTTTTACTTTAGTACTGTTACCTATAACTCTATCTCCGTTTTTAATTTGAGTTCTTCTACGAATATCTAAACGAACAGAGGCATAGAATTTAAGTGCATTACCCCCTGTTGTTGTTTCCGGGTTTCCAAACATCACTCCTATTTTTTCACGTAGCTGATTGATGAATATTACAGTACAATTTGTTTTACTGATAGTTGCTGTTAGTTTTCTAAGTGCTTGAGACATTAAACGAGCATGTAGCCCCATTTTAGAATCTCCCATTTCTCCTTCGATTTCAGATTTAGGAGTTAATGCTGCTACAGAGTCAATAATAACAATATCCATAGCTCCGGAGCGAATTAAATTATCGGTAATTTCTAATGCCTGTTCACCATGATCCGGTTGAGAAATAATTAAATTATCCACATCAATTCCTAAGCTTTCTGCATAAAAACGATCAAAAGCATGTTCAGCATCTATAAAAGCAGCAATTCCACCTGCTCTTTGAGCTTCTGCAATTGCGTGTAAAGTTAGTGTTGTTTTACCTGAAGATTCAGGACCATAAATTTCTACAATTCTTCCTCTGGGATATCCTCCAATACCCAAGGCCAAGTCTAAACCTAAAGATCCTGATGAAATTGCATCTGTCTTATCTACAACTTTATCTCCTAATTTCATTACAGTTCCCTTACCATAAGATTTATCCAACTTATCCAGGGTCAATTGAAGCACTTTTAATTTCGCTTCCTTGTCTTTATCTATTTCCATAAACGCTATATAATTTTGTAAAAAAGTTCTGCAAATCTAAGAAAAAAACATTAGGAGTTATGATTGTTTTTTACATTAATTTTTAGTAATGGATTAAAATAGTTTGAGTTTATTATCTTAAATATATTCCAGGATGGGAAATCAACAGTTTATCATCATTGTACATGCTCATATTTTCAAAAAGACAGTTACAGCAAAATGAAACGCAGCAGTGGTGTTTCAGGAACAGTTGGAAAATCAACTCGAATGTTAAATAAACCAATTCCAAACCACTCCAAAACGAATAGATAAATCTCTGTACGGATATGCAGGTGCTGAAAAATAATCTTTATCTGACAGAAAGCCGGAACTAACATTATCTATTTTAAAAAAAATTCGTGTTCTGCGTACTTTGGCATTAAAGAATACATCTAAAACGGGATAGCCAATTTCTGTATCATCTTGTAAGGTAAATTCATTTAATAATGGATTAAATGCGTTCATTTTATATTTTGTAAAGAAACTAAATGTTCCTCCAATTTGTACTAAGATGGGATTACCTCTAAACCAATTATCGGAATAATATAAAGTGTTCCTTGTTACAAATTCAGGGACTCTAAAAACCGTGCTTCTGCCGGAAACATTTTGATACATTAGGGTATTATTTAAAGCAAAATTTTTAAAAAACCTAAACTCTTTGTGTATCTTAACTTTTAAATAGGTAATTGATTCGTTAATCTGTTTGGGAAAATTATCGGTATGGAAATATACATAGTTTTCAATACTGGTAAAATCTGCACTCACATTTCCCCATTTTGAAAGTAGTGAGATCCCAATATTTCGGGTATTGATGTTTTCAAAATTGTTTTCCCAATTAAAATTATTGTAAGTGCTTTGAAATAATTGTTGATTAAAATCAGGAGCTTTTGAAACTAATGATAAATTTCCTTTTACAGTAAAAAGACTGTCTTTTTTATAGAAAGTATTACCATTAAAATAATTTCCGGCTAAATGACCGCTTCCGGGAATTATACTTGCATTTGCATTTACTTTAAAAGTACCGATATGACCTTTCCAATTTGCTCCCAATGAAATTGCATTTCCTTTTAATCTTTTAGTTTTAATGAGTACATTCCTGTTATAAATAGTATCATATCCATAGTTTACAGAAATATAATCGGCTTTTACTTTAAATGTTCCTAAAACATATTTAGAGTTAAATTCCAGATAAGCTTGATTGTTAGTTGATTTATAGTTGGTTATTTCATCAATTCCTCCTGATGCCTTACTTGCCTCCCCAAAAAAAGCAGTAGTTAAAAATCCCTGATTAAAAGTATATTTTTTGTTTTCATAATGAAAAGTGTGTCCAATCTTTAAATTGCTGAATTTTTTTGTGTTGGAACTATCCTTATTGGAAAAAAGTTTAAAATTATGATTTAAATACCAACGAGTTCCTTCAAAATTACTTTCGCTATCCTCTAAATTTACATCTAATCGTCCTCTGTTGGTAAAATTAGAATCATTAATAAGAAAATTTTGTAACGATTGATTTGTTAATCCTCCGCTTTCCTGATTTAAAAAATCTTGTGTCGCTATATGGGCTGTGATGTCATATTTATTTTTTGGAGTTCTATAAGTTAAAGTAGTTCTAAAATTTCCAGTACTTGACAAAGAACGACGATACTGTCCTAAAGATCTGAGACCACGATAAGCAATACTAAAATTTAATCTCTTCAAAAAATTTAAGGTAAATAAAGCATCGAGAACCTGCCCTTGCTCCTGCCCTGTTTTATACATAACTTCAGTTGTAGGAGTAGCAACCTGGTAATAATTAATATCTTCAATATTCATATAATTAAATTGCTTGGCTCTAAAACCCATATCAGGAAATTGAGAAATCATTCTAAAATTATATCCTAAATTGGTAAAAGTTTGTCCTTGATTATGAAACGATAATAACTCAAAATTGTCTTTTCTCCTAAAATTAAATTTATATTCTTTTTGAATAGTTAGCGTAGTATCTACATAAGTAGTGTCTTTTTTAAAGTTGATAATTTTATAATCTGTATACTTTGTTTTACCGCTTAATTTTACACTAATTTCATCATTAAAAATCGAATCTGTTCCGGTTACATTTCCTCGATTATTAAAACCTCTTAACCCTGATCTTATTTGAGAATGAATACTTAATATATTGAGAAGAAAAAGAATATTGATAATATGCTTCATGAAAGCAAATGTAAAATAATAAAACGGAAATAATTATGGGTAATAGCCATGAAAACTGTTAATTTGTTTTATGTTACAATTAAATTATAGCGGGTTTTTATTAGAAGCAGGAACAGATGAAGCAGGAAGGGGATGTTTATCAGGACCTGTAGTAGCAGCAACGGTTATTTTACCTGAAAATTTTTACCATGAATTGCTCAATGATTCAAAAAAATTATCAAAAAAAAAGAGAAAATTACTTCGTCCTTATATAGAAGAAAATGCCCTGTCATATTCTGTTTGTTTCATCAATCGGGAGGAAGTAGATCAATTGAATGTTTTGCGGGCTTCTATTTTGGGTATGCATCGTTCGATAGAACAACTAAACATTAAGCCTGAGTTTATTATTGTTGATGGAAATAAATTTAATCCTTATTCAGACGTTCCTTATAAAACAATTGTTAAAGGAGATGCAAAATTTATGAGTATTGCAGCAGCCTCTGTTTTAGCTAAAACATCTCGTGATGATTATATGGAAAAAATTCATGAAGAATTTCCGATGTATAATTGGAAAAAAAATAAAGGCTATCCAACAAAAGAACACAGAGAAGCTATTAGATTCTGTGGAATTACAAAATACCACAGAAAATCATTCCGGCTACCGACAAGACAGCTAAAAATATATTAATAAATGATGCCATTCAGGATACTAATTTATAAAACTGATTTTTACGAGTTTTAAATTTTATTTTCTCTGGATTTTTCGCCTATTTTGTTTTTCTTTTCTTTCTTTTTTATAAAGAAAGTATTGCAACAAATCATATAACTAAACATTGGATAATCAGTTTTAAAAGTATGAAAGCATCCGACTTGTATAAATTTAATTAACTATAAATGTTTTGATTTTCTTAAAAGGAGAGATTGTTATTTTTTCTACCTCATTTTTGTAGGCAGACCAATCTTTTTCAAAGAAAATATTCGTCTTTTGTAATGCTTCTTTTAAAGAATTTCTAAATTGATTCATCACCCTTGTTTCTGTTGGAGTCTGATTACCAAATCGACTATTTATATACCAATTGGCAACTCTCAACCTTTGATTAACATTTACTTCAGGATTTCTGATAATACCTTGACGCTTATCAACTTTACCCAAATAAATATTTAATAAGGAATCTATTTTTTTAACAATTTCTTTTGAAGATTTAATTTGAGTTTCATACTTCTTTTTATCTTTAGCAGTAAATTCTCTTTTATAACCTTCGGCTATTTTTTTACTTTCAACTAATTGATTAACTGCCTCATATAATACCTTTTGATGTTTTTCTGATACTTTAGCTGCATTATACTTTTCATCAATTGCTTGCTTAGATAACTGCAATCTCGGATCGTATTTTATAGTAATATTTTGTTCGGCAGTTTGATTACCAAAAGTTGCTTTAATTTTATAATTTCCCGGTTTTACATCCACTCCTCCGGGTTCTGATTTTGATTTTCTAATAATTCTTGAAGGGCGTGCTACTCCTTTTTCATTCATAGACCATGTGAATTTATGAATTCCGCTTTCTTTTGGAGTTTTTCTCTTGAGAGTTCTTATCAATCTTGTTCCCTCATAAATATCAAATTTAACAGAATCCCATTTAATCTTATTCTCCTCTTTTGGTTTTCCTTGATTTTCTTTTGAGATTTTGGGTTTGCTTACATAAAATTTTATTTGTGCACCGGATGACCTGTTTTCTCCATTGTATAAAGCATCTGCTCCAAATCTACTTCCCGTAGGTTGTTGGTAACTAACTTGATATGCTATAGGAGGAATAAAAATATCAATTTTTTTTATGAGAATATTTCTATCAGAAGCAATCGCTCTAAGTGGACGAATATCATCTAAAACCCAGGCAGATCTACCAAAAGTACCAATTACTAAATCGTGTTCTCTTGGATGAATAACTAAATCTTTTACAGAAACAGTAGGAAAACCTTGTGTCCATTTGAGCCATTTTTTACCAGCATCTATAGAAATATATAACCCGTCATCAGTTCCTAAGAATAACAAATTGGATTCTACAGGGTCTTCAACAATGCTTAATGTATAACTTCCCACATCATTTGAATCTACAATACGTTCCCAGGTTTTTCCATAGTTTTTAGTTTTGTAAGCGTAAGGAGTATAATTAAAACGACGATAATCATTTGCAACTAATAAGGCTTCTCCTTTATTCTTATTTGAAGCTTTTATTTGAACTATCCAACTATTTTCCGGTAATCCTTTAATATTTTTAGAAACATTAGTCCAGACAATACCTCCATTTTGAGTGTAATACACCTGTCCATCATCTGTTGCAACCCAAAGCATATCTTTTTCAACAGAAGAAGGCTCTATTACCAAAATAGTGCAATAATTTTCTGCCCCTGTTGCATCGATAGTAAGTCCGCCACTTTCATGTTGTTTCTGCTTACTTTTATCATTGGTAGTTAAATCATGAGAGATAACTTCCCAGGTTAATCCTTTATCTTTTGATTTATGTACAAATTGACTTCCAAAATAAATGGTTGAATTATCAAAGGGATCAATATTAATTGCTGAATTCCAATTGAAACGTAATTTTACTTTTGAATCCGGATGGGTAGGTTTTACAGTATAGTTATTTCCAGTTAAATAATCATATCTTGAAACAAACCCTTGTTGACTCATAGACCATCCATATCTCGAATCATCTTTATCCGGAATTACATCAAACCCATCTCCAAAACTGATTTCTTGCCAATATGAATTACGAATTCCTTGTGTTTTCCATACATAAGCAGGCCCTCTCCAGGAACCATTATCCTGCATTCCTCCATAAACATTGTACGGATATTCGTTATCAACATTGATATGATAGAATTGTGCAACAGGAAGATTTCCTATAAATCGCCAGGTTTTCCCGCCATCTTTTGTGATGTTTAGACCCCCGTCATTACCATCAATCATAAACTTTCCGTTTTCAGGATGAATCCACCAGGCATGATGATCCGGATGTACTCCATTGGTTACGCCGTAAGCAGGCATTAATTGTTGAAAGTTTTTCCCGCCATCCTGAGAAACATTTACATAAGTGAAAATGGTATATAATCTATTTTCATTTTGTGGGTCGATATAAATTTCAGAATAATAAAAAGGACGATTTCCTATACCTTCTTTATCACTAATTTTTTTCCATTTAAATCCACCATCCTCACTTTTATATAGAGCGTTCTTTTTGGCTTCTGCCAAAACATAAATAATATCGGGATTGCTTCTCGAAATAGCCACTCCTATTCTTCCTAATTCTCCTTTAGGAAACCCTTCTTTTTCAGTACTTTTTTTCCAATTTTCTCCACCGTCATGAGTAATATATAATCCGCTTCCTTTACCCCCGGATTTAAAAAACCAGGGATCACGTTTGTGTTCCCACATAGCGGCAATTAATTTATTAGGGTTTGAGGGGTCTATAACCAAATCCGCAGCTCCGGTTTTATTGTTAATAAAGAGTATTTTTTTCCATGTTTTTCCGCCATCTCCGGTTTTGAAAACCCCTCTTTCCGGGTGTTCTCCCCAGGGAGATCCTATAGCTGCGACATATATAATATCCGGATTGTCAGGGTGAATAATAATGCGATGAATATGACGAGTTTTTTCTAACCCCATCGATTTCCAAGTTTTTCCACCATTTAAGGATTTGTAAATTCCATAACCTCCATTCAAGCTATTACGGGGATTTCCTTCACCGGTTCCTACCCAAATGACACTTGGATTCGATTGTTGAATTGCTACTGATCCAATAGATGCAGTTACTTCTTTTTCAAAAACAGGTTCCCATTTAATACCTCCTGAAGTAGATTTCCATAATCCACCTGAAGCAGTACCAGCATAGATAATATCCAGATTTTTAAGAACAACATCGATAGCTGTCACTCTTCCGCTCATTCCCCCGGGACCAATATTCCTTGGCTTCATGTTTTTAACCAATTCCATCGAGAAATCTTGAGAAAATGTTATATTTGTTATGAAAAGTAACAGGAATAAAATAGATTTTTTCATGAAAAGTGAATTAGTTGATTTCAATCCATAAAAGTACGGCTAATTCATTGTTATTTTCTTAAAAAAATGTTAACGCCTGTGTACGTGTTATTGGTCATAATGTGGAAGAAGATTTCTAAGAAACTCTCTTTCAAACGAACTGGATACTCCCGAAAACAGTGAGAATATGCATTTGTGTTGTAAACTGGTTCGAAGTTTGTCAGGAAATCAAAGAAAATACCACACTTTCTTATTTTTCGATATAAATGGAGTCACCGAAAACATAATAAAAATTCTTATCTGAACAGTTTAAATGACAAATTAAAAAATTATTACTAAATCAGATACTTTCCTTCCGAATATCTATGGATTTACTATTGGAAGCTAAAATCATATAAATATAGTATATCTGAACCTGTTCTAAATGTTATGTCTGATATAACTATTAATCTAAAGAAATATTCACTTTACTTTGACTTCCCCCGACTAGAGTATGCGAATGCCTGCTTATCGCAAATATTATAATACTCCATGTGCGGAATACTATTATTGAAAAGTGTAGTTTGGAATAATTTGGTTGCCACATAAAGAGTCAACAGAACTATCTGATTTTTTCCTCACACTTTTTGTTTCTTCTGTTGTATTAAATAACTCTGCACCTATCCTGATTCTTTCTTTATATCCGTCGAAAAAAAATTATCTGATTCAGTACCAACATAAATACTTTCTTTATTACAAAAAGTATAATTATTGTTGTAAGCATCAATCATGTTTTCTCATAAGGTAAATAAAAAATGTATAAAAAAGCTCATCTTCACAAGTTTGATATTTTTCAATTATATAAATATTTATTTTTTACTTTAGTATAAAATTTAAGGAGATGAAATTAAAATCATTAATTGCTTTATTATTTATATTTACTTCGGTTTTGGTGTTTTCAAATGAATATTCCTGGGGACTTACAGGTCATAGAGTTACAGGAAAAATTGCCAAAAAGTATCTAAAGAAAAAAGCCAGAAGAAAAATTAACAAATTACTACAAGGAGAAAGTTTGGCATTTGTATCTACCTATGCAGATGAAATAAAATCAGATAGAAAATACAATAAATATTATACATGGCATTATGTCAATATGCCTTTAGATGGAGATTATGAATCTGCTGAGAAAAATCCCGGAGGAGATTTAGTAACAGGTATTAATCACTGTATTAAAGTATTAAAAGACAAAAAATCCGGTACAGAAGATAAACGCTTTTTCCTAAAAATGTTAGTGCATTTGATGGGAGATTTGCATCAACCCTTGCATATTGGAAGAAAAGAAGATAAAGGAGGGAATGTAATTCAAGTACAATGGCATGGTAGAAAATCTAACCTGCATAGGGTTTGGGATGAAGATATTATTAATAAATGTGAGATGAGCTATGTTGAACTAGCCAATAATGCAAAAGACTTAACGAAGAAACAAATAAAAGCGATTCAGAAAGGAAATGTATTGGATTGGGTAAAAGAATCTCATAATTTAGCTAAAAGAGTATATGTCTCTGCTGAAGCAGGAGAAAAACTTCGCTACAGATATTCGTATGATTTTTTTCAAGTAGTTCGAGAACAATTACAAAAAGGAGGAATACGATTAGGAAAAATATTAAATGAAATTTTCTGCTGAAACAAATAATTTCTTAAAAAAGAAATTTTTAGTTAAAAAAAGTTAATTTTTTTCAGTTCAATAATCTTTTATTTAACTTTACGGAAATGAAATTAAACTTATTAATATTAGGAATATTTATAGCTTCCTGTAAAACTGAATTTAAAAAAGAAACTTCCGTTTCGATGGCAACAAAATCTGATGAAAGCATCGAAATAGTAAATTATCACCAGTTATTACATTTTTTAGAAAAGAAAGATGATAAAATTCATGTAATTAATTTTTGGGCTACCTGGTGTAAACCATGTGTTAAGGAATTACCTGTTTTTGAAAAACTATATGCTGAATATGGAAATAAAAATGTTGAAGTTATCTTAATAAGTTTAGATTTTCCGGATCAGATAGAAAGTAAATTGATTCCTTTTATAAAAAAGAGAAACTTAAAATCAAAAGTGATAGTTTTAGATGATCCGGATCAAAATAGATGGATTAACGAAATTGATGAGACTTGGTCAGGTTCTATACCAGCCACATTAATTTACACAAAAGAAAAAAAATCATTTTACGAACAATCATTCGATTATACATTGCTCTCGAATGAATTACAAAAATTTATACATTAAATACCCCAATTATGAAGAGTTTTAAATCATTATTTATTTTATTTATACTTACGATAAGCATTGCCTTTACCGTAAAAGATAGTAAAGGATATCAAATAGGCGATAAAGTTGAAAATTTTACATTAAGAAATGTTGATGGAAAAATGGTTTCTTTAAGTGATTATGCTAGCCAAAAAGGTGTGGTAGTTGTATTTACATGTAATCACTGTCCATATTCAAAGATGTATGAAGACAGAATTATTGCCTTAGATAAAAAATACAAAAACAGTGGATTTCCTGTAATAGCCATTAACCCGAACGATCCTTTAGTATCTAATGGAGATGATTTTGAATCAATGAAAGAAAAAGCAAAAACAAAAGGATTTACTTTTCCTTATTTGTTTGATGATGGACAAAAAGTATATCCAAAGTTTGGAGCTACAAGAACTCCTCATGTGTTTATTGTAAAAAAAGAGAAGAATGACTTTACATTATCATACATAGGAGCTATTGATGATAATGCAAGAAATGCAGAAAAAGTAAAAGAACGTTATGTAGAGAATGCTATAAACAAATTACTTGAAGGTATAGTGCCTGATAAAACTGTAACTAAAGCTATTGGCTGTTCTATTAAAACAAAATTATAATCAATTATTAGTAGCAGGATTAGACTAAGATGCTGTAATATTTGAAGTTGGCTTCTGATTTGCATCCAAGTTTTTTCGTATCTTTGAATTTATTATCTTAACAGTAACAAAAGAATTATACCCCCTATTACAGAGATTTTTGAATAAAGCATATTCAAAAAAATGTATTCGATAGCATTCTTTGTTTTGTGCAACTGATTTTTTATATTTTTTTTGAAATACGTATAGTTACCTACAATGCGTTGTTCTCTGCATTCCAAAATTCATTATAAGCATCAGTTTTCGTTATGTCAATTTTAAATTCAGCATTTTTTATTTTCATAATAATGATACTATCAAAACCTAATTTGTCTAACTTTCCAATTGTTGCTAATTCTCCTTCTTTTAGTTGAAGAACTTTTCTTAAAAGCCAATCAGATAATGCTTTATTAGGATTAGTCATTAGTGCTTTAGATTTTTCTTGACAAACTTTGGCTTCAAAAATTTCTCCTGTAGGAATCTGTAAATTAAAATGAATATTTGCAATATTTATTTGATTATAATCTGTTTCAAAAAGTAATAATTCTTTATCTCGCCTTGCAACAATATGATAAAGTGAAGATTCAATATTATAAACTCTATTGGCTAAATCAATTCATTCGTTTCTATATTCACCTAGTTTTAAAGCAAGTTCTTTTCCTTGATAGTTTTTTAAGTCACGAGAAAAACTGTTAAATTCTGCGACTTTTTCTGTACTATTATCGCTTTTAGAAATAAAAGTTTTTAAACCTATACCAACAGAATTATAATCTGCATCAAATGCAGTATCTGAACGAGACAAGTTATTTGCTTCAAAACTTCTGCAAAATATATTTTCAGCAACTCGATAGTTAATAAAAGGAACAGCACTTTCACTAAAAAGTCCTGATAATTTAGAAATGACATAAATAGAGTTTTAAAAGCTATTTCCCGCTATTCGTTCCAATCTTTTTTGTGAAGAAAAGTCACAAAAAAAAGATTTCTCCTTCTATCGAGGCTAGAGATTCTCGTTTTCTAAAAAATCATAGATAAAATCATTAATTTGTTCACTTTCAGAATCAAATTTTAGAATAATTTTTGAAGTTAATCTTTCAGTCCAGATATTTATTTCCTCAAAAGAATTTATATTATTTAAAAAGTGTAATTTTTTATTTTCAGAGTTAAATTCATCAATAAAAATAATAATATCTTGCTTAAATATGTCATAGTAATTTCCTTCAATTTTATTTAATTTTTTTTCAAAATATACTATTTTTTCTTCAAGGCTTAACATATATCATTTGATAAATGATATTCTTTAGTTTCTTTTGACTTTATTATTATTTCTTTAAATTTTAAATTATTAATTGGATTTTCAATAGTTAAAAATGTTGGTAAGTCGTTTAAGTTTAAAACTAAAGTAATTATATAATCATTTTTATATTCTAAAGCTTTATTATATTCATTTTCTGTTAATCTAAACCTACCTTTTTTTTCTCTTATTCCTTTGATTTCTGCTAAATAAGATTTTTCATTTGAATTTACTTGAAAATCATATCCATCACCAAAGAGTCTAGCATCTTCAATTATTCCATTTTTAAAAATATCTATAGACTTAAAATTATTAAGAAAATATAATTCAGCTTCTAATCCTGTTTCTTGTAATTTTTTAAACCTTGATTTAGCTATTGGTTTTACATCAAAAGACAATTCTTTTAATTTGTAATTTTCTTTTAGAAACAATTTTACATTATCAGCATATCCTTTAACATTTTCATTTCCAAATAAATTGTCAATTAATAATTTTCTATGAATATATGCATCTCCTTTTTGATGCCATCCTTTCCTGCCATTATCTGGAAAAAAATTATCGAATAAATCCATCCTGTTTTTTACTGTTCCAGTAGTTTCAGCAATTTTATTATCAACAAAATAATTATAAAAAGAAGTTTTAGTTTTAAATCCAAACTCTTTTATAAAGTCATTATTAAACTTTGAAAGTCCATAACCTATCAAGTTTAATATTTCATAATTTTTATGTTTATTATTTGATTTACCCATTATGATGCTTGCATATATAATTTACTATTAGCAAGGTTTGGTAAAATGTAATTTTGTGGATAACCTTGGAAAGAAAAACATTCTCTAGGAGTTAATTTCCTAATACCAAAATTATCTTTTATTAAAGGAACATTATGCCCACCTGTTCCCATATTTGCAGTTAAAGTAGGGCAAACGTTACTTTTATTCTCCCTTACATATACTCTTCTCCATTGATAAACAGTGTCTTTTGAAGTCATTGTTTTTTCTAATTCTGGATAATATTTATGTTCTTTAGCATAATAATATTTATCTTCTTGTTTTCCTTTTTCCAAAATGTCATGAATGCTTTTTGTAAGTTCTATTTTTTCAGGAAATTTAAAATTAGAATGATTTTCAACTTGGTTCGGGTCAAATGCAACAATAAAAATTCGCTCCCTGTTTTGTGGAATATTTGCGTGTGTCATTGAATTTAAAATTGAACTACAAACTTTATATTCTAATTTTTTTTCTAAAATTTCAATGATAGTTTTAAATGTTTTTCCTTTATCATGGGTAACTAGGTTTTTAACATTCTCAAGGAAAACAACTTTAGGTCTATGTTTGTTAATAATATGCTCTACGTCAAAAAATAAAGTACCTCTTGTATCTGCAAACCCTTTCCTATTTCCTGCAATTGAAAACGCCTGGCAGGGAAATCCGGCACACAAAACATCAACTTCTTCAGGAATATAGCTTTTAGTACTTTTTTTTGTTATATCTCCAAATGGGATTTCTCCAAAATTTTCTCGATAGGTTTTTTTAGCTGCATTTTCCCACTCACTTGTGTAAACACATTTTCCTCCAATATTCTGCAAAGCCAATCTGAAACCTCCAATTCCGGCAAATAAATCAATAAATTTAAAAGTATAATTTTCAGGTGTTGGAAAAGGAACATTTTCAACTTCAAAAAGGAGTTGTTGCAGAACATCTTCTTCTACAATAGAAATATTTGAGTTAGTCATTTAATTTCTGTTTTATTCGATTTTGATATATTGGTTTAGTGTGTACCATTCTGGTAATTGTTTTGTGAAAGATACTGGTTTTAAATGGAGATCGATTAATTCTATAACAAAACTCATCAAAATAAGCTTGAATATGCCATTTACTTACATGAGTTGGTATTGCTCTTAACCAAGATTTAACTTGCATAATTATAATATGCAGCTGTTTAAAATTAGTACCATTATTACTATATTTCTGTTGAATATTAAAAACTTCTTTTAAAGGTTCATAACCTCTCCATTTATCGGTTATTATTTTAGCAGAAGTACTTATGTGTTCTTCAAATATAGGTGTTAATGATTTAGCAGAATAGTCATCAATAGATTTTATGTAAACCCTTTTTACCTTATTACTATCGGTCAATTCCACGGCTATGACTGCTTTCTTCTTTTTTGAATCGTAACTTCTACCTTGTTTTCCTTCTTCTTTACCTCCAACAGTAAATTCATCAACATGAATTAATTTTTCTAAAGGATATTTCTGACTGCTTTTCATTGATTTACGAACTTTCTGCATAAAATACCAAGCTGTACCTTGACGAATACTAAAACGTTTACCCATTTGAATACTCGAAATACTTTTACTACTGGTACTCATCTCAAAAGCAACACAAAAAGCTTTTTGCAAACCAAATTTAACCTTATGAAATAGCGTGTTTGCTGTTGCACTTTCTACATGCTGACAAGAATAACAATGATAATTGTAACCAGATTTTTCGCATCCTTTTGTATGACCACATTTACTACAGGTAAAACCATCTTGCCATTTTATTCTTGCTAAATAAGCTTTACAAGTTTCATCATTAGGTAATTCTTTTATAAAGTTTACTATATCTTGTCCTTTAACTTTATCCATCTTATTTAATTTAAAGGGTTTAATATACGGAAATTAAATGACTAACTCAAAGAAATATTTTCGTCTTGCTTGTATTCTATAGAGTTTTTCAGAACTTTTAAAGCACTTAGAGCTCGCTCTACAATCACCAGAGAAGTTAATAAATGGGTACAATCCGATATAGATAAATAACTCCGCCTAATTAGCTAATTGGAATGCAAAAGATGATTATTTAAACAAAAGAAACACTGATAAAATATCCACGTATAAAAAACTTAGAGTTTATGTTTTTAAAGGGCTTTTATCACAATGGACTCCTGAACAAATTGCAGGAAAAATTAAATTAGAATACCCTAATGACCCAATTATAGCTATTTCACATGAAGCTATTTACAGATACATTTATAAACAGCCTCAAGCTCGTTTAAATAAAAAACTCATAAAGCTACTTGTTCGTAAAAAAACACGAAGGAGACCTCCTAAAAAAAGACGTGGAACTGGAAGTAAAATAACCAATCAAGTCAGTATTGATAATAGACCTAAGCATATTAACCTGAGAAAGGAAATCGGGCATTGGGAAGGAGATTTAATGATTGGTAAAAATCAAAAATCTGCTATTGGAACCATTGTAGAAAGTAAATCTAGGTATACTTTAATTGTAAAACTAAAAGCTAGAAACTCAAAAGAAGTGGCTAAAATGTTTTCTAAAATACTTAATAAGCTAAATCCTATTTTAAAAAAATCTATGACCTACGACAATGGAATTGAGATGGCTAGACATAAAGAAATAACAAACAAAACTGGTATGAAAATATACTTTGCTCATCCGTATTCGTCATGGGAAAGAGGTACTAATGAAAACACAAATGGACTCATTAGAAGGTATCTTCCTAAAGGAACGGACTTCAACTTAATTAACAAAAAACTCATGATTATTCAAGAAAAACTAAACAATAGACCTCGAAAAATAATAGGATTTAAAAAACCTAAAGAAATTATTGATTCTGAACTAAAATTTGTAGCTTAGACTCAAATTTAAAAGCAACATTTGTTGCGTTAAATCCTTGAATCCAGCACCGAAAACTCATTCAAATTTCGTACCTTTGAAAAGAGTAAGAATCGATAAAAAGAACATAAATTGAATGGCGAAAATTGAACGACTAAATAAACCTGAATTAGTAGAATATTGTAAAAGTATTGGTTTAGAAACAAGTGGAAAAAGTAAGAATATTTTGATGGAGGAAGCTTTAAAATATGGCAACAATGAAATAAAAACAGCAATTAAAGCTGGCAAAGGACTAGAGTTGTTGACTGAAAAAATGGAGATTCTAGCAGAAGAATACGCCACGAACTTGAACTCTAAAATTGAAAATCGAAAGCAAGAAATGAAAGCTGATGATAATTCCCATTATCTGATTTATAGAGTTCTTGGAATAACTACAAATGAAGGTCAATTAATAGACGAATATCAAAATACAGGTCGTTTTCTTTATAAATATGCAGGTTCTTTTCTCGAAGATGCTGCCTCTTTGTGTTTAAAATTCAAAAATGTTGATGGTGGTAAAACACTCGTTGAAAATAATCACGGACAAAGACCTAAAACATTTGAAATTGACTTTTTAGATGGAAACAATGCAATAGAAATTAAATGGAGAGACGCAACAACTGATGGAGACCACATAACTAAAGAACACACAAGAGTTAAATCAATTGAAAGTCACGGTCACGTTCCTATTCGTGTTATGTTTTACTATCCACAAAGAGAGCAAGCTATCAAGATACAGGCAACATTGAAAACAATTTACGAAGGAGTAAAAGGACAATATTATGACGGAGAAGAAGCTTGGGAGTTTATTAAAAATTATAGTGGTTTTGACTTAAAAGAGATTTTGACAAAAATAGCTGACAAAAAAACACCAGAAAATGGAGCTAAATAAAATATACAAAGGGAATTGCATAAAAAGATTGGCTGAATTAGAATCTAATACAGTTGACTTAATATATTTTGACCCACCATTTTTTACACAAAAAAAACACTTTTTAGTAACAAGAGATGATAGTAAAAAATATGAATTTAGCGATAGTTGGGAATCTTTAGAAGATTATTTAGAATTAATAGAATCTTGCCTTGTTGAGTGTAAACGAGTACTTAAAAATTCAGGAAGCGTATTTCTGCATTGCAACAAAGTTGCTTCTCATTATATTAGAGTAAATCTTGACAAAGTTTTTGGAATGAAAAACTTTAGAAGCGAAATAATTTGGAGTTATAAAAGATGGTCAAATTCAAAAAAAGGTCTATTAAATTCTCACCAGAATATATATTTCTATTCAAAAAGTAAAGATTTCAAATTTAATCAATACTTTACAAATTACGCACCAACTACCAACATTGACCAAATTTTACAAGATAGAGCAAAAAATGCTAATGGAAAATCCGTTTATAAAACAGATAAAAATGGAAAAATTGTTTTAGGTAAAGAGAAAAAAGGCGTTCCGTTGTCTGATACTTGGGAAATTCCATATTTAAATCCTAAAGCAAAAGAAAGAGTTGGTTATCCAACCCAAAAACCAGTTTTATTACTTAAAGAGATTATTAAAATCGTTACAGACAAAGGAGATTTAGTTGTTGACCCATTTTGTGGTAGTGGAACTACTTGTGTTGCTGCAAAATCAATGGAAAGAGATTTTATTGGAATAGATGCTTCAAAAGATGCTGTAGAACTCGCTAATAAAAGATTAGAAGAAATGATTATTACTGACTCTGCTCTTTTAAATAAAGGTTCTGAAAGTTATCTTGAAAAGTCAGATTACGAATCAGCTCTTTTAAAAAGTATAGACGCTTTACCTGTGCAAAGAAATTCAGGGATTGACAGTTTTTTAAAAAATCATTTTAACGAAAAACCAGTTCCAGTAAAAATTCAAGGTAAAAGTGAAACCTTGAATGATGCAATCAAAAAACTTGAAAAATCTTGTCAAGGAAAAGATTACGATTTAAAAATTCTTATTCAAACTAGAAAAGAAGCTAAAGGAAACCGAGTGTTTGAATTAGTATCTGACGTAGAAATAATCAAGTCCGATAAATTACGAATTGAGGAATTGAAAACAAGGAGTACTGTACCCAACAATGTATAAAAATAATAGCGGTTTAATCGCTAAAACGAAAGCAAGTAATTATAAAAAGGTCTGTGATAAACCGAAAAGTTAGTGTGTGAAAATCCGCTACTTTTCATATACGTATTCCAAGATCAAATCCTAATAAAATTTAAAGTTTTTTTAAGCTGCGTGATTTTGAAGAACCACATAAGGCGTCCCTCTTTTTATCACGGCAAAAGCTCTGGCAATTAGTTTGTTTCTAACATTATTTATCGCTAACATTTTGTCTTTTCCTTCTGCTAATTTTCGGTTATAATATAATCGTAATTCACTATCATGTTGTATCGCTGAAACACTTGCCATACTCAATAAACTCTTCATTTTCCTATCTCCTAAATAGTGACATTGTTTTCGCCTTTTTATACTTGTTCCTGACTCATGGGCAAAAGGTGCAGTACCACAATAACTAGAGAAAGAACGCCAATTATCAAAGCGAGTAAAATTTCCTGTATGGTAAATAAGTTGACAGGAAACAACGAATCCTACGCCTTTTAATCTTGATAATAATTCGTAATTTTTTGCCATCAGTTTATCATCAAATATTAGCTCTTGAATTCTAAGTTCAATAGACTTTATTTGTTTCGATAAATAATCAATACTTCTTTTTAATATAATACAACCTGGATCTGTACTCACATTACTTAATAGTGATTTTAACTCTTTTAAAGTACCTTTTAATCCTGCTGTATTCCTTACCATTTGGTCTCTTAAAGCCAGTAATCTCCCTAACTCTAAATGGGATTTACTTTTAACTGTACTTGGGCTTAACTCTTCTCTATAAAGCCAACCATAACGTGCTATTATACTTGCATCTAATCGATCTGTTTTCTCCTTTACAATCCCTGACGATCGCTTTATTTTTAAAGGACTTTCTTCGACATAAACAAATCTTTTGACTTGTCAAATAAAGAGTTAATTTTAAAGAGTAATAACCTGTATTCTCAAAACAATAAAAAACACTAACTCCTTGGGTTACTTTTAAAACCCATATTATTAGACTTTTATAGCCAACAATATCGTTCTTAAACTCTTTGTGAGATTAAGATTGATGACAATAAGCATCTATTGTCTTTTTTGACACATCAATTCCTACGACTTCTTTGTAATTTTTCATATTTTTACATTTATAGTGAATAAATTGTTGCTTTAACTACTTCCTTTATCGGGAGATTTTTATCCTGGTATTCCAAATGGTTCTTCGCAACTTTATAGAAAGAGAGGACTCGTACGTGTACTGGAGCTTCAAATCTAAAACACGTTATAGTTCTCCTCTTTTTCTATATAAAGATATTTATTACAAACTAAAGGAATACGTTATGCCACATTAAAAAGCATTACGGTTGAAAATGGACTGACCATCCAAAAGATAAAATGGAGTATGTGAGAACTGAAAAGCCATTCAAAAAATAGAGTAAGTCGATTTGAATATCGAAAATTTATAAAAATAAGTTTAACCAAAGGAGGTTTTAAAACGAAAGAACTTTCTGTAAAACAAAAACTAAAATGAAATATATTTCAAAAATTACATTTGCAATAATTTTAAGTTTAACACTTTTTGCCTGTAGTAAAGATGATGATAAACTTCAAGATGTACAATTAATTGATAATTCTGAAACGATAGCGAAACTAATTAATAGTTTTGATGAAACAATTAAAACAGTCAATATATCTAAAAAGTTAAGTGATGAAGAGATAGGCTATATCTTTTTTCAAGAAATTAAAAATCAAGGTTTACCTATAAATAAAATTAATAATTCCTTAAAGAAAAGTAGTAATAATTATTATGACCAGTCATCTAAAGAATATAAAGAATTTGCATTAGATTTTATAGATGCTTCTATATATTCTTCAAAAGAAGAATATCAAAATCATTTATTTAATTTATTAGAAAATGTGAAAAATAGTAATATTAATATTTCAGAAAAACAAATATTAGTTGATAATATATTATTAACCAGTGCTTTTGTTGATTGGATGGATACACTTACTTCAAAAAACAAGAGTAACACTTTTGCTAAGAAGAAATCTTGGTGGAATAGTTGGGGGAAATGCGTTGCTGGAATTTTAGGAGGAGCAGGAACAGGCGCTCTAACTTTTGGTCTTGCAGGTGCTGCTGTAGGTACAGTTGCATTACCAGTAGTTGGTACAGTATCTGCAGGTGCTGTTGGTGCCATTGGAGGAGCGATATCGGGTGGTTTAACAGGTGCAGCAGCATCTTGCTAAAATTTCTAAAATGTTAAAACAAACAAAGTATATAGCAGTATTAATTCCTATCATAGTACTTGTTATTATTTCTGGAGTAATATTAATAAAAGTTATAAAAAATGATGGTTCATTCGAATTATGGCGAATACTATTTGCTTTTTTTGGTTTATTATTAACTTGCTTACTTGCATTTTTCTTTATTAAGAAATTAATGATATAACGTGGCATAACACGGTATATAAAAAATAGCAGTTAAGAACTAAATTTTAAGTTTGGTTCTTTTCTGTTGTTTTAATTGCAAAATTGGTAGTAGTAGTGTTTTTACTATGCTCCTTTTCATATACAAGAACGTTAACTGTAATAGCACCGTAACAATGCGTACTCAATAACTTAACGCAACAAATCTAAATTAATAGATTTGTTATTATGGTACGTAAAAAATCAACGTTTGTTGCGTTAAATCCTTGAATCCAGCATGGACTCATTAGAAGGTATCTTCCTAAAGGAACGGACTTCAACTTAATTAACAAAAAAACTCATGATTATTCAAGAAAAACTAAACAATAGACCTCGAAAAATAATAGGATTTAAAAAACCTAAAGAAATTATTGATTCTGAACTAAAATTTGTAGCTTAGACTCAAATTAAAAAAGCAACATTTGTTGCGTTAAATCCTTGAATCCAGCTTACCTTATATTTTTCTTTTATCAAATCTTAAAATTCTATTAACTATAAAAATATTATTTTTTCTGAAATTTACAGTTAATATTTTAATTTTAGATATAATATTGACAGCTTTTTTGACCATATCATATTTTGAGCTAATTTAATCTTTTATTAACATTTATTAATATAATAAATATGTTTTTAAAATAAAATAAAAAAATATACTATTTATAATAGATTGTTAGTTTGTGGTATTTAATTTTTATAAATAATTTGTTTTTTCTACTTATTAAATAAAATAAACAAATTATTTATAAAAAAAGTATTGAAAATCAATTATAAATTAGAGTTATTAACAGGTTTTATAAACATATATTTACTTATTTTTATGAATAGTTAATTTCATTATTATGTAAATAAAGTAGAACTTTTTTGTTTATAAAACAGAATTTAAAAACATAAAAAAATTTTCAAAATTCAACTGTAATTTTATATTAAAAAAAAATTAAAAAATACAAAAAATAGTTTTATAAAATTCTTAACAATTTAGAAAAATATATAAATCCTTTGTTTTTAAACAACTAGTTAATATGTGAAAAAACATTGTTAATTACTATTGATAGTGCTATTTTTGTAACAAATAATTCAATTTAAATCAACATATTATGATTATTGCTATTGGGAACGATCATGCCGGAACAGCATATAAATTTGAGATTATTAGATTTTTGGAAAAATTAGGGCATAAAGTTGTAAATTTTGGTACTGATACTACTAATAGTATGGATTACCCGGATGCAATTCATCCAACCGCGTTTGCTGTAGAAAAAAAAGAAGCTGATTTAGGAATTATTTTGTGTGGAAGCGGCAATGGTGCTCAAATGACAGCCAATAAGCATCAAGGAATTCGTGCGGCATTATGTTGGAATAATGAGTTAGTGTCACTATCGAGACAACATAATGATGCTAATATTCTGACAATTCCGGCACGTTTTGTTTCATTACAACAGGCGTTAGATTTTGTAAATATATTTTTAATTACAAATTTTGAAGGGGGGCGTCATCAAAATAGAGTATCAAAAATAGCATGCAGTAAGTAAATATGGAATTAAAAGTTTCAGCTTTTAATAAACTCTCTTTAGCTGAGTTATATGATATATTAAAATTGCGTTCTGAAATTTTTATTGTAGAACAAAATTGTGTATATCAGGATCTAGATGGTAAAGACAGTATAGCTTTACATGTTTTAGGCATTAAAAATAATGAAATTATAGCCTATGCTCGTTTGTTTAAGCCTAATGATTATTATGAAGAAGCGAGTATTGGCAGAGTGTTAGTAAAAGAATCTGAGAGAAAATATGGCTATGGCCATAAACTGATTGATTTTTCTATACAAGCCATTAAAAATAATTTCAGTATTGAGGCTATTAAAATAGGAGCACAAACCTATTTAAAAAAATTTTATGAATCACATGGTTTTAAAGAAAAAGGAAAAAATTATATTGAAGATGGAATACCTCACATATATATGATTAGATAGCATAAAAATAATATTTTCTTTTTGTAACCGAGTCTGGCTATCTGAAAAATCAATGTTAATTAGTTGACTATTAAGTTCTATTACTCTTTTTTCTTCTTTTTTCCAAACAGATCTCCTAATACATCTTTTACTTTGTTTACTGTGTTGCTTTTAATAGTATCTTTTTTTGAATATTTTTTCTTTTTCCCTTTTAATAAGCCACCAACAACAGCTTTATTTATTAAGTTTTCTTTTTGTTTTTTTACTAATTGAGTAGTTAAATTATTTACTGCATATTTAAAATCTGTTCTTACAGAGGGGTTCGTAAAAGTACCTGAAAAATTAGCTGTTACCGGGACTGTAATATTTTTGCTATCAATATTAGTTAATAAGTTGGTAACTTCACTTCCTAAATATCTGGCAGGAACATTAAAAACAGCGTTATAATCCATTAGTTGATCAAAACTATGATTACCAGTAATTTGAATGTCAATATCTTTGTATTTTAAGTTAAAAGGTTTCACATATACTTTACCATTTTCAAAAGAAAAATTAGTTTTTATATTCTTTAAATCCAACCCTTTTAAATCGATAAACCCTAAACTTTGATCTAATAAATTTAATACTTTAGAATTTTCAGGAGCTATATTGGTTACCAATACTTCTGCTAAAACTTTACCTGTTGCTGAAGTTAAATTTGGAACATAATCATGATTAAGATTTCCTGATACATTCAAATTCGTATTTATTTGCCCTTGTAAAACATTGGCGACAGGTGATAACATGTTAAATAATTTAATATTTTTAAAAGAATCTGTGATATTGAATGACTGAATTCCCATATTCATATCAAATAAAGCCTGTTCTTTTTGAGTGTTTACAGCACCATTTAGAGCAATATTTCCACCAAACATATTTCCATTTACATCTTTTAATATAGCTTTTTTATCTTTAATGATTAAAGTACCGTTGATATTTGATAATTTAAAATTATCATAAAAAACTTCCTTTGCAGAAACATTAACGGTACAATCTAAAAAAGCAGGTATTTTTAATTGCTCTCTTATTTCTTTTTTATCAGTAGTTTTTTCTTCCCGTTCAGAAGAATCTGAATTTATATCAGCAACCATAAAATCATTTATTTTAAAAGAATTTGAATTTAAGTTGAATGTCCCTTGTAAATTTTTATAAGATAATAAAAACCCTAATAAATTAGTAATAGTTCCTGTTGCTTTTAAATCACTAGTACCGGTAACAGCATCGAATTTAGTGAGTATTATTTTTGCAGGTTTAAAATCAACTTTAGCATTATGAATTTGTATAGGATTAGCAATATCTTTCCCTTGGAAAAGAAAATCATTAACCTCTAAACTTCCATTATTTTTAATTCGTTGGTAGATGCTGTTTTGAATTGCATCAATATCAAAACTAGAAGTTAAATGAGTGGTTATAGTTCCCCTTAAATTATTTTTTAGCTTAAGAGGATATGCTTTACCAATGTCACTTAAATCTATCTTTCCATTGATGGTTGAGTGTATATATGGATTTTCAGAAAGATTACTAATTTTAGCATTACCACTAAATTTATTATGATCAATTTTAAAAGCCAATTTTTGAATATCAATATAAGTATCATTAGTATTTCCCGTAGTGTTTTTTATTTGAGTTTGAATTCGAATATTCTCAACGCTTTTAGGTAAACCCGGATATTTAAAAGAGGCATTGGCTGAAGAAATAACGATATCAATATTAGGAATAGTTTTTTCAGTTACCTTTCCATCAATTTTCCCTGAAACACTAAAATTACCTGTTGTTTTTACATCAGAAAAAGACTTAGTATATTGCCGGGGAATTAAAGCTAAAAAATTTTTAAAATCTGAGGAAAGTGTTTTAAAATTAATGTGTATTTCCTGACTGTTATCCTTTTTTAATTGTACATACCCATCAAAAGTTAAAGGAAGTTGATTGATATGAGCTTCATTTTTTAAGAAAGAATATTTATTGTTTTCTAAATCTAAAGCTAGTAGAGCATTTAAATCCAAATACTGGTTTTTAACTAATGTATTTTCGCCTTTTTCAAATAAAATACTAGTGGTAGTCCTGGTGTCTAACATTGTTTTTTTTTGAGAAAAATCACCATTTCCGAAATGATTGAAATCAGATAAAACCAGATTCATTTTTTCCTGAGCGTTGTTATATTGTATTGTAGCATTCGAAATTGTATATGAATTTAAAGATAAACTAAAGTTGTTTGAATTTTCTTCGGGCTTTTCATTTTTAGTTTTTTGTTCAGTATATTTTTTAGTAATATCATAATTTGTATTTCCTTTCTCATCAACTTTGACGTTTATCAGTGAGTTATCAATAATAAAAGAATTGATATATAATCCTTCATTAGTATTTTTAAAGACTTCAGTCAATTTTAATTTTATTTGAATTCGTTCGCTGTAAGCTAAAGTATCACCTTCAAAAGGTTTAAAATTAGTAATTAAAACATCTCTTAATTCTATTGAAGCTTTTGGGAAACTCTTTAAAAAACTCAGACTGGCATCTGCAAATTCAACTTCAGCATTAATGTTATTGTTTATCGTTTCTTTAATTACTGCAACTAATTTATCTTGAAATAAAAAAGGAGTTGCAACTAAAGTAATAACAATGACTATGATAGTAATAATAACGATTTTTACAGTTTTTTTCATTGAAAATGAAGCGGTTTTAACATTGAAACAAATATACTAGTATTTATTTTACATGTGATAAATTATAATTTATAAACTATTCAGAACAACCGAATAAATATTTTTTAGCAAAGTTAAAAGTTATCAGTAATATTGTACTTACCTTAATGTTTTTATTTTTGAAAAAAACGCAAAAATATTCAGAACTGATAAAAAACCATGCTAAACGTTTGGGATTTATATCATGTGGTATAGCAAAAGCTGATTTTTTAGAAGAAGAAGCATCTCGCTTAGAAAAATGGTTAAAAAATGGTTTTCATGGACAAATGAAATATATGGAAAATAATTTTGATAAAAGATTAGATCCCGGATTATTAGTTGAAGGAGCTAAATCAGTTGTTTCTCTATCTTATAACTATTTTCCTGATGAAATTCAGTGTAAAGATTCGTATAAAATTGCCAAGTATGCCTATGGAGAAGATTACCATCATGTGATAAAAAACAAACTATTTGAATTGCTGGCAATTTTAAGAGATGAAACAGGTAAGATTAACGGACGTTGTTTTGTAGATTCTGCTCCTGTACTAGAAAGAGCTTGGGCAGAAAAATCAGGATTAGGATGGAATGGAAAAAATACTTTATTAATACAGAAAAAACAAGGCTCTTTTTTCTTTTTAGCGGAATTGATTATTGATTTGGAATTAGAATATGATGAGCCTTTTACAACAGATCACTGCGGAAAATGTACTCGCTGTATTGATTTATGCCCAACAGAGGCAATACTTCCAAATAATCAGATTGACAGCAACAAATGTATTTCTTATTTAACAATTGAATTAAAAGATAATATTCCTGCACAATTTAAAAATCAAATGAACGACTGGATGTTCGGATGTGATATTTGTCAAGATGTATGTCCATGGAATCGTTTTTCTAAACCACATAATGAACCATTATTCAATCCCAAAGAAGACTTGCTGGAAATAACTAAAAGAGACTGGGAGGAGCTTACTGAAGAAACTTTTGGCAAAGTATTTAAAAAATCCGCTGTAAAAAGAGCTAAATATAAGAGAATTACAGATATAATTAATTTTTTGAGCCACTGACAAAAGGTTATTTATATTTTTTTATTAAGAATTGGAAATTATTTTAGTAAAAAAAAGATGATAAATTTAAGATTAAAAATTAATAGTATATGTTATCAGTAATTAATATTCAAGAAAAATTTAATTTATTTTCAGATCGTTGGTCTCCAAAGAAAATAGCTGAATTAAATGGACAGAAAGTTTTGTTAGCTAAAATAAAAGGAGAATTTGTTTTTCATAAGCATGATAATGAAGATGAACTTTTTATGGTAATGAAAGGACAATTACAAATAGATTTAGAAGATTCTTCCGTGTTGGTTAATGAAGGAGAATTTTATATTGTTCCAAAAGGAGTACTTCATAAACCAATAGCCAAAGAGGAGGCACATATTTTACTTTTTGAACCACTATCAACAAAGCATACCGGAGATGTTATATCAGACATTACAGTTGAAATATATGAATCTATTTAAGCTTTGGAAGAAAAATTAATTTATTCTCAGAGTGTTCAATTTCTTGTGGATTCAATTTCATTTTTATAAACTGACCTTTTATATACTTCTTTGCTTGATTTTTATAAAAAGGACTAAATCTATTTCCGCTTTGTCCGGTAGGTAAAATTGACAAGCTGTTTTCTATGTCTGAAAAATCGATGACTCTTCTTGTAGATGGACCTCCGGTTACTTTATAAATTCCCGTACTGTCTAATTTAAAAATATGATTATTAATTACTTCACTACCTCCGTTTGTTTTAAATGGGCCCACATTAAAAAATTCCCTCAACACTCCTCCTGTCATACCAATAGCATGATTATGTTCAACAGACAATACTCGCTCCCATTTCCATGTATTTATATCTTCACCTAGTTGATTTGAGAGAAACAAAATGGATTGTTTAAAAGAATGAGTTACAATAGCAGATTTATCTTCTTTATAATTTTCAGTAAGTATATTATCCCACCAAACAGAGTTTTGTTTGCTCATTTGAGTAGCAATCATTTTTTTATGTAGTGATGTTCCATCCATAAATTGATTAAATCCTTTTTCCCCCATTTCATCACGGAATGTATTTTTCAAAAATTCAAAAATAAATTTATTATAAATTGTGGGAGCTATATACTCTCTTAGATAATCTCCGTTCCAGAAGTGTAAAATTTGTAATCCTTCTTTTTCTTTTTGATTTAATTCTTTCTCATTGATACTTTGTAAAGCATCAGAGATGACCTCTTTAACTACTAATGAATTAACATTTGTAATCATATTACCTACATCTTCTTTGGTAAAACCTTTTTTAGCAGTAATTAAGCTTGTAATTTTTCGCGCTCTGTCTTCTGGTGAATAATAGCCCGGATACAGTTTTCCTGATACAGAATCGGGTTGATTATTTGCAGAATATACATATCCCCGTTTGGGATTAATTGCCTGAGGATTCTCCTCAAAACCCAAATAGTTAATAATTTCGTCTTTCCCTGAACTTCCTTCTAAATATACTTTTGTATTCAAGCTATCTCTAAATTGATATAATTTAGCTGCACCAAACCAGGCTATATTATTATTCGAATCTCCATACATTACGCTCAATCCTGGTGCATGGATTTTAGAAACGCCTTTTTTAAATTCTTCTATTGATTTTGCATGAGACATTTCATAGCAAATATCAAGTAATTGATTAGGAAACCGAGTATAAATCCACTGCATAGCAATAGGTCTATCATCTTGAATTTGATTGATGATATCATTCATAATCGGACCATGTTGACTTATTCTAACTTGATATGTAGTATCTACGGATTTTTTAATTTTAATTGATTTATGTAAAACTTCATATTTTTTAAATCCATCTTTAGTTTTATATTCATTTTTATTTGAAAACTTCTCTTGTTCAATATAAAAATCTATATCGTCATTCTTTAGCATTGTTAGCCCATAGGCATAATCTCTATTATGCCCCAGTAGAGAAAAAGGTGTTAGTGCAAGATTAAATCCGTACAATTCAAAATTTGGCGTTTTAATATGATTCTGATACCATACTGATGGCTGTGAAAAATTAATATGAGGATCGTTAGCAAAAATTACTCTTTTATTTTTGGTTTTTTCTCCTGCCAGTACCCATGAATTACTTCCTATAAAACCAGGGACAGGTAAACTATTCATTATTTTACTAACTGCATCAGAAAATTGAACTTTAATTTCTTGTTTTTTTGCATTTTTAATCATAGATGATTTCTTTACAGGGATTCCCAACTCACTTACATATTCGCTCCCGTATTTTTCTTTTAACTCATTGATTAGCGGATCCGTTTTATGAGCTGTAGCAAAACTGAACGCCATATATCCAAAAACATTATATATATCTTTAATAGTGTATATTTCCTTTTCTATTCCAACTAAATAAAATTCTAAAGGTGTAGATCCGTTTTGGATAAATTGATTAATTCCATTTAAATATGCTTGTGTTAATTTATAAGAGATAGATTCTTTATCTAAATTGGCTATTGTTTTATTTGCGGATTCTTCAATGCTTAAGGATGAAAAAAACAAGTCTGTTTCTATTAAATCTTTTCCAAATATCTCACTCAATCTGCCTGCAGCAATTCGTCTTATTAATTCCATCTGCCACAATCTGTCCTGAGCATGTACATATCCAAAAACCCTATAGGCATCCTCTTGGTTTGCAGCATTAATATGAGGAACTCCATTCTCATCATAAAACACTACAACCTTTTCTTTTAATCCATCAATTTTAAGTTTTCCGTTATAGGTTGGCTTAAGCGTAATGTTTATCAACCAATATCCCAGAACTAAAAAAAAAACAAAAATTAGTAAAAAAGACACAATTTTTTTGAGTAGTTTCATCGGTTAAATTATTTTAATGAATATCTGTTGTCATATTTGATTACCTGTTTTTCTCAATTTTCAAAAAACGAGTATTAAGTATATTTATGTGTTTCTTGAAATTAAATAATGGACAAATGTTGTCGTTTAGATATCTAAACGAACAATTCAATTATTTTATCAAATATAACTGTTTTAAATTTGTGCTTTTTCAAATATTTTCATTGTCATTTTATTGATGAGTTATTAGAATATCTCTGTCTTTTAAAAGTAAACTCGCTATTTCAGGTTGTCCTGTCATAGCACTTGCAATAAATGGAATGCCATAATCACTAAAAATAAAATATATACGTTGTTGCCAGTAGTTTTTATTCCGTTTTTATATAATCTTCTTTCGTTAATTTCTTTATTTCGGGAAAGTCAGTTATATCTTCTTCCGATTTCCCTTCGTTATGTCTCATATTAAGAAAAAATCTTATTATTTGACCAACAATTCCAGCACACGCAATTCCTGCAACAACTGATGGAATTAAAGACAAAAATCTAAATCTTGAATCACTCACATTATATGTAAAACCCCATAACATATAGCAAAAACCAATTAAGAAAAGAGGTAATTCTATAAACAAGAATAAATCATTATGTCTCTTTTCACATTTTTCACACCTTGGAATAAGAACTTTCTTTTAATACAGAAGATGAATATATACTATAAATCAATTAGTTATATGTTTTTAGCAGCAAATAAGTAACAAAAAGTAATAAAATAAAGTCATTTTAAGTCAAATAGACTCAATTAGAGTACTTATACTTTGTTAGTCTATTTGCTCCTATTTTTTCTAAAACACCATTATCAACTGCCCATTTTAAATCTCTGCTTGCGGTGGCTTGGCTAATTTCTTTAAAGTTTTGCAAATAGTTTTTTCGGCTAAATTCTTGTTGCTTTGTTTTATCTCTAAAAAGTTCTATTCTGTCTTGGGTGGTGAGCGTTCTGTTTTGGGTCTGTAACAAATTTTCTAAGGCTTGGAGTATAATATTAAGGATAAACTCAATAAATGGCGTAGAATGTCCTAATTTGTCCGACTGGCTTAAAACATTGTAATACTGTTGCTGATTTTTCTTAATTAGGCTTTCTACTGGTAGAAACTCAAATACTGGATATTGTTGCATTAAAATTAGAGTCTGCCACAATCTTCCCATTCTGCCATTTCCATCTAAAAATGGATGAATAAATTCAAACTCATAATGAAATACACAGCTTTTGATTAATGTAATATCGTTGTCTTTTTTTAGATATTTAAACAAATCATTCATTAAACCCTTAATCATATTACCGCTTGGTGCTACGTGAGCAACTTTTGAACCTTTTACAATACCTACATTTTTGGTTCGTAGTTTCCCAGCATCATCAATCAAACCTTGCATCAGGATTTTATGGGCTTTTTCTAAATCTTTTAAGCTGTTTGGGTTAAGACTGTGTATTATATCGTAAACCTTAATAGCATTCTGAACTTCTAAAACATCTTTTTGAGGAGCAATTACTCGTTTGTTTTCCAATAAGGCTGTGATTTGCTCCTCCGTAAGTGTATTACCTTCTATTTCTAACGAGGATTGAATAGTTTTAATTCGGTTCTTTTTGCGTAACTCCGTAGAGGGTTTATGCAAATGTACCGCATTGACTTCTCCCAATTTCTCTGAAATGGAAGCGACTAATTGCAGTATTTTATCGGTTATTTGGTAAGGTGGTTTCATTTTGTGATAGTATCATTTGATAGTATCTAAAAGATAGTGAATAATAATCACGAAACAACCAACCCAACTTTTAGATCTAATTTGTCTTTAAATTCTTCTAGGATTTCCTCCCAATGTTCGGAAAGTATATCTACTAATTTTTCTCCATCTATTAAACCAATTCTGGGAAAACCATTTTCAGAAGCTACTTCCTGTGCTCTTTTTTGAAAATCTGCTGTTGTAATAAATGCACCTTGCCCATCAGATGGAATGTTAGAATGTAAACTCTTCACTACATTGTGATTTATTCTTGAACCTAACTTGAAGCGTTTGGCTTGAACAAAAATTTTAATCTTCGCTAAACCAGAAACATCTAACTCTCCAGTAGCATCAACACCACCATCTCCAACTCTTCCTGTTCGTTCTGATCCCTCAAAACCTAAAGCTGATAAAATATGTGTTACTAATATTTCAAACTCTTGGTCATCTAATTCTAAAATTCTATTTAAAACCGATTTGTAATAATCAAGCTTGACCTCTTTCTCTAACTTAGGAATTAAATCGCTTCTGCCGATTACCTCAAAGAAATTTCTCTTGTGATTAACTGCAAAAACTGTGAGTGAAGAACGCATTGTATTTTGAAATGGTACAGAAAATTCGCTTCTTAAAATTGGTTTCTTTTCCCATTTTACTTTTTTTCGATGACGATAAGGACAAGCATCTTTATCTGCATAATAATAACTATCCTTTTCAATTATACCATAGTATAAATAGTTAGTATCACTTGATGGCGTGATTACAAAAGTGCCTTCTTGTAGTTCTAATAAAAATCTTGAAATTTGACCTACTTGCTGACCGATGACAACGTTACTCTTATCTTCTGGTTTGTCAGCTTTATATAATGGATATAATTCATCTCGGGATTTGATATGTGATAAATTAGTACCCCAGAGCCAACCAATGGCAACATAACCACCTTTAATGAAATCTTCTGTATATTTCCCGAAATCTGCTCTTACACAGTAGATGTTATTCATATTTCTTTCCAAGTTAAGTTTCCTTTTTCATCACAATCATTTGCTTCTGCGAATGATTTCTCTATTTTTATATTTTTCCCCCCTGTCTTTTCAGCTTTCATTATCACAGCTTTTTCAAATTCTAACAAACTATCAACAGCATCTGGAGTTATTACAATGTTTTGCCTTAAAAGAATTGATTGAACACTCGGATAGGTTATACCAACTAATTTGTTATGTTTATTTTTTGGATGGTTCAAAATATGGTCTGTAAATTCTGCTGTTATTTTATAATCATATGAATGGTTTCTATCAACATATTTAGAAAATTCATTGCTGAAAAAATTTAATTGTTCAATTGCATTTTTTTTAATCCTGTTTTTTAATTTAATTTCATTCAAATAAGACTTTTGCTTTTCTCTTGACTCTTTAGTGTTTGTATTTACATTACATGTGTTTTGAAATACACACTCATAAACAAAAAAATCTTCCTTTATTCTCCATCGAGAAACTGTTAAATGTTCTTCTGTTTTACTTTCATCTACAATCATACTTGTAGTTTCCATAAATGCCGTAGCTCTATTATGTTTAATTTCACGAGAAGTTAAAGCACCATAGAACATAGATTGACCAGGAAAATTTGCTCTACCATAACGACCCTCATTTTTCATTTTTAGTAAAATATCTTTATCTTTTATATATGAAAGTCGCTGTATATTTTTGGCTCTAAAATCCTTGTCGTGAATACTAACTCTATCAATCCAATGTCCTTTGGAAACTTTAGCTATTGAAATAGGCTTATCTTTCATATCTTGAATAGCACACTTAATTAGGTCAGCATCTACATAAGCTAAATTATCAGTAATAGATTTAAGATATTCTAATTGTTTATTCATCTAAAAAAACGCTTAAATAAAGTTTCTTTTTCTGTGTCTGAAAATTGTGCAACGATATAATCAGAAAAATTAAAATCAAATTTTCCATATTTATTTTCATCTCCATCAAATTCTATTTCATCTTCATTGAAAGTTAGTATGTATTGAAAATTTTGCAGTTCATTTGCTTTATGATACATAAAGTTCAAAACATTGGATAATGTCTTGTTAGAAATAGCGTGAAATACGCCATCGTGTACCAAAAAGTCTGGAATATTGCGTTTATCAATTCTACTTTTAAGAAATACCATTAAATCATAGGCAACTATTTTTAATCTTTCTTGCCCCAAGGCATCTGCTTTTGGTATTTCAAGGTTTATTTTAAATGGTAACTGATTTCTTGACGATGTAGGGTTAACTGTAATGTCAAAATATGAATTATCAAACTCTTCATCCAAGTAAATTGCATTTTCTAATATTTCTTGAAATAAAAGCCTTAATTCATTCAAATAAATCTCCATTTTATTAATTTCAGAAACAATATCACGCTTTAATTCTGCTATGACAATATTTGAATTGCCTAAAATTTCTTCTATCTCATCTATTTGCCCAATAATAGCCATGTTTCTTTCTAAAAGAGTTTTCTCACTTACTAATTTTTCGTAAGTACTTTCTATTCTATCTAAAGCACCTTTTTCTTTCAGTAATGAAAATAATTTACTTCTATTTTTTTCTAATGTTTCAAGTACCTTTAAGGTATTGTTTATTATTCCTTGTAATTTTTTTCTTCTTCTAAAAGATATTTATTTCTATTGGTTAAAAGTTGTGTTTTGAAATCTATGATTTCATCCAGACTTTTCTTAACGAAATTCCCAAATGTAGATAGTGTTTCATTATACAATTTTTGAATTTTATTAATATCAATACTTGAAATATCGGAATAAGAGGATTTTAATTTTTCTAACTTCCTGTTGGTTGTATGATAAATATTTGATTTTTCATTAATTTGAGTAATTACATCTGATAGTTTGGTTTCTAAATCCTTATGATTTTCTAAAAAGTTATAATCCTTTAAACTTTTTTCAATTACATAAATTTCTTTTTCAATCTTTAATTTTTCTGTTCTAAATTCTTTTACCTCTTTACCTGTATCTGCCTTTACTTTTTCAGATAATGTATTTTTAGTTTTATTGTACTTCTCGTACTCATTAGAAACATCATTATAATTTATAAGTGTTTTTGTTGGTAAATTGAGTAGGTAAAAATTATACAATGCTTTTTCTCTCGCTTTAGCATTGTATGAAACAAAATTTAAAGGGTCTATTCGTTGTTGATTTTGTAAATCATCTTTTACGAAAAACTCCATCAAAGTACCATATCTTTTGCCTTCAAAAAACACTTCATTATTTTCAGTTGGAAAAAATACACTTTCTAAAATTTTTGCCATTTCTGATTTTTCGTATTCCTCTAATTTGTCTGATTGATTTCCAAAATAAATAGTTTTTAAGTCAGCAAAACTTCTACGAAGGAAATATTTTTTTTATTAATTATAAATTCAATAGTCAGCGTATGCTCTTCTACTCTTAAAAAATCGTATTTACTTTTATTAAATCGTTTTTCGGCTTTCCCACTTAACAATACAAAATCTATTAACCTTACTAAGGAAGATTTTCCTATTCCATTTATACCTCTTGCTTCTTTATCCTCAGAGTATTTACCTAAAATGATATTTATTCCATTATGAAATGTAACAGTATCTATTAAATTGGTGTCTGAAAACAATCTAACTATCATAATTTATTGGAATAAGCTTACTTGCTTTGTTTCTTCTTCTCTTTTAATTAACTTTATTTTATACCCTTTTTTTTCAATACTTCCTAAAGTATATAGAAAAGTTATTGAGTATAAAAAAAGATTTGGAGTTCTTGAACTATCTTGTTTGAGAAATTTCATTATTACATCATCTACAACAGCAAATTTATCTTTGAATGGGGGTTTACTCATAATACTAATTATATCAGCACCTAACACCATCAAATTGGTCTTTAAATTACTTTCTGGATGTAGTAAAATCATATCTCTTTATCTATTTTTTTCCCTATTAAACATTGTTCAAACATATATAGCAATATTACTTTAACATATTTTCTATATCCGTCATCTTCACTATTCCCATATTGCTTTGTGTATTGGTCGGACAAATTATTTAATCGTGATTTGAAATTCCCAGAGAGTTTATTATAATCTTCAATTACTCTCCATTTAATAATGTAAAAATAAGTCGGTCTTCCTTTTTTGTATAAAGACCATTTAACATCTTGCCCATTTCCTGATGTAATTCTGGAGAGGCTATAAATATAGCTTCGGATACAAAAGGTAATCTGCATAATTCTTTAATCTTATCTATCGATAAGTTAGAAACTTCTTCAACGGATAGTAATGGAACTCTAAGAACATATTTATCGAAAGGTTTATATTTTGAAAACTTTTTCACTTTAAAATCTATTTTAATTTTGAGACCAAAGCTAAATAAATTAAAATAAGATTTTCT
Source organism: uncultured Tenacibaculum sp. (assembly GCA_963666645.2). Lineage (GTDB taxonomy): Bacteria > Bacteroidota > Bacteroidia > Flavobacteriales > Flavobacteriaceae > Polaribacter. Next base: position 211,376 of record CAXXDB010000003.1, on the reverse strand, counting down.
TTTGTTTTTAAAAAATTATCTTTGGCACTGTTAATGATAACTTCTTACACTAAAATATTACTTTATGAAAAAAAAAGTTTTTACATATTTATTCCTGTTTTTTTTATCTTTTAATTTATTAGGTCAAGAAATTTTCTCCTATGAAGAGAAAGTAAAGAATAATGAATTATATAATTTAAAAGAAATAAACTTTGTTAATCTAAAAGAAAACATTAAGCTCTCTGGTAGTTTATTATTACCAAAAGATGATTTCGATAAAGTCTTAGTTATTGTCCCAGGAAGTGGAAAAGATACTAGACATTCACATTTTATATTAGCTAAAAAATTACTTGAAAATAAGATTGGAGTTTTTCGATTTGATGAAAGAGGAGTGGGTAAATCAGAAGGACGGTTATCTTACGGATTTAGTAAACTTGCTAACGATTTATTTTATGGTATAAAAAAATTGAAAAAAATTAAAGAACTTACTGATAAAAAAATTGGAGTATTGGGACATAGTTTGGGTGGTTTTGCATCAATTGATGCATACAAAAACAATACTCCTGTTGATTTTCTTATTCAATGGGCTACTCCTGTAAAAAAGCATTCAGCTTTTGTCAAACATCAAATAAGAGTTGATAACAAATTTTTTAAGGGTATTAAAGGGAATAATAAAGAAGAAAAAATAAAATTAGTTGATTTAGTACATAACTTAATTTTAGAGAATAAAGATGATGATGCTCATGAAATATATAAAAAAGCTAAAAAAACTTTTAAGAAAAAATATGGTTATAAAAAAAGCCAATATGAAGATTATATAATGCCTTATGTTTTAGAAATGGTGAAAAAAGATTATGAAAGTGTGTATAAAAATTTAAGTGTGCCAACTCTTTATATTATAGGATCTGAAGATAAATTTGTAAGCCCCGAAAATAGCATTCAGTTATTAAAGTCATTTAATAATATAAAATATTAGCTCAAAAAAAATGGAAGGACTTAATCATTATTTAAATGAGCAAAATTTAACTACGATGTCTAAAGATGTTTATAGAATTAATTCGGTCGCTGCTGAAGTAATATGTGAATGGATTAAGTTGATTAACTAGGTTATAAAAGTTAAAAATTTTATGGCAAAATTTCCTTTTTACAAACAAGCAGATGTAAGAGATTGTGGTCCAACTTGTATAAAAATTATTGCAGCACATTATAAAAAGATTATACCTGTAGAAATACTACGGAAATTAAGTGAAAACACTAGAGAAGGTAGTAGTCTTCTAGGTTTAAGTGATGCAGCAGATAAAATTGGTTTTCGTTCTATGGGAGTGAAACTATCTTTGGATAGTCTTAAAGTTATGAACTTACCTTGTATTTTACACTGGAATAAACTTCATTATGTTGTCTTGTATCAAATTAAAGATAATACATATTATGTTTCCGATCCTGCTCATGGTTTGTTAAAATATAGTGAACGAGAGTTTTTAAATTTTTGGATTGGCCCAAAATCTGACTCAAAAACAGAAGAAGGAATTGCTTTGTTATTGGAAGTAACACCAAAACTGTTTGAGGCTGACTTTGATAATTATGAGGTAAATTTTGGTTTTTCTTTTATATCCAAATACCTATTTAGGTATAAATCTTTTATTTGGCAGTTGATTATAGGTTTAATTGCGGTAAGTTTATTACAACTTATTTTTCCTTTTTTAACTCAAAGTGTAGTAGACGTTGGTATAAAAAATCAAGATATTCACTTCATATATCTTATGCTTTTTGCCCAGTTAGCTTTATTCATAGGAAGAACAGCAATTGAAGTTATTAGAAGTTGGATTTTACTCCACTTAAGTACACGTATTAACATTTCTCTAATTTCTGATTTTTTTGTAAAGTTAATGAACCTTCCTATTGCATATTTCGACACAAAAATGACAGGAGATATTCTTCAAAGAATAAATGATCATGAAAGGATAGAACGCATTCTTACGAATTCTTCGTTGAATGTCCTATTTTCATTGATAACATTTATTGTATTTAGCTTTGTATTAGTATATTACAATATTAAGATATTTGGAGTTTTTTTATTAGGAAGTGTTCTTTACTTTTTATGGATTACTATTTTTTTAAAAAGAGAAAGGATATTGATTATAAACGATTTTCTCAAGTAAGTGAAGAACAAAGTAAAGTCATTGAACTTATTAATGGAATGCAAGAAATTAAGTTGCATAATGCTGAAAAGAAAAAACGTTGGTCTTGGGAATATCTTCAAGCAAAGTTATTTAAAGTTTCTATTGAAGGTCTCGCTCTTGAACAATATCAAAATGTAGGCTCTCAATTTATTAATGAAGTAAAGAATATTTTCATTACTTTCTTGGCAGCCAAGTTAGTAATAGATGGTGAGATAACTCTTGGGATGATGCTTGCTATAAGTTATATTGTAGGACAATTAAATTCTCCTATAGCTCAGCTCATTAATTTTGTCAGGGAAGTACAAGACGCAAAGATTTCTTTGGAAAGGTTATCGGAAATACATAATAAAAAAGATGAAGAAGGTTCTACAGCAGATAGATTAAAAGATTTTTCTAACGATTTAGACTTTCAATTGTCAAATGTTTCTTTCCGTTATATTGGTTCTGAACAGATAATACTTAGAAATCTAGATTTATTTATTCCTGCAAATAAAGTGACAGCAATTGTTGGAGAGAGTGGAAGTGGTAAAACAACCTTAATGAAATTACTTTTAAAATTTTATGAGCCTAATGAAGGTGATATTAAATATGGCAATCATAACCTTAAAAATATTTCTCAGCGTTCTTGGAGAGAAAAAACAGGAGTAGTTATGCAAGAAGGATACATCTTCAATGACACAATAGCAAATAATATTGCTGTTGGTGAAGATTTTATAGATAAAAAGAAACTTTTGCATGCAGTGAATGTAGCTAACATTAAGGATTTTATCGAAAGGTTACCTTTAAGTTATAATACCAAAATAGGTATGGAAGGTGTCGGACTTAGCACAGGACAAAAGCAAAGACTTCTTATTGCTAGAGCTGTTTATAAAAATCCTAGTTTTCTTTTCTTCGACGAAGCAACAAGTGCATTAGATGCAAAAAATGAAAAAGTAATTATGGAAAAACTAAATACCTTTTTTGAAAATAAAACGGTGGTAGTAATCGCTCACAGATTGAGTACCGTTAAAAATGCTCATCAAATAGTTGTATTAGATAAAGGAAGAATAGTTGAGGTTGGAAATCATCAAAAATTAGTAGAGGATAAAAAAAATTATTATCGTTTGGTTAAAAACCAATTAGAACTAGGAAAATAAGAATGCTAGAACAAATTGAAGATATAGAATTAAGAAGTGAAGAGGTACAAGAAATTCTTGAAAAAGTTCCTCATTGGATGATACGTTGGGGAAATGTATTATTACTATCATTAATCTTACTATTGTTATTAATCTCATGGTTTGTAAAATATCCTGATGTAATTATATCTGAAGTAACTATTACTACCCAAATTCCACCTCAAAAAGAATTTGCGAGGATAACAGGAAAGTTTGATGCTATTTTAGTTGAAGACAGTCAAAGTGTTGAAGCTAAGCAACCTTTGGCAATTATTGAAAATACAGCTAACTATCAAGATGTTTTTATGTTGAAATCAATAATTGATACTATCAAGGTAAATAATACATCTTTTGAGTTTCCTATCGGGAATTTTCCAATTCTTTTTTTAGGGGATATTGATTCTTACTATGCCCTATTTGAAAATAGTTATATTCAATATCAACTTAACAAAGAATTGCGTCCATTTTCTAATGAAGCATTAGCAAATAGATATTCCATTTCTGAACTCAATAGACGTTTTAAAAATTTACAATCACAAAAGAACATTAATAAAACAGAATTAACTTTTAAGGAAAAGGATTTAAATCGTAGTAAATCACTATTTGAAAAAGGTGTTATTTCAGCACAAGATTTTGAGAACAAACAATTGGAATATGCTCAAGCACAAAGAAGTTACCAAAACTTTGAATCCTCAATATCTCAATTAAGAGAAGCAATTAACAACGCTCAAAAAACGTCGAAAGGAACTGAAATTAATAGGATAAAGGAAGAAATGATGCTACTTAAAAATGTCATTCAATCTTTTAATCAACTAAAAAAAGCAATTAAAGATTGGGAGTATATTTATGTTTTACAATCTGATATTAACGGTAAGGTATCCTTTTTAAATATTTGGAACAGTAATCAAAATGTTAACCAAGGAGATTTAGTATTTACTATTATTCCAAGCGAAAACTCATCGTTTATTGCCAAGTTAAGAGCACCAGCTCAAAATTCAGGAAAAATAAAAGTAGGTCAAGTCGTAAACATCAAATTAGAAAACTATCCTGATACTGAGTTTGGTGTACTTAATGGAACCGTAAAAAATATCTCTTTAATTCCAGATAAAGAAGGCTTATATTTTATTGATGTAGAATTACCCAAAAAGCTAATTACATCTTACAATAAAGAAATAGATTTTAAACAAGAAATGTTAGGTTCAGCAGAAATTATTACAGAAGATTTACGGTTAATCGAGCGTTTTTTTTACCAATTTAAAGAAGTGCTTCAACGTTAAAAAACACTCGAAAAATCCGAGTGCTTAGTTATTTAATTTTACTTCAACCATATATCAGCTACTCTATCAAAACCACACCAACTGTGCTTTTCATCATATCCTCGTCCAGCTAACTCATGACGAATTAGTCTCTCAAGCGGTATTTTAGCGTGAATTATATAGCGTAATATCTCACCATCAGCAATGGAAAACAAACCAATAATTTTATCCCAAGAGGGAAGTGAATCACTATCCATACGAATATGACGAATATCGTCATATGTCATTTCAGGATAATCTTTTGGTAAGATATCCAAAAAAATCATTTCCATTTCTTGGGCAGTTGCTTCTTCGCAAACTGCCCAATTATTCTCTGGTCCATGTAGCACTCCAAAGCGAATACCAGAAATACGATACTTAAAGTTAAGCCATATACAATGATTAATTGCTTTTTGCTTGCTATCGAATAAGTCCAAATAATTATCGTTTTTCATAGCACTATTTCTTTGCTTGTTTTTCGGGTTGAGGTTTTAAAACCCTACCATTCAAAGAAATAATATCTTCTTTTGAAGATTTTGAGTCCTTACTTTTTTTACGCAATAAACGTTGAGTATTAAACAACGAACGACACTTAATATTAAACTCCGTATAATTAACAGCTTCATCTTCATTTTTTAAAGATTTTACATACGCATTATAGAGTTCAGCATTAGATAGTTGATTGTCTTTTACTTTCATAATGATATCTAAGGCAGAACTAGCAATTGAATTAAGTCCACGTTCCGATTCCGAAAGGTCAAAGCCAAGTGCTTCAATCTTTTTCTGTTGGGCATCATCAGCATATTTCAGCATTACTGTAACATCACGTTTATAATCTTTAAGACGATCAACAATGATTCGTTTTTCGTCTTTTACCGTTTCCATTTTTGTTTCGGTTTGCTCTAAAAGCACTTGATCTGTTTTGATGTTTTCTATTAAAACATCCACAATAGTTGCATTCATAATTTTAAATTTTTAATTGTTATTATTTAGTTATGTAGTCCTCCAAAGGGAATGGATGATAAAATCTGATTTAGGACGTTTTGACTCGATACAGATACGTTCTAATTCTTCTTCAGCTTCGTCTTCGGTATCAAAGAAAAACGAAGGCTGTGTTGTTACAGCATACTTATCTTCGTCCTTCACATCAGAAGTGAAAATGGCATACACACGTTGGGTCTTTCCACGTTTAAACAAAATAGAATAATAGTTACTAACATCGTAAGAATCCCATTCTTCTACTGGTTTGTCTCTTAGGTAATGGATGTCAATCATCTTTTCGTTAAAAAAGTCATTGACTTCATCTTGAGTCAGTTTTGGAACAGCATTAATACCATTTTTCCATTTTTGTATCATATAAGAAATTACACAGGCATCATCGCCAATTAGTTCCAAAAGCTCAGCACCCGTTTTTTCAGTTAGCATACTTCTGTCATAATTGGTAAAAAGCCAAAGGACAATCTCAATCAATTCTTTTCTTGGAATTAACTGGAGAAATACGATGTCGATTTCTGTTACTTTTCGTGTTTCAAATTCTTTTGCTAATAGCTCCAAAAAATGAAGTATTAGCTTCCGCTCTTTAATAGTCATTATCTTCAGAATTAAAAGGTTTATCTTCTACTTTGCAGTGGTTTTCTATGGTTGCTAATAAGTAATTATAATCTTTACTTTTAGCTTCATCTAAGACTTTTTTAATTTCATCTTGAGTCCATCCTTCTCGCCGAGCTTGTCTTTGAAAGACACCCATAATGGCGAAGGCATTTCCGTTGACGCCAACCAAATTTAGATTGACAGTTTTGTTTACTACTTTTTTCATGTTTATTGAATTTTGTGCGAATCGCACAGATTGATATTTAATTTTGTTTACTGTTTACTGTTTACTGCTTTCACTAGTTCTTTTCCTAATTTTTCTACTACACCAATAACTAAGGCATTACCCATAAAAAAGGCACGTTGATTATCGGTTATTCCTTTACATTTAGTAAAATCATCGGGAAAACCATTGAAACGTTCGAGTTCAATAGGATGCAATCGTCGGTAGCGTCCATTTACGTTTACGATATGTTTTTCTCTAGCGATATACGTACCACCTTCACGAGTCAATAAGGTTCTGGAGGGTTTATCTAAAGGGTCAGGAAAGGCGACATTACCTTCACGGTAGATGTATGGCTTTCCTGTATGTTTGCTGATTCTATGAATTTCTTTGGCACCTTTCACAAGTTTCCATTTTGGTAAATCTTTTTCTGAAATAAAATAGGATTCAGAAATTAGTTTTTCATCTAATAGAATATTACCTAATGTTATGTGCTTTCCTTTAAAATCTGGTGTGACTTTATAGGTGCAATACACACTATCCAGCATCAATCCCGCTTTATCAAAAACGGCATCTTTGTTAGTAAAGGTTTGTAAAGCATCTTCAATGATATCTGGAAGCATACCTAGTTTTAATTTTCCGTGCGATTTTACAGGAAAGGCTTTAGCGGTAATACCAGATTTAGTCAACCATTCCAAAGTTTCTGTTTTTCTGACTTTACTATAGAGTTTTGAGCCTTTTTTATATCCAAGAATGAATATACGTCGCCGACGTTGCGGAAATCCATAATCAGCAGCATTTATCACGCGCCATTCTACGGTGTATCCAAGTTTGTTTAGACAGGTTAGAATCACTGCAAAATCACGACCAATCTGTTTGGAAAGAGAACGCAATAAGCGGTCTACATTTTCAAGTAAAATATAATTGGGTCGTTTCTTTTCGAGGATGGTATAAATAGACCACCACAATTTTCCTTTGGTGCCTTCGAGTCCTTTGTTATGAGAACGATTGGCAATAGAAAAATCTTGACAGGGGAAACCGCCAACGAGTAAATCATGCTCGGGGATTTTATCAATATCATTTTCAACAATATTTTCAATATCATCTTCAGAATGATGTGCTTTTGGACGTCGGTTTTTATAAACCAAATTGGCATGTTGCTTTTTGGTTCGAGGCTCAAACTGATTGCTCCAAACCACTTCAAAATCTGAATTCTTTCGCTTCGGATAACCTTCTAATGCAATTCTAAATCCGCCAACACCAGCAAAGAGTTCTACAACTCTTAAAGGTGTTTTTCTCATATTACATCATCTAACGAATAATTAGCAGTTAGAACTTCTGTTTTTCGTCCTCGTGATTTACCTGCTACACCTTTTGAAGCCGATAAACTCTTATTGAATGTTTTAACATGCCATCCATTTTTTCGGATGTATTTATCCAAAATATCAGAAGGGTAACTGCTCAACAAGAATTTATCTTTTACACTTTCAAGAGTTTGTAATAATTTTTCAAAATCAGCTTCGGTATAACCACTATAAAAAGATTGACAGGAATTAAAATAAGGCGGGTCAATATAATGGAAGGCGTCTTCAGCATCACGACTAGCAATAACTTTGCAAGCATCGTTATGCTCAATCTGAACATTTTTTAATCGATTGTAGATATTCTCATTAAAGCTAATCTTCTTATTTAATAGCTTTTTAACCTGCTTTCCATATTTATCGTAACCCCCCAAGCACCAATCTGACAGGAAAACCCCATATTCGTTCCGATGTAAAACGCCCATGCTTGTTGTAGTTTATTAAACAAGTGAGGCATTTTATAAATGACTAATGCTACTTTATAACTTGCTCTTGAAAACGGTGTAGCCTCAATTTTTTCTTTTATATTGTCAAAATCGGTTGTTACTGTTTCATAAAAATTAACCACCATCGCATTCACATCATTAATGGTTTCAGAAGGACTTGGTAGTTTGGCAAAAAAGACAGCACCACCACCAAAGAATGCTTCGGTATAGATGATATGGTCGGGAATGAGAGGCAAAATATGCTTAAGCATATTCTGTTTTCCTCCATAGTAGGAAATTGGAGTTTTGGGCATACATGGTAATAAAAGATTAGGTTTGAATTAATAAAATGCCAAATAAGCCTTAGGCTTCTATAGGCAGTTTTCTTGAGCGAATGAGATAAAAGATTCAGAAGTAATAATGATATGGTCTAGTAAGGTCACTTCCATCAATTTTAAAAGACGTTGTAGTTTTTTAGTTTCAGAACGGTCTTTTTTCGATATACTTAGAGACCCTGAAGGATGATTATGTGAAATAATCAACGAGCTACATGATGAGAGTAAAACCAATTGTAAAATGTATTTAATATTGGTTTGTACACCTCTTGATGTTCCCGTTGCTACCTCTGAAATAGCTAAAATACGATTCGCATTGGTCATCAAAATAACCCAAAAGCTTTCTCGTAAATCTAATTGTTCTAGATTGATAGATTGTCGTAAATAATGAACAGCATCTTCAGCACAACTTACATGCACCATACTTTTAAAAAGTGGACGTATATAATGCAATCTCACTTCAGATGCAGATAAGGGAATTTTAGTGAGTAAATTTGTTTTCATTTGTATTCAATTAAGGTTGCTTTGAAACTATTATGATTGAAAACAAAAAAGGCTGGAGTTCAGCCTTTTGGTAGATTTAAACTAGTTTTTGTAATCGTTTTTGCAGAGAATGGTTTAGAGGGTTTTCCGTTAATCATGAGTTTAATATAAATGTGGTAATTTTCTAATGCTATAAAATCACTGGCAGTAAATACAGGATAGAATTCTTGTGCCATATATTTGGCATCAGCGTATGACATTCTAAAACAGATAATAGTGACAATGTTTCCCAAAACCGCTTCCTTGATTTTTACGGGTAGTTGATTTAGGTATTGATGTGCAACTATAAATCCAATTTTAAATTTCCGAAGTTCTGAGAACATATTTACCAGACTTAGTGTTGTGAAATTGTGAAATTCATCTAAGTAAATGAAGAAGGGTTTCCGTTTTTCTTCATCAATGGTTGAACGATGAAAACCCGCAGCAGAAAGGGAATTGAGTAGTAATGACCCTAATAAATGTGATGCATCAGTGCCCAAAGTTCCTTTAGATAAATTCACCAAAAAAATCTTTTCATTATCAATAATAGACTGAATAGAGAGTTGCTTGGTATTATCAACCAATATTTTTTTAACCATTGGAATTGCCAAGAAGCTGCCCACTTTATTCAGAACAGGTAGTACATCTGCTTTGGAATATTTAGAGAATTGATACCTCCAAAACTGTTTCACTTCTTTGGCAACAATATGTTGTTGGCATTGCAGTCTATAATTATCATCAACGAGCAATTTTGTGACGTCTGAAAATGTGGCTTTAGGTTGGTCGAGAAGCGTTAAAATTACGTTCCTTAGGATATGTTCTAATTTTATCCCCCAAGATTGTTGTCCCCATAATTTCTGAAACGTTTCAATAATGTGAGATGCAATCAAATGACGATGTTGGTAGGAGACTTTTCGAAGTGGATTATAACCCCATTCTAAATTTGGATTTGAAGTGTCTAAATAAATACAGTCTTTCTGTCTATGGCTTGGGATGGTAGTATTTAATTTTTTAACTAAATCGCCATTAATATCAAAAAGGCATAAGCCTCTATTGTGCATAATATCTTGATGAATAAAAGTTTCTAAAACTGTCGTTTTTCCACTTCCAGTTTTCCCTAAAAGATACATACCAACCAAACGGTCGTGTTGCAAAATACCAAATACATCCTTTTGATTACGAAAATCTGTTTGCGCAAAATAAGATATGTAATAATGAAATGAATGCTGCATGAACAGCATTTTAATATTATTTATTAATATCTTGGAGTAATGCCAATTGGTAGATTTTAGATAATACCAAAAAGCATAACTTAGGAATGTATTTTTATTATGGTTGTATAAACATATGACACCTGACAAAAAATCTATTTCAAGCTATTTTGAAGATTATCTTTTAGAATGTGAATATACAAAAGGATTGCGCCCTAAGACGATGCAAACATATAAAGATGTATTCAAAAATTTCTCTAATTTAATACCAGAGGTAAAATATGTTGAAGATATACAGCCTTATATCATTCAAGAATTCTTCAAACGATTAGGAATTAGAGCTAAAAAGAAAGGGAAGCCTATGAAAGCCTCTTCAATACGAACGTACTTTAATAAATTATTAGCTTTCATCAAATGGCTAGAATGCCAACAATTAGTATCGAAAAGATTTAGTTCTAAACTCATAAAGCCTCCAAATCCTAAATATGAAGATGAAAAAGCATTGCCTCAAAACGAAATCTCAAAGTTGATAAGTACTATTAATTTACATACCATAGATAATATATTTATGCAGAAACGTGATCTAGTAATTACATATCTTTTACTATATACGGGAATCCGAAGAGGTAAGTTATTAGGGTTACGAACCCAAGATGTAGATTTCCACAATAAGACCTTATTTGTAAATAGTAGAACTTCTAAATCAAAAAAAAGCCGTTATATTCCATTGCATTTCAATTTATTAACGCATCTAAAATCCTATTTGAAGTATCGAAAATTAATGCATTCAAAATGCGATGCTTTAATTATATCCACAAAAGGAGATACCGCTTTTACCGATCACGGATTGAAGCATTGGGTAACTAAATATAATCGTTTATCGGGTGTAAAATTCCACGTGCATCAATTCAGACATACCTTTGCTTGTAATCTTGCCAAAGAAAATGCGAATATTATAAGTATAAAAAATGTATTAGGTCATTCCTCAACTCGTATGACGGAGCATTATCTGCGGTCTATAAAAGCAGAAAATGCACGTTTACATATTAATAATTTAGGTTACTAATTACATTGAAGTTCAAAATGAGCTATGTTAAAATTAAAGTGTCGCTATATTACAAGAACACCATTTTTTTAATATCAATCAAAAAGTGGTTTAATCTATCAATATGGTACTCTAAGATTTTTTTTAATCATTTCTACGACCACATCTTTCCAAGACGTGGCCGTAGAAGGGTGTTTTTTACACATCAAATATGTAAAAACCCTTATAAATAAGGGCTTTTGGTGCGCACGCTAGGACTTGAACCTAGGACCTCGTCATTATCAGGAAGCAACCCGATATCAAAACCTTATATTTTGTTATTTTATAAGGCTTTTATTAGAATTTGGTACTGGAATACTAGCGTTTTCTACGACCACGTCTTTGAATCAAAATCTTAAGTATTATATAGATGTTATTAACTATGAATATTGAACTTTTACTAGAGGATTATTGCTATAACGCAAAATATATACGTGGCGTTTCAAATGATACGGTAAAACGCTACCGTCAAAAAGTATCCTATTTTATAAAAATCTCAGAAATTGACCGTATAGAGGACGTTTCCGAGAAAGTGGTACAAAGCTTCTTCTTGTATGGAAGAAGGGATAAAAAGTGGCAAATTAGCAGCTACAGAACCTATTACATGACCTTAGTCGTTTTCTTTAGATGGTGTGTAAAGAACAAGTACTTAGAAACAAATTATCTAGATGATTTTGAATTACCCAAACTAGAAAAATCATTACCTAAAAAAATCAAAAAAGAAGAAGTACTTCGCTTATTAGAAATCGCCTATAATTACCCATACACTCATTCCTATTTAAAATATCGAAACCATGCTATTTTTGCCATGTTTCTATTTGCTGGATTGCGTAAAAATGAATTACTTAATTTGAAACTAACCGATGTCGATATTGAAAACCAAACTATTTTTGTCCACTTAGGAAAAGGAAATAAAGATCGAATTATTCCTATGAATCATACTCTAGCCCAAAGCTTAAACAGATATTTAATTTATCGGAAAAAAAGTGGTAAAACCTGCCCTGAATTTTTTACATCTTCAAATAGAAACTTAGGTTTCACCAATTCAGGATTAAAGCGCCTAACAGATAAACTTAAAGAAGCCTCTGGTATTTCCTTCACGATTCATAAACTTAGGCATACTTTTGCAACCTTGATGTTAGAAGGTGGTTGTGATATTTATAGCCTTTCAAAAATGATGGGACATAGTGACATCAAAACTACCACTATTTATCTCTCTGCAAGTGCAGAACATTTACGAGGACAAATAACCAAACATCCACTTAATGATTTAGTGTATTAATACCCAAAAAGCATAACTTTTATATTCAAAGTATCTCATAGATACTTTTTTATATGCAACATTTATATCGTTCTACCCAAGTACCAAATGAAATCTTTGACCAACAATTACCATATTTAAATCAAGCACAATTAAAAGTGCTTTTAGTGGTGATTAGGCAGACACTGGGTTGGATAGACCCAAAAACAAAAAAACGTAAACGCAAAGATTGGATTAGTATATCGTTCTTTTCCAAAAGAACGCGATTAACCCATAAATCTGCATCTATGGCGATATAAAAGTCATAGGCGATTAACACCTATGACTTCAATACCTATATGAATATTATAAGTTATTTAAAACAAGCGAGACGGAATGCAAATTTAACCCTTCAAGATATGGCCTATCTTTTGGATATGGATTTTTCTAATCTTTCCAAATATGAAACTGGTAAAAAATTGCCTCCTGCTCGCGTGATTATAGCCTACCACATTATTACCAAAACGCCACTCAAAAAATTGTTTAAATACAGTCTGTTAGGAATGATTGATTCTGTATCCGCTAAAACCACTTCCTTGATAAGTCAATTAGAAGATGAAATTACCTCTCCCAAACTTAAAAAGCGAATTACAGCTTTATATGAAGTATTGAACAATATTGGGTGTTTGCAAGATGTAAATGAAAAAGAACATGACAACTATTAAACGACAAAAAATCACATTGGTATTATATCCTAATACCTTTGGAGTAGGTTTCGTAATCTGTGAAGGTCCTAAAGAAATTTTAGATTTTGGAATCAAAAAGGTGCAACCTATTTCTCATCATAAATACATCAAAAAAGTAAAATGGCTATTGGATTACTGCAAGCCAGATGTAGTATTACTACTAGACTATAAAGCACGAAAAATATCTAACCGACAAAAACGAATCATTGATGCTATTGTACAACTTTCTCATACCAAAAACTTAAACCTTAAAACCTACTCACGCTCTCAGATTAAGCAAACCTTTTTATCGTTCAATGCTAAAACGAAATATGAAATTGCGATGGTAATTTTAAATTGGTATCCAGAACTTAGAGACAAAGCACCGCACAGACGTTTACCTTGGATGGCAGAGCATTATCAAATGGGAATTTTTGATGCTTTCGCACTGATGTTAACGCATTATTATTTGGAGTAAAATAAACTATTATTAGTAAAAAAAATTTAAAACAAATAAAAGACTGACATGATGTCTGTTTTTCTATTTTCTAGAAACATTTATTTTTCAGTTTTTAACATTTACATCAACTTATTAACAATCAGCACACTAATATAAATATGGTGTGAAAATTGACGTATTTTCTCAAAAATAAAATTATGAGTAAGCATATAATAAAATATTACCCTGTAGGAAACGGAGACACTTCTTTAATTAAGCTTAAAGATGACACGACAATTATTACAGATTGTAGAATACGAAAGGCTGAAGATGGAATATTTGATGTTAAAAAGGATTTGTTAGACTCATTAGAGACAAATAACGAAGGAAACTCCTTTGTCGATTTATTTATACTAACTCATGCCGACCAAGATCACTGTCATAATTTCAGCAAACACTTTTATAAAGGAGACCCTAAAAAATATGATTCTAATAATTCAGACCATAAAGACAAAATAATTATTGATGAAATTTGGGTTACAACTATGTTATTTACGACAGACCAATCCGAAGACGCTAATTATATAAGAAATGAAGTTAACAGAAGGAAAAGGCTATATAAAGATAATGACAGTAAGCGGAATGATAGAGGTAATAGATTGGTTTTAGTAGGTTATGATGAAAATTCTGAATTTGATAATGTTCCAACACATATTCCAGGTGATGTTGTAGAAAGTGTAAATGATAAAGAACTAGGAGATTTTTCATTTTTTATTCATGCGCCTTTCAAAAAAGATTTAGAAGAAGCTCAAGCTATAAAGGATAGAAATGCTTCTAGTATAATTTATCAGGGAAGATTCGCCGATAATGATGGTAATGTAATTTGCAAAATTATGCATAGTGGAGATGCTGATCACTACAGATGGAAAACAATTAAAGAAAAGACCGAAGATAGTGATAATGAAGAAACATTAGAATGGGATATATTCTTATCTCCACATCACTGCTCATGGTCGTTTTTTAATGACACACCACAAAAAGATAACAAAACTCCGAAAAATACATCCCTTGAAATTTTGGATTATAAACTTGAAGGAGCAAAAGTTATAGCTTCTTGTAAAGAAATTGAAAATAATGATGATAATCCACCACATTATAAAGCAAAAGAAGAATATATAGATAAGGTTGGGGAAGATGATTTTGTTAATACGTCAACATTTTATGATGATTATAATAAACCGATTGTATTTGAAATTGATGATGAAGATGATCCCACTTTAATTAAAACATCTTCTTTTGGTGGTATCGGAGTTAGTACTGGAGAAAAAAAGCCTTCAAGAGTTGGGTAATTAAATAATGACTAATTATACCGAAATAGAAGGACATCCGATAAAATCAAATAAGTTACAGCACAAATTTTCTAAAAGAATATTTAATGCAATTAGTTATTTAGATCCATTGATTAAGCTAGTTGAGATAAGAAAAAATAAGCAAAAAGATATTTTAATTCTTGATTTTGACTTAAATATTCCTAACAGGCGAAAAATTAAAATTGAACCTGTAGAGTTAATAGGCATTGTGATTAAAGATGGTAAATCACTTCCAAAAGTGTATGCACTTAGACATGATTTTCCACTCAATTTAAGTCACACGAATGTTTCTAATAAACTTAGACCTGTTAACTTATGTTTGTATGAAGAATCATTTGAAGAAGTAATGCTCAAATGGTCAGGAATCAAATTTTTAACAAAAATCAAATCTTGGCTTGAGTTAACAGCAAAAGATAAATTACATCAAGAAGACCAACCTTTAGAACCTTATTTTGTTTCAAACGGTATTATTATTTACAATAGAGAAACTCAACCAAATGCCTATTTAATAGTTAAAGTAACAGATAATGTTTACAAATTACACTCCAGAGAATCTTCAAAATCAGATAGTTACTTAAATAATTCTCAAGCATATCTAATAAAAGTAATAAACCATGATATCAAACATGGTTTAGTAAATATAGCGCCAAATAATTTACCTGCTTTAATCAATGAACTAAACAGAATTAATGTTTGCTTAATATCTAAATTAAAAGAATTAATTGATGAAATTTTAGACAATCCAGATTTAACTCAATTAATTGAATTACCTCCAGTAATAATTTTAGAATTAGGTTTACAGAGAGGCAAGAATACAGAGTCCGAACAAAGAAATACTTGCTTTTTTAAAATAAACACTCCTTTAAGTGAATTGGGAATGAAGCTTAATTATTTAGCTTTTAACAATAATAGGTATTCAAAAGTTGAAGATGCAATTTTTTCACTGACTCAAATAAAGGGTATAGAAGTTGAAGTGTTGAGTCCTCATCAAGATTTTAGTTATTTATTTTCTCAATCTTTGAATGATAATTTAAATACTGATATTCAATTTACATTAATTGGACTTGGTGCGTTAGGTTCTCAGTTTCTTAATAATATGACACGCAAAGGTTATGGGAAATGGAATGTAATAGATAATGATATTATTTTACCTCATAATCTTGCAAGACATCAAGCAAATAGATTTGGTATAGGAAAATCAAAAGTTGAATTCATGTCTGAATACATAAACCAAGCTGTTTATCCAAGTGAAAATATTGTTAAACCGTATAAATTAGATTTCCTAAAATCACCTAAAGAAATTAAGAAACCTATACTTGAATCCGATTATATAATAGATATCTCTACTTCAATTTCTGTTGAAAGGTATCTAGCAAGTAATTTTCAAGAGAAAAGAAAGTTTTCTGCTTTTTTAAACCCAAATGGAAATGACTTAGTTCTTTTGTCTGAAAGCACAATAGGAACTACTTCATTAGATTTAATAGAATTTCAATATTATAAAGAACTGATTAATGATGAAAGACTATATAACCACTTCGATTTTCCAGAACATAGTAAGGTTAGATACGCTAGAGGTTGTAGAGATGTAACATCTAAGGTAAGTCAAGATAATCTGTCTGTATTTTCAGGTATTTTGTCTAAAGCAATTCCTAATCATGTTAATTCAAATACTGGAGCTATTGATATCTGGAAATTAGAAAATGACTTTTCAATTTCTAATTTAAATTATCAACTGGATGATTGGAGAATAGTTGAAATAGATAACTGGAACGTTTTTTTAAATGGGAAGCTGTTAAAAACAATTTATGATTTTAGAAAAAGTAAATTACCTAATGAAACTGGAGGTATTATCATTGGTGGAGTTGATACTTATAATAAACGAATTTATATCACTGATACTATTTTGTCCCCAAAAGATAGTATAGAAAAAAGGACATTGTATATTAGAGGCATTGAGGATGTAGAACATCAACTCAAAACTATAAAAGAAAGAACTAACGACTCCTTGTATTATCTTGGAGAATGGCACTCACATCCAAACGGTTATTCCTTAAAAATGAGTAATGATGATGAAGTCTCTTTTTGTGAGTTGATAAATGAAGCGCAATTAAGAGGATTACCAACATTGATGCTTATCTTTGGAGAAGAAGAATTTAGTTTACATATAGGGAATCATGAATTTTAAGTCATACGACATATTATCAAAGCTTATTACTGGGTTATTAGTATCTTTTGTAATTATTAAGTTTTATTTTCCAAATATTGATTTAGGTAATGTAGGGGAAGTTATTTTTATTACTGCTTTAGCGTATATTATTGGCTTTTTTATTGATACATTTTCAAGTTGGTTAGAACCCCTCTATTATTTTACATGGAAAGGGAGGCCTTCTGATAGGTTTATTTCTGGAAAAGGTTTAGGAAAAATAAAAGTTCCTTCTCATTTAGACAGTATCAAATCACATCTAAGAGCATTAGTAAAAAGCGAAACAATACCTGATAATGAACTTTTCGGAATAGCCTTAAGAAACACAAAGAGTGAGAGAATAACAGATTTTCAAAACCTTTATGCTTTTTCAAGGTCTTTACTCACTTCTTTTATTATTCTCTTTTTTGTTTTATTACCAAAGTTTTATTGTTGTTGGGTATTTTATAGTATTTCAGTTTTTTTAATTTTTGTTTTATGGTTGAGAGCTAAACAAAGAGCTTATTATTTTGTTAAAGAGGTATTGGTCAGCTCATATATTAATAGAAACAAATGAAGTTGAAATAAAAGCGAATGATTTAACACATTTATTCAATTAACTATTAACTTGTATTTAAGAAAACGTTAATTTACTTTAGCTTCTAATTCACAGAAACTTAGAGTGTATGAACAAGCGAGTAGGAATTTGGATTCGTGTTTCCACAGAAGACCAAAAAAGAGGAGATAGTCCAGAACATCATTTAGATCAGGCAAAAACGTATGCGAAATTACATAACTATGATGTTGTTGAAATTTATGACCTAACTGGCGTATCAGGGAAAACAGTAAAAGACCATCCCGAATGTCAGCGTATGTTAATGGATATTCATAGAGGTCATATATCAGGTCTTATCTTTTCTAAAATTGCACGATTTGCAAGAAACACTATTGAATTTTTAGAATTTGCAAATTTCTTTAAAGAACATGATGCCGATTTAATTTCGCTTAAAGAATCCTTTGATACAGCAACTCCAGCTGGGCGATTGTTTTTTCGTATCATCTCATCTATGGCAGAATGGGAACGTGAAGAAATTGTAGATAGAATAAATGCTTCAGTTGAAACCAGAGCGAAAATGGGAAAAGTAATGGGTGGTATTCCTTATGGTTACAAACGTAAAGGAAAAGATGATATAGAATTACATCCTGAAGAATCTATTGTTAGAAAGAAGATGTATGAGCTTTATTTGCAGCACAATCGTTATGGAACCGTTGCTCGTATTCTTAATGAAGAAGGCCATCGTACTAAACGTGGGAAAAAATTCTCGGATATGGCTATTAAGCGTTTGTTGAAAGACCCAATTACAAAAGGTGTAAGACGTACACGATTTACTAAAGTTGGTAAAAATGGTCAACCCGTACTTAGAGATAGCAAAGAATGGTTTTTTCATGAAGCACCAGCAATTGTAACAGAGGAATTATGGCAAAGTGTAAATGATATTATTCACAAATACGAATCCAGTAAAACACAACCTTTCAACAAAAAATTAAAGCTATTCACAGGATTTTTAATCTGTGATTGTGGTGGAAAAATGTATGTGCCGTCGAGTAATCCTAAATACCCCTGTAAAAAATGCAGACAAAAAATTCCAACAGAAGATATTGAAGAGATATTTAAAAGTGAGCTCAAACAATTTTTATTATCAAAAGATGATATTGAAACGTATTATCAAAGTGGTCAAACAGGAATAAAAGATAAAGAGCGTGAACTTATTGTTGTGAATGAAAAAATAGAAAAGTTAAAAAATAAGATTTCTAAACTTTTTGAGCTACATGAAAATAACCAAATTGAAACTGCAAGATTTAACGAATTTTATAACGAACCTAACGAACAATTGAGCCAATTAGAAAGAACAATTCCAACAGTAGAAAGTGAAATTAAAATATTAAAAGAACATGCAAAATCAAGTGAATTTATCATTCAAGAAGCACAAACTTTATATGATAATTGGGATAAACTCTCTAATGAAGAGAAGCGTAATGTAGTAGAAACGATTACCAAAGATATTATTGTAGGCGACCAAGAAGTTCACATAAACCTCTATTCTTTAAGCCCTCCCAAGAAAGACACCTCACTTTCTAAATTGATTGCAAATGGGCAACATGGACTATATACGTTGTTGCCAGTAGTTTTTATTCCGTTTTTATATAATCTTCTTTCGTTAAATATTCTCCTTTGGCTGGTTTATTTATTCTCCAACCTAATTTCGTTAATTTCTTTATTTCGGGAAAGTCAGTTATATCTTCTTCCGATTTCCCTTCGTTATGTCTCATATTAAGAAAAAATCTTATTATTTGACCAACAATTCCAGCACACGCAATTCCTGCAACAACTGATGGAATTAAAGACAAAAATCTAAATCTTGAATCACTCACATTATATGTAAAATCCCATAACATATAGCAAAAACCAATTAAGAAAAGAGGTAATTCTATAAACAAGAATAAATCATTATGTCTCTTTTCACATTTTTCACACCTTGGAATAAGAGCTTTCTTTTAATACAGAATATAATTGCATATTGATTATTAAGTGTTTATGTATTTGAAGGTACAAATATGGTACAGAACGTGTGTTTTAAAGGTAGAATAAGCACCAAATAGGATTAAATAGAGTACTTGTAAACGGTTAATCTTTTATCGCCAGATTTTTCTAAAACACCTTGTTCTACTGCCCATTTTAAATCTCTGCTTGCGGTGGCTTGGCTAATTTCTTTAAAGTTTTGCAAATAGTTTTTTCGGCTAAATTCTTGTTGCTTTGTTTTATCTCTAAAAAGTTCTATTCTGTCTTGGGTGGTGAGCGTTCTGTTTTGGGTCTGTAACAAATTTTCTAAGGCTTGGAGTATAATATTAAGGATAAACTCAATAAATGGCGTAGAATGTCCTAATTTGTCCGACTGGCTTAAAACATTGTAATACTGTTGCTGATTTTTCTTAATTAGGCTTTCTACTGGTAGAAACTCAAATACTGGATATTGTTGCATTAAAATTAGAGTCTGCCACAATCTTCCCATTCTGCCATTTCCATCTAAAAATGGATGAATAAATTCAAACTCATAATGAAATACACAGCTTTTGATTAATGTAATATCGTTGTCTTTTTTTAGATATTTAAACAAATCATTCATTAAACCCTTAATCATATTACCGCTTGGTGCTACGTGAGCAACTTTTGAACTTTTTACAATACCTACATTTTTGGTTCGTAGTTTCCCAGCATCATCAATCAAACCTTGCATCAGGATTTTATGGGCTTTTTCTAAGTCTTTTAAGTTGTTTGGGTTAAGACTGTGTATTATATCGTAAACCTTAATAGCATTCTGAACTTCTAAAATATCTTTTTGTGGCGCTAATACACGTTTGTTTTCCAGTAAAGCAGTAATCTGCTCTTCTGTTAGCATATTGCCCTCAATCTCTAAAGAGGATTGTATAGTTTTAATACGATTACGCTTGCGTAACTCTGTTGGTGGTTTGTATAAATGTGTAGCGTTAATTGCTCCAATCTTTTCAGATATGGAAGTTATTAACTTTAAAATGCTTTCTGTTATTTGGTATGGTGGTTTCAAATTATGATAGTATCATTTGATAGCATCACAAAGATATAAAATTGTTTTTAGACATATCGTATTTTTTAAATGGTTGCTAACGGTTTGTTGTGTGGTTTAAGACCTTAATTTAGCAAATAAAAACCGAATAGAAAATCCGCGAGGATTTTCGTAAGTAGGCGAGTACTAACAATTAATTTTATTTCTGCCTTACCATTTGGTATTACTGATATCTCATCAAACTTAAATTCAATTAATGTATTATTCTGACTTCAATTAGAATTAAAACCTTGTACAATATCTGTCTTACTTTTTTTTACCACCAACCAATTTTAGACACCATTAAATTATTATTGTAAATTGTTTAACTCTTGAAGACCTAAAGAGTGAATTTTATTTATCAAGGTCTATTTTACCAACAATTTTTGGTGCTTTAATTTTTGGTTTTTCGAGGTTTATATCATGAATCTTAACTGTTGGATCTATATCTTTTAAAGTACCGACTATTTCTTTTAGAATATTGATATAAAATCCTAATGATGATAAGTCAGCCTTTTTTAAATATGCTATCGTATTTTTTGTTGAATCGTTCTTTGATATTGAGCTTCTATGAGTAGTTATATTACGAATATTTATCAAATTACTAGTACTTGAATGGTAATCTTTTTCCCAGTCTGTCATTTTGATTTTGGAGTCTAATACCCAATATGTAATCTTTGCCCATATATTTACTTTCTCAATTGATTTAAAAGTATTTTTATCATAAGGATAATAGAAATAGCTTTTTAAAGATTCAACGGTAAACTTATCTGTATATTTGATTGTATAATAATTTTTATTGGCAAAGATTTTTTCAAATGCATTAGATTTAATGGAATAAAAATTTAAAAGGTTTTCCATTTGACAGTAGGTAGATAAAGCAAAACGATTTACATTGTTAATGCTTTGATACCAAGACATTTCTATAAAATCATTAATTAGCTCAAGTTTTAATTTTTCATCTTTTATTTTTTCATAAAAATAACGACCTTTTATTTTAAATTGCTTTTTTTGATATTTTAAAAATTCCGGAAAGTTTTCAAAACCAGGTGATTTCGAAAATTTCTCAACCAATTTCTCTTTAAACCATTGATTTTCTTCCTGAATGCATAATTTATCTATTAAATCAAGAAGTTTTTCTAAGCTTTCTACCTTTGGGTTATTCATTTCATTGTTTATATTCTAACATAGCTTTATCTAATCCTTTATTCAAAATTAAATCAACCACATCAATTAATAGGTTGTTATTCTCTAATTTAGGTGTAGACTTTTTAACTAAAAATTCAAATCTTTCTTTTAGTTTCAAATAAGTACTATCCGAATCTCCTTTAACCATTTTTAAATACAATAACTTTCCTTCAATTACACTACTCATACATATTTGATGGTTTTTTTTAACAGACTTATCTTTAGTGTACTTATTTAAAAATAAGGGATAAGCTTTATCTTTACCATATACTTCCCATAAATATAGCCAATGTCTTAATGTCTTAGTGTACCTTCTGGATACATTTACTTTATCATTAACAGATAGTCCAGTTACTTCTTGTCGGTACTCTTTTTTTTGTAATCGTACTTTAGTTTCTTTAATATGAAAATTTTGTGTAGCTATAATTGATCTTAATTTTTTATCGAATGTGCTATCTTTTTTATAAATAACCTCATTAATACCTTCATTAGTTTTATAGCTATTATGTAAACTACTAAATGTAATATCATCGGCATAACGTGAATAATTTAATCCAAAATCAGTAGCTAATTTTGAAAGTTTTCTATCTAATCTTTCACAAATTGCATTTGTTAATATAGGAGATGTTGGAGCGCCTTGAGGTAAAACCATCAAATTTTTTTTTATCCAAGTGTTACTTTCAAATCTTTCCACAAACATTCTAGTGCAACAAAGTGTTTTTATCATATTTGCTATTTGTTTCTTATCTGATGTTTTTCCTAAATTAAAAGGTGCTACTGTAAGTCTTCCCCAAACACGTTTTGCATCTATACTTGGGAAAAAATCTTTGAGATCTAAATTGTAAACATAATTTTGATTTGTATGTATCTTAGCATTATCTACAATTGATTTTCCTATCACAAAACCAGTTGCTGCTTCATGAGGTTTGTAAACTGCTTGTAAAATTAAATTTAATGATAATTGTAATTCTTTTAGCCCTTTTACAGGAGCATGAATAGTTCTATAACCTCCAGATTTTTTC
This sequence comes from uncultured Tenacibaculum sp., assembly GCA_963666645.2. Lineage (GTDB taxonomy): Bacteria > Bacteroidota > Bacteroidia > Flavobacteriales > Flavobacteriaceae > Polaribacter. The sequence continues at coordinate 188,210 of CAXXDB010000003.1, read as the reverse complement.
TTAATCTTAAATTTTGTGTAGAAGGAGTGATTGTTTTTTGTTATTGAATCTTTATTGATATAATAATTTAGTTGTTTAATTGTAAAAGGTTTCGTTTTATCCTTATAAATAATTTTTTTTGAAAAATTTAATAATTCAAGAAGCCCCTCTTCATTATCCAAGTTTTGGAATTGTTGTTGGATATAATTAATTTGTTTTTGGTTTGGTTTCATGACTTAATTTTTATCAATGAATATAACCGTAGTATTTTTATTCTTTCTTTATGTTCTTATAGTACTTTTCAATCTATAAAAATTTGAATTTCTATAATTTCTATAATAATATAATATTAAAAAATTTGTAAGTGTTTTGAAACTTTAGCTTCAATAACGTCACTTACATTCAGTTGTAGTTATGAACTACAACATATCTGCCGAATACAGCAGACTACCTGTCGAGGACAGGTAAATCAATAAGTTAACTACGGTTATTTCAAAGAACTCTGCAAATATTATCTTAAACTGTGCAATACACCTGCATAGTAAAAATTTAATTCAATTATTTTAATTTAATCTCCATTATTTGAAATGGAATTTACTTTGGTTGATCTTTTAAAAATAAGTAGAAGATCTATTTTAAACAACATTTACATTGTTGTTTATTTTATCAATTATTAGTATTACTTTAAAGACTTCTTTACAACTAGGACATTTTACATTGGTATTCTTACTCATCAGTATTACTTTTTAAATTACATCTACAAATGTAGTTTGAATCTGTGCAGTATATTTGCATACTAATATATTTCATTTAATTTTTTTATCTTTTCCTTAATTCTTTCTCTAACCTCTGGAGGTGAAAGCACTTCAACATCTTCTCCAAAAGAAAGTAATAATTGATATAGCTCTGGATTAGGAATCACTTTTATTTTAACAGTTAACCCAGTCTCATCCATCTTATCCTGTTTTTGAGTTCCATGAAGGGGTTTGGTCAATACATAGTTTATCCGTTTTTCAGAAAATCGTAATTTAATTTCTATTTCTTTTTCTGTTTCGGGCTTGGTAACTCCAATAATATTATCGAAATAATCCAACCAATTAATAGTTGTATTTTTAAAAGGTTTGCCGGTTTCTTGTATGGAATTAATACGATCTAAAGGGTAATTAGAAATAGCCTCATATTTTTCATTATAACAAAATAAAAACCATCGGTTATTATGTTGTTTTAATTGATAGGGGTGCACAAGTAATTTTTCAGGACTTTTATTATAAGGTTGGTATTCTATTTCTATTACCTTTTTCTTAATTATTTGATTGAATAATACACCAACATACTCTCTACCTTTAAGATCAATATTTTCTTGATAACTGATAGCTCCATTATCTTCACTTTTAACTAAGTCAAAGGCCATTTCCATCCTTGGAATCAGTTCTTCTAACCAATTAAATTCTTCTCTATGTTTATATCTTAACAATATGGCTAAGGTAGTTTCTAATTGTTCAGAATCGTCTTGATTTAGAGGGTGGTCTGCAATCGAAAAGTTACGATCTGCATATCTAAATGCTCTTTTTTTACCTAGTTTAAAATCCTCATCCAATTCTATACGATAACCAGCATCCGATTTCATATGGGCAATATCGTACTGTAATTGCCTCAATTTAACTCCTTCAGTGTCTATGTCGTACAAAACCGAATTTACTTCTTCTAATAATTCGTCATAGGTAAATACTCTATTAAAATTACTAAAACACTTATCGAGAATAGAATAACGTATTTGGGCATGCTTGTTGGTTGCCATGTAAAAATTGAAATTAAAATATTAATAGGGAGTGATCAAAAATAAGAAAGATTTTGTAACCAGAGGTTGATAATTATTAGTTTTTACAATAAAATCCACCTATGCAGGTATATTGCATATAAACAGTGAATATTTGTAAAAAATTAATAAGGCATAAACAAATATATATGCTTAGTTTAGAGGTATTACAAAACAAAAAGAAGCAAGCTAAATCCTGGTTAAGAGTAATACCAACTCACGTAAGTAAATGGCATATTCAAGCTTATTTTGATGAGTTTTGTTATGGAATTAATCGATCTCCATTTAAAACCAGTATCTTTCACAAAACAATTACCAGAATGGTACACACTAAACCAATATATCAAAATCGAATAAAACAGAAATTAAATGACTAACTCAAAACAAGAAATTATAGCTCATATTAGAGAAGTAGCTGATAATGTAAATGAAGCTACGGGAAAACTAGTAAAAAGAGAAGAAGGCACTGAGTCTCCTGCTAAAAAGGCTAAAAAAAGTGACCCTAAAGTTAAGATAAGTAAAAAATTGGATAAACCTGCTCCTGCTATTCCTGATGATATAGACTCTGATGATATTCGTCGTAATAAAGACCCTCAAGAAGACCCTGATGAAGAATATGTTGATCCATGGGATGGATTAGATAATGATATTTACCCATTTGATTTAATGCCTATAACAGAAGAAGAAGAAAATATTACAAATGAATTAATTAACGAAATTACAAAAAGAGCAAAACAATTAGAAGAAGACAATGGTGTGAAGCCTACTTTTGAAGATTATGTATATGATGTTATAGAAAATGGAGAAGTAAAATTAACTACTATGTTACATTATATACCAACTTTAGGAAGTATTTGGTCTTCTGCAGGATTAGGTAAAAGTAATTGGAGAGAAATTGAAAAGAAATTTAAAACCGATATAGCTCAATTAAACAGACAACAAAATACTACAGAAGTTGAATTAACAGCAGAAGAACAAAAAATAAATGTAAATAATATGAGCTGTCCAATACAATTAAAAGAAGTTACTGAAATAGTAGATAATAAGATAACAAACCTGATAACTTTATTATCTGAAGATAATTATAAAGATATAGATCTTCTTATTTCTGAAGTAAATGATGATATGTTTTATGGTATAGAAGTTATTGCTATAAAAAAAGAAGGAAAAAAAAATGAAATATATTATAAAGAAGAAGGAAGAAATGCTGTTATACAAAAAAAAATTGTATTAGATAATATTCAAGAAAATAGAGATTTGAGAAAAAATCAAAGAGAAGAAAGAGATAAAGAAAAAAATCAAGAAAATATATCTGAATCTGAAGAATTATCTGAATTAAATGAAGAAAATAAAGAATCTACTTATGATGAATATTCTTATGATAATGTTCTTAATAATAAAATAGAATTAAAGAAAAAGTTAGATATATATATTTCTTTATTAAAAAATAAAAAATCTACAAAAGAAAATTCAAAACAATTACAGGAATTTATTTCTCTTAGTTCAAAATTGGAAAATGATATAGATAAATTAAAAAATGCAAAACCTGAAGACAAACCAGATGATGATAAGCCAGATGAGCCTCCTGCTCCTGCTATTCCTGATGATATAGACCCTGATGAGATTCGTTATAATAAAGACCCTAATGAAGACCCTGATGAAGAATATGTTGACCCATTATATGAATTAGATAATGATGATGATGTTATTGATCCTTTTGATTTAATGCCTGTAACAGAAGAAGAAGAAAATGTTACAAATAGCTTAATTGACGAAACTATAAAAAGAGCAAAACAATTAGAAAAAGACAATGGTGTGAAGCCTACTTTTGAAGATTATATAAATGATCTTATAGAGAATGGAGATGTAAAATTAGAAACTTTAAAACATTATATACAAGTTTTAGGTACGATTTGGAATCAGGCAGGATTAGGTAAAGCCAATGTGAAAGAAATAATAGACAATATAGAAAAGACTATAGCTGATTTAACCAGAAAATATAATATTCCAGAAGTTGAATTAACAGCAGAAGAAAAAGAGCAACAAAGAAAAAGTGAAATAGAAGCAACGAATAAAAAAACTACAAAGGAAACTATTTATTCTGATCCAGAAACTGGTATAAATGTTGTTATACCTGCTGAAGATGATAAATCTAATGGTACAAGGCATAAAGTGAGATTTTCTGCTATTCAACACGAAAACGTTTTAGAAGAAAAAGATGGTAAAATGATACATACCACTAAAAGAGCAAACATTCCAAGACTTAATGAAAATAGTTCTGTGAAATGGAAAAATTTAGTCCATCCTGATAAAAATAATATAGGAGATAAATTGTATCCTACAGCTTTAGAAGGAGAAGAATTAGATAATTTTCCTGTAATTCTTAGAGATAAATATGGAAGACCCATAAGAACTAGTACTTCTGGTAATTTTGGTGAATGGTTAGAAAAAAATATTCCTAAAGGAATGTTATTTAAACATTACAAAAGGGGTAAAGAATATCAAGATGAATATAAAAAACAATCTGGAATTAGTCTTTTTCCTAAATGGATAGAAGATAATATTCCTGATGGAATGTCCTTTAAAGAGTTTCAAAAAACTCCAGAATATAAAGCTGAATTTGCTAATCAAAAACCAACTATTACTTTTTCTGAGTGGGTAAAAAGAAATATCCCTGAAGGTATGTCTTTAGATAATTTTAAAAAAACACAAACATATAGAGATAAAGTACCTATGGTATATAGAGATGCTGATGGTATTCCTGTAGGTTTTATTCCTGAAGTAGATTGGTTTAGTGTTACTACTGTTGCAAATCCCCTTTTAGACTATGGAGAAAAAGCAGATTTAGATAATCCCTCTGAAATTCAAAAAAGACATATAGAAGAAAATAAAAAGAAAACTTCAGAATTACGAGAAGCAATATTTTCAGGTGCTGTGGAAGAAGTAGAAATTACAGAAAATAGATCTCATCCTCCTCTACAAGAAATACAAAAATATGATCAAGAGGGTAATATAATCCCTACAAAATTGTCTTTGCTTCCACCTTGATTTGCAACACTCAAATACCAATTAATATCTGATTGTCGATTATCTTGTTCATTATTGTAAAATAGAACCTCAGATAATAATTTGTTAGACGCGAACATTTCATTCTCAAATTTTTCAATCCTTTCAAGTTCAAGACTATCTTTTTTTATTAAATGAAATTGTTTAGCTTTTTCCATTTGATTAACTAAACTATCATATGGAAAATCAGTTCTGTAATCCATTGCAAAAACTCGCTCGTGATTTAACATTTTAGCTGTTCTGAAACCTAATTGAATAATTTCAGTTCTTTTAGCTTTTGAATAATCAGTTATTTTAAATTTATTATAAACTGAATCTAGTTGATTTTGCTTGGAATATCGATGCTCTAAAAATATTTTGTCAGGTTTGAAATCGGAAATTGCTTTGGCTATTCTTTCTAATTCTTTCTGATTTTCATTTGTCAATACATCAGGAACGTTTATCTCAAGAACGTCTCCATTATTCTCTGGATTAAAATTAGCAAAATGGAAAGCACCTAATAATAGTACGTTCATTTTGGATTGATTTTGAGTGTTATTAGTGATGGTTTTTTCTTCAGATTTATTATCTGAACAGGCGACAAATAAAATCAAAATCCCTATGCTTAATGTTTTTCTCATTCGTTTTTTTATAATTATGGCTAACGGTTAGTATATGAAAAGTAGGCGATTACCAAGCACTGAACTTTCGGTTAAGCACAAACTTTGATACGAGCCAAAAGCCTTTAATTTACTACTGTTTCGCCTATTTTTTATATACATTGTTACCTGCTGGCTTTCTTCGTTCATTGTTACATCCATAGTTTAATTACTGCTAATGTACTTAAAATTATGATCAAACCACCAATGCCAATAATCCAAAGTGAGATTTTAATCGTTTTTTGATTGTTGGTCAGAATTTGTGTTTGATTGTTAGATTCATTTGAAATTACTTTTTTTAATTCCCTTGTGTTTTTAGCAAACTCAATTTCAAGAATCTGTTTGACCTGGTTTCGTTCATTCTCTATTAAATGCTTTATTTGAGATTTATTCTCGTCAAGTTTAATTTTAATAGTGCTTTCAAGTTCCTTGTAAAAATCTTTATTTTCTTTCCTTATTTGGTCTGTCTTTTCTTCGACAAGTTTGACAAGTTCAGTTTTGTTTTGGCTATTGCCGTTTTCAATTTCAGTCAAACTTTTAGTTACCTTTTCTTGTTGGGCTTTTTGAAGTTCATTAATCTTGTCAAGCGTCTTACTGTTTTCTTCAAACTGCTCAATAATTTCATTATACTTTTCAGTTAGTTGCTGAAGCTTCTTATAAGCTCCCGAAACTTCCTTGAGTTGTCCAACTTCTTGATTGAACTCTTCAAGTGTTTCATTAAATTTCTGCAAGTTGCTCATATAGTTTCTTGTTAAGTTTTTTTAATTCCTGTAATTTTTGAGAATAAACGTCATTGAGTAAATAAGCCAAATCGTAATACTCGGCAAGTTCTTCCAATAATTCAGGATAATATTTTGCAATGGACTGGCTCAGTTCCATTTTTTGTTCTTCTGTTAAATTTCCCCCTAAAATCTTCAAACGAATTAAAAAGTCATCTTTATTTTCTTGTTCAAAATTGCTCTTTATAGTTGATAGGCAACTCTCAAAGCGTTCTTTTCCATCACTATCATTATAATCATTCAAAGCTAAACGAACAAAACCACTTAAAAAATTAAGTCCTAAATTGTTTCTATAACTTTCTAAAAATCGACTAATGCTATCTCTTAGTTTTTCAAATTCAGCTTTGTTTGGAAATTGGCTGTTAGTTGTCAATACTTCAAACCACTTTTCATATTCCTGTGGGTTTTCTGCAATGTGTTGAAGAACAAACGTAGTTTCCGAGAATATAAAATAGCTGTCTATTCGCTCTTTAAAACTTTCGCTATCTTGAAATTCAGAACACCAATCTGAAAGTGTTTTTAAAGACTGTTTTCGGCTGTATGCAATATTTTCAAATGTCCAATTTAACAAGTACCAAATTGATTTTTCCAATATCGTGTTTTGCTCAATTTGATTTAGTTCAAATTGAACATTTGTGTTTGGTTCATATTTAGTAATGTAGTTTGATATACTTTTAATAATTTGGTTTTCATTAAGCGTACTAAAATGAACTTCATAATGATCAATAAAATCGGTAGTCCAATCAGAGGCAATTCCTAATAGACTTAATCGATAAATAGCTTTTTGCAAAGTGTCTCTATCAATTTTTAATTTAGAATATGCGTCATTCCAAGATATTCTTACCAATGAATTTTCGTTGAAGTAGTATTTTACAACTCCCAAAATAATTTCAAAATCTTTCTGAATGTCGTTTTGTCCTTGTGTAAATAGAAATACTTGTCTAAAAATATCTCGACCATTCCATTTGACTTCTTCACTAATTTCCTTCATTTCAGAAAAAGTAGTGTCTTTGTGAAAAAGTCTTTCAACTCTATCTTTATCGTGTGTTTCAGGGGAATGTAAAACGAAACATTTTCCTATTTTATGTTGATTTTCTACTTTCTTTTTATCCCAACGTCCTGCTCTTCCTGCTTCTTGATAAAGTGATTCAACTGAACTTGGTAAACCATAATGAACAGTATAATAAATATTTTGTTTGTCAATACCCATTCCAAATGCTTTTGTAGCAACTAAAAGCTGATATTTATTTTCTTTGAAATCTTTTTGTATTTTTTGTTTGTACTTATTAAAGTCATCACGATTTTTACCTATTTTTTTGCCTGCTCTTTTAGGAATGGTGCCTGAGAACCAACGGACTTTATTAGGAAAAACTGTATTTAAGGTGTTTGCTACTTGATAACAGCCATAATCTCCGTTTACATTTGGTGTAAAAACTAAACCCGCTTTTTCAGTATTTTCTGTAAATCTTTCAGTATCCTTTAAGTCTTCAAGTAGTTCTCGGATTTTTTGCCTTTTATTTCCTTTGTCATTTATAATTTCAAATTGTAATTCCTTACGGCTATAATCTAAAAGGGATTTGATATTTTCATCTTCTAATCTCTTTTTTTGTCGTGAAAATTCAATTTTTATATCTTTCAATACATTGACAGAAGCTGTTGCCGTAAGACCTATAAATTTGATTACACCTTCTCCATTTTCATCTTTTGGACTTAGTTTATCAATGGTTTTTGCCAAGTTTAAATATGAAGTCCTAAAATCGTGTCCCCATTCTGAAAGACAATGAACTTCGTCCACAACTGCATATGCAATTGAAAAATTAGCAACAATTGCACTTACTTTCTCTCTGAAACTTGGAATTTGAAATTTTTCAGGTGAAACCCAAGTAAATAAATATTTTCCTTGTTCAAAATTTCTTTCAATTTCTCGTCTTTCTCCTGCTTTTAAACCACTTGTTATAAAGTTTACGTTTGTTACAAGTGTTTTTACCAAATTGTCATTTTGGTCATACATCAAAGATTTAATTGGACAAACTACAAAATTGATACTTGGTTGTAGCAAACAAGGTAGTTGATAGCACAAAGATTTTCCGCCACCTGTTGGCAAAAGTCCAATTGTATCTTTTCTGTTTAAAGTGTTTGAAATTATAGGGAATTGACCTTCTCTAAAACTTGGCTTGTCAAAGATATTATCAAGGAAAAACTCTAAAGTTGGTTTGTCTTCATCTGTGATATTATAGTTTACAGGTTCGGTAGTGCTTACTCTGAAATAGTTTTTGTCTTTAACAATATCGAAATAGTCCGTACGAACAAATATTACATCTTCACTAATCTTGTTTTCGTCTGTGTATCTTTTGAACAATGAGAAATCAATATTTATTGCCTTTGTAGTAGGTTGAAATTGTGTATTGTCATTAGTAGCACTAATATTGATTTTTGGCTTTTTGAGTTCTTGCTTGTTTTTGAGTTGCCAAAGTTTATCAATCCAAATTAGTAGGTCGTTAGTTGCTAATTCCGCAAAATCGGGCAAATCTTCATGAGTTAAAATGTTGAAATTCCAGTCCTGGTCAAAAGTCAAATAATTATGAGTAAGCAACTCAATAAGCAAAATTTGAAAACGAATTATTGCTGTAGGTAATAATTTCGTTTTAATTTCTTCTTTGCTCATTTGATTTTCTTCTATTTTTTCACAAGATTTCTTGTAAAAATTGAGAAGGTTTTCAAATCTTTCAAGGTGTTTTAGAATTTCTTCAATTTTTGCTGAATATGTTCCATTGCGTAATTCAGTAGTTGAAATTCTGATTGTTTCAATTCCTTTACTCTTTAAATAGTTATCACGATTATTGTCAGAAACTCTTGTAACTTCATCAAGTTTATGCTGTTGTCCGTCAATCTCAATAACGAGTTTAGCTTGTGGTAAATAAAAATCAACTTGTTGATTTATGAAATTCGTATCATTTTCTCCAACAATTTCATTGATTTCAATTTCTGGAATTAAGAGAGATTGTACGAATGCATATTCGCCAAATTCATTAGGTATTATTTTTTCAAAAAAGTCTTTTGCTGGATAATAATTTCTCTCTCTATCGCCTTTTATGGTATCGTGCCAAATTGGTGTTTGATTAGTGGCAAATAGAAAACGCTCTTCAAAATTTTCTAATTTGTGAATTTCGCCTATTTGTGATTGCAAATATTTAGAAAGAGTGGTTGGAAATCCGCGTTGTAGTATGTTTTTGGTAACGTAAAGAGTCGATAACAAATCTGTGTTGTATTGATCTGTTACAAGATTTTGAATTACAAAATTCGGATTTGTATAAGTGTAGTTTGCAGTATATTTTTTCATTGCGATCCAAAGGTATTTTTGTAATCGTCTAAATTTATTTTTAATGCCTTTACAAAAGATTTACCCATTATATTATCTCTTACTAAATCAAAGCTATTATTAATTAATACTTTTTCACTACTTATGTTACCTGGTTTCACAAAAGCACTCATAATATTGAATTCAATTTCATACATTTCATTGATAAACATACTAAGCACCTTACTCATAAATCCTTTTCCTTCATATTCTTCTGAGATAGCATAATTTATTAGCATCTTAAATTCTGATTTCAGTTCATCGTCATATCCTGCTGGTGTATTTGCAATAAAACCAATGATTTTATCATCAAATTCTATTAACCGTAAAACTGATGGGAACATACTATCTTCAAAAGAAACCCAATTAGAAATTTCTTTTTCAACATCATCTGCATTTTGAGTACGCATATTAAGAAACTCTTTTTGCCATTTAGGTTGCAATGTCAATTCATAGTAGTCTTTGTGGTGACTAATTCTGGGTTTAATTATTTTCAGCTTACAGGTAACGGTATCGTACATAAAAATTTGCGAATTAATGAGTTAGCAATTTTTCACTTTATTCTTTGAATCGAAAATAGTTGAAATTTTTCAGTTTAGAAAATGCTGTGCAATTTTTTATACACATCTTAACTTAGCATGTTATAAATTTAGAGCATAAAATAAATTATTAATCAGAAAGAAAAAAAGCATAGAATAAGGTGATTACCCGGGAGATTATTTACTAAAAACAATATATTTAACAGGAAAATTAGAGTTTTATCCATTTGCCTTATTTTTAAAGTTATTTATGGGATAGTTTCTTTCTTTCTTTCTTATTTTTGTGTCCAAATTTTTAAAATGATTCAGTTTTTTCAACTTAAGATAAAAGATATTATCAAAGAAACACTTTCTGCAGTTTCTTTGATATTTGATATTCCCGGCGAACTTAAAGATGAGTTTACTTTTATTGCAGGTCAGTATGTTACAATAAAAACTTTTATTAATGGAGAGGAGATTAGAAGAGCTTATTCACTTTGTTCATCACCCAAGGATAATCAAATTAAAATAACAATAAAGGCTGTTGAAAATGGAAGATTTTCTGTTTATGCAAATAAAGAATTGAGAATAGGAGACGAATTGGACGTATCCAAACCGGAGGGGAAATTTATTTTAGAACCAGAAATAAATAAAAATTATATTGGATTTGCTGCAGGAAGTGGAATAACTCCGGTTTTATCAATGATTAAATCAGTTTTGGCAACCGGTAAAACCGTTAACTTTATGTTAATTTATGGGAATAAATCTGTTAATGAGACCATTTTCTATAAGGAATTGAATGATTTGAACACTCAATACTCAGGACAGTTTTATGTAAATTATGTGTTTAGTAGAGAGCATGTAGAAGGAAGTAAATTCGGAAGAATTGATAAAGCCCGTGTAAACTATTTCTTAAAAAATAAATACAAAGATATTAATTTTGAAAAGGTCTTTTTATGTGGTCCGGAGGAAATGATAAACATAGTGTCTGAAACACTTTCAGAGAATGGTTTTACTGAGAATTCTTTTTCATATGAATTATTTACAAGCTCTGTAAATGAGGAAGATGCAAAACAAATTAAAGAAATAGAATCTCAAATTACGGTAGTGTTAGATGATGAGGAAACAATGTTTACAATGAAACAAAACTCCGGGATTCTTGCAGAAATCTTGCGTCAGAAAATAGATGCACCTCATTCTTGTCAGGGAGGAGTATGTAGTAGTTGTATTGCTAAAGTTACTGAAGGAAAAGCAATAATGATAAAGAATCAAATTTTAACTAATGAAGAGCTGGAAGAAGGGTTTATTTTAACCTGTCAGGCTCATCCTGTTACATCGAAAATAACAGTAGATTTTGATAATGTATAAGTAGTAACTGTAAATTGATGTACAGCTATGAGTCTGTTAGACTACAAAGATGCTTTTTTAGTCGGACTTTTTATGTCTTTTATGATTGGTCCGGTATTCTTTATGCTTTTAAAAATAAGTGTATTAAAGGGTTTCAGAGCTGCAGTTGCTTTTGATATAGGCGTAGTTTCAGGAGATATTACTTTTATGTGTATTGCCTATTACGGAAGCAGAAACTTGTTGGAAAAAATAAAAGATAATCCCAGATTATTTTTTATCGGTGGCTTAATCTTAATTGTATATGGAATTATAACCTATCTTGATAAGAATAATAAAAAAGAAGTTGATGAATCTACTATGAATGTGTTTAAAAGTAACAGCTATTTTAAACTATTTATCCATGGGTTTCTACTTAACTTTATCAATATAGGTGTTTTAGCATTTTGGTTGGGAATTATGATAATCGTCGGATCTGCCTATAATATGAATTTTACTTCCATATTTTGGTATTTCACTACTGTAATTATTGGCTATTTTACTACTGATATCATAAAAATACTATTAGCAAAACAATTAAGAACTAAGCTTACATCAATAGTAATTTACAGAATTAAAAGAGGAATGGGAGTTTTGTTAATTGTATTTGGAGCTTTAATGATGCTAAGGAGTTTTATACCTAAGGAAAAAATAAATAATATAATGGATAAAGTTGAAATAAAAAGATAGCTTTTAATGTGCCGTTAATTGAAGATCGTTGTAAAAAATAATGTTTTGAATATCAATAGATAAAGAAATATTTAATTAAGATTAATTTAGTGATACATAATGCCTGTGTTTTTAAAAAACATATAAAATACCAGTATTTTTAGTCCTGCAACAGCTCTGAACTATTGATTCTTTATATGTTATACTAAAATAAATTCAGACTATTTAACTCACATTAACCTCTAAAAAGAAATCTGCTTTTTATTTACTTATTACCCTAACGATTTCTTTAACTTTCTGTGCTATTTCTCTAGCCTTATCTATATGTTGATTTACAATAGTTACATGCCCCATTTTGCGGAAAGGTTTTGTAATTTTTTTCCCATATAAATGAAGAGTAACCCCATCAATATTCATTATTTTTTCAATATTCTCGTAAGTAACTTTACCAGTGCAACCCTCTGATCCTACTAGATTAACCATAATTCCGGCGAGCTTACTTTTAGTACTTCCCAGCGGGAAATTTAAAATGCTTCGTAAATGTTGTTCGAATTGATTCGTGTAGCTGGCTTCAATACTATAATGCCCGGAATTGTGTGTTCTGGGAGCTACTTCATTTACTAAAATCTCATTATCCTGAGTTTGAAACATTTCAACAGCCAACAAACCTGAAAATTTAAAAGTATCTGCTACTTTTAATGCGGTCTCTCTTGCTTTTTTTGCAACAGATTCATCTATTCTTGCCGGGCAAATCACATATTCTACTTGATTGGCTTCAGGATGAAATTCCATTTCTGCTACGGGATATGTTTTTATTTCTCCTTTAGGATTCCTTGCTACAATAACTGCTAATTCATTTTTAAAAGGAATCATACATTCTGCAATACATTCTCCTTTGGGCAACTTCTGTAAATCATCATCGCTGTTCACTATTTTAACACCGTTACCGTCATATCCGAACCGAGCTGATTTCCAAACGAAAGGAAAATTAATTAACTTATTTTCACAAGCTTCTTTTAATTCTTTTAATTGTAAATAGTGAGTAAAATCAGCTGTAGGGATTTGATGCTCTTTATAAAATTTTTTTTGTGATGCTTTATTTTGGATAATTCTTAAATTCTCGGGTTTCGGATAAACAGTTAACCCTTCACTTTGTAGCCTATCGAGTGCATCAATGTTCACATTTTCTATTTCTATGGTAAGTAAATCTACTTTTTTACCGAAATTATAAACAGTATCGAAGTCTAATAAATTACCTTGATAAAATTCATTACATAGTTGAGCACAAGGAGCATCTTTTGAATAATCTAATATGACGGTGTGAATGTCTAACTTTTGAGTTTCAGATAGTAACATTCTGCCCAATTGTCCACCTCCTAATACGCCTAATTTAAAGTCAGAAGAAAAATAATTTTGCACGATTTATATTTTGTATGTTTTTAGTGCAAAAATAATAATCTTAATTGGGTAAGTAAATTATTTTTAACGCCTTATTTGAATAGTACTATTTCTAATTTGTGAAACAGTGTATTCTAAAGCAAAACAAGAGTCACCTCTAATACATTCTCCATTTTCATCAATTGGACATCCATTCAAAGAACTATATTCATTACTGTTACATAGACAAACTAATTTTAAACCATCAAAATCCATTGGAGAAAGACAATCTTTTTCCGGGCATTGTAGGTCAAAAGCTTTAAAAGTGCTTGCATCTCTTCGAAGAAGAAGAATATTTCTACGTGCAATTTTAGCTACTGTATATCCGCCGGGTACTTGAATATTTATAAATTGAGGATTAGATAAATTAATAGTTTCATTAAATATCACTTCTGAAAAACAAGCGTTGAGAGAATTGTTATCAGAACAATTGAATAATAGTAACCCCATGAATAGAAAAACCATTTTTTTCATAAAACAAAACTTTTGTATATAGGCTAACGAAGCTAATTTATAAATATTTTATACTTTTGTGATGCAATCTCAATCCGTCAGGAATGAGATTTTTTAAATTTACAGAGTTATGAGTAACATTTCATATTATACAAAAGAAGGATTAAAAAAGCTAAAAGAAGAATTAGCACATTTGGAACAAACAGAGAGATTCAGAGTTTCTCAGGAAATAGCAGACGCTCGTGATAAGGGTGATTTAAGTGAAAATGCAGAATATCACGCAGCAAAAGAAGAACAATCATTATTAGAAACTAAAATAGCAAAACTTAAAAATGTTGTTGCCGGTGCAAGAGTTATTGATGAAAGTCAATTAAATACATCTAAAGTTTTGATTCATTCGAAAGTAAAATTGAAAAATATGACAAATGGAATGAAATTTACATACACGCTGGTGGCTGATAGTGAGAGCAATGTGCGTAATGGTAAATTATCGGTAAAATCACCTATTGGAAAAGGACTATTGGGAAAAGAAATAGGAGACATCACAGAGATTAAAGTTCCTAACGGGTTGATGAAATTTGAAATATTAGATATTTCGCGTTAAAAATAAAATGGAAAATAAAAAATTAATTTGGGGGTTAATGTTGTCGAAACCCAAAATTTTTATTTTTACTTTGAATAAACGATGAGAAAATGGCGAGTATTTTTACAAGAATAGTGAATGATGAAGTTCCATCATATAAAATTGCAGAAGATGAAAATTATTATGCTTTTTTAGATATAAATCCAAATGCTAAGGGACATACGTTAGTGATTCCTAAACGGGAAGAGGATAAAATATTTGATTTGTCTCAAGAAGAATATACTGATTTAATGAGGTTTAGTTACCGTATTGCAAAAGCATTAGAAAAAACTATTCCTTGTGAGCGAATTGGAATGAGTGTAATTGGGCTTGAAGTTCCTCATGTACATATACATTTAATTCCAATAAACACAATGGAAGACATACGATTTATTAAAAAAGAACAATTATCTAATGAAGAATTTATCAAATTAGCCGAGAATATTGCTGGTAATTTTGAATAATATAGTTTCTGTTTTCAAACGGAAATAATTGTAATTTATTACTTTCTTTCCTGCAAATAAGTTGTAAAATATTTAAAAAACCTAATAACCCTGATAATATAAAAAAAAGACATTGCCCAATCGTTTTAATTGAGACAGAAAGACTGCTCCTCTTTCCGTTAGAAAGTTCCTTAATTTCAGTTTTCGATGTGTATCTGGCTTGATTAATAAAAAAAGTTCTATAATTTGTTTCACTTATTTTAATTTATCGGAAACCTTTGAAGTTTTAAATACTTGTATTTCTCCCTGTTCATCTATTTTTAAAAATCGAGGAATACTTTTTAGCTTCAAGAATTTTCCTAAATCTCCACTTTCTTTTTCAGGTATATAATAAAATTGACCTTTAGGTTTTATATTTTTAAGACTATGCTTCCAGTCATGATAGCTGTGATCTACTGATAAAAAAACATATTTTGTATCCGGGTTCTCTTTTTGGAATTTAAGAACCTCATCAAAACTATCCTGACTTACCGGACAGTAACCGGCAAAAACTTGTACAAAAACTTTAGTTCCCTTATTTTTCTTTAAAATTTTATGTAAGGTTATTGAATCTCTTTCTAAAGTTATCAGTTTCTCATTCAATGCTTTTTCTGTAAATAGTTTAGGTTGGAAAGCACCACAACTCATCAATAACAGAGAACAACTTATATAAGAAAACAGAGACTTCATATCTTAATTTAATTTTACTCGCGGATCTATCCAAACATATAGTATATCTACTAAAATATTAATTATAATAAACACACTTGCGATTATCAGAACACTCCCCATTATTACAGGTAAATCCAATGTATCTAAAGCATTTACAATCTCTTTTCCTAAACCATTCCAATTAAAAATATATTCAATAAAAACAGCTCCTCCCAACATTGAAGCAAACCATCCTGAAATAGCAGTAATAACCGGGTTTAATGAATTTCTCAAAGCATGATGTCTTATCACCTGAACATACGATAATCCTTTTGATTTGGCGGTTCTTATATAATCTTGATTAAATGTTTCTAATAATGAGTTTCTCATTAACTGAGTGATTACTGCTAATGGACGAATCCCTAATACAACAGCAGGGAGTATTAAATTTTTCCATTGAATGTAAATTCCTTCTCCAAAATCATCTACTTCATATAGGCTTCCTGTCATCTCTAAATGGGTGTATTTATGTAACACAAAACCAAAAATCCAGGCGAATAAAATTGCAGAAAAAAATGAAGGAAAACTTATCCCTAATGTACTGATAACGGTAATAAGCCGATCAAAAATAGTATCCTTATAAACAGCACATAAAATCCCTGAAAAAAATCCAAAAATAATAGCTATAATAATTGAAGAAATAGCCAAAACAAAGGTATTCGGTAATGTCTCTTTTAATACATTCATCACACTTTTTCCGTTCTTTTGAAACGATTCCCGTAAATATGGATATTTTATCACAACATCAGTCTTGCCCAAAACGAACATCTTCCTGTAACTATATTTTTCTGATAATAACGAAGTATAATCATCTTTTTTTTTACTATGAAATGATAATGGAGATAAATCATTTAAATAATATATATATTGTGCGATAATTGGTTTATCAAAACCATATTTCTTTCTGATGATTTGTAATTGATTACTATCTTCTCTTTGCCCCATTACCATTCTTGCAGGATCACCCGGTAACACGTTAAAGAGAAAGAAAATAATTGTTACCACTCCAAAAAGTGTTAAAAATCCGTAGAAAAGTTTACTTATTATATACCGAAACATCTGAAAACAAAGATAACAGAAAGTTTAAAATAATTACTTTTGCATAACTTTTGCAATAACATAATGACAACGAAACAATTAGTAGCAGAAATAAAAAAGAAAAAATCTTTTTTATGTATTGGTTTAGATGTAGATCTTACTAAAATACCAAAACATTTATTATGTGAAGAAGATCCCATTTTTGATTTTAACAAAGCCATTATAGATGCTACACATCACTTATGCGTTGCCTATAAACCTAATACCGCTTTTTACGAAGCTTATGGCATCCAAGGATGGAAATCTTTGGAGAAAACAATTCAATATATTAACCAAAAGCATCCGGAAATTTTTACTATTGCAGATGCTAAACGTGGAGATATTGGCAACACCTCAACTATGTACGCGAAAGCTTTTTTTGAAAATTTATCTTTTGATAGTGTTACTGTAACTCCTTACATGGGAAAAGATTCCGTAGAGCCTTTTTTAGTTTTTCAAGACAAGCACACTATTTTACTGACCTTGACTTCTAACCAAGGAGCTTTTGATTTTCAAACACAGCTAATTAATCAAAAAGAAATATATAAACAAGTTTTAGAAACTTCAAAAACCTGGATTAATTCAGAAAATTTAATGTATGTCGTTGGTGCTACTAAAGCAAAATATTTAAGAGAAATTCGACAAATTATTCCTGATAGTTTTTTATTAGTTCCGGGAATTGATATTCAGGGGGGTAATCTCCAAGAAGTTTGTAAGTATGGAATGAATTCCTCTGTTGGTTTGTTAATTAATTCTTCTCGTGGAATTATCTATGCCAAAAATGATGAAAACTTTGCAAATGCAGCTACTGAGAAAGCGAAAAGATTACAAATTCAGATGAATGAAGTTTTAAACTTTAAAAAGCCGAAAGAATAGATACTCCTGCCCGGCACTATTAATCCAAATATAATGAATAAATAAAAAAATAATTGAGCTATACACTTAATAACTGCTCTATGTCATGTTCGATATATTAGATTTGGAAATCAGCATCCTTTCCATGATTTTATAAAAAAGCATCTGTGTGAACCAGTTCTGACAAAAGATATTTTTCACTACTTTCTATCGTTTTCAATATTTATAAAAGAATTCAGATTAAGTCAATAACTTTTTAAACAATCTTTTTTCTCTTTTTGCTTTCATTTTTACAGCTATCTTTGTATTTTTAAAAAAAGCAAAAAATGTCTGAAAAAGTTCGAGTGCGTTTTGCACCAAGTCCAACAGGACCACTACATATTGGAGGAATAAGAACAGCATTATTTAATTACTTGTTTGCTAAAAAACATAAAGGCACTTTTATCTTACGTATAGAAGATACTGATCAAACGCGTTATGTGACCAATGCAGAACAATACATTATAGATGCATTAGAATGGAGCGGAATTCCTTTTGATGAAGGACCGGGCAGGAATGAAAAATTAGGTCCTTACAGACAATCAGAAAGAAAATATTTATATAAACAATATGCAGATCAACTATTGGTCAATAATTGGGCATATTATGCATTTGATACTACTGAAGAATTAGATGCACATAGGAAAGAACATGAAATTAAAGGAAAAACGTTTACTTACAATTGGCACAATCGTGAAAAAGGAAAGTTGGTAAATTCTTTAACCCTCTCTGAAGAGCAAGTACAACAAAAAATTGTATCGGGCGAAAAATATGTAATTCGCTTTAAAACCCCTCAGAATGAAACTCTTCTTTTACATGATAAAGTAAGAGGAGAAATAAAGGTAGATACCTGTACATTAGATGATAAAGTGCTATTTAAGTCAGACGGAATGCCCACCTATCATTTGGCAAATATTGTAGATGATCATTTAATGGAAATCTCACATGTAATTCGTGGAGAAGAATGGTTACCTTCCCTCCCGCTTCATGTCTTGTTATACAGAGCTTTTGAATGGAAAACTCCGGAATTTGCTCACTTATCGTTGATTTTAAAACCCGAAGGAAGAGGAAAATTAAGCAAACGAGATGGAGATAAACTAGGTTTTCCTGTATTTCCGTTGGAATATATCGATGAAAAATCGGGAGATGTTTCGCATGGATATAAAGAGAAAGGATATTTCTCAGAAGCCTTTGTAAATATGTTGGTCTTGCTAGGCTGGAATCCGGGGACAGAACAAGAAATTTTTTCATTAGAGGAGCTTATCGAAGTTTTTGATTTTTCGAGAGTGAGTAAATCCGGTGCAAAATTTAGTCCCGATAAAACCAGATGGTTTAATCAGCAATATTTACAACAAAAGTCAGATGAGGAGTTAACTTCTTTATTTACTCCGGTTCTGGAGGAAAAAAAAGTAATTTCAGATAGTGAATACATTCAAAAAGTCGTAAGATTAATAAAAGAAAGGGCTTCCTTTGTAAACGATTTTTGGGACTTATCGAGTTTCTTTTTCCAAGATCCAATAACATACGATGAAAAAACAGTTAGAAAGCAATGGAAAGATACTACAGGTAATTTGATGCGGGAACTGGCTGGTTTTGTTGAAGGAATTGATGAGTTTTCAATAGAAAATGTACAAGTCCAAATTAAAGGATGGATTGCTTCCGGAGAAATTAGTTTTGGAAAAGTGATGCAGCCACTACGTCTGAGTTTAGTAGGAAAACTTACAGGGCCTGATTTATTTGAAATTATGACCATAATCGGCAAAGAAGCCACGGTTAGAAGAATAAAAAATGCCATAGATATTCTCAATTAATGTTCTTTTTATTTTAAACTTTCGAGTGAAATGTCAGGTAATGGATTGAATAATCTGATTATTCTCAAAAATTATCGATTTATAATTTTACCTTTTGCTATGTATGTAAGATTTTGGGAATATAAGTCTGTCATAGACTCCTCTATTGACTGTTATAATATTGACCCGAACCAAAAACATTTCTGAATTTATCAAGCCTGTAACTTAAATAATTATCGATTCGATTTCTAATAATTTTATATTTTACCTGTTTTTAACGATACTAAAATATGTATTTTTGTTGTCTTATTTTTTTGACAAAATGATTAAAAGAACACAAGCTGAACTTATAAAATGTATTATTCATAAGGTAGCCAATAAATATAATAGCGGACAAAATGCCTTATCTGAAAATTTAGTTCGTTTTGATGAAAACAGCTACGAATTATTACTTTCTTTCTTGTTAAAGCCTTTTGCAAATGTTACACAAAGCTATCGTTTTAATCATCATGCAAATGTGCGATTAAATGAGATTAATAATTATACATCTGAAATTTTTAAAGATAAAGAAATTTTTATACAGCATTCTAAAAATATTGTAAATCATCTATATGAACAATCTAACTCGGCTCAGATAAAAAAAGGAGATGTTTTAATAGTTTTATTTGAAGGGCTGGAATATAAAGATGTGCTTACAGAAGCAATAGGAATTTTTAAAATTGAGAACAAAGTAGACTTTTTCCAAACTTATTTGGATGAAGGCAGTTTTGATGTTGTTGTTCAGAAAGGAATTTCTACTAAAAAATTAGATAAAGGATGTTTAATTTTGAACTCTTCAGATGCAGAAGGCACCGTTGTTTTATCTGTTGATAATAATAATTACGATGCACAATATTGGATTAAGAATTTTTTGAATATAAAATATGCAGATGATAGAAATTTACATACACAACATTACATAGATTTGTGCAGAGATTTCTCTGAAGAAGTCATAAGATCGGAATACGGGAAACACGAACAGAGCAATTTCTTAGCGAATACAGTTGACTACTTTAAAGAACATGAAAATGTAGATTATCATACCTTTAAAGATGAAGTTTTTGAAGAGGACAAACACAGAAACTCGTTTGAAGATTATAAAAAACATTTTGAGAAATTAAACGATGTGCTAATCCGAAATAATTTCGAAGTGTCTGATATTGTGCTAAAAAAAGAAAAGGGAAAATTAAACACTGAAATTAAATTAGATACAAACATTCAAATAAAGATTGACATTGATGCTCCTGATGCGGGTTCCGAATATTTAGAACGAGGTTACGATAAGGACAAAAAAATGAAATACTATAAAGTATATTATAATGAAGAGAAGTAGGCTTGTAGATTCAGTGCTTGAATTTTTAAGATTTTAGTATAAACAATTTCTATGTTTTTATCCCTCATTAAGTGTTTGGTTTTTCCTTAACCCTGTCGACATTGGTGCGAAAGCTCTTTTAAATATGCTTGAACTTATGTTGGCTATTTCGTAACAATTCCGCTAATAAATGTCTCAACAAAATCAAGTATTCTGTTTGTTACTCGCTCCGCTTTTGTTTTTCTTTCTTTCAGACCGGGTTTTGTATTCATTGTATTTATGATATCGTCTCGTAAAGGTGGTTTTTCTGTAATCATATAATCCCCGACTACTTTTTCAAGCTTATCAGAATCTAATCCTTATTCTTCACTTAATAGTTTATAGCCTGTAATTTTTCAGAGGTTATAAACTGTTCAAAATTATCCGGTATGTCTTCTGAATCTTCAATAACAGACAGATGTTCATTAATG
Source organism: uncultured Tenacibaculum sp. (assembly GCA_963666645.2). Taxonomy (GTDB): domain Bacteria; phylum Bacteroidota; class Bacteroidia; order Flavobacteriales; family Flavobacteriaceae; genus Polaribacter. The sequence goes on along the minus strand of CAXXDB010000003.1, from coordinate 166,717 downwards.
AATTAACTCTCGTTTACTTCTCAGTTGGATATCTCCTGCAACTTCTCTTCCGTGGTAACGGAGTCTTTTAGCTTGGCTAAAAGTTTTAGAATATACGATACATTTATTTTGTCTCTGTGAATCAGTTCTAATTCGAAATCTATATCATTTAAAAAAGATACTTTCTCAGCCGGATTTTCATGTTTTATTTTGTCATGTAAGTCGAGATATTCATCTTTTACACATAATCTTTATAGGGTTTTATGATGATTTCTTCTTCAAATTCTATATTGGAGAATAATGCTATTGCTTTATCTGTGTTCTTCTTCAAGTTTCTGAAAAAGACTACATTTCCTTATGATTTTACCTCATTCAATATTCTATTGGTTCCGGAAGAGGCTTGAATTGATCCGTAATATTTTAAGTTTTTATCTACATAGATGGTATTCAATGTTTTGCTGTCAAAACCTATTAAAAACATATTGACTACTAAAAGAATATCTACTTGTTTATGTTTTACTCTTTTTGGCAATACCATTGTAGTAGCTGTAGAAACTTTGTGTATCTTTTGTAGAATAGTTGCTGCCAAGCAGCTCATTATAATCTGCAATAAAACTATCTAAATGTTCTCTTGTATGTTTTGAGCTGTATTGAATTTCATATTTTTCCACTACGGTTTACCTACCCCATCAAATTCGGCTTTAGTAAAACCTAAGATATCTTTATCTCTTTCATCGGCTCGATATGAAAATATCGTTGCTATTCTTAAATTATGCTCTTTTTTTTAAATAATTTATAGTATTTAGTTAATGCATCTACATTACTCACGCATCCAAACGTTGCGGAGCTTCCATTACTTTTTTTCATCAACAGCCTTACCATATTGTAGTTTTTACCCGGTTTTCGGCAAGCTAAATTTGCATTATTTTTTCTCTAAAACTTCTTTTCATTTTAGAGTGTTTTATTTTGCTAAGATAAGAAAGTCAATATTCATCAAGATTTCTCCGGAAAGCAGTGATTTCCGATAAAGAATATAATTCAGAAAAAATTTCAGGAAATTCCCTGAGATATTTTATTTTTACAGTTAATGGATACACAGATATTAAAACATTCAATAGGAGATAAATCAATAATTTGGTTTTCAACTACTAATCAATACGTCGTTTTAGAAAACAGAACTGCAGAAGTTCTCTTGGAACTTCACAGAGGTAAAACACATCAGGAAATAAGTAGCAGGTTAGCTGTGGAATTAAGAATTCCAATCCGGGAAGCTTTAGATTTTACAGAGCAAATAAAAGCTGAATTATATCTCCCTAATTCAATAAAGAAAATTCCAGAAATTACTCAAAAACAGATAATTAAAACACAACCTGTTTTTAAAATTATTAAGTATTATAAAATCAATACCGTTATTTTTAAAATCGATTATGAGAGTGAGTTTGAGGTCTGTTTGATACATCCGAAATTTGCACATCTTGAAGTTTCATCCTCTTTGAACTGGGATTATAATTATCAAATTTATACTAAAAATGAGATTATCTTTTTTATGGCAGACAGGGTTTTAATAGGGAAATGGCATAAAAAAGAAGCTCATTATTTTCAAGGAAAATGCTCAATGTTCATTGTTCAACATATTTATAAAAAAAAAGAAGATGAATGGTTAGGAGTTTTTCACGCTTCAGGAGTAGGTAATAATTATAAATCATTGCTTTTATTAGGTAATTCCGGCAATGGAAAAAGCACATCTCTGGCTATTTTACAAGCTAATGGCTTAACCTGTTTAGCAGATGATTTTGTTCCTGTGGATGTGAAAAATCAGCATATCTATATGTTTCCTTCTGCAATTTCGATTAAAAGGAGCAGTTTGGAAACTCTTTTACCCTTATATCCTGAGTTAAAAAACTCAGCTGAATTTCATTTTAGAAGATTGCAAAAAACTGTTCGTTTTTTGCCACCTGAAAAAATAAATTATGCCACTAATTTACCCTGTAATGATTTAGTATTTATTAAATATAAAAAAGATACAGAATTGATTTTCAATTCAATTTCCGGAATAGAAGCTTTTGAGCAATTAATCCCCGATTCGTGGATATCAGATAAAACTGATAATGTTCGTGTTTTTTTAGATTGGTTTTCACAAGTAAATTGTTATCAATTGACGTATTCTGATAATGATAAAATGGTTAATACTATAAAAGGGATATTATCTAGATGAATTATAAAGAAGCCTTATTTTTTATAGGTAAATGCTTAACTGTTAGTCAGGAAGAGCATAATAAAATACTCGTAGAAGAGCATTTAAAAAAAACTTTTATTGATTGGGAGTCTATTGTAAAAATAAGCACCAGTCATTATGTATTTCCTGCGTTGTACTGTAATTTAAAGTACACAAATTTCTTATCATATCTTCCTTCTGATTTAGTAGAATACATGAAGTATATTACTGATTTAAACCGGGAACGTAATCAGCAAATTATTCAGCAGGCTAAGGAAATTAATGAATTACTTTTATCGTATAATATTACCCCTGTTTTTTTAAAAGGAACCGGAAATTTATTAGAAGGTTTATATAATGATATTGCCGAAAGAATGGTTGGTGATATTGATTTTTTGGTTAATTCTGATGAGTTTGAGAAATCTATTGTTATATTAAAAGAATTTGGTTATTTTGAAAACCTTAAAAGCTCGAACCCGTTTCCTCTTTTTAAGCATTTTTATAAATTACAAAAAGATAAAAGAATTTCATCTGTCGAAATTCATAAGGAAATGACTGAAGAAAAATATGCTAATCTTTTCAATTACAAATCTGTAATAAGCAATATATATCAGGAAAACAACATTACATGTTTAGGATTTGAAGATCAAATTAAGTTATCAATCATTGCCGTTCAAATAAATGATGACGGTCAGTTTTTTAATAATATTTCTTTACGAAATGCCTATGATGTGTTTCTACTATCCAATAAAGTAAATTCAATAAAAAGTATTGATAAGTTATCGAATAAATTATTTTATCCTTTAAATAATTTTTTGGCCTCTGCTAAAATTACTTTAAATTCAAAAAGCATAAATTACATTCAGAATAAAAAATCTGATATTCATATAAATATTTTTTTAAGACTTATTGATGACAAAAAGTATAGAAAAAAATTTAATAAGAAAAGAAAAAGAAAAGTATCTGTTTCATCAAAAATTTCAACAATATTAAAAGCATTTTATAAACGAGAATACGCAATCTGGTTACTTAAAAGATTAATCCGAAAGATAAGCTTTAAATCAGAGCAATAACCTGATTTCGATTATTAGAATAAAGAAATTTTATAGGGTACAGAGCTTTATAATTTAACGGCTTATTCTTAGGTAAAAAAACACGACTGTAAGCCTCGGGGCTATCATATTGGTTAAAAAGTTGGCAAATTTTAATCCATCATTTACCGTTTCAATAACAGATTGTTTTCTTAGTATTATTTTATCAGAAAGATTCATTAAAAAAATAGCTGGAAACCAGCCACATAGTTTCTAATTGCTCAAAAAACCAAAAGAACTGAAATTTTCCTAACACTACGATTTGGATGTTTCAAATAAAGCTACTTATAAATCAACAGGAATAATAAATAAACTACTTAATTCTCACGAGTTAAATCTCATTTATTCTTTTCCTCAAAATAATAATCTAGAACCAAACAAAAATCCTATATTTCAGAACTGCTGGCTGATTTTAAAACGGAATCAAAAATTTATTTACTTGTTTCAACACTTAGATATTAAAGATTTAAAACTTTTAGAGAATTATCTTGAGTTTTTAATTTCTGAAAATGACTCGATTATTTAGATAAACTTTGAATGTAAGCAAGTTTGTTGAGAAACAATAAAAACCACAATTACCACTTGATTAAGGGGTTAATATATCATATAGATAGTTACCTTCGAACAGGATTATAATTAGTAAAAAACAGATTAAGAATACTGCTGTCCATACTATTACACGTCTGAACCATTTTTTTTCACCTTCCAGATGCATAAAAGCCCAGGCAATGTAGTATGCTTTGACTAAAGTAAGTATAATGAATATTCCGTTTAACCAACTTGTTCCAAAACCGTATAAATGTAAAACATCAGGCTTGGCAATACCTAAGCCTACTTCAACCGCAGTAATTATCGATAATATCCCTAAAACAATCCAAATTCTTTTTGTATTTGATTCGTGTGAATGACTTGTCATTTTAAATACTTAATAAGTTAATTAAACTAAGTAGAAGAAAGTAAATACAAATACCCATACTAAATCTACAAAGTGCCAATATAATCCCACTTTTTCAACCATCTCATAGTGGCCTCTTTTTTCATAAGTTCCCAATATTACGTTAAAGAAGATAATGATATTAATAACTATTCCTGAAAAAACATGGAATCCGTGGAAACCTGTAATGAAGAAAAAGAAATCAGCAAAAATCGGATTTCCATACTCATTTACGCGAAGATTTGCCCCTTCAACAATTTGTTGTGTTTTTGCTAACTCTCTTAAACTTTCTTCTCTGGATAAAATTATTTTTTGTTTTGTTGCTAAATCAATCTTTTCACTTCTTATTTGTAAACTTGCATCATTTTTAAACGCCTTCCGGACTTGAGCTACTGAGTATTGAGAGATTGTAGGTTCGCTAGTAAACCACAGTCCTTTTTTTCTTGAATGTTGCTCTCTTCCATCTGTTCTCTCTCCATGTACAAAATCAGCCAACGCAATTTGATTTCCGTTTTTTACAAACTGTAATATTTTATTATCGGTAGTTTTTATTGCTCCGTACGATCCTTTGATGAATGTTTTCCATTCCCAAGCTTGAGAACTCACGAAAATTAATCCAAAAATAATTGTAATAAACATGTAGAAAGCCACCTTATTCTGTTTCATTTTATGCCCGGCATCTACCGCCATAACCATAGTAAAAGAAGAAACTATCAGTATGAATGTCATAAAGGCTACATAATACATCGGATAGTTACCATGAAAGAACGGAATATGGGTAAACACCTCATCAGCTATTGGCCAGGAGTCTATAAATTTAAAGCGTGTTAAACCGTAAGCCGCTAAGAAACCTGAAAATGTTAATGCATCAGATAAGATGAAAAACCACATCATCATTTTTCCATAACCAGCCCCGAATGGTCTTGCACCACCTCCGCTCCAAGTCTCTTTATTATCAAGATTTATAGCAGTATTAGCTTCCATAGACACCTTATTATCTGTTGAGATTTATTAATAGTTCGCCAAAATTACATATTTTTAATCACTTAGTAAAATAGAAAAAGAAAAATAGATAAATCCATAAAATATCTACAAAATGCCAGAAAATTGCACCAAGTTCAAAACCAAGCATATCGGTAGATGAATACTTCTTTTTAAAATGATTATAAATAACGACCAATAGTACAATTACTCCTGCTAACAAATGCAAAATATGCATAAAGGTTATTCCTATAATGAACGAAGCGGAAACGCTACTTTGTTTTCCTGTAAAATATAAGCCAACACTTTCCAGTTGCTTAAATCCTGAATATTGAAACCAAATAAATGCTAAACCCAGTACAAAAGTTCCCCCTAAAAGAGCAAAAGAATGGTTCAATTTATCTTTTTTTAAGAATTTTTGTGAAAGAAGCAAAGTGATACTACTTAAGAAAATTAGAATGGTACTCATATAAAAAGCCCGAGGTAAATCAAAAGTTACCCAATCTTGTCGTTTCATACTAACGATATAAGCACTTGTCAAACCTGCAAAAAACATACTCATACTTATTAAAGAAACCCATAGCACAGGTTTTGCAGACTTTCTTTTAGCTGCTCTTAATTCGTTGCTTATCTGAGTTGTGTTCATTAGTGAAAAAATTTATCTATAACATATATTACCGGAAGCATAGTGATATAAAACACACTGGCTAACATTAATTTTTTTGCATCAGCATTCGACTCTGATATGTACAGTTTAATTGCGTAAAACAACATCAACAATCCTAAAAGCACTACGAAGATTGCCGTTAAAGGATATATATATAGTTTTCCCGTATTTTTTAATACTGGTGCAATTGAAATTAAAATCATCACACTGGTATAAAAAATCATTTGAGCAATGACACCTTTATCTTTTTTATCCATAGGAAGCATATGCAATCCTGCTTTCTTATATTCTTCATATTGCAACCAACCTATGGCCCAAAAATGTGGAAATTGCCAAAAGAATTGAATCATAAATAAAAATCCGGCTTCAATTCCGAATTTCCCTGTTGCAGCTACCCAACCTAACATAAAAGGTATTGCTCCGGGTATTGCTCCAACAAATACAGCTAACGGTGTTACAGCTTTTAGAGGTGTATATGCACTTGTATATAAAAAAATTGAAATTGCAGCAAAAAGAGCACATTTAGGATTTATAGTATATAATATAGCAATACCAAGCGTTGTAAAAAGAGTGGCAATTGTTAAAGCAACTGACGGATGCATCCTGCCCGAAGGCAACGGTCTGTTTTTGGTACGTATCATTAAAGCATCTATATCTTTTTCGATTACCTGATTAAATGCATTTGAAGCACTTACCATTAAATAACCTCCTGTTGCTAGTAAAATTATGGTTGAATAATTAATTGTTTCAACTCCTAATAAGTATCCTGCAATTGAAGTAAAAACGATACTAACTGAAAGTCCTGTTTTAGTAAGTTGTTTAAAATCTAAAAAAATTGTTTTTAGCATCGTCTTATCTGCAATCAAAACTAATCCCATCCTGCTCATTTCAAAATTTTTGTAAAGATATTCTATAATAATATAATTACCATATTTTTTAGTTTATATTAAAAACTATTTCGTAAAAAAGCACATTTTTATTTGGTGCGTTAAAAAACGGTTGTATATTTGCGTCCGCAATAATATAAATGCTCATAGAAAAAGAGTACGCGAAAGTAGCTCAGAGGCAGAGCATCACCTTGCCAAGGTGGAGGTCGCGGGTTCAACTCCCGTCTTTCGCTCTGGTTTTTTTGTACGTAGATTATATGCAGAAGTGGTGGAATTGGTAGACACGTTGGACTTAAAATCCAATGGGCAGTAATGCTCGTGCGGGTTCAACTCCCGCCTTCTGTACTTTATGAGAGTTGATTTAAACCTTCTCTCATATTTTTTTGTAATCTCTGAAACCCTTGTTACAGGATTTTAACTACTAAAACTTTTAAAGAAAGTTTTTGAAGATAGTTTAGGCACTTAAAGTTTCTCATACGAAGTTGTAGTAACAGGAGGGAAACATCCTTAAATACAATCATTTTGTAACCATATTATATTTCCCTATAGATTCCTTATCATTGCTAAAAAACTTTTTTGTTTGATAATCAAAAAGAGATTTGTCTTGAAAATAGAGATTGACAGGATTAAAATGATTTTTATTTATGATGTGCTTTTCATGATACTTTTAGAGTACTATTGGTGTACGTGACAGAGTAGTTTATGAAATGTTGTGTAACTTATATTTAGACTGATAACGAGTCTGAATCTGATTCGGTAGTTTTCATATAACGGGTAATTTGAGCATGGAATTAAATTTTTAGTATTAGGATTTACGCATATTCCTATTATTTTTGTTTTTAATTATGCAAAATTCTATTTTTACCATAACATCGGATAAGCAATTTAAAGAGAAATCATTACAGGTCTTTAAGCATCAATTTGAGCGTAACTCTATTTATCGTTCATTTTGCAACTTATTATATATTCACCCTGACAACGTAAAAAGAATTCAGGAAATTCCTTTTTTACCTATTCAATTTTTTAAATCACATAAAGTTGTTAGTAATCCGAATACTATTCAGGAAGTTTTCATTAGCTCTGGTAGCACGGAAAGTATCACTAGTAAGCATTATGTAACTGATGTTTCCTGGTATAAAAAGAGCTATTCAAAAGGCTTTGAATTCTTTTATGGGAATATACAAGACTATGTTATTCTGGCTTTACTTCCTGATTATCTTGAAAGAAAAGGTTCTTCGTTAATTTTTATGGTTGATGATTTAATTAAGCAATCCAAACAATCTGAAAGTGGATTTTACCTTCATAATCTTGATAATCTTTCTGAGAAGTTAACAAGACTCGACAGAGAGGGAAAAAAAGTGCTGTTAATCGGTGTTTCCTTTGCGTTGTTAGATTTAATTGAAAGAGATCAGTTTAATTTAAAAAACACGATTGTGATGGAAACCGGAGGTATGAAAGGAAGAAGAAAAGAATTGATTAAATCTGAGTTACATCAATTATTATCAAAAGGGTTCGGAGTAGAAAAAATTCATTCTGAATATGGTATGACGGAACTATTAAGTCAGGCATATTCTAAAGGAAACGGAGTTTTTAAATGCCCTCCCTGGATGAAAATTATAACGAGAGAAACTGAAGATCCTTTAAATATTTTAGGTACTAAAAAAACCGGAGGTATAAATATTATAGATTTAGCTAATTATAATTCCTGCTCTTTTATTGCTACTCAAGATTTGGGAAGAGTAATTGATTATGCTCATTTTGAAGTTATAGGACGTTTCGACAATTCAGATATTCGAGGTTGCAATTTAATGATTTTGTAAGGGATACTAAATTTCTTCGACTATTGGGTAAACTTTGAATTTATGAAATATTTATTTACACTAGTATTATTAGCTTTTTCTGTTTTAGCTTGTTCTCAAAAAAAATATAACCTTAAAAAAAACGTCGTTGTACACGGATACGATGTTGTATCTTATTTTTCTAATAAAGCACAAAAGGGTATTAAAAAGTTTTCTACCACATATGACGGAGTTATTTTTCATTTTATCAATGAAAATAATTTAAAAATATTTAAAAGGAATCCTGAAAAATATGTTCCTCAGTATGGAGGATATTGTGCATATGCGATTGGTCTCGAAGGAGAAATAGTGGGAGTAAATCCTAAAACTTTTGAAATTAGAGATAACAAATTATATCTGTTTTATAATTCCTGGGGTATCAATACACTTAAATTATGGTTAAAGGAAAATCCTGAAGAGTTACGTAAAAAGGCTGATAAAAATTGGGCTGAATTAATGAAATAAAAAGCTATTTATAACCTGATTTCAATTAATATTAGGAATTTATTTATTGCAAAAGGTAAAGGAAAATAAACTAGAAAACAGCCGGATATTTATAGTGAAAATAAAATGCAGGTTAATTTTTCAATTAATTAATCCAAATAAAGGAATGATGTAATCGGTGTTGATAATAAAAGGAGGTTCATTTTTTTATGCACCTCAACACTTTCTGCTTTAGTATTTCCTGTAATTGCTTTAATTTCAGCAGGAGTTACCAAGTTAATTTTCCCTTCATTTTTTAGTTCCTGAACCTTATCTGCAGAATCTAAAGCACCTCTGAACTCATTTCTTCTATGAAGAAGTGTTACTGATTTGGCGAAATCTGTTAAAAAGATAGACCAGTCTAAAGCTGAATCTCCTCCTCCGGCAACTACGATATCTTTCAGGATCTTTAATCATATATTCAATTCCTTTGCCTTCATAATCAGTAATATTAGCAATTAGAGGCTTTTCTAGGCTCAAAACTTCCTAATCCGTCTGCAATGGTACAGATGCCTGATGTTTTGTTCCTTTATTAGTCGTTACAATAAATGTTCCGTCATCTTGTTTATCTATAAAATCGGCACGTTCTCCTAAAGTAAATCCTGATTTAAACTGTTTAATTTGTTCCATCAATTTATCTGTAAGGTTTCCTGCCAGAATTTCCGGGTATGCCGGGATATCATAAATTGGTTTTTTAGGATAGATTTCTGAACATTGATTCAGGCTGTGGCAATACATCAATTAAATGACAACGTAATTTTAATAAGCCTGCTTCAAAAACAGTAAACAACCCTGTTGATCCGGCACCTAGGATTAATATATCAATTCTAATCGTCTGAATGTAAAAGTTTTTCTTAAGTAATATTAATGACTTTCTGAATTTGTGGTGCATGTTTTTTAATAGTAGCTTCTACACCGTTTTTTAGTGTCATTTGATTCACAGAACAACCACTACAAGTTCCTTCTAATTGTACTTTTACAATGTTATCTTCTATGGATAAAAGCTTTATGTTTCCTCCATCACTAAGTAAAAACGGACGAATTTCTTCTAAAGCTTTTTCAACATTATTTTGTATTTCTTTGACTGACATAGTATTCTATTTTGTACTGCAACCACTCATTGTTGTAATACGAACAACTTCTGTTGGGGGCAAGTTAGCATTTCTTTTTAATAACTGGGATACTATTTCCTGAGTGATTTCTTTAAATGACTTTTCTAATTTTGTACCATTTTGTAATGCTGCCGGGTGACCCGCATCTCCAGATTCTCTAATACTTTGTACTATCGGAATTTCTCCTAAAAATTTGATTTCTAATGTTTTTGATAAATTTTTAGCACCATTTTGACCAAAGATATAATATTTATTTTCCGGTAATTCTACAGGCGTAAAATATGCCATATTCTCTATAATACCTAAAACAGGAACGTTAATCATTTCCTGCCGGAACATTGCAACTCCTTTTTTAGCATCTGAAAGGGCTATACTTTGTGGAGTACTTACTATAACAGCTCCTGTAATTGGTAATGCTTGAACAATGGATAAATGAACATCTCCCGTCCCGGGAGGTAAGTCTATTAACAGAAAATCCAATTCTCCCCAATCGGCATCAAAAATTAATTGATTTAAAGCTTTAGAAGCCATAGGACCTCTCCAAATTACGGCTTGACCAGGGCTTGTGAAGAATCCTAATGATAATAATTTTACTCCATAATTTTCAACAGGTTTCATTTTTGAGCGATTATCAACTTTAACGGATACCGGTCGTTCTTTTTCTACATCAAACATAATGTGCTGTGATGGTCCATAAACATCAGCATCTAAAAGACCTATATGAAACCCCATTTTTGCTAATGAAACAGCAACGTTGGCTGTTATTGTAGATTTTCCTACGCCTCCTTTTCCTGAAGCAACAGCAATAATATTTTTAATATTTGGAATCTCTTTTCCTTTAATTTGATTTACAGTTTCTCCGGGTTTTATTTCTACATTTACTTTTACATCAAGATTTTGATCTACCCGCTGATGAATGGTTTTTATAATTTCAACTTCTACTTTCTTTTTAGCTTGTAACGATGGATTTCCTATTACAATATCTACAATTACCTCATTATCAAACATGACTATGTTTTTTATGCTTTTTTTTTCAACTAAATTTTTTCCTTTACCAGAAGTTGTTATAGTTTCTAATGCGTTGTAGATATCCTGCTTTTTAAAGCTCATTTTGTTTGTATTAATTCAAAGTTACAAAGATACGCTTTGAGTGCCGGAAAATAAAGTAATAACATAGTGAATATTTATTCCTTTATAAATTGTGTTTTATTTCATAGATTCTATAATTTTGCCGATATATAAAAGCGTTTTTAAGAACAATCATTTTCAAGTTATCAAATAGAATATATTTACCTTAATAATTCGACATACAGTTTTAGATATATGTAGGGTAAAAATTTGAAAAAATGATTGCTTGTATTGGAATGAATTTTAGTACAGCAAAACCGAATAATCTTGACATATACTGAAATCGGTAAAACTAATTGCGGAGTTCAAGGGATTTGATGGTTGGATAGTGTTTATCTTCAAAGATCGGTTGAATCAAATAATTTGAGCAACTGATATGAAAAAAATATAGAGTCAAAATTAAAATCTCGAATAAAGGAATTTGAAAAGATTTATATGAACGCAATTGGATTTAAGCGAGAAAAAATGTTTTATAACAATGAGTTTTATGAAAAGTGATTTGATATTGTTTGAGTCTTTTAGGATAAGTACATTCAGAAAAGATAAATCTGAAAAAAGGAGGGCAGCCCTAAAAAGTAGCCTTTCTATGTTTTTTGGTTACACATTTTTTGGGATAGTGTCGCAGAACCTATAAAGCTTTCCTGCTTTCTTTTTTTTTCTCTAAGGAGTCTGATTTATTTATCTCCCTTTGAATCTTTTTACTAATTTTCTTTAATTTGGTTTTTACCCTATTTAATAGTTTGTCGTATTCATCTATTTTTGAGATATAATAAACATTACTCCTTTCAAATCGAATACTATCTATTTTGTACTTTTGATAGACCAAAGACATATAATTAATTCCTTTTTCATTAACTTTATTTTTGGTATATTTTGAAGCAGAAGCTATATGCATATCCGTTAATAGAAGAATCATTGTATCCTTAGTTATCAAATCTTCAGGCTTTTCATAAATAGTATTTCCTGTACAGGAGATACATAAAAAAACATATAAAAAAAACTTTAAAAATCTCATTTATCTATTAAACAATAATCGCTTCCCTTTTATTTCTTCATTAAAAATACCATTATCATACATTAAATTCCCATTTACAAATGTATGCGTAATTTTTGATGAAAATGTTGTTCCTTCAAACGGAGACCAACCACATTTATATAATATATTTTTTTTAGATACCATCCAGGGACTATTGGTATCTACTAAAACTAAATCGGCATAATATCCCTCTTTGATAAAGCCTCTTTTCTCAACTTGAAAAAGTTTTGCAGGATTATGACACATTTTCTCCACAGCTTTCTCCACGGATATCACTCCTTCCCTAATCTTTTCAAAGATGACTGGTATAGCATGTTGTACGAGTGGTCCTCCACTTGGAGACTTTGTATATATATTCGCTTTTTCCTCTAAAGTATGCGGTGCATGATCAGTAGCAATAACATCAATATGATTATCTAACAATGCTTTCCATAAAGCCTCTTTGTCTTTTTGTGTCTTTATTGCAGGATTCCATTTAATATGAGTTCCTTTTCTATCATAATCAACATCTGTAAACCATAAATGATGAATACAAACTTCAGCAGTAATTTTCTTTTCTTCTAAAGGAACGTCATTTCTAAACAAATCAGTTTCTTTAGCAGTGGAAAGGTGAAGTACATGCAATCGGGCTCCGGTTTTTTTTGCTAGCTGAATTGCTCTTGAAGATGATAAGTAACAGGCTTCTTCATTTCGTATTATTGGATGATATTTTACAGGAATATTATCTCCGTATTCTTCTTTAATTTTTGCGATATTTTTTCGAATGATTTCTTCATTCTCACAGTGTACGGAAATTACCATATCGGTTGAAGAAAATATTTTCTCTAATACTTCCTCATTATCAACCAGCATATTTCCGGTAGATGATCCTAAAAATAATTTAATTCCAGCTACATTTTTAGGGTTTGTTTTTAATAATTCTTCTAAGTTATCATTCGTTCCGCCAAACATAAATGAGTAGTTTGTGTATGAATTTTTACGGGCAATTTCAAACTTTTCTTCCAATAATTCCTGAGTTGTTGCTTGTGGAACAGTATTGGGCATTTCAATAAATGAAGTAATCCCTCCTGCTGTGGCAGCTTTACTTTCTGTAGTAATATTACCTTTATGGGTTAATCCCGGTTCACGAAAATGAACCTGATCATCTATCATCCCCGGAATTAAATATTTCCCTTTAGCATCGATAGTTATCTCTTTTCCGGAAGGCTTAATTTCTTTAGCTATTGAAGCAATGAACTCTCCTTTTACTAATACATTTCCCGGAAAAACACTGTTTTCATTAACAATTTTTGCATTTTGTATTAAGTATGATTTTTTCATAATTATTTAGGTAATCCTTCTAATCTCATTTTAATTACGCCAAAAAGAGCTTCAGATATTATTCCTCCGTTCATTTTTGACTCTCCTGAAGTTCTGTCTGTAAAGATGATGGATACTTCATTAATTTTAAATCCGTGCTTCCAGGCTTTATATTTCATTTCAATTTGAAAGGCATATCCTGTAAACTTAATTTTATCAAGTTTAATCGTTTTCAACACTTTCCTTGTCCAGCATACAAATCCGGCGGTAGTATCGTGAACAGGTATTCCTGTAATAAAACGAACGTATTTCGATGCAAAATAAGATAATAAAACTCTTTTCATTGACCAATTTACAACATTAACTCCTGCAGAGTATCTTGAACCAACAGAAACCTCATTTTTTTCTACAGCACAGGCATTGTATAATTTAATTAAATCATCAGGGTTATGAGAAAAATCTGCATCCATTTCAATAATATAATCGTACTTTTTGTTTAATGCCCATTTAAAACCATGAATGTATGCTTTTCCTAAGCCATTTTTCCCTTGTCTTTTTTCTAAGTATAAATGATTTGGAAATTCGACTTGTAAGCTTTCAACTATTGCTGAAGTACCATCAGGGGAATTGTCATCTACTACTAAAATATCAAAAACTTTTTCCTGATTAAAAATAGCTCTTATGATATCTTCGATATTTTCTTTTTCATTGTAAGTAGGGATTATAACCAGCTTATCAGGCATTAATTCTTTATTTCATTAAAAACTTGAACAAAGATAAACTAAATTATTACTAATTTTGCGTTAATTAATTTTCTGAAATCTTTATGGAAATTATTGAAAGAAATTTTGTTTCCGGTGATTGGGTTACATTAGTTTTTATAATTGCACTGTTGCTCATTGCGTTCATGAAAATCTGTAACCCTCAACTATTATTAGGATATTCAATAGCTCTTTTTTCTCAAGGTTTTATTGAAGAAAGATGTGATAAAAAACCATCTGTTTTTTCAATATTCCATATCTTTCTGTTTTCCTTTAGCCTCATTATTTTTTCTCTGACAGTACATTTTATTTTATCTGATTATGAAAGTTTATATACTAACACCTATTTGTCTATATTTTTTTATTTACTTATATTTATTATTGTCAGATACCTACTCTCAAAGATAATTATACAAACATTAGATATTGAAGAAAGAACCAGATACTTTATTTTTTCGAAATCAGGTTATTTTTATGCTATAAATTTATGGTTATTTCCCATATTGATTTTATACCAATATGGATATTCAAATATTAAAATTTTAATCATTTATGCTTTTTTGTTATTGATTTTTAGATTATTCCTAATTATAAAAAATAACAAAAACTTGATTTTTAATAATTTCTTCTATTTTATTTTGTACTTTTGCACTTTCGAATTAGCTCCTTTGCTAATTATTTATAAAGCAACAAAGAATTAAAGAGAGAGTTTTATGAAAGTGAAAACAATTTTAGTATCACAACCAGTACCAAAAACAGAAACCTCACCCTATTTTGATTTAGCCGATAAGCAAAAAGTAAAAGTTGATTTTCGTTCATTTATTCATGTAGAAGAGATTCCTGTTAAAGAAATTCGTTTGCAAAAAATTGATTTGAACAACTTCACAGCAATCATATTAACCAGCAGAAATGCTGTAGATTACTTCTTTAGAGTTGCTGAAGAAATGCGTTTCATTGTACCCGGTAATATGAAGTATTTTTGCCAATCTGAGGCGGTAGGCTACTATCTTCAGAAATATGTTGTATATCGTAAACGTAAAATTTATGTAGGCATCAGAACTTTTCCTGAATTAAGTAAGTTGATTAAAAAACACAAAGATGAATTTTTTTTACTCCCTTGCTCAGATAAATTGAAACCTTCTATTCCTAAAGAGTTAGACAAATTAGAAATAAATTGGAAAAGAGCAGAACTATATAGAACCGTAGTAAGTGATTTATCTGACTTAAAAAATGTTTTCTATGATATGCTGGTATTTTTTAGCCCATCCGGAATTGATAGTTTGTTTAAAAACTTCCCGGAGTTTAAACAAAATGATACTAGAATAGCTGTTTTTGGTAATTCTACAATTAAAGCAGTAAAGGAAAGAGGACTTAGAGTGGATATTGCTGCTCCAACACCTGAAACACCTTCTATGACCATGGCTTTAGAAAAATACATAAAAAAAGTAAACAGAAAAAAATAATTATTCTTACATCAAAAAAATCACTCTGTACTTTTAGTGAAAAAGGTTTATTAGAGACTAAAAACTCTTTTTTTATTATACCATTAAGATGAAAACGTTACAAAATTCTAAAACTTTACCTCCTCTATTTAAGAATGTTTTATCTACACACTATTTGAAAAAACTTAATACATTTCCTGTGAATCGTCAATAATAAGGAGCTTTTAAACAAAAAAATCTTCGTATCTTTGACCTCTGTAAATTTAAAAACAATTATCAATAATAATGAATTACGGGAAAGAATTTGAGAAATATGCTACCAGACATCATGGAATTAGCAGTACATATTATAATAAAATTACAAGCAGTTTAACTCCATATATCATTGAAGAGCGTCAATTAAATGTTGCACAGATGGATGTTTTTTCACGCTTAATGATGGACAGAATTATCTTTTTAGGAACAGGAATCAATGATCAGATAGCTAATGTAATTCAGGCACAATTGTTATTTTTAGAAAGTGTAGATTCAAATAAAGATATTTCCATTTATATTAACTCACCGGGAGGAAGTGTTTACGCAGGGTTAGGAATTTATGATACCATGCAATTTATAAAACCAAATATAGCTACTATTTGCACAGGTATGGCAGCTTCTATGGGAGCAATATTAATGTGTGCAGGTAAAAAAGGAAAACGTTCAGCATTACCCCATTCCAGAATTATGATTCACCAACCATTAGGAGGTACACAAGGACAATCTTCTGATATGGAAATTGTTGTAAAAGAAATTGGAAAGTTAAAAACAGAATTGTATAAGATTATCTCTAAACACTCTAATCAAACATATGAAAAAGTACATGAAGATTCAGATCGTGATTACTGGATGAAAGCTGACGAAGCTAAAGAATACGGAATGATTGATGAAATTCTTAGCAGAAAATAGAACTAACGTGTAAACGTAACATATAAATGTCACAGGATCAAAATTTAGAGTGTTCGTTTTGCGGACGCAAAAAGGCAGAAACAGATTTATTAATCGCAGGAATGGATGCCCATATCTGTGATAAATGTATAGAACAGGCACATGGTATTATAGAAGAGGAAATAGCTGAAGGAAAAACAACAAGTCTCTCCGACGATTTAATTTTGAAAAAACCAAGAGAAATCAAATCTTTTTTAGATGAGTATATCGTAGGACAAGAGCGAACAAAAAAGGCAATGTCTGTAGCGGTATATAATCATTATAAAAGATTATTACAAACCAAAACACCAGAAGATAATGTAGAAATAGAAAAATCAAATATTATTTTAGTAGGTGAAACAGGTACCGGAAAAACCTTAATCGCCCAAACAATAGCGAAAATGCTAAATGTACCATTTTCTATTGTAGATGCTACAGTATTAACACAAGCAGGTTATGTAGGAGAAGATGTAGAAAGTATTTTAAGTAGATTGTTACAAGTAGCTGACTATGATGTAGAGAAATCAGAAAGAGGAATTGTTTTTATAGATGAAATTGATAAAATAGCTCGAAAGAGGGATAACCCTTCAATCACCAGAGATGTTTCAGGAGAAGGTGTTCAACAGGCGTTATTAAAATTATTAGAAGGAGACATTGTAAATGTAGCACCTAAAGGAGGGAGAAAACACCCGGAACAAAAGTTTATTCAAATAAACACAAAAGATATCTTATTTGTTGCAGGAGGGGCGTTCTCCGGGATTGACAGGATTATTAGCAAACGTTTAAACATGCAAGCTGTAGGGTATAGTGCATCAATCGATGAGGATAAAATCGATGAAAATAATTTATTACAATATATTATTCCTTCTGATTTAAAATCTTTCGGATTAATCCCGGAAATCATTGGTCGTTTACCTGCACTAAATTATATGAACCCATTAGATGCGGAAACGTTACGAGCAATTTTAACAGAGCCTAAAAATTCGATTATAAATCAATATACAAAACTTTTTGCCATGGATGAAGTAGATTTTTCTATAACCGAAGAAACTTTACAATATATTGTGGATATGGCCGTAGAGTATAAATTGGGTGCCAGAGGACTGCGTTCTTTATGTGAAGCAATTCTAATAGATGCAATGTTTGAATTACCAGGGTCTGAAATAAAAGAATTTGTAGTAACAAAAGAATATGCTGAAGAAAAACTTACAAAGAAAGCATTACAAAAATTAAAAGCAGTATCTTAAAAATACATACATAAAATTTTTATAATAAACCGTGCAAAATTAATTTTGTGCGGTTTATTTATCTTTAGCTTATGATTACAAGACGAACCATAGATCAGGTTTTTGAGATTGCTCTGGTAGAGCAGGTAATAGGAGAGTTTGTACAATTAAAAAAAGCAGGGAGTAATTTTAAAGGATTCAGCCCTTTTACTGATGAAAAAACACCGTCATTTATGGTATCTCCGGTAAAACAAATCTGGAAAGATTTTAGTACAGGAAAAGGAGGTAATGTAATTTCATTCCTAATGGAACATGAACATTTTTCATATCCGGAAGCAATACGTTGGTTAGCAAAAAAATACAATATTGAAATAGAAGAAACTGAACAATCAGATGAGCAAAGAAAACTAATCAATGAACGGGAAAGTATGTTTTTAGTATCTAAATTTGCAAAGGATTACTTTCATCAGGTATTATTTAATACACAAAGAGGAAGAGCAATAGGCTTATCATACTTCAAAGAACGGGGCTTTAGAGAAGATATCATAAAAAAATTTGATCTTGGGTATTGTAAAAACGAATGGGATAATTTTACAAAAACAGCTTTAGATAAAGGTTTTGATGTTAAATATTTAAAATCAACAGGATTAACCATTATCAAAGAAAGTATGGAAAAAGATAAAATGTTCGACCGGTTTAAAGGAAGAGTAATGTTTCCTATTCATAGTATGTCCGGAAGAATATTAGGATTTGGAGGACGAATTCTTACAAACGACAAAAAAGCCTCTAAATATCTGAACTCACCTGAAAGTGAAATTTATCATAAGAGTAAAATTCTTTATGGAATTTATCAGGCCAAAAAAGAGATTGCTAAACAAGATAACTGCTATTTAGTTGAAGGATATACTGATGTAATTTCTTTTCATCAATCAGGAATAAAAAATGTTGTTGCTTCTTCAGGAACTGCATTAACGTCAGAGCAAATTAGGCTAGTATATCGCTTAACCAATAATATAACTGTGCTTTTTGATGGTGATCCTGCAGGAATAAGAGCCTCTTTAAGAGGAATTGATCTAATTCTTGAGCAAGGAATGAATGTAAAAGTGGTAGCGTTTCCCGAAAAGGAAGATCCGGATAGTTTTGCGAAAGGACACTCAGATGCAGAATTGAAAGCATATTTGACCGGGAATGCCCGGGATTTTATCAATTTTAAAGTATCCCTGTTGTTAGGAGATGCACAACAGGATCCAATAAAAAAAGCAGGACTCATACGAGATATAATAACTAGTATTTCTAAAATTCCGGATGGAATTCAAAGAGAGGTATATGTGCAAGAATGTGCACGTATTATGGATATTTCTGAAAGGGTATTGTTTAGCGAATTGGCACAATTAATTAATAAAAACAATAAAGAGAAACAGCAACAAAAATCACAACCACAATTACAACCTGTAAAAGAATCTGTTCTCAGATCTAAAACAGATAGTTTGGTACTTTTGGAAAAAGAAATTATTAGAATTTTATTGTTATATGGAAATGAAGAAGTTGAATTTATAAACTGGGTACACATTCAGGATAAATATGGCAGATTGGTGTTAGAAAAAGAAGAATATATAAATAAGGTATCTAATGAACTTTATTTGAATTTACAAGAGGATGAAATAGAATTCACTAATGATGCTTTTAGAGTTGTTTATTATGAGATAATACATCAACTCAATCAGGATGAAAAAATTTCATTAGACAAACTTATATCTAATGAAAATCCAACAATTTCCAGTATAGCTAGCAATATTTTAATGGATGATGAAAAATATAAATTAAGCGATTGGAAGCGAAAAGAGATTTTTGTTACTGAAACTATAAAAATACTACCCAAATTAATAACAGATGCCATATTAAACCTTCGCAGAGTTCTAATAGAAAGAAAACTAAGCACGATTGTGGAACAAGGAAAAGAAGTCACAAACAAGATACAGGCAGACAATGATACTATACTAAATAGGAATTATCATGAGCTTAAAGAAGAAATAATGAGTTATTTAGATCTTAAAAAATTATTATATGAAAAATTAAGCAGAGTAATTTAATCTCTTTTTTATAAACTAATACAACCGGAAATAAAATAAACTATTATAAGAGAGGATTGTTTCAATCTGATTACTACTGTATTATACTATTTACGAGTTTATTTTAGAAAAAGATGACTTTTCTGTTGGGCTGTTTGATGCGAATTTATCTTAATGAGGGAGTCTTTGTCCAAATGTATACTGTAAGCCTTTTTGATAATACTTCAAAAAAGAAAATCTTTCCGGATTATAAGGGTTAAAACCAAATAAATTTGAAAATTTCATTTACGTTAAAGTGAGGAATCTTCAGGTAATAAAAGAAAACTTTTAAAACATATTTTTAATATACTTAACCTGAATTTATAACTAAAATATATTACTAAAGTACTATATTTTTAAGTATGTAAGAGATAAATGTGTTGTACTTAGAGTTAAATCAGTTAGCACATCAGCGGATAAACAATATAATAAAATAATTTAGGTGAGGTGTACAAGGTATTTATCTTATTGACTTGAGTATTTAATAGGCATATTCAGAGAACAGGAATTAGGAGTTAAAATGATAAAAAATCCTTTTCAGAATTTTCATTTAATTAATATGAACTCCGGGTAACTGTAAAGTCAGGTGTGGCTTAGTATTTTTAAAATTGTATGCTGTTAATGCAATGAATATATTGTTAAAATAATTAATGATGCATTGCCTTATGATTTATTGTTAGCTAACTGACCACAGGCAGCGTTTATATCTTTCCCTCTGGATTTACGGATATTCACTACTATATCATTCATTTCTAAATTAGAAATATAATTATTTAATGCTGACTGAGAAGCTTGCTGAAATTCCCCGCCATCGATTGGATTGGATTCAATTAAATTTATTTTAGAAGGAATATGTTTACAAAACTTTATTAGAGCATCTACATCTTCCTTTCGATCATTAATTCCTTTCCAAACAACATATTCATAGGTAATTTTTCGTTTAGTTTTAGCATACCAATATTCTAATGCTTCTCTTAAATCTTTTAACGGAAATGTAGTATTAAACGGCATTATTGAAGTTCGCACCTCATCGATAGCCGAGTGTAATGATACTGCTAAATTGAATTTCACTCCATCGTCTGCCATTTTTTTTATCATCTTGGGTACTCCGGATGTAGACAGTGTGATTCTTTTAGCAGACATTCCCAATCCTTCAGAAGATGTTATTTTATCAATTGCTTTAGTAACATTGTTATAATTCATTAAAGGCTCACCCATTCCCATAAAAACAATATTAGAAAGTTTATGATTATAATATAATCTACTTTGTTTATCTATGGTAACTACCTGATCGTAAATCTCATCAGCATTCAAATTTCGCATTTTTTTTAATCGTGCTGTTGCACAAAATTTACAGTCTAAACTACAACCTGACTGACAGGACACGCAAGCTGTTGTTCTTTTTTTAGCAGGAATTAATACTGACTCTACAATTAAACCATCATGTAATTTAATTGCACTTTTAATTGTACCATCACTACTACGTTGTATTGTATCTGTCTCAATATGATTAATCACAAAATGCTGATTTAACATTTTACGAACAACCTTAGATATATTCGTCATATCCTCAAAAGAATGTATTGATTTACTCCATAGCCATTCATATACTTGGTTTCCTCTGAATGCTTTGTTTCCGCTGGCAACAAAGAAATCTCTTAATTGCTCTCTGGTTAAAGCACGGATGTCTTTCTTTTGAGGTTTCATCAAAATCAAAAATACGAAAAAACCTCACATAAAATAATCAGTAAGGTTTTTAATTTTTTTACTAAACAGTTCATTTATAAGATTAGCATCGCATCACCATACGAATAAAACTTATATTTTTCTTTAATAGCTTCCTGATATGCGTGCATTAAAAATTTGTATCCGGCAAATGCTGCAGCCATCATTAACAATGTAGATTTAGGTATGTGGAAATTGGTTACCATACAATTTGCAATATTAAAATTGTAAGGAGGAAAAATAAATTTATTTGTCCACCCTTTATATATATTTAATTTTTGGTTAGCAGAAACCGAAGATTCTACCGTCCTCATCACTGTTGTTCCAACGGCACAAATCTTTTTTTTCTTTTTTATTGCTGAATTAACAAGGTCACAAGCTTCCTGAGGAATAATGATTTGTTCTGAATCCATTTTATGTTTTGACAAGTCTTCTACTTCTACGGGGTTAAATGTACCTAAGCCTACATGTAAGGTCATTTCGGAAAAGTTTACTCCTTTAATTTCTAAGCGTTTCATTAAATGTTTGGAGAAATGTAATCCTGCAGTTGGTGCAGCTACTGCTCCTTCATGCTTTGCAAAGATTGTTTGATATCGCTCTTTATCCTCAGGGGTAGCTTCTCTTTTTATGTACTTTGGTAGTGGTGTTTTTCCTAACTCAATTAATTTCTTACGGAATTCTTCATACGTTCCATCAAAAAAGAAACGTAAAGTTCTGCCTCTGGAAGTAGTGTTATCAATTACTTCTGCAACTAAACTTTCATCTTCTCCGAAAAATAATTTATTTCCAATACGAATTTTACGAGCAGGGTCTACTAAAACATCCCATAATCTATTCTCTGCATTTAACTCTCGTAATAAAAAGACTTCGATTCTGGCACCTGTCTTTTCTTTATGACCAAGCATACGAGCCGGAAAGACTTTTGTATTATTCAGCATCATCACATCTCCTTCATCAAAATAATTTATTAAATCTTTAAATAATTTATGTTCAATTGCTTGTTCTTTACGATTTAATACCATTAAACGAGCTTCATCTCTGTGTTCCGAAGGGTATTCCGCTAATAGTTCATGAGGTAAATAAAAATTAAATTGAGATAGTTTCATTATAGAATATTTATTAATGCGGACAAATATACAATTTCAATATAGGGTCTGTCAAGCGTTTGTTTTTTTATTTTAGGACTTCCTGTTGTATTCCTGTTTTTCTAAAATCAGACCAAAAGTTTCTGTATGATTTGGTTACTACTTTGGCATCTAAAATACGAATTGGAACTTTTAATGCTAAAGGAGCAAAAGCCATTGCCATTCGGTGATCGTTATATGTTTCAACAGCTTTATTTTCTTTAATATTTTGTGAGGCTTTTAAATATAATTTCTCATTGGTTATTGCTATGTTTCCTCCTAATTTTGTGATTTCTTTTTTTAATGCTTCTAATCTGTCTGTTTCCTTTATTTTTAAGGTATGTAATCCTTTTAAATCACAGGGAATTCCTGAAGCAAAGCAAGTAACCACTATTGTTTGAGCTATGTCCGGAGCTTTTATTAAGTTTAGCTTCAAAATTTCAGTACTTGTTTTTTTTTCTTTTTTCAATGTAATTATATCCTTATTAAAAGTTGTAGTAATTCCAAAGTGTCTATAAATAGTTGCTAAACAACTATCTCCCTGTAAACTTTTTTCCTTATATGATGATAATTCTATTTCTGTTCCTATTTTACTTAATGCAACCAATGAATAAAAATAAGATGCTGAACTCCAGTCAGCTTCCACAATTATTTTTTTAGGTTTAATATTATTTTTCGGAAATACATTAATTATATTTTCTTTAAAACTGGTTTCAATTCCTAATTGATTTAATAAGCTCATGGTCATATTAACATATGGAATTGAAGTTATTTTTCCTGTCAATTCCAATTCTAATCCGTTAGGTAAATCCGGAGCAATAAGAAGTAACGCAGAAATGTATTGACTACTTACATTTCCTTGTATAGAGACTTTATTTTGTGTTAATTTTTTTCCTTTAATTTTTAATGGCGGATATCCTTCTTTTTCAAGATATTCAATTTCTGCTCCTAAACTCTTTAATGAATCTACTAATATTTTTATAGGTCGGTTATGAATTTGTTCAGATCCTTTTAATATTTTAGTGATTCCTTCCTGCGAAGCAAAAAATGCAGTCAGAAATCGCATTGCAGTTCCGGCATGACCTGTATCAGCAATTTTGTTATTGCTTTTTAATGCGTGTTGCATATGTAAAGAATCATCCGATTCAGATAAATTTTCAATAGTTAATTCCGGATATAATTGCTGTAAGATTAGTAATCGGTTTGATTCACTTTTAGAACCGGAAATGACTATACTATTTCTAAATAATTGATTTTCAGGAATTTTTAATAACAAATCCATTCATAAAATTTTATATTCAGTTTCATTAATCAAATGAAAAGCTATTTTTTATCGGAGTACTTATACTCTCAATATTTACAGATTCCAAAGTTAACGCTCAAAAAAACAATAGCCAATTTTCTAATGAGTATTTTCAGAGAGACTGAATTGCCTTTCTTTAATTTGGAAATCTCTACAAACAAGATTTTTATGTATTATAGTTTATGAGGTAGTTTTTCATACAGTTTACTTCCTCCGGATTCATCACATCGAATGTATTGATAAATTAGTATTAGTTGTGGTAGACAATAAATGAAGCTAATTGAACATTACCAAGTATTTTTCTAAGTAATTCAAACATATTGTTGAACTAATCGTATAAGCGTACTCGCATCTTGCTCTCCTGTTCTTTTCCACATCATCTCTCCGTTTTTATAGATAATGAAAGTAGGATTGCCTTTTACTTTTAAAGCAGAAGCCAGGACTTCATTTTTCTTAATATCTATTCTTATAATTTTAGCTTTATTTCCTAAAGCTGCAACTACATCACGTAATGTATCGGCATTATTTTCTGAATCCTCCCAGCCAAAATAAAAATCTATCAATACAGGTTTACTTATATTAATGATTTCACCAAACTTTGCCATTCTTATAATATTTTATTTCAATAGGACGTCTAAAAATACTATTTTTTTATACAGGTGGCAAACTTTATAATGAAAACTTGAAAATCAGTTTTTTTAACTCATAACAGTACTTTCTAATCGAATTTCTATTCTTTCAGAAGAAATAGGATTTCCGAAAGTCCTTTTTATTGGTTAAATCAAAATGAAAAAAGATAAAGAAGGTATTTATACAGAATTATTATTTGGACTATTTTTATATTTTGTAGGGGTTATTGACTTTCAAAAACCTCTCTCATAATATACTAATTTTTGCAATTGGAATAATAATTACTCTACCCATTTTTAATATCTTGAAAAGAAAACTAAATAAAAATTCATAACTACATATACAAAAAATAGCAGTTAAGAGCAAACTATAAAGTTTAGTTCTTTCCTGCTATTTTTGTTCTAAATACTGGAAGTAACAGAATTCTTATTCTGTTATTTTTCATACATAAAGACCGTTATGAATTATAGATAAAAACTACAACTCATTAAAACAAAAAGAAAACAAATTGACTAACATTTTAAAACCAGGAATACTACTCTTTGGCATTTCTATATTCCTGTGGAGTTGTCAAAACGATTTTAAAGAATCAGTAGAAATACAACAACAAAACCCTGGATTCACTTTTTCCCTGAAAGAAAATACTACGCTCTCTGAAAAAACAATAATTAATCAACTTAAAATTCCGTTACATAAAACATCTTTTTTTACCCTGCGGATGCAGAGGTGATGCTAACGGACACACCCTCCATCGGAACCTTCCTGCTGTCAGGGAAGCCCCGTGGCACTTAAAAAAGTAAGTTGTGATAATGCCGGAGGAAACGAACCTGTGCTATAGCCTAAACAACTCCCTTGCCCTGAATATGTTATTGGCGACAATGGAAGTTCTCCTGCACCTGCAATTTCCGGTAGCAACAATTTTAATTCAGGAGGAAATTCCGTTAATTCTAATCAACCTGTTAAATTTTATTTATATGAAGGATAAGGAGGAATGTTTTGCTGATGGTACTTGTATGGTGCCTCAGTATATCCCTTTAATATCTACTCAAACAGTAGAGCAAAAATTAGGTTTAAACAGTGAAGGAATAGAGTTTTAAATAATTTATAAATCAGCGATTTAAAAGATTAAATTGAAAGTTTTTTAGAGAATAATGATTCTGCCGAAGCTAAAAAATTTGCTGAAGAAATTATTAAAACTTTATTAGAAGTTGTTATTGTCCCCTTTGCCGAAGCGACTTATCCTTTTATCGTTTACGCACTTACTGAAGCTACTATTGGTGCAGGACTAAATAAGATGGTAAGATAAGTTGCTAAATTAGGTGTAGAAGGTAATCAACCTCATGTTAGAATTATTAAAACTTCAAATCCTGTTTAAAAAGCAGAATTTATTTGCCACTTTAACAAAAAATAAAATAAGAAAGATTATAGAGGTTGTACCAAATGTTTTTCAAGTAAATATGGGTAATGGAAATTACGTTATTTACAGAACTGTTTCAAGTAGTGACTTTCCTGCTAAAATAAATTTAAATTTCCCCTCAATTTTTGGAGTAACTCCTAAAGCAATAAAATTTATTCAATGAATATTTATTTGACTATATATGTTAGGTTTTAAAGAAGCTAATTCTAAAAATCGGAAATCTAGACTCGTTATATTATCTGTTTTAGAATATTTATTTAAGCAAAAGATTATTTACGTATATAGCTGACCTAATCATCCCGATTTAGAAAAAAGAGATGACAATTAAAGAAGATAATAAAAACAATAAATAAATTATGGTCTAAAGATGCTGCTTTTCCTTATTTCTATGGTATAGTTATGTTTGGTAACCAAAAATGGTATATAGAAGCTCTTGAAAAAAGGAATGAAACGGACTGTAAATTGGGAAAAGTTTGTGGAAAGTGAAATAGGGAATTTAGAAAAATGGATTGAACAAAATAAACTCAAATAATACAAACTACACACATTCATATGAAAATTGAGATGAAAATAATATTGAAATCAAACTCTAAGATTGTTCCTAATGCTTTTAGAATAATTGAGCATCAAAATTTCAATTCACTATTAGACACTAATTCTTACACTTTAAAATTTATACCGTAATGAATATCAATATTTTTGAAAAAAACAATGTAATTTTAAACCCTTTCGGCATAGAAAGTTTATATCATTTAGCAACTTTTATTAAAGATAAAAATAATGACATAAATTATTATGAGTTAAAAGATATATTATTAGATATATTTCAATATTTGATTAATAATGATATTGTGTTTGTTCTTAAACCCAATTATATTTAAAATAATAACTTAACAAAGTTAAATCTTCAAATTGCGAAGCTATTGAAAATATTAAAGAAAAATTATTATCCTCAAATAGTATAGATGATTTCTTTTGGTTTAAATTTAAAGATTGGTATATTCTGCAGCTAGAAAGTAAAGACCTTACTTTACATACATTAAACTGAAATGAATTTATAGATGAAAAAATTGGAAATCTTGAAAAATGAACAGAACAGAATAGACCAAAATAAAGACAAACCAAATAACCAAATAGTTCATATAAGGTTCTTTTATGATTCCTTTTGTTTATATCAAAAAACACGAAAGTATGATATCTTCCAAAGCAAGTTGACAGTATAGATAGATGTACAGAAACTGTTGATGATTCTGGTTGCACTATTTACGGAGATTATATTTGTGATACTTCAGCAGATGCAAATACCGGAAATTATGAAAGCTATACGTCCAATTATCAACTTCGCTCAATCTGACAATTCATTTTGTAATATTCAGAAATATCTGTTAATTTTTAAACTCCTCTGCCTCTCCTTTATTATTTGCATAGATCAGAACAACTTTCAATTCAGGATAATCAGTAAGAAAAGCCTTCGTTTTTTCTAATCCCATTGCCATAAAAGCCGTAGCATAAGCATCGGTATCAGCACAATCTCCCTTTAATAATACTGATACGCTCAGCAGATTATTTTCGCAGGCTAATCCTGTTTTAGGGTTTACTGTATGTACAATTTTCTTTCCTTCTGCATTTATTTTGAACTTCCGGTAATTCCCTGAAGTTGCCATTGATTGATTATCAAGTTCAATATACCTCGACTGACTTCTTGTTCCATCTGAATTGGGATCATCTATAGCAACTTTCCAGAGGATACCTCTGGAGCTTTCCCCCCGGGCTCTAATCTCTCCTCCTATTTCTATTAAATAATCGTGAATATCTTTACTTTCTAAAAAACGCCCCGCTACATCAGCTCCCTGACCTTTTGCAAAGGCATTGACATTAAACTCTATTTCCGGAGGTTTAAAGATTTTATTATTCTTTATTATTATTTTATCAAAACCTGTTACATTCATTAATTCTGAAATTTCTTCGGAGGTTAAGTTCTTTTTTTCTTTTCCTGAACCAAATCCGTAAGCATTAATTAGCTTTCCAATTGTCGGATCAAAGTATCCGTTGGTTTCTTTATAAAATCTTTCTGCTTTTTTAAATGCTTCTGAAAAATAAGTATCAATTACCACAGTTGTGTCATTCTGATTAATTTTAGAAATTAAAGAATTAGGAATGTATGTAGATAACGAATTATTAAAATTATCAAAAAGTTGTTGTATTGATCTCTGATAATTTGTTGTGCTTTTATAAATAATGTTATAAGTAGTTCCAAAAACATTTCCATGTAACCTTGTGTATTCTTTTTCCTTTTTTACAGTGCAATAACAAAGGATACATAGTAAAAAAAGGAATTTTAATGAATAGGATCTGATTATCATTTATTTATATTTTATTTAACAAAAATAAATCAATCGATAATAAAATGGCACTAATGTATCTGTTTATTTAAACATTTTTTTAAATTTGTTGCTTAATATTAATTAGATAAAGATGAAAAAATTAGTAGTATTTCTATCAGTGTTTTTTTTATTAATCTCCTGTGGTGCTAATAAGGAGATGGGGATTCTTAAAACAAAACATAAACAAACAAAGGAAGAATTACTAGCTGTTAAAACTAATTTAACGAAGTGTTTAGCAGAAAAAGAAAGATATCAGGATAGATTTAAAGATTTAGAGGTCAGAGTAACAGAATTAAAAAAAGATAAAGAGAATACTATACAACAAGTTGAAAACTTAACAGTATTAACGAAAGGAGCCAATGACAATATTAAAGAAACGCTAATTCAACTAAGTAAGAAAGATAAATACATTAATAAAATTAGAGCTGCAACTTCTAAAAAAGATTCTTTAAATTTAGTTGTTGCTTTCCACTTAAAAAAAGAACTACAAGACGGTATCGATAATCAGGATATTGAAGTTAATGTTGAAAAAACGGTAGTATTCATTTCTATTTCCGATAAGCTATTATTTAAAAGCGGAAGTTATATCATAACAGATAAAGCTTCTGAAGTATTAAAAAAAGTAGCCATTGTAGTAAATGGTCAGCCGGAAATGGATGTAATGATAGAAGGTCATACCGATGATACTCCAATAAACACAAAAGCTGTACAGGATAATTGGGACTTAAGTGTGAAACGCTCTACGGCTATTGTCCGTGAATTACAAGGAAAGTACAAGGTTGCTCCGGAACGTTTGATTGCAGCAGGCAGAAGCAGTTTTATGCCTTTAGTTGCTAATGACACTCCAACCAACAAAGCGAAAAACAGACGTACTAAAATTACTATCTTACCTCGTTTGAATCAATTCTTCGATTTATTAGATCAAAAAATAGAGTAAGATAATTTTACACAAAATAAGTAAAAAGAATTTCATTATCCAAATTTTATCGGACGGAATTTAGATGTTTTCGAGAATAATTTGGTATGTAAAATTCTACAAAAAGTGTCCGGAAATTTAAATAAAGACCAATACAATGATGTAGCACTCTTGAATCTAAGATAGTATTCTTGAAAAAAGATGTTCAGAATGTTCTTTATTAAAAGAAAATCTGAGAACAGTCGTTGTTCTGATTGATTGGAAACTTTGAAAATGACAAATTCGATTTAAGAAAGAAAAAGTTCTCAAAAAACGTACACTAAAATCATCAAAATTAGCGTTAACCCCAAATTACTTTCTGAATTTGGAGAAATGTATGGTTGGGAAATAATTGGAAATAACTACTTATAGCATAATATATCCTTACTACTTCACAAACCTATACGTAAACTTTATCAGGAAAATATTTTCTAATTCTTCCTGAAAAATTTGATTATTTAACCCGCTTAATAACGATGCATCTGCACTTTGACTTCCTGTAGTTCCTTGTGACCATACAAAGAACAATTCTGAACCAGGAATATACTCCCAACGCATTACCAGATTAGATCGGAATTGCACAAACGAAAAATCAGGATTGGAGAATTCATAATCCGTAACCCCGTCTAAATTCTCATCTATTAAAAAAACCTCATCGCTCGTATCGAAATCAACTTGATTATCATTAAAAAAAACTACTCTCGAATTTAAATTTTCAGATAATGAATTTGTCACATAGTTAAAGTTCTTATAGCGTCCTCTGGCTATAAAAGGTTGTCCATAATATTGAATTGATAAATTTGGGTTGATACTATAATCCGCTCTAAAAGTAAATGAAAGATTCTTATTATCTATTTCTCCTAAAATATATCGAGCTTCTGAATTAAAATCTTCCTCAGATATGTATTGTGTTTTATTGGCATTATCTCTAAAGTTAGTACTTAAAGAAAGGCTTAAAGCATCTAACGGTTGGTAATTAAAATTCAACTCATAATTCTTAACATCAATACTATTTTGTCCTCCAGAATTCTCTGAAAAACCAAAAGAAAAATTAAATTTCTTACTTGAATCTGAACCTACAGAGAATCTTGTATATTTTTCTTCAGAATTACGCCAGCGTGGACCTCCTCTTAAAAAAGAATTGATAATAGATCGAGGTCGATACCCTATTCTTAAATCTGTTTCCCAATTGCTGTCCCAATTAATAAAGCCGTTTAATTCATATTCTATTCTATTAAAATTTCCTTCAAAATCATATTGGCTTCTTACTACTGCTCTGGCAGATGATCTCCTATATATTTTAGTGGGCTTTTGCCATAAGTATTCCACATTTCCAAATTGCCATATTTGATTTGTCTGGCGTAAAAAACCAACATCATTTAATTCTAACTCTGGAGATTTCCAGGCATTTCCTAAAAAGAATCTCCAGTTTCCTCCTCCTCTTTTTCCTCCAAAAATTCTACCTCCGGTTCCTGTTAACGAGGTTTTATCAGTATCAACTTCCAAATGATCAGCATCAACACGTTGAAATAAATGACGAATAGATTCCTGAGTTGCCTGAATAGATTCTCTACTCCCTGATACATGACTTAAAGATACATTTCCTTGAATAAAGTAATCTCTGTTTTTCCATTCATGCCTAAAATCCAACCCCCCGGTATATGCTGCTTTATGGAGTGTGTTGATTCCTTGTAAATCTCTATTTGTTGCTGTAAAAATACCCCCGATATATGACTTTCTTTCATTAAAATCTTTTTGACCTCTGGCAATAAAATAATTCGTTAAAGGCTCTACTAATTGTTCTCTTCGATCTCCGTTACTATCAATCTTTGCATACTCATTAGCTGTTATTGTTTCCAACATTCCTAAAGACCATCCATCTTTTGTTTTTCCTGAAAATTTTGCTGCTCCTAAAATGGTACTATTTAAAGGAGTATCTATAAATTCATCATCTGAATCTACACTTGTTTGTGGAGACCTCCCTATTCTTCTACTATAGAACACGTTATCGGGACCTCCAACTCTGAAGTCAAATATATTTTTGTTTTCAACAAAGAAAGGACGTTGCTCTTGAAAGAAAATATCATCAAAACCATCCAGTACAATTGCACCCGGATCAGCTTCTACTTGTCCAAAATCAGGATTTATAGTAACATCTAATGTTAAATCATTAGTAATTCCAATTTTTGCATCAATTCCTCCGTTAATTGAAAAATCTTCTCCATCTCTAAAAGGATTTCCTTCTTCTTTTGGAAATGTTCCATACGACATTATTGTAAATGGTTGAATTTCTAATTGCTTTTGAGGTTTCAATCCAACTAAACCATGAAGTTCTCCGGCTTCACTAATAAATCCTGAAACGTTATTAGGAATTCGTTGCCATAATGAGCGTTCGTTTTTTCTAAAAATGGTTCTATTTATATTTAACCCCCAAATTTGTTTTTTTGCATTTCCAAAACGTAGTTGGCTAAATGGTATTTTCATTTCTGCAGTCCATCCTTTATCATCTAATACTGCTTTTGTATACCAAATAGGATTCCAACTAGCATCCCAATTCTGTCCATTTTGTGTAACTACTTCTTCTCCTTTCACCCCTCCGGCAGTTATTGTAAATACAAAGGCTGTTCTTTTATCATGGTAACTATCAATAATAAGATTTACTCTATCGCCAGCGAATCCGTCTCGTCTTGTCAATCGTGCTTCAATGTCATCTGGAGTATCATCAAAAGCTCTGATGGCTACATATAAATATTTTTCATCATAAATAATTTTGAATTTTGTTCCAAAAGTCGGAACTACTCCTTCAGTTGGGTCTTTTTGAGTAAAGTCTGATCCCCATTCCACAATATTCCATACGTCATCATTTAATCGTCCGTCTATAATTGGGTTTTCACTGGTCTTAGCCGTTGTATATATTTTCTTTTCTACGTGTTGACTCAATGAAAACTGAACATATAGTAAGGAAGAAATAAAGAGCAAAATTTTGGTTTTCATTTGTTGTTTTGAATCTAGTCGCAAAAGTATGCCAGAAATCTCTTAACAACATGTTAATTCGTTTTACTACATTCTTAAATATTAAAGAAAAGTAACTTCTTATTTGTCAGTAAAATAATTAATTGTAAATTTGCATTCCTTTTTTAAGGAGAAACTATAATTTATTCATAAACAAAAACTAAATCGTGTATGAACACATTAAGTTACAAAACGGCATCTGCTAACAAATCAACTGTAAATAAAGGGTGGGTTTTAGTTGATGCGGACGGGCAGTCATTAGGTCGTCTAGCTTCTAAAGTTGCAAAACTTATTAGAGGTAAGCACAAGCCTAACTACACGCCTCATGTAGATTGCGGTGATAACGTTGTAATTATCAACGCTGAAAAAATCAATTTGACCGGGAAAAAGTGGACTGATAAAACATATATTCGTCACACAGGTTATCCGGGTGGACAAAAATCGTTAACTGCACAAGAAATGTTCGATAAGAATCCTACGAGATTAATCGAAAAAGCAGTTAAAGGAATGTTACCTAAAAACAAATTAGGTAGCACTTTATTTAGAAATTTATATGTGTATGCTGGTAATGAGTACGGTCAAGAAGCTCAAAAACCAAAACCTATTAACCTTAACGATTTTAAATAATGGAAACGATTCACAAAATAGGTAGAAGAAAAACAGCTGTTGCTCGTATATATGTTTCTGAAGGAAAAGGAAACATCATAATCAACAAAAGAGAATTAGATAATTATTTCACAACGCCAACTTTACAATATAAAGTTAAGCAACCATTGATGTTAACTGAAAACTTAGACGCTTTCGATATTAAAATTAACGCATATGGTGGTGGTGTAACCGGTCAAGCTGAAGCGATTCGTTTGGCAATTACCAGAGCATTAGTATCAATTAACGAAGAAAATAAAACTGTATTAAAACCAGAAGGATTATTAACCCGTGATCCCAGAATGGTTGAACGTAAGAAATTCGGTCAAAAGAAAGCACGTAAGAAATTCCAGTTCTCTAAACGTTAATCGTTTATCGGAACTGTTATTTTTAAAATTAAAATTTTTATTAACAGTTTAGTATCTAAATAGTTCAGACGTAAAACTACTGAGCTATTGCGAAAACAGAACGTAAACACATTTATTAAAATGGCAAACATTCAAGAATTATTAGAAAATGGAGTACACTTTGGTCACTTAACCAGAAAATGGAATCCAAATATGGCTCCATATATTTATACAGAGCGTAATGGTGTTCACATTATCGATTTGTATAAAACTTCAGCTAAAATTGATGAAGCTACAGCAGCTTTAAAAAAGATTGCAAATTCAGGACGTAAAATCTTATTTGTTGCAACTAAAAAGCAGGCTAAAGATATCGTAGCTGAAAAATCTAAATCTGTAAATATGCCTTACATCACAGAAAGATGGCCAGGGGGTATGTTAACAAACTTTATTACTATTCGTAAAGCTGTTAAAAAAATGGCTGCAATCGACAGAATGAAACAAGATGGCTCTTTTGATGCATTATCAAAAAGAGAAAGATTACAGATTAACCGTCAACGTGAAAAGTTAGAAAAGAACTTAGGTTCTATTGCTGACATGACTCGTTTACCAGGAGCTTTATTTGTAATTGATGTAAAGAAAGAACACATTGCTGTTGCTGAAGCACAGAAATTAAACATTCCAATCTTTGCAATGATTGACACAAACTCTGATCCAAGACCAATCGATTTCGTAATTCCTGCAAATGACGATGCTTCTAAGTCAATTGATAAAGTTTTATCTTATGTTACTGAAGCTATTTCTGAAGGTTTAACTGAAAGAAAAACTGACAAAGAAAAAGCAAAAAACCAAAAGGAAGATACTGCTGAAGAAAGCAAAGCAAAAGAAGTAAAAACTGAAGAAGTAAAATAAATTTCATTTAACCTTGCACAATTAATAAAATTAAAAAACAAACAAAATGTCAAAAATTAGTGCTGCAGACGTAAAAAAACTAAGAGAAACTACTGGTGCCGGAATGATGGATTGTAAGAATGCATTAGTGGAAGCTGAAATAAATTTTGATAAAGCTATTGAAATCTTACGTAAAAAAGGACAAAAGATCGCTGCTAAAAGAGCGGATCGTGACTCATCTGAAGGTGTTGCAATTGCTAAAATTAGTGATGATAATACGTATGGGGTTGCTATCATTTTAGCTTGTGAAACTGATTTCGTTGCTAAGAATGATACTTATAAACAATTAGCACGGCAATTTGTTGACATTGCAATTAACCATAAAACGAAAGAAGAATTTTTAGTTGCTAATTTCGATAACGGAACTACAGTTGCTGAAAAATTAATAGAGCAGACAGGTGTAATCGGTGAGAAGATTGAAATTCCTACTTTTGAGAGGATTGAAGCTCCTTACGTTGGTGCTTATACTCACGCTGGTAAAATTTCCGCTTTAGTTGGTTTAACCCAATCAGTTGATAAAGCTGCTGATTTAACTAAAAATTTAGCAATGCAAACGGCTTCTATGGGAGCTACCACTTTATCTTATAAAGATTTCTCTCCGGAATATGTTGCTGTTGAAACAGAAGCTAGAATTGCAGTGATTTTAAAAGATAATGAAGAGTTGATTCGTTTGGGAAAAACTTTAAAGAACGTACCAAAATTTGTTTCTAGACTACAATTAACTGATGAAGTATTAATACAGGCTGAAGCAGATGTTAAAGAGCAATTAAAAGCTGAAGGTAAACCGGAAAAAATATGGGATAAAATTTTGCCGGGTAAAATGGAAAGATTTATTTCTGATAATACTACTTTAGATCAGGAACAATGTTTATTAGATCAAAAGTTCATCAAAGATGAGAAGAAAACGGTTGCTGAATATGTTTCTTTTTACGGTAATGTTGAAATTAAAAACTTTGTAAGAGTAGCTTTAGGGTAATAATTTTTACTCAACAAAATACTTAAAAAACCTCGCCGACAGCAAGGTTTTGTGGCTAATATTTATATATTTGTATAACTTTTCAATAGAGTCTATGCGATATAAAAGAATACTTCTGAAACTTAGTGGTGAAGCCTTAATGGGGAATCGTGATTATGGTATAGATCCTAAAAGACTTAAAGATTACGCTTTAGAAATTAAAAAAGTTATTGAAAAGACTACTGAAGTAGCCATTGTGATAGGTGGGGGAAATATATTTAGAGGTGTTTCAGGAGCTGCTAATGGAATGGATAGAGTGCAAGGAGATCATATGGGAATGTTAGCTACTTGCATTAACGGTTTAGCTCTACAAAGCACATTAGAAGATGAAGGTGTTTATACAAGAATGCAAACAGCACTTGAAATAAAAGAAGTCGCAGAGCCTTATATTAAAAGAAAAGCTATAAGACACCTTGAAAAAGGAAGAGTTGTTATTTTTGGTGCCGGAACGGGAAATCCCTACTTTACAACAGATACAGCAGCCGTTTTAAGAGCCATAGAAATAGATGCTGATGCTATCTTAAAAGGAACCCGCGTAGATGGTATTTACAATGATGATCCCGAAAAAAACAAAGATGCAGTTAAATTTAAAACGATCACTTTTAAAGATGTTATTGACAGAGGTTTAAAAGTTATGGACATGACTGCCTTCACACTTAGTAAAGAAAACAAATTACCAATTATAGTCTTCGATATGAATAAACAGGGAAATTTATTAAAATTAGTTTCCGGAGAACAAATTGGAACAATAGTTGATTATGAATAAATCATATCTTACGAGTTAACAAATTTTAAAGAGATGACTGAAGAAATAGATTTTATTTTAGATTGTGCAAAAGATGCCATGAATAATGCCATTTCTCATTTAGAAAAAGAGTTAAGAAGTATTAGAGCCGGAAAAGCATCTCCTGAAATGCTGATCAACGTAAAGGTAGATTACTACGGTTCTCAAACACTATTAAATCAGGTAGCAAATGTAAATACCCCGGATGCAAAAACTATCACTATTCAACCATGGGAAAAAAACATATTACAGGCGATTGAAAAAGCAATCATGTTTGCCAACTTAGGTTTCAATCCTATGAACAATGGTGAAAGTATTATTATAAATGTCCCTCCATTAACCGAAGAACGTCGTAGTGATTTAGCTAAACAAGCAAAAGTAGCAGTGGAAAATGCTAAAGTAGGAGTTAGAAATGCTCGTAAAGAGGCGAATAACGAAATCAAAAAATTAGATGTTTCTGATGATATGAAGAAAAATACAGAAGGAGATATTCAAAATTTAACGAATAGTTTTGTCAAGCAAATTGATGAAAAACTGTCAGTTAAAGAAAAAGAAATAATGACTGTTTAAAAGCATAATATAGTGATTTCAAATTGCTAGTGCTTTCTATATATTAAATAAGTTCATTGTGGCAACAGATTAGCCTATCGATGCTAACTCTTACATATATGTTTATCGGTTCGTAAAATAAAAACCCTGCCCATGTCCATTATATTACACAAATAGTCTACTCAATAATCCCCGGTAAAATAACTAAATTCAAAAAGCATTTTTCAGTAAGATTTGACGACCACAGGATTAGATTCATTCAAGAGTTTCTCCCTAAACGTCAAATAAAAAGAATATCCCACAATTTCAAACTTTTTGCTAACGCAGTTAAAACCATGCGTAACAAAAACTATATGAGCAAAAAACAATACATATAGCGGAAAAAAATGTTCAATTTTAAGATGGTTTTTATCACACTTATATTATCCTCCAAACAAATATCACCCTACAGCACACATAACGAACAAAATACTGCACAGTTTTTTGGTTGAATTGAGAAGAAGAATCACCTAAAAAATTATGTATGACGTTTGGAATTACAAAAAATCCCTCAATGCGTTAGCATTGAAATTTCCTGTTTATAAAAACGAGGCTTGTTTTTCTAAATGAAAGATAAAGGATTTTTCTTATACAAATGGAATACACTTATTTTTTCGTTTTGAAAATATAAAATTATCATATAAATAGTTATATAAAAAATATAGTATTTACTTGTATATTAATATATTATAGTTGTCATATGTGGTATACGACGGGATTGATATTCAACTAAAAACAGAGAGTGTTTGATAAAGCATTCTCTGTTAATTTTTTCTATCATTTTAAACTATCTTTGCGACAAATTTTTATAAATGACTTTTTGGACTAAAATAGCAGGATTCATTTTGCGTAATCGTTATTTTGTATTAGCTTTTATTACTTTTATAACTGCACTATTAGTCACTCAAATTAAGCATATTCGATTCTCATATACTGAGGCTAATCTTTTACCTGAAAATCATGAGGTTAATATTCAGTACAATAAATTTTTAGATATTTTCGGTGAGGAAGGAAATCTCATCATTTTAGGTATTAAGGACAGCAGTTTTTATACTGTAGAAAAATTTAATGCATGGAATGAGTTAGCTAAAAAGTTAAATTCTTCTCCAGAAGTAGAATTTACAGTTTCTATTTCTGATATAAGACAACTGAAAACAGACAGACAGAAAAGAAAATTTGTAGTTACTCCTTTATTCAGTAAAGAACCGACAAATCAAGAAGAAGTTGAGAAGATAAAAATTCAACTATTTAAGAAATTACCTTTCTATGAAAATGTTTTATTTAATAACAAAGGAACAGTACAGACGGCAATTTATCTTAAAAAAGATATCGTAAACACTTCGGATCGTGTCAATTTTATCGAACAGGATTTAATCCCCTTAATTAATGAGTTTAAAAAGAAGAACAATTTAAATATCAGAATTTCCGGAATGCCTTATATAAGAACTCTTAATTCTAAGAATATTGCTAAAGAAATGGGAATTTTTGTATTTGGAGCCTTGTTTATTACTGCCATTATCTTTTTTTTCTTTTTCAGATCATTCAGAGCAACTTTCATTACACTACTTGTAGTAGGAATCGGGGTAATTTGGGGTTTAGGTTTCATTGGTTTGTTTCGCTATGAATTAACAGTATTAACTGCTTTAATACCTCCGTTAATTATTGTTATTGGAGTACCCAATGCGGTATTCTTAATTAACAAATATCAGCAAGAAGTTAAAAAACATGGTAGTCAAGCTAGATCATTACAGCGAGTTATTTCAAAAATTGGAAATGCTACATTAATGACGAATATTACAACTGCTTCCGGTTTTGCAACCTTTGTTTTTGTAAAGAGTCAACTACTAAGAGAATTCGGTATTTTAGCTTCGATAAATATTGCCAGTATTTTTATTCTATCGTTATTAATTATACCTGTCTTATACAGTTTTATGCCAACTCCTCAAAAGAGGCATTTAAATCATTTAGAGAAAAAATGGATGGAAAATGTAGTTAACTGGATGGAGAGAGCTGTAAAAAAGAAAAGAATAACTATATATATAACTACTGTACTAATTATTATTCTAA
This sequence comes from uncultured Tenacibaculum sp., assembly GCA_963666645.2. Classification (GTDB taxonomy): domain Bacteria; phylum Bacteroidota; class Bacteroidia; order Flavobacteriales; family Flavobacteriaceae; genus Polaribacter. Next base: position 127,623 of record CAXXDB010000003.1, on the reverse strand, counting down.
GTATGATTGGATTATACAAAATTCAAGTTTCGGGGAGTTTAATTGAAGATATTCCTAAAGGGAAACAATTTTATAAGGATATTAAATTTTTTGAGAATGAATTTGGTGGAGTTATGCCTTTGGAAATATTAGTTGATACTAAAAAAGAAAAAAGCATCATGAAGCTCTCTACATTGAAAAAAATAGAGAAACTAAATGAGACGATTGAAACGTTCCCTGAATTATCTAAACCCATATCAATAAACAACTTAGTCAAATATTCGAAACAGGCGTATTATAATGGAAATCCTAAATATTATCAATTACCAACGGGACAGGAAAAGAATTATATTTTTGCCTACACTAGAAATTCTGACAGTAATGCCGGCATACTAAAAAACTTTATAGACAGCACTGGCAGATATACGCGTATTACTACTTTTATGAAAGATGTTGGTACTGATAAAATGGAGATTATTCAAGATCGTTTAACTGCCGTAATAAAGAAACAATTTGGGGATAGCAAATTTAATGTTTCTATGACAGGAAAGGCATTAGTTTTTCTAAAAGGAACTAACTATCTGATTAAAAACTTAGTAACTTCTTTATCCTTGGCAATTATATTAATTTCAATATTCATGGCCTGGATGTTTCGTTCGCCTCAAATGATTTTAATATCATTAATTCCAAACATGTTGCCATTATTAATGACTGCCGGGATAATGGGATTTTTAGACATTCCTATAAAACCTTCCACTATACTGGTATTTAGTATTGCTTTTGGAATTTCAGTAGATGATACAATTCACTTCTTAGCAAAATATCGACAAGAATTATTAGCTAATAAATGGAAAATTAAATCTGCGGTCTATTCTGCTCTAAAAGAAACGGGGGTGAGCATGTTTTACACATCAATTGTTTTATTCTTTGGCTTTTTGGTATTTACAATATCCGGTTTTGGAGGAACAATTGCTTTAGGCAGTTTGATATCAGTTACACTTTTGTTAGCCATGGTTTCTAATCTTTTACTACTTCCTTCTCTCTTATTGTCTTTTGAAAGAAAAATAGCCAATAGAAAAGTATTAAAAGAAACTAACTTTAAGATTTTACCTCCAAAAGAGGAAAACAAAAAATAATTTTATTAGCTTAGGGATTTATATAACTAATACGGAGTTGATATAAAAAAGTTACATGACTATTTTATGCTCTATGGCTTTAATTGCAGTCTTTGAAATATCAAATAGTTGTCGGGATTGTTAGTATTGTTTTTTAGGTGTTCGTGTTTTGATAATTTATTCTCTAATTCGTCAACACGTAAAACTGAACGAGCATTCTCATTTTTGAGAAGTTCAAAAACTTTTAATACTTGATCCAGAAGTTATTAATCTGTCAAAATACAATTGTTTTGATGAAGGTCTTAAACTAAACTAATATGAAAAAAATAATTAGGGTTAAAAAACAAACAAAATAGTTTCAATAATAGCTCTTATCTTCTTATTAAACGATTAGCATTAGCTACAAATATTTACAGTTCACTATAAAAGAGTTTAAGTAAATACAAGCTTGAAGAACTCAAAATATCTCTTATAGATAATGCCTTTTCCACCTTGTTAAAGATATAATATTTTCTGAAAATGGAGTAAAGTAATTTTTTTAATAAGTACTTAATTTTAATTAAGTAAATTTACAAACTAACATTGTATTTATGGAGAGTTTTAATCGTATTGAACAAAAATTACAGCTGTTTAGTAAAAAATATTATACTAATGAACTTATAAAGGGAAGTATTCTATTTCTTTCATTAGGTTTTATCTATTTTATTTTTACCCTGTTTGTGGAATATTTTTTATGGTTGCGGCCTGATTTCAGAACATTTCTTTTTTGGGTTTTTATACTTGTAGAAATAACATTACTCTCCAGACTTATTTTCTTTCCTGTATTCAAATTATTTGGACTTCAAAAGGGAATTTCTAATGAAGAAGCATCAAAAATTATTGGAAACCATTTTCCTGAAGTAAAAGATAAATTATTGAATATATTACAGTTAAAAAACAACTTAGATTCTTCAGAACTACTATTAGCCGGTATAGATCAGAAAGCAAATGAATTGCATCAAGTTCCTTTTTCAAAGGCAATTAATTTTTCTGTAAATGTAAAGTATGTAAAATATTTATTTATCCCTTTATTTATTTGGTTATCGACCTTGATTATTGGAATAGGAAACAAACTAAACCAAAGTTTTAACAGAATAGTAAATCATGGTACTGCATACCAACCTGAAGCTTCTTTTTATTTTGAAATTACTACGAAAAAGCTACAAGTAATTCAAGGAGAACCACTAACTGTATATATTCAAACTAAAGGAAAAATTATTCCGGAAGAAGCAAAAATTCATTTTAACAATGAAGAATATTTTTTAGAAAATAATGGTTTTGGTTTATTTTCTTATACTTTTGAATCTGTAAATAATCCTTTACGTTTTTTTGCACAGGCTAATGGTATCAAATCTAATGATTATCAAATACATATAATTAAAACTCCCCGCATACAAAGCATAAGTATGCAAGCAATATATCCTAGGTATTTACAGAAGAAAGATGAATTATTACCTAATGCAGGAAATATCACTGTTCCGGAAGGAACATCCATAGAATGGAGAGTATTAACTTCTGAAACAGAAAGTGTTACCTATTCAGATGAATATAATAAAATTGTGTTTTTACGTAAACAAAAAAATGAGTTTAGTTACAGAAAACAAATTCTGAGGGATGTAGATTATCAGATTAGCACTTCTAATAAAAAATTAAAAGATTACGAAAACTTAGAATTTTCTATCAATATCATTAATGATGAACATCCTAACATATCTATTCAGTCTAATATTGATAGTATTTCACGCAATCCTTTATATTTTGCTGGTCAAATATCTGATGATTACGGATTTAGTAAATTAGAAATGATTTATTATAATAGACAAAACTCTGAAAAACAATATTTTAAAACTATAAAAATCACAAAAGAACCTATTCAAAGCTTCTTTTCTAAATTTCCTGATGATTTAGAGTTAATTGATGGCGTTGATTATGAATTATACTTTATAGTTTACGATAATGATGCTATTAATGGATATAAAAAAGCGGTGAGTAAAAGATTTTCTTATCGAAAGAAAACGAATCGGGAATTAGAACAAGAATTGCTTAATGAACAACAAAATTATCTTCAAAAGATTCAAAATTCTTTACAAAAACAACAAAACAACAAACAAGACTTAGAAAAAATTCAATTTAATCTCCAAAATAAAAAACAAATTAGCTGGAATGATCAGAAGAAAATTGAAAATTTAATCAAGCGTCAAGAGAAGTATCAGCAAATAATGCAACGTCAGACTAAAAAATTGCAAGAAAACTTCTCTGAAAAAAAAGAGAAAAATGAAATGTTGCAAAAAAAGAAAGAAAACTTACAACAACGAATTGAAGAATTAAAAAAGTTGAAAACCCAACAAAAACTTTTAGATGAAATAAGAAAAATGACTAAAAAAATTAATAAGGAAAATCTTATTAAAAAAACTAAAGAACTTGCACAGCAAAACAAACAACAGGAAAAAAGTTTAGAACGCATATTAGAATTAGCCAAACGCTATTATGTAGAACAGAAAATAAATCAAATTTCTAAAAAACTGGATGAACTTTCCAAAAAAGAAAAAGGGTTAAGTAACAAAGAAAATACCGAAAAAGAGCAAAAAGAGGTAAAAGAAGAATTCGAAAAACAAAAAGAGGAATTAAATGAGTTAAATAAAGAAAATGAAAAATTAAAAAACCCTATGGATATTCCTCCTATGGAAGACAAAAAGAAGAAAATTGATGAAGAATTAAAAAAAGCTGAAAAAAACTTACAGAGTAAGCAAAACCAGAAAGCTAAGCAAAACCAGAAAAATGCAGCTAAAAAAATGAAGCAAATGAGTGATCAAATGCAACAATCTATGCAAATGATGAATAAGGAAATGGCTGAAGAGAATATGGAGGATTTAAGAAAAATTCTGGAAAACTTAGTTACGTTTTCTTTTGATCAGGAAAATCTAATGAATGAATTTACTGAAATTAATTCAGGGCATCCGGACTTTGGTAAAAACTTAAGAAAACAATATCAGTTAAAAATGTATTTCGAACATATTGATGATAGTTTATTTGTTTTATCATTGCGTGTACCTGAAATTAGTTCCGATATTCAAAATCACTTAGCCAATGCACATTATAATTTAGATCAATCTTTAGATAACTTTACTGAAAGTAGATTTAGAAATGGGGTTTCTAATCAACGTTATGTTATGACTTCAGCAAATGAATTAGCACACATGCTTAGTAATATACTTGATGCTATGAAAAATGCACAACCAGGTGGTAGAAGTGGAAAAGGAAAAAATTCGAAATCTTTTAGTTTACCTGATATTATTCAAAAACAAGAAGAACTCCTTGAAAAAATGCAGCAAGGAATTAAGAAGAAAGGAAAACAAGGAAATCAAAAAGATGGCAAAGGCGACGATAAAGAAAATAAAAATGGAAACAAACAGCAGAAAGAAGAAAGCAGACAACAAGGAAACAATGATGACTTAAATGGTGAATTATACGAAATATACAAACAGCAAAGCCAATTAAGACAGCACTTAGAAGATGCAATAAAGAAAGTTAAAAATGAGAATAATCAGGGTAAAAAAGCTTTACGAGAGATGGAGCAGTTAGAAAATGAAATTCTTGAAAAAGGTTTTAACCAAAACATATTGCAAAAGATGCAGAAATTAAATTATCAATTATTAAAATTAGATAAAGCTGCTTTTGAACAAGGAAGAGAGCAAAAAAGAAAATCGAATACAAATTTAATTAAATTCAATAAGAACAAAGCAAAAGAGCTTCAATTTAAAAAACAATTCTATAATCAAACTGAAATTTTAAACAGACAATCACTACCTTTGCAACAAGATTATAAAAAGAAAGTTCAAAAATATTTTAGCATAAATACCTTTAAGAAAAATAAATGATTGCTTTCAACTATGAAACCGATTTTAAACTTTCAGATGAAAAAAAAACATCTGAATGGATTATTAACTGTATCGAAGAAGAAAACTTTAAAATAGGAGAAATCAATTATGTTTTTTGTGATGATGATTATTTGTATAAAATAAATGTGGAATTTTTACACCACGACACTTTAACTGATATTATTAGCTTTGATTATACAACAGATAAATTATTAGGTGGAGATATTTTTATTTCTATAGATCGAATAAAAGAAAACGTATCGCAGTTTAATACTCCCTTTCAAGAGGAATTACATAGGGTTATAATTCATGGTATTTTGCACTATATGGGGATTAAGGATAAAACAGATAAAGAAAAACAATTGATGAGAGGCAAAGAAAACAGATGTCTAAAAAAAATAAATTTGTAATCTGTTCCACGTGGAACAGATTTTTTAATCAAATTATAGTATACATTTTAAAAGATGAGTTTATTTACAACAACATATGACGTTATTGTAGTGGGAGGAGGACATGCCGGGAGTGAAGCAGCAGCGGCAAGTGCAAACATGGGATCGAAGACTTTGTTAATAACAATGAACTTACAAAACATAGCACAAATGAGCTGTAATCCGGCTATGGGCGGTATTGCCAAAGGACAAATTGTCAGAGAAATTGATGCTTTAGGAGGTTATAGTGCTATTGTTACTGATAAAACTGCTATACAATTTAAAATGTTGAATAAATCCAAAGGCCCTGCAATGTGGAGTCCAAGAGCACAATCTGACAGAATGAAGTTTGCAGAATGTTGGAGAAATATGCTTGAGCAAACTGAAAATTTAGATTTTTATCAAGATTCTGTAAATGGCTTAATTTTAGATAATAATACAATTACAGGAGTAGAAACAACTTTAGGGTTAAAAATAAAAGCAAAATCTGTAGTTGTAACTGCAGGTACTTTTTTAAACGGTTTAATTCACATAGGTAAAAAAACATTTGGAGGTGGTAGAGCAGGAGAAAGAGCTTCTACAGGAATTACAGAAGATTTAGTTGCCAAGGATTTCGAATTTGGCAGAATGAAAACAGGCACGCCCCCAAGAGTAGATGGTCGTTCTTTAGATTATTCTAAAATGACGAAACAACCCGGAGATGAAAATCCGGAGAAATTTTCATATTTACCAACAACAGAACCTTTACAACAACAACGATTATGTTACTTAACCTATACCAACCAAACAACACATGATTTGTTAAAAAGAGGTTTTGATCGTTCTCCTATATTCAATAGTAGAATTAAATCTACGGGACCGAGATACTGCCCATCGGTGGAAGATAAAATTATCCGTTTTGCAGAAAAAGAAAGACATCAAATTTTTGTAGAACCGGAAGGATGGAACACCATAGAAATCTATGTAAATGGGTTTTCGACATCTCTTCCAGAAGACATACAGGATAAAGCCATTCGTTCTGTTCCTGGTTTTGAAGAGGTAAAGTTCCTTAGATATGGATATGCCATTGAATACGATTATTTTCCACCTACACAATTACAACATTCATTGGAAACTAAACTTATTGAAAATTTATTTTTTGCTGGTCAGATTAATGGAACTACGGGTTATGAAGAAGCTGCTGCTCAAGGATTAATGGCCGGAATTAATGCAGTATTAAAAATTCAAAACAAGAAACCTTTTATTCTAAAAAGAAATGAAGCTTACATAGGGGTTTTAATAGATGATCTAATCACTAAAGGAACCGAAGAGCCTTATAGAATGTTTACATCCAGAGCTGAATACAGAACTTTGCTTCGTCAGGACAATGCTGATTTACGATTAACACCTAAATCTTATGATCTTGGATTAGCTTCAAAAGAACGAATGAAAAGAGTAGAAGAGAAGAGAAGTAAATCAGAAAATTTAATTCAATTTTTAAAAGATTTAAGTGTAACAAAAGAAGAAATATGCCCTATACTGGAAGCTAAAAATCTTACGCCAGTTAATCAATCTATGAAATTGTATAAGATAGCTGCCAGACCTGAATTAACTTTTGATGATTTCTTAGTAATAGAAAAATTAAACAATTATTTATATGAAAATACTATTGATAAAGAAATTATTGAACAAGTAGAGATTCATTTAAAATATTCCGGATATATAGCAAAAGAGAAGAATAATGCAAATAAATTAAATAGACTGGAAAATGTTCTGATTCCTCCGGATTTCGATTATTTTAAGATAAAATCTTTATCACATGAAGCAAGAGAAAAATTAACTAAAATTAAACCTACAAGTATTTCTCAGGCAAGCAGAATAAGTGGAGTTTCTCCAAGTGATGTTTTGATTCTTTTAGTTTATATGGGCAGATAAATTTTAGTAGTATTAAATATATTCTTAAAAAACGTTCCACGAGGAATATTTCATATCTTTGACTAAAAGTTCACATTTCGTTCCACGTGAAACATAGTTATTTATGAATATTGATTTAGCAGAAAATTCAAAATTTTATATAAAAAGTAAAGATTATGCATTAACAAAAGAAGAATTTGAATTATGTTATAATTTGGATTTTGATTTATTGATAACACAGCCTATCCCTGAAAATTCAGATAAATACTATGAAAGTAGCGAGTACATTTCGCATACAGATAGTAATAAAACATTTTTTGATAAAATATATCAAATAGCAAAAAAATATGCTGTAAAAAAGAAATTAAAGTTAATAAATTCGTTGAATTCAGATAACAGAAAATTATTAGATATAGGTTGCGGTACAGGTGACTTTTTAGTTAGTTGTAAAAAAAATAACTGGATTACTACTGGTGTAGAACCTAATGAAAAAGCTGGAAACATATCTTCAACTAAAAAACTAAGTATTAAAAAATCAATCGATGAGTTAACAGGCGAATCCTATGATGTTATTACGATGTGGCATGTTTTAGAACATATGCCTAATCTAATTAAAAATATTCAGCAAATAAAAAAACTATTAAAAAAAAAAGGTACGTTAATTACTGCAGCCCCAAATTATAAAAGTTACGATGCTGAATATTATAGAGAATATTGGGCAGCTTATGATGTTCCCAGACATTTATGGCATTTCTCTAAAAAGAGTATGGAAAAATTATTTTATGAAGTAGATATGGAAGTTATTGATACAATTCCAATGAAATTGGATTCCTATTACGTTTCTTTATTATCTGAAAAATATAAAAATGGAAAAACTAATTTCTTAAAAGCATTTATAATGGGCTTAATCTCAAATTGGAAAGCTGGAAAAACAAAAGAATATTCCTCCCATATTTATATTATAAAAAACACTAAGCATTAATACTTTTAACCCTTACAGAAAGCTCCAGATAATTTTAATCTCTAATACTCATATTTAAATGATAATTTTATGAAAATATATAATTTCTTTAAACTTACCCGATGTTTTAAAAACTATGTCATGAAGATATATCTTTTTTTTATCTTTTTTCTAGTTGTATTTAACCTGAAAACCCTTGCTCAAACTCTTTGTGGTTCAAATGGTTTTGCAGATCAATACCCTTGCAGTAATTATGACTTAATGTCGTTAACAGATACAGATACACTATCAGGCTCATTTGGAGCCTCAGGAAGTGATGTTTGGGGATGGACTGATTCTAATACCGGAAAAGAATATGCTATAGCGGGAATGACTAATAGCACAGCATTTGTCGATATCACAGACCCTGTAAACCCTGTTTTTTTAGGTCGTTTAAACTCCAATGCTGGGTCTAGTACGTGGAGAGATATTAAGATTTATAACAATTATGCTTTTATCGTTGCTGATAATGTAGGTGCTCATGGAATGCAAGTGTTTAATTTAACTAATTTAAGAAATGTATCATCACCTCCTGTAAATTTCACTGCAGATAAGGTCTATACCGGGGTAGAAAGCTGTCACAACATTATAATTAACGAAGATAAAGCTGTAGCTTACTTAGTAGGATGTCGTAGTATCAATGGAGGAGGACCTATTTTTGTGGATATCTCAAACCCTTTGAATCCAACTCTTTTAGGAAATTATACGGCAGACGGATATTCTCATGATGCACAGGTTATAACCTATAACGGACCTGATACTGATCATACTGATAAAGAAATTTACATTGGAAGTAATGAAAACGAAATTGTTCTTTTAGACGTTACTGATAAAACCAATGTTATCAGACTTTCCAAAGTATCTTACCCTCAAATTGGATATACACATCAGGGATGGTTTACAGAAGATCAACGTTATTTTATTTTAGGTGATGAATTAGATGAACAAAATTTAGGATTAAATACCAGAACACTGGTTTTTGATTTTACTGATTTAGACAACCCAATGTTATCTTCTACATATTCAGGAGCAAGTCAAGCCATAGATCACAATGGTTATGTAAAAGGAAATGAATATTTTATGGCAAGTTACAGAGCCGGAATGAGAGTTCTTGATATTACCAATATTGGTGCTTCTGCCAATTCTATGACCGAAATTGGGTATTTTGATACTTATCCTTCCGATGACAATACTTTTTTTAGTGGAGTATGGAGCGTTTACCCTTATTTTTCCAGTGGTAATATTCTTATCAATGATATCGAAAAAGGATTATTCATTGTTAGAAAAAGTGGTACATTTTCAACGGATAATTTAGCAAATATTAAAAGTAAGTTTACAATATCACCGAATCCAGCAAACAGAAATCCTACAATTACCTCTACTGTAAAACCTATTAAATCTGTAGAAGTTTATAATATTTTAGGAAAAAAAATGTTTCAACAAAAAAATATCAACCAAAAGAGTTTCGTTATCCCTGTTAGGGGTCAAGCTAAAGGCATTTATATTGTGAGGATTAATAATAGTATAAAAAAATTAATTTTAAAATAAAAATTGATACATTTAAAATATAGCATAACATCTTTACTACTCATATTATTTTCATGTGACAGTCCTGAAATTAGTATCAATCCTGATAACACGAATTCTTTTCTCGGTGAAATTGATTTTATAAAAACGTTTGGTGGCAATAAAAATGAAGTAGCGAATTCCATAGTAGCTACCAATGATAAAGGATATATAATTTCTGGTTACATAGATAGTAATGATGGAGATATTACTACAAAATCTACTAATGATTCTGATTATTTATTATTAAAATACAATGCTAATGATCAATTAGAGTGGTATAAAACTTACGGCGGATCAAGTGATGACAGAGGAAATACCGTTATACAAACCTCTGATAATGGTTTCGCTATTTTAGGTTTTAGTAAAAGTAATGATGGTGATGTTACTGCTAATGAAGGTAATTCTGATTTTTGGTTAACTAAACTTAACAGCACAGGAGATTTAAGCTGGCAAAAAACTTTTGGTTATTCTGGTAACGATATTGGGTTCTCACTGATTCAAACCTCTGATAATGGTTTTCTGTTGCTTGGAGAACTTGATGTTACATCTTCAGGGGGATTAGGAAATTCAAAATCAGCAAAAAGAAAACATGCAGGGGGAGATTATTGGGCTATTAAATTAGATGTAAATGGCGAAAAAGAATGGAGTCGTTTTTACGGAGGTACATTTACAGATACACCACAAGGTATTGTAGAAACAGCCGACAGAAGTTTTATTATTGCCGGAACATCCGATAGCAATGACATTGATATTACAAATCCAAAAGGAGAATATGATTTTTGGCTTATTAAAATTGATTTGAAAGGAGAATTAGTCTGGGAAAAAAATTTTGGAGGATCTCAAACTGACAAAGTATCTGGAATTACCAAAACTAATGATGATAACTTTATTATTGTTGGCAACACAAGAAGTACCGATAAAAATATCTCTATAAATAACGGCGGAGGAGATTTATGGCTAGTAAAAATTTCACCTGACGGAAATTTAATTTGGGAAAAAACATACGGAGGTTCTAGTTTTGATAATGGGGCTTCTATTTTTTTATGCAAAAATGGAGATATAATTATTGCCGGTAATTCCCGAAGTTTAGATAACGACTTTACCAATAAGGGTCAGAACGATGCCTGGTTTCTAAAAATAACACCTGAAGGAATTACTAAATGGCAAAAATTTATAGGCGGAAGTAATATAGATCTTCTTCATGATGTCATTGAACTTGATAATGGCAATATTATCGCTATAGGTGAAAGCACAAGTAACGATCAAGATATACCTGAAAATAAAGGATTTTCAGACGTATTAATTATTAAATTAAAATAAACCAATGAATAAGTTTATAATTTCATTAAGTATATTATTCTTTTTCCTTTTTTCCTGCTCAAGCGACGACGATATTAAACTCGAAGATAGAAAGATTATCATAAATTTAAACCATAAATGGAACAACACTTCAGTTTCAAAATCTGATTTCAACATCCTGAAATTTACCAATCAAAATGATGATCAAGTAAGTATTGAACGTTATCGGTATGTTTTATCAGATATTAAATTAATAGACACTAATGGTAATAAAACATTATTATCCGATTACTTACTAATTGACTTAGGTAAAGATCAAAATTTATCCTTTAGTTTAGAAAAAATAATTTTAGAAGGTATCTACAGCCTAAACTTTACTTTTGGTTTTTCCGATGACAACAATAAAGATGGAGAGTACGCAGATTTAAATTCAGCAAATTTTAATGTTCCGTCTTCATTGGGGGGCGGATATCACTATATGCAATTTGATGGGAAATACATCAACTCAACAACTCCTACTCCATCAGGGTTTAACTATCATGCTATCAGAGCAGTAAATAATTCAAATCCTAATAACTTAATATTTCAAGACACTTCTTTTACAGTAAATTTAGCTAATATTGAAATTAATAATAACAAAGCTACCATTACTATAAATGTAAATATTGCCGAATGGTTTAAATCTCCAAATAGATGGGACTTAAATATATTAAATCAAATGTTGATGCCAAATTTTGATGCTCAATTATTGATAAATGCTAATGGAGAATCTGTTTTTAGTTTAGATGATGAATTGTAAATGGAAATTACTTTTTATTTTAACAATTCTATGTTCTTGTGGATCAGATAAAGACAATCAGGAATCATATATCCCTGTTGAAGTAAATCTGAAAATCCCCGAATTATTTAAAAACAAACTTATTCCTCCGGTAATTCCATCAAATAATAAATTAACTCAAGAAGGAATTTTATTAGGAAAAAAATTATTTTTCGATAAAAACCTCTCTAAAAACAATACAGTTTCTTGTGCTACGTGCCACAATCCTGAAAAATCATTTACAGACAATCTTCAATTTAGTGAAGGAATTAATGGAACCGCAGGAATTCGGAACTCTATGCCTCTTTTTAATTTGGTGTGGAATTTTGATGAACGCTTTGCTTGGGATGGCAAAGAGGTTAGTCTAGAAAAACAAGCATTTGAACCTGTTACAAACCATAAAGAAATGGGTAGTGATTGGGAAGAAGTAGCAAACAGACTCGAAAATCATTCAGAGTATCCGACGTTATTTAAGCAAGCTTTTGGGGATATTCCAATAGATTCTAATTTAATTGTAAAAGCCATCGCACAATTTGAAAGAACCTTAATTTCCGGAAATTCACGATTTGATAAATTTTTAAGAAAAGAATTACAAATAACTTCGGAAGAACAAAACGGATTTAATGTTTTTATGGATGAAAACAGAGGGGATTGTTTTCATTGTCATGGAAGTGAGAACAACCCTTTATGGACTGATAATGAATTTCATAATAATGGATTAGATGAAACATTTATCGATTTGGGTTTAGGTGCTGTAAGTGGCTATTCTAATGATAATGGGAAATTCAGATCACCTTCACTCAGAAATTTAGCCTTTACCGCACCCTACATGCACGATGGTAGATTTGCTACATTAGAAGAAGTGATTAACCATTATTCAGAGGGACTTAAAAACTCTCCAACAGTTGACCCTCTCATGAAAAAAATTAATCAGGGAGGGGTGAATTTAACCGATAAAGATAAAGCAGATTTAAAAGCATTTTTGTTAACGCTTTCTGATTCCGATTTTATCAACAATCCTGATTTTCAAGAATAATAAATTTTATCAATTTCAGCATTAATGTTATCATTTAAATAACTTATGGTAGAGTGACAGTTATATTGTATATTTGCACTATAGTTTGGATTTAATCTATATTTTATGATAAAAGTTTCAAATACAGCTAAAAAAAAAGTAGTTCAGTTAATGACTGAAGACGGGTTTGATGTTGCTAATGATTTTGTACGGGTCGGAGTAAAAAGTGGCGGTTGCTCAGGACTTTCTTACGACTTAAAGTTTGACAAATCTCAAGAAGGGACTGATAAAATTTTTGAAGACAATGGGGTAAAAATTATTATTGATAAAAAAAGCTTCTTGTATTTAATCGGAACTACATTGGAATATTCCGGAGGTTTAAATGGTAAAGGATTTGTATTTAACAATCCGAATGCCAACAGAACTTGTGGTTGCGGAGAAAGTTTTTCTCTATAAAAACAATAAATAACTCAAAACTTAATAATGAGTAAGTATACCGAAGACGATTTAAGAGAAGAATTAAAAACCAAAGAATACGAATACGGTTTTTATACAGATATAGAAAGTGAAACATTTCCTAAAGGATTGAATGAAGATATAGTTCGTGCAATTTCTAAAAAGAAAGACGAACCGGAATGGATGACTGAATGGAGATTAGAATCCTTTAGAATTTGGCAACAAATGAAACAGCCTGAATGGGCAAATGTAAATTATGAGAAGCCTGAATTTCAAGAAATTTCTTACTACTCTGCTCCAAAACAAAAACCAAAATTAAATAATTTAGATGAAGTTGATCCTGAAATGCTGGTAACTTTTGAAAAACTAGGTATTTCTCTGGAAGAACAAAAAAGATTAGCGAATGTAGCAGTTGATATTGTAATGGACTCTGTTTCTGTAGCAACCACGTTTAAAGAAACATTAGCAGAGAAAGGAATCATCTTTATGCCTATCTCTGAAGCTATAAAGAAACACCCACAGCTGGTAAAAAAATATATAGGTTCTGTTGTACCACCAACAGATAACTTTTATGCCGCTCTAAACTCAGCTGTTTTTTCAGATGGATCTTTCTGCTATATTCCCAAAGGAGTTCGTTGTCCGATGGAACTTTCAACATACTTTAGAATTAACGAAGGTGGAACAGGACAATTTGAAAGGACTTTGGTAATTGCTGATGAAAGTAGTTATGTTTCTTATTTAGAAGGATGTACAGCTCCGCAACGTGATGAAAATCAATTACACGCCGCAGTAGTAGAGTTAATTTCTTTAGATAATGCTGAAATAAAGTACTCTACAGTTCAAAACTGGTTTCCTGGTGATGCCAAAGGAAAAGGAGGAGTTTTCAACTTTGTTACAAAACGAGGCTTATGTGAAACAAATGCTAAAATATCTTGGACTCAGGTGGAAACCGGATCAGCAGTAACATGGAAATACCCGAGTTGTATATTAAAAGGTAACAATTCTACAGGAGAATTTTACTCAATAGCTGTAACCAACAATTATCAGCAAGCAGATACAGGTACTAAAATGATTCACTTAGGTAAGAACACAAAATCAACAATCATTTCTAAAGGTATTTCTGCAGGGAAGTCTCAAAATAGTTATAGAGGTTTAGTTCAGATAGGTTCACGAGCTGAAAATGCACGTAATTTCTCTCAATGTGATAGTTTATTGATGGGTAATGAATGTGGTGCACACACTTTCCCATATATTGAAACTAAAAATAAATCTGCACAGGTAGAGCACGAAGCAACTACTAGTAAAATAGGTGAAGATCAATTATTTTACTGTAATCAAAGAGGGATAGGTACTGAAAAAGCAATTGCCTTAATTGTCAATGGATTTAGTAAAGAAGTGCTTAATAAATTACCTATGGAATTCGCAGTTGAAGCCCAAAAATTACTGGAAATTTCTTTAGAGGGGTCTGTTGGATAAACTATATGGGTACTAAAACTGCTATTGCTGGTTCTTCTAGAAATAATGGAAACACCTCTTATTATGATTACAATAGTAAAAATAAGGAAGATGATTTCTTACCTTTAATAAAAAGACTAATAGAAAACTATGAAACATTTGTGTTTTCAACGCCAGTTTACTGGTATAGTATGAGTAGAATTATGAAATTTTTTTTAGATAGACTTTCTAACTTTGTTAGAATTGAAAAAGAAAAAGGACGCAAATTAAGAGGAAAAAGAATTGGTGTGATATCTAATTCTGGTGAAACAAAATTAGATTCTGACTTTTATATTCCTTTTAAGAAATCTGCAGAATATCTTGGAATGAAATACGGGGGTGACACACACCTTAATTCAGAAAAGATAAACTCAGATTTAAAACTTGAATTTATAAACAATTATTTACCTTAATAGCAGGATAGAAACATGTTAAAAATAGAAAACTTACGTGCAGAGATAGAAGAAAAATCAATCTTAAAAGGATTGAATCTAGAGGTAAAAGCAGGAGAAGTACATGCAATAATGGGTCGCAATGGATCAGGAAAAAGCACGATGGCTTCTGTAATAGCAGGAAAGGAAGAATGTGAAGTTACTTCCGGATCTATAGAATTAAACGATGAGGATATTAGCGAGTTAACTCCTGAAGAAAGAGCACATGCCGGTATATTTTTATCATTTCAATACCCTGTTGAAATTCCTGGTGTAACAGTTACAAATTTTATAAAAACAGCAATAAACGAATCTCGTAAAGCACAAGATTTAGAAGATATGCCAGCTAAGGAAATGCTTCAGAAGATTCGTGAAAAATCTGAATTATTAGAAATTAACCGTAAATTTTTATCTCGTTCTTTAAATGAAGGATTTTCAGGAGGTGAAAAAAAACGTAATGAAATATTTCAAATGGCTATGCTGGAACCCAAATTAGCCATCTTAGACGAAACGGATTCTGGTTTAGATATCGATGCCTTACGTATTGTAGCCAATGGAGTAAATAAATTAAAATCTAACGATAATGCTGTAGTGATTATTACTCACTATCAGCGTTTATTAGAGTATATCATTCCGGATTATGTACACGTTTTACATGATGGTAAAATTGTAAAAACCGGAGATGCCTCTTTGGCTTTAGAGCTGGAAGCAAAAGGTTACGATTGGATTAAAGAAGGAGAGGAAAGTTAATAGAATTTAATCTTCTTTCGACTTTAAATTAAACAAAAATGAAATTAAAAGACAAGTTAATATCATCATATGTGGCCTTTGAAAATGGATTGAACATTAATAGCGATGTGCATGAAATACGATCTCGGGCATTACAAAATTTTGAAAAATCAGGCTTTCCTACCAAGAAATTAGAAGCTTGGAAATACACTTCCCTGAACTCGGTTTTAAAAGAAGATTACAGTATTTTTCCAAAAGCTGAAATCACTGTTGAATTAGCAGGTGTAAAGAAATATTTCATCCATGATATAGATACCTATAAAATTGTTTTTATTGATGGTAAATACAGTTCTTTTTTATCAGATACTACACATGATAACATGGATATTTGCTTATTATCATCTGCTTTAGCTAAACCTAAATATAAAGCTGTAATAGAGAGTTACTTTAATAAAATTGCAAAACAAGATAATCTAACTTCTTTAAATACTGCTTTTGCTAGCGAAGGAGTCTATATTTATATTCCTAAAAATATAGAAGTAGAAAAGCCAATACAAATTATCAATTTTACTACAGGTGTCGAAAATGCAACCATGTTGCAGCCACGTAATTTAATTGTTGCTGAAAGAAACGCACACGCTCAAATTATTGAACGCCATCAGAGTTTAGCTGATAATGTTGCTTTGACAAATTCTGTAACTGAAATTTTTGTAGATACGCATTCTTCAGTAGATTATTATAAAGTTCAAAATGATAATGTAAATGCGTCTTTAATTGATAATACCTATATAGAACAACAAAAAGAAAGCATTTGTTCTGTACATACCTTTTCTTTTGGAGGTAATATTACTAGAAACAATTTGAATTTTTTTCAAAAAGGAGAACATATAACTTCCATACTAAAAGGAATTACTATTACTGAAGGAAAGCAACATGTAGATCATCACACTTTAGTCCATCATACAGAGCCTAATTGTGAAAGTCATCAAAATTATAAAGGTATCTATGGAGAGCGTTCAACAGGTGTTTTTAATGGAAAAGTAATTGTTGAAAAGGAAGCACAAAAAACAAATGCATATCAACAAAGCAATAATGTTTTAGTCAGTAATAAAGCAACTATTAATGCAAAACCTCAATTGGAAATTTTTGCGGATGATGTTAAATGTTCACACGGATGTACGATTGGTCAGTTAGATCAACAGGCATTATTTTATATGCAACAAAGAGGCATTCCTAAAAAGGAAGCAAACGCTTTGTTAATGTATGCTTTTGCAAACACAGTATTGGAAAGTGTAAAAATACCAGAAGTAAAACAAAGAATAACTAAGTTAATTGCCGATAAATTAGGAGTCAATATAGGGTTTAATCTTTGACTATATTAAATCTGAATAAAGGTTGTTAACCAAGGGTAAAATTAAGAAAAGCTATATTGATATCATGGGCTAAAGGAAATATTGCAAATTCTTGTTAATGTGTTTCTTGTTATTACTTAGAAGCGTCTGCTTTCCAGACCTTAATCAGGTTAAGTTTGATGTATTCAAAGCATTTTGTATCGTTTATTTTGTAAGTACCAACAAAAAAGGAATTACTCTGCTGAGCTGATTGATAAGATTAAATTACCCGAACGAATAATTGCTGTCTATTTAACAGAAGTTTTATGAAAAAACATTTTGATAATCTCCCAGACAGAAGATTTATTGCTTATCCTGTTCATTTAAAAGTATTAGTAATTATTATAATTTATCGGTTTTTATATATATTATTGTAAATATTATACTTATCAATATATAAAAACTCAATACTACAGTTTCCATATTACGAAATATACTTGATAAAGAACTCATATCTGTTATAATAAAGATACATGATACTGCAGAAAATATCATGAATTTAATATATATGTTAAACTTTATATGTTTTTGTATTTTTTTCTTATACATCGTAATGAAAACATAGTTATCATTGTTATAAAAGGAAATAGTGTACTTTCATAATATGTCATTTCTATGTTCATCATGTGATAAAAGAAAAGTAATACTGAAAAAAGTAGTATATATGTTATTAAAATATTTGTTATCCCGTTTATCATGGTTGTTTTTTTATATAATTTAAGATTATTTTTATAATGATAATAAGACAATGTGATTAAATGTTTAAGTCAATTATTTTTATTTATATTCTTTTAAAGAAAACCCGGATTCATCAAAAATACCAAAAGTATAATATCGAATCCAATCTCCCAGATTAAAGTATTTACTATTTCTATTGAGTTTTATATCTAAAGGTAAATGACGATGTCCGAAAACAAAAAAATCATAATGCTTGGTTGTTAATTTCCGTTTGCAATATTGAACTAACCATTCTTTCTCTTCTCCTGAAAACTTAAAATCTTCATCTCCTGAAATCATTTTATTTTTAACAGACATGTATTGACCCAATTTTATACCTAAATCCGGATGTAACCAACGGAATAACCATTGAAATAAAGGAAAAGTAAATACTTTTTTCATTCGTTTGTATCTCAGGTCATTTGGACCCAGTCCATCGCCGTGACCAACAAAAAATGATGTGGTGTTAATTGTAAACCCCTGAGGTTTGTAAAAAACAGGAATGTTTAATTCTGTTTCAAAATAATCACGCATCCATAAATCATGATTTCCAACAAAGAAGTAAATCGGAATTCCACAATCTCTTAATTGAGCTAATTTTCCTAAAACTCTGACAAATCCTTTAGGAACAACAGTTTTATATTCAAACCAAAAATCAAATAAATCACCTAAAAGAAAAATTGCAGTCGCATCTTTTTCAATTTCATTCAACCATTTTACAAATTTCTGTTCTCTGGGAAAACTTTTTTCTTTTGTAGGAGCTCCCAAATGTTGATCGGAAACAAAGTATATCTTTTTATTTTTTGGATTATTAATTGAAATCAAACTCTAAATTTTAGTAAAAATAACTATTTTATTTGGCTAACTTTGCAAAAAGTTCTTTGTATGAAAATAGTATCTGTAAACATAGGAAATCAAAGAGAAATTTATTGGAAAGAGAAAAAGTTTACTACGGGAATTTTTAAATATCCGGTTGATATATGTTTTTTTAGATAAAGAAAATATAAAAGGAGATACCCTCTGTGAACGAAAAATCATGGAGGAACAGATCAGTCTGTATATGCATTTTCTGAAAAAACTATGAGTATTTCAAAACACTATACCCAAATATTAATTGAGAATCAGGAATGTTTGGTGAAAACTCAACCTTATCGGATTTAGAAGAAACCAAAGTCTATTCAGGAGATGTCTATAAAATAGGGGATGCTATTTTAGAAGTTACTAAACCTAGATATCGCCATAGTGGCTGTTTATGCTAAAAGAAGAGATAAAAAATCATGATGGACCCTTTTGATGATACATACTTTATGAAAAAGGCTTTACAGGAAGCAGAATGTGCTTATGAAAAAGGAGAAGTTCCTGTAGGAGCAGTAATCGTTTTTAAAAATCAAATTATTTCCAGAGCACATAATTTAACAGAACGATTAAATGATGTTACTGCACATGCCGAAATGCAAGCATTTACTTCAGCTGCTGATTTTTTAGGCGGTAAATATTTAAAAGATTGTGTGCTTTATGTTACTTTAGAACCCTGTCAAATGTGTGCCGGTGCTGGTTACTGGACACATATAGGAAAAATTGTATATGGAACTCATGAACCTAAATTAGGATTTAGTGCATTGAATACAAAACTGCACCCTAAAACAAAAGTAATTTCAGGGATTTTAGAAGAAGAATGTAGCTCATTACTTAAAAGGTTTTTTATTGAAAAACGAAATATGAATTAATCTGTCAATTCCGAATTTGTTCCGAAACCCTATTTATAGAATATTTATTCAATCTGATGATTTAAAATCAATTCTCCCTGTTTTCTTTAATTTCAAGAGTTCTAATGGTAATTTATCGCGTGTAGTTTGAGTTTCAAACACCAAAAACAGTTTTAGAATTCTGAGTGGTAATTTCCGAAATTTCCTGAAAATTCTTACCATATATATCTGATAATTTCCTGATTATTTCAATTATGTAGCTACTTTCATTTCGTTTACCCCGATGTGGAGTTGGTGCTAAATACGGAGCATCTGTTTCTAATACAATATTTTGTATATCGATTTGATTTAAAAATTTGTTAATTTTACCATTCTTAAAAGTTGTAACACCGCCAATCCCTAACTTCATATTAAAAGAAATAGCCTTTTGAGCTTGCTGAAAAGTGCCTGTAAAACAATGAAAAATTCCGAATAAGTTACTGTCTTTTTCATCTTCTAGTACTTCTGATATTTCATCAAAAGCATCACGACAATGAATAACAATGGGAAGTTTTTTTTCTTTTGCCCATTGAATTTGTGTTTTAAAAGCCTCTTGTTGTTGAGATAAAAATGTTTTATCCCAATACAAATCAATACCAATTTCACCAATAGCATAAAAATTTCGTTGGTTAATCCATTCTTTTACATGTGCTAGTTCTTCCTGATAATTTTCTTTTACAGAAGCAGGGTGTAACCCCATCATTAAAAAAATATTATTGGGATGGTTTTTCTCCAGATCGAACATTCTTTCTGTATATGAACTATCGATAGCGGGAATAAAAAAACGAGAAACTCCGGCTTCTTCAGCTCTTAGAATCATTTCATTTCTGTCTTCATCAAACTGATCAGAATATAAATGTGTATGAGTGTCTGTAATCATTACTCTTGGTTACAAAATTATAAAGATTATAAATTACTGTATTATTGTGAAACTTTATTTCACTCCTCGAAATGACACCTGAATGATCATTTCAAATAAAATATTTTTTTCGGAGCAAGTGTATTAAAAATAGTCGGCTAATTAGCTTCTTAATGACAAAAATTGTTTTTTGTTCTTCAAAATTACGAGTCAAATTTAGTATATCTTCAGTTAAAATATCATCAACTCTACATAGAATTCTGTAACTTTACTTCTGATCGTAAGGTTTTGAAGTTAAACTAAATTTTGATATTTTAATTCCCCAAGAATCACATTAATTAAGTTTTAAATCCATCAGGATAGAAAAAGTTTCATTTACATTATTTTCTTTTACTACTATAGTCATTTCATGTGTTGTAGAAATGACTTCCTGTACTGCAATATTTGCCCAGGCAAATTGCTTTAAAATGAAGTAGTAAATTCCTGATTGTTCTAAATTTTCTTTAGGTAATTTTATGGTAATAGAGGCTAAATCATTTACATTACTAATAATTGTTTCTGTATTAAATATATCTTCTATTAAGGTTTGCAGGCTTTTACTGGCAACAATGTTTGTTTCAAATATCCCCTGAGAAATCGTTAAAAATAAATCATTATTTCCTGATACTTTACTTAATACAGATGCTATTCTTTTAAATAAAGCAGGCGTATTTTTAAATGTATAGTCACATAAATCCGACCGAACTATAACATCTCCCAAATCCAAGGCTAGTTTTTTAATGTTTTTTCGAATTCGCAGCTCACTTGCCGGAGAAAGTCTGTTAATAGCCATCATCACAGCTCCTGCTTTTACTTCTTTTTTTAAGTGTTTCGTTACCTCGGGTAAAATTAATCTTGCCAAAGAAGATACGTTGATTAACTTTTCATTTAAAGCCTCTTCAATAAAAGGTGTTTTTCTTATCGTAATTTCAACAGCTTCCTGAATTGTTTTCATTATTGTTTAAAAAATATACTAGTTGTTATAAAAATATCAATTTTTACTAAATATCCTACAATTTTATATAATTATATTTTTTGAATTACTTTTGCATCATAAGATGTTTAAGGGCGTTTTGTTTATTTTTCATTTAAAATATCATTTTTTGAAAGGGTTTTTATATTTCTAACTTGAAAAATTAATCTAACACATTTGTTAGTTTATCAAACACACCTTTCGCCTCTTTTTTTCCATATAAAATATCATATACTGCTTCTATAATCGGCGTTCTTGCTCCATTTTTTTTATTAATTTTATAAGCACTTTTTGTAGCATAATATCCTTCAGCTATCATATTCATTTCTAACATGGCAGATTTTACTGTGTAGCCTTTACCTATCATATTTCCGAACATTCTATTTCTACTGAATACAGAATACCCTGTTACCAATAGATCTCCTAAGTAAGCAGAATTATTAATATTTCTTTTCATTCGATGTACTTTCCTAATATATCTTTTCATTTCACGAATGGCATTACTCATTAATACCGATTGAAAATTATCTCCATATCCCAATCCATGTGCTATTCCGGCTGCAATCGCATAAATGTTCTTTAACATTGCAGAATATTCCGTACCAAAAATGTCATCTGATACTTTTGTTTTAATATACCTGCTTTTAATGTATTTACTTAATTGTCTGGCTTTCTTTTGATCCTGACATGCCAGAGTCAAGTATGAAAGTCGTTCCATAGCTATTTCTTCTGCATGACACGGTCCTGAGATTACACCAATATTTTCATAAGAAACAGCATAATATTTATGAAAGTGTTCACCTACAATTAATCCGGATTCGGGGATGATTCCTTTAATAGCTGAAAAAATAATTTTGTTTTCTAAAGATCGGGTAAGCTTTTCGAGTTCAGTATTTAAAAATGCAGAAGGAATGGCAAAAATTAATATGTCATATTTTTCAGCAACCTCATTAATATCGTTGGTTAAATCCAGTTGCTTTGGATGTAGTTCTGCTGAACTTAAATAATTAGGATTATGTTTATTACGTTTTATATGTTCTATTGCATAAGTACTTCTCATATACCAACCAATAATCCCGGTATTTTCAGAAAGCATTTTTACAATTGCCGTTGCCCAGCTTCCTCCTCCGATAACAGCTATTTTGTGAAATTCAGTCATAATTATTGTTTGTTTTATAAGTGCAAAATTAATAAATCCGTGACCTAGTATATAATTGTAAATGTTATTTATATTTGATTAGGAAAAAACAAAAAAATGAATATACAAATAATTAATGAATCCAAACATCAGATTCCTTCTTATGAAACGGAAGGTTCTGCGGGGATGGATTTAAGAGCAAATATTGATACTCCTATTACTTTACAACCTTTAGAGAGAACAATTGTCAGGACAGGATTATTTATTGCACTTTCGCAAGGATATGAAGCACAAGTTCGTCCGCGAAGTGGACTCGCGGCAAAAAAAGGAATTACAGTATTAAATTCTCCGGGAACTATTGATGCGGATTACAGAGGAGAGATTGGTGTTATTCTTGTGAATCTTTCTAATCAGGATTTTGTGATTAATGATGGGAAACGAATAGCACAATTAGTTATTGCAAAATATGAACATGTGAAATGGCAGGAAGTAGCTGTTTTAGATAAAACAGAGAGAGGTACTGCCGGGTTTGGAAGTACCGGAGTTCAATAAATACAATAGGGTATTCAGTTTATCTTTAACGTTTTAAAAATCAGATTTTGGAGTTCGCAAAAAGCTGGTATATTCTAGACGGGTAATGCTATTAAAAAAAATGTAATCATTAATATTTAATCTGGACATTTTTAGATAAATCAAAAAGAGAGGATAGTATAGGTTAAAACTAAATTCATTAGAACTGACTCTGTCAATTAGCCGTGATATATCTCAGGCAGGCTACATAGCTATGAGTTTATAGCAGAGATAATTTTTATCGTTTTACGTTAATAACATTTTAATATTTGTTGCAAAAAGTTTCACAGCAATGGCCAATAATATTACCCCAAAAATTTTTCTGATTATGGCAATTCCATTTTTACCAATTAAATGCTCAATTCGTGAAGAGGTTTTTAATACAAAATAGATTACAATAACATTTAATAAAACTGATACAATAATATTCGTAAGCTCAAATTCAGCTCTTAATGAAAGTAATGTAGTTAAACTTCCCGGACCGGCAATTAAAGGGAATGCTAAAGGAAAAACAGTGGCATTTAATGCTTTATTCTCCTCATCTTTATATAAAGTAATTCCAAGAATCATTTCTAATGCAATGAAAAATAGTATAAAAGAACCTGCAACGGCAAATGAATTCACATCGATACCAATTAAATTGAGTAAACGTTGTCCAACAAATAAGAATAAAATCATAATGATTCCGGCAATTACAGAAGCTTTCTCTGACTGAATATGACCTACTTTTTTTCTGAGATCAATTATAATAGGAATATTTCCGACAATATCTATTACAGCAAATAAAACCATAAATGCCGTAAATACTTCATTTATATTAAAACTCATATTTGATATTTTAAGGTATTAGATATTTTTCTTCAAAAGTAGTATTAATCAAATTAAATCTAATAAAATAACTTTTATTTTTGTTTTAATAATTTCCCGGATAAATTATATTGGATATTTATATTTCTGCTGAAAAAATACAGTATAGATTCAATTGTATTTATTTCAAGTATGGAAACAAAAATTAAAATTGGAGAATTAAATCAGGAATTATGATGAAATAAGAGTATCTGCTCCTGAGTTTACAGAGATTTATAAAAGAAGACCAATTCAAAATAATTGAGACATAGAATGAAATTACCTCCCCCCTCGCACATAACCTCTTGGTTTACACTTAAGATTAAAGTACTTTATTAGGAGATTAAAACATATCAATCAATGGAAACCAAAAGCTTCAATATTTGATTCTTTGATAAGAATTGGAACAGAACCCTGTGAGAACTGGGTAATTCCTGACAATTTTTTATCAGAAAGCTCGGTTTCTTATCTTGTTGGATCAGGAGAAGATTTCTCCGCCAAGATTTATTCAAAATCGACGAAAGTCCTGTAAACTCAATGTTTATAGGCCTTTTTATTTTACCCAAAACATCAAAATATATATTAAATACCATTCTGTTGGTGACCTATTAGGTGACCTTTTTATAACCTTAATTAGGCCATCTAATTGTTTATACCTGTTTATAAATCAGTAAGATAAATCAATTAAAAGATCTCGATATTTTGTAAATTAATGTATAATTAAAGGTCACCAGAATGAACAAAACATTTGGATTATTATTCTACTTAAAAAAGAGTAAAGTAGATGCACAGGGCAAATGCCCTATTTACCTACGTATTACCATAGATGGTAAGCGTACAGAGATTAGTACAAAACGTACCATTGAGATTGAGAAATGGAGCGTTGAAGCCAATAAAGCTATTGGAAGAACAGAAGATATGCGAGAACTAAATGCCTATTTAGATTCACTTACTACAAAAGTATATCAAAGCCAAAGAGACTTGATTCAAGATAACAAAGAGGTTACTACAGAAACCCTTAAAAACAAGTTTTTAGGAGTTGAAGAAAAACAAAGAACACTCATAACCATCTTTAAAAATCACAACAAGCAAGTTGAAAAATTAGTAGGTAGAGAATTTTCAGCAGGAACTTTAGAACGTTATAAAACTGTATGTAGGCATCTGCAAGAGTTTATGCAACATCAGTACAACGTAAGCGATATACCTGTAAACAGAATAGATCACAAGTACATTACAGATTTTGAGTTCTATTTAAAAACCGTTAGAAACTGCGGACATAACAGTACTATTAAGTATATCAAGAACTTTAAAAAGATAGTCCGTATTGCAATAGCCAATGATTGGATTAAAAAAGACCCATTTCTAAATTATAAAGTGCGTTTAAAAGAAGTAGAGCGTCAATTCTTTTCAGAAGAAGAAATACAAACAAGGCTCGAAAAAGAATTACACACTAATCGTTTAGAGCAAGTAAGAGACATTTTTATATTCTGTTGTTTTACTGGTTTAGCATATAGCGACGTTAAGAAGCTCTCAAAAGATAATTTGGTATTGATGGCGATAAGTGGATAAAGACAAAGCGCACTAAAACTGATACACGCATTAATATTCCACTACTTCCAACCACTTTAGAGATTATAAAAAAGTATGAGAACCATCCAGAGGCAGTAACAAAAGGATTATTACTTCCTGTATTAAGCAATCAAAAATCAAATGCCTATTTAAAAGAGATAGCAGACTTGTGTGGTATCAATAAAAACTTAACCACGCATTTAGCTCGTTATACGTTTGCAACTACTGTAACATTGTCTAATGGTGTGCCAATGGAATCAGTAAGTAAAATGTTAGGGCATAAATCACTAAAAACGACACAGCACTATGCTAAAATATTGGACAGAAAAGTAAGTGATGATATGGCAATTTTAAAACAAAAGTTTGCTGAAAAAGTAATATTGACGCTTCCAAAAGAATCGCTAATTAGAACGTAAAATCAAATTATATAAGTATATGCTTTAACCCTTGATTATTCAGGGGTTTTTCTGTTAAAAAGTTTGTCTATCTCGTTAATAACTGTCAATAACTTTTCATTTGAAAAAGGTGATTTTGGCGTATATTCTATGTTAGAAATCAGGTAGTTAACACCTATTGATATTTTTTATATAGAATGACATTTGAAGTAATTACAAAGGATGATTTAAAGACTCTAAAGCAAGAAATCATTACAGAACTTAAGACAATTTTAGGAAGCTAGATTCTTGGGGCAAGAGGATGCTAAACCAAAGAAGATGTTTAAGGAGATGTTTCCATACGTCTATGAGGTGTTTAGACAGATTAAGAGTAAAGACAAAACATTACTTCCAAGATTATTACAGAGTATTGAGAGTTACTTAATGATAAATGTTATAGCAAAGCGTATATCAGTAGAATATCCAGACGCACCAATATTTACAATTCACGATAGTATTTCAACAACATCAGAATATGTTGATGTGGTAGAAGCTATTATGAAAGAGGAGCTATCAAAAGCTATAGGTCACGCACCTAAATTAGCTCGTGAGGTATGGTGTAAAAGTATTATGGTAAAGCGTATTGAATCTTTAAAGGAGAAAGCAAAAGTTGTAGCATAAATAACCCTGTACAACCCAAACAATCCCAGTGGGTTATTGGCTTTGAAAATTTACTTGAAAATATTCCTAATTACCACAAAAAAGATTTATATTTTTATAGTTTTACTTACAGCATAACACTCAACATATATAATGAACAAAACATTTAAACAACATCTGGAAAATCTACTAAAAAAAGATGAACGATTAGTAGATGAACAAGGCGAATTAATGGGTAACAAAATTAAAGATCTTGCAGATAAGTTAGATGAAACTTTTATAGAAACATTACTAAATGACGATGAATCTCGAAAGCACTTCTTTTTAAAAATTAAAGATGTTTATGTCTTTAAGGCTAAAGAGTTTAAATTCTATTTAGAGCAAAATAAATTAGACAACAGCTTTACCAACTATGCCAATCGTATAGGTTTATCATTTGGTGGTAAATATTTGAAAGACAATACAGATGTAGTTTTAAACTTCCCTTTTAAAGATTGTGTTTTAGAAGGAGGACAAAGTACAGAAGAAGGTTTAGATACCTATTATGAGTACGATGAAGAAGTAAGTAAAACAGATACTAAAAAAGGCTATAAGGCAGGACAATACAACGAAAAACAAAGTAAACGTAAAGAGATTTTCTTTAACGAAGTTATTGCTAAAGACGAAATAGACCGTTTATTAGAACCTAAAGCATTTGAAAAAATTAGAAAGTATGATGCAAATGGTGAAAGCACACCAACCCAATTTAATAGAGATTCCCGACTTAACAAACAAAGAGGTTTACCAGAAGATACTATAACAGACAATCTCATTATTAAAGGTAATAACCTATTAGCATTACATAGCTTAAAAGAAGAGTTTAAAGGTAAGGTTAAACTCATTTATATTGACCCACCTTACAATACAGGAGATGATGAATTTGCTTATAATGATTCTTTTAACCATTCTACTTGGTTGACTTTTATGCGAAATAGACTTGTAGAAGCAAAAGATTTATTGAAGGAAGAAGGTGTTATTTTTATTCATTGTGATAATAATGAACAAGCATATTTAAAAGTATTAATGGATGAAGTATTTTTATCCAGTAATTTCATCGATACCATAACCGTAGTTAATAATCCAAGAGGTAGAGATTATGGAGGAATAGCGAATATGCACGAGTTTATGCATATTTATGGAAAATCCTCAAATTATGAAATGTTTAAGACTGTTGATAATGATAAAAAATTTCCCTTTAAGGACATCATAAGTGATTTTGAAACTAGAGAATTAAGAAATAGGAACACGGCTTTTCACGATGGTAATCGACCTAACTTATGTTATCCTTTTTATGTTAATCCGAAAAGTAAGTTAGATAACGATTTTTTAGAATTATCAATTGAACCTAAAGATGGTTTTATTAAAGTTATGCCTGCAAAATCAAAGGGTATTCAAACAGTTTGGAGATGGGGTAAGCCTAAAGCTATAGAGAATCTTAACATCAATATAGTTGGTAAATCAATGCAAGAAGAAGGAAGATACA
Source organism: uncultured Tenacibaculum sp. (assembly GCA_963666645.2). Lineage (GTDB taxonomy): Bacteria > Bacteroidota > Bacteroidia > Flavobacteriales > Flavobacteriaceae > Polaribacter. The sequence continues at coordinate 99,078 of CAXXDB010000003.1, read as the reverse complement.
TGATTGTTGAAAAGTATAGAAATAACTCCAGACTTGCTCGTTCAGTTTGGTGGGACAAGGATGTAAACTCAGAAAAAGGCACAGTACATTTAAGAGAGCTTTTTAATGAAAAAGTATTTGATTTCCCGAAACCTGAAACGTTACTGACAAGAATATTAGAGATTACTACAAATGATGGAGATTTGGTATTAGATTATCATTTAGGAAGTGGTACTACAGCTACTTCTGCACATAAAATGAATAGGCAATATATTGGTGTTGAACAAATGAATTATATTAAAACTGTTACTGTTAATCGTTTAAAAAAAGTTATTGCTGGTGAACAAGGTGGTATAAGTAAAAAAGCAAATTGGCAAGGTGGTGGTTCATTTTTATACCTGGAATTAGCTAAAAACAATCAATCTGCAAACGAGCATATACTAAACTGTAAATCATTTGAAGAACTAATGACATCCTTTGATGCCCTCTATGACAAATACTTTTTACATTACAATGTTCGTATAAAAGAGTTTAAAGAGGTTGTTTGTAAAGAAGATAACTTTAAAAATCTATCATTAAACCAACAACAAGAAATCTTTTGTAGGATACTGGATAATAATCAATTGTATGTAAATGCAAGTGAAATGGAAGATACTCGTTATAACATCAGTAAAGAAGACATTGCTTTAACTAAAGACTTCTATCAAATTAAGTAATTATTATGGCAAATCAAGAATACCTATACGAGTATCTATCTGATAAAATGCGTGAGTACCGTATTAACTATTCAGATGTACCATCTTACATAAGTGATAATGTTAAATTCCCTTTATTTGATTGGCAGCAAAAAGCAATAGAATACTTTTTGGATTATCAACAAGTAAAAGAGATTGAAAACCCATTAGCACCTTCTCATTTGCTGTTTAATATGGCAACAGGTACAGGAAAAACGTTGTTAATGGCAAGTTTAATCTTGTATTATTATGAAAAAGGCTATCGTCATTTTTTATTCTTTGTAAATCAAAATAATATTGTTGGTAAAACAGAAGATAATTTAACAGACCCAACGCATAATAAATACTTATTTAAGCATCCTATAGTAATTGATAATAAAACAGTATCAGTAAAAAACGTTGATACGTTTAGTAATGAAACCGACGATATAGAAATATTATTTACTTCCATTCATAAGTTGCATAATGCTGTATATCAAGTTAAAGAAAATAGTATTTTTTTAGAAGACTTACAGCAAAGAGATATTGTGATGTTAGCAGATGAAGCACATCACTTAAATTCAGATACTAAAGCTAAAGTTGGTGAGCAATTAGATTTAGAAATAATTGGAGAACTATCAGAAAACCCAAGTGCTAAAGATGTAGAAAAAAGCTGGGAACATACCGTAAATCATCTCATACTAAATAGAGGTAATACAACTACCTATGAAGAAAATAAGAATGTACTATTAGAATTTACAGCTACTGTACCAACTGATAAAAATGTAGTTCAAAAATATTTAGATAAAACTATTTATCGTTTCGGTTTAAAAGACTTTTTGAAAGCTGGTTATACCAAAGAGATTAATTTGGTTTCATCATCTTTTAATAAAAGACAAAGGGTGTTACAAGCATTATTATTTAATTGGTATCGTTATCAAATAGGTTTAGACTATAACTTACCAAATTTTAAACCTGTAATTCTTTTTAGAAGTAAATTTGTAGATAAATCTAAAGATGAAAATGTAGAAAGCGACTATCTGTTTTTTAGAGATATTGTAGATAATTTAAAAGTCAAAGATTTTGATTTCCTTAAATCTATAGAATCTGATAATGTAGATAAGGTTTATGAAGTTGGTCAAAGTAGAATTATTGATATTTTTAAATATATAAATACTAAAAACACTATTTCATACAATGATATTATAACTTACTTACAAGATGCTTTCCAAGACACTAATTGTATTACTACGCATTCACAAGATAAAACCGCTACAGGTAGAAGAGGTGAAGATAAAACAACGGTTGAGCAAGATAGGTTATTAAATAGTTTAGAGGACAAACAAAATCATATTACAGCAATATTCACTTGTCAACGTTTAACTGAAGGTTGGGACGTTTTAAATTTATACGATATTGTTAGAATGTATGAAGGTCAAAATACAGGTGGTTCTAATAAAGGGAAAAGAGGAAAAAGTACGGTTGCAGAGGTTCAATTAATAGGACGTGGAGTTCGTTATTTTCCTTTTAAATATGAAGATAAAATACCGAACAAAAGAAAGTTTGATAAATCATTAATACATATTTTAAGAGTTTTAGAAGAGTTTTATTTTCATAGTGATAAAGACGAAAACTATATAAGAGAATTGAGAGCAGAGCTTAAGGATCAAGAATTATTACCAGAGAGAGAAAAACAACTTAAAATTTTTAATGTAAAGGAAAATACTAAGAATGATAAAGACTCATTTTACAATCAGTTAAAATTGTACAAGAATGAGCAGTTACCCAATCCAAATAAAAGAAAACGTAATCTTAAAGAATTAAAAGAAGATTGGGATTTTAAAGCAACTATTCAATATGCTTTAGTCAACGAAACCAAAGTTATTTTTGAAGAAGGTAAAGAAGATGAAACTCGTTTTGCTTCTGATAAAGTAGATAATAGAACTATTATAATAAACTTAAATGAAGCACCAAGAAATACATTATATAAAGCGTATCATATCCAGACAAAAAAAGACCAATCACTTTTACGTTTTAATAACCTAAAAGAAGAATTAAATATTAAAAGTATCGATGATGCATTTAAAGACGAGTTTATTGGAAGTTTTAAAATAGCTGTTGTTGTACCTTCAAATAAAATGTTTAATAATCTTGATGATAAAGAGCGTTTTGCTTTAATAGAGTCAAAAGAACAAGTTCGCATTTTAACAGATGTATTTACACTTTTGGAATCTGAAATTAAGAAAATCTCTAATCCTTATATAGGTTCAGAGTTTAAACCAACTTCTATTAAAGAGTATTTCAATGAACCCAAACAAATATCTGTTGTAAACGATCCAGAAAGTGACTATTTAGAAAAAGAATTAGTAAGTAATGAGTGGTATGCTTTAGACTCATTTTATGGTACATCTGAAGAAAAAGGTTTAATAAAATTTCTTAAAGAAACAATGGATAATTTTAAAGATAAATATGATGATATTAACCTATTAAGAAATGAAGAAGTATATAAAATATATGATTTTGATAGTGGTCGTGGCTTTATGCCAGATTTCATATTGTTCTTAAAGTCTAAAGGAGAAAATTTATTCTACCAGGTATTTATTGAACCAAAAGGAAGTCAATTCAAGGCAGATGAAGCAAAAGATTTTAAAGATGGCAAAGAAGGTTGGAAAGAGAAATTTATGGTTGACATTAACAACAAATATGGTAACGAACCTATCTTAAAATCTGAAAGTAAAGATTATAAATTAATAGGATTACCATTATATAATATTAAATCAGTAAAAGGTTTTAAAGAAAGTGTTTTTTCGCAATTAGATGTTGAAATATAAATCAAATGCAAATAATAGCTATATTTGGTATGTTTTTTGTACATTTATAGTTGTTTTAAACTAAATTATGAGCACTAAAAAAGTTATTATCAAAAAATCTAACTCTGATTACTCTAAAATAAGAGTAACATCTAATGGTGCTTTTTATATGCGTAGTGCCGATATTTTTAATGATAAAAAAGAGTCTCTAACTTTATTGTCAAAACTTTCTAAAGCTCTTGAAAGGTATAAGTCTAATCAAGATAAAGAAGAGATGAAAACAGCAGTTAATGCCTAAATTTGATTTACTTCTATTACCTCTTTTAGGCGGTTATATATTCCTAATAACATTTACTCTTACTAAATTTTATCATCAAAGAATTGAAAGACAGCGTTTAATTTTTAACTCTTTAATTCCTGCTTTTTTTGTCTCTATTATTGGTCTACTATTCGATGAATATGTTTTAAAAAGTACCTATTTAATAAATTACAGAGAAGCAATGGGTAAATTATTGCCTATTGAATATTCTGGTTTAAATCAATCAATTCTAATTTTTTTAATATCATATCCTCTTGCGAAACTATTAAATCTTATTACAAGCAATAGATTTATGCTTAATTATGTTGTAAATAAGTGGGGTGATGAGTATGAAAAGCTTTTCTGGTCTTCTTTGCAAAGTAAGAATGATGAAGATAAACTATTAATGATAACTACTAAATCCAATAAAGTTTATGTGGGTTATGTTAATAGAATTTCAGAACCAATTAATAATTCACACATTACAGTCATACCTAATTTTAGTGGCTATAGAGATAAAGAAACCCAACAATTTAAATTTACTACTGATTATATTTCTGTTTTACAACATTTCATAAATAATGATGAGGAAGACCTTATAGATGAAAAAATGGGAATTTTAATTCCTAAATCAGAAATAGTTCTTGTATCTAAATTTGATTATAATGTTTTCAATAGATTTCATAATATTGAAGATGAGGTAGATGAAGACTTCGATTTAGAAGGTCAAGAATTATAAGTCCCCACAACCCAAAACCCAGTTTTTTCGTAACTCAAAACCCTCTGTCTTTTGTGTTGTTCCGCGCACCATACAAGTTTAGCGTTTTTTTGTCTTTAAGGTAATAGCATATTACAGCTTTGCTTTTCATAAAATCAAACCAAACTGCAATAAGCTATTCTGTTATTATTATATCATAAAACCCTAAACTTACCCAAGCTATGTTACATAATACAAGTTATAGTAGCAAAAATCCTTTTAAGGGTTTGCTTACGCAGTATTCTTATATTTTCGTAGCTATAACTGGTATTATGTAAAATATCCGCTTATCCCACGCTCACATTGGAACTTTAAACAAAATGACGTTATCTCATTCAACTGCACAAAATCATCGTTAAGTCCAAGTATTCCTTACCTCAAATCTTTGTTTGCTTCATTTCGTTAACAAATATCAAGAAACATAGTACTATATTGAAAGTCTTTAGATTGTGCTAAAGTTGAAAATGAAGTACATAAAAAAATAAAAAAGAAAGCAAATATAGGTAGCTTCCTTCTGCCAACGCTCAATACTGTAAAGGTCAAGCCCTACGGGTTTTGAATAAAACTTTTTAAGAAGAAGTCGTAATAAGTTTCAAAATTTTAGAGTAAAAAACTTTTACCCAAAAACCTTGACAGCATCATCCACGCTACCTTTAACATTGGCTGTCTTTTTTCTTTTCTTCAAAAAAATTATGGCAAAAGAAAAAGCCCTACAATAAAAATTACAGGACTCTTTCAGCTTCAAAGGTCAGAATGAAACTATGCTACTTCTACGATATTTAAAACGTTATATGCGCCATTTTTAAGCGGATACTGAACACCGTTAATCTCTTGGAAGAACTCAACCAATAAAACGAATATATCGTTTCCTGTGCCTGTTGGAACACCTGCTGGAGTTAGTGTTTGAGTTGCAGAGGTTGAATCAATCGGAATATTTACAGTTGGACTGTATTCGATTGAATTATCTGTTGTGTCAAAGTCAACTTTTAGAAATGCTGAACTTAAACTTACGTGTGTTGCACCACTTGGATAGGCAATATCATTTGTAGGCGTTAAATTTGGAATCGTAATTTCGCCAGTAGCACCATCTACAGTAAACGGAGCGAATAAAACAGCACTTAAAATGGCTCTATTATTGAAATCCAAGCCTTTTAATGTGGCTTTACCTTCTGGTGTTGTAATCCTGTAGCTACATTTCTTTGTCCTCTTACAGAGGTTGTATCGAAGTTCTTAATTTGTGTCATTTTTTGAGTAATACGACTTGAAACTCGATTATCTTTTGCTCTAATCATTAAGTTTCTTACTGATGTTCTCAATAGCTTACCCGATGATGCAGAACTTCCAAATTCTGAACCGTTTTCACGAGTACGCTCAAACGCTGGGTCATTTTGAATACGCTCTTTAGAAACACCGCCTTTAGTTTTTACTAAATAACCCTCTTTTGCTTTGTAAAATGTTAGATTGTCTAACGTTCCTTCTAACTTAATCCGTAGTGTTTATAAGTTGCCAAAACTTCCGATTTAGTTAGTTTTTTCAATGGGATATTAGTCGTATATTGTATATAAGTGCTTTATAGCAACGGTATAGATAAAGTATAGTTAGAGTATTAATTTTAAATTTAAAGTGAATGAGTAGAATCTGTATTTACCCTAAAGACATGCAAGTGGTAACAGGCAAGAGTGAGCGTTATGGCAGAACAATAATCAAAGCGATTAAAGAACGCCTAAACAAAGAGGCTCATCAGTTAGTTACTATCGAGGAATTTTGGGACTTTATGGGCTTTGAAATCAGTAAAGTACAAGGATTAATCAAGTAAATTCCTTATCTTTACTACAAGGTATAAAGGTGACCTATTAGGTGACTCAACAGTGGTACAGGACTGAAACAGCAATAAATAAAGGGACTACGAAAGAGGTTCACTTACCTCTTTCTCTGCAAATACCCTTGTAAATCTCTGATTTACAAGGGTTTGTTTTTTATGGTGTAAGTTTAGGTGTAAGTACTGCCTATTTTAACCCCCTTTTTCCTTAACCTCATCAACTATCATTTTGAGGGTGTAATATCTCAATACACAAACTTGCATTTGATTTTATAAAGTCTGTTAAACTTACTTTTTCATTATTACTCAAGGTTACTGTGCTATGGTCTATATTAATTGCTTTCATAATTTTACTGTTTTAGTCTATCCAAATTGTTATTACTCCGTATTGATTAATTACTGGTAGTACTCTTTTTTCGTTCCCAATCCAGTTAACCCCTTTGTAGTAGCTTCTTATTTTCTTTTTTATAATTTCTTTTTGTTGAGGTTCAAGTACTGGCGAGGTCAATAGTTCTTTCATTTCCTGTATTGAAATATCAACGGTAAAAATTAAAGGTACGCCCTCGCCTTTGTTATTTACAAAAGAACTTTGATATATTCGTTTTCGTTCCGTTTCTATTCTGTTTTGAATTTCGTTTACTGTATTCATAATTTCTAAATATTTAATTGATTAATAAATTGTTACTAAATTTTCTGCTTTGAAACTTCTAAACGCTACGGCTTCTAAATCCCAGTACTTGAATACTCCAGTAGAGGTGCTTCCTGTTCCCTTTGATAAATTGACCCACGTTTTTAAGCGTTCCTATTGCTTTTCTTAAACTGCCGTCTTTCTTTTCATACGCAAAAACCCTCCATAAAAGAGGGTTTACCTACACGGTTCTAAATATAGGTTTTGTGTAATAATAAAACAAAGTTAAAACTTTGATTGAACCTATAATTTTTCTGCACAACTTTTTATGCGTTTTGATAAATCTAATAATGCGTTTTTAAAATCTTCTTTTTCAGCATCATTAAACCCTCCATTACCTCCGTTACCGTCTATGCCGTCCAACTTATGATAAATCCAAGAACTGGATTTACCAAAATACTTTTTTGATATTTTTGCCCAAGATATATCTACTAAAATATCTTCTAATTTTGACCTAATACTTGCTTCTCTTTTTACTTGCATAATTTAAAGGTTTAAGTTACTGCCCTTTTACAGGCGATGTTTTTTTTAATCGTAAAGTAAGTTTTCAAATTGTCTTAAAATATAATACTCTAATTGCTTTGAGGGAGGGTAGGTTTTTTTGTAGTTCCTAATCATCTCGATTAGTTCGGTTTCTTGTTCTGTTAAATTCATTTTTAAATTGTTTTATTATTACATAACAAATATACTACGAATTATCGTATTGTGCAAGCTTTTAATGTTTTATTTTACCAAATAAAAAAACAACGCACTAATAAATACGCTGTTTTGTTTCGAGTTTAAAACGAGTTTAAGCCCTGTTTGCTTCGCTTTGTAGCATTTCGCTAATTTCATCAAGTGTTGTAAATATATTTCGCCCCTCAACATAAACGATTATAATTTCTTTGCATCCAGCGAACAATTTTTTTACTTCTTCATAATTGAATAATAAAAAGCCCTTGTATTCTTTTTGGGTAATATTGTTTTCTTGGGCTATTTTCTCCAAACGTTCATCATTTAAACATATCCATTCGTGTTTGTCCGAGCCATCAAGATTATTACTGCTTGGCATTAGAGTAATATTTTTATACTGGTCTATCTGCTCCAGTTCTTGCAGGATTTCTAATTGTATTTTCAAGTCCATTACTTTGAGTTTAAATATTTATCATTTCCGTCTTCTTCAATTTTCACCTTTAACTCAATTATTCTTTCTTTTCTTTTTTCAGGACTTAACTTCAAAAGGTTATCAATACTAATTTCTGCTTGTATTTCTGTTCGCTGTAATTTCGGTATTACAAAGTCTGAAAACTTAACTATTATATCCAAAGCCTTTTCAGGGTTTTCACTTGCTACCTCATCGAGCCAATTAGACAATTCGGGTAGTTTGGAACTTATTAACTGGTTAAACGCTTCCCTTATTTCTGTTGTTGACTTGTTTGGTACTCCTTTGCGTGAGGATTTTTTACCTAATTCTTTTGCTTGTTCTTTTGTTAATGACATATCGTTACATTTCGTTATTTTAACGTGATTATTTGTTTTTTTTTAGTTCAGTTGCTTCTTTGCCTTAAAGTCGCTTAAACAGTCTAAAATACTTTTTCTTTTTTTGCGAAACTTTTTTCTTTTTTCTTTTTTCAGTTTTTTAACAATTAGACCTAAAAGATAGAAATTGAAAAATTATGATTTTTACATTATTATTATTTTTATTATTATATCTTTCTTAATGTATATTTATTATAGTACGACATTAAAAAAACATACAACTAAACATTATCTTTACAAAAAACATACAACTTGACCGACAAAAAATATACTCTTATTATAGTACGACATTTTAAACGACATTTAATTTTTGTTATAATTTGATATTATCTTGTTCAATTTTTGCTGTTTTTCAATCATAATTTTATGCTTTTTTTCTTCCTGAATTATAATAATTTTATAAAAATCTTCTTCTTTTAATTGTGTAAAATAGTTAATCCGTCTTACTTGTTTGCTTCTTAATTTTCCTTTGTCATCTAAAAAGGGTACTTGCTTGGGAATATTCCAATACCATTTTTCGACTAATTCCTTTTTTATTTTCGTCCAATACCTTTCCGTTGCATATTTTCTAACCTCTTTTGAAATATTTTCTAAAATTATAGGGTCTGGAAATTTCATTTTTAGATTATTTGCTTCATATTCTTTTTTATAGGGTGTTGATACACTTTTCGTTTTTCCGTCCATTCTCGAATAAATAAAGTATCTACTCGCCCTTGTATAAGGTTTGTTTTTGTTGGTGCTTAATAATGCAAGATGAAACAACAAACATATTTTCTCAAAGTTGGTTTTAGTTTTATCATTCTCGAAATAGTCAAAATACACATCTAAACTAATTTTTGTATAAGGATGATTTTTATCGTGATGTTCTTTAAACATCTTTTTTCCGTGAAATAAAGCATTTGATATGCTTCCCTTTACCTTAAAATAATTCATTGAACTTTTAATTTTGTCTTTGTCTTCCCCTAACTCATATTTTAATGATTGTTTATAAATAGTATAATAAAAAATATTATTTAAACAACCCCTACTATCAACCATAAACCCCTGAAGTAATACGATAGGAAAATTAAAGTATCTTATCTTTTCATTCATCTTTTAGAAAATTTACATACCAATTATAAAAATCTTCAAAGGTTCTTGCTATGATATAAATACCCCCTGCACGTTCAATTTCTTTTTGATAATCCTTTTGCCTTTGGCTTTGGTATCGGTCGCCAGTAGCCTTACATTTAACCTCTATTTTCACACTCCTGCCTTTAATAGTAGCCGAAATATCTGCCGTGCCTACTTGACCAGGTCCTTTAATCCATTTGATACTGCCTATCGTTCTTTTACGTCCTAAAACATCCGTTACTGTTTTCCGTTGGTCTAATTGCCTACCAGTAGAGTTTATCCGCTCCGCTTGATAGCCGTTTAATCGTACAAAATCAATGATACATTTAGTTAGTCCGTTACTGGTTTTATCGGTATATTTTGGCGGAGGTAAGTAGTGAGTTGATACAGTAGGGTACTTATTCGCTAAACTATCCGTTTTCAACTGTTTTAATATTTTTATCGCATCCATAATTAAAACAGTTTTAATTGATTAGACTTTGATTTTGTCAACTCTTCAAACTCCTTTTCATTGGTGCTTAATAGATGAGCCAAATCTCCAGTAAAGGGGCAAATGATTTTATCAATAGAAGATACTAATATCTTTATCTTTTCATACGTTCGTTTATACCTACATCCTGCCTCGGTAGGTATTTGCATCGCTTCGCAAATAGCCTTATTTGTTGTTGTTACGTGTTCTAAAGAAAAGTAGAATAGTTTTTCTTCACTGTAATCTCTTTTCAATTCTGAAAAGGTTAATCCAGTACCGTTTTCTACTTTTTCACGAATAGACTTTAAGACTATTTGCTTATCTTTGTTGTGCTTTTTATCCTGCCTTGCTTCGTTCTTAACGTGCAGGGCTTTTTTATTTCCCTGCATTACCTCTTATATTTAACTGATTTTACTTCATTAAAGGCATCATACAAGTCTGTATGCTTTATAAAGTATTTTCTCCCTAATTTCTCGGCTTTGATTGTGCCGTTCTTGATATGATTTCTAATAGTTAACGGAATAACCCCCAGTATATCGGAGGCTTCTTTTATAGAATAGCGTTTGTTTGATTGGTTTTCTTTGGGTTCGTGTTTAATGTCAAGTAATAAAGTTTCAATATTACTTAATCTGTCATCGATTGCTTTAAATGGATTATTCATTATACATTGTTTTTGGTGTTTAACAATGCAAATATTTAACAGTCAGCAATATTGCAACTGGTTGCAATCGTTTAAAAGTTTTATAAAAAGTCGTTGTCTAAATGATGATTTAAAATTTTAATCTCATCTAATACTTTCTTTTTGAGATGAGTATCTAACATTTTACAAACGTTTTCAAGTAAAGTTATTTTATTTTCTAATTTCTTTTTCGTGTATGGGTGTGGCTTACTTTTTCTATTATTCGTGTTTGAAAAAAACGTATAATGATTGTATAAGGCATCTCCTGAATTATGACCGTACTTTTTAACTTTTTCTTTGCAATTTTCTTTTGTTATAAGTTCTCCTTTATAAACATAATACAATGCAATTTCTTTAATCGTGGGTGTTTTACTTCCTTTTTCTTTTTGTAGTCGTGTGGAGGTGCTTTTATTATTGTTTTTTTCAATATCTTTAATTAATTTTTGTAGCTTTTTTTTCTTTAAATCCTGCTCTAGCTTTAAAATGATAGTCTTAAACCTCATAATATCATTATAATATAAATCCCCAAAAAAATTACCTTTTGTTATTTGAAAAAGATTAACTGGAAATTGCTGTTTGTTAATCAACTCCAACTCTTTTTCAATATTAGCGGTGTCAGTTCCTTTTTCTTTTCTCAGTTTCTTTATTAAAGCTAATTCATCTTTTCTCTTCCAAAAAGGTCTATTTACTTCTAAAATTAAGACGTCTAAAATTTTTATACAATTAAAATAAAACTCGCTTTTTGGTATGTGTTCTTTTTTTGCTTTTTTCTGCTCCCTTATTATGTGTTTTTCTAAATACTCGTAATTGTTTACAATACCCTCCAATACTATAAATGCATAATCTTTCATTACTCAACTTTTTTAAGAGGTATTTGTATATCAAAAGTTTCTTTGACTGCTTCTTTTACCTCGCTGTGTGTAACTTGGTAATACTGGTTTAAAGTTTTCATATCTCTATGCCCCGAAATTTCAGCAATTAACTTATCGCTTTTGCCGTTTCTTTTCATCATTGTAATAAATGTTCGCCGTGCTGTATGACTACTTATACGCTCGTAAAAAGGCATTACTTCCCTTATTATTTCTTTTCCTCTTGTAGAGGTTTTCTCTACATCGTGGGTATATCCTGCATCCTTAAATACTTCTTTTATGTAGTCGTTATGCTTTTGATTAGCTATTAATGGTAATTGATAATCGTACTTTCTTAAAAGATATAAAGCTATATCGTTTAGAGGTATTTCCCTTGTCTTTTTTCCTGCTCCTTTTTCTTCTTTTAGATGCAAACTATCATTAATATTACTTTTTGATATTAGCTTTAATTCTCCAAACCTCATCCCAGTAGCACACGAAAAAACAAATACATCTCTAATCCGTTCTAATCTTTCAGTCTTAAAATCTTGTTTTAGTAAATGTTCTAAATCTTTTTTTTCAAGTGCAATTTGATTGGTAATTACTTTGGGTTTTTTCTTGAAGTTTATAAAATCGGATTTGTAGGTGTGGTTATTTTTTAAAGCCCAGTAGAGAAATGTTTTAAGTAGTCCTATATTTCTTGAATAAGTGTTATTGATATAGCCTTTTTCATTCATACAATAGTCTGTAAATTCTGTGTAAAATTTATCCGTTATTGTATTAAATGTTATATTGTACTTCCTCTTTACTTCAAACTCTCTAATAGTTTTTTTTATGTTTGAATATTGTTTTATCGTCGAATTTGCCCACTCTTTATTTTTTTGCTTATAAATTATAAATTCATCATAAGCATCATAAAACTTATTTTTTGTTGCTCTTACTTTCTTAAATTCTTTGTCAAACTCATTCCTAATATTTTCGACTGTAATTTCTTGACCAGTATTTTTATATCGGTCTGTTATTGCTGTAAAAAAAATGGTGTATCTATCTAACTGCATTTTGATAGCCCTATGCTTTTCAGTTTTTGAAGTTCTACCGTTTAGATTGTTTGGCATTCGGTTTTCAAAATCCCACTCTTTAGGGTGTATCGTTTCTCCAGTAGAGTAAACAAGTTTTTTACCCTCGTTTTTAAAAAAAGCAATTAACCTTATAGAAGTATTACTTTTTTTATTTTTCTCTTTTAAATTTAAAGTACATCTCATATTTAAGGGGGTGTAAGTTTAGGTGTAAGTAAAGGTATAAATAAATAGTATTTTGACCTAATAATAAGATATAAGGTTTTTGCAATTCCTTTGTTTACAGTAGTTATAGCAAATATTTAAGTATAATAGCGTATAATTAGTTCAATACCCTCTTTCTCTTTTGATTTAGGAACTATTGGGAAATTCAAGTCCCGGGTTCATGTTTTTGACCCAACACTAAGAGCGAAGAATCATTAATATTTCTAGTACTGCCACTATGAATAAAATCAAAACCTCAATTAATCAAATTTTAAACTATGGGTATAAATTTATACATATATGAATTCTATAATTATACTTTCTTAGCTGAAGATGAATACGAAAGACTGACTTTCAAGTAACATATAGATGTTAAAAACCAATCAAAATAAAAAAAGTAAAACTCTATAAAATAAGATTAAAACACCATACCATAAATATACTTGGGATAACATTACAGAGAGCTTAGAAAAAAGTACAGGATACAAAATATATTTAAAAGATTATCAACCATTAAGGTATTCACGTGAAGCCGGATTGAACTGTTGAAAAGCTGAAAAATATGAAGTTTATATGTTCCCGAATATTGTTTAATATTCACTATATAAATCTTCCGGCAGATTCAGTGGGTTTATAATCTCTTTTTGACTTTATTTATAGGAAAATCATTCTTCAAAAAATAGCTTTTAGTTGAATTGTTCCGGAATGAATGACCCTGGAGGATTCACTTTTTCGTCCGAAGTAATTTAAATTCAGATTTAAAAACGAATTCAAATTCTGATTGAATAATATATTCCATGTAAAATTTTGTCCGACTTGCAAACCTTCTAACATTTGATATCCTACAGGAGAATTTGTATTCCCTTCAAAATCATTTAAAAATATCGAAAAATTAGCTGAAATTTGATTTTTCTTTTTTGTTAAATAAAAATATTCAGCTCCTATTCTCTGTTGTTTCAGAGTTTCCGTATTTCCAATGACATTCTTTTTATCTTTAAATTGATACAAAAGAGAAAATCGATGATCTTTGTCATATAAAAAGGTAAGTTTTGGATGTATTTTGTTGTGCTTTAATTCGTAATTTCTAGTTGTAAAATTTTCCGTATCCAATCTGTTTTCAGCATAAGATGAGGTTAATTCAAACAGCCAAAAAGATGACAGCTTATGCTTGAATTCTAGTTGATGAATGAATGCGTTATTTTCTTGCCCTCCTATAGAAAACTGTTGCTTATTTCTTGATTTTCCGCAGGTATAAATCCAGCTATATTTCTGAAGATTTCTATTAAAAAAGAAACTATTCCGAAAATTAAAATGCAAACCAACCAATTCATTTTCATTTAAATTAAACGGATTTAAATTGAAACTAGCCCCAATTCTTCTCCGTTTATTATTAATTGATAAATACGTTTGATTATAAAAACGGGAAAGAAACTTTTGAAATCCTTTTCTCGTTTTCCATTGATTTGAACTTAATATAACCGATTGCTTCAGCGATGCTTTTTGAGTAGGTAGAAACCTTAAGTTTGGCAGAGGGACTCTCAGGTATGTTGCCTGATCTTGAAATTCGGCCACTTCAAATTCTTCAAATTGCTGTTCTCCATCATTGTTATAATCGTTCCACAGATAAAACCCTTGCCCAGCTTCTGTTTTTGCATAAACGAAATCTTGCTGTGCAATATTTCCTGAAGAAGTTTCGTATGCCGTATGTACATTCAAAAAGTTTTTAAAGAACTTTTGATTGTAAACTACTTTAGAGTTTAATGATTGTTCATTTTCTATGAGGTTATTATCTGTAAATCGATAATTGGTATATACCGATAAATTAGTTGTTTCATTTTGAATTAATCTACTATTGAAATACAAAGTATTTCGATTATTGATTCTGGTAAATGCATTATTTCTGATGCTATCATTTGTTCTGAAATTCAATCCTGCTTTTGCAAAAATTTTAGTAGAATCTCCTATCCCGTAATAGCCTTCATATTCTTGAAACTGATGACTCAGATTATTGAATGTATTTGCAGTTATGTTTTTTATTTTATTGGTTTCTAAATGTATTAAGCCTCCAATCCACGATTTTTTAAATCGATATTCATAATTAGAGTTTAACCGAAAAAAAGCATCTTTTTCTATAGTTGAAATATTGGATAAAAAGCTGCTTTTGATTCTGAACAATGATTTTTTAGTTGAAATATTTGATTGAATATCATACTTATTTCCCTTAAACCCTTCTGAAAAACTTAAATGATTAAATCGATATAAAACAAAATTATCCTGCTTATTTTTTAACATGAATGACGCGGCAACCTGATGTTGATCTCCCAAGCGATTTCTCAAATTCCAGTCTCGATTAAATTCTACGGATCTGAATCGCTGTACAGTTCTAAAGTTTTCTTGCACAAACTCATAATCCATATCACCGGATAATTTCCATTTTTTATCAAAAATTATCTGATTCCACTGTAATTTAGACGCCAATTGTTTGTTTTTTCCATCGTCTGTTGATGAAAATAAATTCTGATCACGGTTACTATACGCTAATTCTGCTTTAATCGTTGTTTTTTTTGAAGGTGTATATTGAGAATTTATTACGGCTACTTGTAAGCTTGTGGGAGCAACCAGTCGGATTATGGGTTCAAAATCTCCTGAATCAGCACCTGCATATCTGTAAATTGTACCAATTGCAATTGTTCTGTCAATGACATAACTTCCTAAATTGGTTCCAACATCAGAAAAAGTAACTGAGAATAATTCAGCTGTTTCATCTGTTGAAAATTCAAAAACCTCTGTACCATTTACGATTATTTTTTTGTATTGGATTTTACTCTCCGAAAATTCATCTGTAAATACACTTGGAGCAACCATTTGAGAAATATCATTTCCTGCGGTTGCTAAAATTTGCTTTTGATTACTGGTTAAATCTTGTTGAACGGGTTGATTTTTTGCATCATTCTCATTATAAAAAAATCCGGTAACAGCAAATTTATCATTTTTATATTGTGCTTTTTCATAGGTAATAAAGCGGGTGTAATTTCTATCAGAAAACTGAAATTCTATTCGAACCCTCATATCATTCGTAATCGGATACGTAGTATTAAAACGTATTTCTGCTAAATTATAATCAATACTATAATCTTTGTTTTCTCCTCGTTCTAAGGGAATTCCGTTGACAAATACAACATCGCTTCCCGCAACAATTACAATATTTGATTTATTATTGAATCCAAAAATCTTATAGGGGCCTTGATTTCCTTCGACACCCACAAAATTATATGATGAAAACTGACCCCTAACTATGGCTCCTGAAGCTCCCGCATTGAAATTGTCATTTATATTGACTTCTACCTGCAACCCCGATATTTGTTTGTCGAAATTTAAAAAATAACTGCCTTTATTTGTAAGCGAAACGTCTCCTCCTTTTGCTTTCCATTTTTCATTAAACAACTCAATAAATATTCTATCGAAATCAGTAATACTTTGTGAATATCCATTTTGTTGCAAAGGAAAATTGGTGTCGAAAATATTAGCTCTTATGGATACATCTTTTGATAGTTTTCCTTCAATTGTTAAATCTAACGAAGCATTGGTTACTACATTCTGATTGTTTCCCGTGGTAATTCCTCTAGCTATAAAACCCTGAGTTTTTAACCCATCAAAAAGGTTAAAATCTTTTTTCTTTTTGTTTGTTGTTAAGCTATATAATTTCTCAGTTGAACTCGTGTTGGGAACAATGAGTTTTTCATTAAATGGAGTGTATGTTTTGGTAAGAAAAGCGGGATACTTTACATATTCAATGATAATTTCTGAAAACTCATCTTTATCGAGTATTACAATAGCTTTTGAAAAATCTACTTGATATTTCTCTTTTGAAACAACCTCATTTTTAGAGTTTAATAGTTTAAAAAAAACAGGATTAATACTTACCGAATCTATTTGAATCGTATCTTTTTGAACAATAATTTTTTTTGATATGAATTCTTTAAGTTTTCTCTGACCAAAGCCGGTTACAGCAACTAATAGAAAAAAAATAAATAATTTTTTGGTCATATGTTCATAAACGTAATCAGATTAAAAATAGTTTATTCCTTTTGGACTCTTATAATGAAACAGTTTCAGGAGAAAATGATTGGTTCAACCACACCCACAGTTTGAATCGCAGTCTTTTTTATTTTTGGGTTTAAAAAAGAATTTCTTACCTAAGAAAAAAAGAGCCAATACAACTAAGGTATATGTAAGAATTTGTTGAATCATCGTAGAAATTGATAGACGAATAGTGCTGAAATATAGGCTAAAGCTCCCATGCTGAATAATTGAATTATTGGCCATTTCCAACTTCTGGTTTCTCTTTGTACTATAGCTAAAGTTGCCATACATTGCATGGCAAAAGCGTAGAAAACTAACAATGACATTCCTGTAGGAAAGTTATATTGCTTGCCTCCTGTTTCCGGATTTATTTCCGATTGCATTCGCTCTTTTATAGTTCCTTCTACTTCTTCTATGCTATAAATCGTAGCCAAGGTTCCTACAAATATCTCTCTGGCAGCAAAAGAACTAATTAAACCTATACCAATTTTCCAGTCATATCCCAATGGTTTAACGATTGGTTCTATGGTTTTACCGGTGATTCCTATAAATGATTTTTCTAACTTAACAGAAGCAATTTTTTGTTGTAATTCCTCTTCGTTCAAGTTTTGAGAAGATAATTCTTTTATCACTTTTTTTTCAACTTTATAATATGATGGAGGTCCGTGTGTTGCTAAAAACCATAAAACAATAGAAATTGCTAATATTATTTTTCCTGCTTCAAACACAAAACTCTTTGTTTTTTCTAAAACTGTCAGCAAGATATTCCTTAGTGAGGGTACTTTATAATTAGGCATTTCTATCACAAAAAAAGATTTGCTTCTAATCTTTAAGGTTTTATGTAAAATATAAGCAGCTACTATTGCAGCAGAGAACCCTAAAATATACAACCCTAACAAAGTTAGTCCTTGTAAATTAAAGACTCCTAATACTTTTTTATCAGGAATAATTAGGGCTATTAAAATAGCATATACAGGTAAGCGTGCAGAACATGTAGTGAACGGAGTTACTAAAATGGTAATTAATCGTTCTTTCCAGTTTGGTATGGTTCTTGTTGCCATAATGGCCGGTATGGCACAAGCTGTTCCGGAGATTAATGGAACTACACTTTTCCCGCTCATTCCAAAACGTCTCATAATTTTATCCATTAAGAATACCACTCTGCTCATATAGCCTGTTTCTTCTAAAATCGCAATTAAAAAGAAAAGAATTGCGATTTGAGGAATAAATATTACTACCCCTCCTATTCCGGGAATAATTCCATTTGTAAGTAAGTTTGTAAACATTCCCTCAGGCAACACTTTTTTTGATGAATTAGATAGATTTCCAAATAACCCGTCTATAAAATCCATAGGTACTGTTGCCCAATTGAATATTGATTGGAATAAGAAAAGAAGAATGCCAAAGAAAATTACATAACCAAATATTTTGTGGGTAAAAATTTTATCTAATTTGCCTCGTAAATCTTGTGCTTTAAATCGATCTATCTTATGGGTATCTTTTAGAAAATGATTAATTTTCTGATATCTGTAAATTGTCTCTTTATGCTGATATTTTTTCAGTTTGGAAATATCATTTGAAAAATAAGACACATCATCTTCTTTGTTTACAGCAAATGGTTGTTGCGTTGCCGTCAACCAAAGATGGTATAATAATTTTTTAGGATTAACATTTTGTAAACGATTAAAATAAGGCTCATCTATCTTTTCAGCTATACCAGAAAAATTAGAAACGGGGTTCGGCAATTTTTTATAATCTGATAATACTTGCTTTAGCTGTTTAATTCCTTCATTTTTCTTTGCAGATACCAAAACAATTTTGGTATCTAATGCTTTTTCCAATTCAACGATATTAATAGAAATTCCCTTTTTCACCATTTGATCAGCCATGTTAATTGCTAATACTGTTGGAATTCCTAAATCCTGAATTTGAGTAAATAATAATAAGTTTCTTTTTAAATTTTCAACATCAGTTACGACTAAAACTACATCTGGGTAGTTTACTTCTGATGCGTTTTGTAATACCTTCAAAACAATACTTTCATCAATAGAAGTTGGATTGATACTATAGACTCCGGGCAAGTCCGTTACTACAGCTTCCTGATCTGAAGATAATTTACAAACTCCTTGTTTTTTATCGACTGTTACACCCGGATAGTTACCAACCTTTTGGCTTAATCCTGTTAACTTATTAAACAACGATGTTTTTCCTGTATTGGGATTACCAATTAATGAAACTTGAATACTACTTTTACTCATTTGCACAATCTAAATTGGTAATTTTTATCTGAGAAGCAATTTCTTTACGAATTGCAATATGACTGCCATTAACACAAATATAAACCGGGTCACTTAGCGGTGCTGTTTGAACCAATGTCACTTGTGAGCCAGGCAAACAACCCATTTCTAATAATTTTAAAGGAATTGAATGCTGATTTTCCTCAGATATAACTCCTGTCTGTCCTACTTTTAACGATGCTATTGTATTCAAAAAATATGTTATTTAATACAACTCTTCCCGCAAAAGCGGAAATCAAAGATGAAATACAAAGATACCAAATTAGAATCATTCTAAAGAAGTTGTTTTTTTCTTTTTCAGAAATGGTATATTTGCCTATGACTTTCGATGAAATAATTGGTCAGAAACACATAAAAAAACATTTAATTACTTCGGCTAGCAACAACAGGATTCCGCACACCCAGTTATTTGTTGGTAAAGAAGGTTCAGGAGCATTACCTATGGCAATTGCCTACGCACAATTTCTACTATGTAATTTTTCCAACGATCGGGAAACATGTAATCTCAAATGCAATAAATTACAACACTCTGATTTGCACTTTTCTTTTCCGGTAACTACTAGTGATTCTGTAAAGAAGCACCCTGTTAGCAATTTATTTTTAGAAGATTGGAGAAACTTTATTGCTAACACTCCTTATGGAAGTTTATTTGATTGGCTAAAACATATCGGAGTAGAAAATAAACAAGGTCAAATTGGTGTTGATGAAGCTGAGGATATTGTAAAAAAACTTTCTTTAAAATCGTATGAAGGTGGTTTCAAAGTAATGGTTATATGGATGGCCGAAAAGATGAATATTGTAACTTCTAATAAGCTATTAAAGCTAATAGAAGAACCTCCTTCGAAAACCATTCTCTTATTAGTTACTGAAGATGAAAGTCAAATTATAGATACAATCAAATCGCGTTGTCAGGCGTTATACTTTCCTCCGTTATCTGAAAATGATATTGTGACTTTTCTGACTGAAGAAAAAAAATTGTCGAATCAAGAAGCTAATCGAATTTCACAACAATCTGAAGGCAATTTAAATAAAGCACTTCATTTACTGAATAATAATTCTAATGATTTGCTATTTGAAGAATGGTTTATTACATGGATCCGTAGTGTTTTTAAGGCTAAAGGAAATGCAGCCGTTATTCAAGATTTAGTGCAATGGAGTGAAGTCGTTGCAAAATCCGGCAGAGAAACACAGAAACAGTTTATACAATATTGCTTACATTTTTTTCGACAAGCTTTATTATTAAATTACGGAACATCAGATTTAGTTTTTCTTATTCCTCAAACAGTGAGCTTTAAGTTAGAGAAATTTGCTCCTTTTGTTCACAGTGAAAATATTTTAATGATTGAAAAAGAGCTAAATGATGCTCAGTATCATATTGAAAGAAATGGAAATGCTAAGATTATTTTATTAGATTTATCTATTAAACTAATACGATTGTTACATACTAAAGAAGAAAAAATTAACGTATAATGAAATCAGCTATTGTTTAGCTTTTTATTAAGTTTCAGACCAATTTTTGTAGGGTGTAAACAAGAAAAAACCTTGGGTTAAGAGCCAGACAGGAGGAAAGTTGGAGAAACCAAAGGAAATAGTTTGTATATGGATTATCCACATTTAAGAAAACAAGTTCAAGTTTGTTATAAAACTCAACAAAAAAATAATGATTCTCAGGGAAACGTAATTTACAATTGGGATGATGATAGCGAGTTTGATGATGTTCTTTTCGTGAAATCTAAACGATTAAAGTAATAAATTGCTGAATTTAAATAACATATCACTTAGAATCAGAATATTTATGTCAATGATTGTTCTTGTATTATTGGCATCTGTTCTTATTGCTTTGGTAACCATTTATCAGTATGATGAACAAACGAAAGAATATAATGTACAGCGTTTTGGCAGAAAAGAAAGTGCCACGCGTCATAATATAGAAATAGAATTAAAACGTAAAACAACATATCCTGTAACTACAGAAAATATTTCAAAAATATTTCAAGACAGAATTTACGAGATTGCCAATGTTCATAAACTAACTATCAGTATTTATGACATGAATGGAAAACTATTAAAATCTTCTATTCCATATCGTTTTGATTCAACAGGCAGAACTCCCCTTACAAAAGAGATTGTTGCTGAATTAGCTAATAATTCAAATTACAGAATACTAAAAACTAAAGAAGCAAAAGGAATTTCATACCAATCTTCTTATACCTATATAAATGATTCCCGTTTTAAAAGAATTGGAATATTAGAATTAAAAATTGCACAAGATAATGAAGAGCAAAAAAGAGAACTTGAGGAATTTATGATTAGATTACTGACTGTTTATATTTTAATGTTTATAATTGCCATTGCTCTTGCCTATTTTTTATCAAGTTACATTACACGTTCTATTCAAACTATTTCAGAAAAAATTAAAAAAACAAGACTGAATAAACAAAATGAAAAAATTACATTAAGTGTAGCCAGCTCAGAAATTAACTCTTTAGTTGATGCATATAATAATATGATTGATCAATTGGAAGACAGCACTGTAAAATTAGTACAAAGTGAACGTGAACAAGCCTGGAGAGAAATGGCAAAACAAGTGGCTCATGAAATTAAAAACCCATTGACGCCAATGCTACTTACAGTTCAAAGTTTTTTAAGAAAGTTTAACCCGAAAGATAAAAATATTAACAAAAAAGTATCTGAATACAGCGAAACATTAATACAACAAATAGATGTAATGAGTTCCATTGCTTCTGCATTTTCAGATTTTGCAAAAATGCCAACACAGCGAAAAGAAAATTTAGATGTAATTGATGTCATTAAACATGCACTCGATATTTTTAATGAAGATTTTATCCATTATTACCCTCAGGAAGAAGAATTGTATGCAAACCTGGACAAAGCACAATTGAATCGTGTAGTTATCAACCTGGTAAAAAATGCAATCCAGGCTATGAGAGAAGATGAAATCAATCCTGAGATTGAAATAAAAGTGGCTTCCGATACCAATAATGAAAATATAATTATTACAGTTTCCGATAACGGAAAAGGAATATTAAAAGAAAATAAATCTTTAATTTTTGAACCCAAATTTACCACAAAGAGTAGCGGTATGGGGTTGGGGTTACCTATGATAAAAAATATTATTGAAGCATATAATGGCAATATAACATTCTCTTCTACTTTAGGAGTCGGAACTGTTTTCACTATTATTTTACCAAAAACATAATACATGAATTTCGAAAATATTCTGGTTAAACAAACCAATGAAAAAGCTACGATTATTATTAATCGTCCAAAAAAATTAAATTCTTTAAATAAAACCACTATCAGAGAGTTACATCAGGCTTTTAAGGCATTGGAAGCAGATAAGAACAGCAAGGTAATTTTATTAACCGGAAGCGGGGAAAAAGCATTTATAGCCGGAGCTGATATTTCAGAGTTTGCTCACTTTTCTGCGGAAGAAGGAGAAAAACTAGCAACAAAAGGGCAAGAGTTATTATTCGATTTTGTTGAAAATTTATCTACTCCCGTAATTGCTTTAATTAACGGATTTGCTTTGGGAGGAGGATTAGAATTAGCTATGGCCTGTCATTTTAGAATTGCATCTGAGAATGCCAGGATGGGACTTCCTGAAACCTCTTTAGGGGTTATTCCAGGATATGGAGGAACGCAAAGATTACCTCAATTAGTCGGGAAAGGGAAAGCTATGGAATTAATTATGACTGCGGGTATGATTTCTGCAGAAGAAGCTAAAGAGTATAAATTAGTTAATTATGTTGTTCCCCGGGAAGAACTAATTCCTTTAGGGGAAAAACTGGCAGCTAAAATTAGCAGAAATTCATCAGTAGCTGTCAGCAAAGCAATTAAAGCTGTTAATTCCGGGTTTAAAAATGATGAAAATGGCTATAATTCTGAGATTAATCATTTTAAAGAATGTTTTGACACTGAAGATTTTAAAGAAGGCGTTACAGCATTCTTAGAAAAAAGAAAACCAAATTTCCCGAATAATTAAGTTTCCGCTATCATTACCGGATTATGATAAAAATGCAAAGAACACTATTAATGCTAAAGAAGTATTCTAAGTAAAATGAAAAAATATACGCCTGACGAAAGATAATTCATCATTGACTAACATATATTAATCATGTTGCCAGCAGTAAGAATCTCCTTCATTTGAAACACAACGCTTACATCGATTGCCGGTGCTTTTTGCAGTAGCTTGACATCGACTATACTTACAATCTACAACACTATAACTAGATAGTTGATTATCATTTTTTTTTGCGAAGCGCTAATATTTGTAAATGATAATAATGACGCAATTCCTAATACAAATATCAGAAAAACTGGAATAAATAATTTTTGGTAATAATTAAATGATTCGGCAAAATAATATCTGGATGCTGACCTGCCCTTCTTAGAATATATCTATATAGTTACAGATTTTGTAGAGATATAGAATTCATTACAATTCTCCAGTAAGCTGATTAGAGCTAATACTAAATCTTGTGTTTCTAATAAAATACTGAAGTATAAAGTTGTGTTTTTGGGACTGGTTTCATCAGTACGAATACGATCAACCTGTTTTTGAATTGAGCCGGAAACATCATTTAGTAGATCTTTGATATCCGGCAATATTAAGGGTAAATCATCAAATGATTTACTTTCAAATATACTGCTCACTTTCTGAAGTAAATCTGTTAACTTATTATCGATGCTTTTTAAATCTTTTAACTGAGATTTCTTAAGGTTTTTATGATTGTTATTAACATGCGTATAAGTTATCTTGGAAATATAACTGATAGATTGTGTTATGTCTTGTAAATAGCTAAGTATTAATATGTAGAATTTACTTGCCTGCACAGAAGTATCATCTAAAGATTTTATAAAATAAAAAACCCCATCTTTTAAACTCTCAATTTCTTCATTAAGTTTTGTTACGTGTTTTTCCGTTTTTCTTAGTTTATTTAAATCGTGAACAGCTAAATCGTTTACTACATTAGAATATAATTTATTAACTCTCGTTGCCATATTTGCAATATGTTCAGAGCTTTCATCAATTATTTCATTAATTGATAATAATTCAGCCCGCTCAACAAATTGTTGTTTTTTCTCTTCTTTCGATTTTTTAGAATATCGTATGGTAGTTCTTACTAAAATTCCTATTACTAATAATAATAATACAGGAATCATTGCCTTATGCCATGTTATTAATAAAACCACAACACCGGCGGCAGTAAAAGCAATTATTGCAGTTAAAAACCACCCCCCTATTACATTCAATACTCCGGCTACTCTATATACAGCACTTTCACGTCCCCAGGCCCGGTCAGCTAGTGAGGTTCCCATGGCTACCATAAATGTTACGTAGGTTGTAGATAAAGGCAATCTCATAGAAGTAGCAACAGAGATTAAGATACTTGCCATAATTAAGTTTACGGAAGCTCTTACTAAATCGAAAGCCGGCAGTTCATATGTTTTATCTTTAGGTAGTTTTATTATTGGTTTTTCAAATTTTGAATTGATATAGTTTTGTGTTTTTTCAGGAATTAAAGCATTAAAACCAAGATTGGCAAACATTGCAATTCGCACAACAATTCTGGATAAATTATTAGCTCTGAATTTTTCATGACCATCTCCCTGACGAGAAAGATTAATTCCTGTCTCTATAACGGTTCTGGCTTTTTTAGAAGTCCATAAAGTAATAACCATAATAGCTCCGGCTACCAGTAATAAAGATGTATTTGAAGGAACTTTATGAGCCAAAACTTCCATAGAAAATTCATTGGCACTAACACCGGAAACTTTCCATGCATCATATGAATTTAAAGCAGCAATAGGGACTCCGATAAAATTTACTAAATCATTACCTGCAAAAGCCATTGCTAAAGAGAAAGTTCCAACAGCCACAATAGTGGTTAAAATATTGATTTTTAAAAATTTTATAAGCGTATAAGAAACTGAGGACCACACAAGAAAACTCCCTACGATAATTGCTGTTGAATTTCCTTCAATAATTCCTTTAATGTTTCCGTAGAAAGGAGTTCCTTTTAATCCTTTTATGATAATAAAATAGGTTATCGCAGTAATGGCAAATCCTCCGAATAGGGCATTAATATATAAGGGTCTTTTTTCAAAATCAAATGAATAAACAGTTCTTGAAAAATATTGTACTATGGCACCCAGTGTAAATGCTACGGCGATGGACAGAATGATTCCTAAAATAATTTTTGTTGCAGTTTCATAATTAATATACTTCCAGATTTCAGCAACAGAGGCGTCTGTTCCGGATATTTTAATTAAAGCAATGGCAACTGCCGCTCCTAATAGTTCAAATACAATAGAGACTGTAGTTGATGTAGGCATTCCTAAAGAATTAAATATATCGAGGAGTAAAATATCAGTAATCATTACTGCCATGAATATATACATAATTTCTTCAAACACAAACATGTCCGGATTGAAAATACCTTTACGGGCAACCTCCATCATACCGCTTGAAGATACAGCTCCAAAGAAAATCCCAACACCGGCAATAATCATAATAGTTTTAATCGGAATTGCTTTTGAGCCTATTGCAGAGTTTAAAAAGTTAACGGCATCATTACTTACCCCTACAATTAAATCTAAAATGGCTAACGCAGCTAAAGCAACTAACATTAAAATATAAGAATCTCCCATATGGATTTAAAATATGATTAAACTAAAAAGTAAAAATTGTGTTTTTTAGCGTGTTATGTAATTGTATGAAATGGATTTATCCTGTGCGTGATTTTCTAAGTTTTTAATCTTTCAAGAAATTAGTTAAATGCTATTTAAGTTCTTTTAATAAGCAATCATAAACTTTATAATTTTTTAATTCAATCATTAGTGTTTTTAAATCTACTGTGAATTCTTAATTCGCAAATAATTCTATATTATCAATTTGAAAAGTTGCAGATTCGGAACTTGTTGATATATATTTAAAGGCTATAAATAAACTTCCACCTGCAGCTACGGAAGCATCTAAGTTTCCGGAATTAGTCCACGAATTCCAATTATTTATATCCGTATCAAGTGTTGGGTTCAATTGTGTCCATGTACCGTCTGTGTTCGGGTTACCTCCATTATAATTTGTAGAAAAATATACTTCAATATCGCTTCCGTTATATCTTTTTATACTTTCAAAAGAGAAAGAGACTCTTGATGAATAGGCAGAAAGATCTATTGCTTTTGAAATTAACCAATCTTCATTTACATTAGATCTGCCATTTGCAAAGCCTGAAATTCTAACACATGGAGCAGAGTTTCCATATCTGGTTTCATGATTCCATTGCTGACTTCCTGTCACATTGAAGCTAGTCCAGCCATCAAGATTATCAAAATTATCATTAAATACAGGGATATCTATCTGACATAAAGAATTATTAAAGTCAATATCTTCAATATCATTTACAACAACAACAAAATTATCTCCGCCAAAATCTTTAGTAACAATTGCGTCAATAGTTCCTCCCCTTCCGGTTTGAATTACTACTGAAGAAAAAGAGGCGAAAGAACTTGTTTCTAAAATGAAATCGGAGAAACGAGAGCCATTACAAGCAGATAATGTCCTTTGCGTATCAAAATCTTCATTTGGATCAACGATAGTTTTACCTTCTAAAATTGTTGGGAAAAATGCATCTTCCACTCTTACAAACGTACTCACAAAACCGTTACTGATTTCAGAAACTCTAATCTTTTTAGGAACAATAGTTTCTGTTGAAGAAGATCTTAATATATGATTATCAATTTGGTTTTCAGTAATTTCATCTATTTCATCCGGATCATCAACTTTTATTTTACCTCCAATAGCAGTTACTCCGTCACGTGAGTTTGTTTCTCCAAGATATAATCCGTTTAAGTGGATATATACCTCTCTGCCAATATTAAACTTTGTATAACTACTTCTCAAGTTTAAAACTACTTTAATACCGGCAACAGGGTTTTCCGGAGCGTCCTGAATATAAATTTCCTGGAAAAAATTTCCTGTACGATCGGAGGAAACTACATATCCTTTCACAACATCGTCTTTTTCGATAAGTAGAGGAGCATCTCCTGAATTAAATCTTGATTTAAGATCTGAAATGGTAACTAAATTCCAGTTATTATTATTGGCAATATTACCTAAAATTATACTTAATTTTTGATTTTTTACATTTCCCGAAGGATTTGGAACTTCGAAGTTATCATCTATACATGATGATAGTATTGATGTAACTAAAATTACAGCGATTAATTTGATATTATTAATTTTCATAATTGAAATATTTTTTATTTTTTAGAATCTATAATAAACGTTAAAGAAGTAATTTGTACCTCTGCCATACCAATATCTTGGTCCGAATAATCGTACAGGGCGATTAAAATCTTCGTTAAGTTGATTAAAACCACCTGTCCGAGCTTGTTCAAAACCACCTGTTTTAAACTGTTGATCAAAAATATTGTTAATTCCCAATGTAAAACCGATATATTTATTGTCTTTACTGATTTTCCATGATTTTCCACCAATTACATTGGCTACGAAATACCCGCCAAACTCTTCTTGCTGTAGTAATCTTTTTGCCTGAATGGGGTCATAATTGTTAATAGGCAGACCATCACTCTCTGAAAAGAATGCTTCGGTTCTTAATATCGGGCTAACTCCAATATAAGCGTCATCAAAATAATTTCCGGTTGTACTTAACCACCAATAATCCGGATCGCGGTATTCAAAACCTAAGGAATATGCTTTTTGCGGCCCTGAATTTAAGCGGTAATTTTTTAGAGAAGCTTCTCCAAAGTTTAAGATACCACCAACGAAACCTACTTCTCTGTTTGCTTCAGTATCTTCTGCAGAAAAGAAAACATTGGAAGGATTGTTGCTATAAATGTACTCGCCAATATTAGTAGCTCCTTTTATCGTGATAGTTGGAGTGGCTTTAAATTCAAACCCTAATTCAATTCCCATGTGTCTTTTATCAATTCCGGTTACGGTTTCCTGAACTAAGTTATCAAATAATTCTGATTGAAAGAAAAAGAAATTAGAATCTGTATCGTCTTCAATTTGAGTGTAATATCCAGTTATTCTTGAAGTGAATTTAGGGGCTCTTATAATGTAGCTTGCATCAAAAGAGAGTATTTTTTCAGTAGTAAGATTTTCAGTAATTAAATTACTTTCTCTAACTTGGTTAAAAGTACTTCTAATTGTAGGTGCTTTTTCCAAGTAACCAGCATTAAAATCTAATAAATGTCTGCCGGAAATTTTATATGTGATACCTGCTTTGACACCAAAAGTAGTAAATTCTTGTTTTTCAGAATTTCCTAAAGAATTATCAGCAAAACGACCACTTTGATATAACCCTTCTCTTTGATGTGATGTTCTTATAATATCTCCGGCTAAGTGAAAATCAATTTTATTAAATTTAAATTGACCTTGTACAAAACCGTTAATTATTTCAGAAGTAATGGTATAATTATATTTAAATCGATCACCAATATCAACAATTCTATCGGGATTAAGTAAATCACTTTGTCTTTCAGGAGTTTCAATATCGCCAAATCTGTTAATGTCTGAATATCCCGTTGTACTACCTAACAAATCCAGTACATTAGCGAAACGCTCTGAATTTGAATTCGTGTATTGTATTTTACCATTAATGGTAATATTGTCTGTAATTTCTGCGTTTATTATAGAGTTTACATTAAATGTTTTATCATCTATTCTATCTTCATATAAAACATAAGCTGCTTGTAATCCTTGTTGTGCATTGTTTATATTAGCATCATATAAAGCATTCCAGTCTAATTGTCCATCATTAATAAAACGCTGTTCAGCCTCATAGGCTTGTGCCGGATCATTTTGATCTAACCAAAAACTTGGTAAATTTCTGAAATAGACAGGACCAGGGTTTGCACCTCCGTTAAAATCTATTCTGCTTCTGCTTAATTTACCAAATTGATACGATACATTTGTGTTTAAATTTACTTTATCACCAATATTCCAGTAATGATTTAACATTACAAAGGGTTCTTCTACATCTTTAATTCTGGAATTTCTGATTTTTCCATTTTGATAGCCCCAGTTAGAATTATAACGAATACCTTTTAAATCGATAACTTCCTGCGTGTTTGATGAACCAACTCCTCTTTTGTTAGAAGTAAATACAGAGGTAAAACTTACACTGTGTTCATCGTTAAATATTTTTTCTATCGATGCAAGTAAAGAAGTAGCATCATAAGAAGTACCATTAACATATCCTTCATTTCCTGCTCTTCGGCTTCCGGAGATAGTAAAAGCAATATCATCTTTTAGAAGACCGGAGGAATAAGTAGCCATAGCTCTGTGACGATAACTTCTGTTAGATGAAGCATATGAAATTCTTGCTCCCTTCCTGTATTCAGAAGCTCTGACACTAATGTTTGTAGAACCTAATACTCCGCCAAAAGTAAAGTTTGAAGCAGCTAATCCATTGGTAAATTCCTGATTTCTCAACACATCGTTTAATCCTCCCCAATTAGCCCATTCCGGACGACCGGTTTCCAGTTTATTCATTTCAATTCCATTAATAAGCAATTTAGCATTGTCAGAATCTAATCCGCGAATTCTAAAAAAAGATGAGCTAAATTCAAATGCTGCTGCACGTAAGTATGAATCTCTTGATGATTGCAGTAAGCTGGAAATGTTATCTGCGATGCTACTATCATCGTTTAATTCATCATCAGCAATAATAATGGTGCTTAAATCTTGATTTTCTAAAAATTCATCTTCATACATAAAAATGATTCCTAAATCTATCAGGTTTCCCGAAAGGTTAACAGGATAATTTTGTATTTCATATCCTTTTTTCTGTAAGGTAATAATAAATTTTCCGTCAGGCAGATTTTTCAAAGAAAATGTTCCGTCATCTTTAGTTAACTGGCTTTCACTTCTTCCTTCGATGCTGATAGAAACTCCTTGTAATACCTTTTCTGAGTTGCTGTCTTTTACAACTCCTTTTACAATATTCTGGGCAGATACTCCAATGGGAATAAGTAAGCATAAAAATATTGTTAAGATAAATTGTTTCATATATGTTTTTAGTTTAAAAAAATATCTGCAAATTTATGATTTTTCAAAAATGCTAATGTTAACTTAATATTAACAATTGGCAATATAGTAAATAAGATGAGAGTTGATTTAAATTTTGTTTTTATTTTTGCATCGATTAAAAAAGATATAATGAGGAAGATAATTATTTTTTCACTGTTGTCTGTTACAATATTTTCATCTGTATTTGCACAAAAAAAGAAAATTATACAAAGTAAGGAATATAAAATTAGAACCGTAGCTTTTTATAATCTTGAAAATCTATTTGATACTATTAATGATACATCTAAAAATGATGAGTTTAGCCCAATGATGGAGTTAAATACCAACAAATCTAAAGTGTATTGGGATAAGATTGATAAATTAGGAGAAGTAATTAATCAGTTAGGGAATGAAAAAGCAAAAACAAGCCCGGCTATTTTAGGAGTTGCAGAAGTAGAAAACAAACAAGTATTAGAAGATTTAATAGAAAGTGAAAAATTAAAAAAGAAGCGTTACGGAATTATACACTTTGATTCTCCGGATAGGAGGGGTATTGATGTTGCATTGTTGTACCAACAGCGTTATTTTAAACCTGTTCATTTTGAAGCGGTGAATCCAAACATCTACTCTGAAAACTGGAAGGTACATACCAGAGATATTTTACGGGTCTCGGGATATTTAGATGATGAATTAATTCATGTAATTGTAAATCATTGGCCATCGAGAAGAGGAGGAGAAGCTAAAAGTAGTCCTTTACGAGAAAAAGCAGCTTATAGAGTAACTAAAATTATTGAAAAGATACGTGAGAATGATAAAAATGCTAAAATCATAATCATGGGAGATTTTAATGATAACCCTACCAATAAGTCGTTTAAAAAGGTGTTACAAACAAAGGCTAAAAAGAAAGATATTAAAGAAAGAGATATTTTTAATCCGTATGAAAAAATGTTCGGAAAAGGATTAAACACTACTGCTTATAGAGATAATTTAAGTCTTTTCGATCAAATATTACTTACCTCTTCGTTATTAAATAAAGAAGGTAAGAAAGATTTTTTAAGTTATAAAATGTTTAACCCAGGTATTTTTAACAAACGTTTTTTGATTCAAAAAAAAGGAAGATATAAAGGATATCCTTTTAGAAGTTTTTCTAATGGGAAATACACAGGAGGATATAGTGATCATTATCCGGTATATATGTATCTGATAAAAGAGAAAAGATAACTTAACTAAAGCCGGCAATTATTCGGATATTTTTAATTTTTACAATATTATGTAAATAATTGTTTAGTTAATAAATCTTCTTTTTACTCTAATTCTACTCTTGCAATGATCTTAAATCTTTTAATTGTAATTGTAATGATTTGATGCCGTTCCAGATACTTTCATTAAGCTGATATACAATATCAAAATCACTTTTAATGCTATTGATTTTATGACCTAGGTTAAAGCCAATGGCTCTCAAATTTTTCGTATTTTCTTGAAAAACGGTAAGTTTTAAATGAGATTTATCTACTCCCACCTTTTTTCCATATCCATTATCTCTTACGGAAGTTGTTTTAAATACAGGTTTTCTGTTTTGAGGACCAAATGGTGCCATTTGATCTATAACTCTGAAAAATTTAGAAGTAATATCAGTAAAATCCAGCTCAGCATCAATTTCAATTTCAGGAGTTAACTGCTCTTTTTTTATGGTCTTTTTTACAACTTCCTCAAATTTGAGCTTGAAATTTTCATAATCTTCAGGAAGAATGGTTAATCCGGCAGCATGTTTATGCCCTCCAAATTGTTCTATATATTCAGAGCAATCTTCCAGGGCATCATAAATATTAAACTCTTTTACCGATCTGGCTGATGCTGTTAATCTACCATTATTTTTAGTAAAAACAACAGTAGGTCTGTAATAGGTTTCTGTTAATCTGGAAGCAACAATTCCAACCACTCCTTTGTGCCAATCTTCATCAAAAACTACCGTAGTATATCTATCTGTTTCGTTATTGTTTTTTATTTGAGATAATGCCGATTTTGTGATTTGCTGATCTATTTTTTTTCGATATGAGTTAAATTGCTCTATTTCAGATGCTATTTCTAAAGCAGATTTAATATCTGACGCTGTTAATAATTCGACAGCATAACGGGCATGTTTTATTCTCCCTGCCGCATTAATTCTGGGAGCAAGAATAAATACAACATCAGAAATAATTAATTGCTTTTTTCCTAACTTAGTTGTCAATGCTTTTATACCTATTCTGGGAGTTGAGTTAATTACTTTTAATCCATAATAAGCTAAAACCCTGTTTTCACCTGTCATAGGAACAATGTCTGCGGCGATTGCGGTAACTACTAAATCTAAAAAAGGACGTAAATCTTGTATTGTTTCCCCTTTTTTAGAAGCTAAAGCTTGTAGTAATTTAAAACCAACGCCACAACCACAGAGTTCTTTATAAGGATATTTACAATCACTTCTTTTTGGATTCAAAACCGCAACTGCTTTTGGTATTTCATTCCCGGGATTATGATGATCACAAATAATAAAATCGATGTTTTTTTCAGAAGCATAGGTGACTTTTTCAATAGCTTTTATTCCACAATCTAAAGCAATAATCAAACTGAAATTATTATCGTGAGCAAAATCAATACCCTTACAAGAAATTCCGTAACCCTCATCATATCTGTCAGGAATATAGGTAGCAACGTCAGGATAAAATTCTGTTAAATAAGAGTAAATCAGTGATACAGCTGTCGTTCCATCAACATCATAATCTCCATAAATAAGAATGTTTTCATTGTTTTCAACAGCTGCTTCAATTCTATGCACTGCTTTATCCATATCTTTCATCAAAAAAGGATTATGAAGTTCATCTAATGAGGGTCTGAAAAATTGCTTAGCTTTTTCAAAGGTAGTTACCCCTCTTTGAACTAAGATTGAAGCTAATTTATAATCTATCGATAATGCTGATGCTAATTTTTGAGTAGTCGCTTTATCCGGATTTGATTTTAGAGTCCAACGCATATATATTTAATTTGTGTGAAATTGAATTTCAGTGGTGACTTTTGCAAATTTTCGAAACATTCTCATTACACCGCAATATTTATGTACAGACAAGTTTACAGCTTTC
Source organism: uncultured Tenacibaculum sp. (assembly GCA_963666645.2). Classification (GTDB taxonomy): domain Bacteria; phylum Bacteroidota; class Bacteroidia; order Flavobacteriales; family Flavobacteriaceae; genus Polaribacter. The sequence goes on along the minus strand of CAXXDB010000003.1, from coordinate 65,549 downwards.
GTCAACTTTTCTTCATCTAAACGGGATCCGTAAAAATGATAAGTCGTATGAACTTTATCATAAAATTTAGGATGATCATCTGTTAAATTTGCTTCTATTGTAATTTTAAAGTCATTAAATAGAATTCTCATTTTTTCAGAAATCTTCACAATATCTAATCCTGAACAACCTGCTAAGGAGGATAGCATCAATGCTTTTGGAGAAGCCCCGGCGTCATTACCTCCATTTTTTATTGAAGTATCCATTAGTATTTGAACCCCGTTAGGATTATCACTTTGAAATAATAGATTTTTCTTCCATTCAGTAGTTATCATATTTGATGCCATTTGAGATTTTTTGTTTATTGTACTAAATTGCAAAATTACTTAAATAAAGGAACTTGGTGCGACAATTTTCAAAAAGAAAATGACTTGATTTCGTTTACTGATTTCAAAACCGGATTGCGTTTAAAGGAAAATTAACGACAGATAAAATACAACTAGTTTATATGTTTAGGCAAAAATCAATTACAGAGGTAGTCGCTATTTACAAGTGTTGAGCAATCCATTTTTGATTTTATTTACGATTATATTAACTTTACGAGGATAATATGTATGAAGAAATTGGAGTATATTAAACTACTCAATTTGGTTTTATTATCGGCATATTAATTTTTGCTTTATATAGTAAAGATTCTAAATAAAAACTATTGAATATTTTAAATTTCAGAAACTTCGTAATCAACAATTAATTTATCCAATTTTTAAAATCTTTTACACGTTCTCTACTCACAATAATTTCTTGATTGTTATATTGATTTAAGGTAAGTTTCAAACGAGAATTGGTATATGCAATGATATCTTTAATGGCATTAATATGAACAATAAATGCTCTATTTATTCTAAAAAATTGTTCCGGATCCAATTGTTCGTTCCAATATTCTAATGAATGATCTATTAAATAATTCCTGTTTTCATTTGTGTGAATATACGCTGCTTTATTTTCTGAATACAAACATCCAATATTATCTGTATGTACAATTTTGATATGTTGTCCGATTTTTATAAGAAATCGTTTTTTATATTTTCTGTCTATTGGATTAATTAACAATTTACGAATTTCATCTATATTAACTTGTAAGCTGTTTTTTTCTGGTTGGTGTTTTTTATAGTTCTCTACAGCAATTTTCAATTCATCATCATCAATAGGTTTTAATAAATAATCTATTGAGTTTAACTTAAACGCTTTTAAAGCATATTCATCATAAGCCGTGGTAAAAATAATAGCTGATTTTACAGGAATTTCTTCAAAAATTTCAAAAGACAGACCATCAGATAATTGAATATCTAAGAAAATCAAATCAGGATGTTTATTAACTTGAAACCAATTTAATGCTTCCTCTACGGAATGTAACATGGTATTGACTTCTATTCCTGATTCTGTCAACATTCTATTTAACCTCCTTGCTGCTGGTTTTTCATCTTCTATAATAAGGACATTCATTATTTATTATTTTATTTATTTACCTAATTTCCAAAAGCGTTTCAAGCTTTCTATGTCTTTAATATTAGCTATTGGATTAACCATTTATCAATACCATATCAGCTCTATATCCGGGTTTTAAAAATCCTTTATTTTCAAGTTCAAAATGGATAGTTGGTAATGATGTTGCGGATTTTAAAACATCTATATTGGGTATTCCTGCTTCATTTAAAAGTACTCGTTCTTTATAAAAGATCTGTTCCATAATTTAAGCCTAAATTAGATGAGTCTGTTCCCGCTAAGATAGGAATTCCTGCTTTATACAATCGCAGTACTTCATTTTTTAGTTCGGTTACAGAAATATAAGCTACTCTATTATTTTTTGCTTTTAATCGTTCTTTAGAAAGTTTTCTTATAATCATTGTTGGAATAATGAAAAAATCATGTTTTGTTAATTCTGAGAATTGTTTTTTGTTCATAATTGAATCTCTCCAAATTATGTACCAATCTATCTGCTCCAGATCGAATTACTTCTAAAGCGTTGTGGTTTCTAGAAACATGAACTACTGCTTTCTTTTTTTGTTTATGCGTTTCAGAAACTAGAGGCTACTATTGTAACAGAATCTAACGTAACTTTCCAAGGTTCTTTAATTATTTTAATATAATGTACTCCAGCTTTTATTCTATTTTCTACAAAGTTTTTTGCTTCCTCCGGTTTTGTAAGTATTGGTGTATGAAACCCATATTGTGTTCCATATCCTCCGGGTACGGTTGTCGTTGTTCCTGCAGCATAATAATCTGCATAATTGGTCGACGATCTTAATTTTTTAAGTGCGTGCATTACCTCTTCTATGGATATCTAACAAATTAAGAACCCTTTCTTTTGCTGCTTCCTGTAAACTAAATACCGCCCAAACATGTACATGAGCATTTGTCATATCAGGTATTAATGTTTTTCCTGTTCCGTCAATAACATTATTGTGTATAATTTTATTTGTTGAAACCTTAGAGATTAATCCATTCTCAATTAATACATAGGCATTTTCTTTTACCGTTTCTCCATCAAATATTCTTACGTTCGTAATCACAAAATTTTCTTGTGAAAATGTAAATGTAATGAAGGTGAAAAAATTAAGTAATAGTAGTTTAGTTTTCACAATTAAATTTGAAGAAATTAAAATGCTAATTGTTCAAATATTTTTTCTTTTTTCTTTCTCTTTTTCTATGAGTTCTTGAATTTTACGTTCTTCCCAGTTTTTGGAAATAATATTAGCAAAACCAAATACTCTAAGCCAATGAAAGAATACTCCGATTCCCCAGCCTATCCAAGTCATATAAACTCCTGAATGTGATAATGCGTCAAAGATATTTTTTACTTCATTGCTTTCTAAAAGTCCGAAAACTATGACTCCGCTAATAAATATGTTTACTATAATGTAAATAGTAAAATGAGCATAAAATTTTTTTATGTCTTTTACTCGTTTTTTAGCTTTTACATATCGTTGTTCTTCTATGTACTTACTTTCCATCATTCAATTTTTTATTCATTATTTCATTTATTTTACGTTCCTCCCAATTTTACATGAAATAAGATCAAATCCAAATACATGTAATACTTGTACTATAATAGCTATTCCCCAAAAAATCCACAGAATAAATGTGTTTATATCATAAAATGTTTCACTGAATGTTTCTCCTTTATGCATATTTCTATAAATTTTGACTGTAGAAATTATTATATTTCCCATAAAATATAGGATGAGATGTATATAAAACTTCTTCAATTCTTCTACTTTATTCTTTGGTGCTATATATTGATTTTTGTTTTGGTTATTATCTAATTAAGTTATTACTCTCATTAAAATTTATCCTTATCCATTAACTCTTTAATTTTACGTTCTTCCCAATCTTTTCCCAAAAAGATATTATAATTATACGTTTCTAATCCATGAAACAATACTCCTATCCCCCAGCCTATAATTGGAAAATAAAACCAATGAAATTGTGGTGAAAAACGTAGGTTAATAAACATGAATACTGGTATAAAAATGATATACATTATTAAATTCTGATAAAACTCTTTTATTTTTTCTACTCGATCTACGGCTTTTATATAACTATTATTTTCAAAACTATCTGTAACTCTCATAATGTTTTTTGTTTTTAATAACAGTGGTAAATTCACTGTAAATGTTTTGTTATTATTTTCTATTTGCACTTCTTTTTCTGAAATTAATCCATAACGATCAGCTATGTTTTGTAATCCTACTTTCGTATTCTTTTTACCAATAGCTTCTTTTGGGTTGATATTATTTTGAATTTTTAAATATCCTCCTTCTTCATAAATTGAAATTTTTAAAGGCTTTGAACTTGAACCCACATTATGTTTTACAGCGTTTTCTAATAGTATTTGTAATGAAAGAGGAACTATTTTAAGCTCACTATTACTTACTGCCAGTGGTACTTCAAACTCTAAAGCATCCTCAAACCGCATTTGTAGCAATTCCATATATGTTTTTGCGAATTGTAATTCTTCTGTAAGCGGAATTAATTCTTTATTTCGATGCTCTAATACATGCCTGTATACTTTGGAAAGTTTAGTAGTAAATTTCTCTGCTAAATTTGGATTCTCCCCTATTAAAGAAGTCAATACATTTAAACTATTAAATAAAAAATGAGGGTCTATCTGACTTTTTAATGTTTCAAACTTTGCAGTTTCTGTTTTGGCTACAATTTGTTGCTGTATAGTTTCTTGGCTAACCGATTTTTTCCATTGAATCATAAAACCTCTAGCATGCAAAAAAGCTGAAACTCCAAAAGAGAAAAAACACCAGAATATATGTCGCCATAACATAGGGAACTTCAGAAATTCATCTGCATTTTCTCCTTGAAGTTTTATAAACAAAATGTAATGTATTATTAAAATAGCTGGTACGGTATATAAAACAGTACCTATAATGCCTACCCAAACTCGTATATTTGTTTGAGTAACCCAATTCCATTTAGAAGATAAAAATTCATTTAAAAAGCCTTGTCCAAATCCTAAGCCAAAAGAATATAATGCAGATACCCCAACTGAAATTAAAAAACTTTTTACAGTGTAATTACCATTAATTATGAAGAATAATGATCCAAGTATTAACGTAATTTTTACGATAAGTAAAAATTCTTTTCTGAACTTAAATAAGGTAAATACATTTTCCGATGTTCTCATCAAGGTTATTTTTAAGAAATTTATAAAGATTAAAGAATTGTAAAACAGTTACGTAAGCAATTACGTGTTTATGCTCTATACTACATTCTAATTTCTAAAGATACATCTTTATCGGCAACTGTAAATTTTGCATCATGGTATCTAGGTGATCCAAAATTCATTACATTATTAGACGCTCCATAATCTTCTAAAGGCATACCATTTGATTGAAAATCCATTCTGCCATTGCTATTTTTATCATGAAAAGAAACGATTGCATATTCACCAGAAAGTACATTTTTAAATACAACTGTTGTTTTTCCTTTCGTAATTTTTCCTTCCTTCGATTGTAAAGGTTCTTTTATCATAAAGGTTTCTTTATCGTACAAAGCAAATTTTACAGATCCTTTATCAGATGTAGCATTTACTACATTGACAGTTATTGTCTGTTTTGTGTTTTGAGCTGAAATACTCAAAATACTAATCAGCTCAATTAAAATAGTAGTTACAAATTTCATTTTACCTATGTTTTAAAATTAATCACGATGTAAAAGTGTAATAACATTTTAAATTTTAAAATAGATTATTACCGAATTGTATATTTTGTATGATGAATTGTAAAATCGTTAAACAAATTTTAAAGTAAGAATGAGAAAAGGCTGTAAACTTTAGTTAAAATTGATAGTTTCAAACATACTTTTTATTAAAAATGTATTTCGAGAAAGTTTTAATTGATATTAGTTATTATATAACCCCGTTGTTCATTCAGGTAATATTTACTTTTAAATTATTGATATTTCCGTTAAATATGAATTTGCTGATGTACTGAATCATTGTCAGGGCAGTTATTTTAGACAATATTTTGGTTTTGAATCTTTCGAAAGATTTAGCTTTCTGTGAATTTTCTGATAGTTAGTAGTTTGTACAACTTTTTCTAAATGCACAACGGATATCAAGAGAAGTTATTTAGCAATTTTCAATTGAGTACTGGTGTATCTGGATCTAATTTTTAATGTCAATTAAAAGAGATTTTACATATAGATTTTTTATACGCAAAGACAAAAGAATACTATGGTACAAGGGGTCAGTAAGGTGGAGATAATTCCTTTTTAAAAAGTGTTTAGGGATTACCGTACACAAACCCTGAAGAAGGAATATCGTAGTTCCGGTAAACAATGTAAGGGATTGTCTCTTAACCGGTAGTTGCCTTAAATATAGAGCTATTTTTGCTATTAGGTTTTCGGGAAATAAAATAAACCTTAATTTTAAATAATCTGGTTTTCGGTTTTTTAACAGATACATATATACTTTCAATGATGGCATATTCTCCAAACTTTATAAATAAAAGATTAAACAATTTATTTATGTCCAAAATGTTATACAGAATGAAAATAAATAATATTGAATGTAAAAGTAAGGTAGAGATTGAAATTAATGATTCAGCAAGAAAAAAGTCGGAAAAAATTGGAATCAAAAATGTCAAATCACCTAAATCTTTAGATGACAGCTTCGCTGACTTGATTATTTCAAATAATGCTTTAGAGCATACAACCCACCCGTCGGAAGAATTAAAAGAACTTTATAGAATTCTTAAGCCAGGTGGAAAAATAGTTTTCATAGTACCTTGTGAATCCATTAGTTATGCTTATAAACCTAACAATATAAATTATCATTTGTACTCTTGGAGTCCAATGTGTGCTGGAAATCTTTTTAATGAAACTGGATTCAATGTTTTAGAATCAAAAGCATTTAAACATAAATGGCTTCCTAAATATGAAAAAATTACAAAACTATTCGGACGAAAAGTATTCAATGTAGTGAGTAAAATCTATACACAATTGGAAACATCACGGTTTCAAGTTCGTGTTGTTGTAGAGAAAAAAGCCACTAGCTCTATGTAAAAATGCAAAATCCATTTTACACTAACGGTTATGGGCAATTAAAAAATGACAGAAAATCAAGAAGATATAAAAACACTTGATTTTATGCCGGATCAGGTAGTTATTAATTAATACACAATTGGACAAGTAATTTCTTCCCATATAGACTGTGAACCTTGTTTTGGAGATACAATAATCTCATTGTTTCTTAATTCATTTTGTATAATCAACTTTGAAAAAGAAGTAAGCTCGAAACATAAAATCGGAATTTTTGTAGAACCTAAAACACTTTTGGTAATGAAAAAAGAAAGTCGATATGAATGTTTTCACGGAATTCCACAACGGAAATCAGACGAATTTCAATAACATTTAGAAAAGTAATAGCTGAATAAGCCAATGCTAAAGTCATACACACATGCAAGAAAAATGCAAAAGAGGATGATACAAAATATTATTCCGAATTCAAATTTTAAATGATATAACTATTAAAACACATTCCAAAATTTCTTGATTAGATTGATATTCCTGAATGTGAGATGGATTTTTTAGTTTAATTTACCACTATTGATAAGTGCATATTTTGCTTTTCTTTTTAAAAAGATATTTTCGAAATAGTGATATGAAATTGATGATATAATTATTGTAATTATTAATACTAATGGGTAAATTAAAATAATATTGGCTGTTTTTATTTTAGAAACTAAGATTAAAACCGGGACTAAAACCATAAAATGATACATATAAATGCCGTATGATATTTTACCTAAATAATTAAGAATATTCCACTCTAAAACATTTTTAAGTTTATTATTTACAGCCAGATTTAGAATGATAACACCAAAAAGGATGGAGTAAAACTGATAGTGGAGATAAGGTATCTTTACTGCCAGATAAAGGAATAAAATAGCAATAAAGGATATGAAATAAAATAAATTAATATTCAATATATATTTTAAGACGGGGCTTTTATTGATAAATAAAACAGCAAAAAAACTTCCTATAGCAATAGAATCGATATTAAAATGAATCCAAAACTTTTGCAGTATTTCTCTAAATGGAATCTGAAGAGCAAGTTGATTAGATAAAAATACTCTTACAGTAAAATGAAAAAGAATAATTCCAATCATTAAAGAGAGCCGACGCTTTTTAATTTTTCTAAATAAAAAAGGCCATATTAAATAAGATTGTTCTTCAGTACCAATAGACCAGGCTTGGGCAATGTATGGAATAAACCCAAAAATTGCTGTTGCTAAATTTGGAATAAAGAAAATATGCAGTAATAGTATAGAAGCAAAGTTTTCATCAAGAGGATTTTTTAAAAGAGGGATTTCTGATAATACAAGATTTGGTAATATAAAAAAAGCCAAAATAATTAATAAACTATACAAAGGGACTATTTTTAAAAAGCGTCTTATATAAAATTTTTTTATATGAATCTTCCCAAATAACTTTTCTTCAGATAAGAGTAAACAGGTAATTAGAAATCCGCTTAAAACAAAAAATAACATTACGCCTAGCTTTCCTATGATTTTTGCAAAATCAGAAACAACTCCATCTCCAATTTTATAGAAAACCTTCATTTGCTCAGTATGATTAATAATTACAAAAAAAGCCCCAATAAATCTTAAACCGTTAAGGTTTGGAAAGTACAGTTTAGGATTTCGATCCGGAATCATTCATTTAATTATTTTACCTCTATATTAAATTGTGTTAATTCTTTAAAAGTCTGAAGCCTGATTAAAACATCCTCTTCCGTTAATTCCTGCATACGTTCAGTTCCAAATTTTTCAACACAAAAGGAAGCCAAATTAGACCCGTAAATAACAGCGTTTTTCATATTTTCAAAAGAAAGATTTTCTGTTTTTGCTAAATAACCACAAAAACCACCGGCAAAAGTATCTCCGGCACCAGTAGGATCAAAAATTTCTGCTAAAGGTAAAGCAGGAGCATAGAACATTTTTCCTTCGTTAAATAATAAAGCTCCGTGTTCTCCCTTTTTAATTACCACATATTCTGGTCCCATTTTATGAATTTTTTTTGCAGCATTTACTAATGAATATTCTCCACTTAACTGACGTGCCTCTTCATCATTAATAGTAACTACATCTACTCTCTTTAATATTTCATGTAAATCACTTAAAGCAATATTCATCCAAAAATTCATAGTATCCAGTACTGCTAGTTTTGGTCTTTGATTCATTTGGTCTAAAACTGATGCTTGTGTCAGCGGATGTAAGTTTCCTAACATAACTACTTCTGCATTCTTAAAAGAATCAGGAACTACAGGTTTGAAATGTTCTAATACATTTAATTCGGTAGTTAATGTATCACGAGAATTCATATCGTTATGATACTTGCCACTCCAAAAGAATGTTTTACCTTGTTTAATAATTTCAATTCCCTTAGTATTTATGCCTTTGCTTTCCATCATATCTAAATACGATTGTTGAAAATCTCCGCCAACAACAGAAACTACTCCTGTTTCTACACCAAATTGAGATGATGCCAAACCTATAAAAGTTCCTGATCCTCCTAATATTTTATCAGTTTTTCCAAAAGGTGTTTCAATAACATCAAAAGCTACGGTACCTACTGCTAATAGTTTGTTCATTTGTTAAAATTTATCATTAATTTTGCACATAAGTCACACAAAAAATTTATAACGCACAAAAATAGTTTTAAAAAATGACTATCAAAGAAATACAAGAAGAAATTATTGATGAGTTTTCGATGTTCGAAGATTGGACGGAGCGTTATGAGTATATAATAGCGTTAGGGAAATCTTTACCCCTTATTAATGAAGAGCATAGGTTCGATGAAAATTTAATAAAAGGGTGTCAATCGAAAGTATGGATGCATTCTGAAGCTATAAACAACAGAATACTATTTACGGCTGATAGCGATGCGATTTTAATTAAAGGGATTGTAGCACTATTATTACGTGTTTTTTCAAATCAAACTCCGGAAGCTATATTAGGTGCTAATACTGATTTTATTGATGAAATTGAATTGAAAGAGCATTTAAGCCCAACCAGAGCCAATGGGTTAATATCGATGGTTAAACAGATAAAAATGTATGCGGTTGTGCAACAATCTAAATTCACGAGTTAAATATTTTGAATATGACTGAAGAAAAATTAGAAGAATTAGGAGATAAAATTGTTCATGTTTTAAAAACTATTTACGATCCGGAGATACCTGTTGATATTTATGAATTAGGGTTAATTTATGATGTTTTTGTTTCTGAAGAAAATGATGCAAAAATATTAATGACCTTAACTTCTCCCAATTGCCCTGTGGCTGAAACGTTGCCTGTAGAAGTAGAAGAAAAAGTTAAAACTTTAAAAGAAATTAACGATTGTGAAGTGGAGATTACTTTTGATCCTGCCTGGACACAGGATATGATGAGTGAGGAAGCTAAATTAGAATTAGGACTGTTATAAATGGCGAAAGAAATTGTAAATAGAATAGCTAACAGTAAATTAATTACTATTGATTTAGAAGACTTCTATGTAAATGGAAATAGGGTACTTTTTGACATCTCAGATTGGTTATTTGAAGGCTTGTTATTAAAAGAAAAAGATTTTAGAACACATGTAAAAAATTATGACTGGTCTCAATATAGCAATTCATTTGTTGCACTTCATTGTTCCACCAACGCTATTATTCCTTCCTGGGCTTATCTGTTGCTTACTACTGAGCTTAATAAGTTTGCCGAAAAAATTATTATCGGTAATTTAGAATTATTAGAAACTGTAATTTTTAATGATATTATTGGTAGTTTAGAAACAGAACCCTATAAAGATAACTCCGTAATTATTAAAGGCTGTAGCAGTAAACCAATCCCCCAAAGTGCTTATTCTCTACTAGTCACTAAAATTCAGCCTGTTGCCAAATCTATTATGTATGGAGAAGCTTGCTCTACCGTACCTTTATTTAAAAGAAAGTAAAATTTATTATCATCTTTGTGACTTTTTAAACATATTTTTGTCTAAAATTTTTAAAAAACAGATTAAATCAAAACATGAAAAAAGTAGTTATAGCTGTAGCTTTATTATTAAACAGTGTTTCTTTTGCTCAAACAGTGGAAGAATTAAAAGCAGAAAAGGCAAAGAAAGTAGCTGAACTTGCGAAATTGCAAGGAGAAGTTAACACTTTAAAAGCAAAAATTGATGCATTTCCCGGATGGAAATTTGGAATTTTTGGTACCATAGGTGCTAATTTTTCCGGTTTTAATGATTGGTATTCTAATGCAGTGCCGAATTCTTCTTCCGGAAATATTGGGATTACCGTAAATGGTTTTGCAAACTTGGACAGAGAAAAATACTTCTGGAGAAACTCTGGAAACTTAAATTTGGGTTGGGTGAAATTAGACGATAAGGATAATCCAAATGACGATACTAGCTTTAGAGGTACCACAGATGTATTTACGATTACCTCTCTTTATGGGCATAAACTGACAAAAAAAATAGCAGTATCAACCTTAGGAGAATACAGAACCTCTTTTATCGAAAACTTTAATAACCCCGGATATTTAGATTTTGGTATAGGGGCTACCTGGAATCCAATCCCTGAATTAGTTGTTGTAGTACATCCTTTAAATTACAATTTTGTATTCAGTAATTCCGGGAACAGCTTTGAATCTTCATTAGGTGTAAAAGTTGTAGCCGATTATAATAGAACTATTGGTAAATTTAAGTTTAGATCAAACTTCTCTACATTCCAAAGTTATAAGTATTCTGACTTATCTAACTGGACATGGATAAACTCTTTAGGATTTAACATTTGGAAAGGTATTGGGGTAGGGCTTGAATCTGGTTTAAGAAGCAACAGACAAGAAGCTTTTAACTTAGACTTAAATGATGACGGAACTCAAAAGTTTTCAAACTTAGAAAGTACTCCCACAAGAATTCAATCATATTGGCTACTTGGGTTAAGTTACGGTTTTTAAATACCTTAAATTAAAAAAAATTAATGACCCCGGGATTTTTTGTCCTTGGGGTTTTGATTTTTACAAAAAAATCAAAAATGGGATTATTAATTATTTACGGATTATTATCAATAGTTTTTTCTTTTTTATGCTCAATACTGGAAGCAGTATTACTAAGTGTAACACCAACATTCATTAATCTAAAAAAGAAAGTAAATAAACCTTATGCCAACGAATTAGAAAAGTTAAAAAAAGATGTAGATAAACCTTTAATTGCAATTTTAACATTAAATACTATAGCTCATACCGTAGGTGCCATATTAGTAGGAGCACAAGCAAAAAATGTGTATGATGATGACGGAAATGCTGTTTTTATTGTTTCAGCAGTTATGACAATTTTAATTTTAACAGCTTCTGAAATCATTCCTAAAACGATTGGTGCTACCTATTGGAAATCATTAGCGAACTTTACCACGAAAGCTTTAAATACTCTTATTTTCTTTTTTAAATATATGGGAATCATTTGGCTGTTACAACTATTTACCAAAATGTTTGGCAAAGGAAAACATAGAGAAAGTATATTGAGTCGGGAAGATTTTTCTGTTATGACTGAGATAGCAGAGAAAGAAGGTGTTTTTCAGGAGAATGAGAGTAAGGTAATTAAAAATATGTTGAGTTTTAAAGAAGTTGCTGCAAAACATATTATGACACCTCGTAGTGTTTTAAAAACGGCAGATGCATCTCAATCGATTCAATCCTTTTTTGATAAAAACCTAGAACTATGCTTTTCCCGTATTCTTATATATTCAGGTAGTCCAGATAATATCACAGGGTATTTTTTAAAAGATCAACTCTTAGAAGCTATAATAAAAGGAAAAGAAACTGAGAAATTAGCAACAATTAAAAGAGAGATTATTATTACTAACAGAGATTTACCAATTCCACAACTTTTTGAAAAATTAATAGCACAAAGAGAGCATATTTCTTTAGTTGTTGATGAATATGGTTCTGTAAGTGGATTAGTAACTCAGGAAGATATAATAGAAACTTTATTAGGTCTGGAAATTATGGATGAAAATGATAATATAGCAGATTTACAAAGCTTAGCCAGAAGAATATGGGAACAACGAGCAAAACGTTCAGGAATTATTAAGTAGTAACTTAAAACACGATTTCAGAATTATATTTAACACTCTTGTTGCACATAAAATATGAAAAATTAACACAGGTTCAGGTACATTTTATTCTACTAAAGGTTTATCCAAAAGTATAGTATTGAAAATAAGTTTATTAAATATATAACGATTTGCAAATTTTATCTGAATTCTTTTTGTAACATTTTTAGAGACTAAATGGGATGAATCGATTTTTTAGTTTACAGAGCAGAAAAAAGATTCTGCATGTTTAATTTTTCTGTTTTTTACTTCTTTAAAATAAATATTTGATATAAAAAAGTTATTTATCCACAAGTATGTTTGGTTCAGATATCTTCAAATGAAACATCTGTAAAATTTCCTGTTTTTTTTTCTACAAAATTCTCGTTGTTTTTTTTAAAATCTTTTTGATGACGCTCACTAATTACGTCACTTCCTTTTTGAGTAATGATATAATCAGTAGCCTTATCTAACATTCCTTTAAAGTCATTAAAATCTTCTTTGTAAAGATAAATTTTATGTTTTTGATAATGAAAAGATCCATCATCATGAGCAATTTTTTTACTCTCAGTAACCGTTAAATAGTAATCATTAGCTTTTGTTACTCTGACGTCAAAAAAATATGTTCTTCTTCCTGCTCTTAATATTTGTGAAAAAATTTCTTCCTGATTAACTCTTTCGCTCATAATTCGAATCTTATTATATTAGTTTTATTTTTTCTCAAAACAAATCTAACAAAATATTTTACTTGCATATAAAAAAGATTAAATTTCTTTTTCTAAAAGTTGCTGATTGTATAAATCTTTATATATCCCTTCTTGTGTTATTAATTGATTATGAGTTCCTTGTTCTATTATTTTTCCCTTATCTAAAATAATAATTTTATTTGCATTTTTTACAGAAGAAACTCTATGGCCAATAATAAGTATAGTTTTATTTTCAGATATTTTTTGTAAATTATCAAATATTTTTTCCTCTGTTTCGGTGTCAACAGCAGATAAACAATCATCAAAAATTAAAATCTTAGGATTTTTAATAACAGCTCTTGCTATAGATGTTCTTTGTTTCTGTCCCCCAGATAAAGTAACGCCTCTTTCTCCTAAAACTGTTTGATAACCATTGGTAAAACTTATAATATTATCATGTAATGCTGCACTTTTAGCGGCTTGTATTATCTCTTCTTCAGTAGCATTGCTTTTGCCAAATCTAATATTGTTTTCAACAGTATCTGAAAATAAGAATGAATCTTGAGTTACAAAACCTATTTGATTTCTTATATCATTTAAATTCAGATGTTTAATTGGAGTTCCATCAATATATACAACTCCGCTTGTTGAATCATATACCCGGGTAATTAAATTTGCGATAGAAGACTTACCGCTTCCTGTTTTACCCATAATGGCAATGGTTTCTCCTTCATTAATTTCAAAAGATATAGTGTCTAATGCCCTTATATTCGTATCATCATAAATTAATGAAACATTCTCAAAACTTATTGTTCCCTTAATGTTTAAATTAGTTTTATTAATGTTTTTAATTTCAGAAGGTTGGTTTAAAAATTCATTAATTCTTTGTTGCGAAGCTTCAGCTTGCTGAATTATAGAAGTAACCCATCCAACAGCGGCAACGGGCCAGGTTAAAATATTAATATATAGAATAAACTCGGCAATAGCCCCAATTTTAATTTCTCCGGCAATGTATTGTTTACCACCTATATATAAAACTAAAATATTACTAATCCCAATTAATAATATCATTAGCGGGAAAAATAAAGCTTGAATTTTATAAAGATCTATATTTTTTTCTTTTGCTTCTTGTGTTAGTTGATTAAAACCGGTCAATACAGAGTTTTCAATCCCATAGGATTTAACTACATTAATGCCAGAGAAAAACTCTTGATTAAAAGTTGTTAGTTTAGATAAATATTCCTGAACAATCGTTGTTTTTTTATTAATTTGTTTACTAAGGAAGAAAATAGACAAAGAAAGAACAGGAAACGGGATAAGCGTGTATAACGTGAGTGCTATATCAGTTTTTAACATTTTGGAAAAGATAATTAAAAATGATATAATCACATTAAGAGCATACATAATAGCAGGTCCGAAATACATTCTAACTTTAGAAACATCTTCAGAGATGCGATTCATCAAATCTCCGGTTCGATTTTTTTTATAAAAATTAACGGACAATTTTTGATATTGTTTATAGATTTCATTTTTAAGATCAAACTCAATCAATCTTGATACTACTATAATGGTTTGTCTCGTTAAAAAAGTGAAGAAACCAGCTAAAAGCGTAACTCCAACAATTATTAAAATATTGATAAAAAGCTGATTCTTAACTTCGTTTAAACTGGTTTGTTCTTCTTTTATATAGTCCTCAACAACATTTAACGAATTTTTAATAAGTTCAGGAATTTTTAAAGCTAGTAATCTGGAAAGAATAATAATCATTATTCCAATAAAAAATCTCCATTTATATTTTATAAAATATTTATTTAAATACTGTAAAGCTTTCAATTTTTTTTTGACTTATAATTACTAAACTCATATCTTAGGATTCCTTAAAATTAAAGAATAATAAAATTCTTTTTTTACCTGAAATTACTATAGCATAGTGCCTTAAATTGTTGATATTAAAAAACTTAAAAATAACCCTGTTTTCGGATATTTATCTGTTTGATAACCATGAACAAATCACTTTTTGCAATGACGAAGATACAGGATTAAAAGTAATTATTGAGGTTTACAACAGAACTTTGGATTCGGTCTTACTGGAATCAGAGTATGATAATATAAAACGAAATGAGATGCACTATAATGTACTAGACTTGTGCATTTTATGATTATGAATAAATTAAAAACATTAATTACTGATATTTTAGAGAAAAGATTTAAAAGCTTGTCCTTATTCGAGTTTCAAGAGCATTTTACAACCCCTGAAATGTAGTCATAGTTGCTCAGGAAATGCTGTATATTTTCGTCAATGTACTTCTTGTTATTATGTAGAATCACCTACTAATCAAACCTTATCCTGCCAAGTTAAGCTTGATATATTCAAGGCATTTTATTGTAGATACCTTTGGGATATTCTCTCTGTTTTTTTACAGTTATATAATCTTTTTCATTACTTCCAAATACCGTCAACCTGTTTATTATGGGATATTTTTTAAAATGGATAGGTGACCAAAAAGATGGTTGTACCAATGCTTTACATCAAGTATCTGAAGTGATATTTTATCTCTCATTACTGAGTCATTTGACACTTTCTATTCTATCCCTTTAATTCGTCGTAAAAAATTAACTCATAAAATTAGCTCAAAAATCAAGTTCATTCATTATTTTTGATGATTGTTTATTAAAATTGAATTTTGGAGACCAGGAACTACAAAAATGGAATATAATTGCTAAAAATAAATTAGATTACCGGATGAAAAATTTTACAACCATTCCTTTCGGAAAAAGAGAATTATATAAAAAATTTACACCAAAGAACAGATAGTTTTTATAATGAAATAAAGCGAAAAATACATCAAAATCTTTAATTTTATTGGCATCAGATTCTTAAAAAAATTATTGATTTACAAATCTCATACGTCATCCACAAATAAACAAAAAGAATTATAATTTATGAAACCCCTTTTTTACTCACTTTGCATACTGTTCTCATTCATTGGATGTAAACATGAAAAAAATAAAAAAAACACTCCCGGATTAACTGTTGTTTCTGCCATTAAATACGCAAAAGGATTTGATATTGTAACAAAAAAAGGAAGAAAATATATCATTCTTAAGAAGGTTTTTCAGAGTTCAGAAAAGCAATTTGAATACCTTCTTTCCGATAAAAATAATAGTTTACAGCATGAGTTAAAAGTTCCGGTTGAAAAATTAGTCGTGACGAGTACTACACATATTCCAATGCTTGAACTTTTAGGAGGAGAGCATACTTTGGTAGGGTTCCCGAATACAAAATATGTTTCCTCTAAAAAAACAAGAAAATTAATTGATAATGGTATTATTGTCGAATTAGGATCGGAGCATGATATGAATACTGAAATACTTATTGATTTACAACCGGATTTGATAGTGGGCTTCTCATTACATCCAAATAATAAATTATATAATAACATTAAAAAAACAGGAATTCCTGTGATTTTTAATGGCGAATGGCTGGAAGAAACCCCGCTTGGAAGAGCAGAATGGATTAAATTCTTTGGAGCATTATTGAAAAAGGAAAAAGAATCAGATAGTATTTTCAGAGAAATTGAACGGAATTATCTAATGGCAAAAAACATCGCTAAGATTGCTGGGATATCACCTAGAATATTATCAGGAAGTTTTTTTCAAGATGTTTGGTATGTTCCTGCCGGAGAAAGTTTTATGGCTAAGTTTCTGGCAGATGCTAATCTTAATTATTTATGGAGAGATACTAAGGGAACCGGTAGTCTACAACTAAGTTTTGAAAGTGTTTTGGATAAAGCTCACAATGCTGATTATTGGATTGGTTGCGGATTGTATGAAAGTAAAGATCAATTACTGAGTGCCAGTAAGCATTACAATAAGTTTTCCTCATTACATAATGGAAAAATCTATACAATAGCTTCTAAAAAAGGAGTTACCGGCGGAATTAAGTATTTCGAATTTGCACCTATTCGCCCGGATTTAGTTCTAAAAGATTTGATAAAGATTACCAACCCGGAATTATTGAAAGAATATGAATTCACTTTCTTTGATGAAATTGATTAACAATTAACTGTTCTTTATTTCTATTATATGCTAAAAAATTACCTATATTTTAGGAGAGAGAAAGAGAGAAGGAAAAATATTATTAGAATACTTAAGTAAGTATAAATAATATACCGCAATAATATAATATTTGGACTTATTGCCTATATGTTTTCTGCAAAAAACCATAAATAAAGTTCTAAACTCAGAATACTAATCAAATTTACTTGTTATACTAATCGAAATCAGGTTAATACTTAACTCCGCGATAAATGAAAAATAACTTGAATAGTGATTACTTCCGGCAAGTTCATTTTACATTAGTGATGGGTTTTTTGTTTTTCAATAAAATACTTTCTGTGAGTAATCAATAATTTGAAATAATCTATCTAATAGCTTCACATTTATTTGAGGATATTTAATATCGTTATACTCATTTTTTAAAGTCATATTGATATTTTCATGGTAAATCTGCTTTTCCTCATTTTTAAAATTTAAATAATATTTTCCTTCTTTAAAGATAAGTTCCGCTATTTCTGAAGCCAATTGATTTTTATCTTCATTTACGAGTTCAATTTCAATATATTTTATTTTACCTACTTCAAAAATATCAACATTAACTTTGTATTCCGTATCCGTTTTTTCCACAAAAGAATAAAATAAAGAACCCTCTTTATCTTGACTAAACAGATAAACACAGGTAAAAAGAAAATAAATAATTAGTGTAATTCTTCTCATATAGTATTTTAATTAAATAAAAAAGAGAGATATTTTAAATATACTTAAGGTAATACTTTTTTAATGAATTCTGCTAATGCAACAGTAAACCCATATCAAAGATAATAATTAAAAAAACCTTTAACAAATCCTGTTTTAATAATAATTTGCATACTTTCAGTTGCTTATTGATTTCTTTAAAGAGAGATCCATAATTTATGCCATAATCATTATTGTTCTAAAACAACCTAAAGCGTCATAATGTAACCTGCTATAGTCTAGTTTTCCTTTTAGAATTTATTTCTTTTGCTGTAATGTTTTTTCATCAAAAATTATAGTAATTCTCAATTTATCAGTCTGTTTATCCGGATAAAAAAAGATTGTTTGATTTTGCGTAAATATAGGTTACAAATACTATATGCTAAGGCGGTATTGTATTAATTATATAGAAAAAGGATATGAAATTTTAAAATACTTTGCAAGTGTCCTTCCAAAAATTCTAAATTATAAAATAACATTGGATAGCTAGTTTCAGGAAACTTTAAATATTTAGATTTGATTGCTTCGGACGGACGTATCGGCATAAAGCTGATTTTTCATTAAAAAAACGTAAATTAGCCACTTAATTTTGATGATTATGTTAAATAAGATAAAAGAATTAATTGCTGAAGTTGAAGCTTTTACTACTACTTCTATGGATGAAATTGAAGCTTTTAGAATTAAGTACTTAGGAAGTAAAGGAATCTTAAAAGAGTTATTTTCAGAATTTAAAAACACCTCCGATAATCAGAAAAAAGCAGTTGGACAGACTATCAACTTGTTAAAGAAATCTGCTGAAGAAAAAATAAATATTCTTAAAGATGTTGTAGAAAGAGATGTAGAAGAAAAAAATATTTACGATGATTTAACCAAACCTTCTGAACCTATAGAGCTAGGAGCCCGTCATCCTGTTTCGATTGTTAAAAATCAGATTATTGATGTTTTTAACCGAATTGGATTTACTGTTTCCGAAGGATTAGAGATTGAAGATGACTGGCATAATTTTACGGCATTAAATTTACCTGAATATCACCCGGCAAGAGATATGCAGGATACTTTCTTTATAGAAAAAAATCCTGATACATTATTACGAACGCACACCTCTTCTGTTCAAGTCCGTTATATGGAAAATAACAACCCCCCAATTAGAACAATTTCTCCGGGACGTGTGTTTCGTAATGAAGATATTTCTGCACGTACACATTGTATTTTCCATCAGGTGGAAGGATTGTATATAGATACAGATGTTTCTTTTTCAGATCTTAAACAAACACTTTTATACTTTACAAAAGAGATGTTTGGCAAATCTGAGATTCGTTTACGTCCATCATACTTCCCTTTTACTGAACCAAGTGCGGAAGTTGATATCTATTGGGGATTGGAAACTGAAACGGATTACAGAATTACAAAAGGAACGGGTTGGTTAGAAATTATGGGATGTGGAATAGTAGATTCGAATGTTTTGCAAAACTGTAATATCGATTCTGCAAAGTATTCCGGTTATGCTTTTGGAATGGGAATAGAACGTATTGCCATGCTATTATATCAAGTTCCGGATATTAGAATGTTCTATGAAAATGATCTTAGATTCTTAGAGCAATTTAAATCGGTTATATAAATGGAACGTTGTAAAGTAATTTTTGTAATTTTTTGTTCGGGCTTTTAAACTTTACAAATTGATTATACGGTTTATGAATTATAATTTCGCACAAAAAAGCATCTATGTAATGATTAGATTGATTACAAAAATTAGGCTGTAGATTATAAGGAGAAATACTAAAAAGATTGTTATCAGTTATTTCAATGTTTTTTGTTGGATGAAATCCGGCATTCTCCAGACATATCCATCATTTTAAATTCCAACTGAGAATACCATTTTACTAAATCTGCTTTCTACGTTTTAGGAAACGCTTGTTTATGGTAGACAAACAACAGAATAACACCAATACTTATCCAACTATCTGCTCCATTAAAAATGGCGTTGAAAAAAGTAAAGTTTTCTCCTTTGTATAGTGGAAAATATAGCATATCTACTACCTTTCCATAAAACAATTCTTCATAACCTTTATCAGGAAACATAGTAGCTGTTAGGCTTGTTGTAGATTTGCTAAAGACTACTCCATAAAAAACAGAATCGATAATATTTCCAACAGCTCCTGCCAATATTAATGAGATTGCAACTACTACCCCTGTATGAACTTTCCTTTTTATGGTTTGTATTAACCAATAGACAATTCCGGATATAGCAACTAATCGAAAAAGTGTAAGAAATAATTTTCCCGCTTTTCCTCCAAACTCCAAACCCCAGGCCATTCCATTATTCTCTGTAAAATGGATTCTAAACCAATCTATCCCCTGAACTTTAATTTCCTCACCAAGATAAAAGTTTGTCTTTATATAAATTTTACTAATTTGATCTATCAATATTGCTAAGACAACAGTAAGTATAGTAATGGTTTTCTTTGACATTTCTAAATTTTAATAGCGACAAAAGTAAGAAAACTATTGGTATTAGTTTTGATTCTCTCAGCTCTTTAGAGATAATATTTCTTTGTTGTTGCGTAAAGTAAAACCTTTAATCCTGTTTTGCTGTGAATTTCAAAAGGAAAGTATGTATAGTCAATCTTTACAGAAATGTAGAAATGAATGAAAAAAATAATTACTGAAGAAAATGAGTCAGGACTTGACTTTGGCAAATTTATCGAAAAAAGAAAGAAATACATAGCTTTCTAAGCTCTGGATTACCCATTTTACCTATTCGAGTTTGTCCGTTTACGTTACTTCCACTCCATCTAATCACTGACCCGTCTAACTGCATAGCTCTTTTGAGTTTTCAAAACGATTAAAATCATTGGTAAAATCAATAACATTAATGCTGTTTTATGCTCCAATAGCCTGGTATGGTTTTTAATAATGCTAAAGAGTATTGATGCTGTGATTTGATATTTTTAAGCAATTTGTATTCTAAAATTTTCGTCTCCTCTATAGTTTTAATCACTCTTATTCCGTTTTTATTTTTGGTAACTGAATCTGAATAGAGACTTGATTTTTAATGGATTATCTATACAAATGCTTAACTATTTTCTATCAAAAAACAGACTGAGTATAAATGATAGTAACCTGCATCTTCATAACACAAATAGTGTTACAATTTAATGATTTCAATAGCTGTTTAAAACCTGAGGGATTATTTTTAACAAATAATGACCGCAGTTAAAGAGTCAATATAAAAACCAAACAAATTTAATGTAGAAAAGAGAAAGGATTATTTTTCGTTCAAACTCCAGTCATAATCTAAGTATGAAATCTCAGCATTATCATTTACCTTAGTTTCAGAATACTTATTGATATAGCCGATTAAATCAATTATTGTATCACTTGAAGAAGAAGTAAAATCCTCTTGATACCATTCGAATATTTTAGAAACTGCTATCTTAGTCAATGAAATTTTATTCTTACTGGAATCATTAATAAAATCTTTCATTAAATTTTCCAGCCTGGCATCTACATTTTTTTCTGTAAAAGCATAATTAGGAAATCTGGGTCCGGAAACGGATCCTGCATTAATTCCTACATGAATTCTGGGATCATCATGCCATCTTCTCAAGATTTTATGTTCTATGTAATCTAAAGAATACATTCTGTTACCAACTTTGGCAAATGGTATTTTCCAGGCATTTCGACCTTTTATTTTAATATCTGTTAGTTTCTTTAAAGGATAACTATCAATAATTAATTTAATTGTGTATGCATTGTAAGCATTCATCCAGAAAGCTTTAGCTTTGTTTGAAGACCAATTATCTGAAAGTATTGTTTCTTCTAATTGATTTAGGTAAAGATTTAATATAACTTTGTTTTTTCTTAACCCTTTATAGTCTAACATTCCTTCAGATGTTACATAAGTTTTTAGCAAAGCGTCAAACACTTTCACTTCTTCTGTTTGAGGTTTCGCACTAAGAGCAGTTAGTATTAGCAATAAAGTAAAAAATGGTTTTTTCATCGTATTATTTTTATTTTTCAAAAGCATTACTTTTATCAATATTCAAAGATAAAAGTTTGTTACTATTGTAATTTATGCAAAGATACACGAAAAAAATTCTATTTTAAAATAAAAAATACTAATTTCTATCGCTTTTTATAATTATAGTATAAAAAAAACTATTTCTTAATTTCTTTTAATTTATATAAAAATCTGAAATAACTTTTAAAGTCCGAAAAATTAAACTTTTTTAAGCTGTTGATAAACAATTTTTTAAATAAAATTAAGCTTAGGTTTTAGTATAATTTTACCGCAGGTAAGATGAAGCTGTTAACTAATCGTAAATTCAAAATAATAATAAAGATTATGTTTTCAGCAGTTTAATTCTGTCAACCTGTTATAACTTAAAAAATAGAAATATATCAAACATTTTCCTTACAAAAGTTATATGTAAGTTATAATCGTTACTTATAGACTAAGTAAGAGTTCAAGTCTTGATAAATTTAATTCATATTTATTTTTAATGAAATATCTTTATTCACCGTAAACTTTGCATCTTTAAATTTTGGAGGACCGAAAAAACCTTTAGCATTATTAGATATCCCTATAGATTCTTTAGGAATTCCAAATATTTTTGTATCCATTTTTTTATTTTCATTTTCATCATGAAAAGCCGAAACAGCATAAACACCTTGTGGGATATTCTTGAAAATTACTACAGCTTTTCTATTAGTAATTTTAACGATACGACTTTTAGCTGGGGTTTTTAAAAAACTTTCTTCAGTATTATATAAAGCTACATATACATCTCCTTTATCTGATTTCATATCAAAGAATTCGATCATAACTGTATGGTTTTCCTGTGTCTTAAGCTGTGAGATAGGGTTAATGGTAAATATGATTAGAAATAAAAAAATTGTTGCATAGTTTTTAATTCATATCAAATATACGGATTTATTGGTTTATATCATCAAAATTCCTGGCGGGATGCCGGTTTATTGTCGGAATGTTATTTTATTAATCATCTTTTAACGATTGCTTAACCGGTTATTTTTACTATCATTGCTTACAGGCTAAAAAATAAATGAGAAAGAACTAATTTGCAGATTTAATATATAATATCTGATTACCATTTTTCAGGGATATCAAAATTATTGATTGTCAATATAATAATCTAATTATAAAGATACCTATTATTAATTTGAATATCAGATACCTAGATGATTTTTGATAAAAATAAAATATATAAAAGTGTTCGTTCTTCCTGTTTCAATAATTATAATAATTATTAATCTATGTCAATAATTTGTAACTTGCACTTCGAAATAATAAAATAAATTAATGTCTAATTCTTTTGACTCTTTTCAAAAACGAAGATTGAAATCTTCTTACGTTTCTGTGGTAATTAGTATTGCAATAGTTTTATTGATGATAGGGGTATTAGGATTGATTCTTTTAAAATCAACCAAAGTAGCTAATCATTTTAAACAAGAAGTAGTAATGTCTCTATTTTTTAAAGATAATGTTACTAAAAATCAAATAGAATCGTTTAAAGATTCATTATTAACTAAAGAGTACACACGAGCTTTATATTTCATATCGAAAGAAGAGGCTGCACAAACATATAGTAAGGATTTGGGAGAAGATTTTTTAGAGTTTTTAGGAACAAATCCATTAAAAAACGGGATTGACCTTTACCTGAAAGCAGATTATGTTACACCAGAAAAAATGGAGAATCTAAAAGAAAGTTTCAGCAAAAATTCATACATTACAGATATTTCTTATGATAAACCTTTAGTAGAGCAACTCACAAAAAATATTCAAAAAATTAGTTTTTGGTTGCTTATTTTAAGCGGTTTTTTTGCTGTTGTTTCTGTAATCTTAATCAATAGTTCTATTCGACTTTCCATTTACGCAAAACGATTTAATATTAAAACAATGCAGATGGTTGGAGCTACAAAAGGTTTTATCCGCAAACCTTTTATCTGGCAAAGTATCCGCTTAGGTTTTATAGGATCTTTAATAGCTTTAACCGGACTATCTTTTATCACTTATTATATCGATAAAAATATTTCTTCATTAGAATTGCTAAAAGATTACATTTCACTTATATATCTGGGCTCAGGAATCATAATAACTTCATTTATTATCTCCTGGATAAGCACATATTTTGCTACACAACGATTTTTAAATTTACAAACGAACGATTTATATTATTAGACTATGAGGAAAGCCAAAAATTCAAATCAACCAGAATTTTTATTTGGTAAAAGAAACTATATAATTATGCTCATTGGTTTAGCAGTAATTGCATTAGGTTTTATCCTAATGTCCGGAGGAGGAAGTGATAATCCTGATATTTTTAATCCGGAGATTTATGGTTGGAGAAGAATCCGGTTAGCACCTACATTAGTGATTATGGGTCTTGGTATTGAAATATATGCTATTTTAAGTAGTCCTAAAAAATAACCATGAACACATTAGAAGCCATTATCCTTGGAATTATTCAAGGACTTACAGAGTTTTTACCTGTTTCTTCAAGTGGTCATTTAGAGTTAGCTAAAGCAATATTAGGTGATACTTCCACACCTGAAAAAAGGTTAAAATTTACTGTTATACTACATTTTGCAACTGCATTAAGCACTTTGGTAATATTTAGAAAAGAAGCAATACAAATTATTAAAGGGTTAGTGCAATTTAAGTGGAATGATGAATTTCAATTTTCATTAAAAATAATCATCTCTATGATTCCTGCTGTCATTATAGGATTGCAGTTTGAAGAACGATTAGAAACTTTTTTTGGAGGTAAAATCTTATTCGTGGGAATAATGCTTTTAGTTACTGCTTTATTATTACTTTTGGCTGATAAGGCAAAGAATACCAGAAAAAGTGTTTCTTTTCCAAATGCACTGGCTATAGGTATTTCGCAAGCCATAGCAATATTACCAGGTGTTTCAAGATCGGGTATTACCATTTCTACTTCCGTATTGTTAGGTATTGATAGGACGAAAGCTACTCGTTTTTCATTCTTAATGATCATTCCATTAATTTTTGGAAAAATTGCTAAAGATATTTTAGAAGATAGTATTAAATTTCAATCTTCCGATATTATTCCTGTTTCTGCCGGGTTTATAACTGCTTTTTTTGCTGGGTTATTAGCTTGTAAATGGATGATTGCATTAGTGAAAAAAAGTAACCTTTCTTATTTTTCTATTTATTGTGCTATTATAGGTTTAATTGCTATTGTTTGTTCTTTAATTAATTATGAGTACTATTGAGAATTTTAAAGAAGGCAGAGTTTTACTCATAGACAAACCATTAGGGTGGACCTCTTTTCAGGTAGTTAATAAACTGCGTTGGTATATCCAAAAATATTTTAATATAAAAAAAATAAAAGTTGGACATGCAGGTACATTGGATCCATTAGCTACAGGGTTGTTAATTATCTGTACAGGAAAGCAAACAAAAAATATTGAAGCATATCAGGAAGAAATAAAAGAGTATACGGGTACTTTTGTAATTGGTGCTACCACTCCCAGTTATGATTTGGAAACAGAAATCAATAAAACATTTCCAATTAATCATATTAATGAAGAATTAATTCATATAACTACAAAAAAATTTATAGGTAAAATTCAACAAAAACCTCCCATTTTCTCTGCTATAAAAAAAGATGGTAAACGATTATATGAATTAGCCCGACAAGGAAAAACTATCGAAATAAAATCAAGAGAAATTGAAATTAATGAATTCGAGATCATTAAAGTAGATTTTCCTAATCTTGAATTTAGAGTTGTTTGCAGTAAAGGTACCTATATTCGATCACTTGCTTACGACTTCGGACAAGAATTAAGTTCCGGAGCTCATTTAGCTGTTTTAAGACGAACTAAAATTGGAACATTTTCTGTTGAAAATGCTCAAACCATTGATTGCTTTATTAAAAAACTAACAAATTTTATCTAAATTCTTTTTACAGTATTTTTTAAATATAAGTGGTGCTAGCTTAACATATTCAGCAAAAATTTTAATTACAAGTTATTGTAACTGAGGTTTTAGTTTAAGTTTCTATACTCACTAGGAGTGAAACCTGTTTTTATTTTAAAGATTTTACTGAAATGCTGTGGATATTCAAAGCCTAAATCATAAGCAATTTCACTGACTGATAATTGGCTGCCTAATAAGCTATTTTTAGCCCTCTCAATTAAATATAAGTTAATATGCTCTTTAGCCGTTTTTCCTGTTTCACATTTTAACAAATCACTCAAATACCCTGCTGATAAACTTATATTATCTGCTAAATATGAAACAGTGGGCAAGCCTATATTCCTGTATACACCAGAAGTATAATATTGCTTTAAAAGTAGCTCAACTTTAGAGAGTACATCTTTATTACTAGAAGTTCGGGTATTAAATTGTCTCTCATAAAAACGGGTGCAAAAATTGAAGAAAAACGCCAATCCTGATACAATAACATCTGTGCTGTGATTGTCTATTCGCTGATGAATTTCTTTATCGATCATTTCTATGCAGTCAGTTACAGTATCTTGTTCTTGTTCAGACAGGTGTAGAGCTTCATGAACCTCGTAAGAAAAAAAATTGAAACTTTCCATTTTTTTTCCTAACGAGGTATTTCTTACAAATTCAGGGTGAAAATTCAACATCCAACCTTTAATCTTTTGATTGGGCTTTGCAGTGATGGAAAAGACTTGACCAGGTGCAATAAAACTCATCACTCCTTCTTGAAAATCGTATGAGTTTCTTCCATATTGTAAACCACAGCCGGCGTCTTTAAGTGTTATCGTATATAGAGAACTGGTATATTTGTTATTAATCCACTCATCTTTCACATTGAACTTGCCCATATCCATGATACTTATTAGTGGATTTTTGGGCTTGTTCAGGTTTAATGCCTGATGTATTTGACTAATGGATTCTATGTGTATATGCATAGTTTTAATTTTTGAATTTATTATTGAAATATAGAAAGAAATCTTCTTATCCAAAAAATGTAAGAAGAATTATCATGTTAATCAACTAAAAATCTTGAAAAAAGTATTTAATTCTTAGATTCGCTTAACAGTAAATCATCATATGCTTTATCTCCGAATTGTTTTCCAAAAGTTATAAGTTATTCTGCCATCATTCCTTTTTTCACTGATGGTGGTATTAAATCATAATTTATTTAGATCCTATATTTTTTATTTCTCTACCTAATTCATAATAAGTAGAGAGTGAGCCTGAATCGAAGTTATCAGAGTTTGTTCCAAAATAAGTATTCATATAACTTTCAGTTTTAAAAGAAGTACTAGCAGAGAATCAGGGGATAAAACGTTACTTTCTCATTGTGTACCCTATTCCTACCACCTCCAATTACAATTGTAAATATACATGAGTATATTCAATTTTTATATCAGCCCTTTTTTCTGAAATTTATAACGGATAAAACTTACTACCATAGCAAACTTAAGTATTTGATAAAATAATTACTTCTCGTTTCTGAATCTTAATTTCTTTCTTTTTTAACACTCCGTTGAGCATTTTAGTATTGTTTACTATACTTTTGAAACTATATTCTTTTTACTTTTTATCTTCGTAAGGAACTTGAATTGAATTCAGATTATCTGCTGTTTCTTCTAAATCAGTTTTACAGGAATCGGTTTGTCTGTAACATTTTGTTTGCGACTCTCTCTTGTTTCTGAATCTCAGTTTCTTTCTTTTTTTAATACTCTGTTGAATACTTAACACTGCTTCACTATGTTTTGAAGCTATATTCTTTTTACTTTTTACCTTCGTAGCAGGAACTTGAATTGAATTCAAATCATCTGTTGTTGCTTCCAAATATTCAACCTTATCGGTAACATTTTCCTGTTGAGCTTTTAGTTGCTGAACACCCAAAACTAATCCAACCATTAAGCCGGTAAGTGTATTTCTAATGTTTAAGTTCATAATAATTTTAATCGTGTTATGTTAATATACTTTATTATAGTCTCTCAAATTCTGGATACTTTACAAAGAAAAAATATGTATTAAGAAAATTTACCGAAATTTTTGTTCTATTTCTGTTTTTAATTCTCTGTTAAAGGTTTGATAATCTAGCAATAGTATGTTTGCCAATTCTACAGCCGGAACATTTTCGTTGTCCCCTGTAAACTCATCTCCTTTTAAACCTTGAAATGTTGAACTCCATTTAGGCATAGATCAAACGGTTAATACAGACCAAACCTGACTAGGAGTTACATTAATTACAATAGGCGTATATACACGAGCTTCATCATTACTTATTTGTGAAACAGTTCCTGTTTCAGACTCTGAGTTACATATGATATTCGTATCATCATCACAAGATAATGAGCTAAGACTAATAAAAATTGTAAAGAAGTATTTTAATTGAGTGTATATAATGTTGTTGATAGCCTTCAAAGTTGAAATTTTGTTTTTATTGATTGAATGAATAAATCTTCATCGATTGACTTACGGCTCGTTAGAATTTGATGAGCATCTTCTCCTGCCCGATAGCGCATTTTTTCGGAATTGTCAGTAGCTGCTTCAAAAATGACTTCTGCCACAACCTCAGGTTGAGATGAATTAGATCCAACAGTTGCAAATCCTTTCATTACTTTGTCAATCATCGGTTGATATTCTGATAACTCAGGGTTATTTTGAAAATCGAATGAGCGTCCTGAAAAATCGGTAGCAATTATCCCAGGTTCTATAATTTTTACTTTTCCTCCAAAAGCCTCTGTTTCAAAAGAAAGAGCTTCTGAAATACCTTCTACGGCAAACTTTGTTCCATGATATAAACTCCCTAAAGGGAATGTCATTTTCCCTCCAATTGATGAAATATTTATAATGATTCCTGATTGATTGTTTCTAAAATGAGGAAGTAAGGCTTTAGTTACATCCAATAGCCCTATAACATTAGTATTAAATTGCCTTACAATATTTTCTTTAGGAAACGCTTCTAAAGGACCATAAGCACCATAACCGGCATTATTTAGGAGTACATCAATTCGATTAAATTTTTCAATTCCTTTTTTTAGTGCTTCATTTATTGATTCGACATCTAATACATCTAAACGACTTATCAGAACATTATCTAATTGTGTTAATTCTTCTTCTTTTTCCGGCACTCGCATAGTAGCTATAACATTCCATCCTCTTGCCTGAAAGTATTTAGCGGTAGCTTTGCCTATACCACTACTTGCTCCTGTAATTAATATGGTTTTATTCATCTTAAAAATTATTTTTTGGTTCTTTATAATGCAAAATTCATGATATAAAATTTGAATTATGTGTATATTTTACAGGAATATGTATACATTTTAAGGATTCATAGTTTTTTTAATAACTTTAAGTTATTTATTTTTTCTCTCTCAGATTTTTTTAAATTCGGATGATATTATAGTCATAGAAAATATTGTTGAGACAAAGAATAGGCAGACGGGAAGTGCAATCTCCGGAGTAAAAGCCAAAGATAGCGTAAATAGCAAAAACTATTACCGTAAATCAGGATTTTGTTACGAAAATTACCTATATTTCAGGAACAAGCAATGTTATTTTATCAGAATACGATTCAAGTTGGAGGTATGTGCTGTAAAATCAGAATTTCAAAAAATTGAAGAACATGAAAGTATATAAAGTTATAGGATTGATGTCCGGAACTTCACTAGACGGTTTAGATATGGCATATTGCTATATTTGGGAAGAGAACCTGCATTGGAGATATGAAATTAAGAAAACTCGTCATATTTCCTATGATAAGGAAATGAAAACTTCCTTAGAAAAAGCCATTCACACATCTGCATTAAATCTTTTATTACTCAATAAATTTTATGGTAAATGGATAGGAATCAAAGTAAAAGAATTCATTGACTTATATACTTTAGATGTAGATTTTATCAGCAGTCATGGTCATACTATACATCACAGACCAGAATTGGGAGTTTCATATCAACTGGGTTGTGGACAGCAGATTGCTAATTATTGCAAATGTAAAGTTGTTAATAATTTTCGCAGTAAAGATATCTCATTAAAAGGACAAGGTGCTCCATTAGTACCTATAGGCGATGAATTATTCTTTTCTGAATATGATTTCTGCCTGAATTTAGGTGGAATATCCAATATTTCTTTTCAGAAAAATGAGAAGAGAGTTGCCTATGATATAGGTATGGCAAATATGCCTTTAAACTATTTAGCAAAGAAAATACATCTAACCTATGATAAAAACGGAGCTGTCGCCAGAAAAGGAAATATCAATCAAAAACTATTAGATAATCTGAATCTTCTGGAATATTATACCAAACCATTTCCCAAATCCACTGGTTATGAATGGTTTTCAGATAAGATAGTCCCTTTGATAGAAAAAACAGATGATTGTATAGAAAATATGATGAACACCTTAGTTTATCACAATTGTCACGTTATTTCGCAAGAACTTATAAGATACAAAAAACCATCAGTAGTCAAAGTACTTATTACAGGAGGAGGGGCAAATAATTCTTTTTTCATGGAGGTTTTACAAACCTGCCTTACGAAAGATATTAAAATAATAATACCCAATAAAAAACTAATTGAATACAAAGAAGCACTTGTCTTTGCCCTTATGGGAGTTTTAAAAAAAGAAGATAAAATAAATTGTTTATCCTCAGTAACAGGAGCTGTAAAAGACTCTTGCTCCGGAGTAGTATATCAATAAAACAACTAAAAAAAATAAAATGGAGATTTTAAGTTACCAGCCATCCGGAGCAGTATGAAGAAAACTATTTTTGTTTATTGTACCAAAGATGGGACTCGAACCCACACGCTGTTTCCAACATCGGATTTTGAATCCGACGTGTCTACCAATTCCACCACTTTGGCAGGTTTAAGAAATGCAAATCTAATATATTTTTCATTGAATTCAACTAAAAAGACTTTACTACTCATCAAAATAATTTTACTTTTGCTGATAGACAACACATAAAAACAACTAATAAATGTTCTATAGTCAACTTACACCAAAATTGTTTGCCTGTCGACAAAGCATGGAACTCGCACAAAAAATTGCTAATCGATATGGTGAAACTTTAGGAAATGTAAAAATTACATCTTTTAGTGATGGTGAATTTCAGCCTGCTTTTGAAGAATCGATTCGTGGAAGAAGAATTTTCATTATTGGATCAACATTTCCCAAAGCAGATAATTTAATGGAAATGTTACTAATGCTGGATGCTGCAAAACGAGCTTCGGCCAGGCATATAACTGCCGTAATACCCTATTTTGGTTGGGCAAGACAAGACAAAAAAAGTAAACCCAGAGTTGCTATCGGAGCTAAACTAGTGGCGAATCTTTTACAGGCTTCAGGAGCTACAAGAATTATGACTATGGATTTACATGCTGATCAGATTCAAGGTTTTTTTGAAAAACCTGTTGATCATCTATATGCCTCTATCATATTTATGTCTTATATCGAAAGTTTGCAGTTAGACAATTTAACTGTTGCATCTCCTGATATGGGTGGATCTAAAAGAGCATATGCTTATTCAAAATATTTAGGTAGTGAGGTAGTAATTTGTTATAAGCAACGTAAAAAAGCTAATGCGATTACTTATATGGAACTAATCGGTGAGGTTGAGGGTAAAAATGTTATATTGGTAGATGATATGATTGATACAGGAGGTACTTTAACTAAAGCTGCTGATTTGATGATGGAAAGAGGAGCAAAATCCGTAAGAGCAGTTTGTACACATCCTATCCTTTCAGGGAATTCATACGAGAAAATTCAAAATTCAAAATTAACAGAATTAATTATTTCAGATACAATTCCATTGAAAAAACAGATATCTAAAGTAAAAGTTGTATCTTGTGCCCCTTTATTTGCTGATGTAATGCATAAAGTGCAGGATAACACATCGATAAGCGATCAATTTTTAATGTAAATAAATATAAAAAAATAATGCAATCAATTACAATTAACGGATTTCAAAGAGAAAGCGTAGGCAAGTCTGTGACTAAAGCCTTACGTAAGGATGGAAAGGTTCCCTGCGTGTTATACGGAGGAGATAAGCCTGTACATTTTTCAGCAGATGAAAAATCTTTTAAAAGTTTAGTATACACTCCTAATGTCTATACTGCTTCGATTAAACTTGCTGATCAAACATATACCGCTGTTTTACAAGATATTCAATTTCATTCTGTAACTGATAAGATTTTACATATCGATTTTTATCAGCTGTTTGAGGATAAACCTATAACTATGGAAATTCCTGTTAAATTATTGGGAACTTCCAAAGGGGTTATTACTGGAGGATCTTTACGCCATAATATGCGTAAATTAAAAGTAAAAGCACTACCTGCTAATCTTCCTGATTTTATTGAAGTTGATATTACTGAATTAGGAATCGGCAATAAGGTTTATATTACTGAATTAGTAAATGAAAAATATATGTTTTTACATCCGGACAATACAGTAATTGCTCAAGTAAGTATTTCGCGTAATGTTACTAAAGCTAACACAGAAGAAACCACAGAAGAAACCACAGAAGAAGAATAAATGTCTTTTATATATACTAAAAAGGCTGACATTTTTGTTAGCTTTTTTCAATTCAAATAATCAGCTTTGAGTTTCGCTTGCTTACTTTAAATGTGGAATTGTTTTTAAATGATATCTATATTTGCTTAGTAATATGGTACATAGAGATTTGATTTTATATTTTGTAACACAAATTTTTACACCCCTTTTTTATTTTCAAAAACTTTAAATGAGTTAGTAGTTATGAAAAAGTTAATTGGGTACTTACCTACGTATATATTGCTATGTGTAATTCTGGGAATTTATAGTCAGTTTTATTGGCAGATTTGGGATTATGGCTATGGCAAACTAATCTTTTGTATCTGTATTGCTTTCTTAATATTATTGCTTACGCATTTTTATAAAAAGAAGGTACTTTTTATATTAATTACGTTTTTTATTTTTATTATTATCGGAATTGCTTCCGTCTATATTTCAAATTCAGGAAACTATATCAATCATTATTCAAAGCTAAAGTCTCAGAATTCATTAGTTGTATTAAGGATAGAGGAACAGTTAAAAACAACTAATTATTCACAGAGATATATCGCAAAAATAATGCAGGTTGAAACCCAAGGGAGAAAAGGCAGGGTTCTGTTATCTATTAGAAAAGATAGTATGCGTAAAAAATTAGCAATTCATAATATATTGTTATTAAAAGCTAATTTTTTAGAAATAAGACCATCACTAAATCCTTACCAATTCAATTACAGGGAGTATTTATTAAAGCAAGGGATAAATCATCAAATTTTTACCCAAAATAATCAATTTAAATTATTAGAAAATAACTCATTTTCAATCATTAAATTTATTGCTTTTTTAAGAAATGATATACAATATACACTTAAAAACTGTTTTTCACAAAATGAGTTCTCAATAATTAATGCTTTATTATTGGGGCAACGACAAGAAATTTCAAAAGACTTATTGGAGAACTATACAAATGCCGGAGCAATACATATTTTAGCCATTTCGGGGTTACACATCGGCATTTTACTAATATTACTTTCTTACATATTTAAACCTTTAGAGCGATTTACATACGGAAAAATTTTAAAAACAGTTTTAGTAATTTTTTTTCTATGGGGGTTTGCATTTTTTACCGGGCTTTCAGCATCTGTTACAAGGGCAGTTACCATGTTCACTTTTATTAGCATAGGGCAATCATTTAACAGAAAGCAACCTGTAGAATATTCATTAATAACTTCTATGTTGTTATTGTTACTTTTTAATCCTTTATTTTTATTTGATGTTGGGTTTCAATTAAGCTATATTGCTGTCTTTGGAATTGTCTGGATACAACCTCTAATCCTTCAAATTTGGAATCCTAAATCATGGGGGAGAGGAGGATTATATAAATTTTGGCAACTTACTACAGTATCATTAGCTGCACAAATAAGCACATTGCCTATAAGTTTGTACTATTTTCATCAGTTTCCAGGCTTGTTTATTCTTACAAATTGGGTTATTGTTCCTTCTTTAGGATTCATTTTGGGGATTGGTATTTTAGTTATTATATTGGCTATATTTCATTCGTTGCCTGATTTTTTAGTTTACGGCTATGGGCAAATTATAAAGTTGATGAATGTTTTTGTTGATTGGGTTTCAGCTCAGGAACAATTCTTGTTCAGTCAGGTTTCTATGCCATTTATAAATATGATTTTATGGTACTTTATTATTATTCTAGTAGTTCAGTATTTGACGAAGACTAATTTTAAAATAATGGTATCTCTTCTTTTATCAATTGGAATCACCCAATTTGTGTATATTTTTCAAAAATATGACAGAGTTTCAAAAAAAGAGATTATTGTCTTTCATCAAAATAGGTCTTCAATTATTGGTTTTAAGAATGGAAAAGAAATTACAATCAGAAGTAATTTAGATTCAACAGTTATTCAAAACAATCAAGCAATAACTTCCTATACTATTGGCAAAAACCTTAACATGGTCATGGAAAAAAATACTGTTAAAATGATTAAAATCAATACTGATTACCTGATGTTTATTGATAGTTTAGATGTATATCCTAAGAAAATAATAAATCCTATTGTTATTTTACAATACTCTCCTAAAGTTAATCTACAACGGTTAATACGAACTGTAAAACCAAAACAAATTATTGTTGATGGAACAAATTATAAAAGTTATGTAGAAAAATGGAAACTTACCAGTAAAAAAGAAAAAACACCATTTCATAATACAGGTAAGCATGGTGCTTACATATTAAAATATTGATTTTTCATTTACAGAGAGCTTTTGAAATTTTTCTCAAAATTTTCCCATTTCGTATTTTTATAGGCTTCTCCACTAAAAAAAACTAATATTTTTTCAAATCGTTCTTTATTCAAGTAACCTGGTACTGTTTGAATCAATTGTTCTTCAGAATTAAAAAATGCTGTTGAAGGATAACTCATTTTTCCTTTTAAGATAGCTGCTGCTAATTCATGATATTTAGATCTGCCTTGCTGAACGTATTTGAATGTTTTTCCTTTAAATGTAATATCCTCTTTTCCCTCACCATCCATTTTTATGGCATAATAATTATCATTGATATATTTTATTATTACTTCATTTTTATAAGTAGTTGCATCCATTCGCTTACACCATCCGCACCAGTCTGTATATAAATCTATCAGAATAGGTTTAGGATTCGCTTTATTCAATTTTATTGCCTCCTCAAATGACAACCAGTTTACTTTCTGTGCTTGTACTATAAATGTCGTTAAAACAAAGATAGTAGCTAAAAAAATATCTCTCATATATTTTAAGTATCAATAAGTGTTCCAAATTTACGAAAAAAATCTGTCAATTTTACTTGATAAATTTTTTAATATCCTCCTGTCAGGTCTTAGAATAATGTCAGATAAACAAGTATCTCATAAAGATATACTTATTTTCCTGGCATGAAAATAGATTATGATGTATCTGTATTTATTTCTTTTCTAAGGTTTCCCATAACCTTCATTTTGATAAAACTAACTTTCTTTGAAGGCTTGTTTGTATTTCTCAGAAAGTTCAACGGATTTTGATTCTGCCATAACCAATACAGAGATTTTCTTTTGACTTCCTTTTCCTCGTTTGATTTCCTGAATATATGTTTATTATAGAAGTCCCGGTAATGGTTAATTCCGACACGTTGCTTAAAAACAACTTTGTTTATCTCTTTTTGATTTGAAATGTGATTTATAACTTTTCTCATGGAAACTTTTTTTTAAACTTTTGGATATTCATATAATCTATAACTGATGTTCTACCATTGGAATATGAATATTTAAAGAATTGTCGAACAAATCAGGTAGTCATATTAGTTTATTTACTCTTTTCTTTTAGAAACATAACTTCAAATTATACCACATTAGTTAAAACTATCATAACCATAAGGGCAATGTTTACAGCCACTTTTGCAACAATATCCTCTTCTTAAATGGTATGCTTCTTTAAAAACCTTATATCCTTGTTCATTTATATAATACTCATAATGTTCTGGTTTTAAAATCTTCTTCATCATACAAAGATATGAATTTGTTCATCACAGACCCTATGCTTTTATAGGGAGTACAAAAAAGATGAAACAAGATTTTTTTCAACTATCAGACAGAATAACCTTTGAATGAAAATCATATATTTTACTAAAGTAAAAGCTAAAGAATAATATTCCGAATCTTTCAATCCAGAGTTTAGTAGTAATTAAAATATTTTTAGTTCTTATATTTTTTTGAATTAGACTAAGTATACTCCAATTTGTTAGAAAAAAAGAACGTCAAATTAAGAAAACCCTTAATCTGACATTTTGTCAATAGAACAAAAATTTAAATGCTTGATAATTTTTATTTACACACTTTTCGGAATAGCATCAAACAGGTAGCTGAATCGGATAACTGTTGTTTTCTTAGATAAAGTTTTGTAGTTTATGCAATATCTCTTTCTGCTTTTATATCCTCATAAGCTTTTTGAATACTTTGGAATTTTTCTTTAGCTACTTTTTGATGCTCTTCGCCTATACCCTGTAAACGATCCGGGTGGTATTTTTTAGCCATTTTACGATATGCCTTTTTCACTTCATCATCGGTTACTTCCTTAGTAATTTCTAATATTTTATATGAAGAATATATCTCATCATAAAACATTGCTTTAATAGATTCGTAATCACCATGATTAACATATAAGTATCCCGCTATTTTTTGAATTTCTTTTTCCTCAGAAGACATAACACTTCCGTCTGCCTTAGCTATTCCGAATAAGAAATGGATTAACTGTAATCTGGAAGGATGAGAAATGTGCTGTCTTATTTGCATACAAACTTGCCTCGTTGAAATATCTTTTTTAATAATTCCGTTAAAAAGCTTGAAAGCTCTGCTCGCTCTTTCTTTTCCGTAAAGATTTATGAAATGTAATCTTACATAATCAAGTTCTGTTTGAGCTACTTTCCCATCAGATTTAATCACTACTGAAGCTAAAATCAGTAAACTAATCTCAAAATCTCCCGAGGTAGTTTGTTGCACTCCGGGGCGTTCTGAACGTTGATTTTTTCTTCTATACTCTTCTTGTTCTTTTGTGTACTCCTGAATGCTAACCCCATCAATCATGCTTCCAATTGAATAACCAATTATTGCTCCTATCGGACCACCGAATGTAAATCCCAGACCAGCTCCCAGCCATTTTGTAAAATTTCCCATTTCTAATCTTTTAAATTTCAAATATAGTGAGATTATAAGTATCTTTGCGATTCTAAAAATAAATAATTATGTATCCAGAAGAATTAGTAAAACCCATGCGCGATCAGCTAACTGCTGCAGGATTTACAGCATTATGCACAGCAGATGAGGTAGATATTGCGTTAGCAAAAGAAGGAACAACTTTAGTAATGGTAAATTCAGTTTGCGGTTGTGCTGCCGGAACAGCAAGACCAGGAGCAATTGCTTCTTTGGCAACAGATAAGAAGCCTAATCAATTAACGACTGTTTTTGCAGGTGTAGAAAAAGAATCTACTGCAAAGGCTCGTGAACATATGGTCCCTTTTCCTCCTTCTTCTCCAGCTATTGCTTTATTTAAAGATGGCAAATTAGTACATATGCTGGAAAGGCACCATATTGAGGGTCGTTCTGCTGAAATGATTGCTGAAAATTTATTGCAGGCATATGAAGAATTTTGTTAGGATTTCTTTAAAAATCTAATCCACTTACAAAGTGGATTTTTTATGCTTATTTTAGACAATATTTAATTTTTTTTGAAAAAGCAGACTCATATTATCGTTTTCAGATTATCATCCATGGGTGATGTTGCCATGGCTGTTCCTGTAATAAAATCTTTTATAAATCAACATCCGGATATTCATATAACCTTTGTTTCTAAAAGTTTTTTGGAACCTTTATTTGAGGATATTGAAAATGTTCACTTCTTTTCGGCAAACGTTAACAATGAATACAAGGGGGTTTTAGGATTAATTCGTCTGTTTAAAGATTTAAAAAAATTAAACCCAACGCACTTTGCCGATTTGCATAATGTGTTACGTTCTAAAAGTGTTCGCTTTTTATTTGTAGTATCGACTAAAATCAAAATTTCAAAAATTGATAAGGGACGAAAAGAGAAGAAAGCGTTAACCAGAAAAAAGAATAAGATTTTTAAACCCTTAAAAACTTCACATGAGCGTTATGCTGATGTTTTTAAGAATCTAGGTTTTCATCTCAATCCTGAAATATGTTTTAATCCAAAAAAAGAAAAACTTAATGAAAAAAATAGTTCTTTCTTGGGAGAAAAAGAAAAAGCATGGATAGGAATTGCTCCTTTTGCTGCATTTACGTCGAAAGTATATCCGTTAGATTTAATGGAGGAAGTGATTCAAGATTTAGCTGAAGCTAAATTTCAATTATTTTTATTTGGCGGAAAACAAGATATAGAAGCATTAGAATATTTCGAGAAGAAATATAGCAATGTAATTTCTGTGGTCGGGAAGTTAGGAAATCTTAAAGATGAATTGAATTTGATAGCTAGTTTAGATGTGATGCTTTCAATGGATAGTGCTAATGCACATCTTGCTGCCATGCAAAATATTAAAACAATTACATTATGGGGGAATACGCATCCATATGCTGGTTTTATTCCATTTAATCAACCGGGTGATTATTGCATTTTACCTGATTTAGAAAAATATCCATTACTCCCTTGCTCTATTTACGGAAACAAAATCTTTGAAGGTTATGGAGATGTGATGCGTAGTATACAACCGAAAGTAATTACAGAGAAAATTAAATCTATTGTATAATATGGTTTTAAATGATAAATCAATTCATTGAAGAGAGAATGCTTCTTACTAATAATTACTTCCCTTTCAAACGTCCCCATAGGGCATTCAAAACATCGGATACAGAAGTACCTTTCAGGCGATTCCGGTCATTTTTATAACTCCATCGATTTCCGTCTTTATATAAATGAAAACCAAATACAGAAGTATCTACACTATCATTTTGAATTAAAGGATAACGTAAATCATTATACTTAATTTCACCATTTTTTAAAGGAACTAAATTATAGTACTCATTACTAAACCAGGTCAGCTTTTGTAAGTCAGTATGAGTCATATCCAATAAATGATGATTTTTAGAAACCGTTGTTATTTTGTTGATTGTTGAACTTTTGTCAAACAAAGAATAAAAGGCTACTTTATAATCATTATTAGTTTCAGCAACACCAAACCATAGAATATTATTTAAAATTGAAGGTTGAACAGTAAAACGAGTGTATTCAATCCCCGCTTTTTTGAATGATTTTTTAAAAACGCTGTCTATATATAATTTATTACCGATAGTAAATAACAGATATGCAGAACTAATATATAAACCGGCTTTCAACCACCATCCTCTTTTGGGGTTAGTTCTTTTAAAGAAAAGTATTGTAATTAAGCAAATTAAAAAAGGAAGAGTATATAAGGGGTCAGCAACAGATATATTGTTAAAAGCTACTCGATAATTAGAAAAAGGAAAAAACAATTGTGTTCCGTAAGGTGTAAAACAATCTAAAACAGGATGCGTAAAAATAGATAAGAAAAATAGCCAAACCCAATCCTTTCTGTTGGTAGTATGTTTCCTTTTACCTGAATTATATAACCAAAAAACTAAATACCCAAATAAATATGTTCCAACAAAAGAAAACAGAACTGAATGCATAAATCCTCTGTGAAATATTAATTGATCTATCAAGTTTGAATAAAGAAGGCTTCCTAAAAAAACATCTAAATCAGGTATTGTACCACCAATAGCCCCAAATAACAGAGCTTTATTCCCGATTTTTTTTCCTAGTGTTGCTTCTCCGCAAGCAGCACCTAAAACTATTTGCGTTAATGAATCCATATACATCAAAGATAGCAAACAATTTTCGTTTGCATAAGTCCTCACAAAATCGTAATGTTACACATCAAAAAAAGCTAAAAATGCATACAACAAATAACTCTTCTGAAATAAAAAATCAAAATCAAAAAATTCAACAAAATAAAAATTTATCGATTTGGGAAGCTATTATACCAGTAATTGTGCTTATAGGAATGCTTACCTACAATGTTTATGTATTTGACGATGACGCTTTAAACGGAAGTAATCAGTTTATCCTATTATTGGGAGGATTCGTGGCGGCTTTAGTAGGGTTTAAAAATAAAGTTAGTTTTAAACTAATGATGTATGAAGTAGCTGAAAATATAAAATCTACAGCAGGTGCTATTTTAATATTGCTCATGGTAGGTGCCTTAGCCGGATCCTGGTTGATTAGTGGTATTATTCCTTCAATGATTTACTATGGATTACAAATACTAAATCCAACAATATTTTTAGTGGCTTGTTTGGTAATCTGTGTAGTTATATCTTTAGCCACAGGTAGTTCTTGGACTACAGCGGCAACAGTAGGGATTGCATTAATTGGGATAGGAGATGTCTTAGGCATTTCATTAGGAATGATAGCAGGAGCAGTATTATCAGGAGCTTATTTTGGAGATAAGATGTCTCCTATGTCAGATACTACAAATTTAGCCCCGGCAATGGCAGGAACCGATTTATTTACGCACATTAAATACATGACATACACTACAGTGCCAACATTTACTATAACCTTTATTTTCTTTTTAATTTTAGGATTTACACAATCTGCAACAGGAGAAACAAGCACTCAGGCAATTTTAACAGATATAAGTAAGGCTTTCAATATTTCTCCACTATTATTTATTGTCCCAACTTTAGTAGTTGTTCTAATCATAAAAAAAACTCCACCCTTAATTGCTCTGTTGGCAGGAACATTTTTCGGAGGAATTTTTGCATTAATTTTTCAACCGCAAGTAGTAACTCAAATAGCCGGAGCAGAAAAGTTAGACTTTAACTCTGCTTATAAAGGAGTAATGCAGGCAATAACTGTAGAAACATCTGTGACTACAGATAATGAAGTACTAAAAGATTTATTTACAGCAGGAGGAATGGTAAAAATGTTAGGAACTATTTGGTTAATTTTATGTGCCATGGTTTTTGGAGGTATTATGGATGCTATAGGAGCTTTAGCGAAAATCAGTAGTTTTATGTTAAACTTATTTGACAGTATTTTCGGATTATTTGCCAGCACTGTAGGTACTTGTATTGGGTTAAATTTTACAGCTTCTGATCAATATCTAGCATTAGTTGTATCGGGTAAAATGTACGCAAAAGCATATGAAGATAAAGGCCTGGCACCCGAAAATTTAAGTAGAACCTTAGAAGATTCCGGAACAGTTACCTCTGTATTAATTCCATGGAATACCTGTGGAGCATACCATTCCGGAGTTTTGGGAGTTCCAGTTATAGATTATGCTTTCTACGCGGTATTTAATTGGTTAAGTCCTTTTATGACATTATTATTTGCCGCTTTTAGAATTAAAATAAAGCAAATTGTAAAAAAAAGCTAAAATTCAGGTATTCCATTCTATATTGATTTTCAAAATCAATAATAGTATTTTTTCCTGTTGTTTTCTGGGCTTAGTTTTTTTGAGTAATAAAACATAACTTTGGAATAAAGCCATTCTTCAATGAACTACAAAAATTCGTTACACTACGCACAGCAATTGGACAAAGAAGATTCATTAGCAGATATAAGAGAAGAATTTCATATCCCTAAAGATAATAAGGGTAATAATCGGTTATATTTTACAGGAAACTCTTTAGGGCTACAGCCCAAACAAACTCAAGCCTATATTCAACAGGAATTAAATGATTGGGCAAAATTTGGAGTAGAAGGGCATTTTGAAGCTAAAAATCCCTGGTTTTCTTATCATGAATTTCTGACAAGTAAAATGGCCAGGATAGTAGGAGCAAAACCAATTGAAGTTGTGATAATGAATACTTTAACAACCAATCTACATTTGTTAATGGTTTCCTTTTATCGACCAACAAAACAAAAATTTAAAATTGTTATAGAAAGTGATGCTTTCCCGTCAGATCGATACGCAGTTCAATCACAATTAAAGTATCATGGCTTTGATTCCTCTGAAGGATTAATTGAATGGAAACCGGGAAAAGATGAAGAATTGCTGAAAATGGAGAATTTAGAACGTATTGTTGATGAACATGGAG
This sequence comes from uncultured Tenacibaculum sp., assembly GCA_963666645.2. GTDB lineage: Bacteria > Bacteroidota > Bacteroidia > Flavobacteriales > Flavobacteriaceae > Polaribacter. Next base: position 23,345 of record CAXXDB010000003.1, on the reverse strand, counting down.
ACGAAATAGCTTTACTTTTAATAGGAGGAGTTAACTACTATACCGGACAGTATTTAGACATAAAAAGAATTGCAGAAATAGCCCATTCTAAAAACTGTATAACCGGCATTGATTTGGCACACGGAGCAGGAAATATTCAACCCAATTTACACGATAGCGGAGTTGATTTCGCTACCTGGTGTACTTATAAATATTTGAATTCCGGACCAGGAAGCTTGTCAGGAGTGTTTGTTCATGAAAAACATGCATACAATAAAGAACTACCACGTTTTTCAGGTTGGTGGAATCATAATAAAGAAGCCCGGTTTAATATGCGTGAACCTTTTGATGTAATGGCGGGAGCAGAAGGATGGCAATTATCAAACCCGCCAATTTTATCAATGGCTGCTATTCGCTCTTCATTAGATATATTTGATAAAACCGGTATGGATGCTTTATGTCAGAAATCTGAAAAATTGACAGGCTATTTTGAGTATTTAATTCATCAGACGGATACCGATAGAATTAAGATTATAACACCATCTAATCCCAAGAAAAGAGGCTGTCAGTTATCTATTCAAGTACAAAATGCCGATAAAAGTTTATATCAGGAACTTACAAAATATCATGTTATAACTGATTGGAGAGAACCTAATGTTATTCGTTGTGCACCCGTACCATTGTATAACAGCTTTGAAGATGTGTTTAGAATGGTAGAATGCCTGTCCTTAATTCTTTCAGAAAGAAAGGCATAGGTTATAAAAAATAAAATATTTTGAATACTAAGAAAAATACAAGCAAGAAAAAAATATTTCCTTTGAAGGAGAATTCAGGAAGAGCAGAAGTACTAATAGTTGGAGCAGGTTTATGCGGAAGTTTATTAGCACTTCGTTTGGCACAACGAGGCTATAAAGTTGATATGTATGAAAGCCGGGCAGATCTTAGACAAGTAGACATTTCGAGTGGGCGTTCAATTAATTTAGCATTATCCAATCGTGGCTTTAAAGCCTTACGTTTAGCAGGCGTTGAAGAAAAATCCAGAAAAATTTGTATTCCAATGTATGGGCGGTTAATTCACGATATAAAAGGAGATACATTTAATTCTAATTATTCAGGAAGAAAAGGAGAATATATCAATTCCATTTCCCGTCAAGATTTAAATGCTCTGTTATTAGATGAAGTAGAAAAACATAAGAATGTAAGCATTCATTTCAGTAGTAAGTGTATTTCAGTCGATATTGAAAATACCAGAGTATATTTTAAATGTTATCGGACAAAAGAAGAATTTTCTGTAGATGCAGATGTGATTTTTGGAACAGACGGATCAGGCTCTGTTTTACGTAAAAGTTATTCCCTGAAAAAGAATTTTTTGTTTAGCTATAGTCAAAAATACCTCACTCATGGGTATAAAGAATTGGAAATTCCTGCAGGTGTTCATGGAAATCATCAGATAAGTAAAAATCATTTGCATATTTGGCCACGAGAGGAATACATGTTAATTGCATTGCCAAATGGTAACGGAAGTTTTACAGTAACTTTATTTTTAAGCTATGAGGAAGGAGCATATAACTTCAAAAATTTAACAACGGAGAAGAAAGTAACAACATTCTTCGAGTCGCAATTTCCGGATGCTTCAGCGTTAATTCCAAGTATTAAAGATAAATTTTTTAGTAATCCTACAGGCACTTTAGGTACCATAAAATGTTCCCCCTGGATGTATCAACATAAAACCTTATTGCTTGGAGATGCTGCTCATACAATTGTTCCGTTTTACGGACAAGGAATGAATGCTTCTTTTGAAGACGTAACAATTTTTGATGGTATTTTAGATGAATTTGAAGGAAATTGGGAAAATATTTTTAAAGCTTATCAAACTAAAAGAAAGAAAGATACTGATGCCATTGCAGACCTAGCGATGGATAATTATTATGAAATGCGAGATCATGTAGCAAACCCTTTATTTAAACAAAAGAGAAAAATTGAAATAAATTTAGAAAAGAATTTCCCTGAAGAATATTTCTCTAAATATTCAATGGTAACATTTGATGAGGATATGGGATATAATGAAGCATTAAGAAAAGGAAGAGTGCAAGATAAAGCATTACTGAATTTAATAGCAGATGAAGAAGTAACTACTTCAGAAAATATGACAAAAGAAGAATTACAAATTGTGTTAAAGAAGATTAAACAAGAAACAAACGAAATTCTACAAAAAGATAAAATTGAAAGATTAAATTAATATGACAATTTGAAAATGAATTATTGATTAGATTGTAAGAAAAATATCATCATGCTGAATTTATTTCAGCATCTCATAAAGACTTTGGAAATTATCCATGAAAGATTTGATAATTGAGAGGCTTAATGAATTTTATAGCCCTCAAAATATAATAATAAATAACGGTAGTTTTGGCTATATAAATAATAGTGAATTATTAGATATTACAGTTGATGAAGCAGAATATATACTTCCACTTCTGATCATGAATTTGGTCATTGTTTGAAGCTTTACCATACGCATAAAAGCTCAGCATATGGTGATGCGAGTTGTGCAGAAGCTTTAAATGGTTCAAATTGTAATACTTGTGGTAATTTAGTGTGTGATACTCTGGCAGACAAGGGTAAGGTAAATACAAATGGATACGCTCGAGACTTAACAAATATTATGTCATATTTTTATTTATATGGCTATAACAGAAATCATTTCACAAACGGTCAGGGTCGCAGAATGCGATATGCCATACGAAATGAGACTGTTTTAAAAAATATAATAAGTAATTCCTGTACAATCATTTCAGAGGCAGTAATGTTTGTTACCCGGAAACAACAGTCGTATCGTTTACTAATTTCAATGCGAGAACAGGGATAGTGACAGGCTGGACTGTTTCTCCTAATGTATATATAGTTTCTCGAAATAATTCCTCTGTTACAATTAGAGCAAGTTCTTCTAATTCATCAGGAAATGGTTGGGTAAAAGCTACTTTGAGTAAATGTAAATTGTAAAACTGAATAGTAGCCGCCTATTTTCCCCTTACTATTTTTATATATAATCATTAGCGATTATGTTCATTCAAACTTCCCAAAAAGCATTCTAAAAAACGGATTAAAAATCCAACCCTCATTAAAAAACTAAAATGACAAATCGATTTTTTAACTGATGTTATTTTTTTGACAACTCCAGTCAAAATCCTGATTGAGGTACTGTCATTCTTATCATTAGATTAATTTTGATGTGATAATTCCGGTGGTATTCCATTTTATATGATAATTCTAATCGAGATATTTTAGAATTTACAAAGCACTATGGTTTTGAACTAGTGCTTGCCAATGGAAAATCTAAAAGATACTCATTTATCAAACTCCTTTAGAAAATCAGATTTCAAAAAAGGAAGACAAGTATCTGTAATTGCAACCGCTGGAAAATTAGCTGTTATTATTTGGAACAGGAACATAAAAAGCATATAACCCACTAATAGAATATTTGCTCTTAAATCAAAAAATAAAAAAAGGGACTCGTTAAAAGAATTAAAAAACAAATCAATAAATTTGATATAAAACCTGAAGATTCTGATTTTCATTAATTAAATTTGACATTAGCTGAAATTAGAATGAATAGAAGAAAATTTATAAAGCGAACTTTCCGGGGAATAGCTGGAATTGGATTTTTGACTGGTTTTTATACTTGGCAAATTGAACCATTTTGGTTAGAATTTGTAAAACGAAAAATGCCAATATCGAATCTGCCTAACAATCTTACAGGAAAGACGCTTATGCAAATAAGTGATATTCACATAGGTAATCGATTTGATTATAATTACATCATTGAATCATTTAGAAAAGCACAGAAATTTAACCCCGATTTTGTTGTTTACACAGGTGATTATGTAAGCTATGAAAATGAAAAACAGTTTAGTCAATTGGATGAAGTGATGAAACACAACGTAAAAGGAAAAGTTGCGACAGTCGGAATACTCGGAAATCACGATTATGGAAAAAATTGGGCAGAGCAGGAGGTTGCAGACAAGATTTCGACACAATTAACAAGTGCGGGCATACACTTACTTAAAAATGCCCAAGTTGACGTTGAGGGACTAAATATCATCGGGTTTGATGATTATTGGGCTTTGAATTTCAGACCCGAACAAGTAATGAATAAGTATGATGAAAACAAAGCTAATTTATTATTATGTCACAATCCTGATGTTTGCGATTTAGATATATGGAATGGATATAAAGGATGGATTCTGTCCGGACATACTCACGGTGGACAATGTAAACCACCATTTTTAAAAGCACCAATTTTGCCAGTAAAGAATAAAAGATATTCACAGGGTGAAATAGACTTGGAAGATGGTAGAACTTTATACATTAATCGAGCCGTTGGTCATTTATGGCAAGTGAGATTTAATGTGAGACCTGAAATAACAATTTTTGAACTTGAAAAAATATAAAAAATAACTGGCTACACTATATGAAATTATAGCACCCTGCGAAATGCTGCACTTCATATATTAGATCTTAGTTACAAGTAAAATGAACCGATGGAAACAGAGAAAATAGTAGAATCATTAATTCATCATATACACACTCCTCTTTACGGCATTGCTCTTTTGACCGGTGGAATTGCTTTGATTGTTAAAAAAGGAAATGGTATTCATAAAAAATCAGAGAAAGTGTTTTACTATTCAATGTCAGCTATCGAAGCCTCTATTATTTCTGTTTTGCCTAATCACGAAAGCCCGTTTCTATTTTCAATCGGACTAAGAAGTTTGGATTACAAACAAAAAGAATTTCAATTTAAAACGGATAAAATTATCGCTTATTTGATTATTATAACCGGACTCTCAATGATATTATGTCCCCTCACTTTGTACGGTAAGATAAATATGATTTTGACAGTATTTGGAATAGTTGGATATTTGGGTTGCAAGATTTACAGCTATTCAGGGACATTAAACGATTTAAGAAAAGCTGGTTGAAGTTACACCTTGGGAAAATGACAGGCGGATATATAACTTACAGGATGATAAAACTAAATAAATAATCTCTGGAGCATTAAAATAATTTCAATTGATTGTTTCTCTTTAACTTTTGTAGTCTTTCTCAACATCCTGACCTTTAAGATAATTTGCTATCACTTCTTCACTTCCATGTTAACCAATTCTATCTACAAAATAACTTTTACCTCAAAATCTTATTCCCCATAATTGCTCTTTTATTTCCTGACAACCTTTGAAACCTCCTTTATAGCAGTGATACTTTTTATTATTGCAGCAATTTTTATTACATTGTCATGAAAGAACATTCTGAATCAAAAAATGAACTTGATTTTTTATCTGTATCGATTTCTAAAAAATTAACCTCATATCGCTTTTCTGTATCTTCACAAACTTCAACATATAACCTATCTACTGAATCTGTTATTACAATGCTCCTGTATTTTTTACTACCAATAAAATGATATAGTAAAAATGCAACACTATGATCATCATAAAGATTATTACTATTTTGTGAATCAATGTCACAAAATAGTAATAATTAATGAGGTAAGAGATATTAAACCTGAAAGCTTATTAATTTAAATTTAGTTTCCGTATCTTATTGCTTTAAAAATAAGAAAATTAAAAACTAACTCAAAAAGGAAGTTTAGTTTTTCTTTAATAGATCTCTAATTTCAGCTAACAAATCTTCTTGCGTTGGTCCTGCTGGTTTAGCTGAAGTTTGTTCTTTTTTCTTCATAGAGTTAACTCCTTTTACAATCATAAACATTACAAAAGCAACAATTATAAAGTCAATTATATTCGTAATAAAAGCTCCATATAAAACGGCTACTTCTCCCATTACGTCTCCAGAGACATCAGTAATTCCTTCCTTTATTATGTATTTTAAATCTTTGAAATCGGCATTAAAAATTAAGCCAATTAAAGGAGATACAATCCCCCCTGTAAATGAAGAAACAACTTTGTTGAAAGCAGCACCCATTACAAAACCAACTGCAATGTCTACTAAATTACCTTTCATTGCAAAATTTTTAAATTCTTTTAACATCCTCATGTGATTAATTTTTGATTATTAATTATTAGGGCAAATTTAATGTTTTTTTAACATTTTACCAATCTTTTTATTCTTTGCGAAAGTGCAGTTAAAATTTCATATGGAATAGTTTCGCATTTATGTGCCATGTATTGAATATGTTGTTGCTGATTAAAAAGAATTACCTCATCTCCTTCATTGCAATCAATAGCAGTAACATCAACCATTAACATATCCATACATACATTCCCGATAACAGGTGCAGATTGATTATTGATGATAACAAATCCGTTTTTGTTTCCTAACTTTCTGGAAATTCCATCTGCATGTCCTATAGGAATTGTAGCACTTTTTGTAGGTTTACTGGCAACAAATGCTCTATTATAACCCACAGTTTCTCCTGGTTGAATCATATGGATTTGTGATATAACAGATTTTAAAGAATGAGTGTTTTTTAAATTGTTTGTTTCATCAGAATTGTTACCAAAACCATACATCCCTATCCCGATACGAACCATATCGAATTGTGCTTTAGGATAATTAATTACCCCGGAAGTATTTAATATATGGATTATGGGTTCATACCCCAGATGCTGATAAATTTGCTTAATTATATAAGCAAAATTATTAATCTGATTAACAGTAAATTCATACTCGTCAGAATCCTCACTTGCTGCCAGATGTGAAAAAACAGATTGCACAACTACATTATTGGATTTTTTTAATCCGGCAATGATGCTGGGTATTTCAGAATGCCAGAAACCTAGTCTATTTAATCCTGTATTGAATTTAATATGAATAGGGTAATTCATTAAAGGTACTTCATCAGCATATTGCAAAAAAGCTTCAAGTATTTTAAAATTATATAAACTGGGTTCTAATCTATATTTTACAGTATCTTTAATGGTAGGAATTTGCGGGTGGAGTACTAAAACAGGCGTATCGATACCTGCTTCCCGTAACATAATACCTTCATTGCAGTAAGCTACAGCAAAATAATCTACATGATTTTTTACAATTTTGGCAACCTCTGTCGCTTCACTACCATAACCAAAAGCTTTTACGACAGCTAAAATTTTGGTTTGAGGTTGTAATTTTTGTTTAAAATAATGGATATTATGCAAAACAGCACTTGCATCAATTTCTAATACAGTTACATGGTTATTCATTCTTCCTTCTCTTTGTTATGATTATTTTGCTCTTGTATTGCTTTATAGTATGCAGCTCTGCTTAAAGGTTCATATTCTTGTGTTTCGCCTAAAAAAACTATGCTTTCACTTTTAGTTTTTCTGAAGCTGTAATGTGCTAAATTTCCTGTTCTGGTACAAACTGCATGTACTTTGGTTACATATTCGGCAGTAGCCATTAATGCCGGCATCGGACCAAAAGGATTCCCTTTAAAATCCATATCCAATCCCGCTACAATTACACGAATCCCCTGATTGGCTAAATCGTTACAAACAGGAACTATTTCATCATCAAAAAATTGAGCTTCATCTATACCAACAACATCAACACTATTTGCGAGTAACCGGATATTTGTAGCAGCGGAAACCGGGGTTGATTGAATTCGGTTTTCGTTATGAGAAACTACTCTTTCTTCATCGTAACGAACATCAATATCGGGTTTAAAAATCTCAACTCGTTGCTTAGCAAATTGTGCTCTTTTAAGTCTGCGGATTAATTCTTCAGTTTTTCCTGAAAACATTGAACCGCAAATTATTTCAATCCATCCAAATTGTTCTGTATGATTTATCGTATTTTCAAGAAACATTTTGTAATTTTAATGCTCGATTAGTAATTTTTGTTTTACTTTCGGCAAACAACAAATTTATTAAATTTTAAAAGTAAAAAATTAAAACTACACATAATTTATGCACAAAAAATTAGCTTCTGATTTAACTAGCTTAGCACATGGTATCTTACAGATGAAGAATAGGGAAGATGTATATATATTAAAACAAAAAGCATATGAAGTATACGAGAAATTAACACTGTTAGCTTATGTGGAAGAATATATTAATACAACACCTCAAGCTGAAGAATCGAAGGAAAATTTAATTGGAAAGATTGCTGAGGCAGCGAGAAGAAAAGAATCCAAGATAAGTGGAAGTAGTATAAAAAGTAAAGAGGATATTATAGAAGAGGAACTCGTTGATCCTATTGAAGAGAAAATAGAAACTAAGAAAGAGAATATTGAAGAACACCTTTTTGATGAGTTTGACAGCTTATTATTTAATGATAAGAAAAACAAAATAAAAGACGAGGCTTCTTTTATTGAAGAAACAAAATCACCTACACTGGAAGAAGAATTAAAAGATACGTTTCCGGTGGATGTTATGGCTGATTTATTTCAGAAAGTTGATTCCCAAAAAACAGTAAATGATCAATTACAAAACAGTACAATTCAAATAGAATTAAATGATCGTATTGTTTTTGTGAAGCATTTATTTAACGGGAATCAAAATGATTTTAACAGGATTGTTTCTCAATTAAACACATTTAAAACAGAAAAAGAAGCGAAGAATTTTGTTAATAAAATAGTAAAACCTGATTATGACTGGAGTGAAAAAGAAGAATATGAAAATCGTTTTACAGAGATTATTGAGCGACATTTTTCTTAATAGTAATTAATATATCTAATGAAGATAGAAGTTTCTAACGGAGAGATTATAGATAAATATACCATTTTAGCCATAAAGCTGATTGAAATAAAAGAGGCGGATAAACTTAAAAATATTCAATATGAATACCATGTGTTAACACCCGTTGTGGAACATATTTATGCACTGGTCTCAGATAAAAAGCATTTGAAAAATTTGCACAATGACTTATTAGAAATTAACAAAAAACTATGGAATATCGAGAATAATATTCGAGAGCATGAAAAGACTAAAGATTTCGGAGAGGTCTTTATAAAATTGGCACGAGCCGTTTATTTTACAAATGACAGTCGTTCTATTGTAAAAAAACGTATCAATCAATTTACCGAATCTGATTTAACGGAGGAAAAAGCCTATGAAGATTACAAGTAATCATAACTTTACATTCCCTGTTTTGCTAATTCCGGATTTTCCTTTTACACTGGATTCAGACTCTCAAATTACAGGAGTTATTCCTGCAACAGGAGCATAATTCTTTACCAGATGAAAAACGTTCAAATCCATCGGTGAAAACCAAAAGTAATAACGCCGTTTTATTCCCCATATTTGATATACTTTTCAATAAACTTATTTTTTGTATCTTTGTGTATAAGAATTTTAATTACGAAAGAAGAATCTGCCGGTTATCTCTTTTAAATTTAAATTTGTATAACGAAATTATAGCTGAAAACAAAACATCAGGTACATGAATAAATCAAAAAATATGGGGGGGGGGGGGGTTAGTTCAGAATAACCCCTACCGAATTGCAGGTATTCTCTCAAACGCAACAGAAAGAGAACTGCAAAAGCAAAAAGCTAAAATCAAAGCCTATACTAAGGTTGGAAAAGAAATAAAATCAGATTTTGACTTTCAAATTATCGGGAATATTGACAGAACGGAAGATTCTGTAAACAAAGCATTTTCAAATATTGAACAAAACCAGGACAAAGTAAACTACTCACTTTTTTGGTTTTTAAATGCTAGTCCATTTGACAATACCGCAATTGAATATCTGAAAAATGGTGATGAAGAAAAAGCACTTGAAATATGGAGAAAAGTAACTGCCGATAAGGAGGTTAATTCTAAAAATTTCTCTGCATTCAACAATTTAGGGACTTACAAACTTTTAAGCAGGGATAAATCGGACATTAAAACAGGGATTGAAGCAAAAATCAAACTTATTGAATCAGATTACTTCAAAAACTTTGTAAATGCTGTTGCAGATAAAACTTATACCATTGACAATCAAAAACAATCTGAAAAATTGATTGATGAATTGCTATCGCAGTTCAAAAACCAGTATTCAAGTTCAGAAACATTGCAATTATTCAGCGGATGCAACGGAACTACTCAAAAGTATCTTTCCAAAAAGTTTACCGAAGAACCAATACACAAAGTCGAAAGTCAAATTGAAAGTTGTAAAAAGAAACGAAAAGCAGACAAAGGCAGTGCTTATGAATTTGGCTTAAAACTATTCACAAACACAAAGGACGATTTATCACTTCTCAAATCATTACTCGCCACAAGCGACTTAAAATACAAAGCAGTAGCTGACCAATTAGCAAATGAAATAATGCAATGTGGTATTGACTATTTTAATGAAAGTCAAAAAAATAATTCGAGTGAAAATTATCTTGAATCAGCTCAAAAGCTAAATAAAAAAGCGTTATCAATAGCGGTTGGCAAATTGACTAAAGATAGAGCAAAAGACAGTCTTGCAACGCTTGAAGAAATGAAAGACCAAGAGGTTAATCGAGCGATACAAGTCTTGCAATCTATTAAAGATGCTTATGAAAAAAATGAAAGATATTTTTATCAGATGATAGCAAAAAAAGGAATTTCAATTGAGCGTCTTGACTCTTCCAAAGTAAGGAATATGATAAAAAATTCATTCAATTGGGATAAAATCACTGAACTAATAGAGGAAGCTATTCCAAGAAAAAACATTAGTAAAATAAAAAATGCTCAAAACACTTCTAAAATAAGTGAGTACAAAAATTTGGTCGAATTCGTTCTTGACAAAGTAGGATATTATCAAAAAAGCAAAATTCAATACTTGCAATATTGGCGTTGGCAGCCCTCAAAAACAACGGAAAGTTCAAGTTCTACAAAAACAGCATCTCCTACTTCGAAAAATGGCATTATGTTCCTTGCAATTGTAGTTGGTGTTGGAGGTATTGAGGGCGCTATTCTGAGCATTAAGTATTATGAACATGGAGGTTTTAGAGGTGTCTTTGATCTTACAATAGCTGGTGCGTTTGGTTTTTTCTTAGGACTTCTTGTGATGGGGTTTGTAACCTGGGCAATTGAAACGTTGCTTAAAAATCCTTTTATTATACTTCTCATTACAATTACTAGTATAATTGGCGGCATAGTTGGATGGCTGAATAATACAGTAATATATATTGCCGCTACCATTGCCGCGATTATTGGTTTAGTCGTGTGTTTTAAAATATTTCTTTCATGTTGTTCTAGGTATTTTAATAAAGAATTATAACCGTAAATAATAATGAAAAAAATAATTACAGCAATCCTAATATTAGTGACTACTACTCTATTTGCACAAATAGATAGTACTTTGGTTAAAGAAATACCAACCATTAAAAACAACGTTTTTAAGCAAAGGCAGGAGATTGACGCTTTAACTAAAAAACTGAACAGTCAATACTATACAATTGGAAAGCAAAGCCAAACTATTTCAGCTTTGCAGGAACAGAATAGTAGCCTAAATACTTCAATTGATAGTTTAAGCCAACTAATCCAAACCAACAGTCAAAATATTGTAACCAATTCAACAGAATTAGGAACAAAAATTCAAGCCACAGAGAAAAAAACAGACTCTCAAATCGCGGAATTAGATAGCAACGTCGAGAAAAACCGCTTGTATTGGATTATTGCGACTTTAGCAACGCTTCTTTTAGGAGGTTTGATTTACTGGTTGTTAGGAAAACGTATTACTTCAAATAAAACAGATGTAGAAACTCAAATCAGGAACACCAAGGCTTCATTTGAAGAAGAAAGTGTGAAATTGGACAATAAATTGGTAGAAGTTTTGGAAACACAGTTAAAACTTCAACAAGAAACTTCTAAAGCACAGCCAATTGCTTCCAACGAAAAAGCCGACCACTCTTTGGCTTTAAAAGTGGCAGATGAGATCGTAAGAATGCAAAAGAACATATCTAAAATGGGTAGTGATACCAAAGGGTTAAAACCTCTTTTAAAAGGTATTGAACGCATTCAAAATAATTTTGCCGCTAACGGCTATGAAATGATAAATCATCTCAATAAAGTTTACGATGAGCGATTTAATATTGATGTAATCAACTTTATCACAGATGAAAATTTAGATGAAGGCACAAGAATCATAACAGCAGTAATAAAACCTCAAGTAAATTATAAAGGTGTACTCATTCAACGAGCACAAGTTGATGTTTCACAGAATTAAAATATTAATATGGCACGTATTAAAATTGACTACGGAATTGATTTAGGAACAACAAATTCCGCTATTTCACGAATGGAAAATGGAGAGGCAACCATTAAAAAATTACCTCACAAAGATACAATGGCATCTTGCGTTGCATTTAATAAGAAAGGCATTCTTGTTGGAGATAAAGCACACGCGGCATACAGGAGCGAAAAAGAAGCTGCATTATCAAAAGACATTAAGCAAAATGCTTTTATTGAGTTTAAGCGTACCATGGGTACTGATAAAAAGTACTCGTCCGAATACGGTGGAGATTTAAGTTCAGAAGAATTATCAGCCGAAATCCTAAAGCACTTGAAATCATTCATAACAGATGAAAATTTTTGGTCATTAGTGATTACAGTACCAGCTGCTTTTAAAAACAACCAAAAAGAAGCAACAAGAGAAGCTGGTAAATTAGCAGGTTTTACCCATATTGAACTATTACAAGAACCCGTAGCCGCAGCAATGGCTTACGGCTTGGACAGGGATAAAAAGGATGGTTTTTGGTTAGTATTTGACTTTGGTGGCGGAACTTTTGATGCAGCTCTTTTAAAAGTTGAAGAAGGCATAATGAAAGTTATCGATACTGAAGGTGATAATTACTTGGGCGGTAAAAATTTGGATTATGCAATAGTTGACGAAATTCTCATTCCACACATCAAAGAAAATTTCTCAATAGACAGCTATTTAAATGATGATGATAAGAAGAGTGGTTACAGAGATGCTCTAAAATCATTTGCTGAAGAATTAAAGAACGAACTTTCTTTTAAAGACACTTACAACCTATATAAAGAAGATAGATGTGGAGTAGATGATGATGGCGAAGAAATAGAGATTGATGTAACAGTTAACCAATCACTAATAGAAGAAGTACTGAGACCTGTATTTCAAAAGGCAGTTAATTGTAGCCTCAGATTATTAGAAAGAAACAATCTTAAAGGTTCTTCATTAGATTCTTTAATTCTTGTCGGTGGTCCAACATTTTCACCAGTAGTAAGAAAAATGTTGGAAGAACAAATCTGTAAACCCGACACAAGTGCCGACCCAATGACGGTAGTTTCAAAAGGTGCTGCATTGTACGCTTCTACAGTTGATGTTTCAGAGGAAGTAAGAGAGCAAACACGAGATAAAACAAAAATCCAATTAGAAATTGCAAACGAATCTTCAACAGTAGAAACCAAAGAATTTGTACCTATCAAGATTTTAGAAGACAAAACAGAAGGAGAGATTCCTGAAAAAGTATTTGCAGAAGTAACCAGAGGCGACAAAGCTTGGTCAAGCGGAAAAGTTGAAATTAATACGATTGGTGAAGTTGTAGAAATTCAACTCAATGAAGGAAAAACCAATGTGTTTGAAGTAGTTCTTTTTGACGACAAAGGAGATATTTTAGAAAGTGAGCCATCAAGTTTCAGTGTCATTCAAGGCTCAAAAATTGGTAGTGCCACCTTACCTTACAACGTAGGAATTGAGTTGAAAGATAAAGCAACAGGAAAAGTTCGATTCAAAACCATCAAAGGTTTAGAAAAAAACCAATCCATTCCAGCAGTAGGAACTAGAAATGGGCTTAAAACTCAAAAGCAAATTCGCCCAGGAATGGATTCTGACTTCATCAAAATTCCTGTCTATGAAGGCGAACACGCATCTGAAGGAACTAGAGCAATTTATAATGAACACGTAACTGATATAAGAATTAGCGGAGCAGATTTACCTTCTTTATTACCTGAAAATAGTGATGTTGATTTAACGGTAAATATTGATAGGTCAGAAAAAATAACTGTTACTGCCTATTTTCCTTATTTAGATTACTCAACCGAAATTGAAGTCGATAGTACCAAAACTTCAATTGAAACTTCTTGGTTAGAAAACGAAATCAGAAAAGCAAAAGTAAGCGTAGAGGAACTCAAGCAAGATGGAAATTCTGATGATGCTAAACTTCAAAAAATTGAAACTGAATTAAAACAGTTGAAAAAATCTTTTGATAACAACAAAAATGACGTTGATGGCAAACAGGAAGTTTTAACCAATTTGAGAAAATCTTTAAAGGCGATTGATAAATTAGACGAAACAACCGAATGGCCAAAATTGGAAGAAACACTCAAAGAGGAGTTTTATCGTCTTGAAAAGGCAAATAACGAGTTAGGGAATGAAAAAACTACGCAAGTTGTCAATCAATTCCGTTCGCAATTAGATGAAGTCATCAGAGCTGAAGACGTTAAACTTGGAAATGTTCTCTTGGAAGAAATTGAAGGCTTCTTTGTTCAATTGACATTGATTCATCAATTGATTGGATTCATTAGAGGTCATAACGATAATTTCGGCTCATTCGATTGGAAAGATAGTGGTAGAGCAAGAACACTTTTAAACAAAGGATTACAAATTATTGGAGAGAACCCTACTGTAGATGAACTACATCCAGTTGTCATTTCGCTAGTTGGCTTATTGCAAAATGATGAAAAACCAAGTGGGGATGATTCTGTATTAATTGGATAAAAAATAAGATTACGCAAATTAAAATATAATATTATGAGAAAATTATTAGTCGCAGTAGCAATATCAACACTAACGATAAGCACAGCATTTGCTGATTGTATTTATGGAGCAAAAGACAAAGAATCCTACAAAATTATAGATACCGGATATGGTGCTAAAATTTATTTTAGTGGAGGATATGGTGATGATTTTATAATTGAGTTGAATGGTAGTATTTTTGGTACTATTGATGAAGTTTATTTTATTAAAGATGATTTTTGCAATTGGGAAGATGATGTAATTGTTATCGATGGTGAAGTATTTGGTGTTAGAAGTGTGAAAAAATTATAATATGAATTTAAAACCAATCTGCCTTTCTGTTTTCATTTTAACATTAATCTTTTCTTCCTGTGAAAGTGATGAAGAAAGAAAGCAACGTATAGCAAAAGAAGAACAGCAAAGAATTGAATTGGAAGAAAAGCGAAAAGCAGAAGAAGCTGAACGAGCATTTCAATTAGAGCAAGAACGCATTGAGCAAGAAAAGCGTGAGGAAGAAGAGCGTATTGCCAGAGAAGTACGTCTTGAAAAGGAAAGAAAAGAAGAAGCCATCTATGATAAGTATATCAACAATTCTTTGAGAACAGGAGCTACGCCATATTCCCGTTATTATGGAGGCAATTCAACTTGTAAGGATTACGGCGGCTGTTCACAAATAAAAGTAAGAACGAGTAACTCTGATGTGATTGTTACCATAAAAAAGAATAATAAAGTAGTCAGACACGCCTACATTAATTCAGGAAGCAGTTTTACCTTCTCATTCCCAAATGGTACGTATCAAACATTTTTTTACTACGGTACAGGTTGGAATCCTGAAAAAGAAATGAAAGGCGGTAAAATGAAAGGTGGATTTATTACCAACGAAAGTTTTGGAAAGGATGACCCTCAATCTTTGAGCAATAATATTTTAGAGTATGAGCTGATTTTACAAAAAAACGGAAATTTCAGCACTCGTCCAAGCAATCCAGAAGAAGCGTTTTAAATGGCAAAAACAAAACAAATAGAAGTTCAAGGTGTGGTAATCAATTTATCTCTTGCAAAAGATTCTGATTATATCTGCATTACGGATATGGCAAATGCCAAAGACGGAAGTGGCAGAGTAGCAGACATTATTAAAAATTGGATTAGAACACGTACTACACTTGAGTTTTTAGGGACTTGGGAACAATTATACAATCCAGATTTTAAAGTGGTCAAATTTGACCACTTTAAAATGGAAGCAGGTTTGCCCAGTTTTGTTTTAAGTCCTTCAAAGCGGGTAGAAGCCACCAACGCAAAAGGCATTTTTACAAAAAAAGGCAAGTATGGTGGAACTTATGCTCACAAGGACATTGCATTTGAATTTGGTTCTGCCATAAGTCCAGTATTCAAATTATTCTTAATCAAGGAATTTCAACGTCTAAAAGATGATGAAAATGACCGTTTACAATTAGAATGGAATCTTCAAAGAACACTCTCAAAAATCAATTACAAGATTCATACAGATGCCATTAAGGAAAATATCATTCCAAATCTAATTTCAAAAACTCAATAAAGTAGCCATTATGCAAATGAAATCACTTTTGGAGAATGACTCATTTAAAAAATTGGGGAATTAATGAACAAAACCAATTACATATTATCGAAAGGTCAAACGATTAATGAGAAGTTCAAGGTAACCTTCTTTCTAAAAAAAGGGAGTTATGCTGAAACGTATCGTGTAAAAGACCAAGAAGGAAAAAACAAATTATTGAAGCTATTTGCTTACTCAAAATTAGACAGAACTCAATTTGATTCAACTAGTGATGTTTTAGAGATTCAGGTTTTAAAGAAAATCAAGCATCCAAATTTGGTTAAATACTGTGATAGTGGCGAACTTCTTTTAAGTGGACAAAAATATGCTTACGCAATTCTTGATTTCATCAGCGGTGAAACCTTGGCAGATAAACTCAAAAGAGAACAAACCATTAATCCGTATGAAGCTAAAGACATCATTTCAGGCGTTTTGAACGGATTGAACTATTTGCATTCTCTTCAAAAGCCAATTATCCACAACGACATTACAAACTTGAATGTGATTTTAGATTTATCAGGTAAAGTTACCGTTCCTAAAATCATTGACTTTGGCTATGCTCGTTTTTTAAGCCAATCAAACAAGGATTTTTTAAAGGAAGGTTTAAATCCATTTTACCAAGCCAATGAAGCCTTCAATAAAGTATTTTCAGTTCAAAGTGATATATTTTCGGCTGGTGCATTATATTATCATTTGTTAGAAGGATTGCCACCTTGGTTCGTTGAAATTTCAAAATACAAAGCAGATTCCATAAAGTTGGAAGATGCTGTTATTGAAGAACGAAAAAAGCCTTTAAAATTTTCGTCAGTTACAGACCAACAAGCCCAAAACGTAATCACCAAAGCATTGCAAACAAATGCTGAAAATCGCTTTAGCAGTGTCAAAGACTTCATAAAAGCAATTAATGGGGAAATGGAAGTGCAACAACTTTCATCACCGCAAGAAGTGTCTAAACCGAAACTTAAAGAAATAAAAAAGGGAAAGGGATTTTCAGCAATTGCAGGAATGCAAGAACTGAAAGACACTATAAAATTGGATGTAATAGATGCCTTAAATGAAAAAGAGCGTTACGCAGAATATGGCTTGACCATACCAAACGGAATGTTGCTTTATGGCCCACCAGGTTGTGGTAAAACGTTCTTTGCAGAACGAATGGCAGAGGAAATAGGGTTTAATTTCTATCAGTTAAAGCCATCTGATATTCAGAGTAAGTACGTAAACGAATCACAGGAAAAAATCAAGAACCTTTTTGATGAAGCTCGTGAAAATGCACCAAGTATCATTTTCATTGACGAA
This sequence comes from uncultured Tenacibaculum sp., assembly GCA_963666645.2. Lineage (GTDB taxonomy): Bacteria > Bacteroidota > Bacteroidia > Flavobacteriales > Flavobacteriaceae > Polaribacter. Next base: position 5,847 of record CAXXDB010000003.1, on the reverse strand, counting down.
TTGGATGCAGTTGTTCCAAATCGCGATAACTCGAATGTAAATCATATGAATACAAGTGCTGTAAATGAGTTTTTAGCACAAATGAATAATTGCGGAGATGATGGCGTTTTTATTATCGGAGCAACCAACAGACCTAATTCAATTGACCCAGCTATTTTGAGAGCAGGAAGATTGGACAAAGTAATTTATTTGCCACCACCTGACCTTGAAGCTCGTGAGTTAATGTTTAAACTTTACTTGGAAAAAAGACCAAGAGAAGTTGGTTTAAACTACTCTGAACTTGCAAAAGCAACAGAAAATTATGTTTCAAGCGATATAAAATTCCTTTGTGATGAAGCTTCAAGAAAAGCCTTGAAAATGAAGTCAAGAATTTCCTTGGAAATTTTACTTGATACCATAAACAATAATAAGCCTTCAATTAAGTTGGATGAATTGCAAAGCTATATCGCTATAAAAGCGACAATGGAAGGATTAACTGAAAATAATAATGACCGACCAAGTATCGGTTTTAAAAACAATTAAATATGGAAACATTACATTTCAATAAACTATTGCTCAAGACAGCATTTTCGTGTATGGCTTGTGATGGCGATATTGACAAACGTGAGGTCAAACTTATTAAGCAACTGCAAAAGGAACGTAAAACCTTCGGAGAAATTGACATCAATGCCGAATTGGACACTTTGCTACTTGCTATCAATAAAGACGGTCATCAATTTTTAAAAGATTATTTCAATGAGCTTACTAAGACTGAATTAACAGAAGCAAATGAATTGAAATTGATTGAAGCTGCGATAGATACAATTAAAGCGGATGACAAAGTTGAATACAGCGAAATCAAATTTTTTAAAGTTATTCGTTCAAAGTTGAAAATTGATAACGAGCCAATTCTTGCAAAGCATCCCGATTTTGAAGACTACTTGGAACAAGATATTATTACTGATTCATATTTATCAAAGTTACAAAACGACTTTTTTGATACTCATATTCCAAATGAATTTGAGTTGATAAGTAAAATTGATGATGGCATTTTGGATAACCTTAAAGACAAAAATGAAGAATAGGGAAGCTTTGATAAAGATTGCACTAGCAATTCTGATGTTTTTGTGTCTTTTAGATATGCCTTATGGGTTCTATCAATTTGTCCGTTTTGTTGCCTTAATTGGTTTCGGAATTTTGGCATATGATGCAAATGAACAGAACAAGAATACCGAAATGATTATTTACGGTGGACTTGCCCTACTCTTTCAACCATTTTTTAAAATAGCACTTGGGAGAGAAATGTGGAACATCTTAGACGTAATTGTCGGAATTGGATTAATTGGAAGTTTGATTATGAATAGAGCGAAAAGCCAACGCTGAAAGTCATACACATTTACAATCGCATCCTCCAAGTTTCACCAAAACTGCAAAAGAGTTGAGTAAGGTATCCAAAGAAAATAATGTAGCCTGGTATTGAAATATTATTTAGATTGTGCTTCTTTTTCGGTTTTGTCCGAGAATTCATAAAGAAAAAAGAGTATTTGTAAGGATAGAAGTTACTTTAAGACTATTTGAACTAAATTATTAAATAATTATGAGAAAAAAAAATATACTGTTAGTAAATTTACTTTTTACTTTTTCTATGGTAAACGCACAAACTGCTACTGATATAGTAACGGAGTTAAATAAGCCCAAAGGATTGCTAATTAACGGGAATGATTTATATATAGCTGATATTAAAGCAGGAAAAATTAGTAAAATTGATATTACACAAACCAGTCCGACTCCTGTCGATGTAGTGACAGGATTAAAAAAACCTGCTAATCTGGCACTCCATGGTAATGACATGTATATCACAGAAAGAGGGGCTAATAAAATTAGTAAAATTGATATTACAGAAACTAATCCAACTCTTACCGATGTAATAACAGGGCTAAAAAAACCTGCTGGTCTGGCACTACGGGGAAATGATTTATATATTGCTGAAATGAAAGAAAATAAAATTTCTAAAATTGATATCACATTACCTTCGCCTGTTGCTATTGATGTAATAACAGGCATATCTGAAGTTAATACATTATTATTTAAAGATAATGATTTATATTTTACTACTAATGATGGAAACAATACATATATTTCTAAAATTGATATTTCAGAAGCTTCTCCAACTCAAACCTTGTTGACAAGCTTCACTCTTGATTATTCCTCCTCAGGATTAGCAATCCGGGGAAATGATTTGTATATGTCCGGAGATACCCAAATTCATAAAATTAATATTTCAGAAAGTCCGGCATCATTAACAGAGGAAATTACAGGATTATCTACTCCGCGTGACTTGATAATTTATGGGAATGATTTGTATATTGCTGAAACCGGTAAAATTTCTAAATTTACCTTTTCTCCTCCTTTAGTGATTAACGAAATTCTTGTAGCCCCTGATTTTAATGAAGGAGATGCAAATGGAGATGGAATAATTAACACAGAACAAGATGAATTTATAGAAATTTATAATACCAGTGGAGATGACTGGAACATTTCGGGTTGGAAATTAGCAGATAGTACTCAAGATCGACATGTATTTCCCGAAGGAACTATTATTCCTGATAATGAAGCAATTGTAGTTTTTGGCGGAGGGATATCAGTTGCTGTTCCCCGTTTAGCACAAACAGCTAGTACAGGAACACTACATTTAGATAATAATGGAGAAACTATTACCCTTAAAGATGCCACAGGAGGTACTATACTAACTGAAACCTATTTACCAATATCCAATCAATCCATTGCCAGAAATCCTGATTTTACAGGTAATTTTATAAAACACTCCGCTATTTCTACAAATAGAAGTTCTTTTTCACCAGGAAGAGATAATACCCATAATCATATTTTATCTCCTGTTAAAGACTACTTTATTACCACCTGGAACACCGAAGCCAATGATCCCGGCAATACTCAGATTATCCTGCCCATTGTTACAGGAGTCTATGATGTGGATATAAACAATGATGGTACTTTTGAGCATATTGATTTTGAAGGAACCCGAACCATTGATTTAAATAATGCCGGAATTCATACTATCGCAGTACGCCCTGGCACAAGCCAATTACAAATAAGATTTGGTAACAGGAATAAAGCAGCTAAATTAACTACTATAGAAGAGTGGAGTCCTATTGCTTGGATTTCGATGGAAAGTGCTTTTTCTGGCTGTACTAATATAAACATTTCAGCTACGGCAGGAACTCCTAACCTAAATAATGTTACCAATATGAGTTCGATGTTTGCCAATGCCTCAAGTTTTAATAGTGATATCAGTAACTGGAATGTTTCTAATGTTAGTGATATGACATCCATGTTTCAGGGAGCTTCAAGTTTTAATAGTGATATCAGTAACTGGAATGTTTCTAATGTTAGTGATATGACATCCATGTTTCAGGGAGCTTCGAATTTTAGTTTTGAACATTATGGTGCCTTGTTTTCTTCTTGGTCACAGTTAAATTTACAACGGGATGTTATCTTTGAAGCACCTCCTGTAAGCTACTGCTCAGAACAACCAGGAAGAGGTATACTTATCAATACCTATAACTGGACTATTACAGGAGATAAGCTCGAATGTCCTTTAAGTCTTTCTATGAAGGCTTTATTGCAAGGTCCTTATAATGAGGTTACTAATTTAATGAATGATGATCTACGGGTAGCAGATAGAATCCCTTTAAGTTCTCCCTATAAAGATGGAATTAATATAACCAATACCGATGTTTTTGATAACCCCGATGAGACAAACGATATTGTAGATTGGGTATTAGTAGAATTACGTGACGCTACCGATATTACAAAAGTTATAACTTCCACCTCAGCATTGATACAACGAGATGGAGATATTGTAGCTACAGACGGAACTTCTGATTTAAATATAATAAGCAAAAGTAATGGCAATTATTATGTTGGCATAAAACATAGAAATCATATTCCAATAGCTACAAATGTACTGGTAAATTTAAGTGCAGCTACTACTGATTTAAACCTTACCAATGTAAGTAATGTTAAAGGAACTACCAACGCAATGTATGAGGTAGATTCAGGCATATACGCTTTATTTGCAGGAGATACAGATGGCAATAACCAAGTACAAATAGAAGACTATAATCTCGCATCTACCAGCATTGGTCGGTCAGGATATTTCAGTAGCGATGCCGATATGAACGGCGAGGTACAAATTGCAGATATTAACTTATTTATTGCGAAATTGATAGGTAGCGGAATACAATTTTAAGCTAAAAATTTATATTTTGAAATATGTTACTATAAATCCTGATACAATCTGAATGACCATGATATTGAGGACTTTATACATGACATCACCCCCCTTTAGTTGTGTTTTTTAATTTAGTATTATTGTAATATTTTATATCTTTTTTGTCAAAACGAATCGATATTACAATAATAAGAGAGGGGAAGGCAAGATTTAGTTACGTTTCTGTATTGAAAAAAGCAAATTCAGATAGATAAAAAGCTAGATTAGAATCTCTGCTTCTATTTTAAACAAGATATTACAATCGAAAAAGGATAACCATTCAAAAATTGGAAATGTGAAAGTTGAATCTGAATATATAATATCCCTTTCAATATTTGCTTACAGCCCTGAACTAAGTCCGGCAGAAATTTGCTGTAAAAAACAGGATTTTATGTAAATTTAACCTAACCAACCTTCTCTATCTAAACTTCTATATTGGATAGCTTCTGCAATATGATTTGACTGTATATCTTCCGATTTTTCTAAATCTGCTATCGTTCTACTTACTTTCAATATTCGATCATAGGCTCGTGCAGATAAATTGAGTTTTCCCATGGCTGTCTTTAATAAATCTTTGCTATGCTTATCTAATTTACAGAATAATCTTATTTGTTTAACATTCATTTGAGCATTGTAATGCGTATGTTCAAACTTGCTAAATCGATCTGATTGTATTGTTCTGGCCAGTGTTACTCTCTTTCTGATTTCTATGCTGCTTTCTCCTCTTCTATTCTCTGATAATTTTTCGAAAGGCACGGGTGTAACTTCAATATGAATATCAATCCTGTCTAGTAAAGGACCCGAAATTTTATTTAAATAACGCTGTATTTCAGTTGGTGATGAGGAAATTTGATGTGAATTATCATTAAAATACCCTGAAGGACTTGGGTTCATACTTGCCACTAACATAAAACTGCAAGGATAATTTACTGTAAATTTTGCTCTTGATATTGTTACATCTCTATCCTCTAAAGGTTGACGCATTACCTCTAAAACAGATCTTTTAAATTCAGGAAGCTCATCTAAAAACAATACTCCATTATGAGCCAGTGATATTTCTCCCGGTTGTGGATATTGCCCGCCTCCTACTAAAGCAACATCTGATATAGTATGGTGAGGAGATCTAAAAGGACGACTGCTTATGAGTCCTCTTTTTTTTACTTTTCCTACGACAGAATGAATTTTTGTAGTTTCCAAAGCCTCATGTAATGTCATTGGAGGTAAAATAGAAGGCAGTCTTTTTGCTAACATTGTTTTTCCTGCTCCGGGGGGACCAATTAATATAATATTATGTCCTCCGGCTGCTGCAATTTCCATACATCGTTTAATACTTTCTTGCCCTTTTACATCGGCAAAATCATGCTCCGGAAATTCCGTATTTACAGAAAACTCTTTTTGTAAATTTACTGTCGTGGGAGTTAATAATTCTTTTTTATCAAAATGTGCTACTACTTCTTTAATGCTACGTACTCCTAAAATCTGCAATCCTGATACTATAGCTGCTTCTTTCGCATTTTGCTCTGGTAAAATTAGATATGAAAATCCTTCTTCTTTTGCTTGTATCGCCATAGGTAACG
>CAXXDB010000002.1:0-35769 GCA_963666645.2 uncultured Tenacibaculum sp. | reverse complement strand
AGAGCAAAAGAGTATGGAGTTTGCTAAGAACGACAACACTTAAATCCGCTAGAATCTCAGATAAACTAAAAAGAATAATGAAAATATTGTAAATGACTATAATTTATACGTTAGATATTTTAGGAACTTTTGCCTTCGCAATTAGTGGCACATTAGTTGCTTCAAAAAAGAGATTTGATCTTTTCGGGATTATAATTATTGCCTTTGCTACTGCTGTAGGCGGGGGAATGTTAAGAGATATATTAATTAATGCACATCCAATTAACTGGATAGGCGATTTAAATTATATTAAAACAATTCTGACAGCTGTAGTTTTCACTTTTTTATTCAAAAAAAGTATCGAACCCTTGCGTAAAACATTCTTTTTATTTGATACTATTGGAATCAGTGTATTTACTTTATTAGGTTTACAAAAGGGATTAAATTTTAATCTACCTCCAATTATAGCACTAATTATGGGAATGGTTTCTGCAGTCTTTGGAGGTGTTCTTAGAGATATTCTAACAAGAAAAATTCCGTTAATATTTAAAAAAGAAATATATGCCTCTGCTTGTTTAGCGGGAGGACTGGTATATCTATTCTTAAAAAGAGTAGAAATTAATGAGGATGTAAATTTTATTTTTTCAGCATCAATTATCGTTTTAGTAAGAACGCTTTCAGTTGTATACAAATTAGAATTACCGAAAGTTAAAGATGGCTTTTAAAGTTAAAAAAATAATTTTAATTGATAAAGATTATAAAAAATGAAAAAAATAGTTTAATCATATTTTTAATAAATATTCCCAATCTTTTGCTCAGGAAAGAAAAATTTCTAAAGGCTGAGATATAATATTGTTAGAAGAAAAAACGGCTTATATGAATCTAATTCACAGGAGGTGTTTCTACTACTTTTCCCGGCAGATTCGCAAAAAAGTCGGAAAAAGAAACAGAATATAATCCCACAATTAGTCATAAAGTACAGAAAGGAGGAACATTAAGTAGCATTCCTAAGAAATATCAGATGAATTTAGCACAGCTATATCGACTAAATAGCCTGAAAAATTTTGATACTATCGAAATTGGCAATGAAATAGTAATAGGATATGAGGAAAACACAAAAAACAAGAAAATAATAAGTATCGAAAATAAAACTGCTAAAGGTATTACCCCTGAAAACGGATATCATATTGTAAAATCAGGCGAAGCTCCCTATAGAATTTCAAGAAAATATTCTTTATCCGTTGATACACTAAAGAAGATGAATAATATTTCAACAAACAATATCTATATTGGTCAAAAAATTAATACTTTATTAATATTGATAATCCCATCTTAATAGTTAAATATCCTCAACGGTAGATTTAGTATACAGTCGAGTGAAACTACCGATGAATCTAAAAACACTATCTTTATAAAAAATAATATATGCTAAATATTGAGAACGATAATAAAACCCTGAAAGCTATGAATTTCATAGATTTATTTGCCGGAATAGGTGGTTTTCATTACGCTTTAAATTCGTTTGGAGCTGAGTGTGTTTTTGCATCTGAAATTGATAAAAAAGCATCAGAAACCTATGAATTAAACCATCACATTAAGCCCAAAGGGGATATTACACAGATTAAAGAGCAGGAAATTCCAAAACACGATATATTATGTGGTGGTTTTCCCTGTCAGGCTTTCTCTGTTTCTGGTAAACAAAAAGGGTTTGAAGACACAAGAGGCACATTGTTTTTTGATATAGTTCGTATTGTTGATTATCACAGACCAAAAATCCTTTTTCTGGAAAATGTAAAGAATTTTGTAAGACACGACAATGGCAATACATTAAAAACTGTAATTGAAACACTTGAAATCTTAAATTATACAGTTTTTCATAAAGTCTTAAACACAAGTAGTTTTGGTCTACCTCAAAATAGAGAACGGGTTTATATTGTTGGTTTTAACAAAAATGATTTTAATGAAATAAAATTTTTCTTTCCTAATCCTAATTTATTTTCCTCTCTCGAAGAAATTTTAGAGTCCAATCCTGTTAATGCTAAAATTATTGAAAGGGAAGATATATCTATATATAAAGATTATAATCTTTCAAAAAACATTTTCAATGAAATAGATTTGCCCAATAAACCAATTCAAATTGGGAAAGTAAATAAAGGAGGTCAAGGAGAGAGAATCTATAATCCAAATGGACACGCTATTACTTTGTCTGCTTACGGAGGTGGTGTAGGTTCAAAAACTGGACTTTATAAAATAAATGGAGTTATTAGAAAATTATCTCCAAGAGAATGTGCAAGGATACAAGGGTTTCCCGAAAATTTTATTCTACCCAAAAGCACAACCGAAGCACAGAAACAATTTGGGAATAGTGTTTCTATTAATACATTACAATTTGTTTTAAAAGAAATATCAAAAACAATTCAACATAATGATAAACAATCAAGAGTTAGGCTCTCAAACAGCCAAAAATGGATTCAAGAACGAGAAGGACATAGTTCGAAAATTCAACAATTGGCAAACTGATACTGAAGCTCAACTTTGGTTGAGTTTGATGCAATATGACATCAAAGAAATTGAATATGTTAAGGCTATTGTACTGTCTGGATTCAAAGCTGATATCCAAGTACAGATTACTATTAAACTAAAAGAAGCTATTGATGCGGAAAACATTCAAGTTAAACTTGTTAGTAATTTGAAAGGTTTCAACCAAATAGATAAAAGATGGGTTGATAAGTATATCGAGATGTGGGAAATACCAATTAATGTATCTAATCTATTAAAACAATATACTGGCGAAATATTACCATTAATTCAAGACCCAAAAGATTCGATAAGAACATTTGCTAATGAATTTAGTGAAACTGACCAAAGAACATTACTCAATTGGCTAAATAATAACAAGTCACTTATTGTGAGTGATATTTTAAAAGGAAGAGGTAAAAGTTTTCTGCTGAATGGATGCTGGTTGCTCAAAAAGTAGATAATTTTGCAAGATGGATTCTAAAGCCAATGAATTACTGTTTAAACTTTTTTGGTAATGGAGAAATAGAAATCACAAAAAGAGGAAATTTCAAAATCGGTAGAATTACAATGCAAAGAAAAGGTGGTGATGGAGGTAGAAAGACTGCTCAAATGCTACAATTTAAAATTAACCCTACTGAATTATTTAATCGATAAACCTATTCCAGCAACAGTAACTTGCCCTGCATTATTCTTGAATCCTCTTTTATATTGTAATAACTTTTCACAGCTAATATTATGGTAATTTTTCATCCAGACATTGTAGAATAAGACTTTTATATTGCAATACGACTTTCTAAATATCTTTCGTAATCTGCTCCATAGGAAGTCTTATATAAATTTGGCCTGTATTCATGTCTTCTCCAAAGCAGTTTTTCTAATGAAATTAGATAATCATAATCAATTTTTTTAGTTTTCTATAATTTTTGAAAATTTAACTCTGAGCATAATACCCTGTTCCGTAAGTGAATTCTTGAACCTTTAACCTGCATTATTCATCGGTTTTATAATTAGCTTATTTTGCTATGTTAACATGATGTTGTCTTTCAATTCGCTAATATAATTCTATGTCTCAAAATATTGTATGAGAACTTAAAATGCTTCGGGCATGAGTGGAGGAGATGAAAGTTTTTTCTAAAATTTTTTTTTATATCAAACTGATGTTATTTAACAAAAAAATTAAAGCTGTATCAGATAACAATGAAAAAAATCAGAAAATGCTATTTTAATTGAGAATTCCTGAATTTGATTAGTAATTTTGAAAAATCAGAACTAGCAGGACGGTTTTTTCTTATCAATGAAAAATTAAAACCTTACTGATCAATTTATTATTTTAATGTGCATTCCCAAAACACAAAATTTAACTATTTTAGGGTTATCAATTATGAAATGAGTATTTTTATACACTAAACAAATTTTAAATTTTTTAAAACATGGAAACTCATTTTGAGCTAAATGAAATAACTAAAAAATTACCTGAACATTTACATAAGTTTGTATTGAAACAACCCTATGATGAATATACAGCACAAAATCAAGCGGTATGGAGATATGTGATGCGAATGAATGTTGATTATCTGGAGAAAGTAGCTCATGAATCGTACATAGAAGGATTGCAAAAAACAGGAGTATCTGTTGATACAATTCCCCGAATGGAAGGAATGAACCGAATTTTAAAAGAAATAGGCTGGGCGGCAGTTTCTGTAGACGGGTTTATTCCGCCCAACGCATTTATGGAATTTCAAGCATATAATGTTTTGGTAATTGCTTCTGATATGCGTACGATAGATCATATTAAATACACACCGGCACCTGATATCATTCATGAAGCTGCAGGTCATGTACCTATTATTGCAAATCCGGAGTATGCAGAATACTTGAGAAGGTTTGGAGAAATAGGGTCAAAGGCAATTTCTTCTGCAAAAGATTATGAAATGTATGAAGCTATTCGATTGTTATCGATTTTAAAAGAAAACCCAAACTCATCTCAAAAAAAAATAGAGGAAGCTCAGGAAAAAGTAAAGTGGCTGCAGGATAACGTGGGCAAGCTTTCAGAAATGGCTGAAATAAGAAATTTGCATTGGTGGACTGTTGAATATGGTTTGATTGGTACTGTTAAAGCTCCAAAAATTTATGGAGCAGGATTGTTATCTTCTATTGGAGAAAGTAAATGGTGTATGCAAGATTCAGTAAAAAAAATACCCTACACTTTAGAGGCATCGGCTGTATCTTTTGATATTACAAAACCACAACCACAGTTATTTGTAACACCGGATTTTGCCCATTTAAGTTTAGTCCTGGAACAATATGCCAACACAATGGGAATTCGTAAAGGAGGGTTAAGCGGTGTTACTAAACTAATTAATTCTAACAGTTTAGGAACTATAGAACTATCTACAGGAGTTCAAATTTCAGGAGTATTTACAAATGTTATTGTCGATAAAAATAATAACCCGATTTATATTCAAACTACAGGAAAAACCGCTTTAGCCAACAGAGATAAAGAATTGACGGGTCAGGGAACAAATTCACATAAAGAAGGTTTTGGAAGTCCAATAGGAAAATTAAAAGGAATTAATATTCCTATTGAAAATATGAGTCCGAAAGATTTGGAAGCATATGGAATTTACGAAGGGAAAACGGTAAGTTTACTATTTGAAGGGGGTATAAAACTGGAAGGTGAAGTTATTACAGGAACCAGAGATTTACGTGGAAGAATTCAATTAATATCATTTAAAAACTGTGCCGTCTCACATAATGATGTTGTACTTTTTCATCCTGGTTGGGGAATTTACGATATGGCAGTTGGAGTAGAAATAATTTCTGCCTATGCCGGGTTAGCTGACGTAAATTCACGTGAGGATACGGGAAAGGTTTCTGAAACTAAAACACATAAAATAGCATATTCATCTTCAGATAAAGAGTTATATGAATTATATAATCAGATAAGAAATATGAGAGAACAAAATACTATTTCTGAAGGTATAATTATATCAATATTTCATACCATAGAAGAAAAATTTAGTGAGGATTGGCTGTTGACATTGGAATTGTATGAATTGTCAATAAAAAATAATTATGATATACAATACACAATAAAAAAATATCTGAATACTTTAAAGAATAATGAAGATTATAAAAGCTTAATTGAAGACGGCTTATCATTACTATTTAAAGAACAGGTAGTTTAATAATAAACATTTTAAATTTATTTAGAGAAAAATATGGCAAACGAAATTCAGGAATATTTAGAAAAAGGGGCAGTCGTTTTAGATGTAAGAACTGAAACAGAGTGGAATGAAGCACATGGCAAAAGAGCAAAGCACATAGTATTAGACAGCATTCCGGAAAACGTTGAAGAAATAAAATCATGGAATAAACCGATAATTGCAGTATGCAGAAGCGGAGCAAGAAGCGGAAAGGCTACAAAATTTTTACAAGGTCATGGAATAGACATAATCAATGGCGGTTCATGGGATACCGTAGATCAATATCTATAAGTTACTAAACGTTTCTTTTTATAACGTATTAAAAAGATGATTACGTAAAATAGGATGCTTTTCTTTGTATTTACAATCTATACCTGGATATTTTCCATACATCTTTTTTTAGAAATGAAAATCACAATTACTTATTTTCAGAAAACAGGAGAGTAGTAACTATATAATACATGATGAAGAAATAAACAGAAGAATAAGTATCTTTGAAGTGCTAAAATCTGAATAAAACAAAAATGAATATACAAGATGCTCAAAAACAAGTGGATAATTGGATTAAAAACCATGGAGTTCGCTATTTCAACGAATTAACCAATATGGCTCAATTAACAGAAGAAGTTGGGGAGGTCGGTAGAATTATTGCACGCAGATATGGTGAACAAAGTGAAAAAAAGAGCGATAAACAAAAAGATTTAGGAGAGGAATTGGCAGATGTAGTCTTTGTAGTTTTATGTTTAGCAAATCAAACAGGAATAAATTTACAGGAAGCTTTTGATAAAAAACTGAATTTAAAAACTAAAAGAGATTGCAATCGTCATCATAATAATGAAAAATTAAAATAATATCTTTATTAAAAGAACTCAAAAGAAAAGAATTTTGAATAAATACATTAAAAACAGCAATTCCATTTTTAATTTTTGTTGCATTATTTTCATTAATCTTTTATAGTGGAAAAGCTATTTGTTTCAGGTAATTTTAATATCGTTTATCAAAAGCATTTTGCAAATCAAAAATGGATACAATTTTGGTTACCTAAAATCATTTTCAGTACAGGTTACGGGATGTATTTACTTTAAAAAAATGAAACAAAAATGTACCCCAGTTTCAACTGCCTGTCCCTGTTTGTGGTAAAATCTCAATGTACTCTTTGAGATTTAGTACCTATTTGTACTTTAAAAATCGTCACAACAAAACCGAATATTCTATTTCAATAAATAAAATGAAAAAGCTGGTTAATATGCTCTTTTATCATTTTTTTCGTAAAAATTAATAAACGCCTGATTAACCACTCTATGCCCTCCCGGTGTCGGATAGTTACCCGTAAAATACCAATCTCCTTTGTGTTTTGGACATGAATTATGCAGCCCTTCTATTGTTTGATAAATAATTTCTACTTTTGCATTTACCTCTTTTGTTTTTAGCATTTCAGCAATTTTTACTGATATTTCCTCATCGGTAAATGGCATATAAATCTCTTTTACAAGATTTACAATATCCTTATCCCTGCTGATTTGTTGTGCTTTACATTTTGCATACACTTCTTCAACAATATGATATTGATTGGTTTCTTTTAATAATTCTAAAGCCGCTTTGAAAGCAATAAAATCACCAATTTTTGCCATATCAATCCCATAACAATCAGGATACCTAATTTGAGGAGCCGAAGACACTACTACAATTTTTTCAGGAGATAATCGGTCTAATATTTTTATGATGCTTTTCTTTAATGTAGTACCTCTTACAATACTGTCGTCGATGATTACCAAATTATCTGTAGGCTTTACTACTCCGTAGGTAACATCGTAAATATGGGTTACTAAATCATCTCTGCTTATATCATCAGTAATAAATGTTCTCAGCTGAGCATCTTTAATCGCTATTTTTTCAAAACGAGGTCTTTCTGACAAAATTTCAGTAATTCTTTGAGCAGATAATTTTCCTCCTCCCGCTAGGATTTCAGCTGTTTTTTGTTGATTTAACACATCTTCTGCTGCTTCCATCATTCCATAGAAAGAAGTTTCAGCAGTATTCGGAATATAGGTAAAAACTGTATTAGCAATATCACTATTGATAGATTTTAAAACTTCTGAAAATACATATCTCCCCAGATTCTTTCTTTCCTGATAAATATCTGAATCGCTTCCTCTAGAAAAATAGATTCGTTCAAAAGAACACGATAATTTATCTCTTTTTTTAATAATTCTTTCTACTGATGTCTTTCCGTCTTTCTTAATAATTAATGCTTTACCTCTCGGTAATTCCTTGATATCTTCAATCGAAACATTAAGCGCAGTTTGTATTACGGGTCTTTCTGATGCTACAACCACTACCTCATCATCCTGATACCAAAAAGCAGGTCTAATTCCTGAGGGATCTCTTAAAATAAACGCCTCGCCGTGACCTAAAAGACCTGCCATGGCATATCCTCCATCCCAATTTTTTGAAGATCGCCTTAAAATTCGCCGGATATCTAAATGATCTTCAATAAAAAGAGAAGCTTGCTTTTTATTGAAACTTGTTGCTTTTGCTTTCTTGTAAGCATCAGAGACTTCATCCTCCAGAAAATGACCTATCTTTTCCATTACAGTAACGGTATCGGTAGCCTCTTTAGGGTGTTGACCAAGAGTTATCAGCTCGTTCATTAATTCACCGGAATTTGTCATATTAAAGTTTCCTGCAACAATTAAGTTTTTATGTTTCCAATTACTTTCGCGTAAGAAAGGATGAACATTCTCTATACTATTTCTCCCAAAAGTACCATAACGAACGTGTCCCAGAAATAAATTCCCGATATAGGGTATATTCTCCTCCTGCCATTGTACGTTGTTTATTTTCTCAGAGTTTTTTTCAAAAATTCCATTAATACAATTGTTTATTTGTGCAAAAATATCTTGTATAGGTTGTGTTTTGTTAGAACGTATCCTACTGATATAGGGTGTACCGGGTGTTACATTAAACTTAATACTAGCTATACCTGCCCCGTCTTGTCCGCGATTATGTTGCTTTTCCATCAACAGGTACATTTTGTTTAAACCGTAAAAGGCAGTTCCATATTTGTCTTTGTAATATTGTAATGGTTTTAAAAGTCTTACCATTGCAATACCACACTCATGTTTTAAAGTGTCACTCATTTTAAAATTGTCGTCGTTGTCGTTATTGTGTTAATCAAATTATGTCAGATAGAAATCAAGGCAGTTGATTAGCACTTACTTTCGGATTTACACTTAACTATGTTCTTCATTTTATTTTTAAATTTCGACTAAATTACAAATTAAAAGTATTGCGGGCTTTATAAATATATCCAGGCTTTTGATTGAGCAATCATCGTTGTGTTTTTCATAGGATACATTGTTCTCTGCTGATTTTCTTTCCGTAAACTAGCTTATTAAGCTAATTCTGAGAATTGCTAATGCGTATAACTTTAAGCATTGGCTTATTTCAGATATATTTCGTCTTTCACATAACTTGCGTTTAACCAAAAACAATGTTTTGTGTATTCAGTCAGTCCTGTCAATTTATCTGCAATAGGTAAATCATAAGTATCTGCTGCATTTCTTGCGTGTGGTCTAACGTGACTAACTTTATTTTCAGTTTTCTTTGGAAAATATGTTTTTCTTACATCTTTTTCAGTTACTTCTTTTACGATTTCTCCATTTGAAATCGTTTTTACCATTTCTTCCCAAACATTTTTTGCTTCAAGAATATCAGAGTAAGGCATATTCCAAAATTTCACTTTTCTTAAAATCAGATTTTCTCCCTCAAATTGATAAAACACAAAGAAAAATTTACTTTCTAAAGTGTTTTTAAAAGTCGAATTATCCCCCCCCCCCATATTCTTTGAAAATTTTGAAATTAAAGATTCAATTCAGTCATATATATAGTTTTTGATTCTTCCCCTAAAAATAAATCTAATTCTTTCTGATTATTAAATCCTTGTAATTTTTGCCTGTATTTAGAAGCAATTTTTGGATCTTCAATTTCCAGTTTACGATTCTTACTTATTTCCAAATATTCTGTTTCTTGATCTATTCCTAAAAAGCGTCTGTTTGCTAAATTAGCAGATATTCCTGTCGTACTACTTCCAGCAAAAGGATCTAAAATCCACGCATTAGGTTTTGTAGAAGCCAAAATCAAACGAGTCAGAACTGACAAAGGTTTTTGAGTTGGATGTTTTGTACAACTTTTTTCCCAAGGTGCAATTGCAGGAAGTTTCCAGACATCTTTCATTTGTTTGTCTCCATTTAGTTGTTTCATTAATTCATAATTGAAATAATGTGGTGTTTTCTCATTTTTTCTCGCCCAAATTATTTGTTCTGTTGAATGAGTGAAATATCTACAAGAAAAATTTGGAGGTGGATTTGATTTTTGCCAAGTAACTATATTTAAAATTTTGAAGTCTAATTCTGTAAGAATTTGTCCAACACTAAAAATATTATGCATTGTTCCACTTATCCAAATTGTAGCGTCATCTTTCATATTTTCCCTAATTAATGAAAGCCATTCTCTATTAAACTTGTTTATATGTTCTGTGTCAAGTGATTTATCCCATTTTCCTTTGTTAACAGAAACGATTTTACCACTTTGAATAGCCAAGCCATTATTTGATAAAAAATATGGTGGATCTGCAAAAACCATATCAAACTTGTGATTGATTTTTGGCATTATTTCCATGCAGTCTACTTTTAAGAAACGAATTTTTTTATTAGCAGTTTTTATACTCTTTTAAAACAATAGAAATCTTTCACTTTTGAATTTACTTTAACCTTTGTTTCTTTATCAATATCAAAAGTTGATAAATACTCTTCGTCAACAACACATTGTGATGAACCAGCATCTAAAGCAATTGTAATAGATTGCAATTTTGTTAATCCCATTTTTTGTAATTCTTCTGCTAAATCTTCTCTTGATTTCATTATAATTTAATTTAAGATTTTTGATAATTCTTTCAATTTTAAAAATATATGGTCATTTGGTTTGTCATCATCAAATTCCTCATAATGTTTCTTTTCATCTTCATATAAATATGAGACTACTTCATTAATTAAGATATCTTTAGGATTAATATCTGTTTTATTTTGAATAGAAACTGAAATTAAAGTTGAATCTTGAGGAAGAACCTCATTACTTTCATACAATTTCTTAATTTTATTAATTGCATCATCAGTATTATCTGCTTGAACATTTAATTCTCTTTTATGTATTTCGTTAATTTTAATTTTGAAATTTTTCATAAATTAATTTTCTTATAATTTCCTCTACCTTTAAATTCGATTAAACCTTTATCTCTTAACAGTTGAAGTTGTTGCCTTATTTTATCTTTTATAAAATCATTTTCAGGATATTTTGTTTTTAATACTTCTTCAAATTGATACATATCTTTTAACGAAAATGAATCTTTTTTAATATTATCAACACAATTCATAACATCTAAAACCCAACCTTTTGAAACCCCTTTTTTGTTTTTTAAAAATTCCGTTCCTTGCCATTTTGTACGAACTTTTTCTTTAGATATTATTTCAGAATTTCTAATTAAATATATTCTTCCGTTATCAGGCACTTTAGTCAAATCAATATTACAACCAATCCAATCAGCTCTTCTTGCTGTAGGTGCTAATGGTTTACGTTCTTCAATTATTTCTGAAATAAAATAATGTTTAGGAATAATTAGAAAGTTTTTCACTTCCCATTTTAATTTATCGTAGGTCAAAAAGAAAAAGTTAGGATTATTATCAGAATTTATTCTTTCAATCATTGTTGAATATGCTCCATCAACTATTTTTTTTCCAATCGAATTACTGTTTTTGGATTTAAGTTCGTATTCACTTTTACATTGTTTGCAATAAAAATCCGCTACAGGTTTATTATTTGTAAATTCTTCTAATTTCAATTCGCCACAATTTGGACAATAACTATTTGTTTTAACCCAATCTTCAGTTAAAACTCTTGCAATTTGAGAATTATTTGAATATCCCTCTGCTAATTTTATATTGAAAGCTAAATTCATTTTAATCAGCTAATTAAGTTAGGGATTGAAGAGGAAATCCTTTTTGTGAGGTACGAGCAAAAAGATTGGAACGTAAAGCCCGACCGAAGGGAACGCCCAAAAAATAATTATTCGGATTTGCATTTATACTTCTTCGAGCATTTACGCGATAAATATTAAAATTAGCATACAAATCGTCAAAGAAATTATTGTTTGGGTCTTTTCCTTTCACATCAGAATTGCTTAAAATCCATTGATGATTTAAGGTGTCTAATTCTGTACAAAAATCTTTTAAGCGTATTTGTTCAGCATCATTAAATTCATCTTTAGCATATGAATTAAAACTTGAAGTTTCACTTAAAGGTTTGTATGGAGGGTCGAAATAAAAGAACGTATTTTCAGTAGCATAAGCTAAAGTTTCTGAATAATCTCCGTTTAGAATTTCAACTCTTTGTAAAACTTCTGAAACTGCTCTTAAATTTTCTTTATTGCAGATTAAAGGCTTTTTATAACTTCCAATTGGAACATTAAATTCATTTTTACGGTTTACTCTAAAAAGTCCATTAAAACATGTTCTGTTTAAAAAGATAAATAAGGCACTTTGCTTTGTTTTATCTGATTCCCGAGTGTTAAAAAGTTTTCTTTTTTCATAAAAATATACTTTTTTAAGTTCCTCACATTCACCTAAAAGATAGTATTCTTTTTGCCATTTTAAAAGTATGTCTGTCAAATTTCCCACTTCTTTTTGTATAGTATTATAACAATTAATTAAATCTGTATTTATATCATTAATAACTACTTTTTCTATGTTTGGAAAATTCTCTATTATCCAAAAAAAGAAAGCTCCACTCCCTATAAAAGGTTCGATATAAGTAAGATTATCACTTGTTGCTTTATAAGGCAATTGAGTTTTTATTTGCTCTATTAGTTGTGTTTTTCCTCCTACCCATTTTAAAAATGGTTTTGCTCTTTTTTTCATTGGCTTATCTGTTCATAAAGTTCTTTTCCAATTTCTTCAATTACTCCAACGGCTAAAGCATTTCCCATAAAAAACGCTCGTTTAGCATCAGTAACCCCTTCCAATTTGGTGTGATTATCCGGAAACATATTTAGTCTTTCTAACTCTATTGGTGTTAATCTTCTAAAGCCTCTGTCAAAAACTGATACATATTTAAATCTTGAAGGTGATTTTCCACCTTCTCCTGATTATAACTTCCTTTAATACTTTCGTTAGAATGGTTTTCTTTTCCAAAACGCTCTTCATAAACTTTTGAAGCGTGTTGCAATTTAGTTGAAGGTTCCCATTGGTTGCTCCAAACAACTTCATAGTTGCTTTTTTCAAGTCCAAGACGAAAACCTCCAACTCCTGCAAATAATTCTGATACTTTTAATGTTTTACTTTTCATTTGAATACCAATTTATTATTCGTTCGCTTTCAGAAGGTCCATAAACTTTAGCAAATCTCACAAATTCTTCTTTTGTTGATTTTCTTTCGTTTTTCTCAAACTTGCTGATAAGAGATTGGTCAACATATACTATTATAATAATTACCAATAAGAATGGGATTAGTTTCAATTTATGAAGCTGTCTCCTAATCTTTATAATGGTCAAAAGAATCTTCCACATTCTACTCCGGAAGTTTTTCTTTTAAATATTTCATATCGGAGTAAGACCTCGTGAGTTCCTGAATTAGCTACATTATAGTTAGATGTCGTTAGATCGTAAGCGTAGCCTATATGAAAAGATTCGTTTACTTGAAAACCTGCCAAAGCTGCTATCGAGTCATCTAATCTCCAGGAAATACCTGTTCTGAAAAAGCTGTTAAATAAAAAATTAGCTGAAATATCTATAGAAAGAGGAACTCCGGTAACTACTTTAACTAAAGTTGCGGGTTTAAATTTTATACCTCTGCCTATATCAAAAACATATCCGGTAATTAAAAAAAAATGGAATTCTTCTATAGCTGTTTCTCCAATTATATTTTCACCATCATAATGTTCCTGACGTAGAAAATTAGGCACAGATAAGCCTAAATACCATTTAGGTTCATAATAGTATATTCCTGCACCAATTGTTGGTAAAAATTTATTGGTGATATTTTGAGCAAATCTGGAATCGAATCCATCGCCACCGGTATTAAGAACATTCCAGTCTAAATTTAATAACCTCCCTCCTAACTTTAAGCCAAAAGCTAAATTCCCTTCTTCTCCGGTCAGAATACTGTACGAAATATTAGTATCTAAGTATGTCTCTTTTGAAGGTCCCAGTTCATCATTTATTAAGTTAATACCAAAACCTATTCTGGTTAAAGTGAATTGTGAATCGTAGCTTAGCGTTTGAGTATCGGGAGCTCCTTCAAATCCAACCCATTGTGTTCTCCCCAATGCAGTTAGAACAGTATATCCTTTAGAACCGGCATAAGCGGGATTTACCGACATCGTATTTAGCATATACTGAGTATAGTGAGGATCTTGTTGAGACGAGACTTCTCTAAATAGAAATATACTAATCAATAGAACAACTTTTTTCAATAGTAATAATTTCATATAACTTGTACTTTTGTTGCTATCTTGTAATATAAATAAACCCTTTCCTTACCGGACTTCCATCTCCTAAGTTTAAAATATAATAGTATGTTCCTACTGGTAATTTGCTGCCAAATGTTGATTGCATATTAGAAACTCCTTTAAATCTTTTTTCTTCGTCCGTATTAGTATAATTTTTCATTTTAAATACCGTATTCCCCCATCTGTTAAATATTTCAATAGTATTATCGGAATAATCCCCGATAGTAGTAATTTTTAAGAAATCATTAATTCCATCTCCATTCGGGCTAAAACCATTATATATCATTAAACCTATAGCCCTTACCGTAACTGTTACCGTAGCAGTGGACATATCCCCGTCGGCATCTTCTACCGTGTAGGTAAAGCTGTCTGTACCATGAAAATCAGCATTCGGGGTATATTCAAAAACACCGTCGGAAGTTTCTGTAACCATTCCGTTGATTGGATTCGTTGCAATTGTATATCCATCCGCAGCAAGACCGTCAGCTACCATGTCATTATTGCTTACCGTGATACTTCCCGAGGTGTCTTCCATTATAGTTAAGGTATCATCTACCGCTAATAATGCATCATCCGCAGGAATTACTGTAATTGTTACCGTAGCAGTGGACATATCCCCGTCGGCATCTTCTACCGTGTAGGTAAAGCTGTCTGTACCATAAAAATCAGCATTCGGGGTATATTCAAAAACACCATCGGAAGTTTCTGTAACCATTCCGTTGATTGGATTCGTTGCAATTGTATATCCATCCGCAGCAAGACCGTCAGCTACCATGTCATTATTGCTTACCGTGATACTTCCCGAGGTGTCTTCCATTATAGTTAAGGTATCATCTACCGCTAATAATGCATCATCCGCAGGAATTACTGTAATTGTTACCGTAGCAGTGGACATATCCCCGTCGGCATCTTCTACCGTGTAGGTAAAGCTGTCTGTACCATAAAAATCAGCATTCGGGGTATATTCAAAAACACCGTCGGAAGTTTCTGTAACCATTCCGTTGGTTGGATTCGTTGCAATTGTATATCCATCCGCAGCAAGACCGTCAGCTACCGTGTCATTATTGCTTACCGTGATACTCCACGAGGTGTCTTCCATTATAGTTAAGGTATCATCTACCGCTAATAATGCATCATCCGCAGGAATCACTGTAACTGTTACCGTAGCAGTGGACATATCCCCGTCGGCATCTTCTACCGTGTAGGTAAAGCTGTCTGTACCATGAAAATCAGCATTCGGGGTATATTCAAAAACACCGTCGGAAGTTTCTGTAACCATTCCGTTGGTTGGATTCGTTGCAATTGTATATCCATCCGCAGCAAGACCGTCAGCTACCGTGTCATTATTGCTTACCGTGATACTTCCCGAAGTATCTTCATTTATCGTTAGTGTATCATCTACCGCTAATAATGCATCATCCGCAGGAATTACTGTAATTGTTACCGTAGCAGTGGACATATCCCCGTCGGCATCTTCTACCGTGTAGGTAAAGCTGTCTGTACCATGAAAATCCGCATTCGGGATATATTCAAAAACACCGTCGGAAATTTCTGTAACCATTCCGTTGGTTGGATTCGTTGCAATTGTATATCCATCCGCAGCAAGACCGTCAGCTGCCGTGTCATTACTGCTTACCGTGACTCTCCCCGAGGTGTCTTCCACTATAGTTAAGGTATCATCTACCGCTAATAATGCATCATCCGCAGGAATTACTGTAACTGTTACCGTAGCAGTGGACATATCCCCGTCGGCATCCTCTACCGTGTAGGTAAAGCTGTCTGTACCATGAAAATCAGCATTCGGGGTATATTCAAAAACACCGTCGGAAATTTCTGTAACCATTCCGTTGGTTGGATTCGTTGCAATTGTATATCCATCCGCAGCAAGACCGTCAGCTGCCGTGTCATTACTGCTTACCGTGACTCTCCCCGAGGTGTCTTCCACTATAGTTAAGGTATCATCTACCGCTAATAATGCATCATCCGCAGGAATTACTGTAATTGTTACCGTAGCAGTGGACATATCCCCGTCGGCATCTTCTACCGTGTAGGTAAAGCTGTCTGTACCATGAAAATCAGCATTCGGAGTATATTCAAAAACACCGTCGGAAATTTCTGTAACCATTCCGTTGGTTGGATTCGTTGCAATTGTATATCCATCCGCAGCAAGACCGTCAACTACCGTGTCATTATTGCTTACCGTGACTCTCCCCGAGGTGTCTTCTACTATAGTTAAGGTATCATCTACCGCTATTGCCGGGTTGCCCGGACATGAGAGTCCTGCGTCTCCTACAATACTCCAACCGTAATCATTTATAAGCTTCTCTTTTCCGGGTTTTCCGGCACAATAAGTGGTAGGGGGTGCTTCAAAAAAAACATTATTTTGTACAGTTAATGCTGACCAACCCAACAATAAGGCATCATAATTTTCAGAGCTAAAACTGAAAGCCTCGTTAAACATACTTTCCATATCAACTACCTTAGCCACATTCCAGGTGCTTATATCATTATTAAAATTGAAAGCACCACTAAACATAAATCCCATATCGGTCACGTTTGTCACATTCCAGGTGCTTATATCACTATTAAAATTGGTAGCACCACCAAACATAAGTTCCATATTAATCACATTCGCCACATTCCAGGTATTTATATTTCCATTAAAAATAGTAGCTCTTGAAAACATAGCTCTCATATTGGTCACATTTGCCACATTCCAGGTGCTTACATCCCCGTTAAAATTAGTAGCTTGTGAAAACATAGAACTCATATTGATTACGTTCGCTACATTCCAAGTATTTATATTTCCATTAAAACTAGTAGCTTCTGAAAACATAGCTTCCATATTGGTCACGTTTGCCACATTCCAGGTGCTTACATCCCCGTTAAAATTAGTAGCTTCTGAAAACATAGAACTCATATTGATTACGTTCGCTACATTCCAGGTGCTTACATCCCCGTTAAAAATTTCAGCATCCTGAAACATAGAACTCATATTGATTACGTTCGCCACATTCCAGGTATTGAGATTACCATTAAACCTAAAAGCTCCTGAAAACATACCATTCATATCGGTCACGTTTGCCACATTCCAGGTACTTATATTACCGTTAAATGCTATAGCATTTTGAAACATAGCATGCATATCGGTTATCTCAGACACATTCCAAATCTCAAAATTACTGAAATCACTATCTATATATAGTGCATTTTGAAACATCTTCGACATATTTGTAACCTTGCTTAGGTTGGGGATTCCTGCGGTGGCGGCAATACTTATATTATTACATCCTCGGAAAGCTTGCTCCATGGAAGTCCAGACAATGTCTCCCCATTTTTCTATGGTAATTAATTTTTTGGCTTTATTAGCTCCAGCAAATTGTATTTGTAATTCGTTTGCTGTATTGGATGTATGTGGTCGTATGGCGATGGTGTGCAGCCCGGGAATTCTTAAATCAACGGTTGTTATTCCTGTTTGATTCAGTAAGTCGAAAGTGCCGTCATTGTTGGTGTCTATGTCATAAGCTCCGGCTATCATAGGTATAGTAATTTGAGTACTGCCGGGAAAATCATCAATTCTTGTATTCCAGGTGGTTACAAAAGGGCATGAGAGTCCTGCGTCTCCTGAAATAATCCAACCGTAATTATTTATAAGCTCTTCTTTTCCGGGTTTTCCGGCACAATAAGTGGTAGGAGGTGCTCCAAAAAAAACGCGATCTATTACGGTTAACGCTGACCAACCCAACAATAAGGCATCATAATTTTCAGAACTAAAACTGACAACATCAGAAAACATATTAAACATATTGCCCACGTTCGATACATTCCAGGTACTGAGATTACTGTTAAAACCGGCAGCCCCATTAAACATAGAACTCATATTGGTTACGCTTGCTACATTCCAGGCACTTAAATCACCGGTAAAATTGACAGCCTCATAAAACATCCCACTCATATTGGTTACGCTTGCTACATTCCAGGTGCTTATATCGCCATTAAAATTGGAAGCACCATCAAACATATTCCTCATATTGATTACCTTAGAAACATTCCAGGCATTGAGACTATTGTTAAATCCTACCGCAGGGCTAAACATACCAGCCATATCGATCACGTTCGCCACATTCCAGGTGTTTATATTTCCGTTAAAACTAGTAGTTCCTGAGAACATGAAACTCATATCAATCACGTTCGCCACATTCCAGGTACTTAGATTCCCGTTAAATGCTGTGGCATTTCGAAACATATGTTCCATATCAATCACATTCGCCACATTCCAGGTATTTATGTTTCCATTAAAATTAGCAGCTCTTGAAAACATAGATCTCATATCGGTCACGTTCGCCACATTCCAGGTACTTATATCACCGTTGAAATTAATAGCTCCTGAAAACATAGCTCTCATATCGGTCACATTCGCCACATTCCAGGTGTTCATATTCCCACTAAAGTTAACAGCTTCGGAAAACATATACCTCATATTGGTCACATTTGCCACATTCCAGGTGTTTATATTTCCATTAAAATTGGGAGCTACGGAAAACATACCACTCATATCGGTCACGTTTGCCACATTCCAGGTGCTTATATCCTCGTTAAATTCTAAAGCACTTCGAAACATATCATTCATATTGGTTACCCCGGACACGTCCCAGATTCTAAAATTACTAAAATCACTATTTACTTGTAGTGCATCTTCAAACATCTTCGACATATTCATAACCTTGCTTAGATTGGGGATTCCTGCGGTGACGGCAATACTTATATTACTACATCCTTTAAAAGCTTGCTCCATGGAAGTCCAGACAATGTTTCCCCATTTTTCTATGGTAATTAATTTTTTGGGGTTATTAGCTCCGGCAAATTGTATTTGTAATTCGTTTGCTGTATTGGATGTATTTGGTCGTATGGCGATGGTGTGCAACCCGGAACTTCCTAAATCAACGGTTGTTATTCCTGTTTGATTCAGTAAGTCGAAAGTGCCGTCATTGTTGGTGTCTATGTCATAAGCTCCGGCTATCACAGGTATAATAATTTGAGTACTGCCAGGATCATCAATTGTTGTATCCCAGGTGGTTACAAAGGGATCTGTTACTGTGTTTGTTGTAACAATTACCGTGGCAACGGCAGTACTTCCGTTGGCATCTTCTACGGTGCAGATAACATTGTTTTTAATAGTTTTCGAGGGGAATTTTGTCAGAGTTGCGTTGACAGCTTTAATTTCTCTTGCATCTGATTTTAAAAGGGACACAAAAAGAATTACCATTAGAAGAAGTACTTTTTTAGTATAGCTAAGAACGTTTTTCATTAATATTACTTTTACGATTTGTCATTTTACTATACGCCGAACTTGTTTCATTTACTTAACGATTAAAAATGAAATTCCAAATTTAAATTTTCGGTTTTACCGGAATATTCGATTATATGTAACGTTCTGAAATTTTTTTTAGTATATCTGCTTTGGGAGAAAATATATACTTTTCAATTGAGATGTATAGACTATATAATCCACAGGAAAAAAGGAATCAGAAATGCATTATCTTACATCGGGAAACAGAACTCAACGCATAACAAATAAACTAATATCGTAATATATCTTTGATAGAGAGATAAACTTTAACAATATTAATCATCAATATATGAAAGAGATACAACACAAAATAAATCGAAAATCAGGAAGAAAGTTAAATTTTGGAGTCTCTAAAAAATCATTTTTACAGATTGCTTATTCGATGTCAGACTTATAACTGAATCTGCATATTATTAAAAATAACATTTATTCCTTTATGTTTATAATACCATTTTATTATATTTGCATTCTGTTAAATTGATATTGTAAATGAGAAGTTTAAAAAGATATACTATTTCTTTTACAGGTTTAAAAGAAGGGATTCACAAATTTCGGTATCAAATTGACAATACGTTTTTTGAAGAATTTCAGTATAATGAGTTTAATGAAGCTTCTGTTAATATAACTATAGATTTCATTAAAAAGAGTACTCTGTTTGAATTATTTTTTACCATTAATGGCTATGTTAATGTTTTATGTGACAGCACAAATGAACCTTATAACCAAGAGATCAAAGGTAATTTAAAATTAACTGTAAAGTTTAGTTCTGAATTTAATGATGAGGATGATGAAATATTGATATTGCCACATGGAGAACATCAAATTAATGTTGATCAATATATTTATGAATTGGTAGTACTCTCTGTTCCGTGTAAAAAGATTCACCCTGATGTTTTAAATGAAACTATGAAATCTGAAATTTTAGAGAAATTAAAGGAATTGGAAGTTAATAATAATAAAACAGTTGAAAAACAGACAATTGATCCCAGATGGGATAAATTAAAAGATTTACTAACAGGAAAAAATACATAAAATGGCACATCCTAAAAGAAAAATATCAAAAACCAGACGAGATAAAAGAAGAACTCACTATAAAGCTTCTTTACCACAGATAGCTGTTGATTCTACTACCGGAGAAGCTCATCTATATCATAGAGCTCATTGGCATGAAGGTAAATTATATTATCGAGGTCAGATTGTTATTGACACAACACCGGAAGAATTGGAAGCTTAAGAGTTTTATGTCATTATAATTTTCTGAATTCTAAAGCATTTAACGTCATAAACAACAGTTTTTGACGTTTTTTTCATTAAAAAGAATGAAAAAAATTACTATTTTTGAAAACTAAACTTACTATCAAGTAATTAACGATGTCTAAAATAACTACAGCGATTACAGCAGTAGGAAAATATCTTCCGGAATACGTTTTAACCAATAAGGAGTTGGAAACAATGGTAGATACCAATGATGAATGGATTATAACAAGAACCGGAATTAAAGAGAGAAGAGTTCTAAAAAAAGAAGGAGCGGGGACTTCTTATTTGGCTATTAAAGCTGCTCAGGATTTAATAAAGAAAAATAATATTAACCCTAAAGAAATAGATCTTTTAATTGTTGCCACCGCTACTCCGGATATGCTGGTTGCTTCTACAGCAGTTTACACAGCAACACGAATTGGTGCGGTAAATGCTTTTGCCTATGATTTACAAGCCGCCTGTTCCAGCTTTTTATATGGCATGTCAACAGCATCTGGTTATATAGAATCCGGGAAATATAAAAAAGTTTTAGTTATTGGAGCAGATAAAATGTCTTCGATTATAGATTATACAGACAGAGCTACCTGTATTATTTTTGGAGATGGTGCCGGTGCCGCTCTATTTGAACCTAATGCTGAAGGCTTAGGTCTGCAAGATGAGTATTTAAAAAGTGATGGCATTGGCAGAGATTTTTTAAAAATCGATGCAGGAGGGTCAGTTCTTCCGCCAACAGAAGAAACTCTAAAAAACAAACAACATTATGTACGTCAGGAAGGTAAAACAGTATTTAAATTTGCTGTTTCTAATATGGCTGATGTATCTGAAAAAATAATGAAAAGAAATAATCTAACAAAAGAAGCTGTTGATTGGTTAGTACCGCATCAAGCTAACAAAAGAATTATTGAAGCTACTGCTAGCCGAATTGGTCTAGATGACGATAAAGTAATGTTAAATATCCATAGGTATGGTAACACTACATCGGCAACCCTACCTCTTTTGCTGGCTGACTATGAGAAAAAACTTAAAAAAGGAGATAATTTAATTTTTGTCGCCTTTGGTGGTGGTTTCACATGGGGGGCTGTTTACCTTAAATGGGCCTATACTAAATAGACACAATCAACTAATAATTATAAACGATGGACATTAAAGAAATTCAAAACCTTATTAAGTTCGTAGCAAAATCCGGTGCTAGTGAAGTAAAATTAGAAATGGATGATGTAAAAATTACCATAAAAATCACATCCGATACGCCGGAAACAAAAATTATTCAAGCTACACCAATAACTACCGTGCCACAAGTTGCTAATCCTGATTTAGCACAGGTACAAGCAAATTTGGAGACAACTGCACCTCCTGAATCTATTGAAAATAACTCTAAATATATTACTATAAAATCTCCAATGATTGGCACTCTTTACCGTAAATCATCTCCGGACAAACCTACATTTGTGGAAGTTGGCTCTGAAGTTAAGGTTGGCGATACAATATGTATCATTGAGGCAATGAAACTTTTTAACGAAATTGAATCTGAAGTTTCAGGTAAAATAGTAAAAGTATTAGTAGATGATTCATCACCTGTTGAATTTGATCAACCCTTATTTTTAGTTGATCCGTCATAAAATCAGAAAAAGCTCTGCTTTTTAACATGAAAAGGTCTAACTAACTATTTCTAATTAACTAATTCGGAATAAAATGTTTAAAAAAATATTAATTGCAAACAGAGGCGAAATTGCACTTCGTGTAATTAGAACTTGCAAAGAGATGGGGATAAAAACAGTAGCCGTTTACTCTAAGCCTGATACAGAAAGCTTACATGTAAGGTTTGCTGATGAAGCAGTTTGTATTGGTCCTGCTCCCAGTAATGAATCGTATTTAAAAATGGATAGAATTATTGCTGCTGCTGAAATTACCAATTCAAATGCAATACACCCCGGTTATGGGTTTCTCTCTGAGAATGCAAAATTCTCTAAATTATGTGAAAATCATGAAATTAAGTTCATTGGAGCTACAGGTGAAATGATTGAAAAAATGGGAGATAAAGCCACTGCAAAAGCAACAATGATTGCTGCAGGTGTACCTTGTATTCCCGGATCAGAAGGTATCTTGGATTCTTATGAAAACGCAGAGAAAATAGCCGGTAACATGGGATTCCCGGTTATGCTAAAAGCTACTGCAGGAGGTGGGGGTAAAGGAATGCGTGCCGTATGGAAAACTGATGATTTAAGACCTGCTTGGGATTCTGCCCGTATGGAAGCTAAAGCTGCTTTTGATAATGACGGAATGTACATGGAAAAATTAATTGAAGAACCAAAACATATCGAAATACAAGTCGTTGGAGATTCCTTTGGTAAAGCATGTCATTTGTCTGAAAGAGATTGTTCCATTCAACGCCGTCATCAAAAACTAACTGAAGAAACTCCTTCCCCATTCATGACAGATGAATTAAGAGATGCTATGGGAAAAGCTGCAATAAAAGCTGCAGAATATATTAAATATGAAGGTGCCGGAACTGTTGAGTTTTTAGTAGACAAGCATCGTAATTTCTATTTCATGGAGATGAATACCCGAATTCAGGTAGAACATCCAATTACTGAAGAAGTAGTTGATTATGACTTAATCCGTGAACAAATTCTAGTAGCTGCGGGGGTGCCGATTTCAGGTAAAAATTATATCCCGCAATTACATTCAATAGAATGCAGAATTAATGCAGAAGATCCTGCTAATGGATTTAGACCTTCTCCTGGTAAAATTACTTCATACCATGCTCCCGGCGGACATGGTGTTCGTATAGACACTCATGCATACTCAGGGTACATTATTCCTTCAAGCTATGATTCAATGATTGCTAAACTAATTGTTACTGCACAAACTCGTGAGGAAGCAATCAATAAAATGAAACGTGCATTAGATGAATATGTAATTGAAGGAGTTAAAACAACAATTCCTTTTCATAGACAACTAATGAATCATCCGGATTATGTTTCCGGCAATTATACAACTAAATTCATGGAAGATTTTGAAATGAAGTAAAAACAGAAAAAACTATCTTTATTTAGATAGTCTTTTTTAGCTATCTGTCCCGCAACGGAGGGTACAAAATTCCTTATAAATATTGTAGATTTATTGTATCCTATGCAGAAACAGAGTCCTGAAAATTGGAAAAAAGTACAAAAATTTAATCTTTTATGAAAATACAAAAAATTTCGACACACAAGGATTTTTTCTCTTTCAATAGATTGACCTTAGCAAAAAGAATATTAATGCTAACCCGTTGTGCATTTAAATAATGTTAATTTTTAAATTATTTATATTTCTATCAAAAACAAACCTATTAATAAACTGAATTACTGTTAATGATGTTAATTTTGATAGTATTCTTGTTTTAAACCCTTTAAAAGATTTAGCATAATTACATCGTATCATAAATTGGCCACAAAGTTCTGAAAACAAAGTTTCTATTCGCTTTCTTTTCTTTCTAAAAATGTAGGTTTTTTTTGTAATTATATTGACTTTTACGTTTTGGAACCTCCAGTTTTATTTGCTTGCTTTCAAACATATATAATTGATATTCAGTGCTTAATTAACCTTTGTCTCCCAAAATCACACAATTATTAAACGGTTGTTTTATATCTTTTAAATAATGAATATCGTGAACGGAGGCTTTGCTTATATCAAAACTTTTGAATACCCCTTCAATAGAACAAACTGCATGAATTTTGTGACCATGATAATGCGTATTTTGACTTGCACAAAAACTTCTATTTGGTGAGCTATAAAATTCTTCTTTACAAATTTTACTACTATTACTTCTTGATAATTTGACCACTTCTAAAGGCATTCTGTCTTCAACAAAATAGTTTTCAAATTCATTAAACTTATTTGATAATTCATTTCTAATAAACTCCATTGCAAAAAATAATTCTCGCTTCCTTCTATTATAAACAGAACCTCAATCTTATTTTTTAAATCAATTGAAAGCTCTCGAAACAACTTACATTCACTATCAATACTCATATTATTCTGCTGTTACATTTATAGCAATTAATTCTATGTCTTTTAGTTTTGGTTTCCTTTTTTGATTTGAAAATTGTTCTTTTTCAGTAATAGACTTTAATGTTTCTAAAATTTTATTGTAATTTGCTGTAAAGTTGTTCATATATTTAATTGATTGATATTCAAATAAATATACGGATTTAATGAATCAATGAACATCTTTTATTATTCAATTATTAATGCACAACGGGTCTATATAATATAAGAATTTATAACTTAGGGAGTATGAATTAAATATAATTAAAAAAACATCTACTTTTAGCGAATGAAGTCAAAATTAATATTCCTTTCAGCATTTTTGGCTCTGCTTATTTCCTGCAGCAGTCAAAAAGAAAAAATAAATGGGTTAAGTTTTGTTGCCGCTTCAGAAACAATTAATGAGCAACATACATTACCCGTTGAAAAAACATCAGCGAATTATGTTTCACTGATGCCTTTTGGTTTTATTAAAAATTTAGCTTTTCCTCAAATACAATACAATTTTTCACATCAGTGGTTTGGAGAAACTAAACAGGGAGTAAAACAGTATGCTGATGAATTTAAAAAGAAAAATATCCAAATAATGATAAAGCCTCATATCTGGGTATGGAGGAGTGAGTTTACAGGAGATATTGAAATGAAATCAGAAGAAAGCTGGAAAATCTTGGAAAAATCATATACTACCTTTATTTTAGATTATGCAGAACTGGCGGAGGAGATTAAAGCAGGACTGTTTTGTATTGGAACAGAATTGGAAAAATTTGTATTAAACAGACCTGATTACTGGAAAGACCTAATTAATGAAATTAAAAAGAGGTATTCCGGGAAATTGACTTATGCTGCCAATTGGGATGAGTTTAAAAGAGTACCATTTTGGAGTGAATTAGATTATATAGGAATAGATGCCTATTTTCCTTTAAGTGCTAAAAAAACGCCGACAGTTCAGGATTTTGAGCTGGGCTGGAGTTCAAATAGAAATATAATTAAAGAGATTCAGAAGAAATATAAAAAATCGGTTTTGTTTACAGAATATGGTTATAGAAGTGTAAATTATTACAGGAAAAGAACCCTGGAATTTTAATAGAGATTCTGGTAAAGTGAACTTAAAAGCTCAGAAGAATGCAACACAAGCTATTTATAATCAGTTCTGGAAAGAAGATTGGTTTGCCGGCGGGTTTTTATGGAAATGGTTTCACAACCACGATAAGGCAGGCGGGAAAAGATAATAATATGTTTACTCCGCAAAATAAACCTGCAGAAAAGTTAATTCAAAAATTATATGCACAATAGTTCTCGTCTGTTTTTGTGATGGTATCTCTAAGTTCTTAATTCAACTACCTGTATTCTAATTTTTAAAAGATTTTTTTAGCTATTCTGTTTTTCATTCATTGATAGCCGGGATAAAAATTTCCAGAAGTTCAGATTCAGCAACAGAGGAAATTGTAAATTCTTTAATACAGGCAGGGGACTAACAACGTTTCCTCCTATTTTTACAGTGTCTTTTTCGTTCTTCAAAGAAAATGTTGCCTGACCGGATACACACATATAAATAACAAAACTGTCTTTATCATCATGACGTATCTTCAGGATTCCTTGAACAGAAAGAATATTCGTTGTAAAATACGGGCATGATACAATCGTTGAAGAATCATTAACTTTTTTATTATAATGAATGCTATATTTTACTTGTGATTTAAAAATCGATAGCATCAAGTGCTGACCCCGGTATGCAGTTCTCTGTAATTCCCTTTTGAATCCCGGCGATCCCAATCATAAATTCGATATGTTATGTCTGATGTTTGTTGTATTTCTGCTAGTAATACTCCTGCTCCAACAGCATGAATTCTACCGGCAGGGATAAAATATGCATCTCCTTCGGTAACTTCATCTGTATTTAAAATTTCCGGTAAGGTTTTATTCTCAAGATGTTTCAGATATTCTTCTTTGTTACTATCCTTTTTAAATCCAACTACCAAGTTTGCATTTTCATCAGCTTGTACAATATACCACATTTCTGTTTTCCCAAAAGAATTATGTCGTTCTCCCGGCTAGTTCATCATCCGGATGTAATTGTATACTTAACGGAGTATTTGCATCAATAAATTTTATTAATAAGGGAAACTTATTTCCAAATTTTTGATATACTTTTTCTCCGATTAATTTACTTTTATAAAGATTTATGATTTCTTTTAAACTTTTTCCCCTTTAAATCTCCATTAACAACAACAGAAATATCGCCTTTCAACATCAGAAACTTCCCAGCTTTCACCAATATTTTTCTTTTGAGAATTTTTATTGAGAAATTTCATTAATTTAGTTCCTCCCCATATTTTCTCTTTAAGAACAGGATTAAATTTTATAAACTGATTGGGTTTCTTCATTTAGTTTCCTGAGTATGTTACAAAGTTTCTTGGAGTTTCATATAGGGTAATTTTTAGCTCTAAAACCATCCGGTATGTGAGTTCGTAACTTATGATATATTATCACAGAAATATTTTTCCGCTGTTGGATTTAGTTCTTTGAATTCCTCCACTTCTAAATTTAAGTTTTTATGATCAAAGGTTTCTTCAATTTCATTTTTAATCAGTTTCTTAAGTTTTGCTAAATCATACACATAACCCGTTTCTTTATCAATCTCACCTGTTAACGATACAATTAATTCGTAATTATGTCCGTGATAATTGGGATTACTACATTTATTAAAAACTTCAAAGTTCTTCTTTTCAGACCAGTCGTTTCTGTATAGCCGGTGTGCAGCATTAAAATGTGCCTTTCTATGTATGGTAACTTCAGGCATTATCTCATATTCCTGAAGTTAGCAATTTTATCATATGATTTTTCAAAAATAATTTTAAACCAAGCGGTATAATTTTCAGGATGTTTTTGAATATCTTTTTTTACGTGTTCTAAAGAAATCCATTTATATTCTTCTACCTCTTTTTTATTAATATCTGGTTCTCCGTTATATCTTCCCGCCATTACATAATCTAATTCATGTTCTGCAAGACCATTATTAAAAGAAACTTTATAAATAAAAGAAAAAACTTCTTCCAATTCGCATGAAAATCCCATTTCTTCCTGTAATCGTCTTTTTCCTGCTTCTATATTCGATTCTCCTTTTTTTTGGTGAGAACAGCAGGTATTCGTCCATAATAACGGAGAATGATACTTCTCTTTTGCTCTTTGCTGAAGCATTAACTTATTAGTATCATTAAAAATAAATACTGAAAAAGCTCTGTGCAATACTGCTTTTTTATGAGCTTCCATCTTGGGCATTAATCCCACTTCATTATCTAACTCATCTACTAAAATTACATTTTCTTCCATATACTCACAAATATACTAAAATAGAGCTTCTTATAAAAAATAAATTATTTCTTATAATTTATCAGCTATATTTATGGCTTATATATACTAAAAGTAGAAAAATAAAGGATGCCGGAAATGGAAAAATTTATTTGGAAACTCTTCAGGAAATGATATATCCGGATTGCTATTTTAATGATGTTAAACTTGTTTTTAACGTTTTTATTTTAGCCAGAGCATCAGTTTCTTTTTTCTTTTCATTAGTTATTACTTGTTTTGGTGCATTATTTATAAAACGTTCATTAGATAGTTTTTTTTGAACCGATTTCAAGAAGCTTTCTGTATAATTTAATTCTTCTCTTATCTTTTTTACTTCCTCTCCCGTATTGACAGTACCGGCAGAGATTGGAATAAAGTATTCATTAGATTTTACTCTAAAAGAAGCTCCTTCCGTTTTTTCTTTTACATAATTAACAGCAGAAACATTTACTAATTTCTGAATTACAGTATCAAAATCTTTAGTATATTTCTCATAATTTACGACATAGAGTTCGATAGCCTCTTTAAATGGAATGTTTTTTTCCTTTCTAACGGTTCTGATGCTTGAAATTATAGCAACAGCAAAATCAAAATTAGTGATTAATTCTTCGTTAATTGTATTAGAAACCTCAGGATACTTAGCTATAATCAAAGCATCGTCTGAAGTTCTCTTTGTTATATTTTGCCAGATTTCTTCAGTGATAAATGGCATAAAAGGGTGTAATATTTTCAAATTATCTTCAAAAACCGAAACTACCTCATTATATGTTTTTCGATCGACAGGTTGTTGATATGCCGGTTTTACAACTTCTAACAGCCATCCGCAAAAATCATCATAAATCAACTTATAAACAGCCATTAAAGCATCGCTTAACCTGAACTTGCTATAATAATCTTCGATTTCAGCAACTACTTTCCGGAACTTAGCTTTATACCAATCCAATGCTATTCCAGCCGACTGCGGTTGTTCTTTCATATCAGAAATTTCCCATAGATTCGTTAAATAAAAGGCACTCCAAATTTTATTTCCTAACCCTTTCCCTTGCTGACACAAAGGAGAAATATACATTTTTGGTAGTCCTTTTTCTTCCCGACCTAAAATTTCTTTCTTAGTTAATATTTTTCCTTGCTCATCAACCTGATCAAAATCAAACATCAGATCATTCCCCGCAACAGAACTTAATAGTAATCCTGCCCGAACACCATCAGCTCCATATTGTTCTATTAACTTTAATGCATCAGGCGAGTTTCCTAACGACTTACTCATCTTACGTTGTTGCTTGTCACGTACTAAACCTGTCAAATATACATTTTCAAACGGACGAATATCTTTATATTCATATCCGGCAATAATCATACGTGCTACCCAGAAAAATAAAATATCCGGTCCCGTTACTAAATCATTGGTAGGATAGTAATACTTACTTTCCTCATTCTCCGGGTTACGAATTCCATCGAAAACTGACATTGGCCATAACCAAGATGAAAACCAGGTATCTAATACATCTGAATCTTGTCTTAAATCTGAAGCTTGAAGTTCAGGATTTGACGTTTTTTCCTGAGCTAACTGCAATGCTTCTTCCTTTGTTTGAGCCACTACAAAATCTTCCTTTTCATCTCCATAATAAAAAGCAGGAATTTGCTGCCCCCACCATAACTGACGGGAAATATTCCAATCACGAATATTTTCCATCCAATGACGATATGTATTCTCAAATTTAGGAGGATATAATTTTATTTCTCTGTCCGCTCCTAAAACAGCTTTTAAAGCGGGCTTTACCAATGTTTTCATTTTTAAGAACCATTGATCTGATAATCTTGGTTCTATAATCGCTTTTGTTCTTTCTGAAATTCCAACTTTATTGGTATGTTGTTCTGTTTTTACCAAATATCCTTTTTCTTCAAGTTCTTTCGAAATTTCTTTACGAACCACAAAACGATTTTTTCCTTCATAGTGTAACCCAAAAGAGTTTAAACCAGCATCTTCGTTAAAAATATCGATTACTTCCAGATTATGTTTATCTCCTAAGATCTTATCATTTTCATCATGTGCCGGTGTTATCTTTAAACATCCCGTTCCAAATTCAACGTCTGCATATTCATCCTGAATAACCGGAATTTTACGATTGCATAAAGGGACTATTGCTTTTTTTCCTTTTAAATGTGCAAAACGTTCATCTTTTGGGTTGATACAAACAGCGGTATCTCCGAAAATAGTTTCAGGACGTGTTGTAGCAATGGGAATTTTTTCATCAGAATCAACTATATCATATTGTAAATAATATAGGTTTCCCTGACGTTCTTCATAAATTATTTCTTCATCTGATAACGTAGTTTTCGCTTCAGGATCCCAGTTTACCATTCGGAAACCTCTATAGATATGTCCTTTATTGTATAAATCAACAAAAACTTTAATTACCGTTTCACTCATATCAGCATCCATGGTAAACTTAGTGCGTTCCCAGTCGCAGGAAGCTCCTAGTTTTTTAAGTTGCTCTAAGATAATTCCTCCATAGGTATCTTTCCACTCGAAAGCATGTTTTAAGAATTCTTCTCTTGATAAATCATTTTTATTAATTCCCTGATCTTTTAATTTAGCTGTTACTTTCGCTTCAGTAGCAATAGAAGCATGATCTGTTCCCGGAATCCAGCAGGCATTTTTACC
Source organism: uncultured Tenacibaculum sp. (assembly GCA_963666645.2). Classification (GTDB taxonomy): domain Bacteria; phylum Bacteroidota; class Bacteroidia; order Flavobacteriales; family Flavobacteriaceae; genus Polaribacter. The sequence continues at coordinate 4,856 of CAXXDB010000002.1, read as the reverse complement.
TTGTAAACGAGCCCGACGAATTAAAACGTCCTGTATTGTATTATTAAGCATATGCCCCATATGTAAAACTCCTGTAACATTTGGTGGAGGAATTACAATGGTGTACGGTTCTCTTTCATCTGTTTCTGAATGAAAGTAATTATGCTTCATCCAGTAATTATACCACTTATTTTCTATTTCGGGAGTATTATATTTAGATGCAATTTTCATATTATTTTCTATTATTCTGTTTTTTAAGAAGTTATAAAAATGATTTTGGCATCATTTTTGGTTCGTAAGTCAGCAAAAATACAACTATCTAAAATGAACACAAAAAAATTATTGCTATTAATTATAATTATAATATTATCTCTAACGTCATTATTAATAAATACAAATGCACAAGAAAAAATAGAATATCCTGTATGGTTACGAAACCATCCGGACGGAGATAAAGTGATAGAATTGGTAGAGGCAGATGGGTTAGAAGTTGAAAGGTATGAGGAAGAATACAGAGAGGAATTTGGCGAAGACTCATTACCATACTCATAACTCTTATGAATTTAATTCTTTTTTTGAATACACAAATAATTTTTATTTATCCAATAATGATTCAGTATATTCAAGTATTCTGGTAACAGAAGAATATTACACATTCTTGAAACTGTCAATATAGAAGGAAGTTTTTTGTTGAGTAAGTTGTAAGAACAATTCTCCGGGGAAACAGATTTATTTGATGACTCCAAGGTAGAAACTTTAGAAGATATTCCAATTTGGTTTTTGAGAAATGAGAATACAATTCAAACTTCAGACAATAGTGATGTTCCTGTGAATAAATCAAATCTAAAGTCAGAAAAAGCAATTGAGCTAATATTTCCTCCATACTCAATAACCCCATTTGTTGCTGGAATAAAAAGATATCTAATTGACATAGAATAGTTTTTTGTTGTATGCTATCACTTGGAAATTCGTTTTAACAAGTATGGATAGAAAATTATTAAGAGTTGATTTTTTTATAACTAAAAAATATATTAAATTTGTAGCAACAAAATTCCTAAACAATTATTAAACATCATGAAAACAATTTTATCACTTATCACGGCTTGCTTTTTAGTACTAAGCACAGATGCTCAAGAATTTAAATTTGAAACGGAGGTTATTGACTACGGAAAAGTAGATTTAGGCTCCGAAGGAAAAAGGGTATTTGAATTTACAAATGTAGGTAACGCTCCGCTAATTATTAAAAATATAAAATCCACATGCGGATGTACTGTCCCCAGTAAACCCGAAAAACCAATTATGCCGGGAGAAAAAGGGCAAATAGAAGTTTCTTACGACACTAAAAGACCAGGTGGTTTCTCTAAAGCAATTACCATTTATTCAAATGCTAAAGAGGAAAGAAAAATGTTGAAAATTAAAGGGTATATTACTAAAGAAAGTCCTTAGAAATAAAACATATTCTAATTCCTTCCAATAAATTAAAAAACAAAGATTCTTTTGAATGATTTCATTAATCGAATTATTTTAATCAAATATGGCTGTTTTTAAATTTGTACTTTTGACTAAATAAACTGATAAGTTAGTGAGAAAAATTCAGATGGTTGACTTACAAAGTCAATATCAAAAAATAAAAGAAACCGTAGATACATCCATTCAGAAAGTTTTAAATTCTTCTGATTATATTAACGGATTTTATGTAAAAGAGCTTCAGGCAGATTTAGAAAAATATTTAGATGTAGCCCATGTAATTCCATGTGCTAACGGAACTGATGCTTTACAGATAGCAATGATGGGATTAGGATTACAACCGGGTGATGAGGTAATTACCAGTGATTTTACTTTTGCTGCAACTGCAGAAGTAATTGCACTGTTAAATTTAACTCCTGTTTTAATTGATGTAGAACCCTATTCTTTTAATATTGACTGTGAATCTTTAAAAAAAGCCATCACACCTAAAACGAAAGCTATTGTACCTGTTCATTTATTTGGGCAAGTTGCTGAGATGAATGCCATATCAGAAATTGCAGAAAAACACAATCTTTTTGTCATTGAAGATAATGCTCAAGCCATCGGGGCTAATTATACTTTTAAAGATGGGACAAAGAAAAAAGCCGGAACCATCGGCAATGTTGGAACAACATCGTTCTTCCCTTCAAAAAATTTAGGATGCTATGGCGATGGTGGTGCCATTTTTACAAATGATGAGGAGCTGGCATACACAATAAGAGGTATTGTAAACCATGGAATGTATAAACGTTATCATCATGATATTGTGGGAGTTAATTCTCGTTTAGATAGTATTCAGGCAGCAGTATTAAAAGCAAAACTCCCCTTATTGGATGAGTATTGCATTACTCGCAGAAAAGTAGCCCGGTACTATAATAATGCTTTTGCTGATAACGAACATATAATTATTCCAGTCACATCTTCCTGCGGACAAGTTTGTGAAAATTGTGATTGTCATGTATTTCATCAATACACTCTTCAAATTACCAACGGAAAAAGAGATTTACTACATCAGTATTTATTAGATAATGGAATTGCCAATGCAATTTATTATCCGGTTCCGTTGCACAGGCAAAAAGCGTATGCTGATAAACGATATAAAGAAGAGGATTTTAAGGTTGCCAATACATTAGCAGAAACTGTAATATCATTACCAATGCATACAGAACTAGACGAAGATCAATTAGCATTTATTACCAAAAAAATAAATAGTTTTATATAACTTATTATGAAAAAAATTCTTGTCACTGGAGGATTGGGTTTTATTGGTTCCCATACGGTAGTTGAATTGCAAAAATCAGGGTTTGAGGTTATTATTATTGACAATCTATCTAATTCAAAAATTGAAATCTTAGATAATATCGCTGAGATTACAAAAAAGAAACCTGAATTCTGTCAAACAGATTTACGAAACAAGCAAAACGTAAAAGAATTCTTTGATCGAAACTCCATTGATGGCATTATTCATTTTGCTGCTCTTAAGGCTATTGGTGAAAGCGTTCAAAAATCATTAGAGTATTATGAAAATAACATTAGTGGTTTAGTATACCTTTTACAAGAGGTGCGAGATAGAAAAATTGATAATTTTATTTTTAGCTCTTCATGTACAATTTACGGTCAGGCAGATGAACTGCCAATTAAAGAAAATGCTCCAATAAAACTTGCCACATCCCCTTATAGTAACACAAAACAAATAGGAGAAGAAATTATCAGAGATACTTGCAAGGCAAACAAATTAAATGCAATTGCTTTACGATACTTTAATCCGGTTGGCGCACATGATAGTGCAAAAATTGGTGAAATGCCTTCAGGAGTTCCACAAAATCTAATTCCTTATATAACGCAAACCGCTGCAGGCATCAGAAAACAACTTTCTGTTTTTGGTAATGATTATAACACTCCGGACGGAACAGCCGTAAGAGATTATATTCATGTGGTAGATTTGGCTAACGCTCATTTAACAGCTTTAAAAAGACTGCTTACCAGGGAAAATAAACATAATTTTGAGTTTTTTAATATTGGCACAGGAAAAGGGAGTTCTGTTTTTGAAGTAATCAAAACCTTTGAAAAAATCTATGGAAAACCTCTTAATTATAAAATTGTTGAAAGAAGACCCGGTGATGTTGCAACTATTTATGCAGACACTAAACTTGCCGTTGAAGAACTGAAATGGAAAGCTGAAAAAAACACTGGAGCAAGCATTAAAATCTGCCTGGAGATGGCAACAAAATCAACTATACAGATAGTTAACATTCTATGGTTATCTGTAATCAGGTGATAAGTAAACAGGACAGATTTATTTCTGCATTTCAATAATAATAGAAAAATAAAAACAGCTGAATGATGTATCCGAAATTTATCATAGTAAATATCTGTATTTACAGGCAAAAAAGTTAAAAATTAACTTTTAAAAATCTGGAAGCTCATCTAAAAACTAATATTTAATACTATTTTCAAAAGGAATTCTATTTACAATACTTCGCCCCAGAGTTATCTCATCCGCATACTCTAATTCATCACCAACTGATATCCCTCTGGCAATAGCAGAAGTCGTTATATGATACCTTTCTATCTGTTTATAGATATAAAAGTTGGTAGTATCTCCTTCCATTGTAGAACTCAAAGCAAAAATCAATTCTTTCACCTTACCCGTTTTTATCTTTTCTACTAAAGGCTCTATAGTAAGGTTTTGAGGACCAACACCTTCAACAGGAGAAATTTTGCCTCCCAGCACATGATATAATCCTCTGAATTGTCCTGTATTTTCAATCGCCATTACATCTCTGACATCTTCAACAACACAAATTATCGCTGAATCTCTTTTCGGATTATTACATATATCACATAAAACTGTATCTGAAATATTATGACATTTCTCACAAAACTTCACTTTAGTTCGTAACCGAACCAATGCTTCAGCTAAAAAATTGGTATAATCTGCAGATTCCTTTAATAATTGCAATACCAGACGAAGAGCTGTGCGCTTACCAATTCCCGGCAACTTACTGACTTCATTAACGGCATTTTCAAGAAGCTTAGATGAAAAATCCATGATCGCAAAAATAACGGATTAGCAACAAAGACTTTCATAAAAAATCATTGTTTTTTAGCTTTTCTTTTTATTTTCGATTCTTTACGTCCTAAAAATGTATCTTTGATGTATCAAAATTAAATCCTACAAAAAATGAGTTCAGAAATAAGAAATATTCAACCCAAAATTGTCTGGAATCACTTTGCCGATTTAAACGCCGTTCCCCGTGCTTCTAAAAAAGAAGAACGAGTGATTCAGTTTATGACTAATTTCGGAAAGAAGTTAAATCTGAAAACTGCCGTTGATAGCGTTGGTAACGTCTTCATAACTAAGCCGGCAA
>CAXXDB010000001.1:0-239084 GCA_963666645.2 uncultured Tenacibaculum sp. | reverse complement strand
TAAATAAGGCTTTACTCCCCTTTCTTGTTAACGCAACGTTGTCGGTAATTCTGTCCTGATTAGCCGGGAGATTCCAGTTAGCACCATTGGCTTTTGTAAATGTTACTTTGGGTCCGGTCCAGATCGAAGTGCTTTCGGCATCCCCGGTTTCGGTGTTCCAGGTAGTTACAAAATGGCTTTGGGCGTAGCCTGTAACGATACTTATAAAATAACAGAAATATAAAATTTTTTTAGGGTACATAGTAAAATCATTTGATTGTACAAGTATAGTCATAAATTGAAAGATTTCCTTACAGGGTATTTTTTTTCCGGGGAATTTCGCTTACGGAATCCTGAACACTTATCGGGGTTATTTTTCTGTTTCCGGAAGGGGTTTTATTGAGTTTTTGCTTTAAGGGAGGAGCGGGAGATGAAATCAACGGGGTGTTTTGTGGCTCCCGCAATAAGCAAGTTACAATCTGAAATTTGTACTTCATCGCTCATACCGGTATTAATTCAAAAAGATAAGAGGTACAAGGACTCCTATTTCAAAAAGTCCCGTACCTCTTATCCGAAAATATGAAAACATACTAAAATTGTATCCCGTTACCTATGGCTCTTGCAATAAACAAGTTAAGGTCTGTAATCTGCACCTCGCCGTTCATATCGGTATCGCTCCTGAAATATCCCGACTGCCCGATGCGGGTCGCCGCAGCGTTATAGTCTTCTGTCTGTATCCGGTTATTATCGTCTGCATCTCCCGCAAATAAAGCATATTTCCCCGCACTCACTTCCGCCACGGCATTGATGCCGCCGGTAACGTTTGCCACAACAGTAAAGTCTATGACGGTGGCCGTCGCACTTAAAGTCAGAGCGACGACCGTAGCGGCGACAATATGGTTTCTGTGGTTGATACTTATATAATAATCTCCGCCCGTGCCGCTTATCGTTACATCGGAAGTACCGTCGGGGGCTACAATGTCTCCGTCACGCTGAATCAGTGCCGAAGCAGTGGTTAGTACTTCGGTAATATCAGAGCTCTTGCGTAATTCTATCTGTACCCAATCCACAATATCGTCATCATCATCGGCATTATCAAAAATATCGATGCCGGTTACGGTCGCTCCGTCGTTATAAGGAGAGGTTAAGGGAATTCTGTTTGCCGTTCGTAAATCATCATTCATCAAAGCGGCAGTGCTGTTATAAGGTCCCTGTAACAGGGCATCGGCGGCAATGTTTAAATCCAGACAATTGGGATCAAGATAATCTCCGTCAATTATCCAGTGATAGATACCGGTCAGTATTTTTCTGGCTGCTTTTCCGAAGCAATAACTTACTCCGGGTGCTCTAAAGACAACTCCGTCCTGTAAGGTATGTTTAGACCATCCTGATAACAGTTTTTCATAGTTTTGTTTGCTAAAACCGGGAGTATTAAGAAACATAAGTCTCATATCAGCCGCATTGGCGACATTCCAGGTACTTATATCGCTGTCAAAGTCAGAAGCAAATGCAAACATAAAATTCATATCAGCAACCTTAGATACATTCCAGGTACTGAGATTTCCGTTAAAAGCAGAAGCACTAAGAAACATAGAATTCATATCGGTTACCTTAGCGACATTCCAGGTGCTTACGTCACCGTTAAAATTAGGAGCATTAGAAAACATGGAATTCATATTGGTTACGTTCGCCACGTTCCAAGCACTTACATTTCCGTTAAAAACAGAAGCCTTATAAAACATAGAATCCATATTAGTAACCTTAGACACATCCCAGGCACTGAGATTACCATTAAAACTAACAGCACTCTCAAACATAGAGCTCATATCGGTTACGTTTGCCACATTCCAAATACTTAAATCACCCGTAAAATTGCCGGTTCCATAAAACATCCTGCTCATACTGGTTACATTTGCCACATTCCAGACACTGAGATTGCCATTAAAACCAGTATTCTCAAACATAGAACTCATATCGGTTACATTCGCCACATTCCAAGTGCTAAGATTATTGTTAAGATTGGCAGCTCCTTTAAACATAGCACTCATATTGGCTACGTTCGCCACATTCCAAGTGCTTACATCCCCGTTAAAACTTTCAGCATCCTGAAACATAGAACTCATATTGATTACGTTCGCCACATTCCAGGTATTGAGATTACCATTAAAACTGGTACCTTCAAACATAGAACTCATATCGGTTACATTCGCCACATTCCAGGTACTGAGATTACTATTAAAATAGGTAGCATTACTAAACATCCCGCTCATATTGATTACGTTCGCCACATTCCAGGTATTGAGATTACCATAAAAATTGGTACCTTCAAACATAGAACTCATATCGGTTACCCCGGCGACATTCCAGGCACTGAGGTTACTATTAAAATAGGTAGCATTACTAAACATCCCGCTCATATTAGTTATGTTCGTCACATTCCAGGTACTGAGATTACTGTTAAAATTGGTAGCTCCCTCAAACATGGAACTCATATCAGTTACCTTGCTTAGGTTCGGAACTCCTGCGGTAGGGGCAATATTCATATTGGAACATCCCTGGAAAGCCTGATTCATGGATTTCCAAATAATTGTTCCCCAGTTTTCTATGGTGGTTAATTTTCCGGGGTTGTTGCCATTGGCAAATCGTATTTGTAATTCATTTTCTTCATTGTTAACAATATTGGGACGGATGGCAATGGTATGAATGCCCGCACTGCCTAAATCGAGGGTTTGTGTACCTGTAAGATTCAGCCTGTCAAAGGTGCCGTCGTTGTTGGTGTCCACATCATATGCTCCTGCAACTACGGGCAGGGTAATTGAAGTGCTGTTGGTATCATCAGTTTCGGTGTTCCAGGTAGTTACAAAGTAGTTTTGGGTATAGCCGGTAATCACAGCGGTTATAAAGCAGTAAAGAAACAATCCTTTTTTAATATTCATAATATGATTAATTTCAGTGTGATAGTTGTAAATAAAATGGGGGGGGGTAATATACTATATTTTTAGCAAACATTTTTTCAGAGCTTCATTTTTGATATGTTAACTGCCATATATCATCTTCTTTTTAAGAGAAGCATAACTGATTTGTTATAGAGTTTGTGCCTAATAGTTTGTAATTATGTGGTATTTTTTATATATTTACATTTTTTTATTTTGAATCTGAAAAAGACAGTTTTTTACGCTGAGACTATTTTTCAGTATTTAATTATATGGTTTAATTCATATTTAAAAAACTAAGTTTTGAATAATCCACTTCAGGAATATATCTCTGAAAAAGCGATTCCTTTGATTGAATATCTGCTTAAAGAACATTGTATCCGTCTTAAAATTGTTCAGCAACGGCAAACAAAACATGGTGATTTCAAAGTCTTTTCAAATGAGAAAACTCAAATTACGGTTAATAATAATTTGAATACACATCAGTTTTTATTAACGTTAGTTCATGAAATTGCACATCATATTACGTATAAGAAATTTGGCAACGTTAAGCCTCATGGAAAAGAATGGAAAGCAGTTTTTCAACATTTAATGCTTCCTTTCCTGCAACCGGAAATATACTCTCCGGAATTGTTATCCTTATTAGCAAATTACTTAAAAAATCCGAAAGCAAGTACGGGTTCAGATGCCAATTTATTTCTTGCTTTAAAAGGAGGGATGGCAGAATCGGGAAAGAGTTTTATCTTTGAAATTCCGGAAGGGAGTATTTTTCAGTATAAAAATAGTGTATATAAAAGGGGAAAAAAAAGAAGAACCCGCTATGAGTGTTTAAATTTGAGTACTAAAAAAACATATCTTTTTAATCAAAATGCTGAAATTTTATTCAGAGAATAAACATAAAATATTTTCCTTATGAAAAACAACTATTATGCAGTAATTATGGCTGGTGGCATTGGTTCCAGATTTTGGCCTTTAAGTACTCAAAAATATCCAAAGCAATTTCACGATATGCTGGGTACCGGGGAATCTTTAATTCAAAGAACTTTTGAGCGAATTAATAAACTTATTCCTGCGAATAATATATTAATTGCCACAAATAATAGTTACGAAAAATTAGTATCACAGCAATTACCACAACTTAATTACAGACAGTTGTTATTGGAGCCTGTCATGCGAAATACCGCTCCCTGTATTTTATATGCGGCATTAAAAGTTTACCATCAAAACCCGGATGCTGTTATGCTGATAGCTCCTTCTGATCACTGGATTAAAGATGAGAGTACATTTTTAGAAGCCATCCGGACTTCTTTTGATGCCTGTGCCGGAGAGGATATTTTAATGACTTTGGGGATTCAGCCGGATCATCCTAATACCGGATATGGATATATTCAATTTAAAGAAAGTACATCAGAAATAAAAAAGGTTAAGAACTTCACTGAAAAACCTGATTCAGAAACGGCAGAACAATTTTTAAATCGCAACGATTATCTGTGGAATGCAGGTATTTTTGTCTGGGCTGCAAAAAGTATTATCAAGGCTTTCAAAGCATTATTGCCTGAAATGATTAATATTTTAGATGGTGATACAAATGTTTATAATACTGATTCTGAGGATGCCTTTATTAAAGGGAATTATGAGAAATGCGAGAATATTTCCATCGATTTTGGCATTATGGAACGTGCCGGTAATGTTCATGTACTCCCTGCAGACTTTGGATGGAATGATTTAGGAACCTGGGGATCTTTATACAGTAAACTTAAAAAAGATGAAAATGAAAACGCCGTAGTGGGTGCCAATGCCGTTTTTAGAGATGCCAAAGGAAATATGATTAGAACTGAAAACGGAAAGCGTGTTATTATTCAGGGATTAGAAGATTTTATTGTTGCAGAAAGAAAAGACGTTATTATGATTTGTCCAATAAAAGATGATCAGGATATCAGGAAGATTATGGTTGAAGCTGAAGAATCTTTTGGAAAAAAATATATGTAAAACGGTAAGAATAACTATTCGTGAAACGGTCTTATTTTCACCCTTATCAGAATTATAAATAAGTATTTTAAAATTTCAAGCTCTATTCAGGCAGCTTTTTTATAACGATTAGCAGGTTTCATTTCTTTTGCAATAATTACTTTAGCTTGCTTGGTAATTAAACTAAATCTATTTTCAACAAACTTGCCGTAATTATCAGTTAAGAAGTAAAATTTAATAATAAATCGGTAAATTTGCTCTATGGAACAAACAAACAGGCAAAGAAAAATAGCAGCAGTCTTACAAAAAGATTTAGTTGATATTTTACAGCGTGCTGCACAAGGAGGGATGAAAGGAGTTATTATTTCTGTATCTAAAGTATTAGTTACTGCCGATTTAGGGATATCAAAAGTATTTTTGAGTGTTTTTCCGTCTGAAAAAAAAGATGAGATTATTGAAGGAGTAAAATCCAATACCGCCTCAATCCGTCATGAATTATCTCAAAGAACTAAAAATCAGTTTCAAAGAATGCCGGAATTATATTTTTTCGGAGATGATAGCTTGGATTATATAGAAAAAATAGATAATTTATTGAAAGGAGAGAATAGTAACCCTATAAAAAACCCTGAAATATTATCACACCGTCAAAAAAAATAATCGGAAATAATGGTTACATTGCCTGTAATTTCTGCAACACTTGAATTTTCCGTTTTACATAGCAAAACGTTATTTACAATCGAAGAATAATACGAACGCGATTAACATTATTACTACTATCGCTATGTTCGGCGTAATTGTAGGAACTTTGGCGTTATTTATTGTTTTATCAGGGTTTTCCGGGTTACGTACTTTTAGTTATTCTTTATTAAATACCTCCGATCCTGATATTAAAATTACAGCGGATAAAGAGAAAAGCTTCATATATAATTCAATGCTGAATGAAAAGTTGGTTTCGAACACAAACATCAAAGCATTTTCACGAGTTGTTGAAGAACGTGTTTTTTTAGGCTATCAGGATAAAAATCATATAGCTCATATTAAAGGGGTAGATTCAAATTATACGAATGTAGTAAAAGCTGACTCTTCATTATGGTCTGGTACCTGGATAGATTCTGAGTTTGAAAAAACAGCTGTAGTCGGTTACGGTATCTATGCTAAATTATCTATCTATAACTACATAAAACCGCTGGAAATTTATGTTCCGAAACCGGGTAAAGGATTTATAAATGTGAATAGTGCTTTTAGATCTGTAAATACTCAAATTGTAGGAGTATATAATGGATCAGAAGATTTTAGAAACAAATTTATTTTTACTGAGTTAGAAGTTGCTCAGGAATTACTGGATTATGAAAAAGATAAAATTACTGCAATAGAAATAAAAACTATCAATTCTGACGTCATAGATACAGAAGCTGAGGCATTGCAGAAAGCGTTGGGAAACAACTATAAAGTCCAAACAAAAGTGCAGCTAAATCAATTAGTTTATAAAATAATTAACACAGAGAATTTTGTTACATATTTAATTTTTACATTGATTATAATCATCGCTTTATTTAATATCATTGGAGCTATTGTTATGATGATTATTGATAAACGGAAAAATTTGAAAACATTATTAAATATTGGAGCTACAGTGGAAGAAATAAAGACAATTTTTATGTTGCAAGGACTCTTACTCTGTCTTGCAGGAATGGGAATAGGATTGTTTTCAGGAGTAGTAATTGTATTACTTCAATATAAATTTGGATGGTTTAAAATTACTGTAGATATTCCTTACCCTGTTGAATTCAGGTGGATTAACTTATTTGTTGTAACATTAACAATAGTCATTTTAGGATTTATCGCCGCTAAAATAGCAAGTGGCAGAATATCTAAGAAATTTATAGAAGCATCCTAATCTGATTGAAACTGTATCCGGTTTATCAGGTAGTTGGCTATACTTTTTAACTATAATTTCACAAAATAAAAGTTGTTATACCTTAAAATTTTAATATTTTTATTGACTGTATTACAATTATAATAACAATTCACAAAAAATAAATTTAATGAATACCTCCGACAATTTCTTTGAAAGAGTATATGAAGTTGCCAAATTAATCCCTTATGGAAGAGTAACAAGCTATGGAGCTATAGCTAAATATTTAGGAACAGCCCAATCTGCACGTATGGTTGGCTGGGCAATGAATAACTCGTCAGGAAAAGAAGTGCCGGCTCATAGAGTTGTAAACAGAAAAGGAATACTAACAGGAAAACATCATTTCAAAGGTACCAATTTAATGCAGCAGTTATTGGAAAGTGAAGGGGTTGTTATTGTAGAAAACAAAATCCAATACCTAGATAAAATATTTTGGAATCCAATGACCGAATTATAAGCCATGCCGTCTGCTTACAATTGGTTTCTTTAAATGTTCTCTGTTCATTAAAATCTTTATTACTTTTACTATTCAAACCAAATCGAATGAACAAAAAAGTACTATTACTGATTTTAGATGGTTGGGGGATTTCTCCTAATCACAGGATTTCAGCTATTGACAAAGCAGAGACCCCTTTTATAGACTCCCTATATAACAAGTTTCCGCATTCTGAATTAAGAACTGACGGAGAACATGCAGGACTTCCTGAAGGGCAAATGGGAAACTCTGAAGTTGGTCATATTAACTTGGGAGCCGGCAGAATTGTGTATCAAAATCTTGCGAAAATCAATAACGCCGTTAAAAAAGGTACTCTGGCTAAAGAAAATGAATTAATAAGTGCTTTCATCTATGCCAAAAAACACAAAAAAAACACTCACTTATTAGGCTTGGTTTCTGATGGCGGAATTCACTCACACATAAATCATCTAAAAGAATTATTAAAAGCTGTTAGTGAATTTGGTTTGAATAATGTATTCTTACACGCTTTTACCGATGGCAGAGATACCGATCCAAAGTCTGGCAAAAATTTCATTAAAGATATTGAAAACTATATGAATAAAACTACCGGATCGTTAGCCACAGTTACAGGGAGGTACTATGCAATGGATAGAGATACTCGCTGGGAAAGAGTGTCATTAGCTTACAATGCATTGGTAAAGGGAGAAGGATTATTTTCTAAAGAGGCAGTAAAAAGCATTGAAAACAGCTATAAAAACGGCATTACAGATGAGTTTATTAAGCCTATCATTTTAACCGGTGATAATAATCAACCAAGAGCAATCATAGAAGACGAAGATGTAATTATTTTCTTCAATTTCAGAGCCGACAGAGGTCGTCAGTTAACGCAAGCTTTAAGTCAGCAAGATTTTTCAAAATATACCATGAAAAAACTATCATTGTATTTTGTTACTATGACAAATTATGATGATACATTTAAAGATATTCATGTAATTTATGATAATAAGAACATTAAAAACACTATCGGGGAAGTTTTATCAAATGCCGGGAAAAAGCAAATAAGAATTGCTGAAACTGAAAAATATCCGCATATAACTTTTTTCTTTTCCGGTGGCAGAGAAAAAAAATTTGACGGAGAGCAAAGAATTTTATGCCCCTCCCCTAAAGTAGCTACTTACGATTTACAACCTGAAATGAGTGCTTACCAGATACGCGATGCCATTGTTTCAGAACTTAAAAAAAGAGAAACAGATTTTGCCTGTTTAAATTTTGCTAATGGTGATATGGTTGGACATACAGGGGTTTTTAAAGCCACTGTAAAAGCCTGCGAAACTGTAGATTCCTGCACGAAAGATATTGTTACAACTGCTTTAGAAAATGATTATATCACATTATTAACTGCCGACCACGGAAACTGTGAAACAATGATTAACCCAGACGGGTCTCCGAATACAACACATACTACAAATCCGGTTCCTTTAATTTTAATTGACAACGAATTAAAATCGATAAAAAATGGCATCTTAGGTAATATTGCTCCAACAATTCTACAATTAATGGGTGTTGAGCAACCTAAAGAAATGACACAGCATTCATTAATTTAAAATTATTAAAATGAAACAATTCATATATGTCGTATCAATTATTCTAATGGCTTCCTGTACTTCTTATCCGAAACTCAGAGCAACTAAAGATGCGGATGGAAATTTAGTAGGCTATGCTACCAAAAAAGATTTTAACCAAGAACCTTATGCAAGTGAATGGTTTAATAATTATTATTCATATTACGAAACTGACAGGAACACTATTGAGGCATTAAAACCTTTTTTAAAAGATGTGTCCATTAAAGTTTTTATGGGAACTTGGTGCGGAGATAGTCAACGAGAAATTCCTAACTTTTATAAAATTTTAGAAGAAACAAATTTCAAGCAAAAAAAATTGGAATTAATAACTGTAAATAAGCAAAAAAAAGCAAACGATTTGGAAAAAGGATATAACATCCTTAGAGTTCCTACATTTATTTTTTACAAAAGCGGAAAAGAAATAGGAAGATTTGTAGAGCATACTATAAACGGAGCTTCATTAGAACACGACATGCTTCAAATTGTTGCTAATAAAGGGTATAAACATGCTTACGAAAGTAAATACTAACAGTAAAAAATATTGCCGTTCCCGAGAAAATTCAGAGTAACAAGAACAAGCAGTTAAAGAAATAAAAAATAGACAAAGTAATCCGAAATTTTAAAACTAATTTTTTCTGTAAACAACATATATTCGTATCTTTTTAATTAAAACATGATTATACCAAAAACCAGAGAAGAAATAGAATTAATAAGCAAAAGTGCTTTAGTAGTTTCTAAAACATTAGGAATGCTAGCTAAAGAAGTAAAACCTGGTACTACTACTTTGTACCTCGATAAACTTGCAGAAGAATTTATTAGAGAACAAGGAGCAATTCCCGGTTTTTTGGGCTTATATGATTTCCCAAATACCCTATGTGTGAGTCCTAATTCCCAAGTGGTTCATGGGATCCCTGATGACACTCCCCTGGTGGAAGGTGATATTATTTCTATTGACTGCGGAGCTGTTAAAAACGGTTTTTATGGAGACCATGCATACACATTTTCTGTTGGAGAAATTATTCCGGAAACTCAAAAGCTGCTCGACATAACCAAAAAAAGTTTGTATGTAGGAATTCATCAATTTAAAAAAGGAAATCGTGTTGGAGATGTAGGCTACGCCATTCAACAATTCACTGAAAAATATGGTTACGGAGTAGTTCGTGAATTGGTGGGGCACGGAATCGGTAAAAAAATGCATGAAGATCCGGAAATACCAAATTATGGACACAGGGGAAGAGGGAAGAAGTTTACAGAAGGAATGGTGGTTGCCATTGAGCCTATGACTAATATGGGGACGCATAAGATCAAATTTCATAAAGACGGCTGGACAGTCACTAGCCTAGACAACAAACCCTCTGCTCATTTTGAACATAATGTTGCTATTGTTGATGGTAAACCCGAATTACTATCTACCTTTCAATACATCTATGACGCATTGGGTATAGAAAGTAATGAAGAAAATGAATTTAGAGCAGCACTAAATTAATCATCATTTCAAATCGGGTGCGGAGTCCTAACAGTAGACATATTCTCATTTTCCCGGAAATAATATTATGAAAATACTCAAAAAAATCTTAAATACGATTCCGCGTCCTGCCCTTATAAAAATAAGCTATTGGATCAGCCCTTTTATTTCCTGGTTTTTAAAAGGTAATAATTTTACCGATCCGATTGATGGAAAATCATTTAGAAAAATGTTGCCTTATGGATATGAAGTACAAAGAAAAAACGCACTATCTCCCTCTACATTCTCTTTAGAAAGGCATCGTTTGCTATGGCTATATCTTCAAAATGAAACAGATTTTTTCACATCAACAGCAAAGAGAAGATTATTACATATAGCACCTGAACAATGTTTTTTAAAATGTTTTAAAAATCAAAAAAATCTGGAATATATTACGTCTGATTTAGAATCGCCAATTGCAGACGTAAAAGCGGATGTATGTAATTTACCTTTTGAAGATTATTCTTTCGATATTATTTTCTGTAATCATGTTCTCGAGCATGTTTCTGATGACACAAAAGCCATGCAGGAATTATTCCGAGTATTAAAATCCGGAGGGTTTGGTATATTTCAAATTCCGCAGGATTTAAACAGAGCGTCAACGTTTGAGGATAATTCTATTACAAATCGAAAAGAGCGAACAAAAATATTCGGACAGTACGACCATGTTCGTGTATATGGCAACGATTATTTCGCTAAGCTTCGTTCTATAGGGTTTGAAGTAAATGAAATTAATTATACGAAACAAATCGATCAAAATTTAGTGAAAAGATATGCCTTAGCAAAAGGTGAAATTTTACCGGTTTGTTATAAATCTACTCCGGTATATTCCTGAGTGAGTAAATATATTATTATTCATATTAATTATTTTTATATATTTTAAATACAAAACCTTGAAAATTTCTAATATAGTTAAAAACAAAGATTCTCTTTAAAAATTTCAAAATTAAAATGCGAGGGAAGTCCCATCATGATTTAAATATTCTCTTTCAATTCATCTACAATTTCTGAAATTAACTATCTTCAATGTTAAAAAAATAAGGAGAAGAAAACCTTGTGATAAATAAACTGCACTAATTTTATTTTGATTTATTAAAACGGTAAATCATCTTCTGATTTACTGTCTGTTAAATCCGGTACTACAGTTTCAAATTCATCGGGATTTTCTGTAGGTGCTATTACTTCTTGTAGGCTTTCAATTCTCCATCCTTGAATTGAATTAAAATAAATTGTTTTTTTCTCGGGACTAATCCACTCTCTGCCTCTTAAATTAATAGAAATCTTAACATCCTGATCTGCTTGAAAATTGTTTAACAAATCACATTTATCCTGAGTAAATTCAATAAGCAATGTTTGAGGATATTGTTCATCCGTAGTTAACACTAACTCTCTTTTTTTAAATCCATTATTTCCAAGAGTTTGTGTTTCATTAATAATTTTAATTTTTCCAATAACTTCCATAATCTATTTTATTTTACTAAAAGTACTTTCCATGCACTTTCTACATCATTCTTTACTAAGAATTCTTGTGCAAATATATGTTTTTTTTCGATGGATATTCCAGTATATTCCGGATTTTGTTTCACAAAGTTATCAACAACTTCATTATCTGGCAGTGCTTCCACATTTCCTAAAACTCCTAAATCATTGCCTGTTAATACATTACTATTACGTATTTCGGGAGGAATTTTATCTATTCCAATACCTAACGCAGAAACTGGTTTCGGGATTTCAAAAAATCCATTTCTTGCCCGGGAATAAAAGCTCCCTCCTGCTCTGGCTACCAAATCAATTTTATATTGATCTATGTACCCTTTTTCATCTAATACTTCTTTTTTTATATGCACTTTAACAACTTCACAAATAATTAGGTTTCCTGCACCGCCTTCTTTTCCGGTGTAGATAATTTCTTTCACTTTACATTCAAATTGTACTGGTGATTCAGCCACCCTAAAAGGTTTTATTTCTTCCGAGGGCATCATTGTTAAACCTGCTTTAATGAATTCATTTATCTTTTTAGGATACATGGTGCTACTTAACGACATTTGCTGAACAATATCGTAGTTTACTACATTAATTACGACTTCTCTTACTTCTTCAATATTATCTAAAGTGTGCTTTGCAGTATTATCTTGTATACTTCTGGCTGGTGAGAAAATCATAATTGGCGGATTGGCTCCGAAAACATTAAAAAAACTGAAAGGAGAAAGATTAGAGATTCCTTTTTTATCGATAGTACTGGCAAAAGCTATAGGTCTTGGAGCAATAGCTCCTAATAAATATTGATGTAATTTTCCTGTAGAAACTTCTTTAGGGTTTATCGTTAGCATAAGTTATTCTCATTTAAAATATTATACTGTAAATATACCATCCTTTTGCTTATAAAGTTGTACTTTTCAGA
Organism: uncultured Tenacibaculum sp.; assembly: GCA_963666645.2. Classification (GTDB taxonomy): domain Bacteria; phylum Bacteroidota; class Bacteroidia; order Flavobacteriales; family Flavobacteriaceae; genus Polaribacter. Next base: position 226,305 of record CAXXDB010000001.1, on the reverse strand, counting down.
ATAGTTTATATTTGACTAATGCCTTTTTTTGAGAATATATTTGGAGGAAAGAGATTCATCATTTTAGTTTCTTTTATCATTGTTTCTTTAATATTGTGCAATACTTATTCTTTTTTCATAAATTTTAAAACTGACCAGCGAGTAAAAATGGAGTTGTTTGCAATAGTCGCTGAACGATTTGGAAATAATCCGGATTTGGATGCTGACATGAGCCTTGAACTTAAAGTACTTGGAGACAATAATATTCCTTGTATTTTGATTAATGCAAGTGGTACAATAAGGGAGCATCACAATTTAGATTCAAATAAATCTTCAAACGATTTATATCTGAAAAAACAATTAGGTATTATGAAAAAACAAAACGAACCTATTGAAATTAATTACTTAGGAAAAAAAGAATATATTTATTATCGTGATTCTGATTTACTCAGAAAACTTACCTATTACCCAATCGCACTTATACTCATCTTAGGATTATTTTTGGTTGTTATTTATTTATTTTTCAATTCGAATAAAATTGCTGAACAAAATAAATTATGGGTAGGAATGGCCAAAGAAACAGCACATCAAATAGGTACTCCTTTGTCGTCCTTATTAGGTTGGCTTGCTATTTTACAATCTGAAAATATTAATCAGGAATATGTGAATGAAATAAAAAATGATGTTCAACGACTAAGTACTATTGCTAACAGATTTTCTAAAATAGGCTCTTTACCTAAGCTAAGCAGTGAAAACATTATTAGCATTACTAAATCTATTTTTGATTATTTACAATCGAGAAGTTCAAAACAGGTTTCATTTTTATTCCATACTTCCAGTGATACTATTACTGCAAATTTAAATAGTGAACTGTATGGTTGGGTTATAGAAAATTTATTAAAAAATGCTATTGATGCCATGCAGGGGAAAGGAGAAGTATCCATTTCAATTATAGAGGAACGGAAATTAATCCGGATTTTAATTTATGATACCGGAAAAGGAATTCCTAAGTCTAAATTCAATCAGGTTTTTATTCCCGGATTTACTTCTAAAAAACGAGGCTGGGGATTAGGGTTATCTCTTTCCAAAAGAATTATGGAAGATTACCATAAAGGACGAATTTTTGTACAAAAATCAGAATTAGGTAAAGGAACTACTTTTGAAATTCAATTGAATAAAATAAACCCACTGCAGGATTGAAAATACTAGTTTTTAAAATATTACTCAAAAAATATAGATATATTTTCATTAATCTGAGTTTAATCAAGGGGTATCAATAAAGACATATACATATCGTTTTAAGTGTATCGTGATTTTATCTGATTATACCCGATATCCCCTAAGTTTTCTGAATTTTTTCAATATCTTCCGGTATTTTCTGCTAATAATAGGCTTAGCTGGCAAAACGTTTTATATCTATTTCTTCATCTAATTTCTCGCCTTTCTCAAGATGGTTAAATAAGTTTTGAGCTACTGTAGGAGCAATCATAACTCCCCGTGTCCCTAACCCGTTTAAAATTGCCAACTGTGAACATTCAGGATGCACTCCTGCTAATGGACGACGATCTTTAACTGTGGGTCTGATTCCAGCTGTTTGATCTACAACTGTAAAAGGAACTGAAATAGTTTTCTTTAGCTTATCAACGAGTTCTTTTTTTCCTTCTTCTGTAGTTTTCAATGTTTTATCTGTCCAGTTAAATGTAGCTCCAACTTTGTATAAATCGTTTCCTGAGGGTAGTATAAAAACCGCCGATTTTAAAAGGTAATTTATATTTAAGCTTGGTGAATGAATTGTAATTATTTCTCCCTTAGTTCCGTTTAACGGCAGATAATTAAAGTACGGATTTTTTTTTATTCCGAAGCCCTCACAAAATAGAATTTTTGAGGCTTCAATGTTCTTATAAATTACTTTTTCTTTTGAAAATGTAAGCAAATCATAGATAAATGATTCAGTAATTAAATGTTCATGGTTAATCAAAAAATTCCGATATTCCGAAATTAGCTTTTTAGTGTCTATTCTTCCCGTTCCTGCGAGTTCCCCAAAGCCAAAATTACCTGAAATTCCTTTTATTTTTTCTTTTGAAATTTCAGGTTTCATATAAGTTGCTAGTGTTGGGTTGTCTAATGCTGTAAACCAATTATTCTCATCTCCTATAGAATTAAAAACTTTCTTAGTTATAAATTTTATATCAAATTCCTGTTCAAGTTTTTCAGAAACAGTTTTATAGAATGGCAGAGCTGTTTTTAATTGTTGTTCTCCATTCCATACAGGAGTAAATCGTTTTAGAACTACCGGATTATATGTACCCTCAGCTGTACTCGATGAATTTTGAGAATTATCTTCGAATACTACAAAACTTTTATTATGATTTAGTAATTGTTCAGAGAATGCTAAACCTGCCAATCCTAATCCTATAATAATGTAATCGACTTTCATGTTTCAAAATTAGTACCTATTCATAAAAAAAGCGCTCTGAAAATTCAGAACGCTTTTAATTATTTTTTAAAGAAAGTTAGTAATTCCACATATCCATTTCACGATTACGGATTCCTTCTTTAATTCTATCAGCTTCTAACAACTGGAATAATGAATTTCCTCGAACATAATCTTTGATTGATCTATCTCCGTATAAATTCTCTTCTCTTACAACTATAGAATTAAAACGACGAGCATTTAACAAATTATCATACGAAATAGGATGTGCTGAATTTTTAGGATTAAAAACTTTAGATTCATGTAGCACTTCACGTGCGTCCGGATAGAATACCCAAAATAATTCATAAATTTCATCGTCCTCAATTTCATCAACTCCCATTACCTGAACATCCGGTCCCATAGGAGCAATTGCTAACATTCTGTACTTTAATTCTCCCTGGCGTTTATCGAAATACCATATACCTTTAATTAAATATCCTTTAATGTCTTGAGATTTCACGTAATATGTATCGGAGTAGCCTCCGTTTTTTTCTCCACCATCCACTTCTCTGACATTATAGGTTTTTTCTTCAATTTCTTTCATTCCAACTTTAGCTGTGAAATAAGAATCTGAATATACCTCTTTAACTTTACCTGATTTAATTCCTTTCATTAAGGTATCAAATAATGATCGTCTGTTATTAGAACTACTAGTCGTATCAATTGGGTAGTAGTAAGGTAAATTGATTTTTTGATTCAAATCTATAAATTCCCATACTACTTTTGACCATAGTACATCTCTATCGCTGATATAACCATACGGCAATGGTTTTTCATCTTCAGAATCTATTTCTTCCTGAGTTTTAACACCAATCTCCTCTACTTTTTTAGCATTTAACAGATTGGCTTGTGCAAAGGTTACACTAGAAAAAACTAGTCCTGCAACCACCAAATTAAAACGCTTCCAATTCATATTCTATTGATTTTAAATTAATATTAATTTGAGATTTTAATATTTATTCCACCTACTCTTTTTACCTGAACTCCAGAGCCAACAACAGTAGCTTGAATATCAAAAATATTGATTAATTCTCCTCTTCTTACTTTTGATATTGCTTTTTTTGCTCTTGAATTCATTCTTGTTCCTATTACAGGAACTGCAGCTTGACCGGGTACTTTAATTTTAAAGCTGATAACTTTTAATGTCAGATCGAATAAGAAGTCTGGCAGTCCAGCACCAACAGTAATATTTCCTGCACTTTGTTTAGGCATAGAAATTGTACCATATTGATTTCTTATTTTACCTAGTGCCGGCGGTATATCTTTAATTCTAAATTTTTTATTTGAATTTACTTTTTTGCCATCTGCTAAAGTTCCTGTTACACGAATAATTACCTCACTTCCCTTTCTAGGACGCATTATATAACTCTCTCCACTTTTTTTTGTTAACCCGGATGCTGAAGCTACTACTTTATTAGAAGGTACTCCAGGCATAGAAATAGTCATTGGATTTTCTAAACCACGATATACTGCATTCATCTTATCGGCAGAAATAACTGCTTCCGGTCTTGGAATAACAGAATATTCTCCTTTAATTGGAATTTCAATTAAAGAGTCGTTTTCTTTAAAGAAGAAACTGCCTTTTAATTGTTTATCTCCAATACTTCCTGCAGATCCATCAAGAATAACCCGACCTGCTTCAATTTTACTTTTAGGCCACTCTTTGTTATTAATTATAACTCTGTCAGCTGTTAAATTAGGATCACTTTTTCCCAGTACAATTTTACCTGATAACTTTTCATCAGGATAATATTCTCTTTTTTCAAGTATTACTATAGCTTCAAAATTTGTAAGAGAAGCTGCTTCACTCAATTCTCCTTGTAATAATTCAGCTAACGTATCAGATTCCGTTGTTCTAATATCTGTTTGAATTTGAGTCAGTTTTGTTAATGACGCAATTAAGGGAAATCCTTCATAATGATAGTTTAACCAATCCAACTGCACTCCATCTTTATTTCTTTTCACAGGTAAAGTATTAAATCTGGATTCCACAATTTTAGAAACTCCAGATTCTTCACCTAAGGTAGAAATTACGGTCGTCTTAAACTCGTCCATTTTAGATAAGAACTCTTTTCCTTTTCTACTAATTGTCCCATTAACAAAGAGGTATTCATCTAAGAATTTAGAAGTATCCATAGCCTCATAATTTGTCTTATCTTTAACGTCAGACATCATTTGAGATTTTAAATTTTCTAAATACGCATAGAATGAATCTGCTTCTTCTCTGATCAAATCTGCCTTTTCTTTCGCTTCTCCGTATTGCTTAGTTTGTTCAGATGCTTTTGTTTCTAAATTTGCATAAGCTTTAGAATTAGCTTCAGCTGCTTTAGTATTTGTTTCTGATAATTTTTCGTTCATCAATCCAAAGGCTGATAATACTTCTTTACTCATATTCATTGCTAACATTGCAATAAAAACTAAGTACATAAGGTTAATCATCCTTTGTCTTGGAGATTGTTTTCCGCTTGCCATAACTTAAAATTAGTTGTTTATTTAGTTTATATTCAATAAGGGACTACCTTATTTAGTACTCATTGCAGAAAGCATTCCTCCATATACTCCGTTTAACGAGGATAAGTTTGTTGCTAACGATTGCATTTGCTCTTGCAAACGTTGTGTATTCTCTACCATCTCAGCATTTAACTCGGTTTGTCTTGATGCACTTTCTGTTTGGGTTTGGTACAGACTGTTTAATGATTCCATTTGAGAGGTTGCTTTAGACATTTGTTCATTATAATTATTCGTGACCAAAACGGATTGAGATGCTGCTGCTAAAGGTTCTACAGCTCCCTGAAAATTTTTAATGCTATCTCCTAATCTGGACATTAATTGAGCATCTAATTTTGCTTCATTCAATATATTATCTAATTTTTGAGATAATAATGATTGTGCTTCCTTTGGAACGACTTTTTCATTTTTTTTTCTTGAAGAAGTACTTTCAGCTAATTCAGGATAAACTTTAGTCCAGTCTAATTCATCTTCTGTCGATTCAAATGCTGAAATAGCAAATACGATTGCTTCCACAACCATTCCGAATGTAAGCATTGTACCACCGGTTAGAGGTCCCAGTTTAAAGTGCATAATTTTAAATAGTGCTCCCAAGATTACTATTGAAGCTCCCAGCCCGTAAGCCATATTAAATAATTTTTTATCTGATTTTGATTGTGCCATAATTTTTATTTTTACTTTATTAATTAAGGTTTTTTATAATATTAAAATTTAGTTATTTTTTTTAGTTCCTAAATAATCCTGAACTGTTCTGAAACCTATATAACTTCTTGCTGTGTCAGCGTATTCCCAATCACGAGAACCCACTTCAAGGAAGTATGCTACGTCTTTCCAGGAACCTCCACGGATTATTTTACGATGATTTTCTCTGTTCTCAACATTTGGATTCATGGTGGATCCTACATAGTAAGACATTTGATTGTATGCTGTATTTGTCCATTCAGAAACATTTCCTGCCATGTTATATAATCCAAATCCATTTGGGTTGTAAGAGTCTGCTTCTACTGTATATAATGCACCGTCAGCAGCATAGTCTCCACGAACAGGTTTAAAATTTGCTAAGTAACATCCTCTGTCACTTGTGGTGCTTGGCCCTCCCCATGGATATTTTGCGTAGTCTAAACCTCCCCGGGCGGCATATTCCCATTCTGCTTCTGTGGGTAACCTGAATGCCGGAACCAGTCCTAAATTCTTTTTTGATCGTTGAAATGAATTTTTATTTTTTGTTCTCCAATGACAAAATGCTTTTGCCTGACGCCAACTTATTCCTACCACCGGATAATCTTCAAATGCTTTATGAGCAAAATATTCCTGATGCATCGGGTCATTATATGAGTAATTGAAGTCCTTAATCCAAACTGTAGTGTCCGGATAAATGTTTAACACCTCATCTCTAAGAAAATCTTTTCTGTTTTTTCCTGTTCTTGCAGCTTCTTCATTATCAAACCAAAAATATCTGTAATTCAAAAGCCTTGTATTAAATGTTCTGATTCCATTTAGAGCTTCGTCTTTTTTAATGTATAGAGAATCCATTGTCTCTACATAATCTTCATCCGGGTAGTCTTCCCGATTCCAGATTAATTCTTCTTCCCAATTTAAAGGTCTGATAGAATCCATACCTTCTCCAATCTCATAGTAGTTTTCTCTCATATACTTTTGATAGGGAGATTCACTAACTGTGTCTTTAGTTGCAAAAGCGTATAATTGTATTCCATTGGGTTTACTATCTTCATCTCCTCCGGCAAATTCTGCCTGATATGCCAATTTAGTTCTTACTACAGAATCTCTAACCCAATAAACAAATTGTTTATATCCGCTGTTGGTTATTTCCGTTTCATCCATATAAAAAGGTTGTACGGTAACCGTTCTTGTTGGAGCGTTCATAGCCCCTAAAGGATCTTCATCTTGTTTCCCCATGGTAAATGATCCTCCTTTAATATAAACCATTCCAAAAGGTTTTTCAGCAAACCATTTTCTTTTAGATTTAACACCTACAAGTTCCCCCCTGTCGTTGTTAGAACCACAGCTATATATAAATGTTAACGTCAGGGCAAATAGTGCTATTTTCTTCATATTTTTTCCATCAAAGGGATTATAACTTTTTATTTCTAAAAATATTTTATTCAACATGTTGCTATTTATTAAACGCAAATATAACTCTTTTATGTAAGTTTTTGTTGTGCTTTATACCATCTTTCAGGAATTTTTTGCTCTGTGGCTAATACATAATCCTGATATGCACATGATATTAACGCTTGTCTTTGATATTTATTATTTGTTATTAAATTAATCTCCATCCACCAACGTCCGCTTTTATCACTTTTATAGAAGTTTATAGGGTCATCCTCTTCTAATACTACACTAAATCTCTGATAATTTTCTTTGCCGGAATACGGATAATCTTTTGCTCTGTGATTTACTCCTTCAATAAAATACCATATTGTCTGAGCTATTAGCCCGGAGGTTTGATTATTTTGATCCAGCTTACTATTATATTCATAGATACCAAACGAAGTAACTTTGTCACTTATTCCTGCATATCTTGCAATAGAGCATAACTGGTCTCCATAAAATCCATTGGGATTTGCATTATAATTTGCGGGGGCATCACTCTGACGAATGCTTCCTAAGTCTATGCTAACAATATCTGCATCTCTCAAAACAGGTTCAACTAATTCAATGTTCTTTATTTCTCCTAATCTATACGCATCGAAGTATAAATTTTGTAATAACTTAATTTCTTCCTGCGAATTAAAGTATGTTTGATACCCAATATTACTATAATTGAATAAATTATTAGGTTCTTCCATAATAATTTTACTTAGAAAAGATTCTGAATTTAAATCTTCTTCAGGTGTCCCCAAATCAAAATGGCTGTCTACAGACACCAGATTAATGGTTTGATCCAGTGAATCATAAGCTCTATAGTTGGCGTATGTTAAATCCTGACTTCCTCCTAATAAAACAACAATTATATTTTTTTTAACCAGAGAAGCGACTGTTTCAGAAACTGCAAAGTAGGTGTCTTCAATTGTATTTCCTTTTTCTATATTTCCTAAATCTGCAATTTTAATTTTCCAATCTCCGGGGAATAGTTCATAAAAGCATTGTCTTATTTTTGAAAGATTTTCCCCACAACCTATGTTATTTATTGTTTTTCTTCCTTCTTTAATTCCAACAACAGCAACACAAACTTCATCCAAATCAGGAAATTTCTCCCGGTGAGAATGAATTAACATATTTCTGCCTAAGGATTGCGGTAATTGTAAATCCAAATTTGCAAAGATTTCTTCATCTACAGGAAACAAAAAATCAGTATTCATCAATAATAAGGATTGGTAAACTGGAGCTAATATATAAATTATTTCTTTTTAGAATTCTTTATTGGTCGATTTTTTCGTTGTTTTTTAGAATTTATCAGTTCAACAGCATCTTCTCTGGAGAATTTCTCTATTTCTATGGTTTTTGGCAGTTCAATCTTAACTTTACCTTTTATTACATTAAATCTGCTCCACCTTGCTTTCTCTACTCTAATTCCTACGTCCTCCCAATTGTGAATTAATTTCTCTCTTTCTTTTCTCTTCTTGCCTTCTATTAGCTCTTCTAAATCAGATTGACTTAAATTATCGAAATCATATTTTTTACCTACATTAATAAAAATAGAGTTCCACTTTATAAATGCTCCGAATCGTCCTACGCCTTTTTGAATTGGCATTCCTTCATATTCACCTATAGGAGCGTCTTCTTTTCTTTTTTCTTCAATTAATTCTGCTGCCCGGTTTATATCAACAGACACTGGATTTTCATCTTTGTTTAAAGAAATATATATACCATCAAATTTAATATAAGGACCAAACCGTCCGTTTGAAGCAATCACTTCCTTATCCTCATAATTTCCTACTTTTTTAGGGAGTTTAAACAAATCCATTGCTTCTTCAAATGTTATAGAATTCATTGTTTGGTTTCCCTGAAGCCCTGCAAACTTTGGTTTTTCTTCATCGGTTGTTTCACCAATTTGTATTATGGCTCCAAATCTTCCTAAACGAGCATATACATTTTTGCCCGACTCAGAATCAATTCCCAGTAATCGTTGTCCACTAACCCTTTCAGTATTTTCGACAACATCCTTCACTGTTGGATGAAAATCATTATAAAAATCTTTAATTACTGATGTCCAGTTTTCTTTTCCATCGGCAATATTATCAAAATCAGATTCTACTTTTGCCGTAAATCCATAGTCTAAAATGGTTACAAAGTTATCTACTAAAAAATCATTTACAATATTCCCTATATCAGTAGGCATCATTTTTCCTTTATCTGCATCTACTTTTTCAGTTAAAACATGTTCTGAAATTTTATTTTTTTTCAATACCAACTGAGTATATTCTCTTTCTGCTCCTTCTGCTGTTCCTTTTTCTACATATCCTCTGCGTTGAACAGTAGAAATAGTTGGAGCATAAGTAGATGGGCGTCCAATTCCTAATTCTTCCAGGTGCTTAACTAATGAAGCTTCGGTATATCTTGCCGGCGGACGGGAATATCTTTGTGTGGTAGTTATATATTCGTTATTCAGATTTTCTCCTATTTCCATTTTAGGCAACATTCCTGTTTGTTCTTCCTCTTCGTTATCAGTCCCTTCCAAATATACCTTTAAGAATCCTTCGAATGTAACTACTTCCCCCTTTGCAGAGAATTCTTTATTATTTTTATTGTTAACTATCTTAATATTAGTTCTTTCTAATTTAGCCTCACTCATCTGGGAAGCAATTGTTCTTTTCCAGATTAAGGAATACAATCTGTTTTGATCAAAATCAACAGAAATTCTATGTTGTTTCATGTTTGTTGGTCTTATCGCTTCGTGAGCTTCCTGTACTCTTTTTGATTTTGTAGAAAAATTTCCTGGATTGCTGTATTCTTTGCCGTATGAATTTTTAATTTTTTCAGCAATTTCATTGATAGCTTCGGGTGATAAACTCACACTATCAGTTCTCATATAAGTGATTATCCCTGCTTCATATAAGCGTTGCGCCGTTAGCATGGTTTTTGCTACGGGAAATCCTAATTTACGGGAAGCTTCCTGTTGCAATGTTGAGGTTGTAAAAGGTGCCGCCGGGGTTTTTCTAGCTGGTTTAGTTTGTAAATCCGAAACAGAAAAATCAGCTGACAAACACGAGTTTAAAAAATTTTCAGCTTCTTGTTTAGTAGAGAAGTTTTTAAGGAGTTTTGCTTTGAATTTTTTTCCTCTTGAGTTTACAAATTCAGCATCTACTCTATATGATTCTACGGATGTAAAACTTTGAATACCTCTTTCTCTTTCTACTATTAATCGAACAGCCACTGATTGTACTCTACCGGCAGATAATCCCGTCTTTACTTTTTTCCATAATACCGGAGATAGTTCATATCCGACAATTCTATCCAAAACTCTGCGAGCCTTTTGTGCATCTACTAAATCGTAATTAATAGATCTTGGGTTTTCTATCGCTTTTAATATAGCATTCTTTGTTATTGAATTAAAAACAATTCTCTTGGTATTTTCTTTCCTCAGTTTTAATTGTTCCGTTAAATGCCATGCTATTGCTTCTCCTTCACGATCTTCATCGGAAGCTAGCCAAATTATCTTTGCCTTCTTTGCTAAATCTTTTAATTTTTTTACTATAGCTTTTTTGTCCGGAGCGACTATATATTCAGGTTTAAAGTCTCTTTCAACATCAACTCCCAATTCTTTGGAAGGTAAATCTGCAATATGTCCGAAACTAGATTCTACCTGAAAGTCTTTTCCTAAAAATTTTTCTATAGTTCTTGCTTTGGCAGGAGACTCAACAATTACTAAGTTCTTTGTCATGTATCTTTTCTTAATCGTTTTCTACACTTTTATGGATGTAGTATTTTATACTTTGCAAAAGTATATAGATTTTTCTTATTAAAAATTATTTTAAAAGAATTAACGCTAATTTAATTAGTATTCAAAGTGATTCAATAGTAAAATTACCAAAATTGTTCTGTTGATGATTTTTGTAAATTATTTGCAAATAAAGGTTTATATATCTAACAACTCTTCTTGATTTATTCTCCAAACAGGAGTAGTCTTTTTAAGTTTTTCCATAGCTTTTATCGATGAAAGGGCTAATTTTAATAGATTTCACAAAATTCCCCGTTCTCTCTATTCCATTTTCCTCTAAATATCTGATAAATGCAGAGCCTATTATTACTCCGTTACCATACTCACAAGCTTTCGTAAAAGATTTGTTATCTGAAATTCCAAAACCTATAATTAATTTGCTCTTTAAATTCATTGCTTTGATTCGTTCAAAATAATCAATCTGTTTTGCAGAAATTTCTCCTTTTATCCCTGTAATTGATGAAGAAGCTATCATATAAATAAAAGCTTCCGTTAAAAAATCAATTTTGCGAATTCGTTCTTCAGGAGTTTTTGGAGTAATTAAAAACACATTGATAATTCCATATTTTTTGAATAATTGCTGATAGTGATTTTCATACTCTACTATTGGTAAATCAGGAATAATCACAGTATCTATACCACAATCTGCTACTTTCTGGCAAAAAGTATCTTCTCCATATTTTATAATCTGATTTACATACCCCATCAAAACCAAAGGAGTCGAATTAGTATTTTTAATTGCTGTTAGTTGCTCAAAAATCACATCCAAGTTCATCCCATTTTTTAATGCAACGGAGCTACTATGTTGAATTATTGACCCATCTGCTAAAGGATCTGAATATGGTAGGCCTACTTCTATAAAATCTACTCCGTGAGTTCCTAACTCTGAAATAATTTTATCTGTTTGATTTAACTCCGGAAAGCCCACAGTAAAGAATATAGACAATAAGTTTTTTTCTTTTTTTTGAAATAATTGTTGTATTGAATTCATCTTTTGATTTTTGACTATTGATTAACTTTTACTGCTTCTCTAAATACTTAATATATGTTTGTAAATCTTTGTCTCCTCTACCCGATAAATTAATGATAATTGTTTGATTCGATTGTAAATCTAATTTTGGTAATACTGCAAATGCATGTGCCGATTCTAGTGCCGGAATAATTCCTTCTAAGCGTGTTAATTCAAAAGCAGCCTGCAATGCTTCTTTATCGGTTGCATTCATAAATTTTGCTCGCTTAGAATCGAATAAAAACGAATGTAACGGACCAACTCCGGGATAATCTAATCCTGCTGAGATTGAATAGGGTTCTACAATTTGTCCATATTTATCCTGCATTAAAATGGTTTTACTTCCGTGAATTACTCCGACTTCTCCTAATTGAGAAGTTGCCGCACTTTTTCCGGAATCAACCCCTAATCCGGCTGCTTCAACAGCTATCAATTCCACTTTTTTATTTTCTAAATAGTGATAAAAAGCTCCTGCGGCATTACTTCCTCCTCCAACACAAGCAATAATCGTATCAGGGGTTTCATTTCCTGTTTTCTCTTTTAGCTGCCACTTCATCTCTTCTGAAATAATGGCCTGCAAACGTGTAACCATATCCGGGTGCGGATGCGGTCCAACTACTGAGCCAATTAAGTAAAATGTTTCCGGGTTTTGAATCCAATATCGAATGGTTTCGTTTGTAGCATCTTTCAACGTTTTACTACCACTTGTTGCCGGAACAATTTTAGCTCCCAGCATTTTCATTCTGGCTACGTTTGGTGCCTGACGTTCAATATCTTTTTCTCCCATAAAAATGATACATTCAATATTCATTAATGCACACACTGTAGCAGCTGCTACTCCGTGTTGTCCCGCTCCTGTTTCAGCAATTATACTGGATTTTCCTAATTTTCTTGCTATCAAAATCTGACCGATAGTATTATTTACTTTATGTGCTCCTGTATGATTTAAATCTTCACGTTTTAAGTAAATAACTGCACCATATTTTTCTGATAGTCGTTTTGCCAAGTACAGAGGGCTCGGTCTTCCTACATAGTCTTTTAATAAATCTTTATATTCTTTTTGAAAAGATTCTGATTCGATAATTTGAATGTAATTATCTTCTAATTCCTTAACGTTGGGGTACAATAATTCCGGAATAAAGGCACCACCGAATTGCCCGTAGTATCCGTTTTTATCTGGGTTGTATTTCATTTTTATTTAGCTTTATGTTATTGACTGTATGCCTTTAGTTTTTTATTTTATCCTGCTTATTTTCAAAATTATTTTAGAATCTCATTATGAGAATCTGAAACAATCCTATCCTGATGATTTTCGTTTAATTTTTTTCTAGGATTTTTTTAATTTTCTTTAATTTTTCTACAGACTTTAAACCTGGTTCTGTTTCAAATTTACTGTTTACATCTATTGCGTATATTGGTAAATCTGTTTTTAATATTTCTTTTACCTTTTGTATCTCATTTAAACCAATTCCGCCGCTTAAAAAGAATGGTTTAGTTGATTGATAGTTTTTTAATATTGTCCAATCGAAGGTAATTCCGTTTCCTCCCCTTTCTTTTCCTTTGGTATCAAACAAAAAATAATCGATTACAAATTCATATAATGTTAGTGTTGAAAAATCAAATGAATCTCTAATCCCGAAAACTTTAATGATTTCAACAGCAGGCAAATATTTCTTTACTTCTTTCATATAATCAATGGATTCATCGCCATGTAGTTGTAAAGCTTCTAATTGATATTCTTCTGCTAATGAAACTAAAATTTCTAAGTATTCATTTACAAATATGCCTGTTTTTTTAATTCCCTTAGGAATTTCCGGAATGATGCCTTCGAAATTCCGTTTTGATTTTTCGTAGAAGATAAATCCTAGATAGTCTGGTTGTAAAGTAGCTACCTGCTGAATATTTTCTACATATTTCATTCCGCAAACTTTTAGTTTCATTGAGTTAAACTTGTTTTCCAGCTGACCAACTTTTCCGGAAATGTATAAGAAGCATTTTCCGGACTGGTAGGTAACAAAGTGTAATAATTAATATCTGTAAATTTATTGATATATTTATTATATAACTGTGCTGACTTATTTCGTTTTAAAAGTTGTGTTCTTTTTATGTAGTCACTTTCCGATTCTTCATGAAACAACGAAAATAGAATTTTCCAGAATACATTTCGGGGATGTCCGTAATATTGTTGTAATCGTAAAGATTCTTTACCGGGTAAAGTTCTTAAGATTAGAATTTTTGGATTTTTACCGGCAATGGGAGCAAATGATTTTTTCATCCTGAAATTTATTTGATGTGATTAATAAATTCCCGGCAAGCTTCTCCCGGGTTTTCTTCTTTCATAAAATTCTCTCCAATTAGAAACCCCTGAAATCCGTATTTTTTTAATCCTGATACAATTCCCGGATTACTAATTCCGCTTTCCGATACTTTGACTGCACTATCAGGAATTTGATTTGCTAAATTGATTGAATGTTCAAGATCAACTTTAAATGTTTTTAAGTCTCTGTTGTTAATTCCTATAATTTTATTGTCTAAATCTGAAATTTTATCTAAGTCCTGTTGATTGTGAACTTCGTATAATACTTCCAATCCTAAATCATTGGCTAATTGCCCGTAATTTTTTAATTGATCATTAGTTAAGCAAGCTGCAATTAATAAGATAGCATCAGCTCCAATGGCCTTGGCTTCTACAATCTGGAATCCATCTATTACGAAATCTTTACGCAATATGGGTTTGATCTCATTTACACTTCTCGCTTCCATTAAATCAGCCATAGTTCCGCCAAAGAAAAAAGTATCTGTTAATACAGATTGTGCCGTAACATTTGCCTCTAAATATCCATTTGTAACTTCTGTTACGGTTACTTTATCATTAATAACTCCCTTTAATGGTGATTGTCTTTTAAACTCTGCTATAACTCCTGTAGAGTATTCATCTGTCAAATATGCTTTTAATGAAATAGATGTTCGTTTAAATTTAGGGCTTTCTGTCAATTTCTTCACAGGGACTTCAGTTTTTATTTTTGCTATTTCCTGCTTTTTAAAGTTTATTATTTTTTCTAAAATTGTCATATTTTAAATAATGAGTTCTGAATTAGGAATTACAAATTTTCTGCTTTGATTCTAAAAAGTCTATATTAATCAGTAATTTGTAATCAGTTTTTGTAAAGATTCTCTAGCTTTCCCCCCAAATAATGATTCTCTCGATTCTTCAAAAGCACTGAAAAAATCTTTATCAGAATCTATAATGGTTAGAGCAAAAGATGCGTTAGTAAGCACCACATTATTCTGAGCTTCTGTTCCTTCTCCGTTTAAAATTGTTTTAAAAATTTTTGTAGCTTCTTCAACAGAGTTTCCACCGTAAACATCAACTTGTTCAACTCTTTGCATTCCAAAATCTTCCGGAGTGATTAATTGCTCTCCTTGTTTTGTAAATAATTTGAAACTGCCTGTTAATGATATTTCATCATATCCGTCTAAGGTATGGACAACTCCATAATTTGTGTCTTCCTCTTGTAAAATATAATTATATAGCCTTGCCACTTCTAAATTAAAAGTACCTAACAGTTGATTTTGTGCAAAACCTGGGTTTACCAACGGACCTAACATATTAAAGAATGTTTTTAGTTTTAAAGCTTTTCTTGTTGGTCCGACTGCCTTCATTGCCGGATGGAATTTGGGTGCATGCAGAAAACAAATATTTGCTCTTTCTAACTGAGATTTTAAAACGCCTTCATCATTTGTAAATTCATATCCGAAACTCTCTAGTATATCTGATGAACCTGATTTAGAAGATACCGAATAATTTCCGTGTTTAGCTACTTTCTGACCAGTTCCGGCAACTACAAATGAGGTTAATGTAGATATATTAAAAGTATCTTTTCCATCTCCTCCTGTACCTACAATATCAATGGTATTAAATTCTGATAAATCAACTTTTATGGCTAATTCTAATAATGCCTCTCTAAATCCGGATAATTCTTCCACTGTTATCGGACGCATCATAAATACCGTCAAAAAAGAAGTTAAATGAGCATCGTTATAGACTGAATTTGAGATGTCAATGAGAATTTTTTTTGCCTCTGTCTTTGTCAGTTTTTTATGTTGATATAAGTTATTTAAAATCTCTTTCATGATAATTGTTTGAAGGTTGAATAGTTGGAATAATCACAATTCACTTTTAATTTTTTTACATTTCTAACTTTGTAAGTTTATTTCACACTGTTTATAAAATTACGAACCAATTGCTCTCCTACTTCAGTTAAAATACTTTCCGGATGGAATTGTACTGCACTAATTTGGTGTTTTGTATGACGAATTGCCATAATTCCGCCTTCTTCATCTACTGCTGTTACTTCTAATTCTGATGGTAAATCTTTACCGGAAGCAATCCATGAATGATAACGACCGGCCGGAAACGTTTCCGGAATTTCTTCAAAAATTACAGATTCCGGTTTTATTACTTTCATATCTGTTGCTACTCCGTGAAATACTTCATTCATATTGATAATTTTACCTCCAAAAACTTCAATAATTGCCTGTAAACCCAAACAAACGCCAAAAATTGGTTTCTTTCCCGCATAGGTTTTAATTATTTCTTTTAAAATTCCTGCTTCATTCGGAATTCCCGGACCCGGTGACAACATTATTAAATCATAATCTCCTGCTCTTTCTATCGTAATTTCATCATTTCTGTACACATCTGGATGTTTATCGGTAATTTTTTCAACCATGTGTACCAAATTGTAAGTAAACGAATCGTAATTGTCTAATATTAATATGTTCATTTTCTATCAGCTTAAAAGTTCGGTAATTTAAAGTTTAAAAATTGTAAAGATCCTTAATAGTCAACTTTATAACATCGTAACTTTTTATTTTCTAACTTTTTTATATTTTTTCTGCTAAAATTAAAGCCTTCTTTAATGCCGTCAGTTTATTATTTACTTCTTGGAGTTCACTTTCTTCATTGGAATGGATTACAATTCCTGCTCCTGCCTGATAATACAATACATTATTCTTGCTCACAAAAGATCGAATTCCAATCGCTAAATTTACATCTCCGTTTAATCCCATAATTCCTACTGCTCCTCCATAAAATCCTCTTGATTGGTTTTCGTATCTATCAATCAGTTCCATGGCTCTGTATTTCGGTGCTCCGCTCAATGTTCCTGCCGGAAATGTATCTCCTGCAGTTCTTATGGAATCTTCTTTTAGTTGTCCTTGTACAGTTGATACCAAATGAATTACATGACTAAAATACTGTACTTCTTTAAAAACTTCAACAGTAACATCATTTGCATGTTTGCTTAAGTCGTTCCTTGCCAAATCAACTAACATTACATGTTCTGCTGTTTCCTTTTTATCGTCAGAAAGTTTTTTCCCTAGCTCAATATCTTCTGCCATATTACCAGTTCTTCTGAATGTTCCTGCAATCGGATTGATAATGGCTTTTCCTTTGTTAATTTTAATCTGTGCTTCCGGTGAGGATCCCATTAATTTAAAGTTTCCATAATCGAAATAGAATAAATATGGTGAGGGATTGATAGAACGTAAGGCTCTATATACATTAAACTCATCTCCTTTATATTGTTGTTGAAATTGACGTGATAATACTAACTGAAATACATCTCCTCTTTGACAATGTGCTTTTGCTTTCTTTATATTTTCAATAAATTCTTCGCCGGTAACATTCGAGGTTTCCTCTCCTTGATTTTCAAATTTTTGTGTATTGAATGTTTGTGTTTCAATGATAGTTTCAATTTCTGCTAATCCGGATAACTCTCCTTCTTCCAAATTTTCAATCAGTTGCATTTCATCATTAAAATGATTGATTGCAATAATGAAACGATAAAAACTATACTGCATCATTGGAATTGCAGATGGGGCATCCGGGTTATGTAGTTTAATTGTTTCAAAATATTGAACGCTATCATAAGTAGTATACCCGTACAACCCGTTGAAAGTTTTTAACTTTTCATCACAATCTAAATTTATTAATTGGATAAACCTATTAAATAACTCATTGAAATTCCTGTTAATTGTATTTTTTTCAATTTCTTTATCTTTTAAAAACACTGAAAATTCATTTTTATCTGCTTTAAAAGAAACAACAGGTTCAATACATATAAAGGAGAAACTTTCTTCTTTACTATGATAATCGGAACTTTCTAATAACAATGTGTTTGGATACTTATCTCTTAAACGGAGATATAATCCTGCCGGAGTTATCGTATCTGCAATATTTTCTTTACAAAGTGTCTTAAATTGTAATGGTTTCATTAGTCTTTAGTCAATAAAAAAAGCTCATCGTGAGATAAGCCTTTTCAGTTATTATTTAATATATAATCAAGATGGTCTCACTAACGCAAGTTAAGAGCTGTCCTCCACCAGTTATTTAATTGTATAATTCTCATTTAAAACAAATTTAAAAAGTCATTTCATTCTAAACAAATATTATTTCACTTTTTTATTTTTCGGTAAAAATTATCATTACTACCTTAAAAAATATCAAATTTTAATTTAATACCGGTAAATACGATCAGATAGTTTATTTTTAAAATGAAAAATACTTAAAATATACAAAATTAAAACTAATTATATATATATTATTTTAATTAAAAACTATATTTAAGTAATTTGAATTCTGATTAAAAGTAAATTCATTCAATAAAAATAAAAATAGTATGTGTGGAATTGTATGTACGTTTGATTTAAAAGAAAAATCTGGAACATTACGACCTCAGATTCTTGAGATGTCTAAAAAAATTCGTCACAGAGGTCCGGACTGGAGTGGAATTTATACTGACGATAAAGCAATTATGGCTCATGAACGGTTAGCTATTATCAATCCAACTTCCGGGCAACAACCTTTATTTAGTAAAGATAGAAGGTTTGTTTTGGCTGCAAATGGAGAGATATACAACCACCAGAAATTACGTAAACAATTCGATGGAACGTTTGAATTTCAAACGAAGTCTGATTGCGAAGTGATTATTGCTTTGTATCAAGAAAAAGGGATTGAATTTTTAGACGATTTAAACGGAATTTTTGGTTTTGCTATTTACGATGCTAAAACTGATGAGTACCTAATTGCCAGAGATCATATGGGAATTATTCCACTATACATGGGTTGGGATAAAAAAGGTACTTTTTATGTAGCTTCGGAGTTAAAGGTTTTAGAAGGAGTTTGCAACAAAATTGAAGTTTTTCCTCCCGGGTATTATTATACTAGAGAAGATGGTTTACAGTGTTGGTATTCTAGAGATTGGATGGAATACGAAGCCGTTAAAGAAACTAAAACCAGTATCGATGAATTAAGAGATGCTCTAGAAGCTGCTGTTCATCGTCAATTAATGAGTGATGTACCTTATGGTGTTCTTTTATCAGGCGGATTAGATTCATCAATTACTTCTGCTATTGCAAAAAAATACGCATCGAAAAGAATTGAAAGTGATAACCGGGAAGAAGCATGGTATCCGCAGTTACATTCTTTTTCCATCGGACTTAAAGGGTCTCCTGATTTGATAGCTGCTAGAAAAGTATCAGAGCATATTGGAACTATTCATCATGAAATTACGTTTACCATTCAGGAAGGGATAGATGCTGTACGTGATGTTATTTATAATCTGGAAACATATGACATTACTACCATTAGGGCATCAATTCCCATGTATTTAATGGCCAGAGTTATTAAATCAATGGGAATTAAAATGGTATTATCTGGTGAAGGTGCCGATGAAATATTTGGAGGTTACTTATATTTTCATAAGGCTCCGGATGCTGAAGAGTTTCACAAGGAAACAGTACGTAAACTGAATAAATTGTATCAATATGATTGTTTGCGGGCAAATAAAAGTTTAATGGCCTGGGGAATTGAAGGTCGTGTTCCTTTTTTAGATAAGGAATTTATGGATGTAGCTATGCGAATTAATCCTGATGATAAAATGATTAATGGGGAACGTATGGAGAAATGGGTATTACGTAAAGCCTTTGAGAGTTACTTACCGGAAAGTGTTGTCTGGAGACAAAAAGAGCAATTTTCTGATGGTGTGGGGTATAATTGGATTGATACTTTAAAAGAATTGGCAGAAAAAGAAGTAACCGATGAGATGATTCAAAATGCACATCATAGATTCCCTGTTCAAACACCAAGAGCAAAAGAAGAATATTATTACCGTTCAATTTTTGAAGAGTATTTCCCAAGTGAAACAGCAGCATTAACGGTCCCCTCTGTACCATCTGTTGCCTGTAGTACGCCTGTTGCTTTGGCTTGGGATGAGGGTTTCAGAAATCAAAACGAACCTAGTGGCAGAGCTGTTAAAATGATTCATGAAGATGCATACTGAGGTTTTGGATTAAAGCAAGCATTCGAGTCTTATAAATTCTGTCAAAAGAAATTAGTTGCTATTATTTGGAATTAAAAGGTAATACAAATTGTGGCATACGATAGACTTGCATATAAATGTAGTAGCATAAACTTTTAAGTCTAATTTTGCTGAAATGGTAAATTCTGGAGAGAGAAACCATGAAAAAATATTTGAGAAAAATAATTCTATTGTAACAATTTGAAGTTCAATAAAACAGAATTAATGAAAGAGTATGAAAAAGAATAATTAATAAAATATTTTATTTATTGATATTCAATATATTGATATCACAATCGTTTTGTTTTTTTAATTCACTCCCTCCCGATCTCTTTTATCTGTCCGTTTATATGTTTTGCATGAAATAAATATATAAACTTAATGGGAGTTTTTAGATAATATCGACGTACTTAATCACTACCAAAAGAATTCACCTCAACTTCTAACTCATCATATGCTAAAAAAACATTTTCCGGTAAATCTTTCTCTACCTCAGCATGAAACCCCAATAATTCACTAATATGACTAAAGTAAGCTCTTTTAGGCTTTAATTCCTCCACCACTTTCAATGCTTCATCTAATGTGGCGTGAGTTTTATGATTCTTAATCCGTAATGCTGTGGTAATTAAGACATCTAAATTTTGTAGTTTTCTTTTTTCTTTCTCCGGTATTGTTTTAACGTCTGTCAAATAAGCTGCATTTCCAAAACGATATCCTAAAATTGGTAAATCGCCATGCATTATTTTAATTGGAGTAATCTGAACCCCATGAAACTTTAAAATATCGGCTTCAGAAACTAGTGTTGGAACTACTTCCGGTGCAGAAGAATATCTATTTTCTTTAGCAAAAATATATTCATAACGTTTTTGTAATGAACTCAAAACACGAGCGTTAGAATAAACGGGAACAGGTCCCATTTGATAATAGTAAGGTCTGATTTCATCTAACCCTGCAATATGATCAGCATGTTCATGTGTGAAAAAAATCCCTTCAATCGATTCTATACTTGCCCGAATCATTTGCTGTCTAAAATCAGGACCACAATCAATCACATAATTAATTTTACCCCAGGAAAATACAATAGAAGAGCGTAGTCTTTTATCTCTTTTATCGTCTGAAAAACGAACCGGATTTTTGCTCGCAATGACAGGGACTCCTGTAGAAGTTCCTGTACCTAAGAAAGTTATCTTTAATTGTTTTTTAATATCCATTAACAGGACAAAAATAAGATAAAAATTGACTGATACTTTCTATTTTCAGTACATTTGTTTTACATAAACAAAATCATGTAAAATGGCTATTATCTTAAAAGGAGATCAAAAAATAAGTAGTGTACCTTCCACTAAAAATAAAGCACTTAGAGTTAACTTAAATGAAAATATTTACGGAACATTTGCTGAAATTGGTGCCGGACAAGAAACGGTACGGAATTTTTTTAGATCCGGTGGTGCTTCGGGTACTATTGCCAAAGCAATGAGTGCTTATGATAAAGATTTCTCTGATGCTATTTATGGAATTGAAGCAGATAGACGTTATGTTACTGAATCTCGTTTAAAGAGAATGCTTCGACACGAAATGAACTTAATTGAAGATCGGTTAGATCGTCAAAAACACCCTGATAAGTTATTTTTTAGTTATGCAAATACCGTGGCAACTATTAACTTCACTAAAAAATTTAAAGGTCATGGATGGGTCGGTATTCGTTTTCAATTAGATTCTTTAGAAGATTATAATGAAATCATTTTACATCTTCGATTTAAAGAAACAGATGTTCGACTACAGCAAGAAACACTGGGAGTATTAGGGGTAAATTTAATTTATGGGGCGTTTTATTTAAATGACAACCCTAAAGAACTTTTAAAATCTTTTTACGATAATATTGGCAAGGATAAGTTAGAAATTGATATGATTAATTTCTCGGGACCTCGTTTTATGTATGTTGATAACCGCCTAATGAGTTTACAACTTGTTAAAAATGAAATGACAAATGCCGTGATGTTTGATTCTGATGGGAATAATTTATTACCTGCACAAATTTTATACAAAAAAAATATTCTTGCCTTAAGGGGTAGTTTCAGACCTGTAACTAAAGTTAATATGGACATGTATGAAAAGTCAAAAAACTTATTCTTACAAGAGAAAAAAGTGAATCCTGAGAAAACACAAATCATCTTTGAAATTACCTTAAGTAACTTACGGGCGGAAGGTGAAATTAATGAACGAGACTTCTTAGATAGAACAGAATTATTATGTGCTTTAGGTCAAAATGTAATGATTACCAACTATCAGGAATACTTTAGATTGGTAGAGTATTTTAGTGAGTTTACGAAAGAACGTATGGCTTTAGCTATGGGAATAAATAACCTAATACAGATTTTTGATGAAAAATATTACCGTGATATAAGCGGTGGTATTCTGGAAGCTTTCGGAAAACTATTCTATAAAGATCTTAAAATTTATATGTATCCTTATAAAGATACAGAAACGGGTAAGTATATTAACTCAGGTAATTTAAAGGTGCATCCCAGAATTAAAGAGCTATACAAGTTCTTTAAAGTTAATGGTCGATTAGTTGATATTGAGGACTTTAATACTGAAATTTTATCTATTTTTTCAAGAAAAGTACTCAAAATGATTCAGGAAGGGCAAAATGGTTGGCAAGAAATGTTACCGACTGGTATTTCTGATATTATTGAAGAGAAACGTTTATTTGGTTGTTCGAGGAAAAAGTGATTATCTATAAAAATAAATAGTAACCATCTGATTTACAATATCAAAATCATATTGATTATCAATTTAAGTATTATTGAGTTTAAAATTTTAAACGGAAATCGTTTTCATAGCAGATAAAGAGCGATTAAGTTTTTTTGAAATTATCAAATTCCGTTTATTTTATTTCTTAATCATCAAGAGATTTGTGATTAAATATGCCTGCCAAAATAAACATAACTATAAGAAACAGTACATGAAAAATATTTAAAGGTTCAGATTGAAATAAATCAAAAATTATTTTTAAAATCCCTAATGTTATCAAAAGAATTACGAATTTAGTTTTTGTGTTATTAGATTTAATTTCAAACAACAGAGAAATATAAGTAACTAGAACACATCCTAAAAAGTTTAACCATAAATAACTTATTATTGGTTCTGAATCTTGTTGTTCTAACCTGAAAATTCCAAAATAATAAATCAGGCATATAATTATTTGTGTGATAATTGCTCCTGTAAATGCCGCATTCGATTTTACAACCTTTATAAAAAATGCTAATAAGAAAATTCCCAGTACATTTCCATAGAAAATAGAACCAATAATATTTACCAGCTGAATTAAGTTGTCAAATAAATTAGCAACACAGGCTACCAGAATGGCCAATACACCCCACCCCAATGTAAACCACTTAGATATGATTACATAATGTTCCTCACTCTTCTCTTTTGTCTGATTTCTCTTATATAAATCGATTGCAGTAGTTGATGCCAAAGCGTTTAATTCCGAAGCAGTAGAAGACATTGCTGCCGATAATATTACTGCCAGCAACAAACCGATAAGCCCTTTAGGTAAATTATTTAAAATAAAATGAATGAATACATAGTCTTTATCATTTGTTTCTACAGTAATATCTGATTTTTTTATAATAGTTTTTGCTTCTTCTTTTACTGATCTATCTTCTTCATTTAATGCCTTTAGTCTCGTCTTATCAGAAGCTGTAATTCTACTTAAAAGAATAGTTTTCTTTTCCAGTTCAATTTCTTTATGTCTTTTTTCTAAATCCGTATATTCATTAACAAATTCAGAATGTATAATCGCTTCTTTTGCTTTCGGATTAAAATTTAAAGGTGAATGATTAAATTGATAGAATACAAATACCATTATTCCAACTAACAGGATAAAAAACTGCATCGGTACTTTTAACAATCCGTTAAAGATTAACCCTAATTGACTCTCACGAACTGATTTTCCCGATAAATAGCGTTGTACCTGACTTTGATCTGTCCCGAAATAGGATAACATTAAAAAAGTTCCTCCCAGAAAACCTGTCCAGACAGTATATCTGTTATTCAAATCCCAGGAAAAATTAAGTACTTTCATTTTATCACTGGTTCCTGCAATTTCTAGTATTCTGGAGAATGTAATTTCATCAGGTAAATATTGAAGAATTAAATAAAAAGTTATAAACATTCCCAGAAAAATAATTCCCATTTGTTGTTTCTGAGTAACACTTACTGCTTTGGTACCACCGCTAACGGTATAAATAATAACTAGAAAGCCTATAATTATATTTAAGGTAATTAAATCCCAACCCAACACCGCTGATAAAATAATAGCAGGTGCAAAAATGGTAATTCCTGCTGCCAATCCTCTTTGAATTAAAAAAAGTATGGCGGTAAGTGTTCTTGTCTTTAAATCGAATCTACTTTCTAAATATTCATAAGCCGTATAAACATTTAGCTTATGGTAAATAGGGATAAACACCAAACAAATAATTACCATAGCAATGGGTAATCCAAAGTAAAATTGAACAAACCCCATCCCACTATGGAAAGCTTGTCCGGGTGTAGATAAAAAAGTGATGGCACTAGCTTGTGTTGCCATGACTGATAAACCGATAGTCCACCACTTTGCTTCGTTTCCTCCCTTTATATACTGCTTCACATCTTTACTTCCTCTTGTTTTCCAGATTCCGTAAAGGACAATAAACAGTAAAGTAACAGAAAGTACAACCCAATCTAAAGTTTGCATGAGTATGTTATTTAGTATATACGTTGGTAATAACTAAAAAAATGACAATGTAGAGTAAATTGACTACCAAAATCAGTGTGTACTCTTTCTTCCATATATACTTTTTACTCATATTAACAGATGTTTTTGATTATTAATTGCCTGGTTTTTCGAAAATACCCTCATCCGGCGGAATCTGCGTAATCAATGCTGATGAAAAAACTAATGGCTTACCATCGGGTTCTGTAGGAACTCCGTTATCATCTTTCTTGTACCAGATTATTGATTTTGGTAATAAGAAACCGTTAACATTTTCCCAATCATTATATCGTATGATGTTAAATTTATCTGATGGTTTTTTAGAAAAATAGGTTACTGTATATCCTAACCAGGTCATTTCTTTTGTTTCCGGATGGTAGTACACAAAATAATTGTCATCCGGAGAAATCCCTGTATTCGGTTCATAGGCTATTTTGTATCCGGGATATTGTATTCCTTCAAATTCTAAAGAATCAGCTTCAGAGTATATAATTCCATCATCTGCTAAAACAAAAGGCATCGCATAGAAATAAAAATATAAATTGTAGTAAAATTCAGGATTGCTTTTAAATGCTGTTGAATCTTTTTGGCTTAACCAGACATTTTTACCATTATATCCTAATGAAAAATTTTTTGCATTTACTACAGTTTTTCTGGAATGTAAGTCAATCGTATGATCCTCTTCATTTACTTTATACGACATTGTTTTTGCTTTTCTCCAGGCATCAATTCCTCCGTGATTTTCAAAAACATCTGCTAAAGCCTCCGGAAACTGATTCTGTTTTTTTGCCTGTTCTTGTTTTGGTTGATTTTCAACCTCTTTTTTAGGTTCATTTCTGCACGATATCACTGTCAAAGTAAGTATCGATAATACGATTAATTTTTTCATTGTTTAATTTGGTTTATAATAATTAGTTAAAAATTTTTCCAAAATTACAATTTTAAAAGAATATTATTTATTAATATTTCCCTAAACTATTGTTTTTGTCATTTTTCCGGATTCTTTAAAATAGCATTAAACACTATCAATATAAATAATAATTTTTAATATATTTATCAAAAATTATTATAAATGACTATTACACAGCTAAAGTATACATTATCAGTTGCAGAGCATAAAAATTTTACTATTGCTTCAAGGCATTGTTTTGTTACGCAACCTACTTTAAGTATGCAGATACAAAAATTAGAAGAAGAATTAGATGCTAAGATATTTAATCGTTCTAAAAAACCTATTGAACTAACTGCGATAGGGGAAAAAATAATAAACCAAGCAAAAATAGTTGTTGATGAGAGTAATCGAATCATTGATATTGTTCATCGGCAAAAAGGATATATAGGAGGTAAATTTAAGTTAGGTATTATTCCTACCATTATGCCCACATTACTACCCATGTTTTTAAATAACTTTATAAAGACATATCCTGGGGTTCAGTTAATTATAGAAGAATTAACGACCGATGAAATTATCAGAAAATTAACTGATGGATATATCGATGTAGCAATCGCTGCGACTCCGTTAGAGAACGAAGCAATTAAAGAACATGTATTATATTACGAGCCTTTTGTCGGATTAATCCCTAATGACCATCCATTATTTGAAAAATCGAAATTAGACGTAGATGATTTAGAGCTCGAAAACATCTTATTACTAGAAGATGGACATTGTTTTAAAAATAGTGTTATTAATTTATGTAAAATGAATAAAAAAGAAAAAAACAGACGCTTTTACTTAGAAAGTGGAAGTTTTGATACGCTAATAAAATTATCTAAAGATGGTTTGGGGATGACCTTACTTCCCTATTTAAATACGCTCGATTTAAGCGAAAAAGATAAAAAACATTTAAGAGAATTTAATACCCCCCCTCCAGCCAGAGAAGTTAGTTTAATTTATCACAAATCCCAATTAAAGAAACAGCTTATTGAAGCATTGAAATCGAATATTAATGCAGTTGTCAGAGGAGCAATTGCATTTAGCCATGTAGATATTATAAGTCCTATACAAAGTAATTTTAAAAAAGAAACTTAAAAATTCCTTCTTTAAAATTAAAGGCCCATCTTCCATTTTACCATCAATTCAGATAAAATGTGATAATATAAAAGAATGATAAATACCAACCCTGCTTATCATCCTTAAATAGTAGATAAACTAAAGATATAACTCAAAAAATTAATTTACATTTGTATTCTATAAAAGAAATGCCCAATGTCAAGTAGTGTTGAAAGAATAAAATGTTTAATAATAGGTTCCGGCCCCGCTGGATACACAGCTGCTATTTATGCATCCAGAGCAGATATGAAACCTGTAATGTACATGGGTACTCAAATGGGTGGTCAATTAACAACGACTACTGAAGTTGATAATTTCCCCGGATATCCTAATGGCACCGACGGTACTGCTATGATGGAGGATTTAAAAAATCAAGCTGAACGTTTTGGTACAGAAGTTCGTTTTGGGATGGTTACGAAAGTATATTTTTCGAATGAAACAGGAGGAATTCATAAAGTGATTGTAGATGAATCTACCGAGTTAGAAGCTGAAACAGTAATTATTTCTACCGGAGCAACGGCTAAGTACTTAGGTTTAGATAGCGAACAACGCTTAATTGGCGGAGGTGTTTCTGCCTGTGCTACTTGCGATGGTTTCTTTTATAAAAATCAAAATGTAGTTGTAGTGGGTGCAGGAGATACTGCTGCAGAAGAAGCAACCTACCTTGCCAATATCTGTAAAAAAGTAACTATGTTAGTTCGTAAAGATTTCATGAAAGCTTCTAAAGCAATGCAACATAGAGTCAATAGAAGAGAAAATATTGAAGTTATTTTTAATACTGAGGTAGAAGAAATATTAGGAAATAATGTTGTAGAAGGTGTTAGAACTTTTAATAACCAAACGGAAAATAAAATTGATATCCCTGTAAATGGTGTCTTTATTGCTATTGGTCATACTCCAAACACTCGATTATTTAAAGGAGTTTTAGATATGGATGATGCCGGGTATTTAATTACCAAAGGAAAATCTACAAAAACAAACATCCCTGGTATATTTGTCGCCGGTGATGTTCAGGATAAAGAATACAGACAAGCAGTTACTGCTGCCGGAACAGGTTGTATGGCAGCTTTAGATGCCGAACGATATCTAGGAACTTTAAAATAAAAAACTTCTTTAAAACATAAAGAGAATAGTTAACATAAAAACAATTATCTGCTCACAAATGTGACTTATCCAGGAATAGCAAGTTTTCTTAACTCTATTTCTTTAAATTACACCAATTCTGATATAAATTTCTCATATATTATAACTTATGGAAAAAATATCAAAAACATCGATACAAGAATTCATATGTTTCGCCCTGATATGACTACAAATCAGATTTGATTTTTACCTTATCTATATATCCTATCCGCTGTTTTGTAATCCGAATATAAATGGGTTTTTACTGGATTGTATAGATGAATTAATTACTTTTTTAGTATAAGTAATTAATATCTGTAAAGATTTGGTCAAAATAAAATTCGGTTTTTAGAAATATTGAGCTTCCCAAACCAAGAATCAACTACTATAAACTGCTAATATTTTACCCTAAAAAAGCAAAACTCAAAAAATAAAGACTCGTAAAAAGACTTAAAAACAAGTGTCTTTTCTAAAAGTTAGAGACTTGTGCAATGGTTATCATTGTTATGCAGTATTTTTTATCTTTTCAATAACTCAGTTCGAGGATATTCCAAATATTTTTCACGCCCTTCACTCGGTAAATGACTGAGTAATTTGTCATTACTAATTCCAATTTTAAATAGGTCATCTTCGATAAGTTACAAATTTGACTCCTTTTTATTTAAGATAGTATTTGCTGTTTGCGTAATCTTCAAAGAAATCTTGCATTTTACACTCCAACTCGGTAGGTTCGGGAGACTCGAAACAGATTAATTTATCTTTAAACTCAGCTACAAATATTTTTTCGCGATGCTGTGCCATTCCATAATTCTTGGCGTTCATTACTTGACAGAAATAATTTACATCTTAATTCATCAAATGTTGCTTTAATCGTTTCAAAAGTATTGCCTTTATCGTGATTTATCGAACTTTTTACATTTTCAAAAATAAAGACTTTTGGTTGATTTGCTTGGTTATTTACTATAAACCAAAAGCTAAAATAACTGTTCCAATATATTCCGAAAGACATGAAGTTGCTGGACAAACTGTAAGCAGAGATTTAATCGATTTGGAAGAAAATGAATTATTTTTAAAAGTAAAAACAGAAATAACAATGGTTTATAAGTTAATTCATACTGAAAAAATGGTAATCCTTTAAATAAATAACGTTTTACATCAATGGTTATAATTGCCAATTTTAGTTACTTTGAAAAGTTACCGAAAGTCTTAAAATTCACGCAACTATTCATAGCCAATACAACTATACCTTTTGAAAATTTTCAGCTAAATCCTGAAGCAGAGTGCCGGGGAATTTCTTTACAGTAAACCTATTTACCGCGTACAAATTATATACCAAACCTACTTTTAGATTATTTAAACTATATAATGATATAACTCAGCTTTGTTAAATATAATTATATACGATATTTAATTTTTTAAGAGGTAAACAAACGAAAATTATTTCAAAATTAATTTTTGAGATTGGAAAATTATTAAGACTTTTGATTAATGATTGATGCTATAAAGAAAAACCTTCAAAGAGGTGTTAAACTACTAAATACTATCTCAGACAAGCAGTATAGTGACTGTACTGTGCCTCCTTACTATTCCAGTATAGGCAATAATATGAGACATATTCTAGATGTTTTTTCATGTATTTTTAAGGGATTAGATAAAGGAGAGATTGATTTTTCTGACAGAGAACGAAATGAATTAGCTCAAATTAAAACAGAATCAGGAATTAATTATTTTAATGAGATTATTGAAAAGCTAAACACAATTAAAGATGTTGATTTTGATAAGATTATCAAAGTAACTGATGATTTGGGGACAGGAGAAATAACAACAAATTACACATTGGGTAGTGCTTTAATTCAAGCTCATAGCCATACTATCCATCATTATGCTAGTATTGGATTTATTATTGAAAAATTAGGTGTAAAATTGCCTGATGCAGATTTTGGTTATAACCCAACTACTCCTAAAATTGTGAAAAGCATTAATTTGTCAGCCGTCCTCTAACCGTAAACAGGGATATAAGCCGGTTCGATTTATATTATTATTCAGATTTTCAAGCTCCTTTTTCCTGATGCACTTCTTTGATTGGTCTTTCAATTTCTGGACTGTTAGTTATTTTCTCACGAATATGCCCAATAAATACTCCTCTAAAAACTTATTTACCTATCGTTTTATAGTTAAATTAAATCGTTTACCGGAGTTTTTTTATAGATGAAATGTATTTTTTTAATTGAAACATCTCATAGATAAATTTTTTAGCACTTTCATACGGAATTTTATTAGCTTTATGATTTTCTATAGAAATATAAAATAATGATTTCCAATGGTTTCTAATAGTTTTTAATGCCTTAAAATACGAATATTTTTTAGCATCATATATGTGAGTTGGTTCAGCAATAATTCCATTAATTTCTAGTATTTTAAAATCAGTATCATTTTCTAAATCATCGAATGAATTGTATTTTATATCAACTCTTCCGTAGTACCAACCATCAATAGATTTACTTAATCTGTCAAAGATTTGTTCCAATTTCCTTGTGATTAAATGATTCCCGTTGACGAACTGAGTCCCTTTAGAATGATTCCCTATTGCAGTTAGTTTAAATTGCTTGCCCTGACTGGGAATATCATTCAAATCTTTTAAATGAAGCTCCTCAAATAAACTGCTAAATATTCTAGCTCTGCTGTTTTTTAAAATTAAATCTCTTAAAGTAGATTTTCCATTTCCCTCAACAGTTATAAATCTTTTTAAAGTAACAGAGCTTATATAACCTAAATGTCTGCCGGGCTTTCTGTGATAGAATATTCCACATTCATTTTCATAGTTAAGGAATTCCTGAATGATTATATCAATAGGATAATTTTTTAAATAACTCTCCAATTCATCTTTTGAATCAATTTTTTTAACTAATAAGCCTCTAAAACCAATATCTGGTTTTGCTATTAAAGGATATTGAATGTCAGCTTCGTCAATTTTCTGTATAACTATTTCGAAATTCGTGTCAGATTTTATTAAGATAGATTTTGGTCTGTATTTTTCAGGAATCAATTGAATTGTTTGATATTTACTTTCAGTTCCATTTCCGGAGCTTTTTATAGCTGGGTTTGCAGCACTAAAAAAGGCAAGATGCCTTGCTTTAATTGCTAAATAAAAAGCATAAGGAAGATTTGGGATGTAGAACATCGATGATGGCCAATATTCCCATTTCTTTAATCTTTCTATAGTATTTTTTGTTATCAATTTTAATTATTAAATAAAATACTTAAAAGTAATTTAAATGTTTTCAACCCAAAATAAACAGTAAACAAAATTAAAAATAAACTTGTTAATAATAATAAGTATGCTATGATTACCGAAGCGTCTGTATAAATTTTATGTACTCTGAAAGCTAAACTTAACACTAAAGGAGAAACAATTAATAATAGTACTAAAACCAAAAGTTTCCTTATTAGTTTTTCGTGTGATTTACTCATGCTTTTTATATTTTTTTATTGCTTCTCTGACATTACCATATCGCTTTAATAAGTCATTTGCAATACTTTTGTTTATATTTAATTCAGAAACTAATATTTTTTTACCTCTTTCTACGAGTTTATCATTTGATAATTGCATATCTACCATTTTATTTCCTTTTACACGATTCAGTTTAATCATGGTTACTGTAGATATCATATTCAATACCAATTTTTGAGCTGTTCCTGCTTTCATTCGCGAACTCCCTGTGACAAATTCCGATCCTACAATTACTATAATCGGATACTTAACGATTAAGGCAAGCGGACTTCCAACATTACAGGTAATACAGCCTGTAGCAATATTCTCTTCATTACATTTTTTTAAGGCATGAACTACATACGGAGTCATTCCCGACGCTGCAATGCCTATCACTACGTCATTTTCAGAAACATTATATTCTTTTAAATCTTTCCAGCCCTGCTCTTTAGAATCTTCTGCAAATTCAACTGCCTTTCTTATCGCAACATCTCCCCCTGCAATCAAACCAATCACTAAATCATAAGATACTCCAAAAGTCGGAGGGCATTCAGAAGCATCTACAATCCCTAATCGTCCACTTGTTCCTGCTCCAATATAAAAAAGACGTCCTCCGCTTTTTAATTTATCAACAATAATCTCTACTAACTTCTCAATTTGAGAAATTGCTTTTTCTATAGCATACGGAACTGTTTTGTCTTCATTGTTAATATTACTTAACAATTCCTGAATACTCATTTTCTCAAGATTATTATACAAAGAATCCTGTTCAGTAGTTTTGATAAAATCCATGGTTCAAATTTACAATATATTATTTTTTGTAAAAGACAAGAAAAAGAGGCTTCAAAAAAGCCGGAAGAAAAATTTTCCGGTTTTAATCAATTTCAAATGATTTTTATACTTCTGATAAAATCTTATTTAATGTAATACTTGGTCTCATAAATCCGTTAGCTGATTCATCGTCAGGAATATAATAACCTCCAATATCTATAGATGTCCCCTGTACTTCATTTAATTCATTGATAATTTT
This sequence comes from uncultured Tenacibaculum sp., assembly GCA_963666645.2. Classification (GTDB taxonomy): domain Bacteria; phylum Bacteroidota; class Bacteroidia; order Flavobacteriales; family Flavobacteriaceae; genus Polaribacter. The sequence continues at coordinate 193,617 of CAXXDB010000001.1, read as the reverse complement.
AGACTCATTTTCCTGCATTACTTCTGCAACCCGGGTAAACTGATTTTTTAAATCTTCATTTTTCGTTTGATCGGCTAATTCCTGTGCCCAATACATCGCTAAATAAAAATGACTTCCTCTGTTATCTAATTCACCAACTCTTCTTGAAGGAGATTTTTTATTATCTAACAACTTCTCAATCGCATTATCCAGAGTTTCTGCCAATATCAACGCTTTCGGGTTGCCATTGGTTTCTCCTAAATGCTCTAAAGAAACTGCCAAGGCCAAAAATTCTCCTAAAGAATCCCAACGTAAATGATTTTCTTCAACAAGTTGCTGTACGTGTTTAGGTGCCGATCCGCCGGCACCTGTTTCAAATAAGCCACCACCGTTCATTAAAGGAACAATTGATAACATTTTTGCAGATGTTCCCAATTCCAAAATAGGGAATAAGTCTGTTAAATAATCACGTAATACATTTCCTGTTACTGAGATTGTATCCTTTCCATCTTTTACTCTCTCTAAGGTATATTGTGTTGCTTCAGAAACTGATTTAATTAAAATTTCTAACCCTTCAGTATTATAATTTGGTAAATATGCATTTACTTTTTTTATTAATTCTGTATCATGAGCTCTGTTTTTATCTAACCAGAAAACGACCGGAGTTTGCATTGCCTTTGCACGAGTTATCGCTAATTTTACCCAATCCCGAACCGGAACATCCTTTGTTTGACACATTCTCCATATATCTCCTTGTTCTACAGTATGTTCAATTAGAATGTTTCCTTCACTATCAATAAGAGAAACTCTCCCATTTGATGCAATTTCAAATGTTTTATCATGTGATCCGTATTCTTCAGCTTTTTTAGCCATTAAACCAACATTAGAAACCGTTCCCATAGTTGTAGGATCAAATGCTCCGTGATTTCTACAAAAGTCAATAGTAGTCTGATATAATGCAGCGTATGAGCTATCCGGAATTACAGCTTTTGTATCCTGAGTTTTTCCTTCCTTGTTCCACATTTGACCCGATGTACGAATCATGGCAGGTATAGAAGCATCAATAATCACATCTGAAGGAACATGTAAATTGGTAATTCCTTTGTCAGAATTAACCATTGCTAAATCAGGGTTATTTTTGTAGATAGTATCAATATCAGCTAAAATCTTCCCTTTCTTCTCTGTAGAAATTTCTTCTAATTTACTTAATAAATTTCCAAAACCATTGTTTACATCAACTCCGATTTTTTCAAAAGTTTTTTCGTATTTTTTAAATAAATCTTTGAAAAAAGTTTTTACTGCATAACCAAAAATAATAGGGTCAGACACTTTCATCATAGTTGCTTTCATGTGAAGAGAAAATAAAACACCTTTATCTTTAGCATCTTTTAACTGATTGTCTAAAAATGCTAATAATGCTTTTTTATTCATCACAGAAGTGTCAATAATTTCTCCTGCCAACAATTTTATACTTGCTTTTAATATTGTTTCATTTTCATTAGCATCCGTATGTACAATCTTTACGTCTGTTGCACCGCGAACAGTTATTGATTTTTCATTATGTGCAAAATCACCATTATCCATTGTTGCTACATGAGACTTTGATTCTGAACTCCAGAAACCCATCGGGTGAGGATTCTTTTTTGCATAATTCTTTACCGCTTTTGGTGTACGACGATCTGAATTTCCTTCACGTAATACCGGATTTACAGCAGAACCTTTTACTTTATTATATAATGATAAAACTTTTTTATCTTCTTCAGTTTCTACTTCTTCCGGGTAATCAGGTAAATTGTAACCTAATGCCTGTAATTCTTTAACAGCAACTTTTAATTGAGGGACTGAAGCACTAATATTTGGTAGTTTAATAATATTAGCTTCAGGTTTTGTTGCTAACTCACCTAAAAATGCTAAGGCATCTTCTACTTGTTGATCTTCGGTTAAGTAGTCAGAAAAACTAGTCAGAATTCTTCCGGTCAAGGATATATCTTTTGTAACAATCTTTATATTAGATGATTTTGTGTATGCTTCTACGATTGGCAAAAACGAACGAGTTGCCAAAGCAGGAGCCTCATCTGTTTTTGTGTACATAATTTTTTCAGTTGTACTCATAAATTATCTGGTTATTTAATTTGAAGTGATGCAAATTTAAGTATTACCATTGATTTTTTTAATGCCAAATTCTTATTAATAAGTATGTTTAATTGAAGTTTTTTCAAAATTTTAATGAATATCAAATAAAAAAGCGATGTTGAAGTCACATCGCTTTTTTGTTTTTATTAAATGATTTATTATTAATTTCTTCTTTCTTTAATTCTTGCTTTCTTACCGGTAAGTTCTCTAAAATAGAAAATTCTGGATCTGCGTACTTTACCTCTCTTATTTACTTCAATCTTTTGAATAGAAGGCAAGTTAATTGGGAAAATACGCTCTACACCTACAGTACCCGACATTTTTCTAATAGTAAAAGTTTCTGTGAAACCACTACCTCTCCTTTGAATAACAACGCCTCTAAAATATTGAGTACGTGTTTTGTTTCCTTCTTTAATTTCGTAGTACACTGTTATTGTGTCTCCAGCTGCGAATTCTGGTAGTTCATTTTTTGTAACAAATTCTTCTTGTACAAATTTGATTAAATTCATTGTTGTAAATTTTATGGTTTTACAAATCAACATTCACGATTGTCGTCAGAGGTTGATTTTGTGAATGCAAATTTATCTTTTTGTTTTAAAATATAGAAGTAATAATTTAATTATTTTTTATATTGATAATTAGTACAATAGAATATCCAGAATTTTCTTACAGGTTTATCGTTAAGGAAAATAATTATAGGTTCTAATTCCTTTATTTTATTAAAATTATTTTTTAGCTCTCCAGGAATATATCCTAGTTTTTGATCATTTTTAAAATGCTTATCAGAATCTACAAAGAGAGCATCTTTACTGTTAAGTGTATTTAAATCGTCTCCCAGATAATCAAAATGAAGTGCAGATAATCCAATAATATTTTGTGCATACACCTTTTGTTTTAAAAAAAAGTTTAATTCAGCAGATGTTTTATAACCGTCATTTGAGAAAATAAATGTGTCCGGATATTTTTTTTGAAGGTTTTTGACTTCATGAGCTAATTCTTCCCAGCCTACCCAGGTATCATCGCTTTTAACAGGGATGATATAAAAGAGAATTTGTATACTGACCAGTAAGTGTATAATTATAGAAAATATAAGTTGATATTGTAACATCTTTCTATTGATGAATATACTGGCTAAAATAATTCCTGTAATGTAAGAAGGCATTATCCAGTTCAGTTTTACCCAATACACAGGTGTTAATGAAAAGAAACCAACAAATACAGGGATGAAAAATACGAGAAGAAATAAAATTTTATTTCCCGGTAACTTAGAATGAATTACAAATCGCTTAATATACTTAAAGGTAAATGTTATCAAAATTCCCAATAAAAAGGGAAATAAGAGTGCTATTTGATGCCCTATAGCACCAAAGAAATATTTAGGAGTAACCTGAAATTCAGAAATACTACTTGTTCTGTCAGAAGATTGAAATAAAAACGAAGCAAAGCCATGTTGATAATTCCACCACCATACAGGGAAAGTTATTAATATTGATATGATTATGGATAGCCATAGCCACGGAGAAATTAATAATTTCCGATATTTTTTTGAAAACACAGGAAATACTAATAATCCTGATTGTAATAATAAAGCGGTGTATTTACTATTGAATGCTAATCCCATGGTAATTCCGGCATATATCCAAAACAGTTTTTTTTCTTCAAAAACAGCTTTGTAAAGAAATAAGACACTTATTGTCCAAAATAATAATAAAGGAACATCAGGTGTCGAATTAAAGGAGAGAATCGATATAAAGAACGTTGAAGTAATCAACAGAATTGCTTTGCTTGCTCTATGGACAGGTAAAAAGCATCTCGATAATTTATAAAAAATCAGTAAAATTAATGAGGTAATTGTAAAGTCTGCCAGTTTTACTACTATTATGGATTTTCCAAAAACCAATGTGAATAATCGTAAGATGTAGCCAATCATTCCCGGATGATCAAAATAAGACCATGAAAGATGTTCTCCATAAAAATGATAGTAGGCATCCTGAGGCATTAACCCCATAAAAGGAAGCAATGCCAATCTAAATAGATGAAAACCAGATATAATAATCAGTACAGGATATTTTTTTATTAGTTTTATAAAACTATTCATCGAGTAAATCAGGTCTAATTTCCTGTGTACGCTTATATGCTTTTTCTAATCTCCATTCTTCTATTTCCGGAAAATTTCCGGAAAGCAAAATTTCCGGAACCTTCATCCCCTCATATTCTGAAGGACGTGTATATATTGGTGGTGATAATAAATTATCCTGAAAAGAATCGGTCAGGGCAGAAATTTCATTACCTAAAACTCCCGGAATTAAACGAATTACCGTATCACATAAAACAGCGACTGCAAGTTCACCTCCTGTTAAAACATAATCTCCTATAGAAATTTCTTTGGTGATGTATTTATCTCGTATGCGTTGGTCGACTCCTTTATAATGTCCTGATAATACAATAATATTCTCTTTTAGCGATAAATGGTTAGCGGTAGTTTGATTTAATGTAGCGGCATCCGGCGTCATGTATATAATTTCATTGTAAGTACGTTCGGATTGTAACTCTTCTATACATTTAGCAACAGGTTCAATCATTAATACCATTCCGGCACCACCACCAAACTGATAATCATCTACCTGACGGTAATTTCCGATTCCGAATTCTCTTAAATTATGAAAATGTACCTCGGCTAGTCCTTTATCAATAGCTCTTTTCAACATAGAGTTCTCAAAAGGACTCTTAATTAAATCAGGTTCAACCGTTATTATATCTACTCGCATATTGCAAAAGTAGGTGTTTTATTTAGCTATAACTAAATTGATTAATTATATCCCTTCACTTCTCCCATACTTAAAATGTTCCCATTACTAAACACATGATTGGTTGGTAATAAGGTTCCGCTTTCTGTTGTAATCCAATTTTGCCAGGTAGAAGAGACCCCTTCTATTTTCATACTGGGGATGTACATTTTATAGCTTTCAGGAATATAATTCTCATCTAAAATCCATAAATAAGAATCGCCGGGAGTGGTGCCACCGATAGTATATTTTACTAATAAAGCATCTTTACCATTTACTTTTTTTAGTGTACGAACAATACCCGGTTCAAAAAGTTTGTGAGGTGCTACCAGCCAAAAGCTATCATTGTTAAATAAATCTTCTGCTTTTTTAATTATTTTTTTTTCTTTTCTATCCGAAAGTTTTTCATTAAAATAGATAGTGCTTTTTTCTAGATTATCAGGATGTAAAATAACTTTAATAGTATCCCATTTTACTTCAACGACATGATTTTTTTTATTCCATTTGTAAAATCGCTTGCCTCTAAAACTCCACTCTAAATGATTTGTGTTTTTATAAGCTTCATGATGAATTGCGTTCAAAATTTTGTTTGCTAAATCATCTGATTTTGGGGTACTTGCTTTCGGACTTCCCATATTAATTTCATATCCTAAACCGTCTATTCTATGGCTAACAGGTAATTTGATTCCGGCTTCAGTATTAGTCCAGTCATTCCATGAAGCTCCTAATCCGCCTATGGGAATAGTTTTTGACCACATTTTATAATGTTCAGGCAACCCGTTTTCATCTAAGATCCATAGATAAGAGTCGCCAGGTGTAGAGCCTCCATAAGTATAGGTTACTAACAGAGCATCTTCGTCATTATGTTTTACTAATCTTCTTTCTGATCCTTGATCAAAAACTTTATAAGGAGCTACTAACCAAAAGCTGTCATTATTAAAGTAATCAATGGCTTTTGTTATTAATTCTTTATTGTCAGAAATTTTTTCGTTTACATAAGCCTTGCTTAATTCAGGATTTTTAGTATTTAAGATGACTTTGTTATCTTTCCAGGATACTTCAACAATATTTTCTTGCTTTAGCCATTTATAGGTGTTTCTGCCTGCAAATGACCATTCTAAAACCTCTGCATTTTCATAAGCTTCATGATGTAGTGCCTTTAACATTTTATGAGCCAGAGCGTCAGCTTCTTCCCCTGATTTTCCTTCGGGTAATGGTTCGCTATATTTAATGTACAGAAATGTTACTATTACAATAATGAGTACCAGAAATATTCCTGATAGTTTTAATAATTTTTTCATGTAGCTAATTTCAAAAAACTATTTATTTATAATTGTTATAAAATGCTAAAATATACTATAAAATATCTATAATAGAATATTCAAAAATTCGTTGACAATACTTAACGAGATTAAACTTTTGATATAAATCACTTTTTTCTGTTGAATCAAAAGCAATATCTTTGATAAAACCATGGTTGGAGATATTTTTTTATTTACGAAAAAATTTCCTTAATTCATTTTCATTCTCTTTTATCTGTATACTTAAATATATTTTATCACGAGGTAAATATACAAATTTAATAAAAAAATAAAAATTGTGTAAAAAAACTGTCATAAAAACTAGCTGTTCAAAATCCAATGTTAATATATTTCAATAAATATTTAAAACAAATTGTATATTTACTCTGGATGACTTAGTTTTATGAACTAACATTAATCTGGAAAGACTTGTATATTATAATGAAAAAACAAATTTTCAGTTCACTTGTCATTTTTCTTTCTTTTTCAATAATTGTTCAAGGTTTCTCAAAGGATTTTGAAAATATTGAAAAGAAAGTTATTAAATGGAAAAGATATTTCCATCAAAATCTGGAGCTCTCGACCAGAGAATTTAATACTGCTAAAAAAAATGTCAAACTCCTTAAAAATTCAGGAATTACAGCCCGGGAAAATATCATAAAAACAACAGATGTTATTGATATTCTAAAAGGAGTTCCACTTCGTGTCAATATTGAGGCTTTCTCTTTTATGGAAAGCAATAACTTTCCTTTTAACTTTATTGTAAAGTTAAATTACTTAGGAAAAGAAGTTGATGTTATGCATACTTGCGGGCATGATACTCATATCGTTATTCTTAAAGAAATTGTCGAGATTTCAGCAAAACATAAAAATCAAATTAAAGAAACTGTAAAATTCATTTTTCAATCAACTGAAGAAAGAGTTTTAAAAAACCCTGATGTTGATGCCATTTTTAGACTCCGCATTTCCTCAAGTTATGATATTGGAACTATAAGCTACAAATGTGGTGATAAGATAAATACGGATGTTCGTAGCAATACTATTCCTGAAGTAGCAGAGATGATTGGTACAATATCTTCATTAGATTATGATATACAGAAACAGATAAAAGTAATTACCAGAGAAAAATATCTTTCTTTTTTCAAAAGGAATTTCCTTGTTTTTACTTTTTTTAGGAGAAAAAAAAGTGGGTAATAACAATCCATAGCCCCATCCCTCTCATTCTGGATTTTATTATATATGAAAGGAGGAATGTTATTAGAGGTAAAAACAATGAAACAATCAGTTTTAGATTTTTTAACCAATTAATTTTTTATAGATACATACATGGAGGATAAAATAATTGAAGGACTTGCATTTGCACTACCCGCTTTGGTTACAGGAGGAGTGGCTTATTTTATATTTAGTGCTTTTTTACATAGAGATGAAAATGACAGAAAGTTTGAAGCTCTTATTACTAAGAAAAAGGAAAGTTTACCTGTAAAACTTCAAGCATATGAACGATTGTTGCTTTTTTGTGAAAGAATTAATCCTGCAAAATTATTGATTCGGGTAAATCCAATTGGTAAAGACACGAATAGTTATGTTCATTTATTAGTTAATAATATAGAACAAGAGTTTGAGCATAATCTAGTACAGCAATTATATATTAATGAGAACGCCTGGAAAGCTGTAGTTGGATCTAAATTGGCCATTATAAGTAAGATAAGAAATATTGCCGAAAATAGCAATAATGCTAAAGAGTTACGAGAAAATTTATTGATTGATTATTCCCAAATTGAAAGTCCTACGGAAACTGCTGCTGCAATCATTAAACAAGAAGTTAAAAAGCTCTTATAAAAAATAAAACTACTCATAATATTAATATAAATAGCCTTATTTAAAACGGAAATTTTATGTTTTTTTAGAACTGTAACCGTAATCCTAATTTAAAATTTCTTCCTCTAGTTGAATATCCTAAGATATCGCTGTAATCTTCATTTAACAGATTGGTTACCGAACCAAAAACAGTTACTTTTTCTTTTAACAATTTGTAGTTTGTATTAAAATCTAATAATGAATAACTATCCAGAGTCATAGTTCCTGTTGAAAAAGTTGTCGAATTATAGATGCTAGCCAAACGATTTCCTACATTTTTATAAACAATTGATACAAATATGTTCTTTAAAGGTTTTATCTCTAAACTTCCTACAAACTTATGTGCAGGAATATAATCTACATCTGTTTCTTTATCTGTATATGTATATCCTAAATTAACTCTTAGCATATCAATTGGTCTAGCATCTACTGACATTTCAACTCCGCTTACTCTGACTGTTTCATTCGAATTTGCATATACTCCAAAAGGAGTAGCTGATAAACTCTGAAAGATAATTGCATCTTCCTCATTTCTATTGAAAAAGACAGCTTCAAAAGTTAGCTTTTTATCATAATTAAATTCTAAACCGGCTTCAACCGTTTGACTTGTCTCCGGATCTAAATCCAAGTTTCCGTATACAGAAAACAATTGATAAGTACTTGGTGTTATAAATGCAGAACTGTAAGAAGCTAACACTTTTAATGCAATTTTATCATCTCTTAAAATGCTGTATGATGTATTTGCATCATATACAAAATTACTTCCATATTCACTATGAATATTTAAACGACCTCCAAGATTTACGTTTAATCCATACTCAGAAGTATAAACGACAGAAGCATAAGGATCGATTATATTGAAATTTGCTGCTTCCTCATCAATATTTCCCCAAATACTTGTTGTTTTATTCGAATGCTCTTGATAATTTACTCCTGTAATCACTTGAAATAAATTATTGATTTTATACTTATTTACCAAATCAGCGTTGTAGCTTTTTCCTTCATATTTATAATTATTAACACTACTTGAGAATGAGTTGAAAATATCAACATTTCTATCAGAATAGTTGTAAGAAGTCAGTAAATACACTTCTCCTGAGTTATATTTGAAACGTGGCTTTACTCCAATTCTTATTTGTCCTGTCGTTCCATTGTTGATATCATCGTCGCTAAATGCTGCAGCATCAAAATCATAATCAAAATTATCATAGTTTAAAAAACTTTCAACAGAGAATGCATTTGTAAAATTATAGCCTAATTTTAATAGTCCGTTTTTACTATAATACGAATCTTCCTCAAATTCATCAGGAGTATCACTTTTTGCAGATGATAACCCTTCTATACCTGTTAATCCGAATGATGTTAAAAAGTTAAACTTACCTAATGCCCCGCCTATACTAACATTTTGACTTAGATTTGAAAGCAGATTATTTGTATCATTTCCATCGTTATTTGTTCCAAAACTGGTTTCAAAACTCCCTGAAATTTTATTCTTTGATAGTCTCTTTAATGTAATATTAATAACGCCGGTTGTAGCACCGGAGCCATATAAAGTTGAAGATGCTCCTTTTAAAATCTCAATACTTTCAATTTGATTTAACGATAATAACCGCAAATCATATTCCTGGTTAATTCCTGTTGGATCTGAAACCGGAACTCCGTCAATTAAAACTAATACCTGACGTCCCCTGCCTCCCCGGATATAAGTCCCTCTCAATTCAGTTGCGTTTGCATTTGCACCTCGAATTTCCACACCCACTACATTGTTTAAAATATCAAGTACATTTTTTCCAGCATTATTCCGGATGTCTTCCGGAGTAATTTTATAGATAACTTTAGCTGTGTTTTCCTTTTTAATGTTAAATTTTATAGCAGAAATCACAACTTTATCTAATTTTTCATTTTTCTCAGATTCCTGAGCAAAAGAATTAATACTCGTTAATAAGTACGACAATGTACCTAATAGCACAATTTGTTTTTTCATTGATTTGTCTTTAAGATTTAAAAAAATTACTAAAAAAATAGTCTATAACATTCCTCTGTCCCGAAGGCTCGTTACTACATAATTTTGGCAGGTCTCCTGGCTTACATCTTGCAACTACCTTCCCGCTTTCGCAGTGGTAAGAGTATTAGTTACAAGCTTTATAGCTTACAGTTGCGGGAACAGCTTCGGTTTTTCACCGAATTCCCTTTTAATTTTTCTTATAATGAGATATAAGGAAAAACCAAAAATCGAAGCAAACTTATGGTTTAATTATGAATCAGCAAAACAAATCATAATAATTTGCGAATTTAGCTTTTAACTTTTCTGAAACAGAATAATATTTAGGGTGTATCATTGCTGCTAAACATTCTATGCCGTCTGTCAAAGTACTAGCGGAAGATTGGGTAAACATAGCAAAGTTTGCTATATAAACCTGCTTATTTTTTACAGCTCTTAAAGAATTCCAATTAGGTTTTTCTATTAAAAACCTCATATCTTCCAGAGTTCTTTCTATTTCATAGCCACAAGGGGCTATAATGAGTATTTCAGGGTTATATTTAACAATTTTATCCCATGAAATAATAATACTGTCTCCTGACGGATGTGATAACAGATCTATTCCTCCGGCATAACTAATCTGATGAGGAATCCAATGACCGCAATTAAATATTGGATTAATCCATTCTAGTAACAAAATGCTTTTAGATTGAATTTTATGAATTCTTTGTACCTCTACTATCTTATGAATTTGTTCTTTTAATTTTTTTATATGATTGATTCCTGTTACTTCCTGACTCATTGCTCTTGCAATAGTTAGTACACTATCAAATACATCCTCCAGAGAATTTGGTGTAATAGAAATTAAATCAGGTATTTTAGGTAGTTTGTAAGCAGATTTGATTACAGATTCAGTATCTATTTGACAAATATCGCATAGGTCTTGTGTAAAAATGAGATCGGGAGCAATACTTTCTAAAACAGGCTCATCTATATAATATAACGTATCCCCTTCATCTTTTGTTTTTGAGAAAATCGTATTAATTTCTTCGCTGGTTAGCGTTTTTCCTTCTAGTTTATATTTAACTACAATTTCTTTTTCCTTTAAGGCAATTGCGGGACATTCAAAAGTTATTCCATTCAAAAATTCCTGCAATCTCATATCATAAATCATCTGAGTTACAGCAGGCATAAAAGAAGATACTTTCATAAAAGTATATTTAAGTGGCTAAAATACATAGTTCTCTATTATAATTTTCTTTTTCTGGGAAATCTTTGTTTTCAATTTATTTCTTCAATATAATTTATTACCTTACCGGAGATAGACGCTCAGGAAAAAGTAGTTATATAATCAAACCGAATCCGAAAGGAAGTTTACAGGGCTTCAAAGTCGGGTAAGTCAATTTATAGCACAAAAAGCTGATAAAGTAACTTTTCTGGTTTCAGATTTGTCTTTAACTTTAAAATGATTGGCAAATGATATAACCTGTCTCAAAAGAATTAAATGAACAATTTCAGGAAAAGATAAATTTAGACCCCAAGCCTAATTCATTCATTAGGAATTTTAGAAAAAATTGCCAAATAAACTAAGAAGAAAATCTATTGTTAGAAAACTACATAAACAAGATACTAGCATCATTGGGTTTGGCGGAATGTCTGAGTCAATGAGGAACTCAGAAAATCCATCTCCTGTCCTTTATTTATGGATTCGAATGAAAACTGTAGCTAAATACTAATTTGGAATTGGCGGCAATCTGGCGAGCAAGAAAATATTAATTCCGGGAGTTGGACATGTAGAGGAAATTTTAGTAAAGTATATAACTGGAGAAGTAGCTCAGGTAGTATTAAACGATATTAATAAAACCCGATTGAAACAGTAAGTAAAAAATACAATGCAAATTGTTGTCTTTGGAAACGACATCGTTCATGTACTTTAGAGGCTACATGAAATAATCGCGGTACAGCTCAGTTAAAAGCTGAAAAGTTACAGGCTATGGAGGAGAAGTTTAAAAAAATTGAAAATATTTATACTACAACTTTAGAGATTTTCGATTTAGCTGATAAAGAAAATATAACAACACATCAGGGAGTATTTATTATTGTACATGTAAGATTGATACTCGTAAAAAAGAACAAAATAACTAAAGCAAATCAATAAAAATCATATTTTTGCAGGGCGGTAGATTTTTATTTTATCGTCTTTTTTAAAGCTCCTCATTTAATGATAAATAGAAGACATATTCGTTTAAAAGTAATGCAATCCGTGTATGCTATGCAGCAATCTCATAGTACCGATCTCGCCAAAGAGGGAAAATTCTTAAAATTTAGTATTCAGAAAATGCTGGATTTATATGTGCTTAATTTTCAACTATTGATTGAAGTCCAGAAATTAGTACAAAAAAAAATTGCTGTTTCTAAAAAGAAAATCTTAGCCACAGAAGAAGATCTAAACCCTAATATAAAATTTATTAATAACAGATTAATTAGTCAGATTAAAAACAGTACCAGTTTAGAAAGCTATGTGAAGTTAAACAAATTAACTCATTGGGAACTAGATGATGAATACGTAAAAATTATCTGGGAAAATCTTTCTAAAAGTGATTTATATAAAAATTACATGAACCTTTCCCATGAAGATTCCTATCACTTTGATAAGAATTTTGTTATCAGTTTTTTTAAGGAAATTGTAGCACCTGATGAAAAATTAGCAGAATATTATGAGGATAAAATGATTTTCTGGGTAAATGATATTCCTTTTGTTAATACATGGATTGTTAAAACATTAAATAAACAAAAAGAAAATGTTCCTTTTATCTTAGGAAAATTATACAAAGATAAGGGAGACAAAGAGTTTGTTTCAGATTTGTTTAATAAAGTAATGCTACATCATCACAAGTATGATGAAGATATCAGAAAGAAAATAATTAATTGGGAAACTGACAGAATTGCAGGTATAGATATGGTTTTGTTAAAAATGGCAATTACTGAATTTTTATATTTTTCTTCAATCCCCAGCAAAGTAACAATTAATGAGTATATTGAGTTAGCCAAAGATTATTCTACGAATAAAAGTGGATATTTTATTAATGGAGTTTTAGACAAACTATCTAAAGACTATTTAGAGACTAACAAAATGGTAAAAACAGGTAGAGGCTTGTTATAACTATCATAAATAATTACTTTTGCCAGATAAATTTATATAATATGAAAAAAATGATAATAACATCAGTAGCTACATTTTTAACAGCATTAATGATTGCCTGTAATAGTAGTCCCTCTTCAAAAATTAAAGCAGGTAATATTGTTCAGGCAGAAAAAAGAGATAAAAAAATTAGTGTAGGAGTTCCTGCTATTGTTTTCGATAAAGAAACCTATGATTTTGGAACTGTAAAAGAAGGATTTGTAGTAAAAACTTCATTCAAGATAACCAATTCCGGTAAATCAGATTTAGTAATAACTAATGCAAAAGCTTCATGCGGTTGTACAGTACCTACCTGGCCTAAAGATCCGGTAAAACCGGGAAATACTGCAGAAGTAAAAGTTAGGTTTGATACCTCAGGAAAACCGAATCAGCAAAGTAAAACAATTACATTGTTTACAAATACAGAAAAAGGACAGGAACAATTGAAGATTTCTGGAATGGTAACTCCAAAAAATAAAAAATGATGTTTCAATTAGTTTTTTTACAAGCCGACACAAGCGGATTAATACAAATGCTTCCTCTTATAGCAATTATAGGAGTATTATATTTCTTTATGATTCGTCCGCAGATGACTAAGCAAAAAAAAGAAAAAAAGTTCAGATCAGAGATTAAAAAAGGTCTGAAAGTTATAACAATAAGTGGTATTCATGGCAGAATTGTTGAAATTAACAACACTAATAATACAGTAGTAATTGAAACTGGTGCCGGAAAAATAAGGTTTGAAAAAACGGCAATTTCAATGGAACTAACTCAAAAGTATTCTGAAAAAAATAGTTGAAAAGAATAGTTAATATACCTAAACTTTTTTTTAGCTTTTTAACAGCTTCCCTTTTGATGTGGCTGCTAATAAATCTTTCTAAAAAATATACCACTAAGATTACTTATAGTATTATATTTTTAGATATCCCTCAAGATAAAATTTTACAGGAAAAACCTGTTGAAGAAATAGAAATACTTGTTAAAGGAAACGGTTTTAAATTATTTGTTACAAATTTTTTGAATAACAAAATAGTGTTTTCATTAGATAGGTTGAAGAAAAAAAATAAAACAGATTTCTATTTACTAACATCTGAACAAAACAAAGAATTGCAACAGAAATTAACTTCAGGATTAGAATTAATTAAAATTATTCAGGATACCATACATTTTAAATTAAGAACTTTAACAACTAAGAAAGTACCCATAGTGCCTGATTTGGATTTAACCTATAAATTAGGGTACGCTGCTGAGAATATTACTTTAGAGCCTGATAGTATTATGATTTCCGGATCAGAACTTCAATTAAATGAAATAGAAAAATTGAAAACTAAAAATGAATATTTTCAGGAAATTAGTAAAAGTTTTGAAGTGGATCTGCCAATTGCAGAACTAAAAAATGATGAATCAATAAAAAAAAGTCATGAACAGGTAAAGGTCAAGATTCAAATAGATAAATTTACCGAAGGAAATTTTGAAATTCCTATTGAAATTATAAATACTCCTGATAATTTAAAATTGAATATATTTCCCAAGAAAGTAAAAGTAACCTACAAAGTAGGACTTAAGAACTATGATAAAATAACCGGGGATTTGTTTGAGGTTATTTGCGATTATAAAAAAATTAAAGAAGATAATCCAAATTACCTTATCCCTGAATTAAAAAAAGTACCTGAATTAATTTCTTCTGTAAGAATATCGCCACAAAGAATTGATTTTTTAATACAAAACTAGGAAAGAGGAAATATGTTAATCGGAATTACAGGAGGTATTGGCAGTGGAAAAACTACAGTAGTTAAACTCTTCTCAAAATATAAAAATATAATCGTTTATTACGCAGATTTTGAAGCAAAAAAATTAATGAATACTTCAAAGGAAATAAAAACTAAAATCATCGAAGAATTTTCCGGAAAAGCATATAACAAAAACGGTTTAAACAGAGAATATTTGTCAAAAATAGTTTTTGAAAATAGCGAAAAGCTATATGTACTTAATGCTATAATACATCCGGAAATACATAAGCACTTAGAGAGTTTTATTAATCGGCATCAGGGTAAAGAATATATATTGTATGAAAGTGCAATTTTATTTGAAAACAGAAGTGATACTTTATGTAATAAAATTATAACAATTACCGCTCCTGAGGAAATCAGAATTCAACGAGTGATGAAAAGAGATAAAACCTCACGGGAAGCAGTGATTAACAGAATGAAAAATCAATGGTCAGATATAAAAAAGAAATTGCAATCTAATTATCTGATTGTTAATCTGGAATTTAATAATGTTGAAAAGCAAGTTACGAAAATTTACAATAAATTAACAAAAAGTAAGAGTTAATTATCTATATCTTATATATTCGTTTTAATTTTTCTTAAAAACATAGTATATTTGTTAATCTAAAAGTTAAAAGCGATTACAGCCACAAAGTATTGATTTATTTTTGATTAATGGGAAAAAGAACTTTTATTCTGATTGTGTTGCTGATGAGTATCTCCTTAGCAGGAATAATAGCAGTTCAGTTATATTGGGTGAAAGGTGCGATAAAGAGTAAACAATTAGAATTTGAAAATAATGTAAGAATAGCTCTGGCAAAAACATCAGAGAAAATAAAATCAAGAGAATATAACGAATTTATAGATAAAAATAAAGAGTTCTTTGAAAAAAATGTAAATAGAAGTACAGCTGAGATAAAAAACTATTTGTTTCAACAAATAGATACTGTCAGTAAAAGAAAATTCACTTTTGGGGCTACTATTTTAGAGGAAAATTTTAAAATTCCCGTAGATTTTGTAAATAATGATACAGTTATTATCAAACGCTTTTCAGGGAAAGAGGATTATATGGTTACTACTACATACAAATCTGAAGACAGTAATTATAAAAACTATACTTATGAGAATAGATCTTCGAGATATTTAACATATCCAAGTTGGCAAAAAGAACAAATAGAGTATCTGTTTCGCCAGAACCAGCAACATATGCCTATTCATAAAAGGATAAGTAAAAGAAAGCTCGATAAAACACTTAAAGATGAATTAAGTAAGAGAAATATATATCAGAAGTTTAAATTCGGAGTATATGAAGGAGGGCTAGCAACTAAGATTAGATCAGGCTATTTTAAAATAGATGAAAATAGCGGTCACTTTTATCCACTCCTGAAAGATGATAATGGAAATAGTAATTATAAACTATATATTACTTTCCCTGACGAGAAAAAGAGTTTGCTTTACGGAATGATGTCAGCATTATTATTATCATTATTCTTCATTGGAATTGTTATTGTTGCATTCTCTACTTCTTTATACCAATTAGTACGTCAGAAAAGAATATCTGAAATAAAAACAGATTTTATCAACAATATGACACATGAATTTAAAACTCCAATTGCTACCATAAATGTAGCACTGGATGCGATTAAAAATCCGAAAATTATTAAAGATGAGGAAAAAGTAAAAAGATATGTAAAAATGATTCGTGATGAAAATAAAAGAATGCACGGACAGGTAGAAAACGTTCTTAGAATATCAAAGCTTAAAAAAAATCAGATAGGAATTAGTAAAGAAACAGTAAACGGAAACGAAATAATAGAAGAAGCAATAGACCATATCAGCCTATTAGTCTCCGATAAAAAAGGAACTATAACAACCCATTTTAAAGCAATATCAACAGAGGTACTGGGAAATCAATTTCACTTAACCAATGTGATTATTAATATGCTGGAAAATGCAATCAAATATTCCGAAAGAAAACCTAA
Source organism: uncultured Tenacibaculum sp. (assembly GCA_963666645.2). Classification (GTDB taxonomy): domain Bacteria; phylum Bacteroidota; class Bacteroidia; order Flavobacteriales; family Flavobacteriaceae; genus Polaribacter. The sequence goes on along the minus strand of CAXXDB010000001.1, from coordinate 176,648 downwards.
AATAGATGTATTTACAGAAAATACCAATAAGTATTTTATATTTAAAATAAAAGATGAAGGAATAGGAATGAGTAAAAATGCACAAAAATATATTTTCGACAGGTTTTATCGTGAACATAAAGGAAATATTCATAATGTAAAAGGACATGGTTTAGGATTAGCATATGTAAAAGAGATAATTGATAATCATCATGGAACAGTTCATGTAGATAGTGAAAAGAGAAAAGGAAGTACATTTACAGTAAAATTACCATTAATATAAATTGAAAGACAACAGTGGGAAGTAGAAAAATTTTATTAGTTGAAGATGATCCAAATTTTGGAACAGTTTTAAAAGATTATTTAGCATTAAATGATTACAATGTAACACATGCTAAAGACGGTATTGAAGGATTAATCATGTTTAAAAATTCAGAGTACGATTTGTGTATTTTAGATGTAATGATGCCTAGAAAAGATGGCTTCTCATTAGCACAGGATATCAGAGATGCCAATAAAGAAATCCCCATAATTTTTTTAACGGCAAAAACTATGAAAGAAGATGTATTAAGAGGTTATCAGACCGGAGCTGATGATTATCTTAATAAGCCATTCGATTCTGAAGTTTTGTTACATAAAATAAAAGCAATTCTGCAAAGAAAAGAGACAGAAAAATCGAAAGATGATAATCAGTTTGAGTTTACAATAGGAAAATTCTCTTTTAACTCTAAATTAAGACATCTGTCATTTAATGGGGGTGAACCCATAAAATTATCTCCAAAAGAAACTAAGTTACTTCGTATGCTGACTATCCATAAAAATGATCTCATGCCCAGAGAATTGGCTTTAACTAAAATATGGAGAGATGATAATTATTTTACATCAAGAAGCATGGATGTATATATTGCCAAACTCAGAAAATATTTAAAATTAGATCAAAATGTTGAAATTTTAAATATTCACGGAGAAGGCTTCAGATTAATAGATAACGAGACCTAATGAATTATATTTATATCTTTCAGTATCTTATGTTGGAAGTTTTATTTTAGAATAATTAGATAATAAAATAAATGGCTAATGGCTCAATTTATAAAAATATATAATGAGAATCCAAATCCAAAAGAAATAAAAAAAGTTATAGAAGTACTACAAAAAGGCGGGTTAATTATTTACCCTACTGATACGGTTTATGGATTAGGTTGTGATATAACTAATATGAAAGCCATGGGAAAAGTAGCCAAAATAAAAGGGATAAAGCCGGAAAAAGCTAACTTCTCCTTTGTCTGTAATGATTTAAGTCATTTATCAGATTATGTAAAGCAGATTGAAACTCCCGTTTATAAAATTTTAAAAAAATCACTGCCAGGTTCATATACCTTTATTTTACCTGGAAATGCAAATCTACCCAAAGCTTTTAAAAAAAGAAAAACTGTTGGTATTCGTGTACCAGATAATATTATTGCAAGGACTATTGTTCAGGAACTCGGAAACCCGATAGCATCAATATCTATTCATGATGAGGATGAAGTAATTGAATATACTACAGACCCTGAACTTATTTTTGAAAAATGGCAAAATATCGTTGATATTGTAATTGACGGAGGATATGGAGGTAACTTAGCATCAACAGTAATTGATTTGACCAAGGACAAGCCGGAGATTGTTAGAGAAGGTAAAGGAAGTTTAAATGTTATTTGACTTGTTAAAAAAATTCCAAATGATGTCGTCTCAATTTACCAGAAAACAATTGAAGGCAGATTGCCTGTAGAACCTTTTAATACATTCAGTAATTTAATCTTCATAGTAATCCTTATTTACTTTGGTAATAAAATTTATAATAACCTTAAACAACATCCTTTTTTCTTATTTGCTATTCCGTTAATTTTTTATTAGCTGTGGATTGGAGGTACAATGTTTCACGGTACAAGAAGTCATCAGTTTTGGTTAATCTTAGATTGGTTACCAATCATAGTTGTATGTTTAAGGGGAATTCTCTATTTCATAGGCAAAATAAAAGATCAATGGAGGGAAATAACTTTGTTGCCTTCAGGTTTAGCAGGAGTATCACTCGTCCCCGGACTCATTGTCTTGCCTAATGAATATCAAATTTCTTTCAGCTATTTCCTTACTTCACTAGCCGTTATAACCCTCTTTATATGGTATGTGTATAAAATCCAACGGAGGAATATTAAATTTATATTTACAGGGTTGTAGCTTTTTATAGCTTCCCTTATTTTTAGAACATTAGATAGCTTTGTTATCAATGAAGATTTAAGCCCTATTTTACCGATGGGTACACATTGGCTGTGGCATACCTCGGAGGAATTGCAGTATTTCTCTTATTATTTTATATTTTAAAGACCGGGAAACATTATTAAAAGAGAAATAATAAACTATTTTACAATTACTTAAATATCTGAAAATATTAAATTTCTTATTCCTACAGTCCCAAACTAAATTCTTGTGAGCAAGTATGGAGATATAATAAAATTACACACTTGCTGAGATATTTATATTTAATTGATGGAGTAGCTATACTTTATAAAATATAAATATACTATTCAACCGGAGGTTTATTCTCTTAATTTTTTATGCTTTCCGTCAGAACCTTTTTTATGAGAGTGAAATACTAAAATTTCTTTCAATTATAAGTATAGAAATCAACTATTATAGTAAGTAAAAAATCTCACTCTACTTGAAAACAAAACAAATATTATTAAATTTTGGCATTATTTATAAATTATTAGATAAAATAACGGAAGCTAAACTAATACTCTACAAATATCATGCTTCTGTCATGGAATTATAGTTGGAATATCCTTTTTTTACGATTTAGTAATATCTGTTTTCTTATTATTTTCAATGAGTTCTTTTTCGTATTTATCCCAACTCTTTTTATTACGAGTCTTTTTATAAAGTTTAATAACTATCATTAAGAGAGCAGAAACTAATACAATCCCTACAACTCCCCAAATCCAGTTAATAGTATTTTTAAGAACAGCTAAAAATACGATAGCAAATAAAATGATGGTTGCAACTTCATTCCAAATTCGTAGCTTTAAAGAAGTATATTTTATTTCACCTCTCTGTAATTGTTTATATATAAAATGACAAGCACCATGATAAAAATATAAAGCTAAAACAAAAACAAGTTTAATATGCATCCAGGCTTCCTCTAAATACACCGGATTTTCTACTAACATCCAAAAAGCAAAAAAACCGGTAAGTATGGCTGATGGCCAAGTTATGATATACCATAATCTTTTTTCCATTAGCTTATATTGTGTTTGAAGAATCTCTTTAGCAGGATTCTCCTTTTTTTCAACCTCAGTATGGTAAATAAATAAACGAACCATATAGAATAATCCCGAAAACCAGGTAACTACAAATATGATATGTAAAGCTTTCATGTATGAAAAACCCATAAACTATTTTTTTTCAAATTCGTGAATCCATTTTGCTAGAACATCTGTCCATTCCCCACTATCATTTAAACAGGGGACAGTATAAAACTCTTCGCCTCCGGCTTCTAAAAACTCATGTCTGCCTTCCATGGCAATCTCTTCCAAGGTTTCTAAACAATCCGACACAAACGCAGGAGTAACAATTGCAAGTTTTTTTACCCCATCCTTTTCGACTTTATCTACAATAGTTCTATCGGTATAAGGTTGTAACCAGGGATCTACCCCTAAACGTGATTGAAAAGAGGTACTGACTTTTGTTTCGTCTAAGGCTAACTCTTTAACTACATTTTTGGTAGTTTGATAGCATTGATGCCTGTAACAATACTTATGAGCCACTGATTCCGTGTTACAACAACTTCCGTCTATTTTACAATGTGATTTTGTAGTATCTGATTTACGAATATGCCTTTCCGGAACACCATGATATGAAAATAGTATATAATCATATTCCTTGTCAGATAAATAATATTTAATACTGTTTGATAATGCTTTTATATATTCCTTTTTATTGTAGAATGCAGGAACATCAGTAATCTTCATATTAGAGAAGTATTGTTGACGCAGTTTTTCTGCTAAAACTAAAATAGTTTCTGTAGTAGCCATTGCAAACTGAGGGTATAAAGGAATTAAAAGAACATCTTTTACACCTTTATCATACAATTCTTGTAATCCATTTTTTATTGAAGGATTACCATATCGCATAGCTAATGCTACGGGGACATCAGTTTTCGTCTGTACTTTAGATTGTAATCTTTCTGATAAAACAATTAAGGGAGAGCCTTCCTTCCACCAAATTTTTTGATAGGACGCAGCAGATTTTTTTGGGCGAGTATTTAAAATAATACCTCGTACAATAAGAGATCGTAACCAAAAAGGAACATCAATTACACGTTCGTCCATTAAAAACTCATCTAAATATTTTTTTACATCTTTTGGATCTGTACTAGCAGGAGATCCTAAATTGACTAATAAAACTCCTTTCATATTTTATTACAGCTACCCAAGCAGAAACGTTAACTGCTTTAGTATTTCAAATTTAATATTAAAACTATTTATTATCGTGATTATCAATCATTTTTTATTAATTGATTTGTTACTTCATATAAGGTTATTGCTAAACTATGTACAACATTCATACTGGAATTTCGACCATACATGGGGATAGAGACACTGGCATCTGCTAAATTTACATGATTTATGCCATTTCTTTCACTTCCTAAAAGGAATACTAGTTTTTGATGATTCTTAAAATCAAAATCTTGAATTTTTATACTCTCATCTGTAATTTCAATCCCAATGATAGTATTTCTTTCATTTTTTAATTGATTAATTAGTTTTTCAAAATTGGTGTATCTGTCAAAATCAATTTCATGTAACGCGTTTCTGGAAGTTTTTCTAACAATTCTATTTTCTGAAGTTGGAGAACTTTCATGTATATATACTTTAGAGACACCAAAACTTTCAGCAATTCTGAAACACATCCCTATATTTTCCGGGGTACGTATTGTATCGCATACAATAGTTACAGGGAATGTTTCCCTCTGGTTTTCTATTTCGTAGTATGTAAGTTGTTTCACTTATGTTATTTTAAGGATAATAAGTATTGTTTAGGAGTGATTCCAAATTTTTTTTTGAATGCCGCTATAAAATGACTAGCCGTACTATAACCAACCTGAAGTCCAACTTCATTTACATTATATTGATTGCTCTTTAACAGCTTCCTTGACTGTTCCATTTTATAATCAAGCAAAAAACTGTAAACAGTATTCCCGTACACCTGTTTAAATCCTTCTTTTAGTTTTTTTAGATTCAACCCTGTCTCATTAGAAAGTTCTTGAAGAGTAGGAGGCTCATCCATTCGGGAAATAATAATATCTTTTGCCTTTCTGATTTTAGAAACATCCCGTTCATCAACTAAAAAAGGGCAATATTCACCTTCTACAGATTCATCTTTCTGAAAATGTAAACTCAGAAGCTCATAAATCTTTCCTTTTATGTATAAGTTTCGAATTGAACTGTTTACGTTTGCGTTGATTAGCTGTTTCAGTACAATTAAAACGGTTGGCTTTATAACTGAATCATCATAGTATTTTCTATGGCTGTTTTCATCACTCAAAAAGGATATATAATCAGCTTCATCAGAAAATAATGAATGAAATTTTTTAATGGATACTAATAAAGAAACTAAAGAGCTTTTTGGTTTGATTTCTAAATTTAATGGAAGTTCTTGCTGTGGGTTATATAGAAGTATAGAATGTTCTTCTAAAACACTGAAAGTGTAATTACCACTATTAAAATGAAATTTGGCACTTCCATGAATGCAAAAATGCAATTGTATGAACGAGCTGTCTATATCTCGTTCAAAACATTGCGTTTCCATAGAGTCATTTATAAATTCTGATAACAAAAACCCATTCTCAAGGTTCGTTTCGTTAAAAGTACTTTTAGCGATACTTTTCAATATAATAAATACTTAAGTTTGAAATTTTTTATTTAGAATAATTCTATATAATAAATCATGTAATCATTGATTCTATTTACAAAAATAGAAAAAAATCAGAAGATTTAAGAAAAAAAGCACATAAAAACTAAAAACGACATTTTAAGTTCTTTTAACGATATTTTTATATAAAGTAAGTTTTTATTTTTGCCAAAGTTTTTTATACAAGATAATAAATGTTGCCAGGTAATACGCATAGAAATTTTTATAATATAGGTGTTAGTTATGTGAAAGCTGATACAAAAACGCGAGGTAAGTTTTCATTATCTAAAGAACGTCAAAAAATACTGCTTGAAGAAGCAAAAGAACAAAATATAAAAAGTGTTTTTGTGCTGTCAACATGCAATAGAACTGAGATTATAGGTTTTGCGGAACACTCATTTCAATTGATTCGTTTATTATGCAGAAATTCAAACGGATCCGTAGAAGAATTTGCTAAAATATCTTATATACATAAAAATCAGGAGGCTATAGAGCATTTGTTTCGTATGGGAACAGGATTGGATAGTCAGATACTCGGAGATTATGAAATTGTGGGGCAATTACGAGCTGCTTTTAAGTTAGCTAAGAAACATAAAACTACAAATGCATATTTAGAACGTTTACTAAATAGCATCATGCAAGCAAGTAAACGAGTTAAGAATGAAACTAAATTAAGCTCAGGAACCACATCTGTATCTTATGCTTCAGTTCAATATTTAATAACCAATTTACCCAATTACAATTCAAAAAATATTTTGATATACGGTCTAGGTAAAATGGGAAGTCATACTTGCAAAAACTTAGCTGAATATACAAAGAATACATCTGTTACACTTATTAACAGAACAGAAAGTAAAGTTGATAGTTTTATAAAAGAATATCCCTTTATAAATAAAGCTGCGACAGAAACATTAACTGAAGAAATAACAAAAACAGATGTTTTAATCGTTTCCACCAAAGCTTCAGAACCCACAATTAGCCTCGAAAATATTGTAACCAATAAAAAATTATTAATCTTAGACCTGTCAGTACCTGCAAACGTATCTGAAGAAGTAAAAAAACTGGAAAATATTACATTAGTAAATATAGATGAATTATCTAAAGTAACAGATGAAACACTAACAATTCGTAAAAAAGAAATTCCTTCTGCTGAATATATTATAGAAGAGCATAAAAAAGAGTTTAATGAGTGGTTAAATCATCGTCGGTTTACTCCAGTAATTAATGCCTTAAAACAGTCATTAGAAACCATTCAAAAAGACGAAATTAATTTTCATAAAAAGAGACTTTCAAATTTTGATGTAGATCAGGCAGAAGCCATTACATCAAGGTTTATTCAAAAAATAACGACTCAATTTGTAAAGCACTTAAAAAAAGAAAGTACCTCAGCAAATCAAAGCATCCAGATAATGGCAAAAGTGTTTGACACAAATTTAGAAATAATCGATGCAGAAAATCATTAGAATTGGAACCCGTGATAGCGAATTAGCATTATGGCAAGCTGAAAAAGTTCAAAAACTATTAGAGCAACTAAAATATTCTACACAAATTGTTCCAATAAAATCTACAGGGGATATCAATTTGGATAAACCTTTATATGAATTAGGAATTACAGGAATTTTTACGAAAAACTTAGATACGGCAATGTTAAAAAATGAAATTGATATTGCTGTACATTCAATGAAAGATGTTCCTACTGTTTTACCCGAAGGTATTACACAGGCCGCTGTACTAAAACGTGCTAATTTTAACGATATTTTGGTATTAAAAGGTAATGAAGAATTTTTAGCCCAACCCCACGGGATTATTGCAACAAGTAGTTTACGAAGAAAAGCACAATGGCTGAATCGCTATCCTTCACATACCGTTGAAGATATACGAGGAAATGTAAGTACCCGATTACAAAAAGTAATCGACAATAATTGGAACGGAGCCATTTTTGCAGCAGCCGGATTAGAGCGTATAGGAAAAAAACCCAAAGGAGCAATCCCGTTATCCTGGATGATTCCTGCACCCGCTCAGGGAACAATCATGATTACCGCTTTATCAAAAAATGAGGATATTTTAGAAATCTGTAAACAATTAAACGATTCTGATACAGAAATTTGTACAAGTATTGAAAGAGAATTTTTAAATCTGCTGGAAGGAGGCTGTACAGCACCTATTGGAGCTTTAGCTACCATAGATGAAGTTAATAAAGAAATTAATTTTAAAGGGGTTTTATTAAGTAGAAACGGGAGGAAAAAAATTGAAATTCAGAAAAAAGTACCCATCTATAAAAGAACTTCTTTAGCAAAAGATTGTGCAACCTATATTACAGACAGAAGAAAGAAATTATTCATGATGGAAGACCTTCAAGTTGAAAAAGAATTCTCTGTTTATTCTACTAAAAAACTTTCTGAAGCTCAAAAAAAATTAATATCCACTTCCATAAAAATTGAAGACAGTGATTTTATTAAGATCAGATTTAACAGAATCGCACCTAAAATAATCAAAGAAAAAATAAACCACGTAATTATAACCAGTAAAAATGGAATAGAAGCTTTGTTGCACAATTTTACTGAAGATCAATTACAATTCAAAAATATCTACTGTGTGGGCAGAAGAACTAAAAAATTAATTGAACAAAAAATAGGTAAAGTTCCCCATTATGAAAGAAATGCAGCACGATTAGCTACCTATTTAATCAATGAAATTTCAGACCGGCAAGTGACCTATTTTTGCAGTGATTTACGTTTAGATACACTACCAAAAACTCTCAATGAAAATAATATAACTGTCAATGAAATCATAGCCTATAAAACAATGTATAGTCCGGAAAAAATAGATACAAAAATAAATGGAGTATTGTTCTTCAGTCCATCAACTGTCAAGAGTTATATGCAAAAAAATAATGCAAATAAAATTGCATTTTGTATTGGAGAAAGTACAGCAAGAGAAGCCCGTAAATATTTTGAAACTGTACAGGTAGCCGGTCTCCCTACAGCAGAGAGTATTATAGAAATGATTAATATACATTTTGTGAAGAAGTAAAATTACGTCATTCCAGACAAAGCGAAGAAGCCTCAATATCAAAATTACTTCATCATCTTTCCTCATAATGACAGAAAAAACAAACATATGTTTCGAACAAGAAGATTAAGAAAAACAGAAAATATTCGCAGATTAATTAGAGAAAATCAATTATCCGTTAATGATTTCATTTATCCGCTTTTTGTTGAAGAAGGAGAAGGAATAGAAAAAGAAATTCTGTCTATGCCAGGAATAAAACGCTGGTCGTTAGATAAAATTTCTAAAGAATTAGATGAAATAGTAATATTGAAAATACCAGCTGTTATTTTATTTGGAATTCCGGCTGAAAAAGATGAAACAGGAACAGAAACCTGGAATCATAACGGAATTATGCAACAAACTGTTCAGTTTATAAAAAGAAATTACCCTCATCTATATGTAATTACTGACGTGTGTTTTTGTGAATATACCTCTCATGGACATTGTGGAGTAATACATGACAATTATGTAGATAACGATGCTACACTGGTAAATCTTGCTAAACAAGTAATATCACATGCGAAATCAGGGGTTGATATGGTAGCTCCTTCAGGAATGATGGACGGAGCTATCGCAATGATTCGCAAAAGTTTAGACAGTTCAGGTTATCCGGATTTACCAATAATGGGATATTCTGTAAAATATGCTTCGGCTTTTTATGGTCCTTTCAGAAATGCAGCAAACTCTGCACCATTGTTTGGAGACAGAAAGACCTATCAAATGGATCCGGCAAACAGAAATGAAAGTTTACGTAAAGCCACTTTTGATAATGAGGAAGGGGCAGACATTTTAATGGTTAAGCCTGCCCTTTCTTGTTTAGATATTATTCGGGATCTAAAAAATAATTTTGACAAACCTATAGCATGTTATAATGTAAGCGGAGAATACGCTATGGTAAAAGCCGCATCAGAAAAAGGGTGGATTGATGGAGAACAAGTGATGATGGAAAGTTTATTGTCTATGAAAAGGGCAGGAGCAGATATTATTACTACTTATTTTGCTAAAGAAGCGGCTGAATTGTTGAATAAAGAATTAATCTAATAATTGGTGGGTGTTAAATTCAAAAATATAAAGATTAATCATTTTTGGTTGTTTACGACATTGGTGTTTTTAATTGTAACATTGCTTTCATTTCTAAATAAAGTAATGTTTTTATATGGAGTTACTTATGCTACAATATCTGGAAATTTAGCTAATGGTTTAGGTTCTTTTTTCAACTTAAATATACAGAAACGCTTTTGTCAAATTTCAATGATCATCTACCTCTAGTATTTTGGATTCAATCTTTTTTTTGAAATTTTAGGAACCCATTTCTGGGTAGAAAAACTTCTTACTTTTTTAAGTTCAATTATCACTGTCTGGGGTATGGTCTTTATTATTTAATTTTTTTAATAGAGATAAAAATATAATTGATTTGTTTTGCTAATTTGGGTAACAATACCTTTGGTTATGTGGGCATATAAAAACAATTTATTAGAAAACATTCTTGGTATTTTTGTTGTGTTTCCAGTGTATTTTCAATTGAAATATATAAAATCAAATAACATAATGTTTTTGATTTTGGGATTTGTATTTATAGTTTTTGTCTTTTTGAATAAAGGGCTGGTAGGATTATTTCCATTAACTACTCCTGTAATCTATTTGTTATCAGTTGATAAAAATTTCAATAAATTAATATTGACTAATATTTTATTGATAGCCTGCTTTTCAGCCTTTTTCTTATGATTTTATATTTTATTCCTGATTTGAAAGAGAATTTAATAAGATATTTTGAAACTCAATTAACACCGTCTTTAAAAGGGAAGAGAGGTAACAACTACAAATGGGTTTAAATTTTTATTTGATTTAATTTTTGAATTAACATTGCCAATAGTTATTTTTGTGGTAAATTATTTCGGGCTTAAAATAAAGAAGTTAAAATTTAAAAAAGAAAGCTTATTCTACACCTTTATTGGATTTTCAGGTTTAATTATTTCATTAAAACAAAAAAAATTATCTGACACCAACATTACCTTTTCTTATTATAGGATTAATTTTATTAATACTTCCTATTTTAATTCCTAAGCTAGATATTTTATATCCTAAAAAGAAGAGGGGACTAAAGGTTATCAATAGTATATTGTGTGTAGTTTTACTATTCTTAACTTTTTATCCAAATGAATATTTTAGAAATAAAGAAAAAATACAAGATATAGAAAAAATATCTTTAGAAGTAAATAAAGGAGAAATAGTATCATCATCAGTATCTTTAACGAAAGATTGGGGTACAATAGCTTATTTTTTAGAATGAATAATATTAGTTTGAAGAAAACGGGGAATAGTTATTTTATAACGAATAAAACATAAAAAGCATCAGATGTAGTATCTGAAAATTACCTGATACAAGATTTAGATTTAGTTAAATTTGATTTATACAAACACAAATAACTTTATATGAACTTTAAAAAGTCACAGAAACTATATACTAGGGGTCTAATAAACTTAGTAGGATCAGTAAACTCTCCTGTTAGAGCTTTTGCATCAGTAGGAGGTAATCCTTTATTTATTAAAAAAGCTAAAGGAAGTACAATTGTAGATGTAGATGGAAATAAATATGTAGACCTAGTTTTGTCATACGGCCCTATGATTTTAGGTCATCGTCATAAAAAAGTAAAAAAAGCGATAACTAAAGCATTAAAAAAAGGCTACTCTTTTGGAGCTTCTACAAAAAATGAAATTAAATTAGCTAAAATTATTTGTGATGCTTTCTCAGGAATGGACAAAGTTCGTTTTGTAAATTCCGGTACAGAAGCGGTATTAAGTGGGGTTCGTCTGGCAAGAGCTTACACAGGAAAAAATAAAATTATTAAATTTTCAGGTTGCTACCACGGACATCAAGATGCGTTATTAGTAGCCGCAGGCTCTGGTTTAGCAACCTTAAGTTTGCCGGGAAGTAAAGGAGTGCCGAAAGAAGCTGTAAAAAATACATTAATTGCAAACTATAATGATATAGAAAGCGTAAAAGAACATTTTGAAAAGCACAATGATATTGCCGGAATTATTCTGGAACCTGTGGCAGGAAATATGGGAGTGGTAATTCCGGAAAACAATTTTTTAAAACAATTAAAAGAATTAGCCAACTCAAAAGAAGCATTACTAATTATAGATGAAGTTATGACAGGATTTCGTTCTAAATTTGGTGGTACACAAGAATTATTTGGTGTTGAGGCAGATATTACCTGCTTAGGAAAGGTAATAGGAGGAGGTTTTCCGGTAGGTGCCTATGGAGCTCGTAATGAAATTATGGAACATGTAGCCCCCTTAGGAAAAATGTATCAGGCAGGTACATTAAGTGGAAATCCAATAGCAATGGTAGCAGGAATTTCTACATTAACAGAATTAAAAAAACAAGATCCTTACAAACAATTTAACACCATCACTAAAGAAATAGAAAAAAATTTGTTGACTTCTGCTAAAAAATATAACGTAGCATTAACTGTTAACAAATTCGGATCAATGATAAATCCATTTTTTACTAACAAAAAAGTTACTAACTTTGAAGATGCACAAACATCCGACACAAAGAAGTTTGCTGTGTTCTTTTGGGAGATGATAAAAAACGGAGTATTTTTACCTCCTTCACAATTTGAAGCATGGTTTTTGTCTAGTGCCATCGATGTCAATGATATTAGTAAAATAAATGAGGCAATTCATAAAGCAATGCAGGTAGTTTCTAAACTATAGTTTTTAGAAAACACTAATAATAACGGTATTATTTATTATGAGTATTTCTTGTTCAAATAAAGCATTAATGAATAATCAGCAACAGCAAACAATTATGAGTTTATATGAAGGGAATTTATATAAAATCAGGAAATGAAAGACTTACAAAAGAAAATATAGTGGTTAATTCTATAGAATATTATATTAGAAATTATTATTAAAACAACAAAATCAGATTCTAAAGAAGATGGCAGATATGATAATAGCACAACCAATAAATATCGTAACAATTGATAAAATAAATAAAGAAATAGTTTTTAAATAAAGCTAAGTATGATAAAAAATGATTTATTTTTAAAAGCTTTAAAAGGAGAAACTGTTAGCAGACCTCCCGTTTGGATGATGCGTCAGGCAGGAAGATATTTGCCTGAATTTATGGAGATAAGAAAGAAGTATGATTTTTTTACACGCTGTAGAATTCCGGAATTAGCCTCTGAAATAACAGTACAGCCCATTCGAAGGTTTGGAATGGATGCTGCTATTTTATTTTCTGATATTTTAGTAATCCCCCAGGCAATGAATGTTGAAGTTGAAATGAAGCCGGATTTCGGACCTTATTTCCCAAACCCAATTTGTGACAGAAGAAGCTTGGATAATGTACTAATCCCTGATGTAAACGAAGAATTAGGATATGTAATGGCCGCTGTAAAAGCGACAAAAGAAAAATTAAACAATGAAGTCCCACTTATAGGGTTTGCAGGATCTCCGTGGACAATTCTGTGTTATATGGTACAAGGACAAGGCTCAAAAAATTTCGATAAAGCAAAAGCATTTTGTTTTTCACAACCAGTTTTGGCACATGAATTGCTTAAGAAGATAACGAATACCACAATAGCCTATTTAAGAGCAAAGGTAAAGGCAGGTGTAAACGCTGTACAGATTTTTGATTCTTGGGGAGGAGTACTTTCTCCGGTAGATTATCAAGAATTTTCATGGCAATACATTAATGACATAATTAAAGCATTGAAAGATGAAATTCCTATAATTGCATTTGGTAAAGGATGTTGGTTTGCTTTACAGGAAATGTCAAAATCAGGAGTTTCAGCCTTGGGAATAGACTGGACGTGTTCTGCAAGAAATGCACGGTATTTGACAGGAGGAACTGTAACCTTGCAAGGTAATTTCGATCCTTCCAGATTGCTTTCTCCGCCAAAAGAAATTAAGAAATTAGTAACGCAAATGATTAACAATTTTGGTAAGGACAAATATATTGTTAACTTGGGACACGGTATTTTACCCAATATACCATTAGGAAATGTAAAAGCATTTATAGATGCAGTTAAAGAATATGAACCATAATAAAATAATAATTCCCATGAAAAAATTATTAACTCTGTTACTGATTACTATAGCATCCAATATGTTTGCTCAAAGAACATATTACAATCAAGCTGTAAATAGCTGTACTGGTAAATCTTCTGATGAATTAATTAATAAATGTATTAAAGACAGTTATCTGTTAAACTATGATTTTATTACAGATACAGGAGAAACTATAAGTACAAAAAAAGTAAAAAAACCTATAATACTTATTGCGGCAGCAACATGGTCGGCTCCTTGTTTCGGTCAGATTCCTGCTTTAAATAAAATAGTTGAAAAATACACAGATAGAATTGAATTTATAATAATCTTTTGGGATAAGAAAGAAAAAATTAAAAGATTTCAGAATAAATTAGATAAACGAGTTGTATTAATCCCTGCAAGAGAACAAGATAAAGTTGAAAAAAATAATTTAGATATTAGTGGTTTTGTTCATAAACTGGATTATCCTACGGCATATCTAATCGATAAAAATAAAAAGTTTATAGATGTTAAAAGAGGAGCAGTAACTCCATCTAAAACAATGACCTGGAATCAGGTAAATGAAACAAATACAAAAGAATTAGAAACTTTTATTAGCCAGGTGCTAAATTAATAACAAGAAAAAACAATAAAATTTAAAGCCTTTTTCAAAATTAAGAAAGAGGTTTTTCTTGATACTATGATACAATCAGTGATAAACACAATTAAATCATATTTCAGAGCATTAAGTATAATACAAAAGTTAAACTTATGGAAATATTTTTTTATCCCAATAATTATAAGCGTTACTACAGCTACAGTTATTGGATTATTAGTCTATTTTTTATCAGATGATTTAGGATATTATATTTCTAAACTTTGGAAGTGGGATTTTGGTAAAGAAACATTCGGAATCATAGGAAATATACTTAGCGGAATAACCATAATAACTATCGGATTTATGCTCTATAAATATATTGTTTTAGCATTATCAGCACCTTTTGTGGGACCAGTCTCTGAAAAAATAGAAAAATACTTATATGGTAACCAACATCAGCATAAAGACAATTCTTTTTCTGAATTATTAGTTAGAGGAATACGACTTAATATAAGGAATTTAACAAGAGAATTACTACTTACAACTCCTGTCTTAATTCTAGGTCTCATTCCGGGAATAGGTGTTATATCCTCAGTTTTATTATTTCTCATGCAATCATATTACGCCGGTTTTGGCAATATGGATTTTATCTTAGAAAGACACTTTGATTATAAGCAAAGTATTGCGTTTGTAAAAAAGAACAAAGGAGTAGCTATTGGGAATGGAATTGTTTTTATGACATTTCTGTTAATTCCGGTTATAGGAATCATACTCGCTCTCCCTTTTTCTGTTACTGCTGCAACTATCGAAACCGTAAAAAAAATACAATAAAAAATTGTGACTATCTGTAACTTTTATTGTTCAATAACATATAAAGAATGAAAGATCAATTTTACACCCATATCCGGGAATTGCAAGACACAATTACTTCAAAACTTGAAATAATCGATGGCAAAGCAAAATTCAAAGAAGATAGATGGAACAGATCTGAAGGAGGAGGTGGAAGAACAAGAATTATTAAAGATGGAAATGTATTTGAAAAAGGAGGAGTTAATATTTCTGCCGTCTATGGTAAATTACCAAAATTTTTAAGAAAACAATTTAAGGTAAAAACAGGTGATTTCTTTGCCTGCGGATTAAGTTTAGTTCTTCATCCAAAGAATCCTTTTGTGCCAACAGTTCATGCCAATTGGCGTTATTTTGAAATGTATGATTCATCAGAAAATATTGTTAAACAATGGTTTGGAGGCGGACAAGATTTAACACCTTATTATTTATTTGAAGAAGATGCAATTCACTTTCATTCAATATGTAAGGAAACTTGCGATAAACATCATGCTGATTTTTATCCAACATACAAAAGAACTTGTGATAACTATTTTTGGAATACACATCGAAACGAGGCTAGAGGAATAGGAGGTCTTTTTTTTGATTATCTAAAGAAAACCGATAAATTCTCAATGCAAGACCGTTATAATTTTGTTACTGAAGCAGGCAATAACTTTTTAAGGAGCTATATACCTGTTGTTGAGAGAAGAAAAGACACTGAATATACAAAAAAGCATAAAGATTGGCAGGAAATTCGACGTGGACGTTATGTAGAGTTCAATTTAGTTCACGATCGGGGAACTTTGTTCGGGTTAAAAACTAATGGTCGTATAGAAAGTATTCTTATGAGTTTACCGCCAACAGTACAATGGAAGTATAATTATATTCCGGACGAAGGTACTGAAGAAGCAAAATTGATTAAAGCTTTAGAAAAACCTAAAAGGTGGGTTTGATTTTAAACGTTACCTGCTTTTTGAGATAGTGTTAATATATTTTGGAATTAAAAAGTAATCAAAATAATGCATTTACTTAACTATAATCTTAGAAAAATATAAGGAGGCATCAAATACATTAAAAAACCGATGAAAATAAGGCTAACATAAATCTTTTCTTTTTTATAAAAATAACCTTCAAAAGAAATAGTTAATAGATATTACATTTACAAAAAATAAGTTTTTTTAAAAGGTGTTATAGTTATATTCCTAATTCTTCAAGCATAGTAACTAATTTGTCCCCATCACTTGGTCTGGGAGCATTAGCACTAACAATTTTACCATCGGGATCAATTAAAACAAATCTTGGCAATCCTTTTATCAAATAATCTTTAGTAAACTGAAATTCGTCCTCAGTTTTTCCTGCAAAAAGTTGCATCCCTGACATTTCTCTACTTGCAATAGTTCGTCTCCATTTTCTCTTATCTTTGACTTTATCAACACTAATACTTACGAATTCAATATTTCTTCCGTGATACTTTTGCTCAAATCTTTTTAATAGTGGAATTTCTTTTTTACAGAAGCCACACCAGGTAGCCCAAACATCAATATATATGTATTTTCCTTTACCGATTAGGTCATCTAACGATGTAGCTCCTCCTTCATAGTTTTCAAGGTTTTTAAATTTAGGGGAAGGTTGACCTTTCGCTGTTAATTTAAGTTTGTTGTACAAGTATGTAATCTCTTTTTTATTACTCGCGTTGGTAGAAAACTTATTATATTTTTGGTAATATTCTCTTAATTTACTTGTAAATGTGATACTTTTCTTAGCAGCTTTGTGCATTAAATCATTCTTGATTAAAGTATCATTAATTTTAGTATGCACTGTCTCTAAATATAATAAATCGAAATCACTATCTACACGTTTCTTTTTGTTAGTCACTTCATCTAATCTTCTTTTAATCAAATCTCTATAAGGTTTAGAGTTAGTGTAATCTTCACTGTTATTAATATTTATTTTATCTGGAATATGCATTGGAAATTTATCCGACACTACAAATTCCTCATCCCCATAAAGAATTCGATGGAAATTTTGATAATTCTTTAAAGCTAAAGCAAATTCATAGTTGATATTTCTTTTTTCTTTTACTAAGTAATCTTTGGGAAGCTGGGAACTTTTAGCCAAATCCTCTAAAATAGATTTATAGCTATCCATTTTACTTAAAAATTCTCTTTCTTTTAAAGAAAATAATTTATTAGCATTTCCTAAAACAATACCAAATTTTTTAGCTTTCTCGGTCAAATAATTATTGATATTTGCATTGGGACCTTCAAAAACAGGGTTTGAAGTTCTCTTTTTTGCATCTATCATCAATTTTAAATCATCAATCGAGGTGAGATATACCTGAACAGGTCTTTTACCAATACTTAAAGTATAGTGCCCGGGAGCAATATTTTTTAAAGTATCGAGAAATGTTTTTGTTTTTCTGTCAAAACGAATTTTCTTGTCAAAGTTATACCCTGAAAGCTCTATCGTACGTTTTCTAAAATTATCAACTTTACCGGAAAGCACAAAAAAATCTTTGGGCTTCTCTTCTTTTTCATCACACGCAGTCAAAAGCGATATTATTAACAGTATAAAAAATAAATTTTTCATGTATTCTGTATTTTAAAGGGAGTGTATAAATTATGTTTTGAAAATCAAAATTACTTTTTTTTAAAAAGACCTCAAAATATTTAAGTAAAAATTTGGAAAAAAAACTTTGTTTGCAGACTTTTGATTCTATAATACAGATTATAATGAGTATTTTTTTTATAGGAGAAAGTTCGATTGATCTAAAACAAATCTGTAATCTGATACTTACTGGTGCTAAAATAACTTTATCAAAACAAAGCATAAAAAAAATCATTGAATGTCGTTCTTATTTAAATGAAAGAATGACAAAACACCATGAGCCGATTTACGGAATAAATACCGGATTTGGTTCTTTATGTAATGTGAAAATTAATCAGGATGAACTGCAACAATTACAAGAAAATTTAGTCAAAAGTCATGCTTGCGGTACAGGAGATGAAGTGCCAAAAGAAATAGTGAAATTAATACTGTTTTTAAAAATCCAGTCATTAAGCTATGGATATTCGGGTGTTCAGTTAGAAACCGTAAACAGATTGATTGACTTTTATAATAACGATGTATTTCCTGTTGTTTACACACAAGGATCTTTGGGATCTTCAGGAGATTTATCACCGCTTGCTCATTTAGCTTTACCTCTTATTGGTTTAGGAGAAGTTTATGTGAATGATAAAAAGATTTCAGGAGCAGAACTTTTGAAACAATTTTCCTGGGAGAAGATAAATTTGCAGTCAAAAGAAGGATTAGCATTATTAAACGGAACCCAATTTATGAGTGCTTATAGTATCCATAACTTATTGAAAGCCTGTAAATTATCATATTTGGCAGATATAGTTGGAGCAATATCATTAGAAGCATTTGATGGCAGAATTGAACCATTTAACGAGCTTGTACATTTGGTAAGACCACATAGCGGTCAATTAAAAACAGCCGAGATAATCAGAGAGTTGTTAAGAGGTAGTGAATTGATTCATACTCATAAAAAACATGTGCAGGATCCGTATTCTTTCAGATGTATTCCGCAAGTACATGGAGCAACTAAAGATACACTTGATTTTGTAAGAAAAACATTTGTAACAGAGATTAATTCTGTAACAGACAATCCAAACATTTTTGTTGAAGAAAATGAAATAATTTCCGGAGGAAACTTTCATGGTCAACCATTGGCCTTAGCATTAGATTATTTAGCCATTGCAATGGCTGAACTTGGAAATATTTCGGAACGAAGAACATATCAATTAGTTTCCGGCTTAAGAGACTTGCCGGTATTTCTGATATCTAACCCGGGATTAAATAGCGGTTTTATGATTCCTCAATATACAGCTGCAAGTATTGTAAGTGCTAATAAACAACTATGTACTCCTTCAAGTATTGACTCTATTGTTTCATCAAACGGCCAGGAAGATCATGTGAGTATGGGAGCGAACGCTGCAGTTAAAGCAAAGAAAGTAATCGATAATGTACATTCAGTTTTAGCCATTGAATTATTTAATGCTTCACAAGCACTTACTTTCAGAAGAAGAGAAACATCTGACTTTTTGAAAATTTTCTTAGAAACCTATCGTAAAGATGTGTCTTTTGTTTATGAAGATCGTGTATTACATAATGATATTAAGATGTCAGAACTATTTATAGAAAATTTACAAATAGATATCGAAATGTTGTTTTAAAAAATAAATAAATGTCGAAAGTAATTTTTATAACCGGTGCTTCCTCAGGAATCGGCAAATCAACAGCAGAATATTTAGCAGAAAAAAAATATACAATTTACGGAACGAGTAGAAATCCGGAGAAAGTAAAAGAAATAAATTTTAACTTAATTCCTCTTGATGTTTTAAGCATAGAATCTATTCATGTAGCTATTAAGAAAGTAATAGATAAAGAAGGAACAATAGATGTATTAATAAATAATGCAGGAAAAGGAATTACAGGATCTATAGAAGACACTCCTACAGAGGAAATGAAATTAAATTTTGATACAAATTTTTTTGGTCCTGTTGAAGTTATGAAAGCTGTTTTACCATATATGCGAGAAAAAAAATCAGGAAAAATAATTAATATAACTTCTATAGCAGGCTACATGGGATTACCCTTTAGAGGGGTATATTCTGCAGGTAAAGGAGCTTTAGAATTAATTACCGAAACGATAAGTATGGAGGTAAAAAGATTTGGAATTGATGTTGTAAATGTAGCTCCCGGTGATTTTGCAACAAATATAGCAACCGCACGATATCATACCCCCGTTTTGGAAAATTCTGCTTACAAAGAAAAATATGCAACAAATTTAGCACTAATGAATGCCCATGTTGATTCAGGAAAAAATCCAATGGTAGTAGCAAAAGTAATTCATAAAATTATTGAATCAAATACTAATAAAATTCACTACAAAGTAGGCGGGTTTATGGATAAATTTTCTATAATACTTAAAAGAGCTTTACCTGATAAAATATATGAGAAATTACTAATGAATCATTACAAATTATAAAGAGTATTATCCGAATTAAATGAAATCTGTTTTTTCTATTTTTATTTCCACAATAATCCTTTTAAAGTAGTAAATTCGCAACATATTAATTTTTACAGCAAACAACCCATATTAAATGAAATTCTTTATCGATACAGCAAACTTAGATCAAATCTGTGAAGCCCAATCTTTAGGGATTTTGGATGGAGTTACCACAAACCCTTCATTAATGGCTAAAGAAGGAATTATCGGAAAAGAAAATATAAAAAATCACTATAAAGCAATCTGCGAAGTTGTAGATGGTGATGTTTCAGCTGAAGTGATAGCTACAGATTTTGAAGGAATGATAAAAGAAGGGGAACAATTAGCTTTTTTACATCCGCAGATAGTAATAAAGTTACCAATGATTGCCAATGGAATTAAAGCATGTAAGTATTTTTCAGATAAAGGAATTAAGACAAACATAACTTTAGCCTTTTCGGCAGGTCAGGCATTATTAGCAGCAAAAGCAGGAGCAACATATGTTTCACCATTTATTGGTCGCTTAGATGATATTTCTACAGACGGGTTAAATTTAATCGCTGAAATCCGCAGGATTTACGATAATTATATGTTTGAAACAAAAATTTTAGCCGCATCAATTCGTCATACAATGCATATAATTGACTGTGCTAAGATTGGAGCAGATGTAATGACTGCACCTTTAAAAGCGATAGAAGGATTATTAAAACACCCTTTAACCGATATCGGTTTAGAAAAGTTTTTGGTCGATTACAGAAAAGGGAATTAAAAATATAACGTTAACGATATTTTAAATCATAAAGATAAAAAGCTGGCTGAAACAACTTCCTTTCTGACTTTTTTATTTTTCTATTAGAGAAATACTGCCTACTTTGTACCTTTGTTGCCTTGTAATATCTATTAATGTATCCAAAAAAACAACTTGCTCAATTAGTAATTACAACTTGTCAATATTACAATATAAAAAAAGTAGTAATTTCTCCCGGATCCAGAAATGCACCTTTAATTATTGGATTCTCAAATGTAAAAGATATTGAGACTTTTAGTATTGTTGATGAGCGTTGTGCAGCATTTTTTGCACTTGGAATAGCACAGCAAATACATAAACCCGTTGTACTTGTATGTACTTCAGGATCTGCTCTTTTAAATTATTATCCGGCCATAGCTGAAGCTTATTACAGCAGAATTCCTTTACTAGTTATATCAGCAGACAGACCCGGACATTTAATCAATATTGGAGACGGTCAGACTATTCAGCAAGAAAATGTATTTCATAATCATATTCTGTTTTCAGCTAACTTAATTGAAAGTGAGAACCAGCTAACCTATAATAAAGAAGAAATTACCAAAGCTGTACAAACATGCTTCTCAGAGCATGGTCCTGTACATATTAATGTTCCATTCAGTGAACCTGTTTACGAAATGACAGAGGAGTTGCAGGAATTTGATTTTAATTCCCCAAATATCACTACGAATAAAACAACGCAATCTATCGATTTTGATAGTTTTTCAGAAATTTGGAATTCATCAAAGAAAAAATTAATTTTACTTGGGGTAAATTATCATTCCGACGAGCTTCAGGAATTATTAAATAATTTGTTAAATGATAAATCAGTATTGATAATGACTGAAGCTACATCAAATATTCATCATCCAAAATTTATAAATTCAATAGATAAGTTAATCACTAAATTATCGGATAATGAATTTGAGGCATTGCAACCTGAACTTTTAATCACATGCGGGGGAATGGTAATTTCAAAACGAATAAAGCAATTCTTAAGAAAATATCAGCCCAAACATCATTGGCATATAAATGAATTTGTTGAAATGAATACCTATTTCTGCTTGTCGGAATTTATCCGGGAAAAACCATTAGCTTTCTTCAGGAATTTACAACCAAAAGTAAATTCCACCGAAAGTGATTATCAAAAAAAATGGTTAGATGAAAAAAAATCCAGAAATATGAATCATGAAATTACTCTTAAAAAATCAGAGTATTCAGATTTAAAAGTTTTTGAATCTGTTCTTAAAGCAATCCCTGATAATTCTCAGGTTCAGGTAAGTAACAGTTCTGTTATCAGATATATACAATTATTTGATGTATCTCCTTCTTTTGAAGTATTTTGTAATCGGGGAACCAGCGGAATAGATGGAAGTACATCTACTGCTATCGGAGCGGCTTATGCAAGTAATAGACCAACAACATTAATAACAGGAGATTTAAGTTTCTTTTATGACAGTAATGCTTTTTGGAATTCATATATTCCCAAAAGTTTACGAGTTATTATAGTTAACAATTCAGGAGGCGGTATTTTTAAAATTATACCCGGACCGAGATTAACAAATGCTTTACGCTATTTTGAAGTGCCACATAATTTAACTGCAAGACATATAGCAAATATGTACAATTTAAGTTATTATAAAGCCGGCTCACTTGCAGAGTTGGAAAATGGGTTAGCTGATTTATATACAAAAAATGAAAAACCTCAAATTCTGGAGATTTTCACACCTTCAAATGTCAATGATACAGTTTTAAAAAAATACTTTAATAGTTTATAATGGAATTACAGGAAGGAGATAAAGTAGATTTGATAATTGGAGTAAAAACCGCATTAGGATATACGGTTTTAATTAATGAAACACTCGAAGGATTGTTATATGCTAACGAAATATTTTTAGATATTGAAGAAAGTACAAGAACTACAGGTTACATTAAGAAGATAAGAGAAGATGAAAAAATAGATGTTTCTCTGAAACCCCAGGGATTTAAAAATGTTATTGATAACGATGTTGAAATTATATTCCGGAAATTACAAGAAAAAGGATTTTTATTACTAACAGATAAAAGCTCTCCCGAATCTGTCAAGTCTCATTTACAGATGAGTAAAAAAGCATTTAAGAGAGCAATTGGCAGTCTGTACAGACAGAAAAAAATAATTTTTAAAAAAGACCGAATAGAACTAAGTAATAAATAAGTTTTTAATTTTCATCTTACTCTTCATCATTATCTTCCTCCTTCTCCTCTGGTAATTCCTCAGGAAGTTCTTCTTCTAAAGCATTTTTTAGCAGAGTCTCTACTCTAATTATATTTTCATAAAAAGCTTCAGCATTAGAATCTGACAACTCCATTTTTCCATAAGCTTCCTTATAATAAAATAAAGCCTTTTCATAATCTCTTCCTAACTCATGGTACTTTCCTACATAATATTCACCAAGATGAGAATCAGGGTGCTTAATCATTACAAAATCACCAAGTACTCGTAAATAATCTCCATTTAATTTATCAATAACAATCCCTTCAATGGTATAGATATCTTCAAAGCGAACATTTAAATTAGTACCATATAAATATTCTATATCCAGGTATTTGGATTCAAGATATTTTATAGCCTCCAAAGGATCTGAATCCTTAATTTTTTCTTCAAAATCTTGTTTAGAAATCCTGGGATATAAGCCAAAAATATTACTAAATGCATCCGGTAATGCTTTTACTAAAGCTGTAGGTTTATTAGCTTCCTTATTAAAGTCGTTAAAAGCGATATGCAATTTTTCAGTTTGCAGTGACTCTAACCCATTTTTTAATCGCTCATGTAAATTTTGTCGTTCCTTTTTCTCATAAGGATTTGAACTTACATATAAATAAAGTTGATTGTCAATCTTATCCAGTCTTTTTAAATCAAAAGTACTTATTAACCGAATAGTTTGATCGGACAATTTCGGAGAAATAGATACATACGCATTAAAAATAGGATTTTGTTCCTTTAAAAAATGTAATAGAAAGTTACCCGCCTCTCTGTCTCCCACAATGGTTAAGTAAGGAGATGTTCGGTAATTAACCTCTAAATAAGGAATTAGTTCCTTTTTAATATAATTATAAAACTTTTTTGCATTGGTAGTTAAATTTCCGCTTTTACTTACAACAGAAACATCTTGATTATGACTTGAATCTACATCTAATCCCACCACAATTTGCTCCGGAGTTAAATCAGCATTCGCATAAATTTTTGAATTTCCTACATAAATATCAAACAAGTAATCATCATCCAATACAATAGCAATGGGATACTTGCGAATAGTATCCATATCATGCCTCTCAGGAACATAAAGTTTGATAACTCGATCTTTATTAAATTCTACAGAATTCACTTTTTTTGTGGTGATACTCTGAGAAAAAACAGAAAAGTTGATAAATAAAACTGCCGTTAAGAATAAATTTTTCATTGATATATTTTGTGTTTCTTATTTAGTAATGAAATACTAAGTTATAATTATACTATTTTTGCTTTTCTAAAATAACGAATTTTTTTTCAAATTATGATTAATCTCCATTGGAAAACTACAAAAGAATATACAGATATCACTTATAAAAAATATAAAAGGGTTGCCAGAATCGCTTTTAACCGTCCAGATGTTAGAAACGCATTCCGCCCTCATACTACCAGTGAATTATTAGATGCTTTTAGAGATGCACACGAAGATATCTCAACAGGAGTTGTTTTATTATCGGCAGAAGGTCCTTCTGCAAAAGATGGAATATGGAGTTTCTGTTCGGGAGGAGATCAAAAATCAAGAGGACATCAGGGATATGTTGATAAAAATGGTTATCATCGTTTAAATATTTTAGAAGTACAACGTTTAATTCGTTTTATGCCTAAAGCAGTAATAGCTGTAGTACCGGGATGGGCAGTAGGTGGCGGACATAGTCTTCATGTTACCTGCGATTTAACATTAGCAAGCAAAGAGCATGCTATTTTTAAACAAACGGATGCTGATGTGACTTCCTTTGACGGAGGCTATGGTTCAGCTTATTTGGCAAAAATGGTAGGACAAAAAAAAGCGAGAGAAATATTTTTCTTAGGAAGAAACTATTCAGCTCAGGAAGCTTATGAAATGGGAATGGTTAATGCTGTTATTCCTCATGATGAATTAGAAAATACAGCTTTTGAATGGGCACAGGAGATTTTAGCAAAATCACCAACATCGATTAGAATGTTAAAATTTGCCATGAATTTAACCGATGACGGAATGGTTGGACAGCAAGTTTTTGCCGGTGAAGCAACACGATTGGCATATATGACAGATGAAGCTAAAGAAGGCAGAGATGCGTTTCTTGAAAAAAGAAAGCCTGACTTCAATAAAAAATGGATTCCATAATCAATTACGATTGTAGATTTATGTGGTTTGCGAAATAATTAAACAAAAATCACTTTCAATTATATTGAATATAGTTTTTCTAGTTAAAAAAATATTGAACATCATACACCAATAATCTTAAAACTGTTACAATGAAAATTATCTGTATAGGACGTAATTATGCGAAGCATATAGAAGAGTTAGCAAATGAAAAGCCCGAAAACCCTGTAGTTTTTTTAAAACCTGACTCGGCTCTTTTATCTAAAAAAAATCCTTTTTTTATTCCGGCATTCTCTAATGAAATACATTATGAAGTAGAGGTATTAGTGAGAATAGATAAAGTAGGAAAATATATAGCATCAAAATTTGCTTATAAGTATTATGATACCATTGGTTTAGGAATTGACTTTACCGCTCGTGATATTCAGGCAATATGTAAAGAAAAAAGATTACCATGGGAAAAAGCAAAAGCATTTGATGGTAGTGCTGTAGTAGGCAATTTCTATCCTAAAGAAGAATTTGACTTGGAAAATATTTCGTTTCAATTAAAGAAAAATGGAGAAATAGTACAAGATGGAAATACACGATTTATGCTATGGAAAATAGATGAATTAATTAGTTATATTTCTCAATATTTTACGTTAAAAAAAGGAGATATAATTTTTACAGGAACACCGGCAGGAGTTGGAAAAATAGAAGAAAATGATACATTAACGGGGATTCTGGAAGGAAGACAATCTTTTGAAGTTAAAGTGAAATAATTTCTTTTCACCATTCAGCTTTTCCAACAAAACAAAATGAACGCAGAAATCATTACTATCGGAGACGAAATTCTCATTGGACAAATCATTGACACTAAATCCACAATGGATAAGTGAGGAATTAAATAAAATAGGCGTTTCTGCATATCAAATATCGTCTATTCAAGATGATAAACAACATATTTAAATGCTTTAAAAGAATCAGAGAGTAGAGTTAATATTGTAATTCTTACGGGAGAATTAGGTTCTACAAAAGGTGACATTGAAAAAAAAATTGCTGAATATTTTAATGATAATCCATTTATTGAATATCCGGGAATCATTGAAAATATTAAATATTTATTCAAAAAATTAATCATTCATTTAATGAAATTCAGAGATATCAAACACAATTATCTCCCAAAGCTACTTTATTAATGAACAAATTAGGAACATCTTCCGGCATGTGGCTTTATGAAAATGGAACTGTTTCTATTTCTTTACCAGACGTTTCTTATGAAATGAAAGAGGAATATATGAATTTATATGTTAGATATTTTGTTTTATATTGTTAAAAACCCATATATTTGCACCTCGCTTAGAAATAACACTTAAAAAACTGTCAGGAAATGTCCAGAGTTTGTGAATTAACAGGAAAAAAAGCAATGGTAGGGAATAATGTATCTCATGCTTTAAATAAAACTAAAAGAAAATTCAACGCAAATTTAATGACCAAACGTTTTTATATCCCGGAGGAAGATAAGTGGATAACATTAAAAGTGTCTTCTTATGCATTAAAAAATATTAACAGGAAAGGAATTACTACTGTAATTAAAGAAGCAAGAGAGAGAGGCTTTTTAACGAAGTAATTTTTACCAGATAAAGTAATTAAGAGATGGCAAAAAAAGGAAACAGAGTTCAAGTTATTTTAGAATGTACAGAACACAAAACTTCTGGTCAACCAGGAACTTCTCGCTATATCACAACCAAGAATAAAAAAAATACTCCGGACAGAATGGAATTAAAGAAATTTAATCCAATCTTAAAGAGAATGACAGTTCATAAAGAAATTAAATAAGAAGCAGGTCATGGCAAAGAAATCAGTAGCAACATTACAAACAGGTTCTAAAAGGTTGACTAAAACAATCAAAATGGTAAAATCTGAAAAATCAGGTGCTTACACTTTTGTTGAAGCTATTATAGATCCTACACAAGTAAATGACTTTTTAGCAAAAAAGTAATTCTTAATATACAAGCAATTTACAGAAAAACTACTTTCAAAAATGAAAGTAGTTTTTTGTATTAAAAAAATGTATTTTTGGTTACAAATCGTTTCAAATAAAAATAAACTAATGACAAGTTGCCTATAATTTTTTTATTGATACTATTTTTTACGATTAACCAATGATTATAAGCTAATTATGAGTTTTTTAAAAAAAATATTTCCTAAAGAAAAAAAAGAAAACTTAGACAAAGGTTTGGAAAAATCTAAACAAAGTTTTTTCTTAAAGCTATCAAAGGTTGTTGTCGGAAAATCTAAAGTAGATAATGATGTTTTAGATAATTTAGAAGAAGTACTTGTTTCCTCAGATGTTGGAGTAAATACGACATTAAAAATTATTGACAGAATTGAAGAACGTGTTGCTCGTAATAAATATCTGGGAACTGAAGAATTAAATCAAATTCTTAGAGAAGAAATAGCAGGTTTATTATCTGAAGCTAATACCGGAGATGAAACTGAATTTACCATTCCGAAAAACAAAAAACCTTATGTGTTAATGGTCGTTGGTGTTAATGGTGTTGGAAAAACAACAACTATTGGTAAACTAGCATCGCAATTTAAAAAGAAAAATTTAAAAGTAGTTTTAGGAGCGGCAGATACCTTCAGAGCTGCGGCAATTGATCAATTACAAGTTTGGGCAAATCGAATTGACGTGCCTGTTGTACGTCAGGAAATGGGATCAGATCCTGCTTCTGTTGCTTTCGATACAATACAATCAGGGATAAATCAAAATGCAGATGTAGTTATCATAGATACAGCAGGAAGATTACATAATAAAGTAAACTTAATGAATGAACTCTCTAAAATTAAACGCGTTATGCAAAAAGTTATGGATGGTACACCACACGATGTATTATTGGTTTTAGATGGTGCTACAGGACAAAATGCGTTTGAACAAGCAAAACAATTTATCAAAGCAACAGAAATTACCTCTTTAGCAGTTACAAAATTAGATGGTACAGCAAAAGGAGGAGTGGTAATTGGGATTTCGGATCAATTTCAGATTCCTGTAAAATATATTGGAGTAGGTGAAGGAATTGATGATTTACAAGTATTTAATAAACACGAATTTGTAGATTCATTTTTTAATAAGAAAAAAAATAAACAGATGTTTTAATTTCAATTCACTCTCAATTATTTGATTTTGTCATGGTATAAAAATAGTACTATTTTGAGAAAATACAGATATTAAATCGTATTAAGGCTTTGCAAAAGCTATCATTGTTAGCCACCGGCTTTCTTTCAAGCCTGTTTTTACCGTTGGCTATTCTATTTCCTTAACCAATAGGTCATACTTCTTTTTTCTTGTTTAAAGGCTTCATTCCCGCTTTCCGATATTTCACAAACATACTTCTTTAATACCATTTCTTTTGTTAATTTATTCAATGATTCATATACTCTTATATGGCCAAAACAAACAGATATAAATATATAAGAGAATGATTCAGAGGCTATCATTTTACTTCACAGACATCAGAAGTAAACTGTTATTACCTGTCAGTGAATAAAATATCTGTTTCTAATCATCTAATATAATGTGAATTACATCTTGCAACCACTAAAAAAACGAAAATGCAAATCATGTTTCCACAGTAACCAAAATATACATCCTATATTACTTAATTAATTGTATTAAATGTAGTATTTCAAGTCAATTTTGTAATAAATAAAAAATCCTGTGAAAAATTATTTTCACAGGACTAAAGTTAGTTAAATGTTTAAAAAATATTAACTTATTTAATACAATCTAATTTATAAATTTGAGAAGATTCATTGTTTAGCAGTTACCTCAACCGAACTCTCTCCGGGAGTATTAAATACTAATTCCTGATCCGGCACACTCCAATAATTTAAATAATTATAATCAAAAGTAGCATTAGTATTTAAGTTACCTGACGCGTCAAGAACTGTTACACCGGTACGTCCTCCACCAGCAGATACTGGATCAATAACTCCCCATCTTCTTGCATCATAGAATCCTACTCCACGCAAAAATAATCCAATTCTACGCTCTCTCCTTAATTCTTCCCTAGCTTGATTCAATGTAAGGGAATTACCGGCTACGTTTGGTAAATTAGCTTGTTGAAATGTCCTAATATTATCAATGATAGCTAATCCATCTTCAATTCTTCCGGTATTAATGTATACCTCTGCTTTCATTAATTCATTTTCATCATAAGTAGCTCCCATATAAATGTTTGCTTTTCCATCCATTCTGGTAGCGTAATCTCCGTCAACAAGTCCCCAGCGTGTTCCATATTGTATCCCTCTACCAGATCTGTTTATTTGTGGACTACCTAGAGTAATAACATTGTCTGTGAAACGTTGATCGTTTGCTTTAAAATCCTGAACTAAACGTTCACTTAAAAAATGCCATCCAATTAAAAGTCTATGTGGAAGAACAACACTAATAATAAAGTTATTACCATCCTGTTTCATTACAAAAATGAAATCATTCGCCCTTATTCCGTTATCTACGAAACTCATTATATTACCCCAGTCTGAAGGATTAAGATCATTTGTCTTTTTGTTGGCCAAAATATTTCTGGCTTTTAAAGTATTAATATTCCTGATAAACATCTCTTTATTTAGGATTGAAGAAGGGCTACTTCCTCTAAAGGGGGAAGCTGCTAAGTGTGAAGGGATAATTGTACCCATAAATGAAGAAATATCTGTACTTATAGAATTTAATTCTGAAACAGCTAAATCAAAATTTCTTGTAGCTTCATCAATAATTGCATTTCTATCGACAAAATTGCTATTTGTTGAATTAGGAGTGTCAATAATCAATCCGGCGGTATACATAGAACCTATTCTGGAATATGCATATCCTTTCCAAAAATAGGACCATGCCTTTAGTGTAGCTTTTTTCATACCTGCATCACCGGAGAAATTTGTACTTTCAATCAAATCTAAAATCAGATTAGCAGTATTATTTGTTTTATACATAGTCATCCATTCATGAGCAAAGGCATTACCTTCTCCCTGAGTTCTGACATTTCTATCCTCTAATGCCTTACCTTGAGCACCTTCCTGGGGGGGGGTAACAACTGTACCATCATCTAAAGTAATTGAAGTTGGTTGGTTAGCCCATCGCCATCCCCAATTTCCCCAAGGAATATATATAGCGTCTGCCATACTTTCGTGATAACCTTGTGTCATCCAATAAAAATCATACCAATTATCAATTGGAACCCCAAGAGTTATAGCACTATCATAAACTCCCGAAGCTAATTGTACAAGCCCATCCTCAGTTTCTAATACAGCGAATGTAGGGTTGTTTTTATTTTCAATATTTAACGAATCTTTACTACATGAAGCAATTATAGATATCATTATTATTGTTATTACTAGTTTTAAAAAATTTTTCATCTTAATTAAATTTAAAATTCGATATTAAAGCCTAAACTAAATGTACTGAAATTAGGAAAAGCATACTGATCTAACCCTCTTTCTACCGGATCGTTAAAATTTGAAGCAGCTTCAGGATCTAACCCGCTATAATCTGTCCATGTAACTAAATTAGTACCTGTTAAGGATAACTTAATAGTATCAAAATAATCAATAAATCTACCAAAATCATATGAAAGAGATACATTTCTTAACCTAATAAAAGAACCGTCTTCAACAAAAGCAGAATTTGGATTATTTGTATCATAAAGGTTTGAATAAAAAGCACCCCAGGCACCAGTTTCACCGTTAATAGTAACTGGAACAGAAACATCCTCATGTATTAAGTCTCTATATAACCATTGTTTTGATTGGTTATAAATTTGATTCCCTTTTACCCAGTCAAGTTGAAAAGATAAAGATAAATCATTAAATATCTCTAAGTTTTGAATAAAACTCATACTAAAATCAGGAGTGGGATCACCTATTAAAGATTGTTCATCTGTTAAAATAGCTCTTTTAGTAGTTCTATTAACAACAAAACCTCTTGGTCCTACTTCATAATCACCAACTGATGTTTCTTCTATATATCGAGTACCATCTCTTCTGGTTTGATCTAAAGATGCTAAAGGTTCTAATCCGAAAAATGCACCAACGGGAGCTCCTTCTTTTAAAACGTGATTGTTTCCTAAAGCAATATCCTCTCCGTTAGAGATTTCAATAATGTCACTTTTAAATGTACCAAAATTAACTGTTGAATTCCATCTGAAATCTTCTTTTTCAACTACATTCATGTTAAGTGAAGCCTGAAACCCTTTTGTTTCAATTGATATAGCATTCGTTAAAATAGCAGATGCTCCTTGAGACGGAGAAATGTCTAAAGCTCTAATAACATCTTCAGAATCTCTATTATAGTAAGTAGCACTAAGATCAAATCGATTGAACCAGTTACCTTTAAAATTAGGAGTTATAGAAACATCTGTACCAAATTCTAATTCTTTAGATACCTCAACACCTAAATCTGCATTCCTGAGAGTACTAGGAATTGATAGAGCAGGAGTATTGTCAATTTGTCCTGCGTTTAAGATAGCTATCCTTTCAAAAGCACCAGGTTGGATACCCGCTTCACCATATGCTGCTCTTAGCTTAAATTGATTGATAATCTCATTTTCAAAAAATTGATCAACTCTAACATAAGCATCTCCTCTGGGAAATATAAATGGATCAGATCCTTGCCCAAATGCAGAACTCCAATCTACTCTTACACCTCCTGAAAAACCAAAATAGTTCCCAAAATCAATTTTTTGATTTAAAAGTACACCGAAAGTTACGAATTCGCTATCAAAGGCAGTAGCAGATTGCTCTCCTGTTTGATTCAGATTAATATTATCTGTAAAAGACGGTAAATTTATTCCGGTAACCGTAATCCTACTAAAATCTTCTTTTCTCCAGTCATACGCTATTTGAGTTGTACTTGCTAAATCTAAATTCCAATCAAAATCATCCTTTGTATTTAGTCTTAAAAATGCAGATAATAAAGAGTTTTGAGTAGTTCCTTCATCAGGTCTTTCAATAAGTGTACCTGTAACTGGAGGGAGACCCGATGTTAATAAGTTAGATTGATTACGTTGAAAATCTCTAAATCTGTTATTATAATTATCTATACCGTATTTATAATCCAATTCTAGATAATGAAAAGGTTTATAATTTAAATTAATATTTTGAATAATCCTTCTTAAATCAGAATTAAATATACGGTTTCTAAACGAAAAGAAAGGATTCACAGAGTTATCCCCCGTTGGTGTAGCAACAAAATTGCCTGAAGCATCTAAAGCTTCATTGTTAACGTACTGAGGAACGTTCATAGAACTTCCTAAACCGCTAAAGACACTATTTTCACCTGTCACACCTCCGGTTGTATTATCTGAAGATATTAAAGTAGTATTGGAAGAAACTTTAAACTTATCAGAAAGCTTAGTCGTGATGTTTGCCTTGAAATTGTTTCTTCTTAAGTTTCCATTAATAACCGATTCCTGATCCAAATGAGATAAAGAGGCTAAGAATTGTACTTTCTCGCTTCCTCCCGAAACGGTAACTCCTAAATTTAAGGAAGTAGCTGTGTTGAAGAACTGATCTAGTTGATCAAAAGTTTCTTCAAGAAATGGTTTGTTTACTTGAGTATTTTGA
Source organism: uncultured Tenacibaculum sp. (assembly GCA_963666645.2). Lineage (GTDB taxonomy): Bacteria > Bacteroidota > Bacteroidia > Flavobacteriales > Flavobacteriaceae > Polaribacter. The sequence continues at coordinate 143,418 of CAXXDB010000001.1, read as the reverse complement.
TCTATACTTCCAATCGGATTCCCCCATACCAAAGTTTCTGAATCAGGAAATAATCTATCCCCTGCAGCGTTAGCGGCTAAAAAACCATCAGTGGTTGTATCAAAATAATGGAAATTTGTTTTTCCGAATTTGCCTCTTAATACTTCACTTACACTTATATTTGATCTAAAACTAACTTTTAACTCTCCTTGCTTACCCTGTTTTGTGAAAATTTGGATTACACCGTTTGCTCCCTGAGCACCATAGATAGTACCGGCAGCTGCACCCTGAATAACCTCTACACGTTCTATATCTGATAAATCTAAATCAGCGAATCTACTAGAATAGTTACCATTGGATCCATTTGTAAGATTATCTGTGTTAATTTGTAACCCATCTACCAAAATCATTGGTTGCGATGACCCAAGTGAGTTAATACCTCTTAAGATAATACTCTGTTGCTGTCCCGGTTGACCAGTAGTTGATTGAATACTGGCACCGGGAATTTTACCAATTAAAGCCTGACTGATGTCAGATACCGGAGCCGATTTTAAATCGTCTGCTAATACCGATTCTACCGCAATAGCTACTTTCCTTCTGCTAGTTTCTACACCTATACCAGTTACAACAACTTCCTCCAGAAAAGCATCATCAACTTCTAATGTAACGTCAATAGTATTGCTACTACCAACTGTTCTTTCAACAGATTTCATTCCTATAAAACTAAAAACAAGCACCTCTCCCGTTTTAGTTCCAATAGAATATCTGCCGTCAAAATCCGTTTCAGTACCCGATAATGTTCCTTTTTTCAAGATATTAACCCCGGCTAATGGACCGGATTCATCTGAAACAACACCAGAAATTGTTCTGTCTTGTGCAAAAGAAACATGCACAAACAACGCTAATATTAGCGTTAAAATTCCATTAATTTTTGCTTTCATTATTATAATTATTTGAATTAGGGTGCTAAAGTCTTAAATTAAACTTAAAAAAACAATAAAAATCGTTAATAAATTATGAATTGAGTTATTTTCTCGAGAAAATGACTACCTTTTTTTTAGAAATAATTCCTGAAAATAATTGACAAGTTCAGTTTGTTATCATTGCTGCTTGTTATAAACGAGAGGTTAATAGTAGATTTTTTTCTTGTGAATAAATATCCTATGCCGTATCCTAAAAAAGTATTGTTTTTTTTGTCAATATTTTGCCCAAACCCTATATCTGTGATTGAATACAGGGAAGAATTACTTGAAGTTAATAATCGATATTCAATATTAAAGAATGAGAATTTAGGTGTAAAAATACTTTGTTGCTCAAATCCTCTTAAAGAGTTAATTCCTCCAATTCTGTAAAGTTCATTTGTTAAATAATTTTCAGAAAAAAGTAATCCCGTTTCATTTCTCAGGTATATAGAGTTTTTAGAATTAAAATCAAAAATATATGAGCAGGAGAACTGCAACATAATTTGATTCGTTCTTTTCAAATCTGAATTCCTGCTGCCTGCAAAAGGCTTCAATTGAAAAGTAACTTTTGGGTTTAAAAAAATGTCTTTTTTAAAAGATTGATATGAAAAATGTAATCCAAAAAAAACAGAAGAAAAATTTGAAATATTATTTTTAGTTTGATTAACGAGAATATTGGTTGAATTCAGATTTTCAAACGATAACCCAATCCGGGTTTTAGAACTTAAGCCATATAGTAGAGAGGTGTTAAACTTTGAATTTAAAAAAGTGCTATCCTGCCTGTGTATCTCAAATTGAGTTCGATTAGAAATTGGGGTATTGAAAAAATAGGGTATAAAAAATTTTAAATTGAAATTTTGCCGGTTGTTTCCGTTTGCATTCCAATTTAAATGGAACCTTTCTCCTGAATTTAAAATATTATTTATACTCAAGTTGATATTTCCACTGGCTTCTATTCTGTTATTAGTGTTAGAATTGAGATTCAAAAGTCCATCAAAACTGTTATTTTTTGTTTTTTTAATATACAGATATACTATTGTAGAATCGTTTCTGAATAAAACCTCAGAAGGTTTAATCTCCTCAACAAAAGAAAGTCCTTTTAAATTATCAGAAATTTGTTGAATAAGTTGTTTATTAAAAACAATCCCCTTTTTAAGATTTAAAAAATGAATTAAATATGATCTTGGAAAATTTTCATATCCCTTTATAATTACTCTGTCAACAGTTCTTATTTCAGATTCATTAATAAGTATTGATGCGGTTATTATATCTCCTGATGATCTAATATTAGTTAGCTTTATTTTAGAAAAAGATTTTCCTTCTTTTTCAAGTTTGGCAACCATCTTTTCCAAAAAAGTTTTCAATTCTGATATATGGATTTTAATAGTATTTTTTAAATAAGAATACCTCTTATTCCCTTTTGATTTAAGATAACTGAGTTGTATAGAGTCAATTTTTTTTCCAAGAGTTAAAAATGCAGTGTGTTTGCCTTCTGAATATACAATGGTGTCTATAGCAGTATAGAAATACCCCTGCTGCTTTAATTCTTCTGAAATTGAGTCAATTTGACTGAACCTATTTTTATGAATTTTTAACTCCTTATTTAAAATGAATTTTTGAAGAAAAGAACTCTCAATGGAATCTTTTGAACTAATTTTTAAGAACCCTTTTTGTGCAAAAATATTTTTTGCAATAAAAAAAAATAAGAGGATAAAAGAAAATAATACTTGTTTCAAGATTCAATAATTATAAGCTAAAGTATATTAAAATCAATAGATTCCTTACTAATTAAACTGATGACCTAAAAATAACTCATTGATATTTGAATAATTAGAAATTAATTGTACATTTGCACACTCTTAAAAACAGAGATTTAATATTAATAAGTACAAACGAAAACAAGTAATTAATTAGTATGCCAACTATTCAACAATTAGTTCGTAAAGGAAGAACCAAAATAACTAAGAAGAGTAAATCGGCTGCTTTGACGGGATGTCCTCAAAGACGTGGAGTTTGTACGCGTGTGTACACAACTACACCGAAGAAGCCTAATTCAGCTATGCGTAAAGTAGCTCGTGTCAGGTTAACTAACGGTAATGAAATCAACGCGTATATTCCGGGAGAAGGACACAATCTTCAAGAGCACTCAATAGTATTAGTTAGAGGTGGAAGGGTAAAAGATTTACCGGGAGTTAAATACCACATTGTACGTGGTGCATTGGATACTGCAGGAGTTGAGGGAAGAACTCAACGTAGATCTAAATATGGTGCCAAACGCCCTAAAGACAAAAAGTAATTTAATCAGTAACTTTTTTAATGTAAAGACATGAGAAAAAGAAGAGCGAAAAAAAGGATTTTACTACCCGATCCAAGATTTAACGATCAGTTAGTAACACGTTTTGTGAATAACTTAATGTGGGATGGTAAGAAATCCATAGCGTTCAAAGTATTCTACGATGCAATCGATATCGTAAATCAAAAGAAAACTGACGAAGAAAAGTCAGCTTTAGAAATTTGGAAAGATGGTTTATCTAATGTTATGCCCCACGTTGAAGTTCGCTCACGTCGTGTGGGAGGGGCAACATTTCAAATACCAATGCAAATTCATCCGGATCGTAAAGTGTCTATAGCAATGAAATGGATGATAAGTTATGCTAGAAAGCGTAACGAAAAAACAATGGCGCAACGCTTAGCATCTGAAATTTTAGCAGCAACTAAAGAGGAAGGAGCAGCAGTTAAAAGAAGAGTAGATACTCACAAGATGGCTGAAGCAAACAAAGCATTCTCACACTTTAGATTTTAATAAAAATGGTCAGAAATTTAAAATTTACAAGAAATATTGGTATTGCTGCCCACATCGATGCAGGTAAAACAACTACCACAGAACGTATCCTCTACTATACAGGAGTTTCTCATAAAATCGGAGAGGTACACGATGGTGCTGCTACAATGGACTGGATGGAACAAGAGCAGGAAAGAGGTATTACTATTACATCTGCCGCAACAACTTGTACATGGGAATTCCCAACCGAAAACGGTCATAAATTACCCGATACAGAAGAATATCACTTTAATATAATTGATACTCCGGGACACGTTGACTTTACAGTAGAGGTAAATCGTTCTTTACGTGTATTAGACGGACTGGTGTTCTTATTCTCTGCGGTGGACGGAGTTGAGCCTCAGTCAGAAACCAACTGGCGTCTAGCTGATAACTATAAAGTACCTCGTATGGGGTTTGTTAACAAGATGGATCGTCAGGGATCCAACTTCTTAGCAGTATGTCAGCAAGTTAAGGACATGTTAGGATCTAATGCAGTACCAATTGTACTGCCAATTGGTGAAGAAGCTGATTTTAAGGGCGTGGTAGATTTAGTAAAGAACCAGGCTATTGTATGGCATGATGAAACTAAAGGATCTACCTTTGATATTGTTGAAATACCAGAAGATTTAAAAGAAGAAACCGCTGAATACAGATCTAAGTTGATAGAAGAGGTTGCCGCTTATGATGAAGACTTATTAGAAAAGTTTATGGAAGATGAAGATTCTATTACTGAAGAAGAAATACATACTGCCTTAAGAGCTGCTGTAATGGATATGTCTATTATTCCCATGGTTTGCGGTTCCGCATTTAAAAACAAAGGAGTTCAATTTTTACTAGATGGTGTTTGCCGTTATCTGCCTTCACCTATGGATAAAAATGCTATTACAGGTACTAATCCTCATACAGGAGAAGAAATTTCCCGTAGACCCGATGTAAAAGAACCATTTTCAGCATTGGCATTTAAGATTGCTACAGATCCGTTCGTAGGTCGTTTAGCATTCTTTCGTGCCTATTCAGGACATCTAGATGCAGGCTCGTATGTGTTAAACAACCGTTCAGGTAAAAAAGAACGTATTTCTCGTATCTACCAAATGCACTCTAATAAGCAAAATGCCTTAGATTATATTGAAGCCGGAGACATTGGTGCCGCTGTAGGATTTAAAGATATCAAAACAGGAGATACATTATCAGCTGAAAAATCACCAATCGTATTAGAATCTATGGATTTCCCGGATCCGGTAATTGGTATCGCAGTTGAGCCAAAAACAAAGGCAGATGTAGATAAATTAGGTATAGCTTTATCTAAACTAGCAGAGGAAGATCCAACCTTTACGGTAAGAACAGATGAGGCTTCAGGTCAAACATTAATTTCGGGAATGGGTGAGTTGCACTTAGATATTATTATTGATCGCTTAAGGCGTGAATTTAAAGTAGAAGTAAATCAGGGTCAACCACAAGTAGAATATAAAGAAGCAATTACTGCCGTTGCAGAACACAGAGAAGTTTATAAAAAACAATCTGGCGGACGGGGTAAATTCGCAGATATTGTATTCAAAATGGAACCTTCAGAGGAAGGTATGCAAGGATTGGTATTTGAATCTGTCATTAAAGGAGGCAACGTACCAAAAGAATTTGTTCCTTCTGTAGAAAAAGGGTTCAGAGAAGCAATGAAAAACGGGTCATTAGCCGGCTATGAAATGGATTCTATGAAAGTAACTTTAATGGATGGTTCTTTTCACCCAGTAGATTCTGATCAGTTATCATTCGAGTTAGCGGCAAAATTAGGCTACAAAGTAGCAGCTAAAGCAGCTAAAGCAGTAATTATGGAGCCAATGATGAAGTTAGAGGTACTAACTCCGGAAGAAAATATGGGTGATATCGTAGGAGATTTAAACAGAAGACGCGGACAAGTGAACGACATGAGTGATCGTTCCGGTTCTAAGGTTGTAAAAGCAATTGTTCCATTATCCGAGATGTTTGGATATGTAACATCTCTACGTACATTATCTTCTGGTAGAGCAACATCTACAATGGAATTCTCTCACTACTCAGAGACTCCATCTAACATTTCAGAAGAAGTTATCGCTAATGCCAAAAGTTAATCAAGATGAGTCAAAAAATTAGAATAAAATTAAAATCTTACGATTACAATTTAGTAGATAAATCTGCTGAAAAGATTGTTAAGACAGTAAAAAGTACAGGAGCGGTAGTAAACGGACCAATCCCATTACCAACACATAAAAAGATTTTTACAGTATTACGTTCACCACACGTATATAAAAAATCCAGAGAGCAATTTCAACTATCTGCTTATAAGCGTTTATTAGATATTTATAGTTCTTCATCAAAAACTATTGATGCCTTAATGAAGCTTGAATTACCAAGTGGGGTTGAAGTAGAAATTAAAGTATAAGTATACTTAAAGGACTAAAAAAGGCTTTTTTGCATAAACAGAAAAGCCTTTTTATTTTTCCCCGGAGTTTTAAGTATAAACCTATATTTTAAAAACGAGTAAAAAGTCATTTAAAAATTGATCAAATTTATTAGATAATTCAGGAAAACCTGTTAAAAAAAACAGTTACGTTTTTCTTTATTCTTTCTAAAATATTATCAGTATTTGCTCTTATAAATTTTTCTCCTGTAATTTGTTCATACAACTCTATATAACGGTTTGAAATGTCAAGAATTTTTTCATCAGTCATTTCAGGAATTTGCTGTCCTTTTTTTCCCTGAAAATCTTTTTCAATTAGCCATTGACGTACAAATTCTTTTGACAATTGTTTTTGTTTCTCTCCTTTTTCCTGTTTTTCTTTATAACTTTCTGCATAAAAATAGCGTGATGAGTCGGGAGTATGAATTTCGTCTATCAGTACAATTTTTCCATCCTTTTTTTTTCCAAACTCGTATTTAGTATCTGCTAAAATCAGCCCTCTTTTTTCCGCTATTTCTGTTCCTCTGGTAAATAGCTTTTCTGTATAATCTTCTAGTATCTTATAGTCTTTCTCGGAAATAATTTTTTTAGCTAAAATTTCTTCACGAGAAATATCTTCATCATGCTCTCTGTTATCTGCTTTAGTGGAAGGTGTAATTATTGGTCGGAGAAACTTATCATTTTCTTTCATTCCTTCCGGAATTGGTACACCGCACAGCACTCTTCTTCCTGCTTTATACTCTCTTGCTGCGTGACCGGATAAATACCCACGAATTATCATTTCAACTTTAAAAGGATCACACAAATGCCCTATCGCTACATTTTCATCAGGAATAGCTATCAGCCAATTTGGAACAATATCAACGGTATCATTCATCATCTTAGCGGCAATTTGATTTAAAATCTGACCTTTAAAAGGAATCTGCCGAGGCATGATAACATCAAAAGCAGACAGTCTGTCGGAAGCAATCATTACCAGATGCTCATTATTTATATTGTACACTTCTCTTACCTTTCCCTTATAAACTGATCTCTGATTCGGAAAATTGAAGTTAGTTTCGTTGATTGTGTTCATTTATTATTGTCTTGTTACGGGTAGCAAAAATAATTCTTTTAATCATCTAAAGGATTAAAAAAGAAAATCAGGATTGTTGCAAAATTGAAAAACTAGTTTCTTTACATGCTTTTAAAATATTGTTTAAAAAACATAGATAGCTCCATATCATTAAGCTCAGTTTAATTAAGTGTTTATTAATGAAAATGATTTTGATTTATAAATTGATATCCAATAATTATTCTTACAGCATCATAAACCATCAGTTTTTAAGCAATGAATAAAAATTAATTTAATGATGCTATTTAAAAAAATATATAAGCCCTACAATATTTGATATTACAGAAAGCATTTTAAACACTATTATATTAAAACAGAATTGCCCGAAGCTACCATTGTATAGCTTGATAACCTTTTTCTTTTAAAAAAACATTTGTTTTAGAAAAATGCTTATTTCCAAACCAATAGCCTCTATTTGCGCTTAAAGGAGAAGGGTGCCCGGATTCCAAAACACAGTGTTTTTTTTTATCTATTTTGCATCCTTTTTTCTTAGCATAACCACCCCAAAGCAAAAATACCACATCTTCTTTATTTGATGATATTTTACTAATTACAGCATCAGTAAATTGTTCCCAACCTCTTTTTTGATGACTTCCGGCTTTGTGTGCTCGAACAGTTAAGGTGGCATTTAGTAATAAAACTCCTTGTTTTGCCCAACGTGATAAATCTCCCGATCTCGGATATGGAATTCCTAGATCCATTTCAATCTCTTTAAAAATATTAATTAATGATGGTGGATGCATTATTCCGTCGTACACCGAAAAGCATAGTCCATTTGCCTGCCCGGCTTCATGGTAGGGGTCTTGACCTATAATTACTACCTTAACATCGTTAAGAGCACAATAGTCAAGTGCAGCAAAAATATCTCTGCCTTTAGGAAAGCAGGGATATTTCTTATATTCATCTTTCACAAAACTGACCAATTTATGAAAGTAATCTCTATCAAATTCCTCTTGTAAAATATGTTTCCAGCTTTCAGCGATATTTACCTCCATTCTTATTATTTTTGTGTTCTCAAAAATACGGGTTTGAAACAAAATATTTCAGAAAAAACACTACAAGATTTAGAGTTTTCAACTGTTTTGGAACAGGTGGCAGAGTTTTGTGTTACTCCCTTAGGGAAAAAAAAGGTAGTTAATATCAGACCTGTTTCAAATACTAAAAAATTGATATTCGAATTGCACTTAGTTAATGAATATCTAACTTCTTTTCAAAATGAAAATCGAATTCCTAATCACGAATTTGATGATATTTCTGAATTTATTAAACGTCTAGCTATGGAGAACAGTTATTTAGAAACCGGTGCTTTCTTAAAAATAGCTGTCGTAACTTCCATAGTTAATGAACAGAAAAAATTCTTTAAAAAATTTAAAGACTACTACCCTGCCTTTTTTAAACTATGTGATAAAATTGAATTCAGTACTTATATATCAGATACTATTTTAAAAACCATTACTACTTACGGTAAAATAGTTGATAACGCTTCTCCTGCTCTTAAGCAATTAAGAAAAGATATACATCAGGTTAAGGGAGAAATTTCTGAGAGTTTTTCCAGAGCATTGAGTAAAAACAGTAACAATGGTTATTTAGATGATATTAAAGAAACGATTATTGATAATCAGCGTGTATTAGCCGTTTTGGCTATGTATCGCAAAAAGGTAAAAGGAAGTTTATTGGGAGCTTCTAAATCTGGTAATATCGTTTACATTGCCCCTCAATCTACCTCAGTATATAACAGAGAACTTCAAAACCTGATATATGAGGAAAAGCAGGAAATTGTAAGAATTCTACGTTTCTTAGCTAATGAAATAAGACCTTATATTCCTCTGTTAAAAACCTATCTTAATTTTATTATTCATTTAGACTGTATAGGAGCAAAAGCAAAATATGCACAGGAAATTAAAGCATTGTTGCCCGAAATAACCTCGAGGAAAAGAGTATTTTTACGAGAAGCCTATCATCCTGTTTTATGGAGAAAAAATAATGTCCAGCAAATTGATACAATAGCTCAAACGATAGAATTACATGAAAAGCAACAAATCATTGTAATTTCGGGACCAAATGCCGGCGGAAAAAGTATTACTTTAAAAACAATTGGCTTACTACAAATTATGTTACAAAGTGGGTTATTAATTCCTGTGCATGAACGTAGTGAAACCTGTATTTTTAATACCATTCTCACAGATATTGGCGATAACCAGTCTATAGAAAGTCAATTAAGCACCTATAGTTATCGATTAAAAAACATGCATTATTTTTTAAGAAAATGCGATGGTAACACTTTATTTCTAATTGACGAATTTGGCACGGGTTCTGATCCTGAATTAGGAGGGGCATTAGCAGAGGTTTTCTTAGAAGAGTTTTATCAAAAGAAATCGTTCGGAATTATTACGACTCATTATACCAATTTAAAAGTACTGGCCAATGAATTGGAGAATATTACCAATGCTAATATGCAATTTAATGAGCATACACTAAAGCCTGTTTATAAACTTCTGACAGGTCAGGTCGGAAGTTCATTCACTTTTGAAGTTGCTCAGAAAAATGGAATTCCTTATAGCTTAATTAACAAATCTAAAAAACGCATAGAGAGTGCAAAGGTACGTTTAGATAAAACGATTTCAAAACTTCAGAAGGAGCATAATAAGCTTCAAAAAACTTCTGATACATTAGAAAAACAAAAATTGAAAGAACAAGAGCATATAGAAAGTTTGCAAGAAAAAGAATTAAAAATCCGTAAGAAACTTGAAGGTTTTCAAGACTTGTATGACAATAATCAACGTATGTTGTCTTTAGGAAGAAAGCTTAATGAATTACTCAACAGATACTTCCAGACTGATAACAAGAAAGAGTTTTCTGCAAGTTTCTTTAAATGGGTTGCCACTGAAGAAACAAAATATACAAAAAAGAACCCGCCTGAAAAGAAATCGAAACAACAAAAACTAAAAGATACAGAAACTGAGAATAAACAAAAACGGGCAATTAAAAAAATAGAGCAGGAAGTACTAAAAAAAGTTATTGAAGTGAGAAAAGAAAAGAAAAAAGAGGTTAAAAAAATTACAAAAAATCGAACTACATATATTTTTAAAATTGGCGATTGTGTTCGATTAATTAATGGAAATTCCGTAGGAACTATTGATAAAATTGAAAAGAAAAATGCTTTTATCAATTATGGATTGTTTACCACAAAAGCCTCTATCGAAAAGTTGGAATTGGTAGAAAAAACATGACTTTTAATCTTGTTTTTTGTCTATTTGGATTTGCTTTTCTCAATATAGAATCTAACTCTTGCTTGTAGATTCTGTTTGAGTGTAAAAATATTACGGTAATACCAAATAAAAAGTGTAAATATGCACAGAAATCTATTCCTTTATATCGCTTTTGCAATTTTGGTTAATAACTTTATGAGGATAATTTTAAAAAGTATCAACAAAAAATATTAATTTTTTTATCGAAATTTTGACAAAAAATGCAACAATATTTAAAATTAGTTAAGTACGTTTTAGAGCATGGGAATGAAAAAGAAGACAGAACCGGTACAGGAACTAAAAGTATTTTCGGGTATCAAATGCGTTTTAATTTAAGTGAAGGATTTCCTATGGTAACTACTAAGAAGCTACATTTAAAATCGATTATATATGAATTATTATGGTTTATCAAAGGAGATACAAACATTAAATATCTACAGGAAAACGGTGTTTATATATGGAATGAATGGGCTGATGAAAATGGAGATTTAGGCCCTATATACGGACATCAGTGGAGGAACTGGAATAGTGAAGAAAAAGACCAGCTACAAGAGGTTATAAAAACTTTAAAAAATAATCCTGACAGTAGAAGAATGTTAGTTTCTGCCTGGAACCCAAGTGTTCTGCCTGATACATCAAAGTCTTTCTCCGACAATGTCGCCAGAGGAAAAGCCGCACTACCTCCTTGTCATGCTTTTTTTCAATTCTATGTTACTAACAATAAACTTTCCTGTCAATTGTATCAGCGAAGTGCCGATATATTTTTAGGTGTTCCTTTTAATATCGCCAGCTACGCACTTTTAACGATGATGGTTGCCCAGGTGTGCGGTTATGAAGCCGGAGAATTCATTCATACGCTGGGTGATGCTCATATCTATAATAATCACAAAGAACAATTAGAATTACAACTAACCCGGGATTTAAAATCATTACCTACAATGAAGGTAAACTCATCTATAAAAAATATTGAAGATTTTACATTTGGAGATTTCGAATTGATAAACTACAATCCTCATCCGCACATTAAAGGAGCAGTAGCAGTTTAAAAATATTTAACATTCTTTTATCAATTTAAAAGCTCTTTTTCATAAAATATAATTAAATTAGTAAATTACTATATAATATAACTTTCTAAAAAATGATTGCAGAAACTGACACTATTAAAGAAGACATTTATGATATTGTTGCAGAGATTGAAGATGCCCATGTTTTATTAGCAATTAAAACTATCATTACAAACATTAAATCGAATCCTATTCATGATGAAATGACCGATAAAAGAGATTTAACAGGATATATCAAAGAATGGGTTAAAAATATGTAATTTTGCCTATTTAATATACCCATGACAGTTATTATCGCAGCTATTGGTAAAAACAATGAATTAGGAAAAAATAATACCTTGCTTTGGCATTTACCCGCAGATTTAAAACGATTTAAGAAAATTACTTCAGGGCATCATATAATTATGGGGAGGAATACTTTTGAAAGCATTAGTAAACCTCTTTCTGGCAGAACTAATATCATTATTACCAGAAATAATCAGTATTTTAAAGAGGATTGCCTCATTGCAAAAAATATTGAACACGCTATTGAGTTAACTGATGGTAATGATGCTCTCATTATTGGAGGATCTGAAATATATGAGCAGGTTTTAGCACAAAATTTAGCTGACAAATTAGACATTACTCAAGTGCATGAAAATTTTGAAGCTGATGTGTATTTTCCGGAAATAGATATGGATATATGGAAAGAAGCTTCCCGAGAGGATTTTAAAGCTGATGAAAAAAATAAATACGATTACAGTTTCGTTTCGTATATCAAAAAATAATGAGTTTTTTAAGACCCGCTCATTTAAAAATTTCCTTTTACCTTTATCAACCCTGATATTTTTTATGAAATAAAAATAACATATGTCAATTCAGCTTACATCAATTACAAAAACGTACAGAACTCAAAAAGCAGTCCATAATATTTCTTTCTCTGCTCAAAAAGGAGAAATTGTTGGTTTTCTGGGACCTAACGGAGCTGGGAAATCAACAACTATGAAGATTTTAACCGGATTTATACAACCGGATGAAGGAACAGTTTTTGTAAACGATATTGATGTGACAAACAACACTATTGAGGCTCAAAAAAATATAGGATACTTACCGGAAAACAATCCGCTATATACAGACATGTATGTAAAAGAGTATTTGCAATTTCATGCCAATATTCATCAAATTCCTACTGCTGAAATTTCTGATGTTATTACTAAAGTTGGGCTAAAAAAAGAAGTTCATAAAAAAATCCATCAACTGTCTAAAGGATATCGCCAACGCATTGGGCTGGCCGCTGCTATCTTACACAATCCCGGCGTTTTAATTTTAGATGAACCGACAACAGGTTTAGATCCAAATCAATTAATAGAAATCAGAGCTTTAATTAAAGAATTAGGAAAAGATAAAACCATATTGTTCTCCACACATATCATACAGGAGGTAGAAGCCGTTTGCAATCGGGTCGTTATTATAAACAATGGAAAAATTGCTATTGATAAAAAACTAGTTGACTTAAAAGATGTCAATCAACAAATTATAAAAGTTGTATTTGACTATAAAGTTGAAGAGCAATTTTTACAGCGATTACCCAATATCAGTCAAATTAAAAATAACTATAACAACTCTTGGACAATTACTTCTGAAACTAATGAAGACATACGACTAAAATTATTTGATTTTGCTCAAGAACATGAGCTTAAAATTTTAGAATTAAGTTCTGAAAATAAAAATTTAGAAAGCTTGTTTCGAGAGTTGACATCATAATTGAAACTATTGCAAAAACAGGATTTCCTTTAAGTTTGAACACTTGAAGCTAAGAAATAATAAAAATCATTACGCTGTGAAAGATGAAATTTGACTTACAGCTAACAGAATAATATAGACCCCATTGGATAATCTGTCAGCACTTAACCCAAGTTTTAAAATTGTTGCATAAGGTTAGTAAACTATTAAAAGTCAAATCCCAAACTAAGTGTAAAACGACTTCCGTCACTCCCTTTAAATAATGCTAAGTTAGCAATAAACATATCTAAACCACTTAGCCATAAAGACCCCCCGTAACTCGTATTCCAAACAGAAGATTCCGGAGCAAAAGGACTCCATACTTTTCCATAATCAAAACCGGTGGTAATTCCAATTTTAATTGGAATTAAAGTCTTAAAGTTGCCTAAGCGTAAACGTAAATCGTTAGAATGATAAAAACTTTCTGTTCCTGTAAATCGTTGATTATTGAACGATCGTAATGCTCTGTTCCCTCCCAAACTTACAGCGTGATAAATCTCAAATCTATTTTTAAAGTTAAGATGACTTCCTATTTCTGCAGCATATACCAAACTTCTGTTCGAAACCAGATTTTGATAAATCGTTAATGAAGTTTTTAAATATCCAAAATGTTTGTCGGTATTATTTGTATTCATTTTTGCACCTAGAGTCAGATCAAAATTCATTCCTTTGGTTGGAAAACTCACTCTATCAATTCTATGATGATTAAAGTTAATCTCCCCGCCCACAAAATAATTTCTATCAAAAATATTGGTAGTCCCGTTCGAGAAGTTAAAGATATTTCGCCCAGAAGTATTTTCTACTTTAATTGCCTCAAAGCTTCCGGCTACTTTTAAAGTACTTCCCCAGTTAAAGTCTCTGACTAATGACGGAATAATACTAAATTCTTCTTTTTTGGTACGATAAAAATCAAGATTTAAACTTTTATTATATACCGATTCATTTCCCCAACCAAAAAAGTTAAAAGAATAATTATTACTCGTCGCTCTGGCTTTTAGTTCTAACTTCCAGTTCCCAGTAAATTCTGTAAACTCGCCTGTATAGTTTACATCAAAACCATAAATACCGGCATAATAGTTTACAATCAGGTTATGCTGATTATCAAAAGGTTTCCTCTTAAATCCAAAATGAGTGCGGGTAATATTAACTCCAAAAAAGAAACCATCGTCAGGATTACTTCCTAAATCAGGAACAGCCAAGGTTGTGTTATTTTCAATATCTCTATGATTATAGGTATTTCTATAGTAATTATCTCCTCTTAAATCGGCTAATTCAGCACCCCCCTTCACTGTGTTTTTTTTCGAACTATAATCGTACACTTTGGTCTTTTTACTCCATCCCGATACAGAGGAAGTATCCTCATAAGTATCGTGATTGTGTCCTCCTATCAATCTCAGCAAAATACTATTATCAACATTCCCCGAAATATAAAATTTATCATCTCCGTTTAAACCATATAACTGTACTTCATCAGTTTCATCGGTTTTAAAAATTCGTTCAAAGATTTTAGCCTCTTTTCTAAAAACTTCAATACTCGTTTCGTTCTTATTTAAGCGTTTGATAGTAAAGGTATCGTCTTTATCCGTTCCAATAACCTGAATAGTTTTTGAATACTTTTTATAATACCTTCGGACAATATCTTTCAGTTTATCTCTTCGCGATTTTATTTTTGCAATAATTTCTTTACCATCAAGATTATAAATGTTTTCAGGAAATTGATGAATAGCTTTTTCAATGACAGCATCTGTTAACTTGTTTTGAATGTATTCTGCTTCTTTTAACCAATCCTCCAGTGTTAGTTGATTTAAAAACGCTGCATCAAAAAATCGAGGTGCATTATTATACCACTTCATATTTTTAATGTCATAATCCATCGATTGCATATGTTTAGTAATGGGTACATTTGTTTTGATAAGTGGAATTATGATACCATCAAATTTAGAAAAAGGTTGATCCCGATCTCTAGGGACAGGTTTGTAACAGGTTTTTCCACCGGCTGTTTTAAAAGAAGCAAAGCGCCATTGATCTTCATGTCTGTCCCAATCACCAATAATCATGTCAAAAAACCGGGAACGGATAGTAAATTTTTGATCAACACTATGTTTTGCGTTTTTTCTAATTTTCTCAAGAACATCGTAAGTACTTATAATTTTTTTTGAGTTTCCGAAAGAAGCTACATCTTCTCTGTTTCCGGCAGGTCTTTCTTCTAATAAATACAATTCTCCGCCAAAAGCGTTATTGTATGACTCTAAAAGAGGTTGCTTAGGCATATAGTATAACTTTGGGTTGGTATGATATATGCCTATTGCTTCTGCCATATCCGGAACAACAAATGCCGCATAAGGATGTGACATCGTAAAAATATCTTGTAAAACATCTACAACAAAAGTACCTTTAAGCGTACCGCCCATAATTCTACTTCCGTCTTTATTCATCGATCGTAATACATATTGTTTTCCATCAGCATTCTCCAATCGAAGTGAATTGGTTTGATTTCCTCCACCGCGACGGATAGGTTTCAACCCTCCAAAAACTTTATCTAATTCTAAAACGGGAACGGTAATTTCTTTTCCGTATTTATCTCTGTTTAAATTACCCCACATAAATTTATGGAAACTACTCACATCAACAACTTCTTCAGGGTATAAAGAGATGGTTACCTTTTTTTTATGTTCGTTGTATTCTGGGAAGTCGAAATTAATAATTTTTTGTACAGGGTCTATAATTTGTTTGCTAAAGAGCAATTTATTGTTATCCTTTTTATTCGCAGCATAATATTCTACAACAGCCGACTCATCCTCATAAAAACTTAATTTAGCATAGCCATAATTTCCATAAGTGAATTGTGCTCCATGTCCAATCAATGCTGCTGAACGTTTAGATCCTGCTCCGCTAACAATCTGTTTAAAACCGTTGTTTTCTATATACTGAAGACTGTGTTCGTGACCACCAACAAAGATAATATTGTTTTTAAATTCACGAGCGATTGTTTGAATTCGATGAACCAAATCGTTGTACTGCTGATGAAAATTATCGGTTTGTATTCCTGCATGAGAACGAATCAGGTTTTTTAAAGTCCCTAAAACGGGGACAGGTTTCATATGATCTTTTACAGAGAAACTTCCTCCATGTGGTCCGTTAGAATACATAGGATGATGCATGGCTATCACTACATTTTTATATCTGTTTTTTTTGAGTAAACTCCAAAGTTTTTCAATAAATCGTTCGCGGGTTTTAATATCACAATTGTCATTAATTTTTGGATGTTGATTCCAGTTGGTAATAAACCATTCACTGTCAATAGTAATTAAAGTTACGCTATCGTTGATGTTAACTTTGTCAATACCACAGCCGTTTTTCGGTAAAAAAGAATTTTTTCCTAATACTTTTTCTACTAAATTCTCTTGTCTTTTCAAGCCCTCAACTCCATTATACCAGTCGTGATTTCCCGGGATGAAGATAGTGTTCCCCTGAAAGTTTTGTATTGCATCCGTTTGAATTCGGATTCGATATTTGGCTAAGGCATATTCTTCATCTTTTTCAGGTGGAATTCCTGAAGGATACACATTATCTCCTAAAAAAATAACAGTACTGTTTTTCGGAGCTTTTGAAAGTTCTTTACTAAGTAAATCTAAAGAAACTACATTTTGGTTCATGGCAACATTCCCTGCATCTCCTATTAAATAGAGAGAATGTGCAGGTTGTTGAGTCTTTACAATTATTTTTGGAGTATTTGTGTCAGAGTACTGTGCTTTATAAGTAGCACATCCGGTAATAAACAACAAAGAAAAAATCAGCAAATACGGTATTTTCATAATAGTAAAGTTAATTACTGAGTGTAAAAATACAAATTATTGAGAGTTCGTTGGTTAGCGACTATAGCAAATTCATACTAGCTATGTTCTTATATCTTTACCGAATCATTGATTTTGTGATGATTGTAAACTTCACATCTTATTTTTAATTTTTTTATTGTGTTCTCTTTGTGAAAATTTACAATTCGATTTATAGAATTTTGTTTCTTTAAAACACAAAGGAGGTAATTGACATGCAAAATGATTACTTGCTTACCAATGTGCTTGAGTAAATACTGTTTGGGAAATAGAAGGGATATCATATATTGCCATTTCATTTTTTATACCTTTTATTTCTTCTGTTATTTTTCTTTTTTTCCGAAAAAATATCTTTATTTCCGGATCTGCCAAAACCTTTATTATAAAAATTATCATACTTCCTTGATTGTTGGGGTCTTCTTTTCTTAGTAACTTCAATATTTACTTTTCTTCCGTTAAATTCCGGCACATTAGAAGTAAATGCCTCTAATGTAAAAGATTTATAATTGTTATCAATTTCAAAAAATGAGAAAGTATCCAAGATATCTATAGCTCCTATTTCTACATTTTTATTAACTCCCTGTTCATTAATCAATCCCATTAATTTTGAAGGATTAAGTTGATCTTTCCTGCCTAAATTTATGAAGAATCGAGTCATATCCTTATTAGACATTCCTCTTCTTAAGCTATCCCTGTTACTTGAAACTGCTTTATTTAAATCAGGTGCTTTTTCATAATATGACAGGAATGAATTAAACTCAATAGAAACAAATTTTTGAATTAATTCCTCACGGGTAAAACTATTCAGCTTTTCATAAATATTGGGAAGAAAAGCGTCAATTTCTGAGGTATTTACTTCAGATTTCTGAATTTTATCGATTAGATGAAATAGTTGTCTTTCACAAATTTCTTTCCCTGTGGGAATTGGATTTTTTTCAATTTTTTTCTTTAAAATTCTCTCAATTGAAGCTAATGTGATTTTTTCTTTTTTATTGGCTAAAACAATAGAAATTCCTTTATTCCCTGCTCTGCCGGTTCTTCCGCTTCTATGATTATAGTTTTCTATTTGATCCGGAAGTTTATGATTGATAACATGTGTGAGATTGTTAACATCTAAGCCACGAGCAGCTACGTCTGTGGCTACTAGCATTTGAATGTTTTTCTTGCGGAATTTCTCCATAACACTATCACGTTGTGCCTGAGACAAGTCTCCGTGCAGGGCATCGGCATTGTATCCATCCTGAATGAGTTTATCTGCAATTTCCTTTGTTTCTCTTCTTGTTCTACAGAATACAATTGCATAAATATCAGGATTTACATCAGCTACTCTTTTAAGAGCCTGATATCTGGTTTTTTCAGTAACTAGATAAAATTCATGCGTAACATTATCTGAACCTTGATTCTTTTGTCCTGAGGTAATCTCCATTGGCTTATGCATGTAATTTTTGGCAATGGCTTCTACTTCTTTTGGGAAAGTAGCAGAAAAAAGCAGAGTTTGTTTTGTATCGGGGGTAGCTTCAAGAACTTGATCCAGCTCTTCTTTAAACCCCATGTTCAACATTTCGTCAGCTTCATCTAAAACTAACCATTTTACATTACTGAGTTTTAAAGCTCTTCTCCTTATTAAATCAACAGTTCTCCCAGGAGTGCCTACAACTATCTGAACTCCTTTTTTCAATTGTTTTATCTGTTGCTCAATACTGATTCCTCCATAAACGGTAGTTACTTTAAAATGTGGGATATATTTTGAAAAATCTTCAATATTTTTTCCTATCTGAACTGCTAATTCACGAGTAGGAGAGAGAATGACGGCCTGGGTTAGTTTGCTGTTATTATCTGCAAGCTCCAATATGGGTAAGCTAAAAGCTGCTGTTTTTCCAGTGCCGGTTTGTGCAAAAGCTTTTAAGTCCTCATCTGAGGATAAAATTTGAGGAATTACTTTTTCCTGGATTGATGTAGGTGTAATATATCCTAAATCTGTTAAGGCATTGCCTATAGATTGTTTTAAACCTAGGTCATAAAATGTTTTAGACATACAGTGAATTTAAACGAATTCACAGATGCCCTATCTATGAACTCTAATAATATTAAATAGTATTTCTTCCGGACGCGGCAAAAGTAATTAAATATATGTTATCTAAAAGCTTTGTAGGGAATTTTTATAGTTTAGTAATCTGATTTTCAATTTTTTTTGAAGATATATTCCCAAAACCATTAATGACTATGCCATATTTGTTTACTAATGTTATACGAGGAAATTTACTCATCAAGAATTTATGGGCTTCACTGTTTTTAGTAAGATAAAATTGGTGTTTAATGTTCAAATTCTTGATATAATGGTTTTTATTATCATTAATATTAACAACAATGAATTGAATACGGGGGTTATTTTTGATTAAGTAATTTATTCTTGAGGCAATCCAATCGTCAGATGAATATTCTTTATTTCTAAAGTAGATTGCCGTACTTTTTCTACTTAAAACGCTGGAAATATTTACACTAGTACCATCCGAAGCAATCAAATTAAAACTAGGAATTCTTTTTTGTGATTTAATTCCTTTAGAGTCTTTCAGAAGTAAAAATATTTTTTCTTTATCTTCTTCATTGGTTGAAAAAGAAGAGAAAGTTTGGAATATTTTCTTACTAATACTACAGTTCGATTTATTATAAAAGTGTCGAATGGTAATTTCTTTTAATAGTTTATTTTTAAATTTCTGGTTAGTAATTTTAGTATTTACGGCATTTAAAAGTACTATTGTAAAATCATCGCTTTCATCGTGAATGTTTTGTTTATAAATATCGCTGTATAAATTACTATATATGTATTTTCTATAAGGGGAGTAAAACATTAGATCAGCATTGTTTAAGGTAGTAATACTTCTATAATCAATAAAAGAAGAATCAATTTTCTCAGGAGTATTTTTTATACTGTTATCTATAATAAAATTCTCTAGTTTGGTGTATAAAGGATAGTGCAAAGCTATAGAAAGGATTGATAAGAATTGCTCAGAGTTTTCTTTGTTTGCTGTCTTATAGCTCTGCAAAAAATCATCTTTTAAAACTTTTATAGAGTCCACTTTCCTTTTAAACTCTTTAGCGGGCAGTTTATAAAATTTATAAAACCTTTTTTTTAATTGCTCGTTAGATAAAAAAGTTTCTATAAGTAAATTATTTCTAGTTGCATTTTTACCACTAAAAACTAAAGATTCGTCAAAATCCCAAGTGTTTAAACGAAGTAATAAACTATCTGCAGGTTCTAAATATATATACTGAAACTCAGATCCATGTCTAAAATAATATAACCCGGATGTAATATTCTTTAATTCTCCTAAAAAAGTATTATCTTTTCTTATCTTAATTGAATCAACAACCTCGTCATTATAGTCGAAGATGATTACATAGTCTCCTTTCGGGTTTATAATCTTTCCCCCTACATATGTAAGGTTTTCATCTTTTGGAGTACTACAGCTAATTAAGAAAATTGAAATTAAAGAAACAATATATTTAATCATATTTTTTCTAAAAAGATGTAACTATCAACAATCAAAAATAGATATATGCTATAAGATTTCATGTTAATTCGATGTTAATATCCAAAACTATAATATTTTGACGGGCGTGAAAATCTAAATTTTTATAACGATGATTCTAAATTCTCTGAGATTTTGATTATTAAAACTTTTAAGAAAGTTGTCGAAGAGATTATTAAGATACCGGGGAGAGGGAAAGGATTCGAATCTTCTCCATTATCTTTGGTATTTATTAGTAGATCTGGGTTGCTTATTAAAATTAAGTGTACCTAAAAGTGTATCTTTATGTTAAAATAATAAAATTACTTCCACTAATATATCTCCATTAAAAGCTGGAAAATATCTTTTTTTATCTCTGTATTATTAAGGAAGTACTGTATTTCAGAGAGTGTTGTATTTTTAGCAGGAAGGAGTATTTTGAGTCTCTCAGATTGATAGTTTACTTAACCCCTAAAAGCCAAATAACTTTGCAATTCTCTTTTATGTTTGAGTATAAAATCAAAGTTAAGAATACTGTTACACGTTAGATAATAAAGCAATAAATCATCTCCACTTTAAAAAGTACCTGAAAGCAGAGGATAGATGATAATAGAAAAGTTTTATATTCTTAGAGGATTCTTTTTTAAGCACATGAGTAATTTCTACTTGTGGGAAATACATTTTCTTTTTTCCTAACCGGTCAATTTTTTTACAGATATCAATGTCTTCCATATATAAAAAATAACGTTCATCGAAGCCTTGTAATGCAATATAATCATCTGTTTTAAATAACATAAAAGCTCCATGAACAGCTTGCGGGTAAAAGGGTTTAGATAAATCTAAATTACGATACTCCTGATTGTGTATTCTCTTTTTATTTATTTTCATTTTTCTAAAAAATAAATCAAAAAAAGTAGGGTATTTTCTTACACTATATTGATGATTTCCATCAGGGAATTTTATTTTTGGTGTAATTAAAGCAATTTCTTCATTTTTTTCTAATTCCCAGATTAATTTAAGAACCGCATCTGGTTTAAAATGAATATCCGGATTTAAGATTAGGTGGTAAGCAGAATTATTCTTTATTTGATTAATAACCAAATTGTTTGCCCTGGCAAATCCCAGATTCTTATTATTGAAAATATAAATTATCCGGGGGTTTTTTAAATAGGAATCTGGTAGATTTTTAGCGGGAGAATTATCAACAATAAACAGTTTTTTATTTAAAAAAGGTATTTGTAAAAATGAATTAATAGTATTTTTTAACTCTTTGGAATCCTCTTTATAAAGAACAATAGTAGCCGATATGTCTACTTTAATGTTCATCAATATGCTTTTTGATCTCCTTTAAAAATATTTAATATTGTTTTAATTATTATTTTTATATCAAGCAAGAAGGACCAGTTTTCAATATAAAAAATATCTAAGCGAGTTCTATTTTTAATATCTGATTTCTTTTTTATTTCTCCTCTATACCCACTCACTTGTGCCAGTCCTGTTATCCCTGGTTTTATAGAATGTCTTTCTAAATAATTCTCTACATCTTTTTGATATTCGACAGCTAAACCTCTCAGGTGAGGCCGGGGACCAATTACACTCATATCTCCTAATATTACATTAAAAAACTGTGGGATTTCATCGAGGCTGGTTTTTCTTATGAAAGCACCTATTTTAGTAATTCTTCTGTCATTTTTTCCTGTATGGATGTTATCTGATTGAGTATTCAAATACATGGATCTGAATTTATAACAAACAAATTCTTTTCTGATAAAACCTTCTCTTCTTTGCTTAAAAATTGCGGGGCCTCTGGATTCTATTTTAATCAATATCCATAAAAGGGGATATAGCCATGAGATTAATAATAAACAAACTAATAAGGAGAAAACCAAGTCAAAAGTACGCTTTATAATACGATTTCCAATTAACTCAAAAGGTAGCTTCTTAACCTTTAAAATTAATAAAGAATCATCATAATATTCACTGGTTACGTTTTTATAGTATAATTCATTTGGATTGGGAATTAGTTTGACTCTTCTGTTGTATTGACTGGCAAATTTTTTAATGTTTTTAATATGGTTGTTTTTTAATTCTGATAGTGAGCAAAAAATTTCATCAATATTATGGTTCAGGATATAGTTTTCATATTGTTCCAGAGTTCCTAAGAAATCGTTATCTATAGTTTTTTTATTGGTAAAATAACCTGCAAACCGGTATCCTAATTCTTTATTTTTTTTTAAAATTTCAATTAGTTTATCAGTAGATTCATCGTAACCTAAAACAATTACTTTCCTAAAATTATATCCAATAGCTCTATATTTTTTTAAGGCATAAGAAAAAAGTATTCTAAAAATTAATATACTGGTAATAGTAGTAATCAGCACTTTAGTTTGATTATTTATTATTTTTCCTTCTCTAAAGAGGCTAAAGAATGCAAAAAAACCTAATGTAAATATTAAAAACTGTGTTAATAGCAAAGAAAATAATTTAAAATAGTTATGGTTTTCATATATTTTATAGAAATTAGTTATAAGTAAAGAACCGATCCAAAAAGAATTTATATAAACTAAAAATTGCAGATTAAGATACTCTATGTCGTTTATAAAATATAGTATTGTATTGATAAGCAATAAATCTATCAATAGCAAAAGAAAGGGTATGTATATTGAATATCTTTTTTTCAAAATATTACTTTACCTGTTGTGAATATATGTCCTCTAATAGAGAAATATTTATATTAATGTTAAACTTTTCGTTATATATTTTTTCAGATGCATTTTCCATTTCTTTTCTTATATCATCATTATGAATTATATCTGTTATTTTTGAAGCTATATTTTTCGCATCCTGTTTGGCAATATATCCATTTACAGTATCTGATACTACATCTTGATTACCATCAACATCGGTTACTACACAGGCTTTAGCTAATGCTATGGCTTCTAATAATGCATAAGGCAAACCTTCATACCTGGATGTGGATACATACATTTTTGATATTTTTAAAATACTTAGTACCTGCTCTCTTTTCAACCAGGGAATTAAAGTTATATTATCTTTTAGATCTAAATTTTTTATTAAATTTTCAACCTTTGTAAGATTAGGAGAATAATCTCCCACTCCTAAAATAACGAAGTGAACATTTGAAATAGTTTTTTTTACTTCAAAAACAGACTGAATTAATAATTGCATATTTTTTTGAAACGAAGGTCTGCCTATAGCACAAATAAAATCTGAAGGAAGTTTTAAATTATTTTCTATTAAAGAAAAATTACCTTCTATGGAGTTATTCCATAATATTACTTTTTTAGAATTAAAATTCAAATCTTCAAGAGTTCTGTTATATTCTGATTCTGAACAAGCTAAAGTTTTAGAAGGAAACCATTTAAAAGCTTTTTCTATTGTTTTAAAAGTAAAACTTTTAATTTTTGTTTCTGCACTTAAATACGAATAAGCATGTGGTGTATATAGTGTAGGTATATTTAAATACGCTCCGGCAATTCGCCCTAAAATACCTGCTTTAGCACTATGGCAATGAATAAGTTGAGGCTGAATATTTTTAAGATAATGAATAATTTTTAAAAGACATTTAAAGTCATTTATAATATGGATCTCTCTTTCTAATTTTATATCAAAAAAATCCGGAGAGTTTCCTGATTTATCTTTAATATCAATTACATTATCCTGTTTATTAGAAAGAATTACATTTTTAAACTTATTATAATCAATATATCTTGATAATATATTGATGTACACTCCAACTCCTGCAACAGGCTTAGCTATGTGAGCAATTTTTATCATTAATCAAATTTTTATTCAAAAAAAGTAACGAAAAAAAAGTAAATAACAAAATTCCTTTTCCTCTAACTAAAATAGATTCGGTTAACATAACCAACAGAAAAAAAAGCATAAAATAAATACTTATCGTTTTTTGTTTAAGCATATATAATAGTATACAGATAAAATATAATAGTCCTAAAATTCCCATTCCTGCAAAAAAATGGAGGTATTGATTGTGCG
The DNA here is from genome assembly GCA_963666645.2 of uncultured Tenacibaculum sp. GTDB lineage: Bacteria > Bacteroidota > Bacteroidia > Flavobacteriales > Flavobacteriaceae > Polaribacter. The sequence goes on along the minus strand of CAXXDB010000001.1, from coordinate 118,676 downwards.
GGTTTATTCCTCTAAAGTTTTTATATCCATCATGTGCAATTTTTTCACTTATTTGTTTTCTCACATTTTGCATCCCTGTTCCTAACATCCAATTATCTTTTATTTCATTAAACGTGTACTTAGTAACTAAATATCGCATATGTATATTCTTCCAGGATTTGGCCATAATATCTTCTTTATTATTTACTTCTATTGATTTACGGAGTTCCTTAATTTCCCGGATTCCTTGTTGAATTCTTGGAATTTTAGTGCAAAAAAATGAAAAAACTATAAGAAAAGATGATACCAATATAATCTTTACCGAGGTTTTATAAGAAACTTTATTGTAGATGAAAACCAACAATACAAAAAGAATGCTTAGAAGAGACATTCTTGCTCCTGTGTATGCTGCTAAAAAGCAGTTAAAAATAAAGATTGTTGAATCAACCGGAATATTGATGAATTTTTCTTTTTTCGTATGTAAGATTAATAAAAAACAGTTTGCTAATCCTAAGAATATTCCGAAATATACATGTGACAAATCTATGGGTTCAGGAAAAAATGTATATCCTGTGGTTAGCTTAAGTTCACCTTTTAAAAGATTAATAATAATTAATAGAACAGAGGCAATAAGTACAGAAGAAATAAATGTTTTGAGAGAGGTTTTTATTGAAATTTTAAAGTTATATACTTTAATCCCTGTAAATAATAATGGAATTAACAAGAAATAAATAAAAATATCTAATCCTTTAAGATAAGGAGGAAAAATAATATGATTAATTAGCAATATTCCGAACATAAAAAAGAATAATTTTTCATATTTTTTTTTTGAATTATAAACAGTTGTCTTTTTTAATATCCTTAACCCGAGAAAGAAAATTAAAAGAATACCTGCAATGATTTTATTTATACTCCCGGAAAAAACAGATGAATAGATAAACAAATAAAAATAAGTTTCAAAAAAATAGCTATCCGTAATCTTTCCTTTGTAAAGCCTGTAAAACTGAAAACAACTAACAATAAGTGTAAGAATAAGACCTGTTGTATATGTTTTTACAAAGCATAATGTAATTGATAAAAATAACATCTGTGCATAGTAATCTTTAAAAAATATTTGTGCTTTTTTATGCATTCTTATAGAGTTTCAGAAGCTTTGTCGTGTAAGTATCTATATGATATTTTTCAGTAAATGTTTTGTATCCTTCTTCTGCTAATTTATTTCTTAGTTTAGGGTTTGTAATTAATTTTTTTATTTGACTTGCCAATTCTTTTTCATTTTGAGACTGAAATAACAATCCATTTTTATTGTGTTGTACCAACTCTGAAGGCCCTTCAATATTACTTACTATTACTGCTGTTTTAGCTCTAAAGGCTTCTAAAATTACAATACCAAAACCTTCCAAAACAGAAGGAAGAATAAAGATATCGGATTCATCAAAATACATCTCTGGGTTTTCAGTTGCTCCTGCAAATTTGACTTGATTTGTAATATTCAATTGTGATGTTAATCTTTCAAGTTCATTTCTTAAATTACCATTACCAACAATTGTTAATTTTATTTTTTTTGTTTTTAAATATGCTATAGCTTTTAATAGAGTAGCTACTCCTTTTTGTTTTACCAATCTTCCAACGAATAAAAGATGCAGAAAATCTATGTTTTTATTTGTTTTTGAATTATTTGTTTTTTTTGAAGGAATAGCGTTATAAAGTAAAAAAGATCTTTCTTTTGGTTGTTTTAACCTCCGAATAACATGATTTTCCACCGATTTAGAAATTGAGATAACATTAACTTTTTTAATTCTAAAAATAAAAAAGTAAATAAGAAACAGTAGCTTATCTAAGCTATTATTTTTAAAGTATATGTTATGCATTGTACAAAACACTTTCGCCTTTGTTTTTATAGATGCCAAGATACCCAAAATATCGGCATGACCAAGATGTGTATGTATTATATCCGGATTAATCTGATTAAAGTATGTATTTAATTTAAGCAAAGTGGTTAAAGAAAGAGGTACGTGTTTTACCTTGACATCTTGATTAACAAAAGGAATTAAATCACTAATATCTTTTAAATATATTAAATGGACTGTATGCTCTTGTACTTGCTTGTTAATCACATTTAATAAGAGTTTTTCCGCTCCCCCAATTCCAAAAGCCGTAATTACATATACTATTGTCATATTTGCTTTCTTTTCTCTTCAAAATAAGTTACTTGAACCCACATAAGCAGAATCCATACAGGAGCATGATAAAAGTCAGAAACAATTAATAAATGTAAAAAAGAAGTTACTAAAGAAAATAGTATGAACGGTCTTACTTTACTCGAAACTTGTAATGCTCTCTTAAAAACAGCTTGTTGAAAAGCTACAAAAAACCCAAGGCCTATAAATCCGATATCTGCCAGAATAGTTAGGTATACACTTAAATATCCTTCATTGTTTTCATGAACACCATATCCTGGACCATAGCCGAATATTGGATGACTAATAAAATTGTGCCATGCTCTTTTCCACCCAAATATTCTTTGTTTACTCGATGTAACTGATTCTGATTCACTAAATGTAATTTTATTAAAAAACTCAACAGAGTAAACTCTGATATTTTCTACATCAGATATAAACAGCACACTCATTATAATTAAAGATGAGACTGTTAATAATAAAATCCGGTTAATTTGCTTTTTGCTAATCTTATTTCTTTTCAATTTTTCATACATAAATATGGCTATCAAAGAAAAAACACCCAGTGTTATTCCTGCATTGGATAACATCGCAAAATGACTTAATGTATATATGATAATAACATATTTTATTTTTGAACTGTATTTGTTTAACGTTAGAAAGTATAATGTAATTCCAAAATACACATTATAAAAAAGAGCCATGGTACCCGGCTCTTCTGCTACTCCTCCTACTCTTTTAAGACCTCCTCTTATATAATAATCCATGTTACTAGTCTTTCCGTCAACCACAGAGTATATCTCTCTAACTCCAAAATTTAAGTAATTAATTCCTATAAAATCTGTTAAAATAATGATGGACGATGTTATAAAGGAATAATATACTGTTTTAGCTATTTGACGTGATGTTATAGTAAGATGATTAACTACATATTTACTTAATAAATAGAAAAATATGATGGCATTTGTGTATGCCAGAGCATGATTAAAGCTTCTTCTTTCTTTAAAGCCCAGTAGAAAGCTTAACCAGACAATCCCTAAAAAAGAAAGTAAATAAAGATCTTCTTTTAAAATCCATCTCGTTTTTACCTTTCCGTATATTAACACACTTACAATAGTTATTAAAAAAAGGAATTGGTTCACTGCAACAGGTAATCTTATCCAGGCTGATAAAGCAAAAAAACTGGTAAAGGGAGCTAAAAACACAAAACTGTGAAATAGTTTTCTAACCATCTTAATTATCTTGTTTTAAAAAAAGTGTCTCTTATAGCTACTAAACCGTTAAAACATAACTTTTTCATATAGTTGAAAAGAGCATGTTTAACTTTATTTTTTTTCTGTATATTATAGTCTTCTTTAGCTGAAATCCAAAGGTTTTTAATTTGTCCTGTAGCACCATTATTTCTCATGTTTACCAAAACCTTTTTTGTAAATATAAACGAAGCTCCGGCATTAAATGCCCGGAACATAAAATCATAATCTGCAGATAATTTATATGTTGTATCAAAACCTCCCGATTTCTTATAAACATCTTTCGTTACAAATGTTGCCGGGTGGTTTACAGGCATATAATTTTTGATATTATCTATACTCTGATTGAACATTGTTTTATATACTTTTTTCTTTCGGGTAACCCTGTTCATTGCTCCTGAAAAAATTGCAGAAGTCGTATTATTTTTTAAAGAGAGTATCGTTTCTACAGTATCAGGCTCATACCAATCATCACTGTTTATAATACCTATTATTTCTCCGCTGGTCATTTTCAACCCTTTGTTCATGGCGTCATAAATTCCGGCATCCGGCTCACTAATCCACTTATAGATTATTCCTTTTTCAAGAAACTCAGGCTCAAATGATTCTATGATTTTAACGGTATCATCTTTTGATTGACCATCAATAATAAGGTATTCTATATTAGTATAAGTTTGATTCAACACGGAATCAATTGTATCTTTTATAGTTGCTTCACTATTAAATGAAACTGTGATGATACTAATCTCCAGACTCATATTTTAATTTTAAAAGCCAGTAAGATTCTTCATATTAAATATTTTAAAAAACAAATATATTATTTTTCCTCTGAATGGATAGCTTAAGTTTTCGTTATGCCTTGTGTTTTTACAGTTATTCAAGATTATTGGTTTCAATATCATGTTCATTAAATTCTATTACAGTATCAATCTTACCTAATAATTTTCCGGAAACAGAGATCTATTTTTGTTTTTCTAAATTTTTTATCAGAAAATTTACTAAGGTTGTCATTATAAATATTTATCTATTACACGGTTCATAAAACTAAACATATTATGTTTTTCGAAAATTAATGATCTGGCTTTTAGTAGTTTTTGATAATTTTTTTCATGAAAATTTCCGGATAAATCTCCGGTTTTACATTAAATACAACATCCCAGCTTATATAACTCCAAGGAATATAGAAAGTTAAAATTAATGATATCATCAGCATAGCTATATATGCAGTGCTAACATATTCCCGGCACTTAATCGTTTCTCCTTTGGCAACAGATTCGGAAAACTTATTTCTTAATCCATTTCCTATTCCTAAATCAAGCATCTCTATACATAATAATACATTAAATATTGTGATCCATACTCCATATTTGTAATTATCCATTTACATTTTTTTAACCTCTTTTGTCAATCCAATGCTATACTTCCTCAGATTTGTTAACTTATTATCTCTCCTGATTTCTGTTTTATATGACTATTTTTAATTTCTTCTTTGCCGGAATTTAAATCTTCAAAGTTTACTTTTTGTATAAGCATGAATACAAGCCTCCTGCATATTTTCCCAACAAATTTAAAGTTGATAAAATACGTGATTTTTATAAATTCTGAAAGTTTCTGTCTTTTTTAGATAGTTGAATTTCTTCTTCACTCAACATCCAGTCAATTTTCAGACCGGGATCGTTATATATAATACCTTCTTCAGCTTCAGGGTTGTAATAATTATCACATTTGTAAACAACGATAGTACTATTTTCCAATACTGAATACCCGTGAGCAAACCCACGCGGAATAAATAGTTGCTTTTTGTTTTTTCCTGATAAAACTGTTGAAAAACTTTTTCCGAAAGTAGCTGAATCTGTACGAAGGTCAACAGCAACATCCAATACTTTTCCCTTGATAACCCGTACCAGCTTTGCTTGAGCAAACTTTTCCTTTTGAAAATGTAAGCCTCTTAAAACTCCTCTGTTAGAAAAAACCTCATTATCCTGAACAAAATTAATTAATAAGCCTGTTTTTTCTTTAAATATTTTTGAATTAAAACTTTCAAAAAAGTAACCTCTGAAATCATCAAAAATTTTGGGTTTAATGATGCAACAATCTCTTAAGTTTGTTTTTTGAATGTCCATCATATTTATTGTTTGGCTTTACGGTAAGTGCCTAAAAACATATTTAAGTTAAGAGAAAGTAAGAAAAGAACCATCAACCCAAATCCTGCTAACCCAAATTGAAAAATTTTATTTCTTTCAATATCTCTAATTTTATATCCTATAGGTTGAAAATTGGAAACAATATTTATAATTTGAGATTTTTCTGATAAATCTTCATTTACTTCAATTAAGTTTTCATTTAATTCAATATCTTTTGCAAAAAGTTCCAGCTCTTTGTTTGATGTTTGATTACCCCTGCCTAAGTCAATAGTAGTTCCTGAATTTGGTTTTTTAGCCTCTTCCAGTAAAACTTTCTTATATATGTAGTGTAATGAATCTGCTTTCTTTAAGCTTCTTCTCAATAAAGAATCAGTTCTTAACAGGTTTTGTTTATTGATTTTTTTTAAATTTTTAAAATAATCATTATTAATTATTGAAGTAATAATCGGCTTACTTAATTTAAAAAAAATATTCTCTTTTGTAGAGATTACCAAAATTTGATGCATTTTGTAATCAAATTTTGTAAAAGAAGATTTAAATTTTTCATAAGAATAACTTTTTACAGTAGAGGAATCAACAGATTGAACTAATTTATCATAAGAAGTTAAAATATTATTTTCATTTACAACAGGGTAAATTCTAAAACTCATTAAAGATTTTGCTTCTTGTTCAGAAATATCAAAAATACGAGTCAACAGTGTTGTTTCTTTTTGTTTCACTAAATCATTATAAAACTGGATATTACTATACAATTGCCTTGAACTGTTAAAATTAGATTCTACATAAAGACTCCCTTCGTATCGATTTCCCAATTTCGATTCTGAAAAAATTCCTGCTAATACGCCAACGAATGTGGCAACTCCAAGTTTTATAATATTAGATTTTATAAAAAAGAGAATCTGAATTAAAAAATGAAATAAATTTTTAAAAATAGCACCAATGAAGTTGAATAGTTTAGAAAATCCTCTTCCGAGGATAACAAACAAAGACCCTAAATCCACTTCCTCATTTTCTTTATTATTACTTGACATATCTATTTATTTACTGAATTAAAATTTGCTCTAATATTTTTTTTGTAATTGCATAAGTAGGAGTAACTCCACTCATTCCTAATCCGCCGGAGGCTAGTGTTGCACCCGTTTTCAACGGATTATCCGAAGCATAATATGCATAACGAATTTTTACATCTTTCCTTATATTTCCTCTAATTTTTGAGGCCGATTGTATTGCTTTCTGATAATGAGCACCTTCCATTTCTAAACCAATAACATTCCATGTTGAATCGTGAAAAAATTTAAGAAGATCTTTGTTTTGAAGAGAAGTTCCTAATACTGTAACCATAGTTCCATCAAATACTTTTACCCCAAAACCTTCCAAATCTTTCTGAATTAAATCGTTTTTGAAAGGATAATTATCCGCAGTGCCTTCGAAAATATGTGCAGACGGAATCATAATATCTCCTTTTCTTCCTTCTAAAATTCCGGCTTTCCCCATAACAGAAACTGACTTTACGTTTAAATGGATTGTTTTTTCGTTTGTTTTATAAGGTTTTAAAAGCTCATCCATGGTTTCATATGCTTGCTCTCCGAAAGCATAATCCATAACAATAATTACAGGTTTTTCAGAAGAATTATTGCGGGCAAGGGTAGTAGAATTAAGGTTAACTTTAGCAGTATCTATAATTTGTACATTAATATTAGTTCTTGATTTATCTTTTAAATAGATTAATCCGTTTTCAGAAGCATAATTTTTAACTTTGGTTTGTAATGGTTTGCTGTATGAATTACTTAATAGCTCATATAACCCAAATTTTTCATGTTCTTTAGCCTCGTCCGGTAAAGCATTATTTGCATATAATGTGTTTAGAACACTATGCATGTTTGCACTGATAATATGTATGGGTCTGGTTAAAAAGTTATTTTCTGATAATGTTTTCTTTATGTAATTTGCCCAGACTTCACCATGATAATGGCGACCAATTTCCTCAGATAAAACAGAACTAAAATGAATTGACCTTTTTTTATCATCTAATTCTTCATTAATAGCTAACTTTCCTAACCAATAGACTAAATGAAAGAAACGATGTGGGTTTTCCTGAGTTGAAAGAGTATTATATAGTTGATATACCTCATCATAAGTCCTTCCGAGTATGTTTCCTAAATGAACGACCAAGACATCTTTTTTTTGATTGGACAAGGGCTTGTTATTAATAACAATGTCTTCTAAATTTTCCCACTCTCTGGTTGTTTTTTTATCATCACTTATAAGAACTCTGTTTTTTATTTTGTGAGATTCGATAAATAAGAATGTAAGGTGAGTGAGTATATCATAAATATCAGATCTGCCTCTTGTGATTTCAATACTCATCTGATCTTTATCTATCCTGTAACAGTTTCTTCTTCTTTTAGGGGGTACTATTACTTTAAAATGAGAATTTCTGTATCCCTCATCTGCCGTAAGATTAATAAACTGACATTCTTCTATCCCTTCGGGTAATCTTTCTATGACATAGTTTAACCCATTTAATTCTGTTTTATCCTCGGCAATAGAACCGTATATTTCGGGTCTTAAAAGTAATAACGATTTTCTTAGTGTTTCACCGGATATTCCCATAGGTTTATAGAAGCCTCTGCTAAATAAGTGTCGCATTGAAATATATAGTCTTTCAATAGCATTTGTTGATTCCTGAGCTCTGGTACGATCTTTATATATTTTTGACATCTATTTTTAACTTTTTCCTAGTATTTTATTGTATTCCATTGGATTATTTAATAACTCAACAGCTTGTTTTATAGTGTTGTCATTCTTTAAATGATATTTATAAACCCCCTCTTTATAAAAATATTGTTCCAGAATTTCATCTTGTATTTTTAAAGATAAAATATCTTTATTTTTATCAATTTCCTGTATTTTATAATTTTTTAATTTATCGAGGATTTTAATATAATCAGAAGAAATTAAACGGCTATTTTTTACAGATCTATATGCTTCTTTAAATAACTTTTCTTGTTGGGTAACAAATATTGTATCTGTTGTCTTTACATAGTTTTTAAAATCTTCAAAACCGTTGAATGAAAAAGAATTAATATCAGGGTTTGGGTTTTTTCGCACAAATTCAGTAGCAAAATTAAAGATAGTTCCCGATTGAAGTAGTTTCTTAGTTTCTTCAGTCCTTTTAGATTTTTTAATGGCAATATCCGGAGTTATTCCTCCACCATCATAAACAATTCTTCCATTTACAGTTTTAAAAGAATTTACAGTTTTATCAGAAAATTTAGGAATCTTACCCGTTTTCCAATCTCTATCCGCGTAGTCCAGCTCCTGAATACATCGTCCGCTTGGAGTGTAATATTTGGAGATGGTAACTTTCATTTGGGTTCCGTAGTTTAAATCAAAAAAGCCTTGTACCAAACCTTTACCAAAAGAACGCTCTCCTAATACAACAGCACGATCATAATCTTGCAATGCCCCGGAAACAATTTCAGATGCCGATGCCGACCGGTTATCAATTAAAACGACGACAGGCATTTCTGTATCCAGAGGCTGTTGACTTGTAAAATAAGTTTTTGAGCTTCTTCTTGTTTTTCCCCGGGTATCAACAATTTTTTTTCCTGAAGGGATAAATAAATTCGTAATATTAACAGCATCAGATAACGAACCTCCGGGATTACTTCTTAAATCGAAAACTAATTTTCTCATTCCTTTTTCTTTAAGAGTGTTTATGGCTTTTTTAAGTTCTTCGGTAGATCTTCCAACAGTAAAATTAGTAAGAATTGCATAGCCAATATTCTCATTAATCATGGCAAAATAAGGAACCGGATTGTTAATAATTTTATCTAGTTTTACATTAAAATTTAATTTTTTATTTTCTCTTAATACAGTTAATGAAAGCTGAGTTCCCGGAACACCCCTTAAAGATTGAGATAAATTATCATTTTCTAAACCCTTTAGATTTTGATTATTAATTACTGTAATAATGTCTCCTGTTTTTAATCCTGTCTTATCTGCCGGAAAATCTTTCTTTACAGAAGTTATTATAATCCCTCGTTTAGCATACCAACAAGAAATTCCTATTCCGCCATATTCTCCTTCTCGCCTGATTCTGGCATTTTCTACTTGCTGCTCGTTGTAAAAACGAGTGTAAGGGTCTAAATTTGTAAGGGTATTATTAATAGCCTTTGTTGTAATATCTCCCGGGCTTATCTCATTTATATAATTAATATTTAGTGTTTTGTATAAGTTATTATATATTTCTATTTGCTTGGCTATCTCAAAAAAACGAGATTGAAAAGAAAAAGAAATCACTGTTAAAATAATTAGTGATAGAATTATAATTTTTTTATTTTTCATTTTTAGGTTCTCTTTCAATAAATAATTGTAGTAATTTTTCCATCGAATCTTTTATATCGGCATAGTCCCATTCTTCTTTTGCAAGATAAGAAATCATAAATACATAAGGCTTATCAATTTCTGAATAAATCTTATTTTTTTGTAACCGATAATTTTCTCTTAATAAACGCTTAATTCTATTCCTGTCTACAGCTTTTTTAAAGTTTCTTTTAGGTACAGAAATACCAATTTGAACAGGAAAATTTGAAGTATGTGCGGTTTGTAAAAAAACTATTCGTAAAGGAAATATCTTTATCGACTTTCCTTCAGCATATAATCGTTCTATTAGCTTTCTGCTTTTTAATCGCTCCTGTTTTCCTAAAGTAAATTTCACTATCGCGAAAATAAGAAAATTGCAGATCAATACTTCTTTTTTTAGTTATTTTTGAATAAAGCATTTTATAGATTTTAACTAATGAGTACAAGTTAGTACGAAATACAGCCGGAAACTTGTAGAAAGAGCATTGTCTTCTGTTACTGAGAGATATAATCAAAAATCTGAATTTCCCAAGCAATTAATAAAAGGGTTTGCTGAAATCGAATCTTTTGGTTCATATATTCCCTCAATTTATGGAGGATCTGATTTAGATTAAATTTCTTACGAATTAACCATGCAGGAACTAGAAAGAGGAGATAACGGCATTCTTTCAACAGTTTCTTTACAAGCTCTTTAAATAATAGAATCTATATTTAATTATTGAGTTAGTCATTTAATTTCCGTATATTGAGTCCTTTAAATTAAATAAGATGGATAAATTTAAAGGACAAGATATAGTAAACTTTATAAAAGAATTACCCAATGATGAAGCTTGTAAAGCTTATTTAGCAAGAATAAAATGGCAAGATGGTTTTACCTGTAGTAAATGTGGTCATACAAAAGGATGCGAAAAATCTGGTTACAATTATCATTGTTATTCTTGTCACCATGTAGAAAGTGCAACAGCAAACACGCTATTTCATAAGGTTAAATTTGGTTTGCAAAAAGCTTTTTGTGTTGCTTTTGAGATGAGTACCAGTAGTAAAAGTATTTCGAGTATTCAAATGGGTAAACGTTTTAGTATTCGTCAAGGTACAGCTTGGTATTTTATGCAGAAAGTTCGTAAATCAATGAAAAGCAGTCAGAAATATCCTTTAGAAAAATTAATTCATGTTGATGAATTTACTGTTGGAGGTAAAGAAGAAGGAAAACAAGGTAGAAGTTACGATTCAAAAAAGAAAAAAGCAGTCATAGCCGTGGAATTGACCGATGATAATAAGGTAAAAAGGGTTTACATAAAATCTATTGATGACTATTCTGCTAAATCATTAACACCTATATTTGAAGAACACATAAGTACTTCTGCTAAAATAATAACCGATAAATGGAGAGGTTATGAACCTTTAAAAGAAGTTTTTAATATTCAACAGAAATATAGTAATAATGGTACTAATTTTAAACAGCTGCATATTATAATTATGCAAGTTAAATCCTGGTTAAGAGCAATACCAACTCATGTAAGTAAATGGCATATTCAAGCTTATTTTGATGAGTTTTGTTATAGAATTAATCGATCTCCATTTAAAACCAGTATCTTTCACAAAACAATTACCAGAATGGTACACACTAAACCAATATATCAAAATCGAATAAAACAGAAATTAAATGACTAACTCAAAAAATATATTTTTTATTAATAACTCCTTCTTCATATTTAAAAAGTTATTCAAACTCTTGTATGTAGTTTCCTTTATTTCAGTTTTTTTAACTAACAAGCCATAGTCTAAACAACTGCCAGCGGTGTAGTTGATAAATGAATTATCTTTATAAGGATTAAATCCTTCTTTAAGCGTGTTTAATAGTAGTTTTCTTATGATTTCAAGGTTATACAGTCTTTCCCTTTTTGTTTTAAATCGTTTATTTACCTTTAGGGTAATCGGACTTTGTCGTTTCATCCTCCCAGTTGCTGGGTCTAAAAATGAATAATAAATATACCAACGCTTTTTTAAATCAAAAGCCTTGCCTCCGTGATATATTTTAGGTTCGATGTACTTCTTCATTTGGAAGTCGTTGTATGCGGTTTCGTATGCGGTTTGTAGTTTATCAATTAAAAAAGCCATTAATATACAGTTTTAAACACTGATAATCAATGACTTATTTTAGTAGCGGGAATTGGACTCGAACCAATGACCTTCGGGTTATGAGCCCGACGAGCTACCTACTGCTCTATCCCGCGATATTTTGAAATGCAAATATACAATTTTTAAACACTTTTCAAAATTAAAATTATTTTTTTGAGAAATAAATCTAACTAATAAATTAAAGTTTGAATTTCCATTAACATATTGAGACTTCCTGCAAAGAGGAAAAGAGTAAAAAATTAAAACTGTTTTAAAAGATAAATGTTTGATATGTTGTTGCCTATAATTTTATCTTTTTAGGTAAAACAGTTTAACCGGATTAAAATACTGAAACAATAAGTTTTATTATTGTTTGAAATTTAGTGCTTTCAAGCAATAACTGTCTTAAATTATAAAAACTATAAAAGGAAGTATGGAAAAAGACTTTAGTTTTTAAGTATATCCCATTAAAAAACAACCTAATTCAGGTTACTTTTTATAATTATCCTGAAATCATCCATTTAAATTTAAAGTTTGTATCAGGAATTGTAATCCGTTCCGTAATTCTATGCATACGATTCGGGAGTTTCATTAAATAATCCCTGGCTTTTTCTGCTTCTTCAGTAAGATTCGTTACTTTATCAATTTCCCAGGTCTGAATCAAATTTCTTAAAATATCTATATAATCGAAACCTGTATATACTCCTATTCTTTGAGCAATTGTAGAGAAATCATCAAATAAACTTCCTTTGGTATTAAATGATTCTCTTAAATGCATTGCAGGCATTATAATTTTATGTTTCATCATTTGCTCGAAAGCCAACATCATTTCACTAGGATCTATTTTAAAAATCTCCTTTACAAAAGTGGCATAAGCTTTATGATGTCTCATCTCATCACCTGAAATAATTTTAGACATTCTTGCTAGTAATTTATGCCCTTTTTTACGAGCAATTTTAGCAACGTTATTATGTGAAATATAAGTTGCTAATTCTTGAAAACTGGTATATATAAAATTCTTATATGGATCTGTAGATGTACCGATATCGAAACCATCTGCAATTAAATGCTGTGTTGAAATTTCTACTTCTTTCATGTTTACTCTACCTGAAAGGTATAAGTATTTATTTAAAACATCTCCATGCCTGTTCTCCTCAGCCGTCCATGCTCTTACCCATTTTGCCCAGCCGTTATCAGGATCTTGATTCACTCCATCCAATTCCATTAGCCAGGATTCATAGGTTGGCAGTGCTTCTTCTGTAATGGTATCTCCGACTAAAACAATCCAAAAATCATCATCCAATTCTTTAGAAATTTCTTTAATTTCTTTTACTTCCTCAACAAAGTTTTCATTTTGTGAATTGGGTAAAAAATCTGAAGGTTGCCAAATTTTTTCTACAGGGATTAAAAAATCATCTACAAAACTATGGGCTTTACTTTCCAGAGTTTTCATCACTTCTTTTCGTATGTTAGTTACCGACATTAATTTTACTTTTTATTTGCTCTTCAACATTTACAAGGGTTTTACTTATGTCTTGATTTTTTAAATGAACGGGCTTATGAACTTCTATTTTTAAAGGGCTAAAAACTCCTAAGGGAAATTTTCCGTATTTAAAAATTTTCCAGGAATTATTAATTGAAACAGGAACAATATATGCTTCCGGATTATAATTGATAATTGTTTTTAATCCTCCTTTAGAAAACTTTTTAGGCTCCCCGTTTCTGCTTCTGGTTCCTTCAGGGAAAATTATTGCTGACCATTTATTATCATGAATTCGTTTTGCAAAGTTAGTTAATTCTGTTATAGCTTTTACCCTGTCTTTTCTATTTATTAATGCAGCTCCTCCTTTTCTTAAATTATAAGAAATGCTGGGTATTCCTTTTCCTAATTCTTCTTTTGATACAAATTTTGGATGATGCTTTCTTAAATACCAAACTAAAGGGGAGATATCGAACATGCTTTGATGATTGGATACAAAAATGATTGTTTCATTTTCAGGAATGTGATGTTCGTTTTTAAATCGAACCGGAATTCCCAGAAGAAGTAAATTTTTAACTAAAAAACAGTTTAATAAATCGACTGATATCTTATGAGCTTTATCACCAAAAACATTATAGCAGACCCATTGAACCGGGTGAAAAACAAGTAGCGTAATGAAAAAAGTTATTCCAAAAACCGGCGTGAGAATGTAACTGATTATTTTCATGTATTTTTAAATCCAGTTTGACCAAAGTATTCCGAATAGGATTAATAGCAATCCTAATCCGTAAAAGATTACAAAGGTTTTAAATTTATATTCACTTTTTATCTGTTTTTTATGTTTAGACCACCCCATGGTAATTAAAGCGATTGCCAAAATCATTATTATCGGGTGTTCAACAGCTAATAATCTATTGGTAGCATCGATACCATTTGTTTTCATAGATTTATACCAAGGAGACACAAAGTACCATCCCAGTCCTATTAATAACTGGATATGAGAAGCAATCAGTGTAAAAAGTCCTAATCGAAAATCTTTATGGGTAAATTCTTTTTTCCGGATGAGTCCTGTAATAGCATTTATTACTGCAAAAATTAAAACGACTAATGCGATATATGCCCAATAGGAGTGAATGGTTTTCATCATAATTATGCTAATTTATATATTTTACAAAGGTATTGAATTTTATTCAATTCATGAAAAACTATCTCAAAAAGAGATGGATTTTGATTTTATTACCTCGCATTAGTTATTAGTTGTACACAAGCTGAAAACCAGCTGTATATTCTAGCATTTTCGTTTTTACCAACACTTAATTCCAACGATCTAAAAATCGAAAGAGCTAAAATTATTTACCTAACTTGACTCTACCGCAAGAGAAGTAAGCAAATACAAAGACTCTTATTCTGTATTTTCAGTGGCTGAAGACGATTTTAATTACTTAAAAAAATATAATCGCAATAAAAAAAACTTAAGTGAGTTGGGTTTTCTGAACTCGATTTTTTATTGCTATCGTCACAAAAAGAGCTAAATCAATTGCTTAAATACCTGACACAAAATTTAAATTAGCTTCAATTATGTTTGGAGGAACAGAAAAGTAATCAGAAATAATAGATTTAATTGGTTATGGATTAGCTCAATTTTATTTGAATTTCACGAAAGAATTTGGTTTTAAAACTAAGAACAGCTTTTAGTCAATATATCATTTAATTAAATCTTACAAAAACTGAGAAAGCGGTTTCAAATAAGGAAAGATAGCTTTAACCCTTGTCTTGATAATGGCAGAAAAGACTGATGGTAAAGACAGAGAAGACGTTAAATTATTTATCAAAAATTTTAATTCAGAAATGATTATTAAAAAAACAAGTTCGACTAATTGTGAAATCAAAATAGATGAATCATTTTTACTTGCAGAAGTAAATTAAAGGAAGAAAAAAGCGGTTCTTCCTATTATCAAAGCAGAGGCAGTATATACGACAGCAGACACTGCTGCACCTAATATTGCTCTAGATAAAATAGCTCCTAAAACAACAAAAAAGAATTCCCCACTTTGGGTACTAAACGGCTCTTGTATGTAATTATCTGGTGAAAAGAAACGTACTAACTTGGTGTCATACATACGACCGTTCATGTGTATTAAGGCTGCTCCCATAAAATGTTCATGCCCTGTATATCCTCTGTTTAATAAAGTCGTATTATGCTCAAAATTAATTTCGCTGTTTAAGCTTTTGTATTTATCAATTTCGCCCCAAGCACCAAACTGGTGTTCCTCTTGTACGGTACCTGTACTGTCTGATATGGCTAAAATGCTGCCTAAATAATCTCTGTGCAAGTAGTGATAGCCGTTGGCTTCTCCTGTTTTTGTTTGTTTAATATACACTATGGGTGCGGTATAGGCATCTCCGCCTATATAAGTTATTAATTTAGTATTACCTTGCTTGTCTTCTTCAATTTCAACGGAAGCAATAGCCGAATAATATTTTTGGTATCTCCTTGCTGATTTATCTTCTTCATTTCCTCCATAATAAGCATGACTTCTGTTTTGTAAAATACCGTATTCAAAATCAATCTTAGCCTTATTTTTTACATTTACAGAAACCGGTTTTTTATAGGCATTATATTTAATTTTTTGTAATGGCTGATTTTGATAGTATAAATCTCCTTTGGTATTTAAGTTTACCTCTTGCAAACGGTAGGAAGAAGCACTGCTATAACTATACGTTCCTGTTTCCGAATTAGCCATTATTCGTCCTCTTCCATCGTATTTTTGTGAGTGGCTTACGGAGCCTGAAATATTAGTTAAACGGTCTAAATTATCATAGGTAAAAGATTCATCCCAGCTTAAATTATTGTTTTTTCTGCTATTTAGATTTCCTCTTACCGTGTTAAAACTATAGTCTGAATTTAATGCAATTTTAGGTGAAAGACCAGAAGTTTGATCTACCATTTTTGTTAAAAAGCCCTATTGGTCATAGGTTCTTTTTTTTATCATTCCATTACCTAAATGTATTTCTTTTGCCTGCCCCCGTTGGTTTACTTCTTTAATTTTCCATAGGTAAGTATTGGAGTCGAAATCTTTAATTTCAGTTAAAATTCCGGAGTTTGTATCATAAATATTTCTGATTTTTACCCAAGTATTTACTGGATCAGGTTTGGTATGTGCATAGCATGTCTTCTTCCAAAATCATCTCTTGTTACATTATACTGATAAAATGCTTTTCCTGTATATTCTTTTTTTGCTGAAATTCTTTTACGTGAATCGTATTCATATACATAGCTGTAATCTTCATTTATCCTGTTGTTTCTGCCATAAATATTTGTTACTAATTTTGTAGTTGGATTATAAACATAATTCAAATTCATATTGGTTTCCTGTCCGCTAATCTTTTTAGCTGTTATTTTTCCGAATGCATCATTAAGTATATACTGTAGGTCCTTTGGGAGTAGTTTCTTCGAGTATTTCTCCTAAATTATTGTACCGGTAGGTATAGGTACCTGCCGAAGGGTCAATCAATTTTGTCTCTCTTCCCCGGTCATCTATTTCTGTATGTACTACATGGCTTCCGTAATTGGCTGACTTCATCACTCCATTCCCGTAATATGTATAAACAATAGGTGCCAAAAACACAGTGTCTATACCATACTGATAATGAGTGTTTTAATATTGTTTAGTTAATAATAATGGGGGATTTTATTTTTTTAAGACAAAAAACTCGAAGCGATTAATGTGTTGACCAATAAAACAGCTCTAATTAATTATAAATAGGGTATTGGGTTCTGTACGTACTTTAAAAAAGGTGCAAGAGAACACAACTCAGGGACATATAAAAGTGGTTTTATTTCAATTTGGTGATATATATAATAAAAAGTAATTACAATGACACCACAAGATTATAATGAACAAATAGATATTTTGACAAGAAAAATAGCGTATGAAGATGACAACATCAAAAAACAAAAACTATCCATCCAATTTAAACAAAACGAAGCTAAAAAAGGAGATAGCTGTAATAAAAGAGAAAATAAAAAGATTAGGTTGAGGTTGTCATTATTTTTACCAAAAAATTCCGAAAAAAATTTTACCCGATTAAGAGTGTAAAGCCCCCTAGCTCCTATTTTGACCTAAGGTGGTAGAGTATATATTTTTCACTTTATATGGTCTTCTAAGGTCTTTGGGTTATTCCTTTCGGGAGAGCGATTACAGATAAATAAAAAATCTAAAAAAAAGGAGTGTTCATAGGAGGGTAAGCAATGTGAAAAAATCCTGAATTACTAAAAATATTATAGGTGTAATTTAAGATAAACGGTGTATTTTTAAAGCTTAAATAAAGCTTTATTTAAAATTGAAAAAAATGGATTCATTGAAACTTGAACTAAAGAAGAAAAATAGAAGCTACGGTATTATTACATGGAAACTATGATGTCAAGACGCTTTTAGGTAGTGAAAAAGCCGTAAATATCCAATTCGGACAGAAAACATACTTCAACAGAAAGGTTGATTATAAATATCGCAGAATACCTTTTGGAAAGAAACGAATGGAAAAAATTACAGATGACTTCGTTCTATTAACCATAGAGAAAGGAAACCTAGTAATAAGCTAAGAAAATAATATAACAAAAATTATTTCAAATAAAGCAATTGAAAGAAGAAACATTTGGGTTGACAAAATCGATAAAATTGATGGTCATTTTGCCTCAAACTCTGAATTAATTGAAAAAATTAGGAAAAGAATTATTAACAAATGGGGTTTCGAGTTTATTAGACCATTTGCGACTATGTGGAAATATTCCAAAATCATATGGGCATGATACAAGCGAAGAAAAACAATATTCGAAATATACTGATGCTCTTTTATCATTTGCATATAAATCAATTGGTTTAAAAAGTCTTGTGATAACAGAACGAGCAGATGTTGCCGATGTTGAAGGGTTTGGAAAGGATTTTAGCTTCGTTGCTGACGCAAAAGCATTTCGTCTAAGTAGAACTGCAAAAAATCAGAAGAACTTTAAAGTTACAGCAATGGACAGATGAAAAACACGGAAAACCATATGCAATGGTTGTTTGTCCAATTTATCAATTACCAACTAGAAATAGCCAAATATATCAACAAGCAATAACAAAAAATGTCTGTGTTTTCACCTATTCTCATTTGTCCTTAATGGTTAGATATGCTAATGAAATTAGTAAATCAAAAGCTGAGGATTTATTGCTTGAAATATTCCAAACTGTTCCAGCGTTAAACCCTTCCAAAAGTGCAGTTGATTATTGGTTAGGAGTTAACAAGACAATTCTTGGTCATTCTAAATCAATTTTTGAATTATGGCAAGATGAGAAAATTGCTACAACTGAATCAATTGAGATTGCTAAATTTGAGGCTCTTAAATACTTAGCTTCAGAACGTGAGAAAATTATGAAAATGTCACATGAAGAAGCATTAAGAGAACTTGTTAGAGCGAGTAAAATAGAAAATAAAATAAAGACTATAAAGAATATTTCTGATAACGAATTATTTGGTATTAAACAAACAAGAATGGATAAATACAAGAACAAAATAATCGAAGGAAATTGTGTAGAGGTGATGAAAAAATTTGAGGAAAACTCAGTTGACCTTACTTTAACTTCACCACCCTACGATAATTTAAGAACCTATAAAGGATTTGTTTTTCCATTTGAAGAAATTGCAACAGAATTATATCGCATTACAAAGAAAGGTGGAATTGTAGTTTGGGTAGTAAATGACGCAACTATAAAAGGAAGTGAAACAGGAACAAGTTTTAAGCAAGCACTTAAGTTTATAGAAGTTGGTTTCAGCTTGCACGACACAATGATTTTTCAAAAAACAAATCCTATCCCACAAATTTACAGGAAGCGATACAATGGCATTTTTGAATATATGTTCGTATTAAGTAAAGGGCCTGTCAAAACACATAACCCAATTAAAATAGATTGCTTACATGCAGGATTACAACTTAATGGGACTACTTATAAGAACTATTCTAAAGGCGAGCAAAAAAGAGGAAAGATGGCTAAGCCTGTTAAAAAGCAAAAAATAAAAGGAAATATTTGGGAGTATGTAGTTGGGAAAAAAGCCGAAGACCAAGAAGCTAAAGGACATCCTGCACCTTTCCCAATGGCATTAGCTCGAGACCATATCAATTCTTGGACAAATGAAAGAGATCTAGTTCTTGACCCAATGAATGGTAGCGGTACGACTTGTCTTTCTGCATTACAATTAAACAGAGAATACATTGGTATTGACATGAGTCATGAGTATTGTGAATTAGCAAGAAAAAGGATTGAGGAATTTGAACAGCAACCCAACCTATTTAAAGAAGAAAACACTGCTTACAACAATGTATAAAATCACAGCCATCCCGAAGGGTGGCTACGCTTCTTAGCCGAAACAATATATCCCCCCCCCCCCCCAAGAACCTACAAATTCATGTAGATGTCGTCAAGCTTCTCTTGTCTAATACCAAGGTACTTTCGTGTAACCGATGCCGATGTGTGATTAAACAACTCAGATAAATACATTAATGCTTTTTCGCTTTCGCCATTGGTGTTATAAACTTGACGACCAAAAGACTTGCGAAGGGAATGACTACTGATGTTAAGTGCCTTACTTTCTTTCTTGAAAACATCCTTAAGCTTACGGTTAATTTGTTGAACACTGAAAATACCCCTTTTTTGTGAAATAAAAATTAATCCAGTCTTTTTAATCAACGACCAGTCAAACGAATCCTCATATATTCTAAGTGCAGAGGTAATGTGATGATTGACTTGTAAAATTCTCCTTTTATTAGTTTTTTTCTCGATTATTGTTACTTTACCATTTATGGAATCTATTCTGGGGTTATAAAAATATTGCCTGTCCAAAGTATTGGTATCATAATACAAATAAGAGCGATGCCTTAAAGAAGTTACGGTGCTTTTGAGTTTATAGTCAGTTAATGTCCTTACTTTTTCACCTGTTTTGCCATCGTAGATACCTCCTGTATTGGTAGTTCCCGTGTGGCTGGTTTTATGAACATAACCTACTAATAAATACCACCAGTTCAGTTTAGGTAAATCTCCGGCAAAAAAATAAAGGTTATCATTGTATGTCCCATTAAGTCTCAATGACCCGCTATTATTTGCATAAAAACCAAAATAAGTTGATCCGTGATTAGAATTGGTTTTCTTTATCCATATACTGAAACGATATGAGTTACTACTCGATGTATTACACCAGCTACTATTCCAGCCACCATCCGCATTACCGGAAACATCCAGAGCAGCTTTCCATAAGAGGACGTTTGTTCCTTCTGATCCTGCCCTATATTCTCTGCTGTTTTCGGATGTTGAACCGTTTTGATCAAAACCGGACACAGAACCAGAACTGACAGTCCAGATATTTGTGTTTAGTAAGTTTTGTGAGGTTAAAGAAAGTGAGGTTACTATAAAGACAAGCACATAAAGTAGTTTTGTTTTCATTTGTATGAGTTTAGTTTAAAACAACTTAGCGGATAAGCAAATAAGGATAATTAATTGGAAGTATACAAATTTGTAGCTTGATACTTATGAATATCAGATGTTAATTCATAAATACAGGGCAAACTCATATTTTTATTCATATAATGTGATTTTCATTTAAAGCATCAATGTCCTCTCAATTTGAATATTTTTTTAATTCTGATTTTTGTAGATAACATTCTGGACATAATTTGTAATTTGATGCTCTCTGTCTGTTTCTAAACCAAGGCACATCAAAAGTTTCAGATAATTGCCCGGATTTGGATTTTTGAAAAAATAACATTACAAAAAATCAGTAGAAGAAGCTCTAAGGTTTTTTAATCAAGTTGGTAATCAATTAAAGCTAGCAGAAAAATACTAAAAAACTTTAACAAAACAGGAAAGACTGCTATTCGGTCAAAGCAATTTTTAGAAGAAAGTTTTAATCCTAATTTTTTCACTTATTACTTGAGCAACAATAAAAATGATGCTTACCTTTTTGTTTATGAACCTGGTTTTTAAGAAAAAAGAACGCAACATTGATAAATTTGTCCTTATACAATGCAAGATTACATGAATAAAAATTGACTTATTCATTACTAAAGATTTTAATTGGCAGAACAACTAATTTTGGACTAGTATTAAGAACACATACCGAACCATTTTTAAAATCTGATTGCCAGATACTGCAAAAACAATGGTAAAATTAGAGTTTAATGATATGATTCACAAACTGCGTAAAGCAATGGATAATAAAGATATGTCCGGCATGTCTTGGAAAGATAATCAAAACAAATTAAGGGTATTACAGTAACCTCTACAGATGCCCTAAGGATAGTCGGGCAGCAGGGAAAAAGAATACTGCAGTAATGACATAAAGTTATTTTCCCTTGGAAAGTATAGATCCCAAAAGGAAGCCTGATTTTTGGTGATTTAAATCGATACCTTTGTTCATAAAAATCATCAATCTGCTATAGTAACAACCACTTAACATAAAATCCGGGTTAAGTTAAACAGTTGTGGTTTCTAATAATATGGAGTAGTCATGTGCAAACTATCAGATAGTCATAAAAGGTCTCAACAGATGAGATTATTATTTTGTAGTTTTACAATCTTCAATCCAATATAACCAATGAGTGTTAAGAAACAACTTTTTTTGCTTGATGCCTATGCCTTAATTTTTAGAGGATATTATGCTTTTATTAAAAATCCAAGAATTAATTCTAAAGGATTAGACACATCTGCCATTTTAGGATTCATGAATTCTTTATTGGACTTGATTAAAAAAGAAAAACCCGATTATTTAGCGGTTTGTTTTGATAAAGGGGGTAGTGTTGACAGAAATGAACTGTTTTCCCAATACAAAGCCAACAGACAAGAAACTCCTGAAGCCATTAAAATTGCTATTCCTTATATTAAAAAAATATTAGAAGCAATGAATATTCCTGCCATTGTAAAAGAAGGATATGAAGCTGATGATATTATTGGAACCTTAGCTAAAAAAGCTGAGAAAGAAGATTTAGTAACATATATGGTTACTCCGGATAAAGATTATGCACAACTCGTTTCTGAGAATATTTTCATGTATCGTCCACCAAGAACGGGGAAGGGTTACGAAAAATGGGGAGTCGAAGAAGTACGACAAAAATTTGAAATTGAAAGACCTGAGCAAGTTATTGACTTTTTAGGAATGATGGGAGATTCTGTTGATAATATTCCCGGATTGCCTGGTGTTGGAGAAAAAACAGCCAAAAAGTTTCTTAAAACTTACGGAAGTATTGAAGGTTTATTTGAAAACATTCATGAATTAAAAGGAAAAATGAAAGAAAAAGTGGAAGCAAATCAAGAGTTAGGGTTGCTTTCAAAAAAATTAGCCACAATAATGCTGGATGTTCCTGTTGAGTTAGAGCAAGAAAAACTGATATTTGAACAACCTGACATTGGAAAAACCAAAGCTGTTTTTGCTGAATTGGAATTTAGAAGATTAACCGATAATTTTTTAAACACTTTTGCAATATCTAAAGATACAGAACAATTCGCCTTGTTTCCTCCCTCAGGAGCCGGTACCGGGAATCAAACTGAAGCTAATGAATTTAAAACCATTCAAAACACGCCTCATTTTTATCAATTGGTAAACACAGAATTCTCCAGAATATTACTGCTGGAAAAACTCTTACAACAAAAAACAGTTTGCTTTGACACCGAAACTACAGGCTTAAAAGCATTGGAAGTAGAATTAATTGGTATTGCATTTTCCTGGGAAGCCGGAAAAGGATATTATGTTACATTTCCTGAAGATCAGGAAAAGACTCAACTTATTCTTAATCAGATTTTACCGTTTTTTGAAAATAAAACAATTGAAAAAACAGGTCATAACATTAAATACGATATTGAAGTATTATCAAACTATAATATTCCGGTCAATGGAAAACTATTTGATACGATGATTGCGCATTATCTAGTTAATCCTGATATGCGACATAATATGGATATACTTGCTGAAACCTATTTGAATTACCAGCCTGTTTCCATTACTGAATTGATTGGTAAAAAAGGGAAGAATCAACTCTCAATGAGAAGTGTTTCTTTAGATAAACAAACTGAATACGCTGTTGAAGACGCTGATGTCACATTCCGGCTAAAGGAGCATTTTGAAAAAGAACTGAAAGAAAATAAGCTTATAAGCTTATTTAATACTGTTGAAATTCCGCTAGTCTCTGTGTTATCTGCTATGGAAATTGAGGGAATTAATCTCGATATTGATTATCTCTCTTCTTTTTCTAAAGAATTGATTACTGATATTCAGAATTTACAAAAGAACATTTACGAGCAAGCCGGAGAGGAATTCAATATTGCTTCACCAAAACAATTAGGTTCCATTTTGTTTGAGAAATTAGAATTAGTTAACACCCCTAAAAAAACAAAAACAGGACAGTACTCAACAGCCGAAGATGTATTATCATCATTAAAGGAACATCAAATCGTTGCTGATATTTTAGAATACCGGCAATGTAAGAAATTACAAAACACTTATGTGGAAGCTTTGCCAAATGAATTAAATCCTAAAACGAATAGAATTCATACTGTGTACGCACAAGCAGTTACTACTACCGGGCGTTTAAGCTCTAACAATCCTAACCTACAAAATATTCCGATAAGAACTCAAAGAGGTCAAAAAGTTAGAGAAGCGTTTATTCCTAGAAATAATGACTATATCTTATTAGCTGCAGATTATAGTCAGATAGAATTACGAATCATTGCAGCTTTAAGTGAAGAAGAAACTATGATTAAAGCTTTCCGGAGAGGAGAAGACATTCATACTTCTACAGCTTCCAAAGTATTTAGTGTTCCTCAGGATGACGTTACCCGAAAACAACGTAGCAATGCGAAAACTATTAACTTCGGAATTATTTATGGTGTTTCTGCTTTTGGACTAAGTAATCAAACCAATCTTACGAAATCGGAAGCTAAGAAATTGATTACTAACTATTATGAAACCTATTCCAAATTAAAAAACTATATAGCAAAACAAGTGGATTTTGCCAGAGAAAATGGCTATGTAGAAACAATATTAGGAAGAAAACGGTATTTAAAAGATATTAATTCCAGAAACGCAATCGTTAGAGGAGCCGCAGAGCGAAATGCTGTAAATGCTCCGATACAAGGGAGTGCAGCTGACATTATTAAGTTAGCCATGATTAACATTTATCAACGATTTAAGCAAGAAAACTTTAAGTCGAAAATGCTATTGCAAGTGCATGATGAATTGGTGTTTGATGCTCATAAAAATGAGTTAGAGATTATTAAACCTATTATTAAAAAAGAAATGGAAAATGCATTCACAATGAAAGTTCCGTTAGATGTAGAAATTGGGTTAGGAAATAATTGGTTAGAAGCACACTAAATCTATAATAGTTAAATCCCTCTGCTGTAATAGAGAACATCATAAATAATAGCTCTCCGGCTAATGACATCTGTGAGTTTTCATAGAACCATTCAGGGAGAATTCTTTTGGACATACCTCCGGAGAGAAAATCTAATAAAAATTAGAAGAACTGCAAGCCCGTTTAAATGCCTTAGGACGACACAGGTTATTTTCGTCCAAAATCCGCAGGAATTTCACCCCATACTTTAGTTTGCCATTTCAAAATAGGAGTTGAAAAACTATTTTCTTTAAGCCATTTTTCAGCCCTTTTAATTAAATCTATCAATTCTTTATTATCCTCTGCAGGTGATATACTGGTTTTACATTCTTTTTTTTGAACCCAGGAAATAGCAATCTTTGAATCTGAATAGATTGAATAGTCGATTATTTTTTCTTTTTTTAACAGAGCCAATCCATGTACTAAAGCTAAAAATTCTCCTATATTATTCGTTCCGTTTTTAAAAGGTCCCTGAATAAAAACCTGTTTTTTTGTTTTAGTATCTACACCTCTATATTCTAATATTCCAGGATTTCCGGAACATGCAGCATCTACAGATAAACTTTCTAATAACGGATTTCCTATTCTTTCTAAATCCTGAGGCGATAGCTTTACTTTTTTTGTATCGACACCTTTATAATCTTTAAAAGTTTTTTTTAATGCTTTTTCTGCTTCTAATTTATTTAAAAAAGATTTGTATTGTGCACCTTCAACTCCGGATATTTGTTTTTTACATTCTTCCCAAGAAAGAAAAACTCCTTTTCTTTTCCCCTTCCAAACAACATAAAACTTCTTTTTTCTACGCATCGATACTTAAAATAACTTTTTCGATTACTGCTGGATAGAATTTATATTCCAGTTCATGAACTTTTTCTGCAATTTCTTTAGGTGAATCGCTTGCCTCTAAAAAAGTTTTTGCCTGAAAAATGACAGCTCCTTCATCATAATTTTCATTTACATAGTGTATTGTAATACCGGTTTCCGCTTCTTTATTTTTTTTTACAGCCTGATGTACATACATACCATACATTCCTTTTCCGCCGTATTTAGGCAATAATGCAGGATGAATATTAATAATTCTATCAGGAAAATACTTAACTATTTTCTCAGGAATCTTCCATAGAAAACCTGCTAAAATAATTAAATCCGCTTCTTTTTTTAAAAAATTAAGCACTTTATCTGTAGTAAAAAATTCATCTTTCTTAAAAATTAAACTATTAACTTTCCGTTTCTTACATCTTTTCAAAACTTTTGCATGCTCATTGTTAGTAAGTACATGAGTAACTTTGGCAGTTATTTTGGTTTGGAAAAAATCTATAATATTCTCAGCATTACTCCCGCCCCCGGATGCAAAAATTACAATATGTTTCATAATCTTAAAATTACAAAAAAACTATTATTATTATTAAATATGTAACCCTAAACAAAATATTTTTTATTTTAGACCTCATATTTTTGAGCAAAAAGTTAGAATAAAATTGTAAGATTTGTATTTTTGCTTCGATTTAAATTTAAAAAATTAGAGAATTATGTCAGACATTACATCAAGAGTAAAAGCAATTATCGTTGATAAACTAGGAGTTGACGATAACGAAGTAACTAACGAAGCAAACTTTACTAACGACTTAGGAGCAGATTCATTAGACACTGTTGAGTTAATTATGGAATTTGAAAAGGAATTCGATATCCAAATTCCAGACGATCAGGCTGAGAATATCGCTACGGTTGGTCAAGCGATTAACTATATAGGAGAAGCAAAAAAATAAAAACCAAGTGTAAATATGCAATTAAAACGAGTTGTAGTAACTGGACTTGGTGCATTAACCCCTATAGGAAACGATGTTGAACAATATTGGAATGCCTTAGTTAATGGGGTTAGCGGGGCTGCACCTATTACCTATTTTGATGCTGTCAAGTTCAAAACTCGTTTTGCATGTGAACTGAAAAATTTTGATGTAAAAGACTACATCGACAGAAAAGAATCTCGTAGAATGGATCGATTTACTCAGTATGCTATAATTGCTTCCGATGAAGCAATTAAAGATTCTGATTTAGATTTGGATACCATTAATAAATATAAAACAGGAGTAATTTGGGGAACCGGAATTGGCGGCTTAGAAACATTTCAGAATGAAGTTCTGAGCTATTCTAAAGGTAATGGAACTCCAAAATTTAATCCTTTCTTTATTCCTAAAATGATTGCAGATATAGCTCCGGGTAACATTTCTATCAAAAATGGATTTATGGGACCTAATTATACTACAGTGTCTGCTTGTGCATCTTCAGCAAATGCTATGATAGATGCACTAAATTATATTCGTTTAGGGCATTGTGAGGTGGTGGTTACCGGTGGTAGTGAGGCTGCTGTTACCATTGCAGGAATAGGTGGATTTAATGCTATGCATGCACTTTCTACCAAAAATGATAATCCTGAAACAGCTTCCAGACCTTTCGATGCTGAAAGAGATGGTTTTGTGTTAGGAGAAGGAGCTGGTGCTCTTGTCTTAGAGGAATATGAACATGCAACCGACAGAGGAGCAAAAATTTATGCAGAAGTTATCGGTGGTGGGTTATCCTCTGATGCTTACCATATGACAACCCCTCATCCTGAAGGATTAGGTGTGATAGCTGTGATGAAAAATTGCTTAGAAAATGCAGGAATTAAGCCTGAAGAAGTAGATCATATAAACACACATGGTACTTCTACTCCTTTAGGAGATGTAGCAGAGCTTAAGGCTATTTCAGAAGTATTTGGAAACCACGCTAAAAATATCAATATTAATTCAACTAAATCCATGACTGGTCATTTGTTAGGTGCTGCCGGCGCTATTGAAGCAATTGCTTCTTTGCTTGCCATGGATAAAAATATAATACCGCCTACTATTAATCATTCCATAGTTGATAATCATATTAATCCGGAATTAAACCTAACACTTAACAAAGTACAGAAAAGAGAAATTAAGGTGGCATTAAGCAATACTTTTGGCTTTGGTGGTCATAATGCTTGTATTGCTTTTAGAAAATCAGATTAATAAATAATTTAATTTCTTATGAGTTTTCTTCGAAAAATAGTTCATTCTAAAACTAAAGAAAACGAAAAATTTTATTGCGACCTTAAGTCATTATTGAATTTTAAGCCTGTAGTATTAAAGCATTATAAGAAAGCTTTCATTCATAAATCTTTAAAAATGATTGACAGTAATGGGAAACCTGTCAACTATGAACGCTTAGAGTTTTTAGGAGATGCTATTCTGGGTTCTGTAATTGCTTCGTTTTTATATAAAGAAGTTCCAAAAGGAAATGAAGGATATTTAACTCAAATGCGTTCTAAGGTTGTTAACAGAGAAAATTTAAATAAACTTGGTAAAGAACTTGATTTAATTCGGTTTGTAAAAAGCGGAATCAATCAAAATCAAATTGGAGAAAATATTCATGGAAATATCTTTGAATCTTTAATCGGTGCTATATATCTTGACAGAGGCTATAATTATTGTCATCAATTTATATATGATCAAGTGATTATTCCATATATTGATTTACAAAAATTAGAAAACAAAATCAGCAGTTATAAAGGGTTCATTATTGAATGGTGTCAGAAAACTGGACGAAAATATGTTTTTGAAAATTATGAAGATACCAAAACCCCATTTCAGAAACACTTTAGTGTAAGGGTTATTATTGACGGTCATAAAATAGCTAAAGGCAGAGCTCTTTCTAAGAAAAGAGCAGAAGAAATGGCTGCTAAAAGAGTATATTATATTTTTCAAAATCAAATAATTAACTCTTAAGAAATCGTTTTCGTTAATTTCATACTATATTCAGTAATTTAGCATAAATTATTTTTATGCAAATTCATTCACTTACATTAAATGACTTTTCTTCCTGTGATTATCATTTAATTGGTATTCATTGTGCTTTAGAAGATTTTCGTTTAGCATATTTAATGAATTTACATTTGCAGCTTAATTTTAAACGTTCTGCTTTTGATATTGATTTTAAAAATACCCAAGATAATGCTTGCCATTCCTTATATGAATTCATGGACAGGATTACTGAAAATAGTTGGTATTTAATATCAAATAATTATAAAGCAAAAGATCAGATAAATAAACTGAGTCTTTTCAAAGAAAGTCAAAAGGTTACATATCTAATTCCTGAGAAGAAAAAAGTAGATTATTTTTTGAAGTTAGAAGGTGATTTTAATTTAAATATAATTGACAAAAAAATTAAAAAAATCCCTCAAATAACCACATCATATATAATAGAAATCAGTAAACTAAAATCTAAAGAGTCTTTAATTTTTTAACTATGCCACACAGCAAAAAAACTAAAATTGTTGCCACATTAGGTCCTGCAACCAATACAAAAGAGATTATAGCAAAAATGGGAGCTGCCGGAGTGAATGTTTTTAGAATAAATTTCTCTCATGCAAATCATCAAACTGTAAAAGAGCGTATTTGTCAAATACGAGAGGTAAATCAGGAGAAAGGATATAATTTAGCTATTTTAGCCGATTTACAAGGCCCTAAATTGCGTGTAGGTGTAATGGAGGAAAATGTAGAAATTAAAGCCGGAAATTCATTTATATTCACTACTGAGAAATGTGTAGGTACTAAAAAAAAAGCCTATATGACTTATCAGCGTTTTCCTAAAGATGTAAAGCCCGGTGAAAACATTCTTGTAGATGATGGAAAATTAATTTTTGAAGTCATATCTACTGACAAAGAAAAAGAAATAGTAACAAAAGTGATTAATGGAGGATTATTAAAATCAAAAAAAGGAGTAAATCTTCCTAATACTAATATTTCTCTTCCTGCTCTTACAGAAAAAGATAAAAAAGATGTTTTTTTTGCTTTACAACAAGAAGTAGATTGGATTGCCTTATCTTTTGTAAGAAAACCCGAGGATTTAAGGATGCTACGCGATTTAATTAAGCAAAAATCACATTACAGAGTTCCTGTAATTGCAAAAATAGAAAAGCCTGAAGCTATTGAAAATATAGATGCATTAATGCCTTATTGTGATGGTTTAATGGTTGCCAGAGGTGATTTAGGAGTTGAAGTTCCTATGCAAGATGTTCCTTTAATTCAGAAAAAATTAGTTCTAAGAGCAAAAAGTGCAAAAATCCCGGTAATTATAGCTACACAGATGATGGAAACTATGATTGAAAACAATATTCCTACCAGAGCCGAGATAAATGATGTTGCCAATTCTATTATGGATGGTGCTGATGCAGTTATGCTATCAGGAGAAACTTCTGTGGGTAAGTATCCTGTAGAGGTTGTTAAGAAAATTACTGAAATTATTGAGAGTGTAGAACTTTCTCCTTTAATTAAAATTCTTGTTGAACCACCTCATATTAAAACAAATCGTTTTATTACAAAATCTGTGTGTTATCATGCTGCATTAATGAGTAACGATATTAAATCTTCTGTAATTTCAACATTAACAAACAGCGGATATACTGCATTTCAAATCTCTGCATGGAGACCAAAATCCCACATAATAGCTTTCTCTTCTGAAAGGCGAATATTAGGAAAGCTGAACCTTTTATGGGGTGTCAGAGCTTTCTATTATGACAGAGAACTAACTACGGATGCAACTGTAAAAGATCTTAATGAAATTATTAAGGAAAAAGGGTTTATAAAAAATGGAGATTTTGTAATCAATTTGAGTTCAATGCCTGTTGAAGAAAAGGGCATGGTAAATACTCTTAGAGTGTCACAAATAGGTCTAACATAAGCGAATACGAAAAAATCTATAAAACCTGATTTTTCAGGTAGTCTCTAAGAAAACTGTAACCAAAGATTAAGATAAATTTTATCTTTTTTTGAGATTGGAACTTTATTTATGGCTTTTTAAACAGGAAACTACAGGCAATAAATTCAGATATTATATTGCTAATGAAGTTACCAAAGCTTCTGTGTCTTAAATGTTCTGCTTGATAAATATTTTTGAGTTCATCATTAACAGTTTCAATCACAGAACGTTTTTCAGGCAGTATTTTGTCAGATAATGTCTCAAGCAGTTTTTCATGTTTTTTTAATATGTGTGATTATCTGTATAGCATCTGTTAAAGAGTAATTTAACCAAATCCTTTCTCGGGTATTTCTTGTCGGCAAAGAGTTTTCCAAATACTTTATATAGATTCCTTTTTTGTTTCAAAAGTACCCTATCATCTTCGCCAGCTTGTGTAATAATGGAAGTTAATATTTCTTCTTTATTATTAATAATAATATGAAGTTTAAAACCATAAACCACCCTATTGTAGATTTCCCTGTATCAGCATTTGAATACTTTATTTCGCTTAACTACGTCTATTTTTACAAGCTTTTACAGGAGTTGAATTAACAAAAAATCCTGTGCAATCACCCGAACAACAGGTTTTTAAAAACAAGGCACAAGCATTAGATCCCTTTGTATTAATCCTGTAAATCTGTTTGTTAAAGGGGCTGCTTCGGGGAATTCTTCTTGCATGTGTTTTTGGGCATAATAAATGTAGAAGTGTCTCAATATTCTAAAACCACCAAGATGAAATAATACAGGAATAGTTATAATTTTACTCTGAGATATCTGGTGGTCATTTTGAAGAATTACCAAGCAGTGATTTATCGACTATTTACTCATCTTCTTTACAAAACTCGTCAATAACACAAAATATTTTTGCAATTTTATGATAAAATACAACAGACAGATTTACAGAATTAAAAAAACTGAAAGTCAATACTTTAATTTATTAAAAACTATCTTTTTTACTATGTAAATCTTATCTAATATTAATCAAACTCAAGATAAAAAGAATCTTACCTTTTTTTGATTAAAGGAATCTTTTTATTCTTTATGTCTTCCAACTTCTTTTTTCACTTCCTCTAAAGTTCCTTTAATGTCTTTTATATCAGTTTCAGTTTTTCCATCTTTGGTAACTGTAGTCGTAATTGTAGCCATGACTTTATCATCTTCCTCAGCTTTCATTTCTATTCTTATTTCTTTTTTTATTTCCTCAGAAGCATGAATATTTTCTGGATGTCCACCTAAAATTGGAGCAATTACTA
Organism: uncultured Tenacibaculum sp.; assembly: GCA_963666645.2. Taxonomy (GTDB): domain Bacteria; phylum Bacteroidota; class Bacteroidia; order Flavobacteriales; family Flavobacteriaceae; genus Polaribacter. The sequence goes on along the minus strand of CAXXDB010000001.1, from coordinate 86,689 downwards.
AACCTACTAAACAAGTTAATTTAATTAAGATATTCATTGAGGGACCAGAAGTATCTTTAAAAGGATCTCCCACAGTATCTCCGGTTACGGCCGCTTTATGAGCATATGAATCTTTATAAGTCATTTCTCCATTAATTTCAACTCCGGCCTCAAACGATTTTTTAGCATTATCCCATGCTCCTCCAGCATTGTTTTGAAAGATTGCCCACATTACGCCACTCACACAAACTCCTGCCATATAACCTCCTAAAGGTTCAGCTCCAAATAAGCATCCAATAATAATTGGCGTTATAATGGTAATTAAACCTGGTAGTATCATTTCTTTTAAAGCTGCCTTTGTAGAGATATTCACACATTTTGCATAATCCGGTATTCCTGTACCTTCTATAATTCCGGGGATTTCTTTGAACTGACGACGTACTTCCTGCACCATTTCCATGGCAGCTTTTCCTACCGATTCCATTGCTAATGCAGAGAAAATTACCGGAATCATTCCTCCAACAAATAACATCGCTAGCACATCTGCTTTAAAAATGTTAATTCCATCAATTCCGGTAAACGTTACATAGGCAGCAAATAAAGCTAAGGCTGTTAGGGCTGCAGAAGCAATTGCAAAACCTTTTCCTACGGCTGCAGTTGTGTTTCCTACTGAATCTAAAATATCGGTACGTTTTCGAACATGGCTTTCTAATTCACTCATTTCAGCTATTCCTCCTGCATTATCTGCAATGGGGCCGAAAGCATCTATCGCTAACTGCATTGCTGTAGTTGCCATCATTGCTGAAGCTGCTAGTGCAACACCATAAAATCCTGCTAATGCATACGATCCATAAATTGCTGTTGCAAAAAGTAATACAGATAAAAAAGTAGATTTCATTCCTACTGCCAATCCTGCAATAATATTCGTTGCTGCTCCTGTAGAACTATTTTGAACAATATCTAACACTGGTTTTTTACCCAGACTCGTATAGTAAGCTGTAACCTTTGAAATTAAAGCTCCTACAGCCAATCCAATGATGCATGTATAAAAAACATGTTGAGAAGATACATCTATAAGACCTTCTCCAAAATAACTCATTTTTAATGTTTTTGGTAGCATCCATTGAATTAAAAACCAGCTAGCTATCAGTGTTATAGCTATTGCCGTCCAATTTCCAAAATCTAACGCTTTTTGTACTTCTACCTGTTTTGCTGTATTATCCTTAACTATTACTAAAAATGTTCCAACAATCGACGCTACAATTCCAACTCCTGCAATTACTAATGGTAATAAAACAGGGCCCATTCCTCCAAAGGCATCGATAATATTCCCTCCCATATCTTTAATGATATAGTTTCCTAGTACCATTGCTGCTAATACTGTTGCCACATACGAACCAAATAAATCAGCTCCCATTCCTGCTACATCTCCTACATTATCTCCTACATTATCTGCAATTGTTGCCGGATTACGAGGATCATCTTCTGGAATTCCTGCTTCAACTTTTCCCACTAAATCTGCTCCTACATCAGCAGCTTTGGTATAAATTCCTCCTCCTACTCTGGCAAATAAGGCAATGCTTTCTGCTCCTAAAGAAAATCCTGCCAGTGCTTCTAAAGCAACTGTCATTTCTTCATAAAAATTCTCTCTTCCTGTTACAAACATTGAAACAAACAATAAGAAGAATAAACTTAGTCCTAATACTGCTAAACTTGCAACTCCCAATCCCATAACTGTGCCTCCGCCAAAAGAAACTTGTAATGCTTTTGGTAAACTTGTTTTTGCGGCTTGTGTAGTACGTACATTAGCATCTGTAGCTATTCGCATACCTATATTGCCTGCTAAAGCAGAAAAAACAGCACCAGTAATAAATGCGATAACTATAACCCAATGGGTAGTTTCTACAATTTGTGATATGATAAAAAGTGCAACTGAAGCAATAATTGAAAAGATTAAAAGGAGTTTATATTCTGCATTTAAAAATGCTAAGGCTCCTTCTTTAATACTTCTGGAAATTGATTTCATTTTGTCATCTCCTGCATCTTGCTTCTTTACCCAAGTCATTTTGATGATCATAAAAATTAATCCTACTACTGCCAATATAATTGGCAAAAACATTGTGTTTAATTTCATAATTATTAATTATTTGATTGGTTTATTGTATTATATATAACAAAATCAAGTTCCAAACAAAAAAGTTGATTATTTAAGTATTGAACCTGTATATTTTTCTACGGAAAAATTAGATTTTAAATTTTTCGTTTTCTTTAATATGGTTATTTTCATAAGCATTATTTTCATTATCCCAACCTTCAACATTAACTTTTTTCTTTTCTAAGTCTGTAATGTCTTTGTATTTATTCCAAATGGGTCTGAAACTGAGACACAAACTAATTTTTCATTGAGTCTTTTTTCATTTGCCATGTGGAAAACACCACTAGATTTTATTTCCATCATACACATAGGAAGACATGGTTTTGTTCCTGATACTAACACATCTAAAGCAAATTTTTCGGGAATGAATTTATAATCTCCCAGATACGTCCTTAGACGAAAATAACATTCTATCAAAATGAACTTTCTTTAAAACAGAATCGTATTCGTATTTATTTCTACTTCCTTTAGGTATTTCTATTAATACATCAACAGTTTGTTTTTCTTTTGCTGTCATATTTTTACTTTGTTTGAAAACAACAGATTGCAAAACTACATATAAATTACAATTCTAATACAAAATTCAGAGGCTATTTTCAGGTTAATATTATAAGTCTAATCCTATACCTACTCTAAATAGTAAATTTTAGGATAGGTTGGGTAATACTATTTATTGGAGTTTTATAATTACTCTTCCACATAGCATCAACTTTAAAAAATGTAGGTTTCTAAAGCCATATTCTTAATATACATAATTTGGTACATTATAATTTATATTCAATGTTCCCTCTGTATTCCTAACATCATCATTTACTGCTCTGTTTTTATGTGAGATAGTTTTATTAGCAATTCTAAAAGTTAATAAACTTCTCAAATTTGGCCTTTTAATCAGCGGTATTTTGTTTAAGATAAATACATTAAAGTGATGTTTAAGGTGGGTAAAGATATAAGTATCTGCTATAAAATCATAATAATTCAGGAGAGAAAATGTATTTTCTACTAACGAAAATGATTGTTTGACCGGAATAGCATTTAATAATGATGAAAGGACCGGATTAAACGTTTCTCCTTCTTCAGTTGTATCCAATAATCCGAATTTATTTGGCAAAACAGATTGATTGTATTGTATCTGGATTTTTATTATATTTATGTGTTCCATTAAAAAAACCTTTATACCCATGACGATAGTTTACTATAATTGATAGGAAAATATTCTCTGAAAATTCTTGCCTTACTCCTCGACCGTATACAAATCTCCTGGTGTAAAAGATATATAGATTAGAAGTAGTGTTTGTAATTTCTGATTGGATATTTCCCGTCTGATCTTTGTAACTGACTGAGAGATTTCCGGGAGATGCTGATTTTATTATGGAACTAGAGAATTTAATTCCAATATGGAAATTGTTACGGATTTCATAATCGAAATTTGTTTCTGTTTTCTCGACTTTAGCAAGAGGAAATCATTTCCTCTGAAAAATAGTGATGTAGAGTCTGATAATTGAGAAGTATTGAGCAATGTACTTCCTAGCTGTTCTATATATTTTTGATAGGTAATACTGGTAGAAATTCTTGGTTGATATGAAATAAAATTATGTTTCTACGCTATATTTTAGTTTTTTATCTTTAAAACCATATCTGCATGCCCTGATAATCTGAAACGATTGTCTTTAGTTTTAGAGGTTCTAAAACCTAATCTTGTTCTAAATCCCTCTACCCCATTATTTTCTTTAACACTGGTAATAAATTTATATGTATCTTCATTTTCATTCTTTTTGAATTTATTCCAATAATTCTCAGATTTAAGATATTGATTAAATCTTATTTTTTGGTTTTTTATATTATAAAATTCATCTGACAAAGGTTTATTCAAAATATAATTATCACAATGAATAGTTTTTCTTATTGTCAACCCTTTATTAAGTATCTCTTTTGTCAATTACTGTAAAATTTCCCTCATAACTATTTTTATTGGTAAGGATATAATAGTTTATTCCATCGCTATCATATTTTATTTCTTTGATTGTTTCTTCATATTAATTTTTTATAATTGTTGTATCTAAATCGTTTACTCCTATTTTTTATTGCTGTATATTTTCTATACTGATAGTAATCTACTAAATCTACTCCATATTTTATGTTTATGCTCCCATATCTCTCTCAAAATTTTATAAGCCGTATTTTCTTCTTTTTTAGTCTTTTCTTAGGTTTAGTAACCAAAATTACTTCCTCTAAAGTATTACCTTCTTCTTTAAGTATTATATTAAAAACTTTGCTTTTGATGTTACTTTAAATGTTTGTGTTTTAAAGCCTACAAAAGAAATTTCAATAATCCCTTTTTCATTTGAAAAGCAAATTTTCCACTATTATCCGTAGATGTTCCTCTTACTAGTATCTTAATTCCAAACTTCATAGCTTCTATATCCAATTCTTCTAGCTTACGAGAACTAAAAGGATTTTAAATTGTTTATGATTTATTACCTTATGTTATTTAACGTACATAACTTCTTTTACTGCCTTTACTACATCTTTGGCATTCGGTAACCATTTTTCTAACAGTATCGGCGAATAAGGTGCAGGTGTATCAGCTGTTGTAATTCTTTTTACAGGTGCATCTAAATAGTCAAAAACTTCATCCTGAACTCTGAATGTGATTTCAGAAGCTATACTTCCAAATGGCCATGATTCCTCTAAAATAACTAATCTGTTTGTTTTTTTTACGGATTCCAAAATAGTTTTATGATCCATTGGACGAACTGTTCTCAAATCAATAACTTCAACAGAGATATTTTCCCCTGCTAATTGATTTGTTGCTTTATATGCCTCTTTAATTATTTTTCCGAAAGAAACAACAGTTACATCAGAGCCTTCTCTTTTAATATCTGCTACTCCAATCGGTAAAATATATTCTCCTTCCGGAATTTCCATTTTATCTCCATACATCTGTTCTGATTCCATGAAAATAACCGGATCGTCATCTCTGATTGCTGCTTTCAATAAACCTTTGGCATCATATGGGTTTGATGGAACAATAACCTTTAAACCCGGACAGTTTGCATACCAACTTTCAAAAGCCTGCGAGTGAGTTGCTCCTAGTTGACCTGCTGAAGCTGTTGGTCCTCTAAAAACAATTGGACAGTTAAATTGCCCTCCACTCATTTGACGTATCTTGGCAGCGTTATTAACTATCTGGTCAATTCCAACTAAAGAGAAGTTAAAAGTCATATATTCCACAATAGGTCTGTTTCCATTCATTGCTGAACCCACGGCTATACCTCCAAATCCTAGTTCTGAAATGGGTGTATCGATAATACGTTTGGATCCAAACTCATCTAACATTCCTTTACTTGCCTTATAAGCACCATTATATTCGGCAACTTCTTCTCCCATTAAATAGATGCTTTCATTGCGACGCATCTCCTCACTCATTGCTTCGCAGATAGCTTCTCTAAATTGAATTGTTTTCATATGCTTTACTAAAGTAGTTGTTTATGGATTTGCAAAGGTAAAGAAAATCGTCATAAAAAATTATATTCAGAGGTTTTATTAGCTATATTTTAAAAACTGAGTGTTGGTTTTTATGTGTTTTAGAGAGTAAACACAATCTTTTTCAAGATATCCGCCGGAGTGGGCTATACTTAATAAATTTGATAGTTTGGTTTTAAGCAACTTTTCTAATTATTTTCTTGATTATAAGGCTTTACTTTTTTACCAAATAATGAGAAGTGAACAAAACGCTTAGGGTTTAATTTCATTTCTCTTAATAGTTCTTCCATTTCTTTAGCCGCATTGGTAAGATTCTCATATAGTTTTTCATCTATTATTAACTTACCCAGTGTTCCTTTCTCATTTTGTATTCCTGACATCAAAGAATTTACATTGATAATAGCATTTTCCAGTTTCTTAATAGTTTGCCCCAAATCAACTTTTGCTAAATCTTCCGATATTTTAGAGATATTTTCTGTAAATTTTTTAGCATTATCTAAAGTAACCTCTATTTTTGCTTTATTATCTTCCATCAGTTGATTAGCTGAATTTAATGTTCTATTGAAGTTATCAACAGTACCCTGAAAACCTGCTATTGTTTTTTGTAAACTTTCTTTGGCTTGTTTATCGAAAACTTGATTTAACCCTATAGCCAATGAGTCTGCATTGATAAGAATATTATTTAATCTTGTTTGGATAGGATCTAATTTTTCTCCTATGGAATTGAATAAACTTACTTCTATTTCTCCTTTTAACCAATCTCCTGATTCAGCCATTTGTCCTTCGTAACGAGGTGTAATTGCTAAATTAGAACCCGCTAACGGATTTGAAGAATAAATCTTCACAACACTTTCTTTTGAGAATTTAAAATTATCACTCATCACAAAGTTTACAATTAAGTGTCCTCTTTTAGATGTATCCTTGTTGAATTTTATACTATTCACTTTTCCTACCTGAAGTCCATTTATCGTAACAATACTCTCTTTAGTTAAGCCATTAATATTGTTATATTCTACAAAGAAATTACGAGTACCGGTATTAAATACACTTTGATCTTTTAAAAAATTATATCCCCAAATTCCAAGAGCTATAATTAATAAAACTGTAATTCCTGTTTTTAGTTCTTTTGGCATAAGCAAACATTACTGCAACGAAATTACTACTTATTTTCGGGATATTGCATTATATTTTTCTAAATTATTATTTTCGTAACGCCTGCCATAATGGAATTTTTTTTCCATTTTCAAAAGCAACCACAAAACAACCTTCATGCCCGGCTTTTTTAGCTGTAATTAGATTTTTCTTTACCTTCGTATAACTCCTAGTACTTCCATAGTAATATTTATAATATTGATCAACCACAAGTACTTCTACATCTTCTAATCCTTTAAAGTTAAAGTTTTGATTTGTAAGATATTTTTTTGAGGCTGCAATCTGCACTTTAAACTCAATTGGTGAAGTTGCTGATGGCGTTGTTACCATCTTTGATTTCACTGAAATCCCGGGTTTTTCCGATTCTTTTACTCCTTTTTTTACAACGGTATTTTGTGCTGTAAACTTTGTTTTTTCAGGAGTTATTTTCTTCTTTACTAAAACTTTTTCAGTCTTTTCAGAAATTTCTTTACTATCTTTTGTCAGATTATCAACTCTTGAAGTTTTTTCCGGCTTTTTTGATATACTTGTTACAACTACTCCTCTTGGCTTAATTGTATTTAATTTTAACTGATTAATATGTTTCTCTATGGCTTGCACAATGGATTTTGCCATTCTCATTTGCCCTGACTTGGAGTTTAAAAACCCTCCTTCGGTTTTATTTGTTAAAAATCCCAATTCAATAAGAACACTCGGCATAACAGTCTCCCTTAATACTAAAAAGTTATTCTGCTTAACACTTCTATTGTATCGTTTGGCTGCGGAAAAATTATTTTGAACTAATTCAGCAAAAGCTAAACTTTCATCTAAGTTTTCTTCTTGTAGCATTGACATACTTATTACGGACTCAGGAGAGTTAGGATTGTAATCATAATTCTGCTCATAGTTATCCTCTAATAGAATTACTGCATTTTCACGTTTAGCTATTTCTAAATTCTCTTTATTTCCACTCAGCCCTAACACAAAAGTGCCTGCTCCATGTGCTTTAGAGCTTTTGTAAGAGTCACAATGAACAGAAATGAATAAATCTGCTTTACTATTATTCGCTATTTTTGCTCTGTTATGTAATTCTACAAAATCATCACCTCTTCTTGTGTAAATTACTTCGATATCCTTATTATTCTTGTTCAAAGATTTACCAACTAGCAGCACTACTTTGAGTGCTATTGCAGATTCCTTATAGCCACTACCTAAATTTCCCGGATCTTTCCCTCCATGACCTGCATCGAGTACAACTTTATATTTTCTTTGTGCGTAAATACATGCTATATTTCCTAAGAACGTCCATAAAAAAAATAAAGTTATTATTTTGATACTATATTTGCTGAATTTTAAGAATTTCATCAATAAAATTTAACTATTTTTGGCATCTATATACTGGAATGGCAGATATTGAGCCATACTTTATATTAAACACAAAAATAGCATTTATCGAATTGAAAGCAAATTCATTTTACATACTTTTAGGTTTATTATTATTTTGTTTTCTTATTAATGCTCAGAAAGTTGGAAAAAGCAATATTCCCGAAGAATCCATTGTCAGAAAAGATTCAGCAAAAACTCTAATAAAAAAATCGAATGCTCCTCTGAAAAAGAAGATAATTTCTACAATAAAATCTGACTCCACCGTTACTGATACTATCAGCAAGCCTAAAGAAGTAATTGATTATATTATTACCCATAATGCCGAAGATTATACCATACAAAATGCTAAAAAGAAAACAGTAACTTTATATAACAAAGCTGAAGTAATTTATGGTGATATTTATTTACAGGCAGGAAAAATAATTATTGATTATAAGAAAAATACTGTATATGCTACCGGTATTAAAGATAGTACCGGTTATACACAACGATCCGTTTTTAAACAAGGAAATCAAGAGTCTGAACAAGATTCAATACTCTTTAATTTTAAAACAAAAAAAGCGTTAGTTTATGGAATTAAAACCGTTCAAGGCGAAATTATAACCTATGGGAAAAAGACGAAACGGGTGAATGATTCTACTATATATATGAGTAAACTTCGCTTTACAACTTCTAAAAAAGAAAAGCCTGACTATTATATTGCTACCAATAAAGCTAAGCTGGTCCCAGGAAAGAAAATTATTGTGGGAGGAAGTAATTTAGTTATTGCAGATGTTCCTACTCCTTTGTATTTACCTTTTGCATATTTTCCGTTAACAGAAAAGAGATCTTCAGGATTTATTATTCCTGCATGGGGTGAAAACAATCAACAAGGCTTTTTCCTGCAAAATGGAGGGTATTATTTTGCTGTTAATGACTATTTCGACCTGGAAGTTACAGGAGATATATATTCCAACGGAAGCTGGGCTGTAAATACGAATACAAATTACAATTTACGCTATAAATTTTCAGGATCTTTAAGCATACGATTTCAAAACTTAACGAATAGTATTCGCGGATTTAGTGATTTTTCTGAATCTTCAAATTTTAATATTTCCTGGAATCATCGGCAAGATCCAAAATCGAGTCCGAATTCTAATTTATCTGCCAGAGTAAATATTAGCAACAGTAGTCAATTTTTTCGACAATCTTTAAATGAGATTGATCAGAATCAAACCCTTACCAATTCTTTTAATTCTTCTATCAGTTACTATAAAAAATTTGCAGGCACTCCTTTCAATATGAATGCTACTATGACTCACAGTCAGAACTCGCAAAATCAGATTGTGAACATGACTTTACCAAGTTTGCAACTGAACATGGACAGAATTTATCCTTTTGCTGGTAAAAGAGGAATTAAAAAAAACTCCCTTCAAAAAACCGGAGTTACTTACAGCATGAATGGTCAATATCAAATACAGACTGCTGAAGACGATTTTTTAACAGTAAAAATGTTTGAAGGATCCAGGTCGGGTGTTCAACATAATGTTTCTGCTAATACCAATGTAAAGGCATTTAAGTATTTTACATTATCTCCCAATTTTTCCTATAGAGATGTCTGGTATTTTGAAAAAATAAAAAAACAATTCGATCCTGTTATCGGTACTGCTGTGAATGATACCATTAGAGGGTTTACACGATTTAATGAATACAGTATCGGAGCTTCTTTAGGTACCAATATATATGGTACTTTTAACTTTAAAAAGGGGCGTTTAAAAACGATTCGACATACAATAAGACCTTCTGTTTCATGGAGTTTCAGACCTAACTTTGCTGCAAAATTTGAAAAACGAGTAAGAAACAGGAGTATTTCTTCTGGCGGCATTATTACCTATACTCCTTTTGAAGGAGGGATTTATGGAAGACCCGGCAGCGGAGTTTCTAATTCAATAAGCTTTAATATTAACAATGTGATTGAAGCCAAAGTAAAACCTGAAGATGATGAAGGTAGTGATGAGGATAAAAAAATAATGATTCTAAATAACTTAAATTTTGGAACAAGTTATAATATGGCTGCTGATAGTTTGCGCTGGAGCAATGTCAATTTTTCATCAGGAACTCAAATTTTTAAAAATAAAATGTCTGTCAATTTAAATGGAAGTCTCGATCCTTATCAAGTTACTCCTCAGGGAGTTCGGATTGATAAGTTTAATTCGTCTTTATTTAGACTTAGCCGAGCTACATTAACTGCCAATTATAGTTTTTCTAATAAAGATTTTGAAAAAAAAGATGAAAAAAATCAAAATGAGGAAACAAATCAGAATAATCCTAACAATCCTCCGGATGTTTTTGGAACAGATATTCGGCAAACTTCCAATGGTTTTATAAATCAAGTTCCTAATAAACGATTAAAAAAAAAAGAGAAAACAGCAAAGTTGTACAATGCTAAAATTCCCTGGAATTTAAGTTTTGTTTACTCTGCTAATTATACAAATAATGGTTTTAGTACCTCAGAAATTCAAACTCATACCATAGGGTTTAATGGAAGAATTGAGTTAACGCCAAAATGGAAGGTTAGTTTTAGATCTTCTTACGACTTCAAAAACGGGGCTTTTTCTTATACTACTTTAGATTTTTCCAGAGACTTAGATAGCTGGAATTTTAATTTTAACTGGGTTCCTTTTGGTAATTTCACGTCTTATTATTTTTTCATTGGAGTTAAATCTTCTATGCTAAGTGATTTACATTGGGAAAAAAGGAAGCCTCCAGACAGAAGGTTATTTTAATGGAAGAAATCTCAAAATATTAATCATAAAACAAAAATCGATGAAAAAAATTATTAACACGAAAAATGCTCCTGCTCCTATAGGTTCTTATAATCAAGCAGTATTAAGTGGTAACACTTTATATACTTCAGGACAAATAGCTGTTAATCCAAAAACGGGAGCATTAGTTTTAAATGATATCAAAACAGAAACAAGACAAGTATTAGAGAACCTCAAGGCTGTTTTACAAGAGGCTAATATGTCTTTTAAAAATGTAGTTAAAACTTCTATTTTTATTTCTGATATGAACAACTTTTCTGCAATTAATGCAGTATATGCTACTTACTTTGATGAGGATAATGCACCTGCAAGAGAAACAATAGAAGCAGCAAATTTGCCTAAGTTTGTCAATGTAGAAATCAGTATGATTGCTATTAAATAATTTGTATCTGTTACAACTAGTCTTAAAAAATTGTATCTTTTTCAGGACTAGTCAATTTTCACGGATATTAAATAGGTTGGCTATAAAATTCTATTCTATTAACTTTTTTAGAAATAGAGCAAAATATTATGCCCTAACCACCGGTAAATTATTCTTTAAAAGAACTCAAAATTAAAGTTCTGAATCAGGACAATAGTCAAATAAAAATCAATAAAATATCAAATCTTAAAACTCTGTAATTAAAGCAGAAATTCTATTGATTCTTATACACGATTCCATTTTTCATTACAAAAACAACATTTTCTATTGTTTTAATATTTTGAGTTGGATCTTCATGAACAGCAATTATATCGGCAAAGAAACCTTTCTTAATCTGACCTATTTCAAATTCCATTTTAAGAATCTTAGCATTAGTAATTGTTGCTGCCTGAATCGTTTCAATTGCAGGCATTCCGGCTTCTACCATATATTGGAATTCTTTGGCATTATTCCCATGCTTAAAAACTCCGGCATCAGTTCCAAAAGCAATTCTTACTCCTCTTTTATAGGCTTTCGCAAACGTTCCTTGAATTTGTGGTCCCACTGCCAGTGCTTTAGGAACAACAATAGGAGGATAATATCCTTTAATTTTAGCTTTTTCCTCTACTTCCTTACCGGCAGAGATTGTTGGTACTAAATAAGCATCATGTCTTTTCATTAAGTCCATAGTAGCTTCACTCATGTATGTACCGTGTTCTATTGTTTTTACTCCACCTATAATGGCTCTTTGCATTCCTTCATCTCCGTGTGCGTGTGCAGCCACATGCATTCCGTAATCTTTTGCCATATCACAGATAGTCTTTATTTCTTCGATTGTAAATTGAGGGTTATCGCTGCTTTTAGCAACACTCAAAACCCCTCCTGTTGCTGTAATTTTAATACAGTCGGCACCATTTTTATAACGTTGTCTTACTGCTTTTTTAGCATCTTCAATACTATTTATCACTCCTTCTTTAGGTCCCGGATTGCCTGTAAGAATTCTTTTACTCCCATTAGTAGGATCTGCATGTCCGCCCGTGGTAGCAATTGATTTTCCTGCGGTAAATATTCTGGGTCCCGGTATTTTTCCTTTGACAATTGCTTTCTTTATAGAGATATTTACGCCCGTTCCTCCTAAATCTCTAACCGTAGTAAAGCCTTTTAATAAGGTAGTTTTTGCAAATCCGACAGCATTAAAAGCGATATCAGCCTCGTCTAAAATATAATTATTCAGTCTTGTCTCAGAGCTGAATTCATTTTCAATATGAACATGCATATCAATAAGTCCCGGTAATATTATCTTCTTTTTCAAATCTATTGTTGTATCTGAAGAATTTTTAGGATATATATATCCGTCTACTACATCTATAATTTTATCCCCGTTAACCATAATCGTTTGTTTTTGTATCATTTTTCCCGATTTTACATCCAGTAATCTTCCGCAAAAAATATGTGTTTTTTGGGCTCTCATTATGTAATGGGAGAATAGTAAGAGGATTAATATTTGTTGTTTCATTGTGAATCGATTTTTTATATTCTTAAAAAGCATGAAATTTATATTAATTCATAAAATTGCAAAATAAAAAAATTATTGCATATTTGCAGATAAAATTAAAAAGAACTCCCCCATGGAAGTTTTATCTGCGTATAAACACAAAAAAAAAGATTGAGTTAATCATTTAATTTCCGTATATTGAGCCCTTTAAATTAAATAAGATGGATAAATTTAAAGGACAAGATATAGTAAACTTTATAAAAGAATTACCTAATGATGAAACTTGTAAAGCTTATTTAGCAAGAATAAAATGGCAAGATGGTTTTACCTGTAGTAAATGTGGTCATACAAAAGGATGCGAAAAATCTGGTTACAATTATCATTGTTATTCTTGTCACCATGTAGAAAGTGCAACAGCAAACACGCTATTTCATAAGGTTAAATTTGGTTTGCAAAAAGCTTTTTGTGTTGCTTTTGAGATGAGTACCAGTAGTAAAAGTATTTCGAGTATTCAAATGGGTAAACGTTTTAGTATTCGTCAAGGTACAGCTTGGTATTTTATGCAGAAAGTTCGTAAATCAATGAAAAGCAGTCAGAAATATCCTTTAGAAAAATTAATTCATGTTGATGAATTTACTGTTGGAGGTAAAGAAGAAGGAAAACAAGGTAGAAGTTACGATTCAAAAAAGAAAAAAGCAGTCATAGCCGTGGAATTGACCGATGATAATAAGGTAAAAAGGGTTTACATAAAATCTATTGATGACTATTCTGCTAAATCATTAACACCTATATTTGAAGAACACATAAGTACTTCTGCTAAAATAATAACCGATAAATGGAGAGGTTATGAACCTTTAAAAGAAGTTTTTAATATTCAACAGAAATATAGTAATAATGGTACTAATTTTAAACAGCTGCATATTATAATTATGCAAGTTAAATCCTGGTTAAGAGCAATACCAACTCACGTAAGTAAATGGCATATTCAAGCTTATTTTGATGAGTTTTGTTATAGAATTAATCGATCTCCATTTAAAACCAGTATCTTTCACAAAACAATTACCAGAATGGTACACACTAAACCAATATATCAAAATCGAATAAAACAGAAATTAAATGACTAACTCAAAAAAAAGATTTAAATACTTTGGTAAAGGAAATGAATTTGCCATTATTTATTTCAAGAATCTGTTACTTAATATCATTACCTTAGGCTTGTATTATCCCTGGGCAAAAGTTGAACGATTAAAATATCACTATAAGTCCACTCAGTTAGATACTTCCAGATTTTCCTTTCATGGAACAGGGAAAGAAGTTTTCAGAGGTTTTATAAAAATATATATTTTATTAATTATCATTATTATTTCAATCTATGGTTTTCAAAATTCTCATCCGTTTTTAAGGATGCTTTTCATCGCTCTTTATTATTTAATAATAGTTTTATTAATTCCTTTTGCTATTCACGGTACTGTTCGTTACAGATCTTCAAGAAGTTCATGGAAAGGTATTCATTTTAAATATTTAGGACACAAAATGGAACTTTTCTGGAAATGTATTACAGGGATGTTATTAACTGTTTTTACACTCGGCATATATAGTGCATGGTTTAGTGTAGATATCCGAAAATATGTTATTGGTCATCTACGCTTTGGTAATTTATCTTTTGATTTTCATGGAAAAGGAGGAACTTTATTTTGGATTAACTTACGATCTGCTATATTAATTTACCTAACCTTAGGAATTTATACTTTTTGGTATTACAAACAGACTTTAGCTTTTTATATTGATAATACCGAAATTACACAGAATGGAAAAAAAGTGAATTTCAAAATCAATATGAAAGCGGGAAATATCTTCAATCTTGTTGTGGTAAATGCATTTTTAATTATACTTACTTTTGGTATTGCTATCCCTTGGGTAACTGTTAGAACATTTACGATTATTTTTAGGTTTTTAGAAATTGAAGAAGGGCTGAACACAAGTAATATTCAACAAGTAAATTATGATAATTATAACGATGCGGCAGGAGATGATTTCTTAGACTTTATGGATATTGATCTTTTATAGTATGAGCTATCAGGCAATTTTTTTTGATGGCAAATCTTCTACTTCACATTCGGTTACTATTTGTCCGAATGCTTCAAACTGGAAGATTTCTTTTGATGATAAAAGTATAGTACAATCAGATATTTTATGGTCTATTAATGAAATAAAAAAATCAGAAGCTTATACTAAAGGCTTTATAACATTTACCTACGGAAGTACATTTCCTTTTCAAAAAATTGAAAGTACTGATACGGAATTTATCAACTACATACATACTCAAAACAATAACAAACTAAATAATAAGGTTGATATATTGTTGCATAAATCTGCAAAAAAATCAATTGCAGTATCGTTACTTTTTATAATTGGTTTTGCAAGTCTTATGTACTTTTTTGTAATTCCAACTGTAGCTGTAGCTTTCGCGAAAAACTTACATAAAAACCATGTAATCAAATTTGGAGATTATGTATATAACATACTTTCACACGAACTGGATATTGATACAAGAAAATCGGAAAAACTACAAGATTTTGTAAATACATTGCATATAGAATGTGAGTTTCCTATTCATATTCAAGTTGCTAAAAGTGATGAGTTAAACGCTTTTGCTGTTTCTGGCGGAAAAATTATTATCTATTCTGCTTTATTAAATAAAATCGAAAACCAACATCAATTAGCAGCATTAATTGGTCACGAAGTTTCACATATTCAAAATAGACATATGCTCAAAAGCATTACTAGAAGTTTTTCAGGAGCAATTTTTATATCCGTTTTATTTGGAGATATTAATTCTGTTACAACCATTTTAGGTGAAAATGCCCATTTATTTTATCAGCTTTCATTTAGCAGAAACCTAGAAAAAGAAGCTGATATTTTTGGTATGAATTTGTTAGAAAACAATCAATTGAATGCACACGGAATGCCAGAACTTTTTGAACTTCTAGAAAAAGAAACTTCTATTGAAATTCCGGAGTATTTAAGTAAACATCCTATGCTAAAAGAAAGAATTGAATATTCTAAAAAAATAGCCGATGAGCAAACTTATTTTACGGAAAATAGTACTCTAAAACAAAAGTGGATTGCTTTAAAGAATTGTATACATCAGGAAATAATCAAATAAAGAAACAAATGATCAAACATGTAGTTATTACCGGAACCAGCAGAGGTATTGGCTTCAAATTAGCACAGCAATTTGCTAATAATGAACATAAAGTATTAGCATTATCCAGAAATACGGATTCTCTGAAAGAAGTAAATCATGATAATATTACTGCAATACCTACTGATTTATCTGAAGAAAAAGATATTATAAAAGCAGCAGATTATATAAAAAATAACTGGACAAGGGTTGATATTTTAATTAATAATGCCGGAATGCTAATTAATAAACCTTTTGAAAAATTATCCACAGATGATTTTTTAAAAATATACCAGGTAAATGTATTTGCTGTAGCTTCTCTTATAAAATATTTGTTGCCGTTTATGGACTCCGGGAGTCATGTTGTAACAATCAGTAGTATGGGAGGGATACAAGGCAGTATGAAGTTTCCCGGGTTAGCTGCTTATAGCTCTGCAAAAGGAGCCATAATTACTTTATCAGAATTATTAGCCGAAGAATATAAAAAACAACAAATCTCATTTAATGCCTTGGCTCTGGGAGCAGTACAAACAGAAATGTTAGAAGAGGCTTTTCCCGGATACAAAGCTCCTTTAAGTACTCAGGAAATGGCTGATTATATTTTTAATTTTGCTTTAACAGGTCATCAATTTTATAATGGTAAAGTATTACAAGTTTCAAGTGTCACTCCTTAGTTTTTATCAAACTGTCATAGAAAACTGCAAATATATTTTTTGCCCGGAGGAAGAATTCAAGAAAACAAAACTTGGTTGCACCCTGGACTCCGGGAATATGCAATTATAAAAATTGTCAAAGAAAGTAATTTTATTATTTAGTGAGTTGTAAATAATGTAATTGAAAATATATAATGAATTTACCTGATAAACTTAAACAAGAGCTTACTAACAGAAAGCAATCAAATGCATTACGAAAGTTACAAAATTCATCAAATTTGATAGATTTTTATTCAAACGACTACTTAGGCTTTGCCAATTCTGAAAGTATTTTAAAAAAAACATATCAATTGCTTACTGAGAGGAATCTAAAAATTAACGGTGCAACCGGATCCCGATTAATTTCCGGAAATCATAAATTATATGAAGAAACGGAAGAGCTTATTGCCGATTTCCACAACTCTGAAAAAGCGTTAATTTTTAATTCCGGATACGATGCAAACGTCGGTTTTTTATCATCGGTTCTTCGAAGAGAAGATATTATTTTATATGATGAACTGAGTCATGCTTCTATACGAGATGGAATAGAACTTTCTAAGGCAAGATCTTATAAATTTAAACATAATGACCTTACTCATCTAAAACATCAAATTGTATCAATTCAATCGAAATTGAGAACTCAGGAATCAGTAATTTATATCGTTACAGAATCTGTTTTCTCTATGGATGGAAATAGCCCTGATTTAATTGCTCTAACCAAAATTTCGAAGACACATAAAACTTACTTAATTATTGATGAAGCACATGCTTTTGGGGTGTTTGGTAATAAAGGAGAAGGCTTTGTGCAACAACTACGATTGGAAAATAGTGTTTTTGCCAGAATAATTACTTACGGAAAATCTTTAGGTTGTCATGGGGCAGCAATTTTGGGAGGTGAACAGCTATATCAATATTTAATTAATTTTTCCCGAAGTTTTATTTACACTACAGGTTTACCTCCACATTCAATAGCAACAATTCAAATAGCATATCAACATTTACAATCTGAAATAGTCAAGGATTTACGGGAAAAAATCGTATATTTTACTAATGAAAAGAAACGACTGAAACTAGATGCCTTCTTTATAAAAAGTAATTCTGCAATTCACTGTTGTGTAACTTCAGGAGTTGTAAAAACAAAAGAAATTGCGGAAAACTTACAAGGAAAAGGATTTAATATAAAAGCAATTCTTTCTCCTGCTGTGCCAAAAGGTAAAGAACGACTTCGAATTTGTTTACACAGATTTAACTCTGAACAAGAAATTACCCATATTTTAGAGGAACTTGCTATACTAATCAAGTAAAGTTTATTAATATAAAAACCTGTTTTAAAATAAGTTACATTAAAAATATTAAAATATTTTGTATTACTGATGAATTTTGTAAAGACTATGATTAAATCGTTGGTAACCCATTATTGAGTAAAATCTCAAAGCGTTCTCTTTTTTGTTTTATTTGACAAAACATTAGTTGCTGTTGCATGCCCTGATTCGTGGAATGTTACACCAACAAAACCTAAAATAAAAACAGTCGGTCAATCGTTCGCTTTTAAGTTTTTAGAAATAATCATATCAAAATTATTAATCATACTTGTTGCTAATTAAGAATAAAGCAGAGAAAAAGTATGAAAGTTATTTTTTTGAAAAAGAAATTTTAAATTAAATTTACTTTTGGTTTATATGATTGTTGGCAATAATTGACGAGAAGATTACTTTGATAATTTTCCTGTAATGAATATTGCGACTAAAGCAACTATATCTACAGTTCCTAAAATTGATGCTACTACAGTAAATCCTGAATTAGCTAAATCCCAAGCTATAAGACCAAATACTAATGCTATAACAAATCCCATCCATTGACCTGTTGAGCTTTGATTGAAAGTTCTATTAACCCCTGTATTTTCGATTTCTATTCTGTGATCTAATTGTTTTTCAACGGTAGACATTAATCTATCTCCACCATTTGGGATAACATCATCATATATTCTGATACTTTCTCCATCAGGTAAAGACCCTGAATAGTACTTTTTAAAAGACAACTCTTTATATTAATTTTTGTTGTTTCTCTTTAGGTAAATCCTTAATTACTTGTGCAACTTCGACAGGAATATCTTCCGATTTATCGACTTCTTTGTTTGCTGCTTGTAGTTTTTGATTTGAATTTTTTGTAGATTTTCTTTTATTCACAATCAGAAAATTTAATGTCATCTGACATTACTCGTCTAATATCTTGCCCAATCATTTCCCAATCAGATTTTAAAGCTTCGTAGTCTGATTCCTCTCCTGACTTTGAAATATTAAATTTATTTGAATCTCCAAAAATGCTTAATATACTGGAAACCCCTGACCAAAAACTTCTTTTTGGAAACAAATAGTCTGTTCTTTTATCTGATTCTATCATTTTTGAAAAGTTTAATTCCATATTACCAATATACGCAAAACTGTCTGCAAAAGTAAATCTTTTTGACTTAAATTGTTGTTAATAATACGAAAATAAAATAACTATTGCCAACACAGTATATAAAAATAGCTAAATCCGTGTCAAATTTAATTTGTATTGTTCATTATAATAACGGTATTTCAATCCAGAAAGTATGTGTTTATTTACACGCTATTTTTCATACACAAGACCGTCGGCAAAAAGTTACGGAATCCAAAGACTACCATGTGCATA
Source organism: uncultured Tenacibaculum sp. (assembly GCA_963666645.2). Taxonomy (GTDB): domain Bacteria; phylum Bacteroidota; class Bacteroidia; order Flavobacteriales; family Flavobacteriaceae; genus Polaribacter. The sequence goes on along the minus strand of CAXXDB010000001.1, from coordinate 67,307 downwards.
AATGCTAATATCTGGTTGCCTATCTTTGCAAATAAAATTAATATTATTTCCTAAAAATCAGTTAAATTTGTCAAAAAAATAAACTTACAGGTTGATTTAATAAAAATAATTAATACATTTGCAATAGTAAAAGACAGTTTATATTCAGTTCAATATGATACTGAATTGTTAAATGAATTTGCAAAATGTTTTAAATTATGGAACGATCCAATCTATTTAAGAGAGTTTTTCGAACAGCACCAGAAAGAGCTAAACAACAAATTTTGGAAGGGCATAACTATTGAAGAAGCTATTATTAAAACTAGGAAAGACGCTAGACTTTTCGAAGAAGAATTAATATACATAGCAGAAACCGGAAAAACTGAAAGATATGAAATATTATCTAAATTATTTAAACCTTTATCAAAAGGAGTTATCGACAAAAATCTTGAAAAAGACAAAGCCAAAGGAATGAAAAGATCTAGTTGGCTTCGGATTTACGCAATAAGAATTAAAGCCAATCTATTTGTTGTTTGTGGTGGAGCAATTAAACTTACACCTACAATGAACGAAAGAGACCATTTAATTTTAGAATTAGACAAACTAGAATTCACACGCAACTATCTACAAGATGAAGATGATGAAAATTTAGAATTTGTCGAATTAAATTAAAACAACCTAATAAATACCAATGAGTATTAACAACATAAAAAACAGACTTAAAGAATCTTCAAAACAAGACAACACTTGGATTGAAAGAGCGAAATATCGCAAAGAAAATAAAGCTTGGCTTGATATTTCTTTTGCTATTGCTGTAAAAATAATGTCTGCTATTAAAGCAAACAAAACTGCTAATATCTTTCCTAAAACTCAAAAAGAATTAGCAAAAGCAATGCTTTGCTCACCTCAATATGTTAATAAACTATTGAAAGGAACTGAAAATCTTCAATTGGAAACTATTACAAATATTGAGCAAATCTTAAACATTAGTTTAATTGAAGTATCTGAATTTCAAACAACAATTCAAGTACAAGTTGAGAAATATAACAAGGATACTAAACCTGATGTACTAGTGAACGGTGAAAGTAGTCTTTCAAGTTATGAAACACTATTTGGAGCATTTTCTTACGAAAACGAGCCTGATTGCCCTCTTAAATTATTAGCTGCATAATGGCTGAAGAAAAAAATAAAATTGGATTTGCATTAAAAAAAATAACAACTGAACAGTTTGCTATTATTGAGTCAGCTTACAAAGAAGGTAATTCAGTAGATTTAAAAGCTGGATCAGATTTTGGGATTAATTTTGAAAACAATATTATCTCCGTAGTTTTTGCTACAAGTTTTATTCAGGAAAAGTCCCCTTTTTTAATCATAGAGGTTCGTTGTCACTTCAATATAACTACAGAAGCTTGGTCAGGTTTCTACAATGAATCTAAAACTGAATTAATAGTTCCTAGAGGTTTTAGTCATCATTTGGTTATGTTAACTATAGGTACTACTAGAGGAGTTCTACACAGTAAAACAGAGAACACATCATTTAATAGTTTTTTACTTCCGACATTAAATGTTAATGAATTGGTCAAAAAGGATGTTTTTTTTAAAGTTGAGAATGTTAAGGAAAAAGATTGATTTTATTAAAAATCAGTTACCCCATAACCGTTGCACAACTCAATAATTTAAAAACTTTTGTGTCTTATTTGAACATTATTTTTTAAATTGAGTTTCAAAAAAGTAGTTTTGCACATAATTTATAAATTATCAGAGATTGGAATTACAAATGAAAAAATTGATAATGAACGATTTAACTTAGTCTATATGAAAAGTTCCAAATAGAAAATAGTATCAAGTACACAAACAATGAGAAAAAAAATTGTAGCAGGTAACTGGAAGATGAACAATAATCTTGCAGAAACAACACAACTCATCAAAGAATTAAAAAAAGAACTAAAAGGATTACAGCCTGAAAACAATAGCAGAGTGATTATAGCCCCGTCTTTTGTCAATTTACATCAGGCAATTAAAGAAACGAAAAAAGATAAGATTGAGGTAGCAGCACAAAATGTACATCAAGCAAAAAATGGTGCTTTTACAGGGGAAGTATCAGCTGATATGTTATCTGAAACGGGAGTAAAGATAGTTATATTAGGACATTCAGAAAGAAGAACCTACTTCAATGAAACAGATGAGGTTTTAAGTCAGAAAGTAAATGCCGCAATTGAAAATGATTTCGATGTTATTTTTTGCTTTGGAGAACAATTAGAAAATCGCCGGGCAAATAATCATTTCAAAATAGTAGAGGATCAACTAAAAAATGCCTTATTCAGATTGCATTCTGAAGCATTTAAACATATCATTCTTGCTTATGAGCCCATTTGGGCGATAGGAACCGGGCAAACAGCAACTGCTGAAGAAGTACAGGAAATGCATAAATTTATAAGAAGATTGATAGCAAAAGAATATAAGAAAGAAACAGCGGATAATGTCTCTATTTTATATGGAGGAAGTGTAAAACCTGATAATGCCAAAGAAATATTTTCTAAACCGGACGTTGACGGAGGGCTAATTGGAGGAGCTTCCTTAAAAGCAAAAGATTTTATAGCAATTATAAAAGCAACATAATTGGATAATCCTTATATAGAATACTCTTTTTCTCTAGAACCTAAAGAACCTGCTACTGAAATTTTAATAGCAGAATTAGGAAATGTAGGCTTTGAAAGTTTTGCTAAAAATAAAACAGGTGTTTTGGCCTATGTACGGAAAAAAGACTGGACGGAAAGTATGCTAAATGATATCTTTATCTTAAATTCTGAGGAGTTTATCATTAGTTTTACCTGCAGAGAAGTAGAACAAGTTAATTGGAATGAAAAATGGGAGAAAAATTTTAATCCGATTCAGGTAGATAATATCGTAAGTATTCGTGCACCTTTCCATGATAATCCAAATTTAGAATACGATATTGTTATCAAGCCTAAAATGAGCTTTGGAACGGGACATCATGAAACTACATATATGATGATTCAATATTTAATAAAGTTAGAGCTTGCAAATAAAAAAATATTAGACATGGGATGTGGTACCGGGGTACTGGCAATCTTTGCTGAAATGAAAGGAGCTCACCCCATTGATGCTATAGATATTGATAATTGGTGTTATGTAAATTCTCTTGAAAATATACAGAATAACGGCTGTAAACATATTACTGTTTCAGAAGGAGATGCCACATTGTTGTCGGGAAAAAAGTATGATCTTATCATTGCCAACATCAATAGAAATATATTATTAAACGACATGCACGTTTACGCAAATTGTTTAAATGACAGGGGAATATTGCTTTTAAGCGGTTTTTACAAAGAGGATATACCAATTATTGATAAGGAAATTAGTAAATTTGGTATGACTTTTAACACTGTAAAAGAGCGAAATAATTGGGTAGCTCTTAACTATGTAAAATAACAATGAAAATGAGTACAATAGAAAAGATACAAGAAGAGTTGAATGTGCTTGCAGAAAAAACAGGCAAACATGAAATTATTTTGTATAATGACGATGTTAATACATTCGATTTTGTAATTGATAGTTTAATTAGTGTTTGTGACCATACCTTTGAACAAGCAGAACAATGCACTATATTAGTTCATTACAAAGGAAAATGTGCTGTAAAAACAGGAGAATATAAAGATTTAGAACCTAGATGTACTCGATTATTAGAATTAGGTCTATCTGCTGAAATAGTATAATATATAATGGCAAATAGAAAGCATAGTGATGAGTTTAAAGTTGTGATTGTTGAGTTTATAGCTATTACAACTACAGCAGGTGTAGTTTCAACTGGACTTGCTGACGGTTGTAGATGGAATATTGGAGATACAATTGAAAACGGAATTTAAAATTAATAATTATCCTACTTACCATTTATACTATTCGTTACAATGTTATTACATTGAATGAAACTATTTTAATAGCAGAAACCCTTTATGATGATGCAGGTACTTATACTCGATCTTTAGAAAGATTTACATATCAAAAAATATAAGTTATGAGAACTACTTTAATTCTAATTACAGCTATTTTATTTACTTCTTTATCGTTCTCACAGGGCGGAGTGGCTTATAAAGACTATAAAAAATTAGATGATGGTCTTTCTCAAGTTTGCGATATGGGAAAAATAGCCTCTTATGAAAATGAAGCTAAAAAATTAGCAAATGAGAGAGCAAAGAAATTTTTTAAGCTATCGAAGAAACACGGTAACATTGATGCAGAATTATTTTTAGATAAAAATCTTTAAAACTAAATTATATAAAAAATTTATAGCACTAATTTTATTCTTTTGTTTTACTAATTTTTTAACAGCCCAAAAATTAGATTTTGACTTACTTGATAGATTGCCTGAATTATTAACGCCCACACGTTCATTCGATGAACTTATGATTGAGGGCTATGGTTTTACAAGAAACTGAAAATGATAAAGAAGACGACATTCGTACGCTGCATTACGCAAGGACTTATAATGATAAGTATGAAAACATTACTAAAATTAGAGATATAAAGGACGAACTTTTATCTCGTGATTATAAATATAATGACATTAAAAATGACCGTGTTATTTATAAAAAAAGAAATCGCTTTATATAATTTCTAAAGAATCAAATTATAAAGGAGTGAATCAAATAACAATTTTTACAGAATGGCAAAATATTCAATTATGTACTTAAAGCACGTTTATTTTAAAGTTATTCTTTTGAGCATTTTTATAGTGCTTGAATCAAAACATGACATACATTGTGTATCATTTTGTCTTTTTTGATAGGACTAAATCAAAAATTAGATCCAGTCAATAAGAGATTCAATTCAGTTGTTCCATTTCGTTGGATTGGAAACCCGTGTACCATTTGAGTCCTAAATTTCCATTATGATGATGGGGGTTTTTTCATTTTCAATTATGATAGAATTTCTCCGCTGAAATTTATTCAATTTCAATCAAAGTCCTGTAAACTCAATGTTTATGGGACTTTTTATTTTACCCAAAACATCAAAATATGTATTAAATACCATTCTGTTGGTGACCTATTAGGTGACCTTTTTATAACCTTAATTAGGTCATCTAATTGTTTATAACTATTTATAAATCAGTAAGATAAATCAATTAAAAGATCTCGATATTTTGTAAATTAATGTATAATTAAAGGTCACCAGAATGAACAAAACATTTGGATTATTATTCTACTTAAAAAAGAGTAAAGTAGATGCACAGGGCAAATGCCCTATTTACCTACGTATTACCATAGATGGTAAGCGTACAGAGATTAGTACAAACGTACCTTTGAGATTGAAGCCAATAAAGCTATCGGAAGAACAGAAATGGAGCGTTGAAGCCAAAGAGACTTAATTCAAGATAACAAAGAGGTTACTACAGAAACCCTTAAAAACAAGTTTTTAGGAGTTGAAGAAAAACAAAGAACACTCATAACCATCTTTAAAAATCACAACAAGCAAGTTGAAAAATTAGTAGGTAGGGAGTTTTCAGCAGGAACTTTAGAACGTTATAAAACCGTATGTAAGCATCTGCAAGAGTTTATGCAACATCAGTACAATGTAAGTGATATACCTGTAAACAGAATAGATCACAAGTACATTACAGATTTTGAGTTCTATTTAAAAACCGTTAGAAACTGCGAACATAACAGTACTATTAAGTATATCAAGAACTTTAAAAAGATAGTCCGTATTGCAATAGCCAACGATTGGATTAAAAAAGACCCATTTCTAAATTATAAAGTGCGTTTAAAAGAAGTAGAGCGTCAATTCCTTTCAGAAGAAGAAATACAAACAAGGCTCGAAAAAGAATTACACACTAATCGTTTAGAGCAAGTAAGAGACATTTTTATATTCTGTTGTTTTACTGGTTTAGCATATAGCGACGTTAAGAAGCTCTCAAAAGACAATTTGGTATTTGGTATATTGATGGCGATAAATGGATAAAAACAAAGCGCACTAAAACTGATACACGCAGTAATATTCCACTACTTCCAACCGCCTTAGAGATTATAAAAAAGTATGAGAACCATCCAGAGGCAGTAACAAAAGGATTATTACTTCCTGTATTAAGCAATCAAAAATCAAATGCCTATTTAAAAGAGATAGCAGACTTGTGTGGTATCAATAAAAACTTAACCACACATTTAGCTCGTTATACGTTTGCAACTACTGTAACATTGTCTAATGGTGTGCCAATGGAATCAGTAAGTAAAATGTTAGGGCATAAATCACTAAAAACGACACAGCACTATGCTAAAATATTGGACAGAAAAGTAAGTGATGATATGGCAATTTTAAAACAAAAGTTTGCTGAAAAAGTAATATTGACGCTTCCAAAAGAATCGCTAATTAGAACGTAAAATCAAGTTATATAAGTATATGCTTTAACCCTTGATTATTCAGGGGTTTTTCTGTTAAAAAGTTTGTCTATTTCGTTAATAACTGTCAATAACTTTTCATTTAAAAAAGGTGATTTTGGCGTATATTCTATGTTAGAAATCAGGTAGTTAATACCTATTAATATTTTTTATATAGAATGACATTTGAAGTAATTACAAAGGATGATTTAAAGACTCTTAAACAAGAAGTCATTACAGAACTGAAGACAATTTTAGGAAGCCAAACAGAGCAAAAAAAGTGGTTAAAATCAGCAGACGTACGTGAGCTATTAAATATTTCAGCAGGCACGTTGCAGAACTTACGAATCAATAGTACACTACCTTTTACCAAAATGGGTAAAACGATATACTATGAGTATGACGATGTAGTTAGAATTTTAACCCAAAATAAGAGTGCTTAATGAGGTTATACATACCAGAAAATTTAGACATAGACCAAATTGTTTATGATTATTCACCTAATTTTAAGAAATACAAACACAAAAGAGATAAGCTATTATATGTTATTCACTTAATAAATGCGCTTACACTCTACAACAAAGATTTAATGTATGATGACTTTGTATCTTTGGGTTTTTTATTGATGGATATATTTTAGAAATATATAACGTAATACGATGTATAAATACAAAGTATATGCTATATTTAACATTCAAAATAATTCCCTATGAACCGTATTAAAGAAGTCCTTGAAGAACGAGGAGTTAAGCAGGTATGGCTTGCAGAGCAATTAGGCAAGAGTTTCAATACAGTTAATGGTTACGCACAAAATCGTAAGCAACCGAGTTTAGAAACATTATACGAGATTGCAAAAATTTTAAATGTCAATCCAAAGGAATTATTGATTTCATAATTATAGTATTTAATGAACACATCTCAAATAGAAAAAAACGTAATAACATTAGTTGAAAACTTCAATAAAGAAGAATTTGTATTCGACTTACTGAAAGCATACGGTATTTCTAAAACATCTATAACACGTTTAAAAAAAGGAGACTTTAATTTATCTAAAATTGATGGAGAAGTGCTTTATAAAAGTAAAATGCTTTTTAAAGAGGTTGAATCTGGTACTTTATTAAATACTATTGACGAATTAACTAAAGATACAGATTCATTAAAACACAATCCACGCTTTGTAATAGTAACGGATTACAAAACATTATTAGCCAAAGATATAAGAACAGGCTTAGCGTTAGATACACCTATTCTTGAAATCCACAAACACTTTGGTTTCTTTTTACCCTGGGCAGGACAAGAAAAATACGCTCAAAAAAATGAGAATTACGCAGATAGAAAAGCGTCATACAAAATGGCGAAGCTCTATGATATATTAGTTACAGAAAACCCAAACATCTATGAAGATGGTGGTCATAACTTAAATATCTTTCTATCTCGTTTACTCTTTTGCTTTTTTGCAGAAGACACAGATATATTTCCTATTGAGGGAATGTTTACGGATACATTAGAGCAACATACTCAAAAAGATGGTAGTGATACAAATACATTTTTAGATAGACTCTTTAAGGTTCTTAATACGGAAGATAATAGTAAAGAAGCATCACATTTTAGAGAGTTTCCTTATGTAAATGGTGGTCTATTTAGAGATACCATCATATCTCCAAATTTTACTAAAGATGCACGTAAAATAATTATTGATTGTGGTGATTTAGATTGGAGCGAAATCAACCCAGATATTTTTGGTTCTATGATACAGGCAGTAGTAAACCCTGCATATCGTAGCGGTTTAGGTATGCATTATACTTCTGTACCCAATATTATGAAGGTAATAGAGCCTTTATTTTTAAATGAATTAAACGAAGAATTTGAAAAGCATTTTAATGATGTAAAAAAACTAAATAAGCTCATTAACAGAATTGCAAAAATTAAAGTGTTTGATCCTGCTTGTGGTAGTGGTAATTTTTTAATTATTGCTTATAAACAATTAAGATGCGATTAGAAATAAAGATTTTAGCAAGAATTTACGAAGTTAACCATCAATTGAATTTAGGTTTTCCAGATGTATATACTAAAATTAAACTCTCTCAATTTTATGGTATAGAATTAGACGATTTTGCACACGAAATGGCAATTTTATCTTTATGGTTAGCAGAACACCAAATGAACAAAGAGTTTATTAGCGAGTTACACGATTATGGTAAAGCAGAAGATGTTTTACCGCTAAAAGAAGCTGGTAATATTACACGAGGGAATGCCACTCGCTTGAATTGGGAAGATACCTGTCCTAAAAATGAAAATGATGAAATTTATATTTTAGGTAATCCGCCTTATTTAGGCTCAAGAAATCAAGATAAAGAGCAAAAAGATGATATGAAATTTGTCTTTTTGAAAGATTATAAGAGTTTAGATTATGTAAGTGCTTGGTTTTATAAAGGAGCTAAATATATTGAAGGATTTAATGCTCAATTAGCTTTCGTTTCTACCAATTCAATTTGTCAAGGAGACCAAGTTGCCAAAACTTGGCCTCGTATTTTAAATGAAAATATTGAAAAAGGTTTTGCACATCAATCTTTTAAATGGACCAATAATGCTAAAGGAAATGCTGGTGTAACTGTCATTGTAGTTGGTTTACGAAATAAGTCAAACGAACAGAAACATATATACATAAACGGACTAAAAAAGAAAGTTAAAAACATTAATGCCTACTTATATGATAGCGCTAATGTGATAATAACTTCTTCAAATACACAGCTTTTAGGCCTACCTGAAATGAATTTCGGAAATATGCCTGCTGATTCTGGCAAACTTTTATTCAACCCAAAAGAGAAAAATGATTTTGTACAAGCATATCCTTATTTAGAAAAGTATTTTAAAAGAGTTTACGGTTCAGTTGAATTAATAAATGACAAAGAGAGATGGTGCTTATGGCTTGAAGGAGTTGAACTTGAAGAAATAAATAAAATTGACCCCCTAAAGAAAATCATTGATGAATTGAGAAAAATAAGACTTAATTCATCAAGACCAAAATTAGCATCAATACCACATTTATTTGCTCAAATAACACAAGACACTAATTCAGATTTTGTAATAATACCTAGTGTTTCATCAGAGAGAAGAGAATATATACCTATGAATTTTTTAGGAAAGGAAAATATATCAACAAATCTATGTCTAATTATTTCAAATTCTGAACCTTACATATTTGGGTTATTAACTTCAAAAATGCATATGGTTTGGGTTAAAACTATAGGAGGTAAATTAAAGACTGATTATAGATACTCAAAAAACATTTGCTATAATACGTTCCCATTTCCAGAAATCAATCAAAAACAAAAAGAACAAATAAATCTACACGTTTTTCAAGTATTAGAAGAGCGAGAAAAACATTCAAGTAAAACATTAGCACAATTATACGACCCTAATAAAATGCCTATAGGTTTAAAAGAAGCGCATCATCAACTAGATTTAGCTATTGAGCGTTGTTATCGTTTAAAACCGTTTGAGAGTGATACAGAGCGTTTAGAATATCTTTTTAAAGAATATGAAAAAATGATTAATAAAAACACCTTGTTAGAAAAACCTAAGAAGACACGTAAAAAGAAGCGCTAATTTTTTTACAACAACAAATACGCTATTGTAAATATTACACATATTTTACAATAACTTATATTTTAATGTAATATTTTTTGTTTTTTTACAATAATAAAAACCGTATTGTAAATTTACATCACGTTATGAAAAATTTTAAAGCAGGGAAATATATAAATCAAGGTTACTATAAAAGCTTTCAGCCAGAGCACATCAACATGCAATGGCTATTAGAAGATATGGAGCTTCTTGAGTTACTTTCAAAAGCAGACAGACAGTTGGGTAGATTAGACATGTATAGTGAGCATATTCCAGACATTGATTTGTTTATTAGTATGCATGTCTTAAAAGAGGCAACGCAAAGTAGTAAGATTGAAGGTACACAAACCAACATGGAAGAAGCTTTACTAGATAAAGAGGATATAAGTCAAGAAAAAAGAGATGATTGGGAAGAGGTGCAAAATTATATAACGGCAATGCAACAAGCTATTAGCATGTTAGAAACAATACCCTTTTCAAGTCGTTTAATAAAAGAAACTCATAAAATACTATTACAAGGCGTAAGAGGTGATCACAAATTGCCAGGCGTTTTTCGATCTAGTCAAAATTGGATTGGTGGAGCGTCTATAGCAGATGCAGTATTTATACCGCCTGTGCATACAAGTATAGGAGACTTAATGAGTGATTTAGAAAAATTCACACATAATGAAGAGTTATATTTTCCAGATTTACTCAAAATAGGTATTATACATTACCAATTTGAAACTATTCATCCATTTTTAGATGGTAATGGTAGAGTAGGCAGGTTGCTTATAACACTCTATTTAGTCAATAAGGAAATATTAAAAAAACCGATTCTTTATTTATCTGATTTTTTTGAGCGTAACAAAACATTGTATTATGATAATTTAATGCGTGTTCGTACGCATGATGATATTAAACAATGGCTTAAGTTTTTCTTAGTAGGTGTTATTGAAACCGCCAAAAACGGTGTAAAGACTTTTGATGAAATACTAAAGTTGAAACAACAGACTGAGTTAGACATTCAAACTCTAGGCTCAAGATCAAGTAACGCTCAAAAAATATTACATTACCTTTTAAAAAGACCAGTAATAGACGTTAATAAAATTATAGAAATAACTGAAGTATCACCAAAAACAGCTTATAATTTAATTACTGACATGGAAGGATTAAAGATACTTCAGGAAGTAACAGGTGGTAAACGTGGACGCGTTTATGTTTTTAAACAATATCTAAATCTTTTTAATTAAAATAGTTTATGCCAGATATAGTACACGTAAAATATCAACAAACAGGAAAAAGTAAAAGCACTAATGAGTCAGGTATGAGAGAAATGCAACAAAAAGCATTTGAGGCTCGTACTGCTCAATATTTATTAATTAAAGCACCACCAGCATCAGGTAAATCTCGTGCCTTAATGTTTATTGGTTTAGATAAACTCATAAATCAAGATATTAAAAAAGTAATTGTTGCAGTTCCAGAACGCTCTATTGGGAGTTCATTTGCTAAAACAGAATTAAAAAAGTTTGGTTTCTTTTCAGATTGGGAACCTAATCCACGCTATAACTTATGCACGCCTGGTGTAGAAAAAAGTAAAGTAACAGCATTTCTAAACTTCTTAGAAAGTGACGAAGAAATACTAATATGTACACACGCTACCCTAAGGTTTGCATTTGATGCCATAGACGAAAAACAACTAAATGATTGTTTATTGGCAATAGATGAGTTTCATCACGTATCTGTAGATGGTGATAATAAGTTAGGGTTAGTATTAAGTAGTGTCATGGAAAAATCTACTGCGCACGTAGTAGCAATGACAGGGTCTTTCTTTAGAGGAGATTCTGTACCTATTTTATTACCAGAAGATGAAGCAAAGTTTACTAAAGTAAAGTACGATTATTACCAACAACTAAATGGCTATAATTATTTAAAATCATTAGGTATTGGGTATCATTTTTATCAAGGTAAATATACTTCTGCTATTCACGAAATATTAGATGAAAACAAAAAAACAATAATTCACATACCAAGTGTAAATTCTGGAGAGTCTGAAAAAGATAAATATGAAGAAGTAAACAGAATTGTAGATAGTTTAGGTGAGTTAGACTATCAAGACCCAGATACTGGTGTTTTATATGTAAAAAGTACAACAACAGGTAAAACGCTAAAGATTGCAGATTTGGTTCACGATAACCAAAAGGACAGAGATAAAATACAAGAATATTTACGTAATGTAAAAAGTGTAGATGATATAGATATTATCATAGCATTAGGTATGGCAAAAGAAGGTTTTGATTGGCCTTATTGCGAACACGCTTTAACGGTAGGTTATAGAGGTTCATTAACAGAAATTATTCAAATTATAGGTAGAGCAACAAGAGATAGTGATAATAAATCGCATTCACAGTTTACTAATTTAATTGCGCAACCAGATGCAGAAGATGATTTAGTAAAACTCTCAGTAAATAATATGCTAAAAGCTATTACAGCATCATTGTTAATGGAGCAAGTGTTAGCACCTAATTTTAAATTTAAACCAAAATTTCCAGACGAAGAAGATGAGGATGATTCAGATGATGATGAAAGAACTATAAAAATAGATGGGTTTAAGTTACCAAGTTCACAAAGATCAAAAGATATTATTGAAAGTGATATTAATGACTTGAAAGCAAAAATAATGCAAGATGATACAATGCTAAAGGCAATGCCTGGTAATGTAGACCCAGAAGTCATTAATAAAGTATTAATACCTAAAATTATTAAAGAAACCTATCCAGACTTATCAGATGAAGAAGTAGAGGCAGTACGTCAACACGTAGTAGTGGATTCTGTTGTTAAAAATGGTACTATTGAAGAAGTAGGTGATAAACGCTTTATTCGTATGGCAGATAGTTTTGTAAATATTGATGATATTAATATTGATTTAATAGATACAATAAACCCATTTCAAAAAGCATTTGAAATATTATCTAAATCGGTAACAGCATCGGTATTTAAAGCAATCCAAGAAACTATTGATGCTACAAGAATAACAATGACAGACGAAGAAGCAATTATTTTATGGCCAAAAATAAAAAACTGGATAGTAAAGACTGGTGAGCAACCAAGCATTCAATCTTTCGACCCACAAGAAAGACGTTTGGCAGAAGCAATAATATTCTTAAAAGAGCAAAAGCGTAAAGCCCAAGCAAATGAGTAAAAAGAAAACATTAAAAGATATATTTAATGATGATGAGTTTGGAATTTTAGATTCTAAACCCCAAAACTCTAATGTAAAAACTGAAGATGAACGCTTAATTGAATCGTTCCAAGATATTAATGCTTTTTTTGTAAAGAATAGCAGAGAACCTAAAAGTAATGTAATGCCCGTTTCTGAACACAAATTGGGTGTCAGATTAAAAGCATTAAGAAAAGATGCTAAAAAAGTGGCGATATTAAAGCCTTACGATTCACATAACCTTTTAAACACTAGAGAAGAAGTAAAATCAGTAGAAGATATATTAAATGATGATGATTTAGGGATATTAGATACAGATGAAACCTTATCTATATTTAAGTTGAAGAATGTAAAGAGTGCATCAGAAAGAGCAGAAACAGATTTTACAGCAAGAAGAAAAGCAATGAATAATAAGGATTTTGCACCTTATGAAACACAATTTAAAAAAGTACATAAAGAATTAAGAGAAGGTAAACGTAAATTAAAAGAATTTAAAGACGTAGAAAAAAACCTTGAGGAAGGTAAATATTATGTTTTAGATGGTGTATTGTTATTTTTAGAAAAAGATGGTTCAGAAGATAGGCAAATAGGTGATAGAACAAGAAAAGATGGTAGGACTATAACTATTTTTGAAAATGGTACAGTTAGTAATATGTTTTATCGCTCATTGGCAAAAGCATTATATAATAACGGAAGTATTGTTTCAGATACAGATAAAGATGCAGAAGATGAACTTTTTAAAAATGCAAATATTGTAAATGAAGAAGATATTCAAACAGGTTGGATATATGTATTAAGGTCAAAATCTACCAATCCAGAAATTGCATCAATTAATGATTTGTATAAAATTGGATTTTCTTCAGTTGATGTAAGTGAGCGAATTAAAAATACTTCTAAAGAATCTACATATTTATATGCAGATGTACATTTATTAGATAAGTACGTTTGTTACAATATGGATGCACAAAAATTTGAACATTTAATACATCGCTTCTTTGCAGATGTTTGTTTAAATGTTGATGTTTTTGATGATAAAGGAAAAAGAATAACACCAAGAGAATGGTTTGTTGCACCAAGACCAATTATAGATAAAGTAGTTACATTAATTTTATCAGGTCAAATTGTAGATTACAAATACGATAGTATTAATAAGGTGCTAAAGGTAAAATAAAAATAATGCAAGAAACAGCAGAACAAATATTTGAGATAATTAAAGACTATCAATGTGATTATGAAGAAAGAAAGTTTGAAATAACTGTAGAGCGTATATTAGCGTGGGCAAATCAATTTGGTGATGATGCTGAATTTGTTTTAAAAGAGTTATTACATTTTTTACCTGAGATATACATATCAAAAGAAAAGGCTAAGGATTTATTACGCATAAGATTATTAGAAATTCAAAAGTTTTATGGATATAAGACAATGAACGAAATGGTTATAAACACTCATTTCTTTGATCTTCAAAAAGGATATAAAAGTCAGTCAGAAATTTTATCAATTATAGATGTAATTTTATTGCGAAACTTTTATTTAGGAAAAGGGTTAATCTGAGTAAATTAAATCTTGTTGTACACTGAGTTGTATACTTTAAAAGCAAAAAACTCACAACTTACTAATAATTAGATTGTTATGAGTTTTTAAAGTGGTACCTCCAGGAATCGAACAAAATCAGCGAATGGCAATTTTAGACATAGAGCTTTTATTCCTAACTGTTTATTTTTTGATGAAGAAAAAGGAATCATTCCGTTGTTAAGACGCTATAATTTTACAGTAGAAGAAAACGCACCAAACGAAGTGCAAGTTGCACTAGACCCAGAGTTATTAGGTAAAGTGTTTGAAAACCTTTTAGGGGCTTTTAACCCAGAAACCAAAGAAACAGCTCGTAAACAATCGGGTTCTTTTTATACACCAAGGGAAATTGTAGAGTATATGGTTAACGAAAGTTTAATCAACTACCTGCAAACCAAACTACCCAATGTAGAAGAAAAAGACTTACGTGATTTGTTTGAAAGTGAAACGCCTAAAAGTGCCTTTTTAAATGATGGTCATCAACGTAAAGAAATTGCAAACCATTTAAAAGCCATTAAAATTTTAGACCCTGCCTGTGGCTCTGGAGCGTTCCCTATGGGTATTTTGAGCAAAATGGTTGAGATTCTTGAAAAATTAGGAGCTACAAACGAGTCTATACACGACCTTAAATTACACCTTATAGAAGAGTGTATCTATGGTATAGATATACAAACCATAGCCACACAAATAAGCAAGCTTCGCTTTTTTATAACCTTGGTAGTAGAGCAACAAACCATTGATTTATCTAAACAAGATGATAATTATGGCGTGTTAACCTTACCTAATTTAGAAACCAAATTTGTCTCTGCCAATACGCTAATAGGCATTAAAAAGAAAAAAGAAGGTGATTTTCACAACACTCTGTTTGCAGATGCCGAAGGGAAAAGAGGCGGTCAATTCTACACACCGGAAAGTATCGTTAAACTTTTAGTAGAAATGCTTGAGCCTTACAATGGGCGTATTTATGACGGCTGTTGTGGTAGTGGTGGTATGTTTGTGCAGAGTGAGAAGTTTTTAAAAGCTCACGGAGGTAGAATTGGAGATATTGCCGTTTACGGTCAAGAAAGTAACCCTACGACATACAAGTTGGCTAAAATGAATTTAGCCATTAGAGGGATTGATGCAAAAATTGAATTAGGCGACACCTTCCACAACGACAAACACAAAGACTTAAAAGCAGATTACATCATTGCAAATCCACCTTTTAATATTTCCGATTGGGGTGGCGAGCAATTGCAAGACAGTCATATGTGGAAATATGGCGTACCACCAGCAGGAAATGCCAATTACGGTTGGTTGCAATTATTCATTAATAAACTAAGCACCACAGGAACAGCGGGTATCGTTCTTGCGAATGGCTCTATGACAACCAATGCAGGTACAGAAAACGAAATAAGAAAACAACTCATTACTGAGGGCTTGGTAGATTGTATGGTTGCCTTACCAACGCAATTGTTCTACAATACTCAAATTCCAGCTTGTTTGTGGTTCTTGGCTCGTAACCGAACCAATCACAAATTCCGTAATCGCTCAGGCGAAATACTATTTATAGATGCCCGTAAGTTGGGTACTATGACCAGTCGTAAAAACAAAATGCTTACAGGTAAAGATATTGCCCAAATAGCTGATGCCTACCACAATTGGCGAAACATAGACGGCAAGTATGAAGACGTACAAGGTTTTTGCAAGTCTGCAAACCTTGCAGAAGTAGAAGCTAATAATTTTGTGCTCACACCAGGCAGGTATGTAGGTACAGAAGAAATAGAAGATGATGGCATACCGTATGAAGAAAAAGTAGCCACTATTTCAGAAAACCTAAAAGGTTATTTTGAAAAATCTATTGAGTTGCAAAAGCGTATTAAAACCAATTTAGTAAAAGTAGGTATTGAAATTTAAAATCCATAAGAATTGAATATGGCAAAAGAAATCATAAAAAAAGGCAGTTCACTTTTTGAACAAATTAAGCAGATTGACGAAAACGGCAATGAATTTTGGTATGCTCGCCAATTGGCTAAAGTTTTGGAATATGCAGATTTTAGAAACTTCACTGGTGTAATTAAGAAGGCAAAAGAAGCTTGTATTAATAGCGGACAAGAGGTTTCTGAACACCTCGTTGAAGCCAACGAGGTGTTAGAAGCTGGACAAGGTGCTAAACAAACCTACCCAAGTTTCAAGTTTTCAAGATATTTCTGTTACCTCATTGTACAAAATGCCGACCCAAGCAAAGAAGTAGTGGCTCTTGGTCAAACCTATTTTGCTGTTCAAACTCGTATTCAAGAAATACAAGGTTTAGAAGCGTACCAGAAACTTAGTACCGAAGATGAAAAGCGTTTGTTTTTACGTAAAGAAATGGCAAAACACAATACCCAGCTTGCAGCAGCAGCTAGAGATGCAGGGGTAATTGAACCATTAGACTATGCCATATTTCAAAATCACGGCTACAAGGGCTTGTATGGTGGTTTAGATGCTAGAGGTATAAAACAACGAAAAGGTTTAAAGAAAAGCCAACAGATACTTGACCATATGGGCAGCACCGAGCTTGCAGCTAACTTATTCCGTGCCACACAAACCGAAGAAAAACTAAAACGTGAACAAATAAAAGGAAAGCAAAAAGCTAACGAAACACATTTTGAAGTCGATAAAAAGGTACGGAAAACCATACAAGAACTGGGTGGTACAATGCCCGAAAATTTACCACCTACAGAGAGCATTAAAAAGTTGGAAAAGAAAACAGAGCAAGTTAAACTTCCTAAAAAAAAATAAACACCATCTAAATGACCAACTGGAAAGAATATAAAGTAGAAGAATTTGCAGAGGTAATTGGTGGTGGTACACCATCCACTAAGAACCCTGATTATTTTGGAGGCTCAATTCCTCAGATAACACCAAAAGACCTAACTAACTACGAAAAGAGATTTATTAAGAATGGGAATAGAAATATCACAAAGGCAGGTTTAAATAATTCTTCAGCTAAAGTTATTCCTAAAAATTCAATTCTTTTAACTTCAAGAGCACCAATTGGTTATTTAGCAATAGCTGAAAATGATGTTACAACAAATCAAGGTTTCAAAAGCATGGTTGTAAATCCTACTATTGCTGATTTCAATTTTGTATATTATTTAATAAAAGCAAATATTGAGCGTATCAAAGGATATGGTACAGGAACAACATTTGCAGAAGTTTCAGCTACTGTTGTAAAAAACTTAAAATTTCATCTTCCAGACCTACCCACCCAAACCGCCATAGCAGAAATCCTCTCATCCCTTGACGACAAAATAGAACTCAACAACAAACTCAACCAAGAATTAGAAAACCTTGCCCAAACCCTCTTTAAGCAGTGGTTTATAGATTTTGAGTTTCCTGCAAATCTTGCAGATAGCACCCTGAGCGGAGCCGAAGGGTACAAATCATCAGGTGGCGAAATGGTAGATAGTGAGTTAGGCGAAATCCCTAAGGGGTGGAAAGTTGGTGTACTTGAAGACTTAATCAAATTTTCAAATGGCAATGCCTTTAAAAGTAAAGAATTACTAAAAGAAGATATTGGAGACTGCTATCACGTATTTAAAATGGGGCATATCAAAAAAGGTGGTGGCTTAAATGCAGACGGTACTAAGAGTTATTATCAGAAGTCAAAGGCTACAAAACTGTCAAGGTATGTTTTAGAAGTTGGAGATTTACTAATGTGTATGACAGATATGAAAGGAAATGTTGCCTTACTCGGGCATACAGCTTTAATGAATGAAAATGATAAATACATAGTCAACCAACGTGTAGGGTTATTGAGACCAAATAATGATTTAGGTATTGATTTTCCTTACTTATACATTCTTACCAATAGTAACGCCTTTATTGAAGATTTAAGAAGTAGAGCAAATAGTGGTGTGCAGGTGAATCTCTCAACAAGTGAAATAAAAGTTTCAAAAGTATTATTACCACCCAAAGATATTAATGTTGAATTTGACAATTGTGTTAAAGCTTTTTTTGGATCAATATTTAATAATACTAAAGAAAACCAAGAACTAACCCACCTAAGAGATACACTATTGCCCAAGCTCATTTCGGGAGAGTTAGAGGTAAAGCCCTAAAAATAAGCACTAGATTTTGTTTCATTACAGTTTAAATATAAGTATATGTTTATATAAGGATAATAAAAAAGTCTTATTTTTACATTTTATTATAAATAAGATGTTTTTATGAAAAACACATATGCTATTCCTATCAACAAAATTTTAGATCGCTTACGGTTTGAAAACCCCTGGTGGAAAACCAACGCAATAGACCCTGATAAACAAGCAATGCCCAGACGTTTGTATTTTGAGCTGTTTATGCCTTTTGTTGCCAATACAGACATAAAAAGAGCTATCATACTAATGGGGCCTCGTAGAGTAGGCAAAACGGTAATGATGCACCACAGCATCAATCATCTTTTAGAGAAAGGCGTCCCTTCAAAAAACATACACTTTATAGGTATAGACAATCCTATATACATAAATATGGGCTTAGAAGAACTGTATGCATTATCGCGAAAAGCTACTGGCAAAGACACCACTAATGGCGATTTTGTTTTTTTTGATGAAATACAATATCTCACAGATTGGGAGCGTCATCTTAAAGTGTTAGTAGATAGCTATCCAAAAACAAAGTTTATTGCCTCTGGTTCTGCAGCAGCAGCTTTATGCCTTAAAAGTAGCGAGAGTGGTGCAGGTCGTTTTCACGATTTTTTGCTACCACCACTTACCTTTCAGGAATATTTACATTTACAAGACCTTCAAAAAAATCTCATTAAAGAAAAAAAGACACATTATAATGGTCAAGAGATACCTTTTTATGAAGCAATAGATATTGTAGAACTTAACAAGCACTTTTTTAATTACCTCAATTTTGGGGGCTATCCTGAGGTTATTTTTAATAAAACCATACAAGATAATATGCCACGTTTTGTAAAAAACGATATTATAGACAAGGTATTACTAAGAGATTTACCCAGTTTATATGGTATTAATAATGTACAAGAACTTAACCGTTTTTTTAGCTACTTAGCCTACAATACAGGCAAGGAGTTCTCATACCCAAAAATGGCAAAGGATAGCGGTATAAGAGTAGAAAAACTTAAAAAATATTTAGAATATTTAGAGTCTGCCTTTTTAATAAAACTTATCAATAAAATTGATGCAAATGCTTCGCATTTTAAAAGAGTTACAGGCTTCAAAGTTTACCTCACCAACCCATCATTACGCACAGCTCTTTTTTCGCCAGTACAGCCCACAGATGATGAGGCAGGTAACATTGTAGAAACAGCTATATATGCACAATGGATGCATAGAGAGTCTACAGATTTATATTATGCAAAATGGAAAATGGGAAGAAGCGAAGGCGAGGTAGATATGGTAACTTTAAGCAAAGATAAACTAAAACCAAATTGGGCATTAGAGATTAAGTGGAGTAATAGATATGTTCAAAAACCAAACGAATTAAAAAGTCTTTTAGAATTTACCAATAAAAACAAATTAGCAACGGCATTAGTAACCACTATAGACAAACAAATACAGTTAGTTTACAGCGATTTAGAAATAAATTATTACCCAGCTTCTGTATATGCTTATGTCATTGGCGAAAATACTTTAAAATCAAAAACTTAACGAGCATTTTATATTATGGCAGTAATATCAGAAGACAATATAGAGCAAATCATCATACAAGAGTTTATAGAGTTAGGCTACCAATACATCAATGGCACAGACATTTCGCCAGACGGGGCAATGCCTGAACGAGATTACAACGAAGTAGTACTCAAAAACCGCTTACAAGAAACTATTGCCAATCTCAACCCCACTATCCCGTATGAAGCACAAGAAGAAGCCTTGCGTAAAGTGTTGCGTTCTGATAGTCCAGAGTTATTTCAAAACAACTACCAATTCCATAAATACCTTACAGAAGGAGTTGATGTAGAATATAGAAAAGGAAATAGAATAGCAGGCGATAAAGTTTGGCTCATAGATTACCAAAACCCAAGTAATAATGAGTTTTTAGTCATTAACCAATTTACCGTAATAGAAGGCAATACCAACAAACGGCCAGATGTTATCCTCTTTGTAAATGGCTTGCCTTTAGTAGTCATAGAATTAAAAAATGCCGCAGACGAAAACGCAGATGTAAACGCAGCATATAACCAATTACAAACTTACAAGCAGGCAATACCAAGTCTTTTTCAATACAACGCTTTACTTATTGCTTCAGATGGTTGGGATGCCTTATATGGTTCGCTTACTTCGCCCAAACAGTTTTTTGTGCCTTGGAAATCCATTGATGGGCAATTAGTAGCAGATGACACCATTCCTCAAATGGAAGTAATGGCAAAAGGGATGCTCAATACAGAAGTGTTGCTGGACCTTATTCGTCATTTTACCATATTCCACCAAAACAAAGAGAAGATTACTAAAATAGTCCCTCGCTATCATCAGTACTTTGCTGTAAATAAAGCGGTAGAAGCCACACGAAAAGCCACTGCAGAAAACGGAGACCAAAGAGCAGGTGTTATATGGCACACACAAGGCAGTGGCAAAAGCCTTTCAATGGCGTTTTATGCGGGTAAATTAGTATTAGCACTTAACAACCCAACCTTAGTCATATTAACCGATAGAAACGACCTAGACGACCAATTATTTGAAACCTTTTCTTTAAGTCAAGACATATTAAGACAAACACCAGCTCAAGCAAAAAGCAGAGATGACTTAAAACAAAAGTTATCTGTGACATCGGGCGGTATTGTGTTTACAACCATTCAAAAGTTTTTACCTGAAATAGAAGAAAAAGTTGATTTAGGTAATGGAAAATTCAAAAACATCAAAGGGCAGTTTGAAGAATTATCTAATCGTAGAAATATTGTAGTAATAGCAGACGAAGCACACAGAAGCCAGTACGATTTTATGGATGGTTTTGCCAAACATATGCGTGATGCTTTGCCCAATGCTTCATTTATCGGTTTTACAGGTACACCTATTGAAAACACAGACAAAAATACCCAAGCCGTTTTTGGTGATTATATAGATGTGTACGACATTCAACAAGCAGTTGAAGATGGAGCAACCGTTCGTATTTTCTATGAAAACCGATTGGCTAAAATCAGTTTAAAAGAGGAAGAAATACCAAGAGTAGATGCCGAATTTGAAGAACTTACAGAAAGTGAAGAGATTACAGACCAACAAAAGCTAAAAGCCAAATGGGCAAGATTAGAAGCCATAGTTGGTAATAAGCACCGTTTATCACTCATAGCAGCAGACATTGTAAAGTACTTTGAAGAACGTAATGCCATATTAGATGGTAAGGCAATGATTGTAGGTATGAGCCGTAGAATATGTGTAGATTTATATGAGGCAATTATTAAAATAAGACCAGATTGGCACAGTGATGATGATGCAGAAGGAACAATAAAAGTAGTAATGACTGGCTCATCATCAGACCCTTTAAATTTTCAGCCACACATAAGAAACAAACCTAAAAGAAAAGCACTAGGCGA
Source organism: uncultured Tenacibaculum sp. (assembly GCA_963666645.2). Lineage (GTDB taxonomy): Bacteria > Bacteroidota > Bacteroidia > Flavobacteriales > Flavobacteriaceae > Polaribacter. The sequence goes on along the minus strand of CAXXDB010000001.1, from coordinate 45,025 downwards.
GCGATTAAAAGACCCTAAAGACAGCCTTAAATTAGCAATAGTAAGAGATATGTGGCTCACGGGTTTTGATGCACCTAGTATGCATACCCTTTACATTGACAAGCCAATGAAAGGTCATAACCTAATGCAAGCAATAGCACGAGTAAACCGTGTTTATAAAGACAAAGAAGGTGGTTTAGTAGTAGATTATATTGGTCAACAGACCTTAAAAAAGCCCTTTCTGTTTACACAGAAAGCGGAGGAAGAGGAAAGCCAGCTTTTGACCAGGAAGAAGCAGCATCTGTAATGATGAGTAAATATGAGATAGTGTCTCAAATATTTGTAGAACAACCCACAGACAAAACGCAACCTAAAGGTTTTGACTATAAAAGTTTCTTTGGGCTTACGCCAAAAGAGAAATTATACTTTCCTATACAGGCAGCAAATTACATTTTAGGCTTAGAAGATGGCAAAGCAAGATATACCAATGCTGTAACAGCTCTGTCCAAATCATTTGCCATATCAGTGCCACATCCATATACCAATGATATTAGAGATGAGTTAGGCTTGTTTCAAGCTATAAAGTCAAGAATAGTAAAAGTTACGCAAAGCAATAAAGCAAAAAGTGATGAAGAAATAGAAACAGCCATAAAGCAAATACTTTCAGATGCAGTAGTAGCAGATGAGGTAGTAGATATTTTTGATGCAGCAGGTATTAAAAAACCAGATATTTCTATTCTATCAGATGAGTTTTTAGCAGAAGTAAAAGGAATGCAGCATAAGAATTTAGCTTTAGAGTTGCTTAAAAAACTATTGAGTGATGAAATAAAGACAAGGCAGAAAACCAATATAGTACAATCCAAGAAGTTTTCTGAAATGATAGAAAATGCAGTACGCAATTATCAAAATAACTTAATTACATCAGCACAAGTCATAGAAGAACTTATAAATCTTGCCAAAGAAATAAAAGAAGCAGACCGCAAAGGAGAAGAGTTAGGGCTTGATTTTAGAGAATTTGCATTCTATTCAGCTTTAGAGGTAAACGATAGTGCAGTATCTGTTTTAGGTGATGATATTTTAAGACATATAGCAAGAGAATTAGTAGATACCATTCGTAAAAATAGCAGTGTAGATTGGACGGTAAGAGAAAACGTAAAAGCAAAAATGCGTATAGCTGTTAAAAAGTTATTAAGAAAACACGGCTATCCACCAGACCTTGAAAAAACTGCTACTGAAACAGTCTTAGAGCAAGCTAAACTTCTAGCAACCGCATTAAATAAAGATAGCTATAACACCAATAATAACAGCTTTAATATTGCTGCAGAACCAAATAACTAAATTATGCCAAAACTTATAAAACCAGAGAAGTTAACGCTTTTAAACAATAGAGAAATTACAGAATCCGTAATTCAGGAAATGATTGCAGAAGACCCATCTGTTATAGGTTTAGGCGATTTAGTATTAAAAAATAAAGAAAGACCACAACCAAAAGCAGGTAGGTTAGATTTATTACTACAAGACCCAGACTCTAACAGACGTTATGAAGTAGAAATACAGTTAGGCAAAACTGATGAAAGCCATATTATCCGAACAATTGAATATTGGGATATAGAGCGTAAAAGATACCCACAGTATGACCATTGTGCCGTAATTATTGCAGAAGATATTACAAGTCGGTTTTTAAATGTTATTAGTCTTTTTAATGGTAATATTCCATTGATAGCAATTCAATTAAACGCTTTTAAAGTTGGCGAAGACATTGCACTTATGTTTACCAAAGTTTTAGACGAAATGCCATTAGGTTTAGTAGAAGAAGATGAAGAAGTAAAAGAAGTAACAGACCGCAATTATTGGCTACATAGGGGTACATCTGCAATCGTTAAATTAGCAGACCAGATGCTAGATATTATAAATGAAGACACATCGGCATACGAACTTAAATACAATAAGTTTTATATAGGTTTAGCCAAAGATGGACGTCCATATAACTTTGCTATTTTCAGACCTAAAAAATCACATATGCAAGTGGAAATCAAACTTCCTCATTCAGAAGAAACAGATAAGGTTTTAGAAGAAAATCAATTGGATGATATGGGTTTACTTGTTTGGGTATTGATTTGTTAACAACAAATGGTCTACTAACTTTTATAGCACAAAATAATTGGGTTACTAATTTTGGAGCAGAAAAAATGAGAAATAAAGTTGTTACTGATACCAAAATAATCAACATTACAGATTTTAACCATTACATGATTTTTGAAACTGCTGACATACAAACTTCAGTAATGATATTCCAAAAAAATAATCATACAAAAGTATATGATTTTGATTTTAGAAAACTACACCCTAATAATTCTAATTACAGTCATGTTTTAGATATTTTACATGGGGTTAAAGCTAACAATATCTTATACAGACCAAAATTTATTAGAAAATCTTATTTGAATAAATATCTATTATTTAATGAAGAACATGTTGAAAATATTCTTTTTAAGGTTTTAGATAAAGGTAACTTTAACTTAACAAATAAAGAAGTAGGGCAAGGGATTGTATTTCCCCAAGATTACCTAAATTCTAAAAACGAAGCAAAAGTAAATAATGGCACAAAAGGCGATGGTATATTTGTTTTAACCGAGGAAGAAGTAAAGAAACTTAATATCCAAAAGAGTGAATACTCATTATTAAAACCTTTTTACGATTCTAAAAGATTAAAACTGTTTTACGGTAATAAAAACTTTAAACCAAAAAAATATATTATATATACTGATTCCTCTTTTAAAAACAAACAAAAAATGTCTAGTTATCCAAACTTAAAAAGACATTTAGATAAATATTCAGGGGTAATAACTTCAGATAATAAACCCTATGGCTTACATCGTTCGCGAGAAGAGGATTTCTTTAAAGGTGAAAAAGTTATCTCTTTGAGAAAATGTTCAGATAGACCTACTTTTACTTTTACAGATTTCGATTGTTATGTTTCTGCCACTTTTTTTGTAATAAAATCTAATAGGATCAATCAGAGGTATTTAACAGGATTATTAAATTCTAATTTATTTAGATTTTGGTTTAAGTACAAAGGTAAAATGCAAGGAACAAATTTTCAGATTGATAAACAACCTCTTTTAGATGTTCCTATTTTAAAAACTGAAAATAAACATACCAACAAAATAATTGAAATTGTTGATAAAATACTATCAATAAAAAGTAAGAATATAGAAACTTCAATTATTGAGTTAAAATTAGAACTGGACACAATCATATATAAATTATATGAAATTTCCTACAAAGACATTTTGACAATAGATCCAGAGTTTAGCTTAACCCAAGACGAGTATAATACTTACCAAATAGAGTAACAAAAAGTAATAACTTTATGATATAAAATATTAAAAATAGCGTTACAAAAACACGTTATATTTGGCAATCAAAAAACAGGTGTTTCTGTAAGTTTCATAGCGTAAATAACTTACAAATATTTTTAAATAACTTACAAAATACTATATTTGTGTTATGCAAAGTGTAGATGATAAAGTTACAGAACAAGTAAACCATATCAAACCTGGTACAATTCTGTTTATAGAAGATTTTTTAAACCTTGGTAGCAATGGCGCAGTACATACCGCATTGCATCGTTTGGTAAAAGCAAAAAAAATAAGTCGTTTAGCAAGAGGTATTTATGCTAAACCAACGTTTAGCAAGTTGCTTAATCAAGACGTATTGCCAAATGCTGAAGAAGTAGCTATTGTTATTGCTAAAAGAGATAAGGCACGTTTATTACCTACAGGAGCGCAAGCACAAAACGCTTTGGGCTTATCAACCCAAATACCTCTACGTATTGTCTACTTAACAGATGGCTCACCCAGAACCATAAAAATTGACAAACGCACCATACAGTTTAAAAAAACAACACCTAAAAACTTGGCGCTAAAAGGTGAGATTAGCAAATTGGTGGTTCAAGCACTAAAAGATATTGGTAAGAACAAAGCCACACCTCAAGAATTAGAAAAAATACAAAGTCTGTTATTAAAAGAAGATAAGCAAGATTTAAAACACGACATTGGGTTAGCACCACAATGGATAGCAGAACTAATGGCTAAAGCATTGTAAATGGCAACACAAGAGTTTTATAAATTAAATGATGCAGAAAAGATAGAAGTTTTTACTGCGGTAGCGCAACAAAAAGGCTTGCCTGTATATGCTGTAGAAAAAGATTGGTGGGTAGTACTAACACTTGATAGTATCTTTTCGCAATTAGAAATTGCCAAACACCTATTATTTAAAGGAGGTACATCATTAAGTAAAGCGTGGCATTTAATACAGCGTTTTTCTGAAGATATAGATGTAGCCCTAAACAGAGAGTATTTAGGTTTTGATGGTGGTTTAATTAGCAAATCGCAAGTAAAAAAATTAAGAGAGGAATCCTTTGAATTTGTTACCACTACATTTTATGAAGCCCTACAAAAAGCATTTGCAGAAAAGGGTTATACAGATGTTACTTTCGATTTTGAAAATTTAGGTGATGGCGACCAAGACCCAGTATCTATTTTAATCTATTATCCTGCGATTACAAAGCATTCAGAATATGTGTTACCAAGAGTAAAGGTAGAATTGGGTAGTCGTTCATTAAAAGACCCTTTTACAAATTGCGACATCATATCATTTGTTGGCGAACAGTTTCCTAAGCGTCCATTTGCCGATACAACCATAAACGTTCCTTGTGTTAACCCAGAACGAACCTATTTGGAAAAATTGTTTTTGTTACACGAAGAGTTTAAAAAACCTAACGACAAAATACGTGTAGAACGTTTAAGTAGGCATTTGTACGACATTACTAAAATCTACAGTAGCGAACATAAAAACAAAGCCTACAACCAAGAACTAATAGTTTCTATAATTGAGCATAGAGAACTTTTTAATGGAATGCGTGGTGTAGATTATGGCACATTATATCCACCAAACTTAAACCCTATTCCACCAGATGATTTTATAAAAGCTTGGGAAAACGATTATAAAACAATGCAAACCAATATGATTCCTGAAGATAGTCCAAAATTCACAGACCTTTTGGAAACCGTTAAAAAAGCAACCCAAGAATACAACGTATTAAAATTTGAATAACACCAATGGCAAATAACTTTATAGCAAATAAAAGTCCTCAAAAAACATTAAGTGGTCGCTTAAACAACATTATTAAATTCAGTACCGAGTTACGCTGGCTAGTGGGTTTCTTTTACTTTTCGGGTTGGAAAGAGGTCTATCAAAACCTAAAAAACAACCCAGAGATAAAAATAAAATTGTTGGTTGGTTTACAAGTTGGTAATCATCTACAAACCATTTTTGAGCACGATGTACAAGAGCTAGATTTAAGTAGCGATGAGTATTTTAATGATTTTATGACCTCTATGGATTTTGCTGTTAATAACGAGCAACAAGACACCAAAGAGTTTTACGAGCAGGTACACTTTTTCTTGGATATGATAAAACAAGAACGTTTAATCATCAAAAAAACAAGAGAACCCAACCACGCCAAATTGTATTTGTTCGAGATGAATGAAGAAGAACGTTCTAAACATAATTTTGAAGGCTATTTAATTACAGGTAGTAGTAATTTAACTAGAAATGGTTTACAAGGGCAACAAGAATTTAATGTAGAAATTAAAGATTATGGTTATAAAGAGGCAGTAACGTATTTTGAAGAGCTTTGGGAATTAGCTATACCAATCACCAATATAGAACAACGCAAACAACATTTAATTGATTTTATTATTCACCGTTCACAGGCAGCATTAGTAAAGCCGTTTGATGCCTATGCATTGGTATTAAAAACCTATTTAGACCTACAAAAACAGAAAAAGCTTAAACCACAAGTAGAACGTTTACTAGAAGATAATGGCTTTAACAAGTTTTCCTATCAGTTAGATGCCGTTAACCAAGCTATTGGTATTATTGAAGAAAATAACGGTGTGGTCATAGCAGACGTGGTAGGTTTAGGAAAATCGGTCATTGCCTCTTTAATTGCACGTAATTTAGATACCAAGGGCATCATACTGTGTCCACCAGGATTAATTGGAGATTATAAAGATAAAACAGGTTGGTGGGGTTATATTAGAAATTTCGACCTTAATGGTTGGCACGTGTATAGTCGTGGTCAAGTAGAAAATCTCGCAGAAAATTTAAACGATTCAGATATTGAAACTGTAATTATTGATGAAGCACATAGCTTTAGAAATCAAGATACCGCAGCTTATGAAGCGTTAGCACAAATATGTAGAGGGAAACAAGTAATCTTGTTAACAGCAACACCGTTCAACAATTCACCTGCTGATATTTTTGCTTTACTAAAACTGTTTATAGTTCCGGGTATGTCTACGATTACGCTCGAAAACAATTTAGAAGGCTTATTTAGAAGTTATACTTATCGCTTTAACAAACTTTCAGATATATTAAAGAACTATAGCTCTAATAATCAAGATAAAAAGGATAAAGCACAAAAGTTTTACACTAAACTATTAGATGAAGAATTGCCTGTAAACCCTCATATTGTGCGTCAGGAATCGGCAAGATTAGCTAATAAAATAAAGGAAGCCATTTCCCCAGTGGTTATTCGACGAAACCGTTTAGATTTAGAAAAAGACCACCAATACAGTACAGAAATTGGGGAACTGCCTAAAGTTGCACCACCTGAAGAATTGTTTTATTATTTAACAAAATCTCAATCAGAGTTTTACGACCGTATCGTTAGAGATTACTTTGCAGAAGATGGTGATTTTCAAGGTGCAATATACCAACCTTCGAGTTACGAAACCATTCAAGATGAAAGTGGATTGGATATGGAAGGCAACAGAACCTTTCAACAACAGCGTAACTTATTCGACTTTATGAGGCGTTTATTGGTAAAGCGTTTTGAGAGTTCGTTTGGAGCATTCCAAGAAACTATAGAGCGTTTTATTCACGTTCACGAAGTGGTACTACAATTTATTGAAAACACAGATGGGAAATACATTCTAGACAGAGGTTTGATGGAAAAAATCTATGAGTATGATGAAGATGAAATACTAGATGTACTCTCCAAGTTTGAAAATGATTTACTAACGAAAAAAACACCTAAAAACACCACGGTTTATAAGGTTAAAAACTTTCAAAAAGCTGATGAGTTTATAGAGGACATCAATAAAGATTTAAAACTGTTCAAGAAAATACGTCAGGAAATTGAAGACGAACAATTAGTTGCTAATGACCCAAAAAGAGAAACTATCTACCAAAAAGTATCCGAAATTTTACAAAAAGATAAAAACCGTAAAGTCATTTTGTTTACCGAATATGTAGATACGGTATTGCATTTAGAAGGTTACTTTAGAGAAAAGTTAGGTAGTAAAGTAATCATTTGCGATGGTAAAGTGTCTAAAGCATTAGCTAAAGATTTAGAGCGTAATTTTAATGCACAGTACAATGGTTCTAAACACGATAATTTTCAGGTATTAATAACCAGTGATAAACTTTCGGAAGGCTTTAACTTAAACCGAGCTGGAGCAATAATAAATTATGACATTCCTTGGAACCCAACACGCGTTATTCAGCGTGTAGGTCGTATCAATCGTATTGGTGAAAAAGTATTTGACCAACTGTTTATATTTAATTTTTTCCCATCAGAAACAGGAGCAGATTTTGTAAAATCTAGAGAGATTGCCCAACAAAAAATGTTTATGATTCATAATGCATTGGGTGAAGATGCGCAAATATTTCATCCAGACGAAGAACCAACAGCAAGTGGTTTATACACCAAAATGAATGATAATCCTGAAAATGATGAAGAGTTAAATATTATTACCTATGTTAGAAACGAATACAATAAAATAGAAGAAGAATATCCCGACGTTATTGAGCGCATAGAAAAGTTGCCTAATCGTGTAAAAACATCTAAAAAGTTTAAAGAGGGTAATGTAAATGTACTGCGAAAAAAAGGATTGAGTTTATTTGCGCAACAAGCAGAAACCAAAGAAAATACATCTATAGCGAGTTTAACTTTTGAAAATTTCTTACAATTTGTTGAGTGTGAACACGGAACAAAACGAGTGCCAATGTCAGAACTTTTTTGGCCTGTGTACAAAACCATAAAAGACCACAAAGAAAGAATACGCTCTAACAATTCCGATTTAGCAATCGAAAAGAAAGCTCACAATAATTTAAAAGTTGCTTTAAAAGTAATTGATGCTTCTGAAGAAGAAAATATCAACTTCATCAAAACAATTATAAAGGATATTAAGCATTACTATACAATGCCCAAATATACATTAAGACGTTTAGCGTTTGATGACTTAAACCTTAATTCATCTAAAACAAAATGGAAACAATTCTACGAAGAGTTAGAGTATATTAAAAAAAGATATGGTATAGATTACCTTGATAGAGTTTTAGAAAAGGTTAAAGACAAAAAAGACGAGGTAATAATCGCAATTGAGAATAGAGTTTAAGTAAATGCACCAACTCACCAAAACAGACTTTAAGTATTATTTAGATTGTCCAGAATCTATATGGTTATTAAAAAATAAACCACAGATATATCCTAAAGGTGAGTTTTCATTATTTGCAGAGAAATTAATTAATGAGGGTTATGAGGTTGAAGCCTATGCAAAACAATTGTTTACCAATGGTTTAGACTTACCAGAATATGGTAGCCCTACAGAAACACAACAAGCATTAACAGATAGGCATAGTGTTTACTTTCAGCCATCATTTAGTACTAATAAAGACATATTTGCACGTATAGATATATTAGAGCGTTTAACAGATGGTACGTGGCATATATATGAAGTAAAATCATCTACCTCAATAAAAAAAAATAGAAAGCATAGACAAATAGAAGATGCGTGTTTTCAGAAATATGTACTTACAGAATGTGGTTATGTGGTTTCAAAAGTTTCTATTATTCATTTAAATAAAGAGTATATAAAACAAGGTGTTATTGTAGCTAATGAATTATTGGAAATTAAAGAGGTTACAAATGCAGTAGATAGTACATATTCAAGTGTAGTTAATCAAATTAATTCGGCTTTAAATTTTATTAATAAAGAAATTATTTATGAAACCGTATGTTCTTGTAAACATAAAACAAGGTCTAATCATTGCGATGCATTCAAGTATTTTAACACCACTATTCCAGACTATAGTATTTATGAGATAGGTCGTATTTCAGCAAAAAAAGTAGGTTTATTAGCAGATAATGAGCAATTAGCAATTATTGATATTCCTTTAGATTTTGAGTTAAATGTAAATCAACAAACTCAAGTAGAATCTGTAAAACAAGAACAACCCATACTCAATATTCCAAACATCAAAAGGGAATTAGACAAATTAAAGTTTCCATTGCATTTTATAGATTATGAAACCTATGCAAGTGCTATCCCAAGATTAGATGGATTAAGTCCGCATAAACATTTAACCTTTCAAGTATCTATTCATACACTTACAGAAGACAATAGTTTAACGCATTTTGAATACTTATTGGATGCAATGAAAATGCCTATAGATATGTTACAAGCAATGCAAGATTTTACAGGAAGTATAGGCACTTTTGTATCGTGGCACGCAAGTTTTGAAATAGGAAGAAACAAAGACTTAATAGAATGGTTGTCACAGTTTACCAATTATCTAACTTACATTAACAAGCATACATTTGATTTAGAAACTATTTTCAAAAAAGACTACATAGACTATCGTTTTCACGGTTCAAGTTCCATTAAAAAAGTATTACCAATATTATGTCCAGATATAAGCTATTCAGATTTAGATGTTAATAATGGTACTATGGCATTAGATACTTGGGGCAGAATGATTTTAGACCCAAATTTTAATGAAGATATAGAAGCAACAAGAAAAAACCTTTTAGACTATTGCGAATTAGATACGTTGGCAATGGTTAAAATATATGAAGTGTTAAAAGAAACTATTAAATAAAGTATTAAAATAAGTAACAAAGTAACTCGTTATAATACTTATAATAAAGAACTTAATTAAGTTACCAATTATAGTTTTTGGTATAAATATTGTTTTAAAACAAATAAATTATATAATTTTGCACTATATTTAAGCATAATGGCAATAGCAATTAAATCAATACCAGTATTAAAAGATAAGGCAGCAGTTAACTTTACTTCTAAAGTAGCTGAAAATTCTGCAAAGAAATCTTCTATTGATTTTTCTAAACAATCTTCTATTGCATCAAAGATTTTAGCTAAAGCAAAATTATAATTTCTTGCTTTGGGTTTTCTACTTGATAACTGCACACTTAAACTTTACAATCAAGAGTTAATAGATAGTTGTAATCCTTTCGATTGCGACCATCAAGATTTAAATGATTTTTTTACAAATGATGTAGATAATTATTCTTCTGAACTTTTAGGTAAGACGTATTGTTTTACTTTAGATGAAGACCCTACTATTGTTGTTTGTGCTTTTACTATTTCTAATGATAGTATTAAAACAACTCATTTACCTAATTCAAGAAAAAAGAAAGTACTTAAAGAAATACCAAGACCAAAACATATGCGTAGTTATCCTGCTGTATTAATTGGTAGATTAGGTGTTCATAAAGATTACAGAAATATTGAGGGTGAAGAAGAAAGGACTGGTAAACAATTAATGGATTTTATTAAATCTTGGTTTATAGATGGTGCTAATAAAACAGGCTGTAGATTTATTGTAGTTGATTCATATAATGAAATTGGTTACTCTGGAGTATTATAAAAGAAATGAATTTATACCATTATTTAGTACAGAAGAGCAGGAGAAAGAATTTACAGGTTTACCTTCTGAAGCTGAATTACACAAGGTTATGGTGGTTAAAGTGTGTTGTAGAGTTATTTAAGAATTAAGGGGAAACAAAAAAGGGTAAGAACCTATAGGGTAACTTTAACTATGTTTTAATACAACATCGTGTTGTTTAGATTTATTTCTCCAACCAGATTGACTTTTGTACTTCACAAAATAAATCTTCAAGGGTCACTTTGACTAGGGTAATCTACAAAGTAAACTTTCTTATCTGATTGGGTTGAATATTCTACAAAATACCATAACCCTTTGTTTCCATCTACTTGACTGGGGTAATCTACTTTAAATACCTTTAAATCACATTGGATTTCATATTCAACAACATATACTTTTAAATCAGATTGGGTTGAATATTCTACTGAGTATATTTTTTGTGAATGTGAAACAAGTGGTAAAATAAATAAAAGAATTAAGAGTTTTTTCATTTATGTGTTATTCTGATAATTCATTGGTTAGTTCTTTTGTTTCTCCATTGGTCATCCCAATCTTTTATTTTGACATTTATATTGGTTGAAAATGAAATTCTCTTTTTGTCAAAATAATAAACGATTTAAACCCCTACCTTGTCTTCAACAGAGTAGAGTTCTTTCTTTTTGAGATAATTAAGTTTATAGAAGATACTTAATGTATTGTTCTTAAATCCACCCCACAAAGATACAAATTGAACCGTAAAATTGTTCTTAATGTTGTTCTTTTTTGAACTATAAAAACACAAAATATAACTATCTGATTTTTCAGTTTATTATGGGAATTAAATGTGGTACCTCCAGGAATCGAACCAGGGACACACGGATTTTCAGTCCGTTGCTCTACCAACTGAGCTAAGATACCTCGCTAATGCGGGTGCGAATATAACACAGTTTATTAATTCAACCAAAAAAAATATAGAAAATCTATTGACTTGGACATTTTGTGACTATGGATAAAATGAATAAATTCGAGATATTAATTATTCGGTATTATTCATGTTATTATGTAGAATTCCCTACTGATAAGACCTTATTCCATCAGGTGTTAAGTTTTGATGGTATTCAAGGCATTTTATGTTGTTTACTTTGTAAGTATAAATAAGAAAAAATGCTTCTGCTGATTTGATTTATAAGCCTAACTTACGACAAAAGAACTGTTGGTCATTCAAACGTAAAGTAATGAAAACTATGAAGAGTTCAGTGAATTACCTTATTTATCGGTAAAGAAAATCCTGATATGCTTATCAAAAATTACATAGCCTCTAATACGGAGATTAACACAGGCAAACGGATGAGGTATCAACCTATAGGGACGTTAAAAGTTTGACTCAATTATACTTTGAAGATAAAAGAAAGAGCTTACCCGAACTAAAACCAGGTTGCTATGAACTCTAAATCCCGAATCATGAGGAGTACATCATCACGTTAAGAGATTTGCAAGATGACTTAGCTTTCGGTAGAGTATGATTCTACTATTGTTAATTATGGAGGTTTGAAACTTCAAAAATATCACATTTTAGATGGTTTAATATGCAGTCAAAATAGATTATTAAAAATACTTTGTAGTTCGTCTAAAACCGAAATTTCTATTTTTACTCTCCCGGAATATGAAAGACAGAGAATTGTAACGGAAATTGCGACTAAATATTTTTACAATTAAAAACCTCTCTTTTTGGACATTTCACATAAAAAATACAACTCCGGCTTAGGCAAAAATCCTGACCTCTCAGGATAGCCTTATAAAAAAATTAGAATATTTATAATTATTTAGCTATTCTCATTTAAATTTACTATATCTATAAACTATTCATTAAAATATAAACAAATTTTATTTCTTAACAAAGAAACAATTATAAGGAAAACGGCTTACAATTTCTGTTTTTTATTCTGATTGGAATACTGATGTATTCCTGTCAAAAAGATGATGTTTTTTTAGTGAAAGTCAGGTAAAACAAACTGAAATCAACATTCTTAATGAGATAGTTCTGGGAAACAAACTAGAGAATCCATGCTCTGTTACAAACATGAAGAAAGCATTGGGTAATTTAAAAACTTCATCAATTACAAAGACATTAAGGGATTAAGACATCCTCCAAAAAACAGCTTCTGGAGAACGCAAATGAAGATTAGAGCATACTTAAAAAATATATCTGATGAGGGAAATCTTGGGACTCATACTGCCGGATGGAGAGCTTTTGGCTTATATGAATCTATTAAAATATACACTTATCAAAGACCAGCTATAGAAACTTACTCAACTATTATTCATGAGTTGACACACGCTTCCCATTAGAATATGAACAGAAGTGATTTTAATATTACTGAGACTAAAGTAAAAAAATCCCGGGCAAGAGGTGTACAATGAGAATTGACCAGAATGACTTATCCGGCTTATAAAGGAGGGGTAACTTTTAAACCTAACTACATTCAAATAGTTCTTGATATGACAGATGGTGGTTTTGATACCACTGAACTTAAAAGCATTAAATATATCGCTTGAAATTTCTTTAAATTACCATTTGGGTTAATCAAGGTATTCGTTACCAATTTCCCGGGTTCAATAATTATTTTTTAACAGCCAATAAACATAAGAAGGTAATTAAACCATTTAAAATTAAGATAAAGAATTCAAAATCAAAATTCCATAAAGTATTTGTTAAGTAGTTAATTGCAAAAGCTAAACATGGAGAAGCGATACAAACTACCGGAACTAATTTATCTTTTGTGTTTCGTTTGGTAAATAATCCAAAAGTGTATAATCCTAATAACGGACCATATGTATAACCAGCAAATTGGAATATCTTTTCAATAATACTGGTATCAGCTATAAAGTATTTAAAGATTAAAATAATTGCTATTAATATGATTGAGAATAAAACATGAATTTTTTTACGTATAGATTCTTTTTCTTCCTCATTCTCTCTTTTGTCAATTTCTAAAATGTCAATACTAAAAGAAGTTGTTAGTGAAGTTAAAGCACTATCTGCACTTGAATAAGTGGCGGCTATTAATCCCAATAAAAAGAATAATGAAGTTGCAATTCCCAGTTCTCCGCTCATTGCTATAACAGGGAATAAGTTATCTTTATGAGCATCAATTTCGTTTGTAGTAGCGTAATCAGTTAATAAAACCCCTAAAGCCAAAAAGAAAAAATTTACAATGACTAATACAATAGTAAACCAAAACATATTTTTTTGTGCATCTTTTAAATTACGACAAGTTAAATTTTTTTGCATCATATCCTGATCTAAACCGGTCATAACGATAGCAATAAATGTTCCTGAGAAAAAGTGCTTCCAAAAATAGCTTCCTGATTTTATATCTTCAAAAAAGAAAATTTCAGATAACTTATTTTCAGCTATATACGAAAACAAACTGTCTATTTGCATTGTATCCTTAATCATTACAATACAAACTCCTACAGCGATTAACATAAATAAAGTTTGTAAAGTATCTGTCCAAACAATTGTTTTAATACCCCCTTTCAAGGTGTATAACCAAATTAATAAAATGGTAATCGTAACGGTAACCCAAAAAGGAATTTCATACGCATCGAATAAAATTAACTGTAATACATTAGCGGCTAAAAATAAACGAAAAGCAGCTCCTGTAATTCTTGATAATAAGAAAAATGAGGCGCCTGTTTTATAAGACCACTTTCCGAATCGATCTTCTAAATAGGTGTATATTGATGTTAAATTAAGTTTGTAATATAAAGGAAGCAACACAAGCCCAATCACCATATATCCTATAATATAACCCAATACCATCTGCATATATGCCATTTTCTGACTTTCTACCCACCCCGGAACGGAAATAAAAGTTACTCCTGATAAAGAGGTTCCAATCATTCCAAAGGCAACTAAATACCATGGAGATGAATTGTTCGCTTTAAAAAAAGTTTGATTGTTTGCTGATTTCCCGGTTAAACAGGCAATAAGAATAAGAGTGCTAAAATATGCGATAATTAAAAGTGCAATGTGTAATGGTTGCATTGAATTAAATTTAAATGTGACTAATATAGTAATAAATAAAAAAGTGTTAGCAATTCTAATAATTTAACGCCGCCTTTAAACAAAATTAGTATCAGGTTAGAACATTCAAGATATAGAAACATCGCTGATTATTTTAACAACAAAAAATTTAAAGATAAAAACTTTCGCTAAAATAGATTAAAGGTACTAAGGCTATACCTGATTTTATAGTTATATCGAATACATGTGAACATTAGGAGACTCCGAAAATAAAACTGATAACAGAATTATAAACATATGAAAATATTTGTATCATTAAAATTTTAAATGCTTTTTTAATCATATCGAATTTTTTTCATGCCGGATTAACATGAATAATATTTTAAACTTTTTTCTATTAATTCTTCTGAGACTTCACAATCAATTTTAAAATCTTCATAATCTTTTAATAAAACAAACTTTACGACGCCTCCCTCACTCTTTTTATCGTGTATCAACAGATTCATAATAGAGTGTATATCTTCTGATTTAATAATTTTTTTTCCATAAATGGTAACGATAGTCTCTTTAATTTCCTGCATCTTTTCTTTAGGAAATCCCAATGTTTCAGAAGAAATATAACCTTCACAAACCATACCTACACCTATGGCTTCTCCATGAGTTAAGCTTTCTTTTTCATCATTCTCCATAAAATGCGATTCTACAGCATGTCCGATAGTATGCCCCCAGTTCAATACTTTTCTTAATCCTTTCTCTTTAGGATCTTCGGTAACAACTTCGTTTTTTATTTCTATTGACCTGTGGATTAAATCAACCATATTTAAGTTGGAATTATCTTTAATCTCATTAAATAAATGAATATCGTGTGTCATTCCATATTTAAGAATTTCGGCAATCCCCGAGCGGATTTCTCTTATAGTAAGTGTATGTAAATACTTGGAATCAATTAACACCATTTCCGGATTTGCAAAAACTCCTATTTGATTTTTTAACACTCCTAAATCTATGCCGGTTTTTCCACCTACAGAAGCATCTACCATCGAAAGTAAAGTCGTTGGAATATTAATAAAATCAATTCCTCGTTTAAATGTAGAAGCTGCAAATCCTCCTAAATCAGTAATTACACCTCCTCCCAGAGTTATTAACAGACTTTTCCTGTCAGCACCAAATTCAATCATAGCATTCCATACTCTTGAACAGGTATCCATGTTTTTATGAATCTCTCCAGCTTTTATCTTAATAACTTTAGTTTTAGAAGTTGTCTTAAGATATTGCAAAAATATGGGATAACAATATTGTAAAGTATTATCGTCAACTAAAATAAAGACAGAGGAATAACTCTTTAAACTCAAAAACTGAGCTAACTCATTATATGATTTATCGTTAAAATGTATAGGGTAAGTTGTTGCCCGGATTGTTTTCATTGATTTATATAAAATAATGCAAATTAAACAGAAAATATTAAAAATTAAATGTTGTCCTTTTATATTTGTTGAAATAATACAAACCGGTTACCAGCAATGAAACTTTTTGAAAATACGGAAATTGCGTTTAAACTAAAATCTGATTCTGAGTTAGAAAGAGCTTACTTTTTATTTCGCTTAATTCAAAACCAGCCTATGGTCAGAATAGGAACAGCAGTAACCAATTTTATATTGAAAGCACATTTACCCGTTGAAGGGCTGATTCGTTCAACTGTCTTCGATCATTTTTGCGGAGGCATCACAGAGGAAGATTGTATTCCCAATATTGAAAAAATGCACAAACAAGGAAATGTGTATAGTGTTTTAGATTACTCGGTAGAAGGAAAAGAAGAGGAAGAAAGTTTTGACAGTGCTGTGAAAACTATTCAAAAAATAATTATGTTTTCTGAAAAAAAAGAATCTATTCCGTTTGCTGTTTTTAAGCCTACAGGATTGGGTAGATTTTCTTTATACCAGAAAATAGGAGGTAAAAAAGAGTTAACTGCTGAAGAACAAGAGGAATGGAAACGGATAAAGAAACGTTTTCATAAAGTTTGTAAACTGGCATACGATAAAAATGTCTCATTATTGATAGATGCTGAAGAAAGTTGGATCCAGGATGCAGCAGATAATTTGACTGAAGAATTAATGGAAAAATACAATCAACACAAGGCAATAATATTCAATACATTACAAATGTACAGACATGATCGTATGGAATATTTAAAATCATTGCACCAGAGAGCACATCAAAAAGGATTTCATATCGGAATGAAAATAGTTCGGGGAGCTTATATGGAAAAAGAACATGCAAGAGCAGAAAAATTAGGATATCCGTCGCCTGTATGTAAAAACAAAAAAAAGACAGATGAAAATTACAATGAAGCTATTTTATATATGATAGAACATAAAAACATGGCTTTATTTGCAGGAACGCATAATGAAGAAAGCTCTTATCTATTGATGAATCTAGCAAAGAAATATAACATTGCTAATAACGATAAAAGAATGTGGTTCGGACAATTATATGGGATGAGCGATCATATTAGTTTTAACTTAGCCGAAGAAGGTTATAATGTAGCGAAATACGTTCCGTTTGGTCCCGTCAGAGATGTAATGCCTTACTTAATTAGAAGAGCCGAAGAAAACACCTCGGTTGAAGGACAAACGTCACGAGAATTAAGCTTACTGAAAAAAGAAAAGGAGCGTAGAAAATTATAGATCATTAACATATTTTGAAGCAATATTTATCTTTAACAATTGTTTATGATTTAAATGGAAATTTTTATAAGTATTTTCGCTTTTATATTCGTGTTAAAGGGAGTATTAATATCTTTTTTAAACGAAAACAGCAACCAATAATAAATTATAGATAACATGCAATTCGATTACCAAATATTTGATTTAATTCAAGAAGAAAAAGAACGTCAACTTAATGGTTTGGAGTTAATTGCTTCTGAGAATTTTGTTAGTGAACAAGTTATGAAAGCTCAGGGATCTGTATTAACAAATAAATATGCTGAAGGATACCCCGGAAAACGTTATTATGGAGGATGTGAAGTCGTTGATATAATAGAACAAACTGCTATCGATAGAGGAGAAGAACTTTTTGGAGCTGAGTACGTAAATGTACAGCCTCATTCAGGAAGTCAGGCAAATACCGCTGTTTTCGCAGCTTGCTTACAACCGGGAGATACTATTTTAGGTTTTGATTTAGCACACGGCGGGCATTTAACACACGGTTCTCCGGTAAATTTTTCAGGTAAATTATACAACCCTGTATTTTATGGAGTTGATAGAAAAACTGGATTGATAGATTATGAACATTTAAAAACACAAGCCCAAAAACATCGTCCCAAATTAATTATTGCGGGAGCATCAGCTTACTCTAGAGATATGAATTTTAAACGCTTTAGAGAAATAGCAGATAGTGTAGGGGCAATTTTAATAGCAGATGTTTCTCATCCTGCCGGATTAATTGCTAAAAGAATCTTAAATGACCCACTACCACACTGTCATATTGTAACTACTACTACTCATAAAACATTAAGAGGACCAAGAGGTGGGTTAATTATGATGGGGAAAGATTTTGAAAATCCTTTTGGCTTCAAATTAAAAAATGGAAAACCAAAGAAAATGTCTACACTATTAAATAGTGCTGTTTTCCCGGGAAATCAAGGAGGTCCGTTAGAACACATTATTGCTGCCAAGGCAGTTGCATTTGGTGAAGCTTTAACTGACGAATTCTTACAATATCAAACACAAATTATAAAAAATGCCAAAGCTATGGCC
This sequence comes from uncultured Tenacibaculum sp., assembly GCA_963666645.2. Classification (GTDB taxonomy): domain Bacteria; phylum Bacteroidota; class Bacteroidia; order Flavobacteriales; family Flavobacteriaceae; genus Polaribacter. The sequence continues at coordinate 26,521 of CAXXDB010000001.1, read as the reverse complement.
AAGGCTTTTGTTGATAAAGAATATCATATTATTTCCGGAGGTACAGATAATCATATGATGTTAATTGACCTGAGAAATAAAAATATCACAGGAAAAGATGCCGAAGTCGCTTTGGGGAAAGCAGAAATTACGGTAAATAAGAATATGGTTCCTTTTGATACTGAATCGCCGTTTGTAACATCAGGAATTAGAGTTGGTACTCCGGCAATAACTACCAGAGGTTTAGCAGAAAAAGATATGCTGACTATTGTTAACTTGATAGATGAAGCTATTCAAAATTCCAAGAATGAGGAAAAATTACACGAAATAAGAGAGCACGTAAAAGATTTAATGCACTATAGACGATTGTTTGTAATATAGTTAAGCCCGGGGCTAGTCAAAAATGCTTAGCTCTAATTATTTTGAGGTCTTATTATAATTTTTGATTACATTAAAATATCGAAAATAAAAACTGGATAAAGAATATTTACAAAGTCTTAAACGAACTCTCTTAAATAAATAGATAAAACTTGGTGTATATCAAATATTCTTTGTAAATTCCTGCCCTTTAATGTCATTGAAAATATGAAATTACTTTTAAAAATACTATCGTTGAATGTTCTGTTACTGAATGCTTCATGTTTAAATGATATTGATTTCAATCAGGCAGAGAGTTTAAAATTAGAACCCGTAATAGTTGGGGCATTAATTAATTTCAATATTACTCAAAACAACTTAGCTGCAAATGGTACAGAAATTACATCATTATCTCAAAAAACACCTTTTATAGTTTTAGATAATGATATAACAGAAGAAAATCTACAACGAATAGTATTTCGATTTGAAATTGAAAATCAATTTAATAGAGATTTTCAATTGGAGCTTATATTTCTTGACAATACAAATACCGAAACTCATGAACCGATTACATTAAATGTTTTGGCAAATCAAACTGATTTTATTCAAGAGGAAGAAATCATCATCGCTGATAATCCGGATTTTACTAATTCACGTAATATACAAGTTGATTTAGCACTGTTACCTAGCTCAGGTGGAACTATAATTGATACAAATATACCGGCATCTTTAATCTTTAAATCAGCAGCAACATTTTATCTTACAATAAATTAAGTGCTGTGAAAAAGATTTTATTTTTTCTTTTTATTGCTGTTGGCAATAAACTAACATCACAAAATAAACAAATCTTATACGGATTTGATAAAATTCCTCAAACATTATTAATTAACCCCGGAGTAAAAACTAACTATAAATACCATATTGGAATACCTCTGCTATCAGGGATTTCAGCTAACGTAAATGCTTCAGGAATAACCATTGCAGATTTATTTAGAGATGATAACATCGATTTTACTACAAAACTAGATAATACCATAAATAATTTAGAGAGAAATGATTACGCTTATATTAACTCCCAGATTGAAGTACTTAGTGCAGGATGTCAATTAAATAAGAAAGATTATTTGAGTGTTGGCTTTTATAATGAATTGGATGTTTTTCTAACAATTCCTAAAGATTTATTAAAACTGACAAAAGATGGGAATGCAGGTTTTATAAATAAGCGCTTTTTATTTTCCGATATAGTAGTTAAAGCAGATTTATTAGGAGTTATTCATGCAGGAATTAGCAGAAAATTTAATGGAAGACTTATAGCAGGAGCCAGAATGAAAATCTATTCAGGAATATTAAATGTAACATCAACAGGTAACAGAGGGAGTCTTACTACTCGCCTATCGCCTAATAGTATCTACGAATACTCTTTAAATAATATTGATATAGCCTATTACAGCTCCGGATTAAGTGGAAATAGCATAGATAAAAATGTAAGAAAACTTTATTCAGGAAATAATTTAGGTATAGGATTCGATATTGGTTTTACATATCTCATAAATGACCAAACAGAAATTTCAGGCAGTTTATTAGATATAGGTTTTATTAATTATTCAGATAAAATAAACAATACTTCTGTAAATGGTAATTTTACATTTACAGGAATTGAATTTCAATACGACGGTACGAATCGTGATTATTGGCAAGAATTAGAAGATAAGATTAAAGGGCAATTATCAAATGAAGATAACCAAGAATCATATTCAGTAATGCGACCATTAAAATTTAACTTTGCATTAAAATATAGCTTTGAAAAATCAAGAGGAGAAGAAAGCTGTTCAGATATGTCGTTTAATAATTATTACAATAATAGTGTTGGAATACAAACCTACTCAATGATTACTCCAATAGGTCCTAGATTTGCATTAACAGGATTTTATGAAAGAAAACTATCAGAAATCCTGAATACAAAAATAACATACACTGTTGATGATTTTTCATACTCAAACATTGGATTGGGAATTTCTGCCAATATTTGGAAATTAAACCTATACGGGCTGGTAGATAATATCTTAAAACTTTCTGATATTGCAGATACAAATAGTAGCTCTTTTCAATTTGGAATTAGTATATTATTTAAGTAAAAATAAAGTCCTTTATCTCTGATTTTAAAAACATATTAAGATGATTATAAACTTATCAAGTTGTTTTTTAATTAATTATACAATTATTGTGGTGTTTTAAAAGAGAGAAATTATTACTTCTGAAAATGACTTTTTAAATTCCAATAGAATTGGTATCTTTACTAATCAAAGGTTAACAGAAATTCTGTTTTTATCTAATTAGAAATCAAACAAATAAAAATATTTTTTTTGATACTGTTTACACTCAGGTAAAAAAACTATTTAAAAACATACTTTATTCATGAATTGCAATAGTTGCTCAACTAACAAAAACGGTATTCCTGAAGGATGTAAAAATAATGGAGATTGCAATACAAAAGCATGTACAAACGGGAATAAATTAGCTGTTTTTGATTGGCTATCAAATATGGCTTTACCAACAGGCGAAGATTCATTTAATATATATGAAGTTCGTTTTAAAAATGGGAGAAAGCATTTTTATAAAAATAATGGAAAAATGAAAATTTCTATAGGAGATATTGTAGCAGTAGAAAGCATTCCGGGTCACGATATAGGAGTAGTCTCTTTAGCAGGTGAGCTTGTAAAAGTACAGATGAAGAAACGTAAAGTAGCTGTAGATAGTGAGGAAGTGAAAAAAATATACAGAAAAGCTACTCAAAAAGATATTGATGTTTGGCAACACGCCAAAAACAGAGAATCAGAAACACAACGCAGAGGAAGAGAAATTATTAACCGATTAGGATTAAAAATGAAACTTTCAGATGTTGAATTTCAAGGAGACGGAAATAGAGCAACATTTTACTACACGGCAGATGATAGAGTAGATTTCCGCCAATTAATACGTGATTTGGCTAATACTTTTTCCGTAAAAGTAGAAATGAGGCAAGTGGGAATGCGTCAGGAAGCAGCCAGATTAGGAGGTATAGGCTCTTGTGGCAGAGAATTATGTTGCTCTACTTGGTTAACAGATTTTAGAAGAGTAAATACTGCTTCGGCAAGATATCAGCAACTATCATTAAATCCATTAAAACTGGCAGGTCAATGTGGTAAATTGAAATGCTGTTTAAATTTTGAATTAGATTCCTATTTAGATGCCCTTGAAAAATTTCCAAAGCAAGACATAGTTTTAAAAACAGAAAAAGGAGACGCTATTTTTGTAAAAATGGATATTTTCAAGAAACTACTTTGGTATACCTATAGAAAAGAAAAAATTAAATGGTATAAACTTTCCTTAGATCAGGTAAATGAAATTATTGAATTAAATGATGCAAATGAAGCAGGGTTACCCTTAGAAGATTATGAATCTGAAATTGCAGAAGAAACAAAAATGAATTTTGAAAATGTAGTAGGTCAAGATAGTTTAACACGTTTTGATATATCAAAAAAACCAAGAAGAAAAAGTCCCAATCAAAAAGTAAGGAAAAATAGTAATTCTCCAAAAAACAGAAACAAAAATGCTAAAGCTAATAAGCAGAAATAGGCTGATATATAAGTTTATCGTACTATTCATCTTGATGTCGTGTGACTCAAAAAGAGTTTTTGATAGATACATTTCTCCTGAAAATGGGACTTGGAAAATTAACACTCCGATAAAATTCCATTTTTCTGTAAAAGATACCTTAGCAAAAAAAAATCTGTTTATAAATATTAGAAACAATAATGATTATGAATTTAGCAATCTGTTTTTAATTACTAAAATGAACTTCCCGGATAATCAGAAACTCATAGATACTCTTGAATATGATATGGCAGATAAAAAAGGAAAATTTTTAGGAACAGGTTTTTCAGAAACCAAGGAAAATAAACTTTTTTATAAAGAGAATATTTTATTTCCTGTGGCAGGAGAATACTCTTTAGAAATTTACCACGCCATGAGAAAAAATAATAAAGTAAATGGAGTTAAAGAATTAAAAGGTATCACAGACGTAGGATTCAGGATTGAAAAAACGAATAATTATGACTGAAAAAAAGACAATAAACTTTAATACATATATAAGATGGTTTTGGAAACTAATTTTAGGAGGGATTCTTGCTATATGTTTTGTTTTTTTATTAGCATCATGGAGTGCTTTTGGAAAACTCCCTACATTTGAGGAATTGGAAAACCCTAAAAACGACTTAGCAACGGAGATAATATCCTCAGATGGTAAAACCTTAGGAAAGTTCTATAAAGAAGCAAACAGAACGCCAATCCATTATAAAGATTTACCTGAGAGCCTGATTAAAGCTTTAATAGCTACCGAGGATGAACGATTCCATGAACATTCAGGTATTGATTTTAGAGGATTAGCAAGAGCCGTTGCAAAATTAGGAAAAGGGGGAGGAGCCAGTACCATTACACAACAACTGGCAAAGAATTTATTTACTAGAAAAGCATCTTCCAACACAGCTAAAAGAATTGTTCAAAAAATTAAAGAATTGATTGTCGCTGTTAAATTAGAACGGCAATATACCAAGCAAGAAATAATAACTATGTATTTAAATACGCAAGGTTTTTTATTCAAAGCTACGGGAATTCGTTCTGCTACCCGCATTTATTTTGGCAAAGAACCTAAAGAGTTAGACCTGCAGGAATCAGCAATTTTAGTAGCAATGCTAAAAAATCCACGCCAATTCAATCCACATAGAAAAGTTTCAAGAAAAAAATCATTAAACAGAAGAAATGTTGTTTTTGCTCAAATGTATAAAAATAAATTTATTACTAAAGAACAAAAAGATTCACTACAAGAACTACCGTTAAAGATAAAATTCACACCAGAAAGTCATAGTGACGGACTGGCTACATACTTCCGTGAGTATTTGAGACAGTTCATGAAAAAATGGGTAAAAAACAACCCAAAACCTAATGGAGAATTATATAATATTAATAAAGACGGATTGAAAGTTTATGTAACTATTGATTCTCGTATGCAACGATATGCAGAAGAAGCTATACAAGAACATATGGCAAATCTTCAAAAATATTTTTTTAAAGAACAAAAAAAGAATGAAACGAGACCTTTTTATGAACTGGAAAGAGAAAAAATTAAAATAATCATGAATCGTGCAAAAAAGAATTCAATTCGTTATAAGCGAATGAAAGCCATAGGAAAGTCAGATGAAGAAATAGAAAAAGCATTCAATACAAAAACGGATATGCAAGTATTTAGCTGGAAAGGAGATCGCGATACTATCATGACTCCTTATGATTCTATCTTATATTATAAACATTTTTTACGTTCAGGTTTAGTATCTATAGAACCACAAACAGGTCATATTAAAGTATGGGTGGGTGGGATTAATAACAAACATTTTAAGTATGATGCTGTAAAGCAACAAAAACGTCAAGTAGGCTCAACGTTTAAACCTTTCGTATATGCAACAGCAATCAACCAGTTAAAAAGATCTCCTTGCGATAAACTTCCCAATACCCCATATACAATCCGAAAAGAAAAATATGGAATGGAAGATGATTGGACACCCAAAAACCCGGGAGAAAAATATGGAAATGAATATACATTAAAAGAAGCATTAGCAAAATCGGTAAATGTAATTACGGCAAGATTAATTGATGAAGTATCACCTATAAATGTAGCACGCTTAGCAAAATCAGCCGGAATTTCTACCAAATTTAAGGCAAACCCCTCAATTGCTTTAGGATCTGTAGATTTAACATTGTTAGAAATGACCAGTGCTTATTCTACATTTGCCAATAAAGGAATGCGAGTTACACCGATGTTTATTACACAGATAGAAGACAAAAACGGAACCGTATTGGAAACATTTGTTCCTAAAACAAAAGAAGTATTCAGTGAAGAATCAGCCTATGTAGCTTTAAATTTAATGGAAGGAGTTACACAGTTTGGTTCGGGTGCCCGGTTAAGAACTATTGGGAATCGTGGTAAATTTATAACAGGATATCCCTATAAATTTACCAACGCTATTGCCGGAAAAACAGGAACAACTCAAAATCAATCTGACGGTTGGTTTATGGGAATTGTCCCCAATTTAACAACAGGAGTCTGGACGGGTGGCGAAAATAGATCAATACACTTTGCTGATTTGGTAGAAGGAGGAGGAGCATCAATGGCTTTACCCGCCTGGGCTATTTTTATGCAGAAATGCTATGCTGATAAAACATTAAAAATAAGTCAGAAACCTTTTGATAAACCTTCAGAACTTTCAATAAATTTAGATTGTAGTAAGCATGAAGAAAAAACTAAAGAAGAACAAGAAAGAGGAGCAACAGATTTTTAAAAAGTTAACTAATAAATAGTGAGCAGTTCAATTAAATGATAAACAAAAAAGTAAATTCAATAAACGAAGCTTTACAGGATGTTTCTAGTGGAATGACCATAATGCTTGGAGGTTTTGGCTTGTGTGGAATACCGGAAAATGCAATTACAGAATTGATGCGGTTAGGAATTACTGATTTAACCTGTATTTCCAACAATGCCGGAGTGGATGATTTTGGATTAGGATTATTACTTCAAAACCATCAAATAAAAAAGATGATTTCCTCGTATGTAGGGGAAAACGATGAATTCGAACGACAAATGCTTTCAGGAGAATTAGACGTAGAATTAACACCACAAGGAACTTTAGCAGAAAAATGTAGAGCGGCACAAGCAGGTTTCCCGGCATTTTATACACCGGCAGGTTATGGTACGGAAATAGCAGAAGGCAAAGAAACTCGGAAGTTTAACGGAAAAATATATGTGCTAGAGGAAGCTTTTAAGGCAGATTTTGCTTTTGTAAAAGCCTGGAAAGGAGATGAAGCAGGAAATTTAATTTTTAAAGGAACAGCTCGTAATTTCAACCCCTGCATGTGTGGTGCCGCTACAATAACGGTAGCTGAGGTAGAAGAACTAGTACCTGTTGGAAAATTAAACCCTAATCAAATTCATATTCCGGGAATTTTTGTACAACGTATTTTACAGGGGAAAAAATACGAGAAAAGAATTGAACAAAGAACAACTCGTACTAAAAATTAAAAATTATCCTGCGAATTCAAATTTGAACAATAAAACAGAAAATCCGTGATTGGATTCTATATAGCAAATATTAAGAAGTATCAAAAGCAGATAGATTATTACCTTGATACATAAAACAAATTGAGACATTAGAAAGATGTTAGATAAAAAAGGAATAGCAAAACGTATAGCAAAAGAAGTGAAAAATGGCTATTATGTAAATTTAGGAATTGGGATTCCAACACTGGTAGCAAATTTTGTCAGGGATGATATAGAGGTAGAATTTCAAAGCGAAAACGGTGTTTTAGGAATGGGTCCATTTCCTTTTGAAGGAGAAGAAGATGCAGATATCATCAATGCAGGAAAACAAACCATAACAACATTACCCGGAGCAAGTTTTTTTGATTCAGCTACAAGTTTCTCCATGATTAGAGGAAAGCATGTAGATTTAACTATTTTAGGAGCAATGGAAGTCTCAGAAAATGGAGATATAGCCAATTGGAAAATTCCGGAAAAAATGGTAAAAGGTATGGGAGGAGCGATGGATTTAGTAGCCTCTGCCGAAAATATTATTGTAGCAATGACACATACCAATAAAAGAGGGGCTTCAAAATTATTAAAACAATGTTCATTACCATTAACAGGAGTAGCTTGTGTTACTAAAATTGTAACTAATTTGGCAGTATTAGAAATAAAAGACAATGCGTTTCACTTGTTAGAAAGAGCTCCCGGAGTAACAGTAGAAGAAATTCAGGAAGCTACTGAAGGAGCATTAACTGTTAATGATGAAATTCCTGAAATGATATTCTAACAAATTGTATTTTTTCCCGGATTTCTTATCCCATGACTTCGTAGAACAGGATAAATTTTGTTGAGGAAAAAAAGATGGTGCTAATATAACTAAAGAAATAAAATCCGAATATAGAATGGAAAAATCTTTTAAAATAACAATCAAATTGTTGATTTTTTGTGTGATATTGGTTTCTTTTACTTTCTTTTTTAAAGAAAACCTTTATAAGTATCTTATTAAAGAAGACGGTATTATTGAATATCTTACTTGCTTATTATTATTAATAGCTTCTGTGCTTTTATTTTGGAAAGTTATTAAGATTAAATTTTGCAAAGGACATAAATGGTTTTATTTCAACTTATTAATGGCTTTAGGGTTGTTCTTTGGGTTTGGAGAAGAAATTTCATGGGGGCAACGCATTTTTTCAATACCCTCTAATGATTTTTTTATAAAATACAATTCTCAAAACGAAACCAATATCCATAATTTTATTGTAGCGGATGTTAAAATAAATAAATTAATTTTCTCCTATTGCTTTTCTGTTATTTTTGGGATTTATTTTTTATTTCTTTATTTTTTATATAAGAAAAGTAACCATATAAAAAATATTGTTGACAAATTTGGAATTCCGGTTCCTAAAGTTAAACATTCAGCAACTTTTATCCTTTCATCCGTAGCAGCTGTTTCCTTTATCTCTGATGGTAAAAAGTGGGAGTTATGGGAATGCTTATTTGCACTATTTTTCCTTTTAATACTAACAGATCCTTATAATCATAATGAAAAACTTCTTTTGGAGAAATAAAAAAACTATCACATTATACCTGAAAACTATGAAAATAGTATGAAAATGATAAAAGATACGTTAGTAATTATAGAACTTGATTCTGTCTGTATAAAATATTATTGTAACCATAGTTTACTAATAAGAAGAGAAATTTCAAAGTTATTAAAATAATGTTCACTATCATAACTAGAATAGTTTGTATTACTAAGATTTGTCATCCTGTAACTTGCCTTAAAATTTCATCTTTATGAAAGTATTATCATACAATGTAAACGGAATACGTGCAGCCTTAAAAAAAGGCTTTTTAGATTGGTTGCTTACAGTCAATCCTGAAGTAATTTGTATACAAGAAATCAAAGCGGAAAAAGAACAATTAAATACCATGGATTTTGAGCAAATAGGATATCCATACCAATATTGGTTTTCTGCTAAAAAAAAAGGATATTCAGGGGTTGCTGTTTTCTGTAAAAAAGAACCCAATCATGTAGAATATGGAACAGGGATAGAAATGATGGATAATGAAGGGAGAAACCTTCGCGTTGATTATGACCATGTTTCAATTATGAGTATGTACTTACCTTCAGGGACAAATGATACCAGATTAAACTTCAAATTCAGCTATATGAAAGAAATCTTAAATTATGCTACAGAGTTAAGAAAAACGATTCCAAACCTGGTAATTTGTGGCGATTATAATATTTGTCATGAAGTAATAGATATTCATAATCCTAAAATGAAAGGAGTTTCCGGGTTTTTACCTGAAGAAAGAAAATGGATAGGAGACTTTATTGATAGCGGATTTATAGATAGTTTTCGTTTTCTAAATCCAGATAGTCAAGAATATTCCTGGTGGAGTTACCGGGCCAATGCCAGAGCTAATAATAAAGGTTGGCGATTGGACTATTGTATGGTTGCCAAATCACTAAAGAAGAATATTTCAAGAGCCTATATACTGCCGGGAGCCAAGCATTCCGATCACTGTCCTGTTGCAGTAGAGTTTAAATTTTAGTATCATCATAGATGTTTTATATGAAAAAATTATTTATCGGAGCCATTCTTATTATTTATAGTGCTTTCACACAGTAACAATCTACAGATTCTATTCATAAAATTGATTCGATATCACCCATACAAATCGATACAATTCTTCCACAAGAAAAAATTCAAAAAAAACATACACAAACGACGATTTAAAGAGAATAGATAGTTTGTTAGTTGAAGTAAAATTCAATTCATCGCTTCTTGACACAATCTCTTATATCATTAAGGATAAAGATTAATAAGCAATGTAAATCAAATTGTTACACCAGAATTATTAAAAAAAAGATTATCAAAAATTAATTTTACAACTCCTTCTGATTTAGAATTTAACCCTGTATTAGAGTGAGTTATCAATAATTACTTAAAGTATCGAAAAAACATTATCCAATTTTAATGGAAAGATCTAAATATTATTTTCCAATTTTTGAGCGATATTTATCTCAATATGATATTCCGTTAAAAATGAAATATCCGGCAGTAAGTGAATCCTCATTGCGACCACAAATAAAATCCAGAATGGGAGCGGGCTTATGGCAATTTATGTATGAAACCGGCAAGCAATATAAATTAGCGGTTAATTCTTATGTAGATGAGCGACAGGATCTGATAAAATCTACTATTGCAACCTGTAAATACTTAAATTATCTGCATCAGCTCTTTGATGATTGGGATTTAGCTTTAGCAGCATATAATTCAGATCCCGGAAATGTATTAAAAGCCATTAAATGATCTGGCGGATATAAAAATTATTGGAACATTCGTCGGTTTTTACCTGGAGAACCTGCAGATTATATTCCTTCATTTTATTCCACTATGTGTATTTTTAAATATGTTGATGAATTGGGAATATATCCGGAAAATCATAAAATTTTTAATTTTCAGACTAATAAGATACAGGTGAAAAAACAATCTCATTTCAACAAATTTCTGAAAAGATAAATGTAGATAAAAAAGTTCTTGCTTTTTTAAATCCTGAGTATAAAATTGATATTATTCCTTAATATAGAAAAGAAAAAATTTACTGTGCGTTTATCAAGAAATAAAATAATGGATTTTTTAGACAAAGAACAGGAAATTTATGCTCTAACCCTAACAGAAGGTGAAGATGCTTCAAGAGAAGAAACACTTCCTAAATATTTTGAAATGGATAAGAGGATTCGATACAGGTTGGGTCAGGAGATTATTTAGGTAAAATAGCTAATAAGTTTAGAGTAAGAGTCAAAGATATAAAGCGTTGGAATAATATGATAAATACAAAATTGAAAAATAGGACAACGTTTATATATTTATCCAAAAAGAATGTAAAACGGAATACTTTTTGATTGGTAGCAACTATTATACTAACTAATACCAATTATTATGAAAAAAATATGGGTGCTTTTTATGGCAATGCTAGTTTTAGCAAGCTGTAAGCAAGATGGAAAAAACGATATAATATTACCATCATCAACAGGAAATACGAATGGTATTTTAGTAGTAATGAAAAGAGGAGATTGGTTAGGAAAACCAGGGAATGAAATTAGAAGTGTTTTTGGCGAACATCAAGTAGGTTTACCACAACCGGAAACATTGTTATCAGTAACACAAATTGACCCTTCAGGGTTTAAAGGGTTTATAAGAAACAATAAAGCAGTATTATTATTTCAAAAATCAGATACTACAAATATATCTATTATAAAAAATAAATATGCTTCACCACAAATTATAGTAATTGCTACAGCCAACGACGAGTATGATTTAATCAACTTAATTAGAAGCAGAGGTAAAGAAATTATACAAATTTTTAAAAACGAGGATATAAAATTTATTCAATCAATTTTCAGAAGAGAGAAGTTAGATGCTTCAAAAATCAATACACTTCAAAATCTTGGAATTGATATTGATATACCTGAAAGATACCGTTTGGTTGATGATACAGGAGAGTTTCTCTGGATGCGTCAACATCTTAAAAGTGGAATTGCAAGAGGAGATGGAACAAATAATATTTTGGTGTATTCTATCCCCTTAACTGATGAATCTAAGATAGCAGATAATATAACTTCGGTAAGGGACAGTATTAGCAAAAAGTATATCCCCGGAAGAAAAGAAGGAATGTATATGATAACTGAAAAAGCTTATACGCCATTTACTTACGATACAATAATTAATACTAATAAAGCATACGAAACTCGAGGGAAATGGGAAGTGAAAAATGACTTTATGGCGGGCCCTTTCCTGAATTACACGATTCTTGACAAAGAAAATAATCGATTGATAATTTTTGAAGGATTTACCTACGCTCCTTCAGTAAATAAAAGAAATCTTATCTTTGAATTAGAAGCTATAGGGAAATCTGTAAAAATTAACTAAGACAAATTATTATTCTGTATTACTGTGATATTTTATGCCTTTCTTTATCGTAAAAGTACATAAAAAATATGGCAATAATAGTATAAAAGAATAAGCTTCTGTATAAATTTATTTTCAGCCGTACAATTTGGAATAATTAATCTATATTTCATTAGTGTTGGTTTTGGTTATTACAACTCCCAAGATCGAACTTTCATTACCTCATTACATAATGCTTTTTAAATACAAATCTGTATTTATCGGATTTCTTTAATCATGAAGGATTTTTATCTATACTTATTACTTCAACTTCTTCCATGCTTATTCTCTCTCATGAAGCATTAATGTCAATGACCTTGTTTTTAAAAACATATTGCTTAGGAAATTCCACAGGAATTTCATTTATAGATAATTGTTTTTAGATAAATTTTATGGAAAACTATATGCTGACAAAGGATATCCGGGCATAGTAGTTTTACTAACTTCTTACCCAAATATTGTTGAAGGCTCTATTACATATAGTTTTTTAACTTGCAACTTAAAAATAGCATCATATTAATTTATAATTCAGAGAATAAAAAACAATTATCTTTGCTATATGACACATAAAGCAGGATTTGTAAACATTATAGGGAATCCTAATGTTGGAAAATCAACCTTAATGAATGCTTTAGTTGGTGAAAAATTATCAATTATTACCTCTAAAGCTCAAACTACAAGACATAGAATATTAGGAATTGTTAACAGCGAAGAGTACCAGGTTGTTTTTTCAGATACACCGGGAATTATAAAGCCAGTCTATGAATTACAAAATTCAATGATGGCTTTTGTGAAATCTGCCTTTGATGATGCTGATGTGCTTATTTACATGGTAGAAATCGGCGAAAGAATTCTAGAAGATGAAGTTTTTTTTAATAAAATAATAACCAGTGAAATTCCTGTAATTTTATTATTAAATAAAATCGATCTATTTAGTCAAGATAAAGTTCAGGATAAAATTGATTATTGGAGAAAAAAAGTTCCAAACTCTTCTGTTTATGTGATTTCAGCATTAGAAAGATTTAATATTGATACTGTTTTCTGTAGGACTATTGAACTATTACCCGATTCTCCCCCATTTTACCCAAAAAATCAACTAACAGATAAATCGGAACGTTTTTTTGTAAACGAAACGATACGAGAAAAGATTCTACAACGGTATAAAAAAGAGATTCCATACTCAGTGGAAATAGAAACGGAAAGTTTTATTGAAGAAGATGTTATTATAAAGATTAGATCTGTAATTATGGTTGAAAGAGAAACTCAAAAAGGAATTATTATTGGTCATAAAGGAAATGCAATAAAACATGTAGGAACAGAAGCCAGAAAAAGTTTAGAACACTTTTTCGATAAAAAAATTTTTTTAGACTTGTATGTGAAAGTGAATAAAAACTGGCGATCTAATGATAAACAATTAAGACGTTTTGGTTATAAAAATTAAAATTTTCTGTTAAAGAACTTAAATCTATAAAATTAAAAAGAACTATTAGACTGTTAGTTAGTCAATAGTTATCTTCACAGAAATGCTATCTTTGCAATTATGAGTACTATCGTAGCCATTGTAGGAAGGCCCAATGTAGGAAAATCTACACTATTCAACAGATTAATTAAACGAAAAGAAGCCATTGTAGATTCTATAAGTGGCGTTACCAGAGATCGTCACTATGGAAAATCAGAATGGAATGGTAAAGAATTCTCTGTAATTGATACTGGTGGCTATGTAGTGGAATCTGATGATATTTTCGAAGAAGAAATCAGAAAACAAGTACAACTGGCCTTAGATGAAGCAGATATTATTCTTTTTGTTGTTGATATAGAGCAAGGTGTTACTCCAATGGATAGTACAGTAGCTAAAATTTTACGTCAAATAAACAAACCTTTATTTATTGCTGTAAATAAAGCAGATAATACGATACGGGCATCAAATGCTGTAGAATTTTACAACCTTGGACTAGGTGATTATCATACAATATCATCTATTAACGGAAGTGGAACAGGTGATTTATTAGACGCAATAGCAGAAGAAATTCCTGAATCTTTCGGCGATGAAAAAGAGGAACTTCCTCGATTTGCTGTTGTAGGCAGACCTAATGCGGGTAAATCTTCATTTATAAATACTTTAATCGGGGAAGATAGAAGTATTGTAACCAACATTGCAGGAACTACTAGAGACTCTATCGATACAAAATACAATCGATTTGGTTTTGAGTTTAACTTAGTAGATACTGCCGGAATTCGAAAAAAATCAAAAGTTAAAGAAGACCTTGAATTTTATTCTGTGATGAGAGCCGTTAGAGCTATAGAGCATTGTGATGTAGCTATTGTTATAGTTGATGCTACTCGCGGATTTGAAGGTCAGGATGAAAAAATATTTTGGTTGGCAAATAAAAATAAAAAAGGAATTATAATTCTGGTAAATAAATGGGATTTAATTCAAAAAGAAACTAACTCAATGTGTGATTTTGAAAAAAAAATCCGAAAAGAAGTTGAGCCATTCACAGACATTCCTATTATTTTTATTTCTGCATTAACAAAACAACGAATTTTTAAAGCCATAGAAACAGCTGTTGAAGTGTATGAAAATAGAAAACGAAAAATCCAAACCAGCAAGTTAAATGAAACAATGCTGAAAATTGCTCAGAAAACACCACCGCCAGGTATAAAAGGCAGGTTTATTAAAATTAAATACTGTATGCAATTACCAACCCATACACCTCAATTTGTTTTTTTTGCCAATTTCCCTCAATATATCAAAGATTCTTATAAACGATTTATTGAAAATCAGTTGAGAAAGCATTATAGTTTTAACGGAGTACCTATTAGCATTTATTTCAGGAAAAAATAAGTTTCAACAGTTATTAATGATAGTGTCAATTATGAAGAAATTTGTCTATTAAATTCTTACCTCATTATTCTTCTACAGAAGCACCACGTGTTTCAACATTTTTATCTATTTTACGCATTAATCCTTGTAAAACTTTTCCCGGACCAACCTCAATAAATTCATTAGCTCCGTCAGCAATCATAGCCTGAATACATTGTGTCCATTTTACAGGTGTTGTTAATTGTGCTATTAAATTTTCTTTAATTTCTTTTGGATTGATTATTGCTTTAGCGGCTACATTTTGATAAATGAAACAGACAGGATTATTAAAAGTAGTTTCTCCAATAGCTTTTGCTAGCTCTTCTCTGGCAGATTCCATTAAAGGAGAATGAAAAGCTCCTCCAACAGGTAATACTAAAGCTTTTTTTGCTCCTTTTATTTTTAAAGCTTCACATGCTTTATTAACAGCTTCTGCTTCTCCTGAAATTACTAATTGACTTGGACAATTATAATTTGCCGCTACCACAATACCTTCTGTTGCTTCACAAGTTTCTTCTACAACTTTATCTTCTAAACCTAAAACTGCCGCCATAGTAGATTGTTGCATTTCACAAGCTTTCTGCATTGCCAACGCTCTCTTAAAAACTAATTGCAAACCATCTTCGAAAGATAAAACGCCGTTAGCTACCAGAGCTGAAAACTCTCCTAAAGAATGTCCTGCTACCATATCAGGCTTAAAGGATTTTCCTAATACTTTTGCTAAAATGGTTGAATGTAAAAAAATAGCAGGTTGTGTAACTTTTGTTTGCTTTAATTTTTCTGCAGAACCTTCAAACATTATATCGGTAATACTAAATCCTAAAACAGAATTTGCTTTTTCAAAAAACTCTTGAGCTAATGAGTGTTTCTCATACAAATCTACTCCCATACCTGTGAATTGAGTTCCCTGACCAGGAAATATATAAGCTTTCATATGTTTATTTTCTCCATTTGTTTGTGGATACAAATATAATCAATTTTAATTTTTTATTTTCGTTGTATGATTAATAGTGATAAATTACTTGCTCAAAACATTTATTTAATTTTAGTCGCATTATTTATTGCCTCTCTGGTTGTTTCTAATTTAATTTTTCAAAAGTTCTTTTATTGGTATCCTATAAATATTAACATATTTGAGAAACAACTTTTTCAAGTTTCAGTAGGATTACTCCCTTACCCAATTACCTTTTTAATTACTGATATTTTATCTGAGATTTATGGAAAAAGAAAAGCGAATCAGGTGGTTATTGCTGGAATTTCTGCTTCGTTATTTTCATTAGCAATTATTTTTGTTGGTAAGCTCGTACCTGCTACTTCCTGGTCACCGGTAAATGATTCTACATTTAATCTTGTATTTGGTGCTGCTCCTTTAGCCGTATTAGCTTCTATGTTAGCTTATTTATTTGCTCAATTTATAGATATCAGAATATATCATTTCTGGAAAGATTTTACAAAAGGAAAACATTTATGGTTACGAAATAATTTTTCTACTTTCTCTTCTCAATTTATAGATACATTAACTGTTTTAATACTGCTGTGTTCTTTTAAGATTATTACATGGGATAACTTTTTGGGACTCCTTATCAGCGGAGTACTATTTAAAATAATTATTGCTGCTTTAGATACTCCTGTTTTATATGGAATTGTCCATTTATTTAGAAAAAAGTTTAATTTGAAACCTGGTGAAGAAATTTCTGATATATAATCAATGAAACCAATCATCTCTCTAAGTCATTTAGTTCTTCAAAAGTTAAAAATACACCCCTTAGGCTTCATTAGTTTAAGTTATATAATTCTTTGCGGTTTTATAGCGTTATTTTCTTATGTATTAGCTCCAGATAATAGCAATTCTGCTAATCAAATGCATATTGAAATTCATTCCAAGCCTCCCGGATTCTCTACACACATAGTAAAAGTACCTGTTAATAATACCAAAAACTTCTGGTTTCATACTTTTTTATATGGAAAACCTTTAAATTTTGATGAAATTCCCATACAATCTTATAAAAAAACTGATGAAACTCTTGAAATTATTAAACTTTCTGATGGATTACCTAAAAAATATAACCTCTCAATTTTCAATAACAATCCTGAGAACTTTATTGAAACCAAAACTTTTTATCTTGGTACCGATAAATATGGTAGAGATTTATTCAGTCGATTACTTATTGGAGCAAGAATCTCTTTTTTCATTGGATTTGTCGCAATATTTATTTCTTTACTAATCGGAATTCCTGCCGGAGCTATTGCAGGGTATTATGGAGGGAAAACAGATGCATTTATAATGTGGATTATTAATATTACCTGGTCTATTCCTACTTTACTAATGATTATTGCTTTTATTTTGATTCTTGGAAAAGGTTTTTGGCAGGTTTTTATTGCAGTAGGATTAACCATGTGGGTAGAAGTTGCCAGAATTGTTCGCGGACAAGTTATAAGTACAAAGCAAGAACAATATATTGAAGCTGCCAGAGCTTTAGGGTTTTCTGATATGAGAATCATACTCAAACACATACTCCCTAATATTTTAGCTCCTATCATTATTATTTCTGCTGCTAATTTTGCTGCAGCTATTTTAATAGAAAGTGGTTTAAGCTTTTTAGGTATTGGAGTACAACCTCCTACTCCATCATGGGGTGCCATGATTAAAAATCATTATAATTATATAATTCTCGGGAAACCTTTTCTTGCTATTATTCCCGGCTTAGCGATTATGAGTCTGGTAATGGCTTTTATGCTTTTAGGAAATTCATTAAGAGACATACTGGATGTAAAAAACTAAGTTTGTACATTCACTCTTTCTAAAATTTCAACAATGCGGAAAGAACAGGTAATTTTTGAGAAATAAAAATAAGAGAATAAGGTAAGAATTGATTAAGTTTTAAAAAAATTATATCTCTTTTCTCAGAACAAATCACTACTAAAATTACTTCTTAAATTTAGCATATTTATTTTTGAATTTATCAATGCGACCGGCTGTATCTACTAACTTAGATTTACCGGTATAGAAAGGATGAGAGGTTCTGGAAATTTCTAGTTTAACTAATGGATATTCAACTCCTTTAATTTTTAAATTTTCTTTTGTGGCAACTGTTGATTTTGTTAAAAATACATCTCCGTTAGACATATCTTTAAAAGCTACCATTCTATAATTTCCCGGATGTATATCTTTTTTCATCTTTAAAATTGGTAAAGTTTTAAGCGTCTTCAAAAAATCAAAAAACCTGCAACGGGTATTTGAAAGTACAAATTTAATTCTTTTTTTTTAATTTCAAACAAATAAATTGTTTTATTTGTAACGAAATTACTGACTAGTTATATCCAATCAATTTTTATATGAAATATTTACATATTCTATTTATCTTATTGACAGTTGTATTTGTGTTAAAATCTTGTAGTAGAACAAGTTACAAATTTAAGATTACTTCTAAAGAAAAAGCAATTTTAGGAGAGAAAATTCAAGTTGCAGTACAACAAATTAATGGAGGGAGTGTTGACAGCATTCAATTGTATATTAATAATAAATTAATAAATCTTGAAAATAATAAGACAGTCATTAATACTTCAGACTTAGGTGCAGGTAAACATTTAATAACAGTTTTGGTCTTTGTACCTGAAAAGGTTGAAAAAATTAGAAACTCTTTTGAAGTATTTTCTAATAAAGAACCAAATCTTTATACCTATAAAATAGTCAACACATATCCTCACGATAAAAAGGCATTTACTCAAGGACTGGAGTATTACAATGGTTATCTATATGAAACAACAGGAAAAAAGGGTAAATCATATCTGCGTAAAGTTGATGTCACAACCGGAAAAGTGGTTCAACAATATGATTTAAGCGACAAATACTTTGGAGAGGGAATGACCATTTTTAATAATGAAATATTCTGGTTAACATGGCAAGCCAGAAAAGGATTCGTTTTTGATTTAGAAACTTTTGAATTGAAAAGAGAATTTCCTTACAACAAAAGTCATGAAGGATGGGGGTTAGCACATACAAATACTGAATTAATTAAATCAGACGGAACTAACAAGATATGGTTTTTAAACACTGAAAATCAAGAAGAAAAAAGAAGCATTCAGATATATACCAATAAATTACCTCTAAAAAAATTGAATGAATTAGAGTTTATCAATAATAGAATATACGCAAATTATTGGCAAAAACCGTTAATCGCTATAATAAATCCAATCAATGGTATTGTAGAAAGCATTATTAATTTGAAAGATTTAGCTCAGAAAATGAAAGAAACTCAAAAATTAGTTCCACAAGAAGACGTGCTAAACGGAATTGCCTATGATACTAAAAACAATCGCTTATTCGTTACAGGTAAACATTGGAATAAATTATTTGAAATAGAATTAATTAAACAATAAAACTATGATAAGGCTAATACAAACAATATCAATTATGGCATTTATAGTTGCTGTAAGTTCATGCAGAAAAGATTTTAGTACTGTCCCCAGTTTTGGTAGCTTAGAATTTTCGAAAGACACCGTTTTTTTAGACACAATCTTTACTAAAATTGGATCTGCAACCTATAATTTAAAAGTCTATAACAGAAGTAATAAAGCTATTTCTATACCTGAAATTAAATTAGAAAATGGACAACCCTCTAACTATCGTTTAAATGTTGATGGTATCCCCGGGAAGATGTTTCAGAATATTGAAGTCTTAGCAAAAGACAGCATTTTTATTTTTGTAGAAACTACTATTAATTTTAATGATGTTTCTAACCCTCTTTATACTGATAAAATTTTATTTGATAATGGAAACAATCAACAGGATGTAGACTTAGTTACTTTAACCCGGGATGCTACTTTCATTTTTCCTGATCGAAATCCAATTACTATGGAGATTGATAACCTTTCATTAGATGGTATGACTACAAATATTCCGGGCAGATTTCTTGAGGATAGCGAATTGGTGTTTACAAGAAATAAACCTTATGTAATTTATGGCTATGCTGTTGTCCCTCCGGATAAAACTTTAATTATTGAAGCCGGTGCCAGAATTCATTTTCATGATAACTCAGGACTAATCATCGATGAAAAAGGGAGTTTAAAAGTAAATGGCACACTAAATGAAAAGGTAGTTTTTGAAGGAGATCGATTAGAACATTCTTTTAGCAGAGTTTCCGGGCAATGGGGAACAATATGGATGCGAGCAGGGAGTAAGGACAATGAAATTAATCATGCTCAAATAAAAAACGGAATTATCGGTATCTTAGTAGATAGCACGAGTTCTAATACCTCACCCACCTTAAAATTAAAAAATACAGAAATTTATAATCAGGTAACCTTCGGAATTTTAGGCAGAGAAGCCAATATAGAAGGAGAAAATGTTGTTATTGG
Source organism: uncultured Tenacibaculum sp. (assembly GCA_963666645.2). GTDB lineage: Bacteria > Bacteroidota > Bacteroidia > Flavobacteriales > Flavobacteriaceae > Polaribacter. Next base: position 5,895 of record CAXXDB010000001.1, on the reverse strand, counting down.
TAGTGCCGGTCAGACTTCTTTTGCCGGTACCATAGGAGGAACATATAATTTTACACATTCTACTTTTGCAAATTACTGGAATAATAATTTACGTACACTACCCGCTGTTTTAGTCAACAATTTCTCTGTTTTTGAAGACGAAAAAGGTCAGGAAGTTATAGAAACCAGAAATTTAAATGCTGCAAATTTCACAAATTGTATTATCTATGGAAATAATAATATAGAATTTGTTTTAGATCGAGTTGAAGATGAAACTTCTTTTAACTATTCAATTAAAAACTGCTTAATTCAATTTGATGATTTTAACAATACGTTTGCTGATAACAATGAATTAAATTTTAACGATACTTCTTATTACAAGAACATTATTTTAAACGGAAACCCTCATTTTAAAAACCCTTCAAAAGAAGAATTTATTATTGGAAATAATAGTGATGCTATTAACAGAGCATTACCTACTTCTATTTCTTTAGATCTTCTTGGAATCAACAGAATGGCTAATCCGGATATTGGTGCATATCAGCATATCACACCTAACTAATCCAACTTTTTATGTGCGTACAATCTTCATTTATCCTCAAAATGAAGGGTTTATATTTCCAAAGATTTTATATGATATTATTTTAAGGCACTTCCATCGTGCTATATAAACAAGTATCCGGCAAGAATATAATATTCTCAGGAAAGATTATCTTTAAAAAATCATATTACACAAGAAATGGTGTTATTTTGTTTTATCTGCAATTATACGATTTTCTCTATTTGCTACTTCCCAGGCAGTATAGAAAACTAATCGGGTTCTTTTTTCTAACAACTCATAGCTTATCTTATCCGGAGTATCCGTAGGCTGATGGTAATCTGCATGTGTCCCATTGAAATAGAAAATAACAGGAACGTTATGTTTCGCAAAATTATAGTGATCTGATCGATAGTAAAAACGATTCGGATCATTATCATCATTGTACTTATAGTCTAAATTGATATTTGTATATTTTTTTATTCACTGACTCAGATAAATCATGAAGTTCTGTACTTAATTTATCAGAACCAATTAAATATATGTAATTAGGATCTACCTTATGATGTGCGTCTATTCTTCCAACCATATCAATATTTAAATCAGCAACTGTATTAGCTAATGGAAAAATTGGATTTTCATCAGTATAATATTTAGAACCTAATAAGCCTTTTTCTTCGCCGGTAACATGTAAAAATAACACAGAACGTTTTGGCCCTTTACCAGCATCTGCAGCTTTCTTAAAAGCCTGAGCAATTTCCAGAATAGCTACAGTACCTGAACCATCATCATCAGCCCCATTATAAATTTTTCCATTTTTTTACCCCTTCATGATCTAAATGGGCAGAAATAACGACAATCTCATCTGGTTTTTCCGAACCATTAATATACGCAACTACGTTTTCCGAATCCTTTAATTTAATTCCTTGGCGATTGCTGCTTAAGTAAGAAGAGGGTATTTCCTGAAAATAATCACTTCCTCCTAAAGGAGAAGCAATTCCTTGACTCATATAAAAATCTCTAAGATAGTTTACAGCTTTTTTTTGCCCGGGTTCACCGGTATTACGCCCTTCAAACTCATCTGAAGCATACATAAAAAGATGTGTCCCTAAATCTTTTGCGGGTAATAGTCTCTGCATAAACAGCGACATGATTTTTCATATCTCTGACACTGTCTTTTTTACCGGAAGTTATGTTCTGATTACTACTGCAGGCTGCAATAGTTAATGAACAAACAATATAAATAAAATTTTTCATTATAATATTTTGTTTCTTGTTTAGGTTGTTGAAATGACCAAGTGTAGATTAAAAGTTACACAGCATCAAATTTAATTTTTGTTAATAACAAACTGTTGTAAATTTTTGTTAAAACTAATTAAATCTTTTGGAAATAATAATGAAAAAGCATTTTGAGAAATTAAATCAGAAGCATTGCCACTAAAGATTTTTTGATCTGAAAGTAAGATAAATTCGTTAGCTAGCTTTAATGCTAAATTCACTTCATGTGTTGATATGATTATTGTTTTCTGAGTAGTTTTAACCAGATTCTGTAATAACGAAAATATTTTATAGGTATGATGAATATCTAAATGAGCTGTAGGTTCATCTAAAATAATAATTTCAGTATCCTGAGCTAAAGCCCTGGCGATGAATACACGCTGTAATTGCCCGTCACTTAACGTATAAAAAGGGTTTATTTTTCAGATATTTTACACCTGTAAGATTCAAAGCCCATTCTACTTTATGAATGTCATTTTGAGATAGTTGATCCAACCAATTTGTATGTGGCTGCCTGCCTAAAGCTACAATTTCAAGAACAGTAAGCTGGCTTTCAGGTAAACGTTCAGTAAGCACAAGGCTAATAATTTTAGCTAAATCCTGTTGAGAATATGAATTAAGATGTTGTTGATGTATAAAAACATTACCTCCCAATTTTTTCTGAACTTTGCTTAAAGTTCGTAATAATGTAGATTTTCCTGATCCATTCTTCCCCAATAAAGCAACAAATTTCCCTTTTTTTATTGACAGATTAATTCCGGAAACAATGATACTTTGTTGCTTTCTGTCTTGATAACCAATGGATAAATTATTGGTATGTAGAACGATATGTTGTTTACTTGTTTTAATTTTCTAATTTCTGCTATACATAAATTTTCCTTTTTCTTATTAATAGCCAGATTACTACAGGAGCCCCTAATAAAGAAGTAATGGCATTAACAGGTAATGTAAACTCACTTTTTGGAAGCTGAGCAATACTATCGCAAATTAGTAAAATAATGCCTCCTAAAATACCCGCAGCCGGAATTAATATTTTATGATTGGATGTTTTAAATATCAATTTAGTAATATGAGGGGCAGCCAGTCCGATAAAAGCTATAGGCCCCGAAAATGAAGTGATTACACCAGTAAGTAAACTGGTAATTAATAAAATAAGATTTCTGCTTCTTTTAGTGTTGATACCTAAACTTTTAGCACAATTTTCACCTAACAAGAAACTATTTAAAGGCTTAACAGAAAAAAAGACTCCTATGATAGCTATTAAATATATTGAAGCAAAAACCAGAATTTCATTCCAGGATAAATTACCCAAACTTCCGAATCCCCAAAACATATATTGCTGTATTTGTTCAGCATCACTAAAATAAGAGAGTACGCTGATAATTGCAGAAGCAAACGAACCAAACATAAGGCCTATAATGAGTATAGACATAGTATTTTGAACTTTGTTAGCTGTTCCAATAACCACTAATAAAACAAGAAAGGCTCCCAAACTTGAAGCCATGGATAACCCCCAGTTCAAAAGATTCGAAGCAAAAGCGAAACCACCAAAAAAACCTGATCCTAATAAGAATAATGCAACTCCCAGGCTAGCTCCTGATGAAATCCCTAAAACAAATGGTCCGGCCAACGGGTTACGAAATAAAGTTTGCATTAATAAACCGCTTACAGAAAGACCCGATCCAACTAAAATAGCGGTAATAGTTTTGGGTAATCGATAGTTTATAACAATTATATACCAACTTTCTTTAGAGACTCTTCCTCCTGACAGAGAATTGAATATTTCATGAAATGGAATTTCTACAGAACCTAAACTAACATTTAAAGAGCTAAAAAAAATAAGGGCTATGATTAGCAGAATAAAATGATAACGGTATATTGGAAATTTTTCCATGCGATGTTTTTAGATGATAAAAAACCTTTGTTTTTTATCATTAAATATCATGTTGATGCTCCTCACAGGAGGTATGGTTAATAATTTTTAAAAAAATTACTAGTTTTTGAATCGCTAATCCTCTGTGACTGATACTGTTTTTTTCATCTGAAGTCATTTCAGCAAATGATTTTTTAAATTTTTCAGGCTCAAAAACAGAATCGTAACCAAAGCCTTTTTCTCCCTTTTTTTGTGTTAAAATCCTCCCTTTACATATTCCGTCAAACAGAAATTGTTTCCCGTTTAAATTTAAGCAGACAGAAGTCCTGAACTGTGCTTCTCTGTTGGTTTCATTATTTAAATTTTTTAATAGTTTATAGATGTTATTTTCCGTATCCGGCGGTTTACCAGCATAGTGTGCAGTATGTACGCCCGGATCTCCATTAAGTGCCACTACTTCCAGTCCTGTATCATCAGCAAAACAATTATACCCATATTTTTTGGTAATATAATTTGCTTTAATTTGTGCATTTCCTTCTAAAGTGGTAGCAGTTTCTTCAATCTCATCAAAAAAATTAATGTCTTTTAAAGATAAAAATTCAACGGAATCGGGAAGCATTTCTTCAACCTCTCTTAGTTTGTTTAAATTATTGGTGGCAAAAACAAGCTTCATGTCATAAAAATTACCAAACAAATGTAGTACTTTTTATAATCTTTGTATGTTGTAGAAATATTAATTTTAATCGTTTCTATTTTTTCTGCAACTTAGTGTTGTCTATCTCCGGTTATTATTTTTTGATAAATTTAACTGTATTTTTATTATTAAACTTTAAAAAATAAATTCCGCTGGTTAATTCTTGAATATCAATTTTTTTAGTATCAGAAATTTCTCCATTAGCTATTTCTGCTCCTAAAATATTATAAATTTTGTAATGCTTTATTTCCGGTAATCTGGAAAAGTTAATAAAATTACCGGAAGATGGATTGGGATGTATAGTTATTTTCCGGTCTTCAGAATAATCATTAGCGGAGAGCGTTGATAAATTTAATTTAGAAATTCTGTCAGCCTGTGCAACATATAATTCATCTCCTTTTATTGCTAAGCCATTGGGCTTATTCAATCCTGTTACAATTGTAGTAATTGTCGGATTGGAAGAAGACGGATTTTCAACTCTTATAATTTCTCCGGAACTCGTAGAAGTATATAGTTTACCATCGTGAAGCAACAATTCCAAAGAACCGGTTAAACTTGTCATGCCGGTTTTATCAGAAGAATCAGCGACATTAATTCTAATAATATTTTCTCGTCCTTTGATTGCATACATATTGTTTCCTTCAATTTCTATATCTGCATAGAAGTTTCCTACATCGCTCAGAAATTCAGAAAGTACAGGGTTATTTTGAGAGATATCAACTTTATATATTTTCCCTATACCAATAGAAGTAATGTATAATTCATCTACCTTCATTGCTAAACCTGTAGTTGAGGCTAAAGCTGTATCTGAAGGCGTTTTGCCATCGGCAATTAAATCTTTGATAACAGGTGTAGTCATCGAAACATCAATTTTAGATACTTTATTGACAGAATTTTGATGATGACTAAATAATAAATCGTTACCATCAATAAGAATATTACCAAGATTTCTTAATCCACTTAACACTTCATCAGCAGATGGAGAAGCACTTGAAATATCAATTTTTAAAATTTTTCCGTTATGATTGGTAATCGTGCCAATAGCAACTCCGGTATTAGGATCAGTAATAATGCTGCTAGTACCTCTATGTAATTCTGCAACATACAGTACAGAACCTTTAAAGAGCAGTTTTCTCCCTTCAATATCAGAAGTAGATAATCCGGTAAGTACATCGGTTACTTGTGAAAAAAGCAAACTATTAATCACAAGCAGATTAATAAAACAAAAAGTAAAATATTTTCTCATGATTGTAAATTTTTATAAATTAATTCAGAAAACTTTCCCAACTGATATAACAAGTAATTACAGAAAAACCCTACCTATAAAATAGGTTTTTTTGCTTTTTCACATCGCAGATGTAATTAAAAAATTTAAGGAAGTTTTCCTTTGTAAGAATTCTGAAAATTAAATAGACCTAATAGTGTTCTCTTTTATCATTTAAAAGAATTAACTGAACTAAGTTTTTATCATCCGTTTTGCCTGTGGAAAGGAATTTTATTTTCACAGAACAAAATCATGAATTCTTAAATCAT